>NZ_JACIAR010000007.1:0-157511 GCF_014194925.1 Rhizobium sp. BK491
TTTTCACAAATCTAGTATAGTTACGACCAGCAAGCAAGCTTGGCGACTTTTACCCAGTGGACTCTGCCCGCCTCCGCTACTCCAATACAAGGCACCACCCACCGTGATCCCCGTTATACTAATTTCTCGAACATAGTATAGCGCCACTGTCGAGATGCTCGCCTTGAAGGGACTCGAACTTACGACCAGTGCGGGTGATTGAAGCCAAATACCGATGTTATCATGTGCTTCATAATGGACAGAAAGCGAGCGTGGTACCGACAAGAGCGGGCGAACTGTACCGCGCTGCGTGCCAGGCTGAACGGTCGAAAGCACCAGATCGTCGGTAATAAAGACCCGAGGGCGACCGCGAAGTCGCCGAGAGGAAAAGTGTGCTGCGTTACCCAGAGGCCCCGGCATGGGGGAAATGTCGTATCGCGCGGATGCAATCACGCGGGAGCATCGCCTACGCCATAGGCCAAGAAATCCGTATAATTTCGCTCGTCACCACCCCAGAAGGCCTCGCGTACATAGGGCGTGAGGGGCAGGTTGCGGCGAAATCGTTCCGGCAGATCGGGGTTCGATGTGAAGAACCGACCGAACGCAACAGCATCAGCATCACCACGTTCTATGATCGACTCGGCGTCATCGCGGTCAAATCCGCCAGCGGCGATGATCGGCCCCTTGAAGATTTTGCGCAGATACGAAGACGCGACGGGTGCCTGCCCTACATGCACTGTTTCGACGCCGCTCACCCGCGGTTCGATAATGTGCAGATAGGCCAGGCCGTATGCGCTCAGGGCCTCGGCGAATGCGCCGAAAGTTGCCTGCGGGTCGCTGTCGGAAATCGCCCCCCAGGTGCCGCTCGGTGAGATACGCACGCCGACGCGATCGGCGCCGAACACCGAGATCAAGGCCTCGGTGAGTTCGAGTGGGAAACGCGTCCGATTGGCAATCGATCCACCATAGGCATCGGTGCGCCTGTTTGTGCCGTCCTGGAGGAAAGTGTCGACGAGATAACCGTTTGCGGCATGCAGTTCGATCCCGTCGAAGCCGGCAGCTTTGGCCCGCTCGGCACCCCGTCGGAAACTTTCGATCAGCGCCGGGATTTCTTCGAGTGCGATCTCCCGGTGTGGCGAAACGGGAACCCAGCCGTTTTGCGTGAAGGCCTTTCCTTCGAACGGCACGACGGAGGGTGCTATCGGGGCGGCGCCATCGCTGAGGTCGACATGGCTCTGGCGGCCATCATGGGCGATCTGCATGATGATCGTCCCACCCTTGGAATGGACAGCGTCTGAGATTTGCCGCCATCCAGCTACGTGCGCGTCGGTATAAATGCCCGGTGCGCCGATGTAGCCGCGGCTGTCGTGAGAGGGATGGGCAGACTCGGTGATGAACAGTCCGCCCTGCGATGCCCGCTGGCGATAGTAGTCCACCATCATCGGACTGGGTGTCTCGTCCGGCAGCGCGCGCAGCCGAGTCGTTGGGGCGTGGACGACGCGATGACCGAGGTCAAGCGCGCCGATCCGCATGGGGGTGAAGAGTTTCGACATGATACGTACCTGAAGATGTTCCTTGAACGCGGAACCGGATTTCGATGAGGTCAGGCCGAGAAGCTTGGTCGGGCTGCAAGGCCATCGTGCCAGCGACGGGTCGCTGTGTTTGCGTCGGGTATGCCAAGTTGCAGTGCTCCGGTCGCGAAGGCGATCGTCACGAAAGCGGTGATATCGGCAGCCGAGAGCGTCGTTCCCGCCACGAAGGCCGCTTCGACGAGACGGGCTTCAAGGTCCGCATAAAAGTCACGGACCCGCTCCAGGCCCCGATCGACGAGCGCCGGGATCTGCGCATAGCCATGCGGTCCTGCAATCGCGCGGTCCTTTAGCCCTGCGGCGCGGTTGCGCACGGTTTCCATGACCGCGGCGAAGCCTTCGAGTTCCATCCGCCGTTCCCACATCTGGATGAGCGCCTTCTCCTTGGAGCTCGATCCCAGCAACTGCCTCTCGGGGAACGCCTCGTCGAGGTAGCGCATGATGGCGGGAACCTCGCCGATCGCGGTGCCATCTTCGAGCACGAGGGTGGGCACGACACGGCGCGGGTTGATCGCGACATAAGCCTCGGAGAATTGCTCCTTGGCACCGAGATCGACGGGCACCTGGGTCAGTTCGACGCCTTTCTCGGCGAGGAAAATGCGGATGCGGCGCGAGTTCGGCGAGCCGTTCGACTGGTAGAGTTTCAGATTGGCGATCATGATGATTGTCCTTGAACGATTGGCTTGCTGATTGAGGTTGCGATTAGAGCTTGGAGCCGCCATCGACATGCAGCGTGTCGCCGGTCACCCAACGGGCGTTGTCAGAGGCCAGGAAGGCCACGGCGTCGGCGATGTCCTCTGGCGCGGCCATGCGCTTCAGGGCCTGTATGCCGAGCGTGAACTCACGGCCCTGATCGGTCTTGGCAAAACTCGACATGTCGGTCGGCACGACGCCGGGAGCGACGGCGTTGACGCGGATGCCCTTCGGCCCCAGTGCCGCGGCGAAGTGCTTGACGAGGGTGTCGATCGCGCCCTTGGTCGATGCATAGGCCGACAGGTTGCCGACTGCGGCATCCGCAGCCAGCGACGAGAGGAGCACCACGCTCGAACGTTCGCCGAGGATCGGCAAAAGCTGCTGGACGAGGAAGAAAGGCGCGCGGACGTTGACGGCGAAAAGCCGGTCGAAATCCTCGACGGTCGTTTCCTCAATCGTCGCAGACCGCGACGTGCCGGCATTCGCGACGAGGATATCGAGACGATCCCCGACGATGGCACGGACCTGTTTTGCCAGGTCGTGCGGACCCTTCGGGGAGGAAAGGTCGGCGCCGAGCGCCTCGGCGCGGCCACCGGCATCGCGGATTTCCTTGACGACGACCTTGGCCTCCTCGGCGCCGCGGCCATAGTGGACCAGGACCTGGGCGCCGACCTTGGCCAGTGCGATGGCCGTGGCGCGACCGATGCCGCGCGATGCGCCAGTGACAAGTGCTGTCTTTCCTTTGCAATCAGTCATGTTGGGTCTCCTTGAGACGTGAGGGATCGTTCGGCATCCGCGGGCTCGCGCGGATGCCATTTAATCGGGTGGCTTTATGGGTACGGTTCGCGCGGCCGTCAGGCGTCCAGAAACAGCGTGGCATGGGCCACGAACAGCTCTGGATACTGGTAGATCGAGCCGTGGCCCGAGTCCGGATAGATGATGAGCTGTGCGTTCGGCAGGTTCTGCTGGAGTGTCAATGAATGCGCGGTCGGGATCATCACGTCATCACTTCCCTGTACAACGAGCGTGGGCTGCTTGATCGACTTCAGGTAATCGAGCGCGTTCGCGTCCGGCGTGATCCACTTGCCGATAGCCTCGCCCTGCGCGGCGACGGTCTGAGCGCTCACTTCCGGATCGCGATCCCCGCGACGCCACTTGCGCTCGATAAAAGCGAGGCCGGCCTTCTGGCTGGTCGCCGTCGGCTTGAAGTGGACCGCCAGCCAGAGATGCTCGGGCGGGTCATAGGTGGCGGAGAAGATCGCGTTCGACCGGCTGGCCGTCATGTCGTTGCCGCGATGACCGGTGCCGACAAGGATGACCTTGCGGACGAGATCTCCGCCCTGAAGTGCGATTTCCTGTGCGACGAAGCCGCCGATCGAGATGCCGAGCACGTCGACCTGAGTCAGGCCCAGCGCCCGGATGAAAGCGATGCCGTTGGCGCCCATGTCCTGGAAGCTGGTCGGGGTCTCGCCCGACGAGTTCGACACGCCGGCGTTGTTGAACAGGATCACTTCGCGATCCTTGGCGAGACCGTCGGTCACGGCCGGGTCCCAATAGTCCATCGTGCCGGTGTAGTGCTGGTTGAGGACGATCGGCACGCCGCCGGCCTTGCCAAAGCGGCGATAGGCGAAACGGATGCCATTGGCCTCGACGAACTGGGTCGGGGCGGTGTCATGCGTATGGTCGGTCATGGCAAATTCCAATCGTGAAAGAGGGTTGGTTGGGAAATCAACCGGCGGACTTGCCGCCATCGACGCTCAGGACCTGTCCGGTCATGTAACCGGCTTGGTCCGAGGCGAGGAAGACAATGGCACCGGCAAGTTCGTCGACATGGCCCGCGCGTTTCATCGGGACGGTCGACAGCAGGCCAGCCTTGTTCTCCTCATTGCCGGTGAAGCGATCGAGCATGTCGGTCTGGGTCACGCCTGGAGCCACCGCATTCACCCGGATGCCGGCTCCGGCCGTCTCAAGCGCGGCCGACTTGGTGAAGCCCTCGACCGCATGCTTGCTGGCCGCATAGACCGACGCATAGGGGCCGCCGCGATGGCCGAAGGTCGAGCTGACATTGACGATGTTGCCGTGGCCCTGCGCCTGCATCACCCGAATCTCGTGCTTCATGCTGAGCAGTGTGCCGAGCACATTGGTGTCGAACGTCGCGGCGTAGCTCTCGGCGGTCTGGTCGACGATGAGGCCGGGCTGGCCCTCGGTGCCGGCGGCGTTCACTGCGGCGTCGATCCGACCGAAGCGGGCGACGGTCTGGTCGATGAGCGCGGCTACCTCGCCATCCCGACGGACATCCGTCTGAATGAAGAGCGCCTCACCACCGATCGCCCGGAGTTCGGCTTGAAGCGCTTTGCCCTCCATCTCGCGGCGGCCGGCAACGACGACGGTGTCGCCCTGTTTGGCGAAGGCGAGAGCGGCAGCACGGCCGATGCCGGAGATGCCGCCGGTGATGAGAATGATTTTCGTGTCCATGACTTGATCCTTTGTTTGCGTGTCCGAAGGCAAGGAGGGAGCGTTCACGAAAAGCCATTTTTTTGGCTCCCATGCCTTGCCGTCATCCCTTGCTTCGATGGATTATGGTGTACGCCCGCGTTTCTCCGTTGAAAAAGACTTTGTGCGTACCGGAGTGATACCTGATAGGCATAGGTGCTATGGAACTTCGACATCTTCGCTACTTCATCGCCGTCGCCGAGGAAGGAAGCCTCACGGTCGCCGCCGAGAAGCGGCTGCATACCGCCCAACCCTCTCTTAGCCGCCAGTTACGTGATCTCGAGCTTGAGGTTGGAGCACAACTATTCACCCGCAACCCGCGCGGGATCACGCTGACGCCGGCGGGAACCGCGTTTCTCGACCATGCGCGGCTGGCAATCGGTCAGGCCAATGAGGCAGCAGCCGCCGCCCGGCGCGCGGCAAGGCCTGCCAAGACAACGTTTGCAGTCGGGTTTCTGACGGGACAGGAAGTTGACTGGCTCCCGCATGTCACGCAGATCCTGCGCGCTGAACTCCCGCGAATCGATTTCAAGGTGTCTAGCCTGTATTCGCCAGACGTGGCCGATGCGCTCCAAAGCGGCGAACTCGACCTTGGCTTCCTGCGTGTTGAGCCACGTCCGGACGTCAGATATCAGGTTGTCGCGCGTGAGCCGCTTGTCGCGATATTGCCGAGCGACCACCCGCTTGCGTCCGGCGCCGTCGTTTCCGCTCGGGATCTGGCGAAGGAAAACATCATCGGCTTTTCCGATGTTCCGCATGTTTTGCGCACGGTGGTCGACGACTATCTTCGGAATGAAGGAATAGATTTCAGCCCGTCTCATCGCATCGATAATTTTGCGATGGGGATTTCGCTCGTTGCGTCGACTCGGGGCATTGCTCTGCTTCCGGCCTATGTCGAGCCGCTGCTTCCCTGGTCGGTCGTCAGTCGCCCTCTCGACGGACAACCGCCGACAATCGATCTGGCGGTGGGATATCGCCACGACAATCCCTCGCCGACCTTGGCGACATTCCTCTCCGGGATCGATACGCTGATCGCGGCGGGACCGGCGGGTGTTCGAAGAGAGAGTTGAGTACCCGTCGACCGCGCTGTGCTTTCAAGTCGAAGCCTAGGTGGCGTTTCCCGCGGCCGTCATACCCCATCGATAAAGGCGCCTTTAGAATTGGATCCACCATGTCGGAACTTGATAGCGGCCTGATAGGACCGGCTCTCGCACTAAGTGTGGGGCATTGTGCCTCATGCTCTTCGCTCTTAATGGGACATGAACGCGCAGTTCCTATACAAGAAGCTCGATAGATCAGATAGTTATGCTTCTAAAGCAGCTTCACAAAAGTATCGAATGCCTCTCTCCAATGCACCCATCTCGGCACGTTGGATGTATCTGGAGACACACAATCTTAAGTTATACCATCCACGGCCAATCTTGGAAGGGCGGCGCGCTTCTTCGGTAGCCACCAATTATTGCAGTTTCGACAACGCATTCGAGATAATTGCTGCAATTGCCGGCGGTTGGAACTTGGCATCATTATCACTTCACAAACGCCATCTGGAACGAGCCCTATCAAACTGCCCTTACAGATCGTCAGGATATATCAATGACCTCCCCATCAATTGGATCGAAATTCTTTTTTACTGCCGCCACTGCAACGCTGCTGGCTGCCTCTATTGCACAAGTCCACGCGACCGACCGTAGAGTAGCGGTTGGAGCCCAGTACGACACCACCCATGTCTATGTCCCAGCGATTGATGTGGATGCCTTTGCAAGTAGTTTCGTCGTCACCTTCGGCGGCGCGTCGACCAAACAGGTCGTCACAACGGTCACTCCGACCCCGAGCAGCACAACCTCGCAGCTTGTCCGAACTCCCGTTGGAGCGGTGTCACTTTTTGGGTTCAAGACACCGATCCCCTACCCCTTCGGACTTGAGCGCACCGGCTATCTCGTGACGGATATGGACGAAGCGATCCGCCAGGCAAGGAATGCTGGGGCCTCGGTCATTGTTGACACCTTCCCCGATCCGATCGGCCGCGATGCCATCATCCAATGGCCGGGCGGCATCAACATGCAGCTTTATTGGCACACCGAAGCTCCGCATTATGTAAAGTTCGACACAGTTCCGGAAAACCGGGTCTATATATCGAGGGACTCCGTCGACGCCTTCGTTCATGACTTCCTCACCTTTTCACACGGAGAGATTGTCTCGGACAGCAGCCAAGCGCCTGGCATAGAGATCGGCCGCCCGAATGATACCTATCGCCGCGTCCGCGTCGTATCGGACTTCGGCAACATGACGGTCCTTGTGACTGATGGGCATCTTCCCTACCCCTATGGCTATGAGACAACCGGCTACGAGGTGAAGGATCTAAGCGCGACCATCGCCAAGGCAACCGCCTCTGGCGCGACCGTGCTGGTTCAGCCTTACCAATCGGACAAGCGGCAGGCTGCGATCCTCCGGTTTCCCGGCGGATATATTGCCGAAGTCCATGCACCGCTCGCCTCGCAATAATCAATCGCCCGACCCCACTTAAACGACACACACGAGGCCAGTCGATCTTGATTGCAAATGGTTTCCATACTCGCAATAGCCCTTCTTGGGGTCATCTGCGTCGGTCGCATAGCCAGCATCTGGAAGGCAACGGCACCTAGTAGTGGCCTTCCCTCACCGCCAACCATCGGCAAAAGCCGGCATGGCAGTTCTTGCCAGGCCGGTTTAAGCCGTTCCGCGGATCGACACATTCCCGAGCGCCGTTGATTACAAATCTTGTTTGCAATACTCGATGATGATGAATTGCAATTCGTGAAATAATGAGATGAATGACTATAAGGCTCTGAAAACGTTTCTGCTGGCTGCTGAAAAGCGCAATTTTGCGCAGGTTGCCCGCGAGCTTGACCTAACCCCGGCGGCTGTCACAAGAGCAATCGCAGCGCTTGAAGACGATCTTGGTGTGCAGCTTTTTGTACGCACCACTCGTCAGGTATCGCTGACGACCGATGGGGCGGTGTTCGCCGCACAGATCAAGCCGGCTGTCGAGGCGCTCGAAAATGCCCGCAAAGACGTTCGCAATGCTCATAAGGCCGACCAGGGATGCTTGCGGATCAGCGCGCCGACCTGGTTCGGCAAGGCGGTATTACCACCAATCCTTTCCGGATTTCGACGACTTAACCCGAAAATCAGCTTTGAGATTTCCTTGTCCGACGGGCTCGTGAACATTGTGGACGATGACTACGACCTGGCAATTCGCATCTCGTCCCAACCGTCCGACAAGTTCACGATCTGGCGCAAGATCCGTGTAGTTCCCCGCATTCTCGTCGCAGCACCGGCAAGCCGGTATGCCGAAATGCGGCATCCGAGCGAGTTGACGTCGGATGATTGCCTTGCCTATAGCGACGAAAGCCGCGGCGAGAACTGGGTACTGTCGGATGGCGTGTCGAGTATGACAATCTCTGCGGGCCGGGCGTTCAGCGCCAATAATGGCGAAATTCTTGCGGACATGGCCGCCGATGGAGCGGGCGTGGCGATGCTGCCGGGCTTCCATGTTTCGGAGCACCTGAGAACCGGTCGCCTGGTTCACGTACTGCGCGGATGGGCGCCGGCCGATCTCTGGCTGACGCTTTACTATCCACCCTATCAGGCTTTACCACCCCGCATTGCCTCGTTTTCGAAGTTCTTCGAAGAGCAGGTCGCAGCTCATATGCTGAGGTTGGATTAGAAGCCGGGCTTCTCTTCGACGCGCTACACGAAACGCGGGCTCTCACTTGCCGTGTAGGTCAACTATTTCTTCGGCGACCAAAGCCTGCATACGCCACAAATTACGGTCATAAATGCCTTCAGCGCAAAGATCGACAATCGTGTTGTGAAGATACTCGGCACAAGAGCCGCCTTGCCCACAGGCTCTTGCGATGAGAAAAGATGCCTGTTCTGCCGGGAGAGGCTTTGTCAAACCAATACGCTTCGTGCTTGCCCAAAACGTCAGGGCTTTGCGAACACCCGCCTTGGTTCGCACCGGGAGCCATCGGACCATATCGATAACTTCGCGATATTTGATCTCGCGACCCATAAGCGCACGCAGAGCTTCCTGCCGTCGATCGTCGGACAATTCGAAGACGATGCCGTTACATTGGCCACCACGCTCAAGAACCATCATCAGTCCAGGCTGCTCACTGGTTGCCCTCCAGCGCTCGATCTTCAGCGAGAACGACCTGTGCCATCCATATACGGTGGCGCGCTCTCTGCCGGCTGGTTCGAATTCAGGGTTCCAGATAAGCGACCCATAGGCAAATACAAAAAGAGGATCATCGCCTGCCTCGCTTTCGATCCGTCCGAGCAGCTCGTCAAGTTCTGCCCGAGAGAGCGGCGTCAACCCCGGCTCCGGGCCGTCATCACGGACATCCCTGATGGTCAAGGCAACAAGATCTGGTGTCAGCTTCATCATCGCATGTTTCGCTTCACGACAAGGTTCTCGTGCAGTGGCCGCGGCAGGTTTCCACCGCGGCCACCTATCGGGTCAGGACTGAATGAACGCCAGCAGGTCGGCATTGAGCAGGTCGGCATTGACAGTCAACATGCCGTGCGAGAGGCCGGGATAAGTCTTGAGCGTGCCGTTTCTCAGAAGCTTGATCGCCTTGTGGGCAGAGTCCGCGATTGGAACGATCTGGTCGTCTTCACCGTGCAGAACCAGCGTTGGAACGCTGATCGCCTTTAGATCTTCGGTCTGGTCCGTTTCTGAAAATGCCTTGATGCCATCGTAATGGGCTTTGGCCCCGCCCATCATACCGTGACGCCACCAGTTCTGAATCACACCTTCCTGAACCTTGGTGCCATCGCGATTGAACCCGTAGAACGGACCCGCTGGGACATCGCGGAAAAACTGGGCGCGGTTTTCCGCGAGCGCCGAGCGAAACCCGTCGAAGACCTCCATTGGCAAACCTTCTGGGTTATCGGCAGTCCGCAGCATCAGCGGCGGAACAACCGAAACGAGAACCGCCTTGGCGACGCGACCCGCTTTCTGACCGTGCTTGGCGACATAGCGTGCAACCTCCCCGCCGCCCGTTGAATGGCCGATATGAACAGCGTTTTTCAAGTCAAGGTGTTCCACAACCGCGAAGGCATCTGCCGCATAGTGGTCCATGTCATGACCGTCGGTTACTTGAGAAGAACGACCATGGCCGCGGCGGTCATGAGCAACAGCGCGATAGCGCTTGGAGAGGAAGAAAAGCATCTGAGCATCCCAATCGTCGGACGACAATGGCCAGCCATGGTGGAAAACGATCGGCTGCGCATCTTTGGATCCCCAGTCCTTGTAGAAGATTTCCGCGCCATCCTTGGTGGTGATAGTAGTCATTTCCGTGGTTCCCTCATTCGCTTTGATGGAAGCATCATTTGCTACCGACATGGTAGCTCAGGCGGTGCTCTGTTCGTCTGATGTCCAGATATTGTCGCCGCTCACTGAGGATAACAATTGCAGTAATTCTTTCTACATTATTGCATTCATCGCAACGATTGCGCACTCCGATCCCGGATGCATATTGTCCGCCTCGCTTAGATTATCGACTGGTATTGTGATCTCGAAGAGAAACCGCACGCGGCGCTCATCCGCGACGATTGGAAGCCAAGCTACCTGGCCAACGCGGCGCCCCTGGAAGATGTATCTGAGACCTTTGCTTTGTGGTGCGCGAGGGACTAAACCCCGACGCTGACGAGGCCATACGAGCAGGGGATGGCAGCTTCCAGGCAGTCCCGTCAACCGCCTCCCGTGCGAAATCAGGGCGAAAGCAGTCGTCCCGCACTGGGTCTGCCGGAGGTTCCAACTCGTGAGAAAGTGGAGCCGATATGAGCAAGACGACCAACAAATTTTCACCTGAAATTCGTGACATCGCCATCCGTACTGCTATTGGCCTGCTCTCGATCACTCTCCCGAGGGACTGGGGCCGTGGCGCGCCGTTAACAGCCCAGTCCAAGCCGGCGGGCGGTATCTTGCGCTGCTAGAATCAGCGTGGCTGTGGCGGCACGAAGCAAGTCCGTGTCATGCGTGGCAAGCCATTGATTGAGAATTCCAACGAAGCTAGTGTAAATGAAATTTGCCAGTTGTTCGATCCGCCCGTTTTCGTCGGGGCCGACATCGACAGCTGTTCGAAGCGAATCGGAATAAAGCTGCAAGAAGATCCGGTCTTTGTCGGCGGCAAGATGCTCCACGCCGGTCTGTCGTAAAACGTAAAGCGTCATTTCCTGCAGAACCAGTTGTTCTTCGGGCGCACGTTTGATCTCGCCCCAAATGAACCACAGCAGATCGGCGATTCGCGTCTCCAACGGCTGTGGTTCCGCAAACTGACGCGCGAGCACCGCGCGATAGCCCCTGACCAGTAGATCCATGACGCTGAGGAGGATCTCCTCCTTGTCATGGAAATGATAGTGGAGCGTGGCGACGTTGACCTGAGCGGCCTCCGCGATTCTGCGGGTCGTGGTGCGGTAAACGCCTTCCGCCAGCATGACCTTGAGGGCCGCGTCAACGATCTGTTCGCGCCTGCCAGCGCTGTTTGGGCGCTGACGTGTGGCCCGCTTGGCAGGCATGGTCATGCTTGTCATATCGCGCAATGATGTCATGAGGCGGTCAGCCGTTGCTTCCTGGTTTGCCGAAATCAGCGAATATTCCTGAATCCCTACTGCAGGAATCTCCTAGCATAAATTGACTCGAACGAGTACCAATCATATGATTTGGTCAATCGATTAAATCATATGATCGTTTGTCCGCTTAGTCATCTCTCCGGGCGCCCCTGCAAAGGGAGTGTCGGGGTGTGGCGGCTTTGCGGAAAAACAAGTGGGGCACCCAAGAGAGGCAAACATGAAGGTGAGGGGAATAGGTCTGCTGGTCGGACTGCTGATGATCGTCGGCGGCGGGCTTCTGGCGCATTTCACGCAAACAGCCGGCGGAATCAGAATCGAGGATGTTCGGTTCAAAGGCGCTTCCGGCGCGACCATGAGCGCGCTTGTCTACATTCCGCCGACCGCGACTGAAAAGACACCCGCGCCGGGCATTCTGGCGGTTCATGGCTATTTCAATTCACGCGAGACACAAGACGGCTTCGCGATCGAATTCGCGCGTCGCGGCTATGTGGTGGTTGCCCTTGATCAGCGTGGCCATGGCTACAGCGATGGACCGGCTTTCGCGGATGGGTTCGGAGGTCCTGACGGACTTAATTATCTGCGCAGTCTGCCTTATGTCGACAAGGACAATATCGGCCTTGAAGGGCATTCCATGGGCGGGTGGACCGTGCTTGCTGCCGCTGCCGCCATGCCTGACGCCTATAAGGCGGTGGTGCTGGAGGGGTCATCGACCGGCGCGCCCTTTGCCAAGGAGGGAACGCCGTCCTGGCCGCGTAATCTGGCGGTCGTGTTCTCGCAATATGACGAGTTTTCCCTGCTGATGTGGGGTTCGCCCAAGCCGAAGGCACTCGCTGCCACACCCAAAGTTCAGGCAGTGTTCGGCGTTTCGGAGCCGATCGAGATCGGCAAGGTCTATGGCGACATTGCCGCCGGAACGGGACGCGTACTTCAGCAGCCGGCGGTCATCCACCCCGGCGACCATATCAGCCACGAGGCCATCGGCTATGCGCTGGACTGGTTCGGCAAGACGCTTGTCGGCGGTAAGGCGCTGCCGCTCGACGACCAGATCTGGTTCAACAAGGAAGTCGGCACCGGTATCGCACTGATCGGCCTGATCGTGGCACTTCTCGGGGTCTTCGATGTTCTGCTGGGTCTGCCGTTCCTGTCGGCGCTGAGCGCCACGCCCATGCCCTCTGCTCCGGTCGCTGCATCGGTGCGTGGTAAAGGCGTTGCCTTCTGGCTGACGGTCCTCATCCCGGTCTTGACCTTCTATCCAGCCTTCATGTTTGGCGACAACTTCCTGCCGGCTTCGCGCTGGTTGCCCCAGACTTTCGGAAGCCAGATCATGGCCTGGGCAGTGATCAACCTGATCATCATGTTGACCTTGATGCCGTTCGCGCCTCGATCCCAGGAACGCAAGGGCATCGTTATCCCCTCGGTCTTGATCGCCGTTGCTGTCGTGGTTTGCGCCTATGCCGCGGCCTGGGCCGTCGATCTTCTCTGGAAGATCGATTTCCGCTTCTGGTTCTTTGCGTTGAAGGTGCCGAGCGGAGCCCAGTTCCGGACGGCGCTGATCGACGTGGCGCCGCTTACGGCCTATTTTGTCGTCGGCCTGCACGTCCTTCAGCGCAATTTCGGCGCACCCGGAACACCGGCGATGATGCACTATCTCACGACGATCGGAGCTTCAGCGCTCGGCTTCGTTCTACTCGAGGTCGTCCAGTACGGTGCCCTGTGGATGAGGGGGCAGATCATTAACCCATTACCGTTCTATCCGACGATTCCGCTGGCGACGATCATCGGGATCAATTTCATTCCTGTGCTGACGGCGGTGGCGATCATCTCGACATTCACCTGGCGGCGGACACAGAGCAGCCTGCCGGGAGCCTTGATCTGCGGCGTTCTGGTGACCTGGTACGTGACCGTCGGAACGGCCAGCCACGTAGCGATCTAAAGTGGCGTCGGCTACTGACATCAGCGCGTCGGTGGTCCGCGACATACGTCAATGGACAAATGCCTGCATCATCGCCTTCAGGATCAGCACGGCCGAGGCCGCGCCCGGGTCCATGTGCCCGAGCGATCGTTCGCCGAGCTTTGCGGCGCGCCCGCGCGTGGCGACCATCGAGCGGGTCGCATAGGCGCCTGCCTCCCCCGCAGCCACGGCATCGGCCCATATGTCTGAAATGCTTCGGCCCTGCTGTTGGGCTGTAGCGGCGGCTTCTGCCGCAGGGATCCAGACATCGAGCATGGTCTTGTCGCCGCGTTGCCCGCGGCCGCGCTTTCGTATGCCGCTCGCGATAGCGTCGATCATGGCGACCTGCCCGGTTGCATCAAGGGAAGGCTCGGCCTCCAGCGCGGCGGCAGCGCTTTGGAAGGCAGTTGCGTAGAGCGGGCCGGTCGATGCTCCGACCGCATCGAGAAAGGCGGATGCGGCCAATCTCATGACCTCTGCAGCGGGGAGATTGTCGAGGTCCGCCCTTCCGAGTTCGTTGACCACAGCCGCGAAGCCCAGCGACATTGTGATCCCGTGATCGGCATCGCCGATCGCGCCATCGAGTTCGGTCAGGTGGTCGCGTTCTCCGGCAATGGCGGAGGATATCCGATTGAACATCACATGGAGCGTCCGCGCCGCGTTTTCCCGCATATGGTCTCCTCCCAATTCCCGCCTCAACCCTGCGATCCCAGCTGGTCGATCTTATCTTTAAGTGATTGTCAGAGCGGACGTCTCGCAAGGATGATGCAAGAGTTCGGTCAATTCGCCATCCAGCGCCAGGATCGAGATGGATGCGCCAACCATGTCCAGCGAGGTGCAATAGTGGCCAACCCAGTTCGCCTCCACGACGATGCCTTTGGCGCTCAATCTCTGCTCGACACGCCGGAAAAGGATGTAGAGTTCCATCAGCGGTGTGGCCCCGAACGAATTCACCAGGACAGCGACGCGGCCGCCTTCGCCGACCTTCATCTCCAGGAAGATGCGGTCCATCACGCGGTCCACGATGTCGTCGGCCATCATCATTCGTTCCCTGATGACACCGGGCTCGCCGTGAATGCCCATGCCGAACTCGATATCGTCGGGGCCGATTTCGAAGTTGGGGCGTCGGGTCTGCGGCATTGAGCCCGGCTCGAGCGCCACACCCACGGTATAGGTCCGCTCATTCGCCTTGCGGGCGGCTGCTTCACACTGTTCCAGCGACAGCCCCAGATCGCAGGCGGCGCCGGCAATCTTGAAGACGAAGAAGTTGCCTGCAACACCACGCCGTCCGTCACGATCCTCGGGCGGCGACGAGGCGATATCGTCGGTGGTGACGATCGTGCGTACAGGTATGCCCTGCTCCTCCGCCATTTCCGCCGCCATCTCGAAATTCATGACGTCGCCGGCATAATTTCCGTAGATGAAGAGCACACCGGCCCCGCTGGAGGCGGCCTGCGCACATTTGAGGATTGGTGCGGGCGGTGGCGAGGAGAAGACGTTGCCGATCGCAACCGCATCGACGAGCCCCTTGCCGACATAGCCGACGAAGCAGGGCTCATGGCCGCTGCCACCGCCGACCACCAGTCCCACTTTGCCCGGCCTCGGCCCGACCTTGGCCTTCAGCGCGCGGTTCGATCGATCGACCGGCGCCAGATACTTCCGATGCGCCCGAACGATGCCATTGAGCATTTCTTCCACCGCATGGTCCGGGTCGTTGAGGAACTTTTTGATATAGGTTCGGGCGGCGCTTCGCGGCTGGGCCACATTGGCCTCGTCCCGCAGCCGCTGCGGCGGCCGCTGGTTGACCTCGGTGACGCCATCGGCATTCAGGATACCGCGGCCGGTGGCCGCGTCCGTGATCAGCACGCTGACATAGCCGCCGCGGAGGGCGGCAAGGATTGCCGGCACCTTGTCGAAACCGCCAGCCGCCGCGATCCGCACGTCGACGTTCTTCAGCATCTCCAGCGAAATGCCGATGGTCCTGTCTTCGAGCGGGCCGACGATAGGACGACCTTGCCCATCGATGAATCGGCCGGCGATGACGCCGACAGCGCCCTTCGCCAGATATTCTTGCAGGGTGACGGATTCGAAGAAGCCGCTGGTGTGAATGGTCGAATTCGGGCGCAGGGAGGCAATGCCGAAGATCGCCTTGTTCGCGCCGACGAGGTGCTGAAACTGATCGCTGATCAGCGGCTCCTGCAGCAAGGCATCACGCACAGCGCTCGTCGAGACGATGGCCGGCGCGGATATGCCGATCAACCTGCCGTTGACTGCCTCGGCGACCGCGGCGGCGCAAAGCTCTGGCGTATAGGCGAAAGTCGCCCGCGTTCCGCCGGTCGCTTGGACGACGGTGACATCCTGCAAGTCGCGGACGGAGGCGCGCTCGCCGATCGCAAGCACGGTCCGCCCCCAAGAGACCGCGATCGTATCGCCCGACTTGATCAGCCGCTGCAGTGCCTGCGCGCCGGCGGCGCCGATCCGGTCGATGAGCGGCCGCGCCGTGTCGTCGCTCGGCACGACAAGACAGTCGTCCAGGCCGAAATGGCGCTTGAGTTCCTGCGCGACTGTCAGGGAGGCGAGCCGAGCGGGCTCGATGGCGATGTTGACGATGCCGCGCGCCCTGGCATCGGCCAGATAGCTGTTCACCGTGGCGCGCGAGATGCCCATCACATCGGCGATATCGCCTTGGGTCATGTCCTCTTCATAATAGAGCCAGCAAGCCCAGACATAGGGGTCATCGCCATAGCGAAGCGGCATGCGGTCAGGCGCCGGTGCCGCCTCTGCCTTGGCTGCCCCGCCCTTGCGGGCCTGTTGTGACTTTGTCGCCATGCGTCTGAACTGAACTCCCGCTCTAGGGATCGCGAAGATGCAGTCAATGCCGCTGCATTGCAATGCCATTTTCGGCTGCGGTCCGGTGCGATCCGCCGAGGGAAAAGCGGATCGCACCGCCCTGGGATCGTTCGGCAGGCGTGAGGCCTCAGCTTTCCTGGAGCCGGGCGGTGGCGCCGAGCGCGAGTTCCTTGAGGATCAGCGCGCAGGAGGTTGCTCCGGCGTCGAGAATGCCGAGCGAGCGCTCGCCGAGACGGCTGGCACGCCCGATCTTCGCCACGAGATTGATGGTGGAGTCACGACCTTTTTCCGCTGCCTCGATTAGCACAGCCAACGCATCGGCAAAGGACTTTCCGGCGCTGTTGGCGGCATCGAAGGCTTCAATCGCCGGAACCAGCGTATCGAGCAGCGTTTTGTCGCCGACCTTGGCGGAGCCGATCGATTGAATGCCTTCAAGACCGGCATGCAACATCTGGCTGAAGGTAGCCGCATTGATATCGGTCTTGCCTTCTAGCCTTTCGGCGAATTCCGTGAACATGACGCCGTAGAGTGGACCCATCGAGCCGCCGATTTCGGTCATCAGCAGCGTGCCGAGCGTGTCGAGGCCCTCGCTGAGCGAAGCGTCCTTGCCCGTTAGCCGCTCCACGGCCATGCCAAAGCCCTTGGCCATGTTCACCCCGTGGTCGCCGTCGCCGATCTTGCCGTCGATCTCGCTCAGATAGGCGCGGTTTTCGATGATGCGGTCCGCGATCGAAAGGACGATGGCGCCTGCGGAAGAATTCTTGAATGTTTGCATGACCATCAATCCTCAGAGCAACATGTTGCAGGACGCTTCGAGATCGAGAAGCGGCTTGAGTTCGTCATCGAGAGCGAGAACGGTCAGCGTCGCGCCGACCATTTCCAGCGAGGTGAAGTAGTTGCCGATATAGGTCTTGTGGATACTGAGACCGCGGCCGGTGATCTCGGATTCGATCGTGTCGTTCAGGATATAGAGTTCGTTGAGCGGTGTGGCGCCGAGACCTGAAACGAGCACGGCGACCTCCGTGCCGGCGGGCAGATCATGATCGTCAAGCACGATCCGGCACATGTCCTTGGCGACCTCTTCGGCCGTCTTCAGCGGCTCGACGCGAACGCCCGGCTCGCCGTGGTGGCCGATGCCGACCTCCATCGTGCCCGGTTCGATCTGGAAGTTCGGATGGCCGACGGCCGGGAGCGTGCATGGCCCGAGGCCGACACCGATCGAGCGACAATTGTCGATCGCCTTCTGCGCCACAGTCTGCACCTCGTGCAGCGTGCCGCCTAGGGTTGCCCTCGCGCTGCCGATCTTCCACATGAAGATCTCACCCGCGACTCCGCGACGCTTTTCGCGCTCGCTTGCCGGCGCCGAGCAGACATCGTCATTGGCAACGACGGTCAGGACCTCGATGCCTTCCTTGGCGGCAAGCTTAGTCGCCATTTTGACGTTCATGTTGTCGCCGGCATAATTGCCATAGAGGCAGACGACGCCCGCGCCGCCATTAGCTTCCTTCATAGCGTCGAAGAAGCTTTTCGCGGTCGGCGAGGAAAAGAGTTCGCCGACCGCGACGGCATCCAGCATGTTCTTTCCGGTATAACCGATGAAGGCAGGCTCGTGCCCGGAGCCGCCGCCGGTGACGATACCGACCTTGCCGCTGACGGGCGCATGCTTGGCAACGATGACGCGCGGGTTTTGGGCAAGGCGCACGATATCCGAATGGGCCTTGACGAAGCCTTTGACTGTATCCTCGACGACGAGATCGGGATGGTTGACGAACCGCTGCATGAGGTCTCCTGGAAATGGCCGAGCGTTTGAGCTCACAGAATGGTATAGCCGCCGTCGATCAGCAGATCGGCGCCGTTGATCATGTTCGCGCCAGCCGAAGCGAGGAAAACGGCGGCGGCAGCGATTTCTTCCGGATAGGCGAAACGGCCGGTGGGAATGCGCTTTTTGGCGGCTTCGCCCTTCTCTCCGGCCCAGGCCTTCTTGCCGAGCTCCGTCAGCACGACGGTCGGTGAAATGGTGTTGACGCAGATACCGTGCTTGCCCCACTCGGCGGCAAAGGTCTTCGACATGCCGATGACGCCGAACTTGGAGGCGCAATACGCGACATGCTCCTCGATGGCGACCGTACCGGCCTGCGAGGCGAGATTGATGATCTTGCCGCCCTTGCCGGCGGCGATCATGGCGCGGCCCACCGCCTGGGTGACGAGGAAGCTGCCCTTGAGATTGATGTTGATCGTCTTGTCCCAGTAGTCGAGCGACAGATCCTCAGCCGGGGCGAGAAAGACGACGCCGGCGCTGTTGACCGCGATATCGATGCCGCCGAAAGCTGCAACGACGTCAGCGACCGCCCGAGTGACCGATGCCGGCTGCGACACATCGCAGACGAAAGACTTGGCGCCATTGCCAAGCGATTTGGCCTTGGATTCGGCGAGCTCGGCATTGATGTCGAGCACGGCAACCGTGGCGCCCTTCGCGGTCAGCGCATCGCTGATGGCCGAGCCGATGCCGGAGGCGGCGCCCGTTACCAGCGCGATCTTGCCGGTAAGCGGAAAATTGAGGTCGATCGTGGGAGCGGTAACGGTCATGGTTTCAAGCCCTAATGTTTGAGGTCGGGGCGGCGATCCGCCGCCCCTCATTTCATCGTCTTACTTGCGGGATTCCAGCAGCTTATCGGCATTGTCCTTGGTGACGGGGGTCCACGGAACTAGATAGGTCTTGTCGGTACCTTCGCCCCACTTCATGTCCGGATACTGCTTCCATATCGGCGACTGCGGCTGGTAGTCCTTGTCCACGGCCTTGATGGCGATATCGAGCGCGCCCTGGGCCTGCGCGTTGGCGTCCTGCAGGATCGACGCCATCTCGCCGCGCTTGACGGCATTGATCGCATCGGTCACGCCGTCAACGCCGGCGATGGCGAAGTCGCTGACCTTCAGGTTGGCGGCCTTGATCGCTTCGATCGCGCCGAGTGCCATTTCGTCGTTCTGGCCGATGACGCCGTTGATCTGGCCCGGGTGGGCCGTCAGCCAGTTTTCCATCAACGTCTGGGCTTCGGCGCGCGACCAGTTCGCCGTCTGCATTTCAAGCACCTTCACATCCGGGCAAGCCTTGAGTGCCTTCTGGTTGCCTTCCAGGCGCTGAATCTGGCCGGACTGGCCGATCGGGCCTTCGAGGATGACGACGTTGCCCTTGCAGCCCATCTTGTCGAGGACCGACTTAGCTTCCAGTTCGCCGGCTTCGACGTCGTTGGAGCCGACATAGGACGTCAGCAGGTCGGAGTTGACGCGAGCGTTCGAGCCGACAACCGGAATGCCGGCATCATGCGCGGCCTGGACAGCAGCGGCGCCGGCCTCGACATCCATCGGGACAAAGATGATGGCGTCAAACTTCTGGGTGATCATGGTGTTGAACTGTTCCTGCTGGACGAGCGCGTCGTAGCGGCCGTCGAAGACAGTCAGGTCCACCATGCCGCTCTTGACGGCCGGATGCTGCTTCAGCGCGGCCGACCAGATCTGCATGAATTCGGCATTCAGGCCATAGGTAGTGGCGCCGATTTTCAGCTTCTTGTCCGCTGCAAGCGCGGGGGAAGCTGCGATGACGGCGGTCGCTAGAAGCCCAAGCAATAATTTCTTCATTTCGTTCTCCTCCATAGGAATGTTCGGCCGTCGCTTCGACGCGCCGTAGGCGCTCGGATCATGATTGCAATCCGAATTGGTTGGGTCACTGCCCCTGATTTCGCTTCTGATCCAGCATTACGGCGCCGACGATGAGCGCGCCCTTGATGACCTGCTGGTAATAGGATTCGATGCCCATGAGATCGAGGCCGTTGTTCATGACGCCGATGATCAGTGCTCCGATCAGAGTGCCGGTCACCCGGCCAACTCCACCCGAAAGGCTCGTGCCGCCGATGACGACCGCGGCGATGGCATCAAGCTCGTAGGCAATGCCGGCCTGCGGCAGCGCGGAGCCGGTGCGGGCCGAGAGCATCATGCCCGCAAGACCGGCGAGAATGCCCGAGATGCAATAGACGAGGAAGCGGATGCGGGTGACGTCGATGCCCGAGGTCTTGGCCGCATGCGGGTTTCCACCGACGGCGTAGATATAGCGACCGAAGCGCGTTCTGTTCAAAATCCACCAGGAAATGATGAAGACGATGGCGAGCAGAACGACCGGCATCGGCACGCCGCCGATATTGCCCGTTCCAAGCCAGCGAAATGCCGGCGTTAGGGCGGGAACCGGCTTGCCGCCACCATAAATCAGCGTCAGGCCGCGGGCAGCCGAGAGCATGCCGAGCGTCGCGACGAAGGCGGGGACGGCGAAGCGCGATACGATGAAGCCGACGACGGCGCCGCAGGCAAGACCGACCAGGAGACCTACGATGATGCCCAGGGCGGCCGGATAGGGAGCGCCGTGGAAACCGGCGGTCGCCGAGGTCGTCACCAGGCTGGCGCTGACGATGCCGGCCAGCGCCACGACGGAGCCGACCGAAAGATCGATGCCGCGCGTCAGGATGACGAAGGTCATGCCGATCGCCAGCACGCCGTTGATCGAGGTTTGTAGAAGCACGTTCGAAATATTGCCTGCCGTCAGGAAGTATTCGTTGGAAATCGACAGGATGACAGACAGGATCAGGAACGCGAAAAAGATGCCGTATTCCTGAACAAGCAGCCTGCGGCGATCCGAATTGAGAAAGCCGGTCGCCGACTTATTTTCTGTAAGGGACACTGTTCTGAACCTCTTCCCAGGCGATCGATGATGTTTTGGGGTCGCAGTTGGCCTTGTCATGTCGACAGGTGCACGAGCACCTGTGCATCGGTGTCGGCGCGGGCGTGGACACCGGCGGATTTACCGTCGCGCATGACGAGGATGCGGTCGGACATGCCGAGCACTTCGTCGATCTCCGACGAAATCATTACCACCGTACCGCCAGCGGCGGCGAACTCGCACATGACACGATAGATCTCCCGCTTGGCGCCGACATCGACGCCGCGCGTCGGCTCATCCAGCAGCAGGATCTTCGGATTGCGCAGGAACCACTTTCCGAGGACAACCTTCTGCTGGTTTCCACCCGACAGGCCCGAGACGAGCATGGTGTCCTGCGCGGCCTTGATGGCGAAGCGCGACGTCATCTCCCGGCTCGCGACCTTTTCGTGGCGGCGGCGCATGACAAAGTTCGGGCTGAGCTCCGGGAGGCTTGCAAGCGCGATGTTGCCGCGCACGCTATCGCTGAGATTGAGGCCGGTCACCTTCCGGTCTTCGGTTACGAACGCGATGCCGTGCTTCATCGCGTCGGCCGGCTTGGAGATGGTGATCGGCTCGCCGTGCAGCTTGATCTCGCCCTTCTCGATCTTGTCGAGGCCGAAGATGCAGTTGAAGATTTCGGTACGGCCCGAGCCCATCAGCCCGTAGATGCCGAAAATCTCGCCCTGCTTGACCTCGAAGGAGATGTCCTCGACCTTGCCAGGCGCCGTCAGATTGGTCACTTCGAGGCCGACGATGTCGGTCGGAACATTGGTTTTGACATATTCCTCGCCGAGCTCGCGGCCGACGATCATCTTGATCAGGCTCGGGCGGTCGACGTCGGCCAGATTGCCGCTGCCGATATAGCTGCCATCACGGAAGACGGTGTAGGAATCGGCGATCTGGAAGATTTCTGACAGGCGATGCGAGACGTAGACGACGCCCTTGCCGGTCGCCTTCAGCCGCTCGATTGTCTTGAAGAGCTGCTGCGCTTCTTTCTCGCCGATCGCCGATGTCGGCTCGTCCATGAAGATAACTTCAGCGTCATGACTGAGCGCCTTGGCGATCTCGACGAGCTGCATTTGCGCCATGGAGAGATGCATCATGTATTGATTGGCGCGGATCTTGAATTCCAACTGATCCAGCAGGCGCTGGGCATTCTGGTTCATCGTCTTGAAGTCGATGCCGCCGAAGCGCGTCGACGGCTCGCGTCCAAGGTAGATGTTCTCGGCGACCGTCATATGCGGGATCGGGCTCAGTTCCTGCTCGATGATCGCGATTCCCGATGCCAGCGCATCGGCGGGGCTCGAGAAATCGACCTCCTGCCCGCGCCGACGGATGGATCCCGCATCGCGCTTGTGGATGCCCATCAAGATTTTCAGGAACGTGGACTTTCCGGCGCCGTTGCCGCCGCAGAGAGCGTGCACCGAACCGGCGCGAAGCCGAAAGCAGCCGTCTCGGAGCGCGGCCACGCCTCCAAAGAACTTCTTCAGCCCTTGCACCTCAAGCAACTCATCCATTTGCAGTCCTCCCGCAACCGGCCCGCCGTTTCTCCAGCCGACGAACCGGTTATGCCGAGGCTCATCCGAGCTCGTTTTTTACAGTTGTCAGATAATGTACGACAAATGTCAAGTCTACGATTGCGATCTGCTGTTGCCGGACGCGCGGCGAGTGTTTGTGGTACGGCGCAGAACGTTGCAAATAGAGAAATTAAACTATTCTTAGTTGTATAAAAGCAATGCTCCGCACGGCAGCAACGCGTACGACCGCTTCCACAACTTATTGCTGAGGTCGAGAAGTTCCGCAGCCTGGACGACGCTCAGGCATTCGTCACGGATCTTCTGGATGACTTCGAGGCGATGCAACTCTTTCTGCGATATGGGGTAATGTCACCTTATTAGCGGCTTGACGGTTGGAGGCTAAGCCGGCGCCATGAAGTCGTCCGCCGTTAGTTACAAGAACCACCGTTTTCCCCCGCAGATCATTGCCTATGCCGTGTGGCTTTATTTCCGGTTCTCATTAAGCCTGCGGCTGGTCGAGGAAATGCTACTGGAGCGCGGGCGATGTCACCTTAACTTGAATTCGGTTGTGCGGGAGATGTTCTGCCTTGGCGGGTGATCTCAAGCCATGGCTCGGGCCGCAGCTTTCCACTCTGCCATCGCCTGGATGCGGTGAACGCGGTTTTGGAATGCGGAGCGTTGTGAGCGGGGTGGGACGAAGAGATTACGGACAGCGGAGAAGACAGAGACGAAGCGCTGAAGGCCTCCCGGTGATCGGAAGCCTTGCATCGTCCGCTCCCGTTGTCGCAACGGCACATGAGAATTCTCGGCACGGTTGTTCAGGCCTTTGTGGGATCGGTGTTGGACGTGCGGCATGACATGTCGGCGAGCTGCGCCATAGGAGCGCAACTTGTCACTGATCATCCGCTTCGGTGCGATACCCTGCTTCTTCAGAAGGCGGGTCAGTAATCGTCTAGCAGCCTGGGTATTGCGCCGGTTCTGGACGATTTCGTCAAGCACATACCCGTCTTGATCGACGGCGCGCCATAGCCAGTGTTTCCTGCCGGCAATGGTGATGACGACCTCGTCCAGATGCCACACATCATTCCCGCTGGGCTTCTTGCGGCTAAGGCGACGCGCGTAATCCGGGCCGAATTTCGTTCCCCACCGGCGGATCGTTTAGTAGGACACGACAATGCCGCGCTCCAGCAGCAATTCCTCGACAAGGCGCAGGCTCAGCGGAAACCGAAAGTAGAGCCATACCGCGTGGGCGATGATCTGCGGTGGGAAGCGATGGCGCTTGTAGCTGACTGGTGAAGTGTTCATGCACGCGCGTCTATCGCAGCCGCTCCTCACAAGGAATTGCCGTGACATCGCCCGCGCTTGCACTCGGCGCCTGGAAGATCAGCAACATCACGCAACCGAAAAAAGCGCCGATTGATGTCCTGTCCATTCCTCTCTCTGCCCTCGGTTTCGGCTGCTTCGTTTACGGCTTGAGCGGTTTGGGCGAGGCCGCGGTTCACACGCCGATCCTGTCCCCCTGGTTTCCGCTCATCGTGGGAGCTGCCGTCATCGCGATTTTCATCCTGCGGCAACTGCAGCTCCAAAAACACGATCGAGCCTTGCTGGATATGCGCACTCTGACGATAAAGGCATTCACCATTCCGGCGATGATGATGGCGATCCTGATGATGTCGATGTTCGGTGTCTTCATTCTGCTGCCGATCTATCTTCAGAACGTTTTGGGGTTGAGCACGCTCCAGACGGGCTTATTGCTCCTTCCTGGCGGTTTGATCATGGGGCTGTGCGCGCCAACGGCCGGCAGCCTGTTCGACAAGTATGGCCCCATGCCCCTTGTCATCCCAGGTGCCATCCTGTTTAGCCTGCTGATGTGGAGCCTGACGTTCATTCAACCGGGGACGTCATTCTGGTGGATGCTGATCGCCCATGTCATCCTCAGCATCGGTCTCGCCTTGATGTTCACACCCCTGTTCACTGCCAGTTTGGGCGCCCTTCCCTCGAACCTCTATCACGGAAGCGCCATGATCGGCACCACGCAACAGGTAGCCGGTGCGGCCGGTACCGCGCTCTTCGTTGCCGTCATGACGATGACCGGTTCAAATGCTACAATGTCCGACGGCGTTACGGTTGCGGCAGCGACGACTGCCGGGATCCAGACAGCATTCTTCTGTGGCGCGATCATCTCCATAGCGGCGGTCATAATGGCCTTTTTCGTCAAAAAGCCGGCCGGTGGTGATCACGACCTCTCACATTGAGGTTGTTGCTGCTACAGATCGGCAGCACGGGACGTCGCCATCATTTCTGTTGTACGTTTGCGTTCAAGCTAATGAAAATTCCGCGCTTGTCCGTCGTCAAACCGCTGGCGATCAAGCTGAATCCTTCGCTCCAGAAATGCGTGCTCCTTGAGTTGGGTCAAAGTCAACCGATCCGCATTGTTGTAACAAGTGCATCACCCTAGCATCGGGACCGGGGCGAGCAATTGTTCCGTGAACCTAAAGGAGAAGCACGATGGATATCAAAGATACGGATGCCGATCTGATCACCCATACCGGATTTCACTTCCACGTTCGGCGCGCGGTGCCGAAGGATGAGGCAATTGTCGCCGATTTTTTCAAGCATGTGACACCCGCTGATGTCAGATTCCGTTTCTTGTCCGGAATGAAATCCGTTTCTCATGAAAGGCTCGTCGAAATGACAAGCGCCGACGATCCCAAGCGCGTCAATTTCCTTGCCCTTTCATCTGATCAGACGTTGCTGGCAGTGGCAATGTTGGCGGTCGGCAAGGATCCTCAACGCGGAGAGGTCGCGCTCACCATTCGTGAGGACTACAAACATCAGGGCATCAGTTGGGAAATGCTCGCCCATATTTGCCGCTATGCAGAACGACATAATTTCAAGAGCATCGAATCCATCGAAAGCCGTGACAACCATGAAGCAATAGAGCTCGAACGCGACATGGCCTTTCACGCTCATAGCGATCCCGATGACCCCAGGATCATTGTGTTGCGACGGGATTTCCAACAGTGACGATTGCCGGCCATTTTTCGCACCTTCGTTGAAAGCTCGTGAATATAGTGCTGATCGGGATTGTCTTGGGTAACTGGACGCTTGCTGGCGGAAGATCAGACATGAAGAAAAGCGCCGGGATCCTAATGTATAAAAAGGCGCGACGCAGCATTTTGGTGCTGCTTGTCCACCCGGGAGGCCCCTTCTGGCGTAAACGTGATGACGGCGCATGGTCTATTCCCAAGGGCGAATACGGAAATGATGAGGCACCTGAATCGGCCGCTCGACGGGAATTCGCTGAGGAAACAGGCTGTGCAACTGATGGCGCACTGCAGCCTCTTGGCGAATTGCGCCAGAAGAGCGGAAAGGTCGTCACCGCCTTTGCCCTTGAAGGAGTATTCGATACATCCCGCTTGCGCAGCAATCTGTTTGAAATTGAGTGGCCGCCACGTAGCGGGCATTTCCAGTCCTTCCCGGAGATCGATCGCGCCGAATGGTTCTCTCTTTCCGAGGCAGGCCAAAAGATCGTCGGTAGTCAGCGCCCCTTCCTGAAAAGTCTGGAGAGACTACTGTGCGCAGGCTCGCAATATGACACCGAACAGACGGACGGCGGGTGATGCCGCATTGTGGCTGCGGCGAACTCCAGGATCGTCAGCCAATATTCTGGGTGCGGTGTGCAAGTCTACAAAAATGACAACCTCCTTGACCAGGATCAAGGTTTGTCACCGCCGCCTGGTGTCCAGTGTCTCCCATAAACGCCCTTAATCCTTGGGAGAAAACCATGACTTCGATCGGCATAAAGCTTGTCGCCTCGACCGAGCCGGTGGCGGTTAGCAGAAAATTGCGCCTGGGTTCGCTAACGGCATTGGTCATCGGCTCGATGATCGGGTCCGGCGTCTTCAGCCTGCCGCAGAACATGGCGGCCGGCGCCGGTCCATTGGCCATCGCAATTGGCTGGGGGATCACGGCGATCGGCATGCTGGCGCTGGTCTTTGTGTATCAATCCCTGGCCACCCGCAAACCAAACCTGAATGTGGGCCCCTATGCCTATGCGAAAGCTGGATTTGGTCCATTTATCGGCTTTAACAGTGCGTGGGGCTATTGGCTGAGTGCATGGATTGGTAATGTTTCTTATGCAGTTATCGTCTTCAGCGCACTATCCTATTTCTTCCCGTCCTTCGGTGATGGCAACACCTGGCAGGCGGTGCTCGGCGCATCGATCCTGCTGTGGTTGATCCACGCTCTTGTCCTCGCGGGCATCCGCCAAGCAGCGGTCGCGAACCTTATCGTCACCATCGCAAAGATCGCGCCGATTGTATTGTTCGTCGGAGTCGGCGTCGTCGCCTTCAAGCTTAATGTCTTCTTGCTCGATTTCACCGGTCTGGGCAACGCAAGCCTCGGCTCGATCACCACGCAGGTCAAGAGTACCATGCTGGTCACCCTCTGGGTATTCATCGGCATAGAAGGTGCGAGCGTGTTCTCCGCCCGGGCCGAGCGGCGGAAAGACATTGCCACGGCAACGGTCTTGGGGTTTTTCACCTGTCTCGCGTTCTACGCGCTCGTGTCCCTGCTTTCGCTTGGTATTCTGAGCCAACCCGAGCTTGCCGCACTGAAGAATCCATCGATGGCCGGGGTGCTTGAGGCAGTCGTCGGCCCCTGGGGTGCGGCTCTCATCAACATCGCACTTGTCATCTCGGTGATCGGTGCCTTTCTAAGCTGGACGCTCCTCGCAGCTGAGATTCCATTTGCGGCGGCCAAGGACGGAACCATGCCGAAATTCCTCGCGTTGGAAAGTGACCGTGGTGTCCCGTGGGCTTCGCTGCTGATCACCAATCTTCTTGTCCAGGCGTTCCTCGGCGTTACGCTCTTTGCTCACAGCACCTATCAGGCGTTGTTTTCCATCGCATCAACCGCGATCCTCGTGCCCTACATCCTCTCCGGCGCCTATGCTGCAAAGCTGGCCATATCAGGCGAAAGCTATGCACCGGGTGAACAACGAACGGCCCCAATGCTCATCGGGATTCTGGCAACGTTTTACGGGCTGTGGCTCGTCTATGCCGCCGGCCCGGCCTACCTGTTCATGTGTGCAATCCTCTATGCGCCGGGCATTCTCTTCTATGTTCTTGCCTGCCGAGAGTCGGGTCAAAAGCCCTTCCGTCTCCTCGAAGCCGTGCTTGCCGCCGCGCTTGTCGCGGTAGCCCTCCTTGCCGCCTACGAAATGTGGGCCGGCATCGTCAGCCCGTTTTGACAGGGAGCAGCGCCATGAATGTTCTGGGGGTTCATTCAGAAGTCGGTCGTCTCGGCGAAGTCATGGTTCACCGCCCTGACCTGAGCCTTCGGCGCCTGACACCCGACAATTGCAAGGCGTTGCTTTTCGACGACGTGCTTTGGGTCAAGCGCGCACGCCAGGAGCACGACATCTTCGTCGATGCTTTGCGCGAACGCGGCGTGATCGTGCAGTCGTTGGGCGAATTGCTGACGGAAACTATGGCTTTGCCCAGCGCGCGCCGCTGGCTGCTCGATCGCCGGGTCGAATCTGCGGTTGTCGGACGTGACATGGTCGACGAACTACGCGGCTGGCTCAATGAGATGCCAGCCGATCAGCTGGCAACCTACCTTGTCGGCGGCATTGCGCGTGCCGAATTGCCATTTGAACCGCTTGGGCTCACTGGACGGACACTGGCGCCGCAGGATTTCGTGCTACCGCCACTGCCGAACCAACTCTTTACCCGTGACAGTTCCTGCTGGATCTATGGTGGCGTCTCGGTCAATGCCATGTATTGGCAGGCGCGACGGCCAGAGGCTGCAAATGTCGAAGCGATTTATCGTTTTCATCCACGGTTCGACGCAGCCGACTTCACATTCATCTCGCCTGAGAACCCGGTCACTGGAACCAGTCTTGAAGGTGGCGACGTGATGCCGATTGGCGATGGTGTCGTCCTGGTCGGCATGGGTGAGCGCACCACTCCGCAGGCAGTGGGCGCGCTTGCTCGAAGTCTCTTTGCAAGCGGTATTGCAAAACGCGTCATTGCGGCCCTTATGCCGCGCGATCGCAGCTTCATGCATCTCGATACTGTCTTTACATTCTGCGACCGGGATCTGGTGACCATGTATCCTCCTGTCGTCGATCGCTTGCGGAGCTTCTCGCTGCGGCCGGGCGATACCGAAGGTTCGGTGGATACCCGGGAGGAGACATCTCCGTTTACCGACGTGGTTGTGCAAGCGCTTGGATTGAAGAGCTTGCGTGCCGTTGCGACCGGCGGCGACCGCTATGAAGCCGAGCGCGAGCAGTGGGATGACGGCAACAATGTCATCGCTGTCGAGCCCGGCGTTGTCATCGCCTACGACCGCAACGTCTATACCAATACGCTGCTGCGCCGCGCAGGTGTCGAGGTGATCACCATCGAAGGGGCAGAACTCAGCCGTGGCCGCGGTGGCGGACATTGCATGACGTGCCCACTAGCTCGCGCCTCCCTTTAGTTGCAAAGGAACTTGTCATGCCCATCAATCTTCATGGTCGCAGCGTTCTGTCGCTCGATGATCTGGAAGCGGAGGAAATCCGTTATCTGTTGCGACTTGCGGCCGATCTCAAGGCCGCAAAACTGGGCGGTTACGAAGTGCCGCGCCTGACGCGAAAGAATATCGCCCTCATCTTCGAAAAGGATTCGACACGCACCCGAACCGGGTTCGAGGTCGCCGCCTATGACCAGGGTGCACACGTCACCTACATGGGTCCCACCGGCAGCCATATCGGCCACAAGGAATCGATGAAGGATACTGCGCGCGTTCTCGGCCGCATTTATGACGCCATCGAATATCGCGGGTTCGCGCAAAGTGCAGTCGAGACGCTGAAAACCTATTCCGGCGTGCCCGTCTATAATGGGCTGACTGACGTTTCTCATCCGACGCAAATTCTCGCCGATCTCATGACCATGCGGGAATTCACCCACAAGCATCTGTCGGACATGGTCGTGGCCTTCCTTGGCGACGGGCGCGACAATGTGGCGATGTCGCTGGCGCTCGGCGCCGCCAAGGTCGGGATCGATTTTCGCCTCATCTCGCCGACAGCCCTGTGGCCGGACCAAGCGTTTGTCGATCATGTGAAATCGGAGGCATGGAAGAGCGGCGGCAAGTTCGCTTTGATGGAACATGTCGGCTCGGGGGTGCTGGGGGCCGATTTTGTCTATACGGACGTCTGGCTTTCAATGGGCGAGAGTGAATCGGCTTGGGCGGAGCGCATCGGGCTTCTTTCTCCCTTCCGAGTTACCGCCCAGGTGATCGAGGCGACAGAAAATCCCTATGCGAAGTTCATGCATTGTCTTCCAGCGTTTCACGACACCGAGACGGAAGTTGGCGCCCGCATCGCTAAGGAATATGGCATTGATTGCATGGAGGTGACGGACGAGGTTTTCGAGTCTCATGCCTCCATTGTTTTCGATCAGGCCGAAAATCGCATGCATACGATCAAGGCCTTACTCGTCGCGACGATTGGAGGCTGACATGCTGATCGTAGCTGCGCTCGGCGGGAACGCACTTCTGCGCCGCGGCGAGCCGATGACGGCTGAACATCAGCGCGCCAATATCCGGGTCGCTGCTGCCGCCTTGGCTGACCTCATTCATGCCGGTCACTCTCTGGTCATCACACATGGCAACGGTCCCCAGGTCGGGCTCCTTGCTCTGCAGGCAGAAGCCTCCAACGGCAATGGTTTTCCCTTGGATATTCTGGGCGCCGAAACAGAGGGGATGATCGGCTATATGATCGAACAGGAGCTCGGAAATCTCCTGAAGAGCCATCAAATTGCAACCCTGCTGACCATGGCACGGGTGGAGGCATGCGATCCCGCCTTTTCACATCCAACCAAGTTCATCGGGCCGATTTATGATGCAGCGACCGCGCGACGGCTCGCCAGGGAGCGCGGTTGGAGAATTGCACCAGACGGTGAAAGCTGGCGGCGCGTCGTCGCCTCGCCAAAACCCTTGGCAATCGTCGAGGCAAAAACCATCGCCTTGCTGGTCGATCACGGCGTGACCGTCATTTGCACGGGCGGCGGAGGCATCCCCGTGATTGAGCAGGCTGACGGCAGACTTACCGGGATAGAAGCCGTGATCGACAAGGATGCCGCCAGTGCGCTGCTGGCAAGGCAGCTGAATGCCGACATGTTGCTGCTTCTGACAGATGTCGATGCGGTCTATCTGGACTACGGGACATCAAAGGCTCAAAGCTTGGGTCGCATTCCTCCGGAGATGTTATCTGACGTGAGGTTCCCACCAGGCTCGATGGCGCCGAAGGTCGCCGCCGCGATCCAGTTCGCAAAAGAAATGGATAGACCGGCCGGCATCGGCAGGTTGGAGGATGCGGGCGCCATCGCCCGCGGCGAGAAAGGAACACTGCTCGACCCACGTCTGTCGGCAAAAGCTTGCAATAGGCAGCAGGCGTAAGCCGATGCATTCCGCATGCGAGTTTCGATCTCCCGCATGGCAGCGATCAATATCGCGTGCGTCGACGCTCCGATTTCAAAAAACTCCCTGTTTCCGCAGAGATGTTTGGACGCCTCCTCTATATGGTGATCAACGTCTCCATTCGGGCATACAGATGCCGTCGAGGGGACGTCCATCGGAGGCCGATCGTGAATAAATGATCCTCAATATCCAAGCTAAGCCAGCATCCGACCGATTTCGCGCAGTGAGCTGTGCCATTTGAGTGCCTCTTCGATGACGTGCGGCGTTTGTCCGCCCCGCGCAAGGGCTCTTTTGTGGTAGTCGGACAAGGCTTCGCGGTAGGCCGGATGCACACAATTGGCGATGATGGTGGTAGCGCGTTCCCGTGGCGCGAGACCGCGAAGGTCAGCCAGCCCAGTTTCGGTCACCAATATATCGACGTCGTGTTCAGTATGGTCCACATGGCTGACCATGGGCACGACCCTTGAAATCGCACCGTTCTTTGCCGTCGATTTCGTAACGAAGATGGACATATAGGCGTTACGGGCAAAATCGCCCGAGCCGCCAATACCATTCATCATATGTGTTCCACCGACATGGGTCGAATTGACGTTGCCGTAGATGTCGAACTCCAGCGCGGTGTTGATTCCGATGATCCCAAGGCGACGAATGACTTCCGGATGATTGCTGATTTCCTGCGGGCGCAGGATCAACCGCGACTTATACGCTGCGATATCTGGAATGATCTTGCGATACTTGTCGGCGGACAAGGTCATTGAGGAACCGGATGCAAATGTGAGCTTTCCGGCGTCGATCAGATCGAAGGTCGAATCCTGAAGGACCTCGGAATACATGGTCAGATCGTGAAACGGCGTATCGATGAAACCGTGGAGTACGGCATTTGCGATCGTGCCGATGCCAGCCTGAAGCGGCAGAAGGCTGTGGCTCAAGCGTCCGAGTTTGACCTCATGCATCAGGAATTCAGCCAGATGCCCGGCAATCGCTCGCGTTTCGGCATCCGGCGGCTGAATGGTCGAAGAACTGTCGCTGTTTTGTGTGACGACAACAGCGGCGATCTTCTCCGGGAGAACCGGAATGAAAGGAACGCCAATCCGGCTGTCTGGTGCCATGACGGGAATTGCCTCGCGGCTTGGCCGGCGCGTCGGGATGTAGATATCGTGCAGCCCTTCCAATTCCTGTGGCTGCGACTGGTTGATTTCGACGACGACCTTATCGGCCAGGATCGCGAAGCTTGCCGAGTTGCCGACCGATGTCGTCGGAATGATCCCGCCGTCTTCGGTGATGGCCGTCGCCTCGATCACGGCAATATCGACCGGCGAGATCTGGCGGCTGCGAAGAAGTTCCACCGTCTCGGACAGATGCTGATCGATGAACATGACTTCGCCGGCATTGATCGCGTTTCGCAGAACCGGATCGGACTGAAAAGGCATACGGCGAGCGAGCACATGCGCCTCGACCAGGGCCTTGTCGAGATTGTTCCCCAGCGACGCGCCGGTCATCAGCGTGATCTTCAGCGGATCGTCCTTGGCGCGCTTGGCAAGCGCCATGGGCACGGCCTTTGCCTCGCCCGCGCGCGTAAAGCCGCTCATGCCGATGGTCATGCCGTCCTTGATCAGCCGGGCGGCATCGTCCGCGCTGACAATGCGTTCGAGCAACTCCCTGTTTCTTATGCGCCCGCGAAACATGGCGATCCTTCCTCAGGTCATGGATATCAGGAACAAGAGCCGAGTTTGCAACATGCGCTGCATCTCGGTCTTTCGGGGTAAATGCGACGAGAAGTCGGGACATTTTCTAAGCCGAGGACGCAATGCTACATTGATTTCCGTCAATTGAGCTCGGTGCCGGCCATGATTTCATGGGGATCGCGATGTCCCGGCCGGCGCTCAGGTCAAGGTGCCGAGCCCGCAATAGGCGGCAACGGCGACGACGAGCGCCGTCAACGTTGTCACACTCAGTGCTGTCGCGTAGGCGCGACTTCCGAACATGATGGCCAGCACCATCTTCGCTATCAGGTTGGCGGCCGCGGCCAGAGAGATCGCGATCGTCGCAACCTCCGTCGTCAGCGCCGAGCCCGCCATGCGTGCCGTCGACAGGGTGATTGCATCAAGATCGGCAAGTCCCGAAAGCAGCGCGACGACAAAGATCATCGATGGCCCGATCTGGTCGATCGTAAATTTCGATAGGAAGCTTATGACGCCGAGAAATGCTCCGAAGCGGAGAACCGTGAGCAATTCGAACGGATTATCTGGATTGATGTCGGTTGCCTTATCGTCGGCCTTCGCTCCCCTGAGCATCAGGAAGGTCGCCGAAAGAAAGACAAGAATGACGGGAACGAACGCGACAGCCAGCTTGAGAACGAGCACAGGCGCCAATATGCCACTGATGACCAGCGCCCGTCCGACGGACATTGCTCCGGCGATAGTCGCGCCGGCAACGAGGCTGTGGGTCGCCTGAGTGCTGCCGGACGATAGACGCGCAAAGGACAAGGTGACGGCGGTTGACGAAATGAACCCGCCTGCAGCGCCACTAAAAAGGATTCCATGTTTTGGTCCGGCAATGCGGACCGCCAGATAGCCGATATAGGAGATGGCGGCAATCATGATTGTCAGCAGCCATAGCTGGAATGGATTGATCGTATTCCAGGGATCGATTGTTCTGTCGGGAAGCAGCGGCAGCGCAACGAGTGTCATGGCAAGCAGCACGAGTGCAGCTCTGAATTCCAGCCATGTCAGGTTTCGCAGGAATCCATGCAGACTATGGCGAGCAGCCAGCAAGGCGGTCACCGCGACGCTGCCGGCCGCAGCAACCGTCATGTCGGAAACCGCCGCAACGACCCCGAGGACGAAGACCGCAAGAGCCGCTATGACGCTGGTGACGCTGTAATCCTGTTCCCGCTCGGCTTCGTATCTGTTGAAGACGATGAAGGCGATGCCGAACACAGTGAACACGGCAGTCGGCAGGATCGGTCCGAGCTTAACATACAGGAAACCCGCCAAGCCGCCGAGAAAGCCGGACAGGCCGAAAGTGCGAATACCGGCCGTTCTTTTACCGGGCGCCGTCTCGCGCTCCTGCCAGCCGCGCTCAACCCCGACCAGGATGCCGATGGCAAGAGCGAGGCTGAGACGCTGAAACGCTTCGATGATATCCATTTCATGACAATAGTGACGAGCGAATGCGCAAGCAATCTGGACTACTAAATTCCACTGTCAGGCACCTCACTGACCGCTGAGAAGCGACTTGCGAAAGCGCAAGGTGGCCAAGGCAAAGAATGCCGCTCCGATACCGAAGAGCGCCAGCATTTGCGGCCATATGATCGCAAATCCGGCTCCCCGATATAGCACGGCCTGCGATAAAGCGACGAAATGTGTTGATGGCGAAAGCTGCATCACATTCTGCAACCAGCCGGGCATGCTCTCCATCGGTGTTGTGCTCCCGGACAAAAGGTTCATAACGATAAGAACCGGCATCACAATCAGTCCGAACTGTGCCATCGAGGTCGAAACGGTGGCAATCAAGATACCGAGTGACGTCACCGAAAACTGGTAGAGGACGGCCGCGGCCACAAAGAGGCTTACAGATCCCGCGACAGGCACACCAAGCAGGCGCTCTACGACGACGATGAGTGAGAAGATCGCGGCGACGACGATGACGAGACCGTTGGCCCATATTTTTGCAAGCATGATCTCGATCGGGGTGACGGGCATGACGAGCAGATGCTCGATCGTTCCATGTTCGCGCTCGCGGATCAGTGCCGCGCCCGTCAAGATAACGGAGAGCATGGTGATATTGTTGATCACCTGCATCACGGCCGTGAACCATTCGGATTTGAGATTGGGGTTGAATTTCGCCCGTACGACCAGATTGATCGGTTGTTTCTGATCAGCTCCAGGCATTGCCGTCAGCACCTCCTGCAGGATGATATTCTGGATATAGGAAGCCCCATTGCCGGCCTGCGACATCGCGGTCGCGTCGATATCGATCTGGACCGATGGATGGCGTCCGGCGATCACGTCCTGCTCGAATTTTGGTGGAATCTCGACGATAAAAACGAAGCGGCCGGCGTCCATCGCAGCATCGATCTCGTCGGCATCGATCAGTTCCGGGGCCTTGAAAAAGGGTTGTAGCAAGGCATCATGCAATCTTGCAGACAGCATCGAACGGTCTTCATCGACGATTGCCACCGCGGCATTCTCAACCTCGAATTTCGCGCCCGTCGCCACGGCATAGATGGCGAAGGTAAATGTATAGACGATCAGCACGACCAGGACGGGATCGGCCTTGAGGCTGTAGAGCTCCTTGATGCCGAGGCGAAGGATTCGGAAAAGACGGGCAACCATGTCACGCCCCCCTCTTTCGCAGTGAAATAATCGCGGCCGCGGTGAACCCGAGTCCAAAGAGGCCGATCACCAACATATCGAGCCAGAGATCGGCAAAACCCAGCCCCTTTGCTACGACACCGACGCTGACCGGCTGATACCATGCCGACGGGAAGGCAAGTCCCATGAGCCGTCCGCCACCCGAAAGCGACGAGACCGGGACGAGCAGTCCGGAAAAATTCACCGCCGGGATAATCGCAATGATGGCTGTCGCAAAAATCGCGGCGACCTGACTGCGGACAAAGCTCGATATAAACAGGCCAAAACCGGTCGTGGCGAAGACATAGAGTAACGACCCGACGGTAAAGGCGAGAAGAGAACCTTTTATCGGTACGCTAAAGACAAACCGGGTCATCAAGACAAGGAGAATGAAGCTAAGGAAGGCGATGGTGACGTAGGGCAACTGCTTGCCAAGAAGAAACTCGATCTTCGTAACCGGGGTCGATTGAAAGTTGGCAATGGATCCCGTCTCCTTCTCCTTGACGACGCCGAGCGCCGTCATGATGGCGGGAATGAGCACGAGCATAAGAACGATGACGCTTGGAACAATGGCATTAGCGCTCTTGAAGGCCTGATTATAACGAAAGCGGCTTTCAATATCGATCGGGTAAACGGATGTGTTGCGACCGCTGCGGCGCGCGGCGCTGTCGGTCAGGTAGGCCGTGGCAAGTCCTGAAACATAGCCGCGTGCCGTCTCCGCACGGAAAGGCATGGCGCCGTCGAGCCAGACCGAAACTTCCGCGCGGGTCTGACGCAAGAGATCCTTGCCGAAATCGGTCGGAATTTCGATCGCCAGCTTCAATTCGCCGCTCTTAAGACGAGTCTCGAGCTCGTCGACGGAAGAGGCAGCGAGCCGCTCCTCGAAATAGCGTGAACCTTGGAAGCTCTCCAGAAGTTGCCTGCTCTGAGCCGATTGATCCTGATCGAAGACGGCAAATGGCAGGCGCTCCACATCGAAGGAGATGCCATAGCCGAAGGTCAGGAGGAGGATTGCGGGACCTAGAAATGCGAAGGCCAGACGGGTGGGGTCACGGCGTATTTCCAGGGTCTCACGCCATGCGTATGCCCACAATCGGCGAAGGTCGAAGATGCCAGGCTTTGGGACGACGACAGCATTGTCAACCGTTGCAACCGCCTCCGTGTCGTCGCTTCCCATTCCCGCCGCCGTGAGCACGTCGATGAAGACATCTTCCAGTGTCTCTCGACCGCGCTGCTTCTTAAGCTCTGCTGGATTGCCGACGGCAAGCACCTTGCCTTCGTGCATCAAGGAAATTCGATCGCAGCGTTCGGCCTCGTTCATGAAATGCGTGGACAGAAAGATCGTTACGCCATCTTTGCGTGACAGTGTCAGGAGCGAACGCCAGAAAACGTTGCGGGCAACCGGATCGACCCCGGATGTCGGCTCGTCCAGAATCAAAATCTCCGGGCGGTGTATGACCGCCGCAGCAAGTTGCAGGCGCTGCCGCATGCCAAGCGGCAGGCTTTCCGGGCGACTGTCCGCAACGCCTGCAAGTTCGAAGTCGACCAGCATTTCCCTCACGCGAACCGCCGCCTGTTCAGCGGGAAGGCCAAATAGCTGCGCATGCAGTACCAGGTTCTGGAGGACCGTGAGCTCCCCATAAAGAGAAAAGGCCTGAGACATATAGCCGACACGGCGGCGCGTTTCCAAATCTCCGGCTTTAAGGGGCTGACCGAAGAGGCGTGCTTCGCCTTCGCTTGCAGGCAGCAGACCGGTCAGCATCTTCATGGTCGTACTTTTGCCGCTACCATTCGAGCCGAGAAAGCCGAAAATCTCACCCTTACCGATACGAAAGCTTACGTGATCGACGGCTGTGAAATCACCAAAACGTCGGGTAAGTCCCTCTGCTTCGATGGCGGGTGCGCCGTCTTCCACCGGGCGCGAGATAACGGGAAGCGGCGCATCAGCCCTGCGCATCTCCTCCGGCAAGAGCGCAACAAAAGCACTTTCCAGTGAGGATTGCCGCGTGTTCTGCTTAATCTCTGCGGGGCTTCCAGTTGCTATCACCCGACCTCCATACATGGCGGCAAGCCAATCGAAACGTTCGGCTTCCTCCATATAGGCCGTGGCGACAATGACACTCATTCCCGGCCGGCGCGCCCGCATGCGTGCGATCAGCTCCCAGAATTGTCGACGCGACAGCGGATCGATGCCGGTCGTCGGTTCGTCGAGAATAAGAATATCCGGATTATGAATCAGAGCGGCGCAGATGCCCAGTTTCTGCTTCATGCCGCCGGACAGCTTACCAGCGGGGCGGTTTCGAAACTGAGCAAGTCCGGTGATCTTCAGCAGCTCGTCCGTGTGTTCCCGACGCTCATTGCGATCCATTGCAAAGAGGCGGCCGAAGAAATCGAGATTTTCGGCAACGCTCAGCGTCGGATAGAGATTACGCCCCAGACCCTGGGGCATGTAGGCGATGCGGGCGCCGACGAGACGGCGCTGATGCGCATCGGCCATATCGCCGTCGAGGACGTGGATATTCCCTTGTTGCAGCCTCGTTACACCGGCAGCGAGCGCGAGCAGCGTCGACTTTCCAACGCCGTCCGGGCCAATCACGCCCGCCATGCAGCCGGCCGGAACTACGAGATCAACCCCGTCGAGTGCCACTTTCTTCCCATAGCGATGCGTAACGCCGGCGAAGCTGATAACTGCGCCCATCATTGGGGTAACTTCACGGCGAGTTGCGACGGCCAGGGAGCAGCTGGGTCGGTGCGCACGTAACCCACGCCCCGAACTCCTGTCTTCACCCGCGTTTCGTACTGCTTCAGCAAATCGGACGCGATACGGAGCTTGACACGAAACATCAGCTTCTCGCGTTCATCCTCGGTCTCTACTGTTTTCGGCGTGAACTGCGCCTCCGCGGCGACGAAGGATATGGTCGCGGGCACGACGTAGTCGGGAGCTGGATCGAGAATGATGCGTGCCTCATCACCAAAAGCGAGACGCCCAGCGGTTCGTGCCGGCAGAAAAACCGTCATGTAGACGTCCGCCAGATCGAGCAGCGTCGCAACCGGCGCCCCGGCTGCCACCACTTCGCCCGACTGCACCAACTTGTATTCCACACGCCCTCGTCTGGGCGCCTTCAGGATCGCATCGTCGAGTTGCGAGCGAATGCGCGCCACCTCGGCGCGAGCGGCATCCAGGGCGGCTTGAGCTTCATCACGGCTTGCAAGCGCGGAACGGGAGGTGGCCTCGGCAACGGCAAGCTGGCTGCGACGCAGGTCGAGTTGTTGCCGTGTACCACTTCCCGTGGCGCTGAGATCGAAGGCGCGGTCAAGCTCCTGATGCGCGAGCGTGAGTTCGCTCTGACGCTGCGCAATAGTCGCCTCGGCGCTCGCCACACCGGTTTCGGAACGCCGAACGTCCGCCTCCGCACCAGAAAGCTGCGCGTCGAGCTCGGACGTGTCCATGCGCGCAATGACGGCGCCAGCATCGACTATCTGTCCCTCCTCAACAAGAATATCAGCGACACGACCAGCGAATTTCGCGGACACCAGAACCTGCTGTGCCTCGATGCGACCATTGGACATCGCAATGCCGGCCGGCTGTTGGTTACCATGCAACTTGCTCCAGAGCTGCTGCATGTGATCGCTAAATGTTGTTGCATCCCGCGCCGCGACCTCGCGACTTCCTGCATTTAGGCTCAGGACCGTAACAACGGCGAAAAAAAGAGGGACGTGGGATTTGTACAAGTACCGGCTCCCGAAGAACGAATTGGATGGGTGCTGCCGGCGTGGCGAACCACTCAGGCGCTCCGTTCATTATTCACGGGTGGGACTCCCCATCATTGACGTAGATCATCTGCTGAGTGCAAACGTCGCCGTCACTCATTGTTCGATCCGATCCGTGAAGAAAGATTTTCCACCTTTGAGAAGAGATTTCGGCTGACCGGAAACAGCAAGGCTTCGCCCCAACATCCCGCGCGAATAGAACCGTGGCGTTGATCCAGGACAATGCGCATCATCGGGAATTCGGTGACGATAGTCTCGATCAAGGAGGCTTAGCATGAACTTTATTCCTTCCCAGACCTTCTCGGATTCTGCGCACCAAGCCGAAACATGGGTCGTAGAATTGTCCGAATATCTCCATTGCGAACGGAATGAGGCCTATGATTGCCTGCGCTCCGTCCTACACGCGCTTCGAGATTCAATAGGCCAGAAGGCAATGGCTGACTTCTCAGCGCATCTGCCGCCATTGATCCGGGGACTATTCTACGAAAACTGGCAGCCTGAACACACCCAACCGTGCTCAAATAGAATGGGTTTCTTTGAGAGCATTGGCACGCGATCAGTGAGGCCAAATAACGTAGGCGCCGAGCAGGCAGCACAGAATGTCTTCAAATTGCTGGATCATCGCTTGAGCCCACCTGTGATCAAGAAAGTCAAGCTGGCGATGAATCCGTCCCTTGGGTCGCTCTGGCCCGAGCACCCACAGCAATCAGATAGCGCCGCGTAGCTTAACGAGACGAATACCGGCAAACTGCGATTTGAGAAACGCATGGGCTTGCCGCGCTGCCTTTATTCCGGCCGATTGCTGCCGTGCGATGTCATTTCATGCTCGCTATGCGCCGCAATCGGCGGACAGTCTCGCAACCACCGGACTTCGCGGTGGTATCAACCTGGTTGCCTGCGACTTCGGCTGCCGCATCAAGCAGCTCCAAGGCATATACTACCGCCGCATCGCTGTCCTCGTGACAAAGGCTTGCGCTTGCGCAGCGCGCATCAAGGGCTTGTCTGATCCTATTCTTGATCGAAAGCATTCCCTTTGCTGCCGGAATGAGCCGAAAGCTCATGCAGGTAACTTGTGGCGACAATCTCCGACGCGATGAGCTTGCCCTCGACCTCTCCGAGTGTCGGAATGGCAAATCGCTGCCCTCCCCTTCTGCAATCGCGATCCGTCATCAGCATGGTCTTACTCCTTTGTGGCTAGCTTGGCCGCCCGTCTTCCTCAATAGCTCTTTTCACGCGCCGAAGAATGACGGCGCGCGCTTTCCGGTCGGCGGTTTGACGCAACCGCTCCTCCAGATCGAGGACGATCGATTGATAGTCATTGTGCCAATCCGAATGGCCGACATCCTGGGGTACTAGGCGCGGAGGCGGCGTACCGCGTGCGAGCGGTACGGCAGCTGTTTTCGTCAGGCTGTAGCTGTCATCGAGCGATGGCACGATGATGGTCGCTTCCGGCTTCTCCACCAACAGACGAGATTTCAGACTGTCGCGCGCGGCAGGCTCGCCGTGAACCAGAAACAGCCCTGAGCGAATCGGCTCTCTGGCGTCTATCCAAGCTTTCAATTCGCTGGCGTCGGCGTGACCGCTATAGGCATCCAGTGATCGCACAGTCGCACGGACGATGATTTCTTCCCCCTGGATTTTTACGGTGCGCGCGCCGTCCTCAAGAATTCGCCCGAGTGTGCCGGCTGCCTGGAATCCGACGAACAACACCGTGCCTTCATCGCGCCAAAGCCAGTTCTTGAGACGGTGACGAATACGGCCGGCCTCACACATGCCGCTGGCGGCGATGATGATATGGAAGCCGCGAATGAGGTCGATTGCTTTTGATTGCTCGGCCGTTTCCGTAAAGCGTACATTTTTGGCACTCAGTGCTTTGATCAGTAGGTCGCCGTTGGGGATGGAATGCGCATGCTGCTTGAAGATTGCGGTCGCGCGCGAAGCCAATGGAGAGTCGATGACGATGGGACAGCGGGATATCTCACCCGCATCCATCAGCACATTGATATCAGCAAGCAATTCCTGAGTGCGTTCGACGGCAAATGATGGGATCAGCAGAGCGCCGTTGGGATGATAGGCCTTGAGAAGGATCGCGCGAAGTTGCTCGCGACGAGCGACGTCGGAAACTTCGTCTCGTTCACGATCCCCATACGTGCTTTCGCAGATGACATAATCGAAGTCCTTGGGAGCATCCGGCCGGGCCTCCAAAAGCTTGTGTTGCGGACCGACATCACCGGAAAACAGTATGCGGATGGGGCCATTTTCGGTCGCAAGCTCGATTTCGACCGAAGCCGAACCGAGCAGATGTCCGGCGTCCCAAAGCCGAAATCCAAGTCCGCCCTCCAATCTCTGCCATTCTTTATAGGCGACCGCTCGAAACTGCATCATCGCGGCACGCGCGTCTTCTGCGGTGTAAATGGGTTGCAACGTATCGCGCGATCTATGGCCGTGCCGGCGATTCAGCTGCTCGACTTCTGATTCCTGAATATGTCCAGAGTCTTGCAGCATGATCGAACACAGATCCAAGGTCGCCGGCGTGCAATGGATAGGCCCTTCGAAACCGGCTTTCACCAATTTCGGGATAAGTCCCGAATGATCGATATGCGCATGGGTCAAAATGACGGCGTCAACCAGAGACGCATCGAACGGGAACGGCCTGTAATTCAGTTCTTTCTCGGTCTTGGAGCCCTGGAACATGCCGCAATCGACCAATGTGCGGGTACCGCGGTGCTCAAGGACAAAGCACGAGCCGGTTACCGATCCGGCCGCACCGTAGAAATGTAAAACTGAATCCGTCATCTGGTTCCCTCGCATGCGTCCAACCTTATGCGCGGCCGATCGGGTTCGCTTTGCGGAAGATCAAGGAAATGAGGTTGAAAGTGAGGCTTGCTGTCCTTTCCTCCAACCAGGAAAAGCGATCCGACCATGTCCATCAAAACCGTCTTGAGTATCCTCGACGTCAGTCAATTCAAGGATGACCTGAAGGGCGCCGTCGACTTTTGCCAAACGCATGGTGCCCATCTTACCGCCTTGGTGGTTTCGATGTGCGCCACGCCTCCGCTCACCACATATGATGCCCTCTCCACGATCAGGCTCGATGAGCGGCAACGTGAAATAGATAGATTGACCGAAAAGGCAGCCGATATCAAAACGCTGCTCAGCGGGAGCACGTCCTCCTATGACGTGCAGGAAATCTACACGGAATTTGCCTGGGCAGACGATGATATCGCCGAGCGAGCTCTTTATGCCGATCTTGTCCTCATCGGTCCGGAGGCCGCCCGCAACGAGGAACTTCGGCGAAGAGTGATCGACGGGGCGTTATTTCAGTCGCCCACACCGGTGCTTGTCACCCCGAGCGATAAGATGGTACGGCTTCCGCCGAAAACAATTTTGCTGGCCTGGGACTCTGGCGAGGAGGCAGCGCGCGCGGCGCGCCAGTCGATCGACTTCTTGCAAGCCGCCGGAACGGTGCATGTCACACTTGTCGATCCTCTTGCTGCGCGCTCCGTCAACGGCGAAGAGCCTGGCGCAGATATCGCCGCCTTCCTCGCGCGACATGGTGTCAAGGTCGATGTCGACTACGTTGCGAGCGGCGGTCGATTGGTCGATGAAACGTTGCGACAACACGCCGCCGACATCGCAGCCGACATGATCGTCATGGGAGCCTATAGTCATCCACGCTTGCAGGAACGCCTGTTCGGCGGAGTGACACGATCGATGCTGAAAGACTCGGACATACCGCTGTTTCTTGCCCACTGACGGCAAATGCCAATGCTGTTTCCCGGCATGCTTCCTTGAGGCCTGCCCAGCATTTTGTAGACATCGCATGATCGACAGATAGCGCATAAGAGAGCAAATGCGGCCAGTCAGCAATCGACTGAAGACAAAACTTGACAGCCCCTGATCCGAGCACCGGAGGATCCCGTTCCAGCCTACCCGGGTCTACCCGCCGGTCCGACCGACCCGGCGAAGTTCGCCAAGACACGGTTTCGTCTTTGACCCAGCGCAATGACACCACACGCCGGATTGACGAGATTTGGTTTGAGGCGCGAGCCTCGATCAATCGTCTTCAAGGAGGACACCATGAGTGATCTGAAGATACGTCGGGATATCCTCGACGAACTGGAATTTGATCCCAGCATTGACGCTGCCGCGATCGGCGTTTCGGTGGAGAATGGCGTCGCGACGCTATCTGGCCATGTGAAGAGCTGTGCCGAGAAAATGGCGGCGGAGGCAGTTACTTGGCGTGTGAAAGGCGTCCGGGCGATTGCCGATGAGATCGATGTGCGTTGGCCCGAGCAGAAAAGGCATGCCGACGATGAAATCGCAGCTCGCGCACTTGATATCATTACCTGGGACACTGCGTTGCCCGACGGCGCCATTGACGTCAAGGTCCAGCGCGGATGGGTAACACTCTCTGGCGAGGTACGCTGGCACTTCCAGCGCATGGCTGCGGAAAACGCCGTCAAAAAGCTTGGCGGCGTTGTTGGTGTGACGAATATCCTAACCATCCGGCAACTTGTCGGCGCATCAGATATCAAGGAACGGATCGAGCAGGCGCTACGGCGAAACGCTGAGATCGAGGCGGATGGAATCAGAGTTCGTGTCTCCGACAGCAAAGTCGTTCTTGAAGGTGACGTTCATGCCTGGAGCGAGCGTCATGCAGCAGAGCAAGCCGCATGGTCTGTCCCCGGCGTCGCCATTGTTGAAAATCATCTTCATGTCGGCTAATGCCAAAGGGAGGGGTGAGCCCCTCCCTTCTTCTGCCGCCGGCCCCCTTGGCAACCTACAGCTGAGCCGCGACGGGCAAGTGTAGAGCGCTTGTGAGCTAGCTTGCCTTGATTGCAATTTTCCGGTCATTCTTGTGAGCATTGGCCGTCTTCGGTAAAACGACCTTCAAGACGCCATTTTCGAAGGATGCGTTGATACCGTCTGCATCGACACCATTGGGAAGTTGGAGACTGCGCTGGAACGACCCGTAGCGCCGTTCGCTGAGATAGTATTCCTTCTCCTTTTCCTCCTTGCGTTCGTGCTTTTCGCCTTTCACCGTCAAGATCCCATTGGCGAGTGTCAGATCCAGCTCTTTCGCGTCAATCCCAGGAAGCTCAACTGTGAGCTCGTAGGTCTTGTCGGACTCGATGAAGTCAGCAGCCGGCATGCCGCGCGTGAAGGCATTCGGGAAACGCGCGAATGTGCGGTCTAGGAAGCCCGGAGTGAAGTCATTGAAGACACGATCAATTTCCGATCGCAGGCTTTCGAATGGCGCCCAGCGCTCCATAGCCGGCGCCGTCTTCTTCTCCGTGCTCACAGGAAGCTTTCTTGCCATATCGGCCATATCATTTCTCCTCTTCGTTGCGAGGACCATCGAAGGACGACTTCGTCCCGGCCCCTTTCCAAACCGTCTTCGTGAGACGCGGAGTCATCAAAGACGATGTTGCCAGACCGTTCATTGATCAGCATCAAAATGGCGCGATATCGCTCGCCGTTAGGCGATCGAAGCCCTCTTTTGCCGATTTTGAGCGCCGATAAGGCTCCTCTCCGGTCGACCAATCTTGACTTTCATCAAAGCGGCGGGCCGGCGGGTACGCGATCATCAGGTCAGCTTGCTGGAGAAGACTGACATGAAACCGCAATTCCATCTGCCATTGATCACCTATCCCACAGCCAGCTCGTTTTCCGTGGTTCAAAATGCAGTCGACTTGGCGCGACATCAAAAAGCAGATCTCACCGCGAGCGTCCTGCAGATCAAGACGCCGCTCGTCGGTCAATCATCCCCATGGGTTGACGACGTCGAAAGACTGGGCTCGCAGGCAAAGCGCTTCAGCCGCGACAGCGGTGTCGCGTTGAGCGAAGCAGTGTGCGACTACGCCCAAAAAGCGGCCATACGGGCCATCATTCAGACATTCGAAGCGTCGGAGCCGCTAATCCCTGATACTTTGGTGGAAATCTCGCGTGCTTATGACCTGTCAATTATCGAAGCGTCTGAGACCATGATGCCATTGCTTGAGAACCTTCTGTTCGAAAGCGGCCGACCTCTCGTCTTGTTCCCTGCGAACCACGTCTGCGGCCGGATCGACACGGTGGCAATCGCATGGGATGGAAGCGCGCCGCTGTCGACAGCATTGACAGGCGCCAGATTATTCTTGGAAGGCGCATCGAAGGTCATTTTGATATCGATCACCGATGATGGCTCAATGAATGAGAGAAGCCGGGCCCGATACGCGGAGGTGCTAAGCAACAGCGGCTTGGATGTCGAGGTTGTCGTGGCCGGCGCAAATGGCGAAGAGGTAGCCGTCGCTATCCAATCAACCGCGAGAGCCCTGCACGCCGATCTGATTGTCGCCGGAGCTTACGGGCACTCCAGAATTCGTGAATTTGTCCTTGGAGGTGTCACTCGATCACTGCTGGTCGATCTTGAGATGCCCGTTCTTGTTGCTCACTGATCCAGCAGCGGAATATTGATATCAACGTTTGCTCCCCGCCCCCGAACTTTGGATGCCGGATATCTATCGTACCGGCTCAGGCCAATCTCTACATTTCGACCAGCGCATTCCCATGCCATCGTAGTGGTGGCGCATCTCGGTAGACACTGACGGCATGCCGGCTTTAGCCGGCGGATGATCGCCTGTTGACAAAGGTCAAGGCGCGCGCGCCGTGCAATGGCTAGCAAGGTATCAGAGGTGACCGCCGATGCCTATTGAAATTGACGAAACCACCAAGAACGCTCCACCTAAAAGGCCGACTTCCACGAACCGGGATACCACGATGTCGCCGTCGCCTTTTTGGTCGAAGGCGCAAGACGTTCTGGTGCATGATCTTGGTTCGCGGATAGCAGGTCTTTCGCCTGAAGAGGCAACTTCCCGGCTAAAAAACTACGGACCGAACACAGTCCTCGCTATGACGCACACGAATGCCCTTCACATTCTGCTACGGCAATTTCTCAATCCCCTCGTTCTCATTCTTATCTTTGCCGCAACGGTATCATCGCTGGTGGGGGAGATGCATGATGCCATCATCATAAGCCTTATCGTCCTTGCGAGCTGCCTGCTCGGCTTTTCTCAAGAGTACGGAGCGACCAAAGCGCTGGAGGCGCTGAAAAAGAGCATTTCGTTGTCCGCGACAGTTGTAAGGGGCGGAATAGAATCCCTCGTCCCGGCAAGCACTATCGTCCCGGGTGACATCATCAAGCTTGCAGCCGGCAGTCTTGTCCCAGCCGATGGCGTGATCCTTTCGTCGCGCGACTTGAGCGTCAGCGAGGCCGCTCTGACGGGCGAGACCTTCCCGGTCGGCAAGATGGCCGGTGTCTGTCCACCCGAGGCTTCGATCGCCGCTAGGTCCAATTGCGTTTTCACCGGCACATCGGTTCGCAGCGGCACGGCAACTGTCATTGCTGTCGAGACGGGTGGGCGCACCGAATACGCAGCCATCGCCGGAGCGATCGCGAGACAGATACCCGAAACGGATTTTTCACGAGGTATTCGCCGCTTCGGCTATTTGATGACGCGTATCATGTTGGTGATCGTCATTACCGTTTTCGTTGCCAACCTGCTCCTACATCGGCCATTGATCGACTCTCTCCTATTTTCTCTGGCACTGGCGGTCGGCCTCACTCCGGAGCTTCTGCCGGCGATTATCAGCATGACGCTCGCCCGCGGCGCGCGCGCCATGGCCGCTGGCGGCGTCATCGTTCGCCGGCTGGACGCCATTGAAAATCTCGGGAGCATGAACCTTCTATGCACCGACAAGACCGGCACGCTGACGCAAGGCATCATAAAACTCGACGGTTGCGTCGATCCAGGCGGCATGCACTCGCAGCAGGTTCACTTGCTCGCCGTTTTGAACGCATCGTTGCAGGCCGGCCTCAAAAATCCGCTCGACGATGCCATACTGGCGTCCGGCGAGATTGGCGCAGATCTGAAAGCCTTCGTAAAAAAAGACGAGATTCCTTACGATTTCATGCGCAAACGGTTGTCGGTCATCGTCAATAGCGCCGGCCAGGATACAATGATGGTCTGCAAGGGCGCCGTCGCCAATATCCTTTCGGTCTGTACCTCCGTTAGGACAGGCAATGCTGCCGAGCCTCTCGATGAAGCGTCGCGCGCGGCCTCGACGCGCTTTATCGTAAATGGGGCGAGGATGGCATTCGGGTGATCGCAATCGCCAGTAGGCGCTTCGCTCAAGACAAGGGGCCCTATAACGTTGGCGACGAGTGCGACCTCTGCCTTGAGGGCTTTCTCCTGTTTCTCGATCCGCCGAAGGCAGGCATCAAGGATGCGCTGACGGGATTGAAACATCGCGGCATCGGAATCAAGGTCATATCCGGCGATAACCGCTACATCGTCAAGCACCTGGCCGACACGATCGGGCTGAGAACAAAGAATGTTTTGACCGGCGGTGAGCTGGCGTCGATGAGCAGCGACGCATTGTTCGCCCGTGCATCCAAAACAGATCTGTTTGTCGAGATTGATCCCAACCAGAAAGAGCTCATTATCAAGGCGCTTCGGCGTTCCGGCCATGTCGTCGGATATATGGGCGACGGCATCAACGACGCCCCAGCCCTTCATGAGGCCGACGTCGGCATTTCTGTCGACGGCGCAGTCGATGTCGCCCGGGAAGCTGCGGATCTCGTCCTGTTGCGACAAGACCTCAACGTGCTGATCCGCGGCGTAGACGACGGTCGGCGAACCTTCGCCAACACCATGAAATACATATCGATCGCGACGAGTGCGAACTTCGGCAACATGATCAGCATGGCGGTCGCCTCTCTATTCCTCCCCTTCCTGCCGCTGCTCGCCAAGCAGATCCTGCTTAACAACCTCCTTGCCGACATTCCATCTATGGCCATTGCCACGGACAGGGTCGATCGAGAGCAAGTGCAGCGTCCAAGGCGATGGGACATTCGCGGCATCCAACGATTTATGATCTTTTTTGGCCCGGTCAGCTCGTTGTTCGATTTCGTGACGTTCGGATTTCTGTTGTTTATCGTCAACGTGACAACCAGTCAGTTCCGCACGGCCTGGTTTGTCGAATCACTCATTACACAGCTCGTGACTATGCTGATCGTTCGCACGATCATAGCGGCATGGAAGGATAGGCCCGGTCCCCTACTCCTGTGGTCGACGGCGTTTATTACGCTCGTCGCCCTCCTGCTCCCCAATTTTCCACCGGTTGCGGGCATATTCGATTTCACGCCGCTGCCCATTCCGTTGTTAGGAGGGCTGATTGCGATCTCGGCAATCTACGCTGCCACGCTCGAGTTGGTGAAACGATTCTATTTCCGACGGGGATGAAAGTTTCGGCGGGATGGTAAGACCCGTATTCATTTCGGGTTAGCCCGCCTCGGGCACCAACACCGCTGCCCCGACGAGACGCCCGGCACGCAGATCGGCGAGCGCCTCGTTGGCCCTCTTGAGTGGATAGGTCGTCGTGTGGGTTCGCACGCCGACCATCTGGGCAATCGGGAAAAACTCGACCGCATCCGCGCGTGTCAAATTGGCGACCGAAACAAGCTCACGCTCCCCCCAAAGAACGGCATAGGGCATCGCCGGTATGTCGCTCATGTGAATTCCGCCGCACACAACTACCCCGCCCTTGCGAACCGCCTTGAGCGCTATCGGCACCAGATCGCCGACGGGAGCGAAGATGATGGCTGCGTCGAGCGGAACTGGGGCGTTCTCTTCAGATGAGCCGGCCCATGTCGCCCCAAGCTCCAGCGCAAACTGCTGCGCCGCTTGGTCACCGCTGCGTGTAAACGCATAAACGTCTCGGCCCTGCCAGATACAGATCTGGATGAGGATATGCGCGGCGGCGCCGAAGCCGAAGAGACCGATGCTCTTGCCGTCGCCGGCCTTCCTGAGCGAACGCCAGCCAATCAATCCGGCACACAAAAGAGGCGCGAGCGATACGGGATCGGCGTTCGCATCTAGATCGAATGCAAAGGATGCGTCGGCCACAACATGCGTCGCGAAACCGCCGTCGCGGGTGTAGCCGGTGAATTGCGGCCGGTCACATAGGTTCTCGGCCTTCATTTGACAGAAAGAGCAGGTTCCGCATGCATGACCGAGCCAGGGAACGCCGACGCGCCGACCGAGTTTGGCAATTTCGATTCCGGGGCCAACGGCATCGACAATACCCACGATCTCGTGACCCGGCACGAGCGGAAGCTTTGGATCGTTGAGGTCGCCATCTACAACGTGAAGATCAGTCCGACAGACGGCGCAAGCCTCTACCTTGATCCTCAGCTCGCCTGGGCCAGGCTTTGGATCGTCACGTTCGACAAATATGAGCGGCTTCCCGATTTGTTGAAGAACCATCGCTTTCATGGCTGAAGCCCATCGAAGTTGGGGCCCGTCTCGAAGCTCGATATCGGAGGAAATGCCGGGAAACGACGTGTCATCTGCGTTTCAAGCGACTTTTTCCACCACTGGATCACTCCGGCGAGCAGTTTAATTTACCACTCTTCTCCTCCCACACAAATGATGCCCCGGCTTTGACCCGAATCAACGCGCGCACAGCGAGAACATGAAAGCGTTTGAGGGCTGGGGAAATTGTTTGCCACGTCAGGAGGGCATCGGTGCAAAAGTTATTGCTGATCATATTGATCGTCATGATCGCGACGATCATTGGCATTTTGTGGGTGAAACCGATTGCCGGCACCGGGCGACAGCCGGCGCTTGAGAAATCAGCAACGCAATGACCATCCTGAAAACATTTCGCGGTGCGAAGGCGGCTCTATCACGCCCGTTCCCGAAGGAAATCATTCTTCCCCGAACGCTATATGGTTTCGTTTTTCGGGCATCGGGGTGGCATCAGCTGGCCACCGCAATCCTATCCATCGTGCTCTTTACAGCGGGAACCATACCGCTGGAGGTACAGCGACGGATCGTGAATGCGGCAACGGAGAATGGCTCCTATCGAACGATCGCCTTCCTGGTGTTGATATACGTCCTTTTGGCTCTGACCGAGGGAGCCGTGAAACTTGTGCTCAATATCTACAGCAGTTGGATCGGAGAAGCGGCGGTCCGATGGCTGCGTTTGCAGGTATTCGAGGCATCACGAACATCGGTGACGGGCGACTCCATGATGACCAGCGAAGGTGTCCAACTCTCGATCATCTTGGCCGAAGCCGAACCTGTCGGTGGCTTCGTCGGCACAAGTATCTCGGAGCCTCTGTTGCAGATCGGCATATTGACAGCTGTTTGCGGCTATCTGGTCTATCTGCAGCCACTCATTACGATCATCGTCATCACGATCTTTCTTCCGCAAAGTGGTTTTGTCCCGATCATGCAGGCAGCGATCAACCGCCGCGTCGGAAAAAGGATCGGCATCATGCGCAATGTCAGCGAGGACATCGTCCAAATGGGGCACGCAATTGATACTGATGGCCATCAGGCGTCGCGTATCGGAGATGTCTTCCGGATCAACATGAGCATCTACAAAATCAAGTTCACGATGAATTTCATGATGAATCTGATGACACAGATGGGTTACGCAGGCATCTTCGCACTGGGCGGTTATTTCGTGGTTACTGGGAAGACCGAGATCGGGACAGTCGTCGCCTTCGTGTCTGGTCTTTCAAAGATAAATGACCCTTGGGGCGATCTCGTCAACTGGTACCGCGATCTACGTGTGACGCAGGTTAAGTACGGCCTCATATACAATTCTGCTCAGGTTGGCACCATGTCAGCGTGTGAATTACCAGGCCCCTCCCCATGCCTGGAGACTCGCTCCTGAGATTTGAAAATGTGTAACCCTCTGCTGACGATTTCGACAATCGGCATCGGGATATTGCGGAGAGCAGCAAACTTACGTTTGGTTTTATCATATCAGTTGCAATGGTGCTGCCAACAGCACTTCGCGCCGCTGTTGATCCGGGATCCTACATCCAATCAGTTTTGCCTGAGAAGGATGATGCACTGCGCAGCGAGCATCTTCGCATAGATATTGAGAGAAAGCTGACTGATGCGCAGCGATAGCACGCCTGAGGAGGTCGCGGATGTCTGCATCGACGGCGTTCTTAATCCGTGCACATTGGAAATCGGTCGCCGGCTGTGCAGATTGCGGCGCCTTTTGTGGGAGATCCAAAGGCCGACAGGGCGTTTAGGTCCCGTCGGAAGCCTGGACGCGGGCATTCGGCCATGAAAATTAAGTCGCCACGTCGCGGGAGGAAACTCCGGAGAGATGCAGCACGCGACGAGTTGGCGGGTTTTGCATATTCGAGGGAGAACCGACTGGTGGAAGAGAGCCTAAAGTCTTCGATGGGCTAGAGGCCAATCGCGGCGCACGCGGGCGCCGACGTTTGACCACGACAGTCGGGTTACGTTTTGACATTATTTCATCCTCTGATTGGCGCTAGAAATCAAAAGCCATTGCCCTTCGTCGGGGGAATATAGGGATCTGGATAACCGAGCTTAGGTTTGCCGGTTGTGCTACCCGTATTCGTCGACGACTGTTGCTTTGGTTCTTTTGATTTGGCGGAGCCACTGGATTGGTAAGCATAGGCACCGAAGATAACGCCGGCTATCGCGGCGACCAGCAAAGCTGCACGCATGTTCTTCTCCTTGTCACGGATCTGCCGTTCCGAAGTCAAAGCGAACAACGAAAATGTCCACTTTGCATTCCTGATCAATTGGTAGGTTCTCTGACGATTTTGGACCTTGATCTGCATCAATAGGCCGAGGTGGGAGCGCACGCCCTGTGCGAACCCAACGTCATCCGATGACTGAAATATAAAGGATACGCTCTTCGGCAGCGGCACGGATAAGGGCCTCTCTGGCCGCTTCCGGAGGGATGACGTCGTTCAGAGCATCAAGGCATGCCCTGATCGCCATAACATATTCCTCGCCATCGTCGCTCGGCCAATCCGAGATCAATGTTACTGCCGCATCCCGGACGGTCTTGATGACCCTGTACTTCTCGCCGGAGCGCACGACGAGCCTCAGCGCGGGAAACTGATGCGATGCATGCCATTTCATAGAGCGTGACCCCCCGGGCGCGAGAATATCAGCAATCCCCACAGGCAAACTTCACTGAAGAGGTTGCGAATACTACGTTTATCAAGGCACTTGGATGGCTACTTTGACATGCCTCAATTGAGGTTACGGGCCAGCGGCGGCATTACAGATGGACCGACACCGGCCCGCCCGAGCCGATACCGAGTAGCAGTACGGTGAGCCTTGGATCTGGCAGGCAACGCGGCAGGTTTGAGAAGGCACGATAGATGCTCAGTAAGGCGGAGCAATCATGGGCTGCTTGATCGGGAGGAGGCGCGTGCGGCCATCACGAAAAACTTCAAGTAAGGGGTCGCCTTATTCGCTCGTGTGGAGACCACAGCCTTCCGCGGAGCCGCAAGGTGCCCTTGATCGATACCGACGATGATATCAGCGACCGCCGAGCCCATCCGTGCCACATTGCGGTGCCCGGCCAGGTTGCTGCTTGAAAGGCGCTCACCAGGACCGTCTCCATCATGAATTCCATGCACCGCACACCCGGGCTGAAAGCGACTATCCACCAGCGCCTGAATGGCTGAGTCAGACTCGGGCATGACAACTTTCATGGATATCCGCCTTCGTTGCCTGGAAAATAGCTCGGCAATTCGTGCGTCAGGGTATCCGGGTCTCCGATTTAGACGTCCACTGTGCGGTACGGTCCTGATTTCGATGTTGTTGCATGATCCCAGTCGAACCGCGGGGTTCATTGGTCTAGAGTGGGCTCTGGCACGGCGGGAAGCGTCACTAGTAAGTTGTCGTCGTGGTCCGCAACCACTATGACCGCAAATCGGGGTCTGTATGCGCTTGTTACTGGTCGAAGATAGTGCCCGCCTGCGCGATTTGCTGACCGAAAGTGTTCATCAGGCGGGTTGGCGCCTTGATAGCGCGGCAACGGTAGGCGCCGCGCTGCTGGCAACACAAACTGTCAGCTACGACTTGGCCCTGGTGGACTTGGGCTTGCCGGACGGCGACGGCTTGGATCTTATCCGGGAACTACGTCGCGAAGGTTTTACCGCACCGATCCTCGTGATCACGGCGCGCGGTTCGATTGAAGATCGCGTAGCGGCCCTCGACGGCGGTGCCGATGACTATCTCGTCAAACCGTTCAATCACATCGAATTGCTCGCGCGTTGCCGCGCCCTTCTGCGCCGCAGAGCGCCGCACTATATCGAGGCCATTGTCGTTGGCGGCCTATCTTTCGATCCCACAAACGGTGTGGTGGCCGCAGGCGGTGAACCGCTCGCAGTCGCACCGCGCGAGCGGTCCGTCCTTGAACTGCTTATTCGCAACGCGGGCCGGGTCACTCCCAAGCAATTGATCGAAAGCAAGCTCTCCGAATTTGGCGACGATATCTCGACCAACGCCGTGGAATTGGCGATCTCCCGCCTGCGTCGTCGCCTCGCCCCGTTCGATTTGCCCATCAGCATCGAAACAATACGGGGCATTGGCTATTTGCTGCGGGAAAAGCGCCAAAATGGTTGATCGATCTGCTCGGCCGCCAACGCTGATCCGCATCATCACACTGCGCATCGCGCTCTTTGCAGCGCTGGCCATGGCGGTGCAGGCCGCACTCGTCTTTGCCGATTATTATTTCGACAACGAGCAGTTGGCGACGTTGATGATCGAACGTGAAACCGGAAAGCTGTCGAAGGGTTTCGAACGCCGCCATGACGAAGCGCCCTACAAGTTGCCGCACGACCTCGACCGTTACGGCGTCCAGGGTGGCTTCTATATCACCCGCATCCGCACACCAACCGGTCAGATTCTCTATACGAACTGCGATGCGCGCTGCGACAATCATCTTCTGCCGCATGAGGTCAATCCGCCGGACCTCTGGTCTCGAATGCTGAGCGCCGGCAAACCGCTCGCCGTTGCCGGCGGCAAGACCTATGAAGTCCATGGGGACAAGATTTTTATCGAGATCGCGATCCTGCGCGACAGCGACGGCATCATGTGGGCGGTGATCGGGCGTGAGTTTGCGGATCATCTCGCCACCCCGATGGCCATCATGCTGCTCTTCGTTCTCGGTGGCACGTTATTGTCAATCCGCCAGGCCCTGCGTCCCGTCGCAAAAGCAGCGCGAGAGGCCGGCCATCTCGATCCACTCGACCCCAGCCATCTAATCAACCAGACCAGCATGCCGCGCGAAATTGCTGATCTTGCCGCTGCCGTCAACCGGAGCCTTGCGCGCATAGGTACGCTCATGAAATCGCAGCGTCTGTTCACCACGGCTGTTGCGCATGAGATCCGCACGCCGCTGGCTATGATGAAGCTGGAACTTGGCAACATCGACCATCCTCGTGCTCGCAAGATGGAGGCAGATCTCGACGCATTGGCGGGCTTTATCGCCCAGATCACGGCGCTGGGGCGGCTCGAAAGCGCTGACCGCGCGGTGTTCCGGCCGGTCGATCTGGCCAAGCTGGCCGATTGGGTTGTCACGGATATCGCGCCCCTGGTCTATGACCTCAATCACACCATTGCCTACAGCAATCTTGGCGCTGGCTCTGTTGAAGGTCATGCGCCACTGCTTGAGGACGCGTTGCGCAATCTCATCGAAAACGCCGTCAAACATACCCCCGAAGGTGCGGCGATCGAAGTTGTCGCTGGCCTTGGTCCGCGCTTGACGGTCAAGGATGACGCTGGTGTTTTTGACGCTCCGGCGGGAGGCCCGTTTGGCGATCTCAAAGCCGATCACATGGGTATTGGCCTTGAGATCGTGCGCCGGATCATGGCGTTGCATAAGGGGCGGCTGGAGATTGAAGTACAGCCTGGCCATCTTACAGCCGTAACGCTCCTGTTTGACCAAGACGAACTCTAGATTGAAGCGAAGAAGCTTCCGCCAAGCAGCGTTACGGTGCCATAAACCAGGCCAAAGGCAATCAGAAGACAGGCAGCGGCGACAGGCAGCGATCCACCCGTCGCCTCATTGTGGTCGACGTAGGCTTCGCGCTGTTTGCGGCCAGTGATCATGGCGCCGATAAGGTCTTCGCGCTTGACGAACTGATAGTAGAGGTTCGCGACGATATGCAATCCCGCCAGAACGAGAATGGCGAAGTAGAACCATGCAGCATGGACGGAAGCGGCCAAGCTCGAAACGGCATCCCCTACCAGTCCAGCAAAAGGCCCCGCGGCGGTCACCCCGTCACTGGAGAATAATCCAAGCAAAACCTGCACACCGCAAACGACGATGAGACCGATAACCATCAGGCCGCCGGCCGGATTGTGGCCGAGATAGTGTCCCGCGCGGTTGCGCCGCAGCGCCTTTAGGTAGGCCCATACGGCGGCGGGCGAGCGGACGAAACCGGAAAACCGCGCCGTTGAACTACCGAAAACACCCCACAGGAGGCGATAAACCAAGAGGACGAGAATGCCGTAACCCGCCGCTTTGTGAACAGTCATGTCCGGATCGTTGAAGCCACTCGAGACCCAGGCCGTCAGGATCAATGCGACGAGCGACCATTTGAATAGACGTGTGGGAAGGTCCCAGGCACGCACGAGATCGCTCTTGGCAGGTGAAATCTTGTCGCCTTTTCCGATGGGTGGTTCGCAATAGGGTTCATAGGCGGATCGTTGTTCGCTCATGTGGAGTTTCCTGTTCGGGAAGATTTGCAGCGGCTATTTGTAAGCCGTGTGGCAGGACTTGCACTCGGCTGCCACGGCCACGAATGCCTTGCGAAACGAGGCTTTGTCTTGCGCCTTCTGGCTCGCTGTACCGGCAATCATGACCATCTTGCTGAAGCGAGCGTGGAGATCCTTCTCCTTGGCGCTGCTCTGGCTGGCAAACATGGCGTCGGCGGCCTCGGCGTCAGCCGCGTAGCGCCGCAGGACCTGCTCGGCGGCTTTGCTGTCGAAGTTGGCGAGCACGGCCTTAGCTGAAGTGGTGTTATCGCCCATGCTGCCCATGATACTTTTAAGTGAGGCAGCGACGGCTGGCCCCGCCAGCACGGCAAGGACAAGGCCGGCTCCGATATAGCGATTAAGCTTGGAGGATGATTTTCGCGGTTCTGTCATAGCGCTCAATTTTCGTTGATTTCCAAAAAGGTTTACTTTTGGCTGCAACCGCATGATTGACGGTGACGACCAAACAGCAGCTCTTAAGAGCCGTGACATCTAGAGGAACAATTGCGGCGAAATGCACGGCCACACCTTTTCGGCAGACCGCTTTCGTCTTCTCATGACAGGCTTTTGACAGGTTCGTCGATCACGATCCCGTTGATTGGAATATCTGAGGTCAAACCATATGTCTTGAGATCGATGGCCGTGAACGGCCGCAACATACGCCCTCTAGCCTACGCTTGTACGACCAGGCCGCCAATGCAACGACGCAGCCCAGCCTCTGAATGAGTTGGATATTTACTGCTTCGGGGCCGACGGAATCCGATCGATGTGAACGGAGCATTTCGCATGGTGGACAATGTGGTCGACGGTCGATCCAAATACCCGATCGAAAACATCGTTGGTATGAGCCGCGACCACGATCAGATCCGCCTTTGTTTCGATCGCAATGGCGAGCACCGTGTCGGCGGCCCGACCGGTGCGAACATGGACAAGCGCTGGCACTGAAAGCTCTCTGCAAAGCAGCGACAGCTTTTCTTCCGCTTCACCGATGACAGAGACTGCCCACTCATCCGGTCCCTGCCTGACAAGGGACGGAAATCGCTCGACCGTATGGGCGAGATGAAGCGTTCCTTCCGTGTCGAGAAGCGCGCAAGCCGTATGCATCAGATGCTCGGCTTTCTCCTTCGATCCGAGGCCAACCGCACAGACAATCGACTTATACATCGCTCCACCTCAGAACAGATCCTTGCCGCCGATGCCGACAAATTCGGTTCGAAACCCCAAGGCATGTACCTGCTTCAGAAAGCGATCCGCACCCAATATATCTACCTTGAGGCTATCACTCAGACACTGGCAGAGGGGATTGCACAATTCATCATGCACCCACGCTTGAGCGCGGGGGGACACAATTGTGATTTCCCATTTGTCTCTGTCTGCTCTGTCGAGGCGAAAATCGCAGTCCTGGTGGTGCGGGAGGGGATATCCGGCACCCGCAAGCAGCGCTTCTTCCGTTCGTGTGAAATCCGTGCTCATGATTTTGCATCCCTCCTTCTATCGAAAGTTGATCAGCTGATGGACAGTTGATCATCGAGTGCATGGACGCCCGGCGCCGACCACGCGGCACGTTCCGCCGCACGACGCTCGAACAAGGTCCTGACGTGGCCCTTCAAGATAACTTTACCACCGGAAACATCGACCTGGATTGCGTGTGCCTCCAATTCCGCATCGCGTTCCAGCGCATCCTCGATGCGCCTCTTGATGTCATCAGCACTGATGCTGGGAACGACCTCTATGAGATTGGAGACGCCAATGACACCGGCGAGATCCCTGACAGCGGCGGCGGCAGCATTCTTTTGGTACTGCCACTCCACCTTGCCGGTAAGCGTAACGACGCCCTTGCATACGCGGATCTGCACCATTTGCTTTGGAATGGAGATATTCCAGTCTACCATTTTGACTGCCCGTCGGGCGATGTCGTCGTCGTCTGTCCGCCGCGGGCCTAGAATTTGAACATCTATTTCCTGGGCTATGGCGCGGACGCCTTTGACGCGTCTCGCGGCTTTCTCGGCGGCGTCCTTCTCCGCATATGTGCCAACATGTCCGGTGAGAGTGATGACGCCGTCGCGTGCGGTCACACCAATTTTGGCCGCATCCACTTTCGGCTCAAATTCCAGTTCATCCAGAATATTCTGTCTGAGAGTAATGTCGTTCATGACCGTCTCCTTGAAATTCCGTTAGCGGAAAAAGGATAGGACTAGCCAAAGGCTGCAGCATTGATCGAGGTCAAGGAACTGGCGGAGCCATTCCAAGGAAGGCCGAATCTCAGTAAGCCCGGGCACAGGAGTTGCATTAGCAGGTCCGACTGCCAAGCCTCAGCTTTCTGCCAAGATGATCTCTGCAGAACATGAAAGCTCCGTTCTCAGATCGCTTTCTGATGGATTGGAAATTCCATTGTCGCGGATGCTCCGCCCTCCGGCAAATTGGTGAGCTTGAGATCGCCTCCGTGAGCAATCATCGTCTCCTTCACGATCGACAGGCCAAGGCCGAGACCACCCGCACCGCTGTCCGGTTTGCCGACGACCGCCACCGGCTCGAGCCATCGGGGGGGATATCCTGGGCCGGAATCAGAGACCGTGATGCCGCATCGAAAGATCGTCACCGTAATCGTCGTGCCCGGAGGCGTGTGGTTCAGTGCATTCTCAATAAGATTGCGCAGGGCTCGAAAGATGAAATCGAACGCGCCGCTAACCACGACGGGCTCTAAGGGTGGCTGCAATTCGATGTCGCGGCCCTTGGAAAGAATGACCGGCGCAAGGAATGCCGCCGCCCGCTGTCCGATATCACCGAGATCGACCCGGTCGCTTGCCTCAAAATGCAGGCCACCGATCCTGACGCGATCGACCAATTGACTGACCAGCCGCTCTACGCCCTCGAAGTCCTCCTCGACTTTCCGTGCGATTGCATCTTGCGAGAGCGCGAGGCGAGCCTTGATAATCGCGAGCGGCGTCCGAAGCTCATGAGCAAGATGGCTCGAAAACTGCTCAAGTGACAGAAAGCCCGCTTGCAAGCGATCAAGCGCCTCGTTGACCGCGCTCACCAATGCCAGCACATCCTCCGGCATCCTGGTTTCCGTCAGTCGCGCGGCTATGCTGGAGGGCCCGATTTGCCGTGCCTCTTCCGCCGCGTGGCTCAATGGCTTCAGCGCGAATTTCAGCACGAGGATGTTGACCAGCAGAAGAAGGCAAACAAATGGAATCCATATCCACGCGATGTCAGTGACGAACTCCTCCAATACGGTATCAAAAATAACGTGCTCCCGCGGGAAGGCGATTTGCACGAAATGCACGGGATTAGTGCCATCAAGCTGCATTGAGATGCCAAAAAGGGCTCTGACTTTGTCGTGACCCGGGAGCAAAAAGTACCGAACCTTCTGGTTTGAGACAGGAACCAGCGGCTGATCCAACGTCTCCGAACTGGCAAGAACTCTGCCTGTATCGGTCACTACGGCGAATTGTCCGCCCAGCTCCTTGATTCGCGTTTTCAAGGCAGTTGCAGGCCCACCGGTAAGTTGCGGATCCGAGGCGAACTGGCGCTGCATGTCTTGCGCGAAAGTCGAGAGCGTCTCTTCACGAAAAGCATCGTTGGCCGCTTGAAAACGGACGTACAAGAAAAGAACACTCGCACAGACTGCAACCAGCGCGACGATAGACATAGCAACGACGAGGCGCCTGAATAGCGTCAGTCGGCGAAATGTCATGAACGTCCCTCCGTCAGCATATAGCCGACGCCTCGCATGTTATGGATATCGATCGCAGCACCCGCAGCCTGGAGCTTTTTACGCAATCGGTGGATGAGAACCTCGACGGCGTTGGAGCTCAGTTCCTCGCCGAAGCCATAGATCGACTCCTCGACCTCACCCTTGGAGAGGACCCTGTTGAATCTGCGAAGAAACAATTCCAGCGCGGCGAACTCGCGGCGACTGAGCTGCAGTTCGGTCTCCCCGACTTTGGCAACATGCTGTGAAAGATCAAGATGGACGTTACGCTCGCTGAGGATCGTATCGTGGCGTAGGGCTGGGCGACGCATCAAGGCACGAACGCGCGAGATTAGCACGCCCATAACGAAGGGCTTGACGAGATAGTCATCGGCACCGCTGTCGAGCGCATCGATAATCGAACTTGCGGCATCGCGTGCCGTCACGATGAGAATAGGCGTTGAGGGCGCCCGGCGACGCACAGGTTCGAGCAAGGACAGGCCGTCACGATCTGGCAAGCCGAGATCGAGAATGACCGCCTCATAGCTGATCGTGGACATAGCTTCCTCGGCATCGCTGGCTGAACTGACCCAATCGACGGTAAAGCCGTGCGAACGCATTGCCTCGCTTGTCAGCGATGCGAGCTTGGCATTGTCTTCAACGAGCAGCACGCGCATGAAGCAGTCCAAAGCTTTCGCGTTGATCGGTAGGGTAACTGCAGCGCAAAAGCCTCTTTATTCTTGGCGAATTCGAGGCACGCCTCTTCGCATCCGTTTGCTGCACTCGCCTTGAGCCTGTGGCATCGCGCGTCGATATCCAATTCGATATCCCGGCGGCAGGCGAACGAGAGAGAAGCCTCCGTATCACTCCCGCTTGGGTGATGAGTTGGGCGCTCCAGCTAAACTTGCCCCAGAAATCTAACCTGGGGGTTATTTTCACTTTTTTGACAAGTTTCTGTAAGCCGCCCGTAAGCCGGGCCAAACAATGTCCGCTCCGACAAACGCAATCGCCACCATTCTTGTCGGAACGAGCTCCTAGCATGAATGACAAAGATCTTAGCGATCTTCCCATGAAGACTTACCTCATCAATCTCGATCGTGCTGCTGATCGGCTGTCCGCCATGCAGGATAAGCTCGATGGTATAAGACTGCCGTTCGAACGAGTTGCTGCCGTCGACGGGCAAGCACTTGAACTGCCCATCAGGGACTTCCGTGAGGGAGCCTATAGGCTGCTGCATGGAAGAAGGGGCAATCTCGCAGAGGTGGGCTGCTACCTTAGCCATATTGAATGCGCAAAGCGCCTGCTTGCCTCGGAGTCAGAATTCGCCCTGATACTGGAGGATGATCTCGAATTTCCCGCCGACTTGAAACAGCTCCTGAGGGCCGCAATCGAGGCGAACGCCGATTGGGACATCCTGCGGCTTTCGACGGTCAATCGCGGTCGCAAATACCCGTTTGCCGACTTGACGTCCCAACGTTCCCTTGCGGTGGCGCTTACTCGCGAGAAAGGATCGGGCGCCTATTTGCTCAACCGGCGAGCCGCCGCGTGGTTTGTCGAAAAGCTCGTTCCGATGCGTTTGCCGTTCGATCTTGCCTTCGATCTTGAATATCTGGCGGGTCTGAAGGCCGCTTTTGTCTTTCCCGTGCCGATCAACCAGGATACGGGATTGCCGTCCCAGATCCAGGCCAAACGCCGAACCTATCATTTGCGGCGATGGCGCTACGCAACTGTTCAGCCCTATCGCGCATGGCTGGAAGCGTCACGTTTTATCTGTCGTCTCCGACAATTGACGTGGCTTTTGCTGAAGCATGCCTTCTTGCGAAGAATGGATAACCTTTCCTCCCGAACCCGCACAAAACCCTTGTCATTGACGGATGGGAGCAGAGGTGACTGATCAATGGTTTTTTTGCCCGAGAGCCTCGGTGTCTATGTCATTAACCTGGCCAGATGTGTTGACAGGTGGAAAGCTATCCGCTCGCAGGCGCTCGCCCATGGTATTCATATCACACGGGTTCCCGCAATCGACGGGCGTAACATCGCTCCCATGGACTACGTCGACGTCGATCACGTCAGCTTTTTCAGGCATGGCGGTAGACAATTGCTGCCGGGCGAGTACGGCTGCTACCGAAGCCACCTGCGCGCCGTGGACATGTTCCTATCCAGCACATTCGAGGCATCCATCGTTATCGAGGACGACGTGGAAATCGTCGGCGATTTGCTGGAGCGGACCTCGCGGATACTTGCCGCAGTGCCGACTGCAGACATCGTCAAGCTGTTCAACCACAGAATCCTTGGGTTCCGGCGGGTCACCACGACGATTTCTGGAGATGAGATCGGCCGTTGTTTGCACGGTCCCCAGGGATCCGCTGCATGCTACATTGTCACCCGCAACGGCGCGCGCGCGATTACCTCGGCGATGCGGACCATGATCCTCCCCTTTGATGTCGCCTTGGAACGTGGGTGGGACCACGGCGCCAATATTCTTACGGTGAGAGAAAACATCGTCGAACTCAGCAAGCATAGTCAGGACACGCAGATCGGAACCAGAGCCGACTATAGGGCGATAAAATTCTCGGGGGCACGGCGATTACCGACGCACGTTCTACGTGCGCTCGACTATTCGCGACGGATTAAATATGCGCTCGATATTTGACGAATACGCTGTGAACCGCGCTGCGGAGCGGAAGACGCGATCCATCCGCTGCTTTTTTTAAATTCGCATGTCTCTCGGACGAGCCGCATTGAGGCGGATCAATGCCTGTTCGATGGAAACGGTTCTAATCAGCTGATCGAGAGCAATAGCATATCGGATACAAACTCAGCCACCGGAGCCAATCATGGCATTCTCCAGCGTGACCAGCACGGTAGTTTTCCTGCTAAAAACCAGTGGATCATCTTTGGTGCTGATTGCAGCATCCGGGCTTTTGGCAGGCATTACCTTCGTATTGATCGACAACGTCGCGCTTGCCTCCCTTGTCTGGGCACTCGCCACCTTGCCGATCCTGGGCGCGTTGTTGCTGCAGACCTTCCGTTCCTTGCGTCACGGCGATTTCGGGTTGGATATCGTCGCCGCCCTGTCAATGGCGTTCGCCCTTTCCTTTGGCGAAAGCCTCGCAGCCAACGTCGTCGCGCTGATGTATGCAGGTGGACAGATGCTGGAGGGATATGCGTCCGGCCGCGCTGCCCGTGAGATGACGCTACTGATGGGACGAGTGGCACGAACTGCATTTCGCTATATTGGCGATCGGTTGGAACTAACTCCTATCGAGAAGATAGTTGTTGGCGATCACATCATGATCCGCCATGGCGAAGTGCTGCCCGTCGATGGTGTTCTTCTGTCTCCCCGCGCTATTCTCGATGAGTCTGCGTTAACGGGAGAACCACTCCCTGTGGATCATCGGGCTGGTGAAGAGGTGTTAAGCGGCAGCGCATCGATCGGCCCCGTCTTTACTGTCAGGGCGCTTCGCCCCGCCTCTGAGAGCACATATGCTGCGGTTGTACGCCTCGTCGAGACGGCACAGAAGAGCAAGGCGCCGATGGCGCGTCTCGCTGACCGCTATGGCCTGGCATTTTTGCTTATGACGGTAGCGATAGCGTTGACGGCCTGGCTGCTGTCCGACGATCCGCGACGTGCTCTTGCCGTTCTCGTCATCGCCACGCCCTGCCCGCTTATCCTGGCCGTACCGGTCGCGCTCATGTCGGGTATCTCGCGCTGTGCCTCGATAGGATGCCTGGTGAAAGACGGTAGCGCCCTTGAAGCCTTAAGCCGCGTACGGGTTGCCGTCCTCGACAAGACCGGTACACTCACACACGGCAAGCCCGAAATCGTGGCAGTCGGCTGCAGCGCTTGGATCGATAAGGACGAGTTGTTGCGTCTTGCCGCTTCGTTGGATCAAGCATCGAGCCACGTCATGGCTGCCGCTTTGATCGCGGGAGCGCAGGAACGCAATCTGCGGCTCTCGCCACCAACCAATGTCGAGGAAGTTGGTGGAAGCGGGCTTGAAGGAATGGTCGACGGACGCCGCGTCGTGATCGGTGGTAGCCGCTTTGTGAAAAGCCGAAGTTTTCGAAACGCTTCCCAAGTCTTCGAAAATCATCACCGATCTGGTGAAGCTGCGGTGACAGTCGCAATCGACGGCCTTGTCGCGGGAAATATCATCATGGCCGATCCAGTGCGCGCGGAGGCGATCAGCGTTCTGCAGCGATTGCGCAGTGCCGGAATTGCGAAAATCGTTCTTGCCTCCGGCGATCGCCTGGATGTTGCCTCGCATGTCGGCAACATCCTCGGCATCGAACAGGTGCTCGGCGAACAGACGCCGGCTTCAAAAGTGGAGGCCGTTATCGCGGCTAAAAGCTTCGGTCCGGTGATGATGGTGGGTGACGGCGTCAACGATGCACCGGCACTTGCGGCGGCCGACGTAGGTGTTGCATTAGGCGCGCGCGGGGCAGCGGCCTCTTCGGAAGCGGCAAACATCGTACTGCTCGTGGACCGGCTCGATCCTTTGGCAACCGCCCTGGTTGTCGCCCGCCGGGCCGTTGCGATCGCTCGCCAGAGCGTGGTTGCGGGACTTGGCCTTTCAGTTGCCGGCATGATCGCCGCAGCATTCGGCTATCTGCCGCCGCTGCACGGCGCTTTGCTTCAGGAAGTCATCGATGTCGCAGTTATCCTGAATGCATTGCGTGCCCTTGGGCCGTCCAAATCGGAGGGCGGCCCATACAGCCAGTTCGGGAATATAGCGACCAGACCTGCCTCCAAGACGCAATTATCCTGAAGCGCAGATCGCCGGATCACATCACCACGTCGCTCTGCGTCTGGTCGGGAAGATCCTTTCCCTCATTGATTCTGATCAATGCCGCAGCAGCGAATATCCGCAGACTGCTTTCTGCAACCAAACCCATGAAGGAACAAACCAATGCTGAGAGCCAAACGCGACAGCCTGGGCGGTGCAGCCTCTAAAGCCATTCCTTCTCTCGGCGAGGTGGAAGGCCGCATGATGGTTCTTGAACTCATCGCGCTGACGGCGCTCACCCGTCTGATACGTCTTCACGACATCGGCGAGAGAGCAGATCTCATCAACGCAATGCGGCACGCCATCGATCGCAAATGCCATGACGCCAGACTGTGTGGAACCGACACGAAGTCCGCTGAGGAATATGCGGAAGAATTGCTGGCGTCGGCCCAAGAGCAGGCGATCGTTCTGGAATCAATCCGAAACGATGCCTGAGGACGGCATCGCGCGGCTTCTGGCGTGCCTGCGATTCTATGGGCGCCGCGCAATAGCGGGAATAACCAACGCAAGTGAAGATGGAGAGCTGTCGTGCAAGCCAAAGACATCATGACACGGAATGTCATCACAGCCACGCCGACGATGAGCGTCCGAAACGCGGCGCTGCTCTTGCGCGCCAATGATATCAGCGGTCTTCCTGTGATTGACGACGATGGCGCGGTCTGCGGCATCCTGACCGAAGGGGATCTCATGCGACGCGTCGGCGACAATTGGGCGTCGTCGGCCAAAGACGTGTTCGAGCAAGATGATCGGCATGGTTTGAACACTTACATTCAAATCTACGGCTGGTCGGTTGGCGAGGCGATGCACCGCGAGGTTATCAGCGTAACTCCCGAAACGGATGTAGGGCGGATTGGTAACCTGATGCTGTCCCACAAAATCAAGCGAGTTCCGGTCATTAGCAACCGTCGTCTTGTCGGTATTGTCAGTCGATGCGATTTGATCAATCTGGTCATCGACGCGCCTGGTCGACACGTCGCTAAGGGCGATGACGCCATAAAGCTCGCCATCAAGACCCGGCTGGCCGCAGATCTTGGAATTGGTAGCAACAAGGTCGACGTCATCGTCAAAGACGGCCAGGTACAAGTACAGGGATTCCTCGAGTCCAATATCCAACAAAACGCGATCCGAACGCTTGTGGAGGGAATTCGAGGAATCAATGGATATGTCGATCGGACAACGCTCCTGCCTTCGGACACCGTCAGCGTTTCAACGACGCGAGACCGTGGCCAATGAGTCAGGAACTCGTCACAATTGGACAATCCTCGTGGCGATCGCGATTGTCGGGTCGTCTTGCTTGCCTGCGACAACACCCACTCGCGAGCGTGGGTCCAGGCCTGATCACCGGCGTCGCCGACGATGATCCGAGCGGCATCGCCACTTACTCCCAGGCGGGAGCGCAATTCGGCCTGAACATGCTCTGGACAATGCCGGTGTCATTTCCAATGATGGCGGTCGTCCAAGCGACCTGTGCACGGATCGGACGTGTGACCGGACAGGGCCTGGCGGCGAACATAAAGACCGCATTTCCACCGGTGGTCCTCTACGCCGTCGTTTTCTCGCTCCTGATCGCCAATATTCTGAATATCGCCGCCGATGTTGCCGCGATGGGCGAGGTCGCGGAGCTGGTGACAGGCTTCAACCGGCACCTGATGACAATGTTGTTCGTCTTTGGGACGCTCGCGCTTCAGGTCTTCATCCCGTATCACCGCTATGTCGCGTTCCTGAAGTGGCTGACGATTTCGCTCCTGGCCTATGCTGCGGTCCTCTTCACCGTCCATATCGACTGGCAGCAAGTTGCCTTGAGGACGATATGGCCGACGATCACTCCAACACCGACCTATGCTGCGGTCGTCGTCGGCGTCTTTGGGACTACGATCAGTCCTTACCTCTTCTTCTGGCAGGCATCGGAAGAGGTGGAGGATATGAATGCCGTTCCCGATTCAATGCCTTTGTCCAGAGACAGTGCGAGAGCTCCCAAGGAACTTCGCCGTATTGGCTGGGATACATGGAGTGGCATGCTCTACTCCAATCTCACGGCTTTCTTCATCATATTGGCGACCGCCGTGACGCTCAATGTCGCCGGCATCACGCAGATCGACACGGCCGCGCAAGCAGCAAGCGCACTGCGGCCGCTGGCCGGACCCTTTGCCGCACTTATCTTCGCGCTCGGAATTCTAGGCGTCGGTCTCATCGGCGTGCCCGTTCTCGCCGGCTCCGCCGGCTATGCACTTGCCGAGGCCATGGGATGGAAATTCGGCCTGGAGCGCAGTCCAAATGACGCTCGGGGTTTTTACAGCGTAATCGCCATAAGTGTGTTGCTGGCGCTGATCATTCAGTATTCGCCGATCACCCCGATGAACGCATTGTTCTGGAGCGCTGTTATAAATGGTTTGCTCGCAGTCCCGCTGATTGCCGTCATTCTGTTGCTGGCGTCAAACCGCAAGATCATGGGTCCATACACGATCGGGAAAGGGGCCGCATGCATCGGCTGGGCCACGGTCGCGTTGATGGCGGTCGCAGCCGGGATGATGTTCGTTCCACAGTAGCCTTCTAGTGAAACTCTCTAGCTTTGGCCGACTGAAGTTGCCGGGCATCTTTCAAACAGGCGGTCCATTGTCCCACGAAACGGCTTGTCGATGATCGCAATCAGCCTGGCTCATTTGATGTCGATCAAAGCATGGCAGTCGTGTGGTCTGTAACCTTCTCGGCATGGAACAACCCAACCCCCTATCGGCGCCACAAACCAAACCCATCGCCGGGAGACGACCATGCTCATTCAAGAAATCATGAACGCACCAGCTATCACCGTAAGTCCCAAAACATCTGTCGTGGATGCGGCGACAATAATGCTCGACCGTCACGTCAGCGGTCTTCCAGTCGTTGATGCCGGCGGAAACATTGTCGGCATTGTCAGCGAAGGCGATTTCCTTCGCCGCTCGGAATTGCAGACGGAGCGCAAGCGATCCTGGCTGCTCGAGTTTCTGACCAGCCCCGGCAAGCTTGCTGATGAGTATGTTCTTTCACATGGCCGCAACGTTGAAGAAGTGATGACGTCGGAGGTTGTCACTATTGCTCCCAATGCCACGCTCACCGTTGTCGTCGACCTGATGGAAAAGCATGGGATCAAGCGCTTGCCTGTCGTCGTCCAAGGCAAAGTGATCGGGATGGTCTGCCGATCAGACCTGTTGCGGGCGCTGGCGAACATGCTGCCAAAGAAGAAGGTTCAGGCCAGCGACGATCAGATCGCCGAGGCGGTCATTGCCGAGCTCGCCCATCAGAGCTGGAGCCAAAATGGCTTCATAAAAGTCAGCGTTCAGAACGGCGTTGTCGAATTGTCCGGCACTATCTTCGACGAAAGAGAGCGACTGGCAGCCAAGGTTGCAGCGGAGAATGTGCCTGGCGTCAAGTCCGTTACCGACCAGATCACATGGATCGATCCCTATCTCGGTGTTGCCATGCCAGCGCCGAGTGAAGCGGTCTGAACAACGCAATCGCCGTAGGCGCAAGAAACGACGATATGGCGGGGCGGCGAACGACTGGCTCGATGCCCCGTTTTGACCGCCATCTGGATTCCTCAGACAGCCCAAAACTAGCTGCTGGCGACGACCGAGCTTTTCCCGCACTGGCGGAGACCCTGCCTGGCAAGACCCGTCTCTCATAGCTTCTCGAAGTTGACCTAGGTCAAAGCTGAAGCGTCACAGGCAGATTACTAAACGTCGAGTTCACCGTGCAGACAGTCCAGACCAACCCAAAAATCTGGCACCGAATGAAGTGAATTTAGAATTGCCTAATGAAGTGCATTTAGAATTGTCTAAAGTCACTGAAGCGACGGAAATCATCATGAGCCTTGCGCCTGTCGTCCAATCTTCCCCCACTCATCTCGGGCTTGTCGAGGTAGCGAAGACGCGCGTCGTTTGCTCGGTCGCAAGCCCATGACCGCCAACCCCATCGACAAGAGGCAGGCACGATGACCACCGCATTCTTCGATACGGGATCGGAAGTCAGACGAGAAGCGGAGACCGACGTCACCGACAGCTCAATCCAACCGTCTTCCCCAAAAGACCGGTCGCCAAGAACAATGCGCGCCAAATTGTCACCTGCCGCTCTGGTGCAAACGCTGGCGTCACTCCTGTGGATTCCCCAAGCAGCCTTGCTTGCCAGTGGAATAGGCGTGATCGCTGACAGACATGGCACAACGGCAACGGCGATACCGGCGCTGTTCGTCTTCCTCCTTGGCGCCTTGCGTGCCGGACTGGATTCCTTGGGCGGACGTTTGGCCTTTCAAGCCGCGCGCGCAGAACTGAGCCGGCGGCGCGAGATTGCCGCTACAGCACTCGCCGCCCGATCGCCACTAGACAGCGATCGTCCAGCGTCCGGTTTTGCCGCAAGCCTCATCGCCGAGCAGGCTGAAACCATCGTGCCCTATCTCGCTCGCTTTCGACCGGCACGGCTGAAAGCAAGTGCCGTCCCACTGGTCATCCTCATCTGCATTGCACCGGTCTCCTGGCTTGCAGCCCTCATCCTGCTCTTTACGGCGCCACTGATCCCCATGTTCATGGCCTTGATCGGCTGGCAAGCCAAGGCTGCAAGCGAAAAGCAACTGGCCGAGACCGGCGGGCTCAATGCTTTTCTCCTCGACCGGCTGCGCGGCCTTGCCACTATTCGCGCGCTCGGCGCCGTCGATCGCACCGCCTTGCGACTGCGGGCTGATGCAGAACAGCTCAAGATGCGAACCATGGCTGTGCTCAAGATAGCCTTTCTATCCTCGGCAGTCTTGGAGTTGTTCGCCGCACTGGGCGTTGCGGCAATGGCCGTCTATGTCGGCTTCAATCTGCTCGGCGCAATCGATGTCGGCACATGGTCCGGGAGATTGAGCCTGACGCAAGGTCTGTTCATTCTCCTGTTGGCTCCGAGCTTCTTCGAGCCTCTGCGAGAACTATCGGCAGTCTGGCACGACCGGGCAGCCGGAGAGGCAGCCCTGGACGCTCTCGATGCACTATCCAGCACCGGCATGACGTTGCCGGGCTGGCGCGATGAAAGGGTGGCGGAAACCAGCCGTGATCGTACGTTGCCGTCAATCGATGTCGATCGGCTCTGCTTCCGGCACGGGCGCGGACAAATGCCTGTTTTCGACGGTTTCGGCCTGGCGATCGCAGCCGGTGAGCATGTAGCTCTCCTGGGAGAAAGCGGTGCGGGCAAGACGACCATGTTGTCGTTGATTGCTGGTCTTGTTTGTTCAGAGAGTGGCATGATCCATGTCGGCGGGCAGCGACTTAATGATATTTCCGCGTTCGCACTGCGACGGCGCATGGCCTGGATCGGTCAACGGCCGCATATTTTTGCCGGCACGATGACCAGCAACATCACGCTCGGCCGACCCGAAGTCAGCCCGCGCGCGGTACAACAAGCGATTGACCTTGCCCATCTGCGGCGAACTGTGACCCAGCACGGCGCCATGTCCATCGGCGAAGGCGGGGCAGGCCTGTCCGGCGGCGAAGCGCTCAGATTGGCGATTGCCCGTGCCGCCGCAACCCCGCATGTCGACATCATCCTCGCAGACGAGCCGACCGCGCATCTCGACACCGAAACCGCACGTGAAGTCACCGATGCATTGTTGGCAATCGCCCGCGGACGGACACTCGTTGTTGCCACACATGACCCGGTTCTGGCTGCAAGGATGGGCCGGATCATCCATATCGACGCATCGGTCCGGGAGGAAGCGGCATGACGTCGATAGTCTCCGCTCTTTACCCCATCTGTCGGCTTTTCCTGGCAGCGCGCGGCCGCGCATTACTGCTCGGCACCCTCTTGTCGGCCTTGACCGTGTGCGCCGGCATCGCACTCCTCGGTCTGTCGGGCTGGTTCATCACGGCCGCCTCACTCGCTGGCCTCACCGCGACAGCCATCGCCTTCGATGTCTTTGCTCCATCGGCGGGCATCAGGCTGCTGGCGATCCTCCGCACCGCTGCACGCTACGGCGAACGAGTGACCACCCATGATGCCACGCTCGGCATGCTCGCTGCGCTGCGCGAAAATCTGTTTCGCGGCTGGGCGGCACCCAGTGCGGCAACGATGTTGATGCGCAGGCCAGCCAAGTTGCTTTTCCGGCTGACGGCGGATGTCGATGCGCTCGATTCCCTCTATTTGCGCGTCCTTGTGCCGGCCGCCATCGCTATTGTCTCAGGCCTGGCGGTCAGCATCGCACTGATGCTGCTGTCGGTTCCGTTCGGTCTGCTCGCCGGCCTATGGCTTCTCGCTGCCGGTCTCGGCATTCCAATCATTGCGGGGCGCTTGGCGCTGAAACCGGCGCGGCAACGCGCTCATGCGATCGAGGCACTACGCTCGCGTACTGTCGATCTCGTCGCCGGACAGACCGAACTCGTCATGGCCGGCAGACTGCAGGCGCAATGCACAGCGATCGCTGCCGCTGATCGCCGTCTGGCCGAGGCAGACGACAGACTGAACCGGATCGAAAGCGGAGTTACGGTGAGTTTTGGCCTTGCCTCCGCAGCGCTTCTATCGGGCACTTTGCTGACGGTCACCTCGCTGGCGGAACGCGGCATTATCGATGCACCATTGGCCGCTCTCGGCCTGCTGATGGCCCTCGCGGCGCTCGAACCCTTTGCAGCGCTGCGCCGTGGGGCGCTGGAACTCGGCCGTACCGTGCTTGCCGCCCGCCGCCTTTCACCTCGTCTGGTACAGACTGCTCATCCCTCCGCACATCTGACGCCGCCAGACGGCCTGGCCGTCCGAGTCTCCGGCGTCTCCGCCCGATATGACGGAGCAGCGGTGGCTTCGCTTGAAGACATCACGCTTTCGCTGGCACTGGGCGAGCATCTCGCGGTAATCGGCCCGAGCGGAGCCGGAAAGTCGACCCTGCTTGCCGTCCTCGCCGGTGAACTCGCGATCGAACGCGGCGTGGTCGAGACCGCTCCGGCCACGATGCTCACCCAGCGCACGGAGCTGTTCCAAGACAGTCTACGGGATAACTTACGTCTTGCCGCGCCGGATGCTGACGACGAGATGCTCTATATGGCGCTTTCGGATGCCGGCCTCCTGGAAAACGTACTGTCCCAGCCGAATGGCCTCGACACCCGCCTCGGCGAAGGCGGTCTTGGTCTGTCTGGCGGACAATCCCGTCGCCTGGCGCTTGCCCGCCTGTTCCTGCGCGGTACCAAACTCTGGCTGCTCGACGAGCCGACCGAAGGTCTGGACCGCGAAACCGGACGGGATGTCATGCGGCGCCTTGCCGATAGCGGCTGCGGCCGGTCGCTGGTCATCGCCACACATATCCGTCGCGAAGCCGAGATCGCCGATCGGATCGTCGTTCTCGACGAGGGCCGCATCGTCGCGACCGCGCGGCGGGGAGAAACCGAATTTGATGCAGAGCTCACCCGGCTGAGGCAGGACTGAGACATCTGACCGATCAATCATAGCCAAGGCCGTTCAAGGCTGCGGTGCATCAACCACCTTTTGGAGCGTGGGAGAAAGACTATGGAACTCGATATCGTGGCGCTATCACGCCTACAGTTCGCCATGACAGCGCTGTATCACTTCTTATTTGTACCATTGACGCTCGGCCTTTCCGTGCTGCTTGCCATCATGGAGACGACCTATGTCATGACCGGCCGCCAGATCTGGCGGCAGATGACGAAATTCTGGGGGACGCTCTTCGGCATCAACTTCGTGCTCGGCGTCGCCACCGGCATCGTGATGGAATTCCAGTTCGGCATGAACTGGAGCTACTACAGCTATTATGTCGGCGATATTTTTGGCGCGCCGCTGGCGATCGAAGGATTGATGGCCTTCTTCCTCGAGGCGACTTTCGTCGGTCTGTTCTTCTTCGGCTGGGACAAGCTGTCCAAGGTCGGCCACTTGGTCGCCACCTGGGCGGTTGCGCTGGGATCGAACTTCTCGGCGCTGTGGATCCTGATCGCCAATGGCTGGATGCAGAACCCGGCAGGCTCGGCGCTCAATCCGCAAACCATGCGCATGGAGATCGTCAGTTTCTTCGATGTCGTCTTCAATCCGGTGGCGCAGGCGAAATTCGTTCACACCGTCTCGGCCGGCTATGTCTGTGCCTCGATCTTCGTGCTGGGTGTTTCGGCCTGGTATCTTGTCAATGGCCGCAGCGTCGAGCTTGCAAAGCGCTCGATGACGGTTGCCGCGTCTTTCGGTCTCGCTTCTGCTTTGTCGGTCGTCGTGCTGGGTGACGAGAGCGGTTATCTCACGACCGAGCATCAGAAGATGAAGCTCGCGGCGATCGAAGCCATGTGGAAGACCGAACCGGCGCCGGCCGCCTTCACCGCCTTCGGCTTTCCAGATCAAGAGGCTCGCGAGACCCACTATGCCATTCACATTCCATGGGCCATGGGCCTGATCGGCACGCGATCGCTGACGACGGAAATCCCTGGCATCGACAAGCTCGAGGAGCAAGCCAAGAACCATATTCGCGAGGGCATCAAGGCCTATGATGCGCTGATGAAGATCCGCGCTGCCAAGCCGGCAACGCCCGGAGGAGTCTCACAGGATGTGGCCACTGCCCGCACCTCCTTCGAGGATATCGGCCACGAGCTCGGCTATGCTCTGCTGCTCAAGCGCTATGTCGACGATCCACGCCAGGCAACGGAGGAGCAAATCGCCCAGGCCGCTCGCGACACCATTCCGAATGTGCCGACGCTCTTCTGGTCCTTCCGCATCATGGTCGGCCTCGGGATGTTCTTCATCCTGCTGATGATGGTCTTCTTCTGGCTCTCGGCACGGCGGAAACTCGATCGATATCCGTTGCTATTGAGGATCGCCGTCTTCGCCATTCCGCTGCCCTGGGTCGCGATCGAGCTTGGCTGGGTGGTTGCGGAATTCGGCCGCCAACCCTGGGTTATCGAAGGCGTTTTGCCAACCGCCGCTGCCGTTTCCAATCTTGGAGCCGTTAGCGTCCTGATCACGTTGCTTGGTTTTGCGGCGATCTACACGGCGCTGATCGTTATCGAAATGAGTCTGATGGTGAAAGCCATTCGCAAAGGCCCGCAACTGGGCGACGAGCCAGAAGCCGGCCTCACCTCCAAAACTCTCATTCCTGCTGCGGAGTAACCACCATGATCCTTCATGAGTTGATCGATTACGAAACCCTGCGCATCATCTGGTGGCTGCTTCTCGGCGTCCTTTTGATCGGCTTTGCCGTCACCGACGGTTTCGACCTCGGCGTCGGCGCGCTGCTGCCATTCGTCGCAAAGACCGATACGGAGCGGCGCATCGCCATCAATTCCGTCGGCCCGACATGGGAGGGCAACCAGGTCTGGCTACTGCTTGGCGGCGGCGCGATCTTCGCCGCCTGGCCGCCGCTTTACGCGGTCTCCTTCTCCGGTTTCTATCTTGCGATGTTCGCAATCCTATTCGCGCTCATCCTCAGGCCGGTGGCGTTCAAATACCGGTCCAAGCGCGAGAGCGCCCGCTGGAAGGCAGGCTGGGATTGGGCGCTGTTTATCGGCGGCTTCGTTCCCTCGCTGATCTTCGGGGTTGCGGTCGGCAACGTGCTGCAAGGCGTACCCTTCCGCTTCGATAATGATATGCGGATCTATTATGAAGGCTCGTTCTTCGGCCTGCTCAATCCCTATGCCTTACTCTGCGGCCTTCTCTCCGTCGCCATGCTCGCCATGCATGGTGCGGCATGGCTGCAGCTCAAAACCAGCGGCGTTGTCGCGGAACGCGCACGCAGCTATGGCAGTCTGGCGGCACTTGCGACGATCGTGCTTTTTGCCCTTGGCGGCCTTGCTCTCTGGTACGGCGTCGACGGTTATCGCATTACCAGCCAGATCGATCCCATCGGTCCGTCCAATCCGCTGTTGAAGACGGTCGATCACGGCACTGGTGCCTGGTTTGCAAATTACGGCAACCATCCGTGGATGATGGCCGCTCCGATCTTCGGCTTCATTGGTGCCATCGCTACGCTGCTGTCGATGACTGCTCGCCGTGAAGTGGCGCCACTGCTCTTCAGCAAGCTCGCCATCTTCGGCATCATCTCGACGGTCGGCGTCTCGATGTTCCCCTTCATCCTGCCTTCTTCGCTCGACGTCCGCTCCAGCCTCACGGTCTGGGACGCGTCCTCAAGCCATATGACGCTGTTCGTCATGCTGATCGCAGTGCTGATCTTCCTGCCGATCGTGCTTGCCTACACCGCATGGGTCTATCGCGTGCTCTGGGGCAAGGTCGACGAGAAGACGGTCAACGACAAGAACGGTCACGCCTACTAAATCCCATACAAGGAGAAAGAACATGTGGTATTTCGCCTGGCTTCTCGGCTTCCCGCTTGCAGCCGCCTTCGCCGTCCTCAACGCGATGTGGTACGAACTCGTTGACGACAATACCGAGAAGAACAAGCGCGGATAGTGCCCCGGCGGCCGGGGACATCGCCCGGCCCATGCCCACCCAATCGATCCCTCTGCCCGATCAATTGAAAGACCCTCCCGTGTTCACAAGTTCGCTTGCCCGTTACGCTCAACCTGTGCCACGATACACCAGCTATCCCACGGCGCCGCATTTTCACGGTGGCATTGACGGCATGTGCTATGCCAGATGGCTTGGCGAGACGGATCCACATAAACCCGTCTCGCTTTACTTGCATGTGCCCTTTTGCGATCAGCTCTGCTGGTTTTGCGGCTGTCATACCAAGCAGGTACGACGCTACGATCCCGTTGCCGATTATCTGGACGCGCTTGGGGCGGAGATCGCACTTGCAGCGCGGACCCTTCCGGGTCGGCGGCATGTGAGCGCCGTCCACTTCGGTGGCGGCTCGCCGACCGTGATCGAACCTGACGACATCGACAGTCTTCGTGCGAAACTCGATGATGCTTTCGACCTGGATTTGGATTGTGAGATCAGCGTCGAGATCGACCCGCGCAATGTTGACCACGATAAACTCGAAGCTTGGCACCGCTTTGGCATCACGCGTGCAAGCCTGGGCGTCCAGGATTTCGATCCCCACGTTCAAAGGGCAATCAATCGGCGACAAAGTTTCGAGCAGACACAAGCCGTCGTGGGAGCCCTGCGCAACACCGGCATCGGCTCAATCAATCTCGATATTCTCTACGGTCTGCCGCTGCAGACAACGGAGACGCTGCGACGGACTATCGATCTTGCCGTGTCGATGCGGCCAAATCGTATTGCGCTCTTCGGCTATGCGCATGTTCCCTGGGTGAAAAAACACCAAAGCCTTATCGATCAAGACACCCTTCCCGGTCCGGCCGAGCGGTTCGACATGGCAAGCAGTGGTGCCGCTCAATTGGCGGAAGCCGGCTATATCGCACTCGGTCTCGATCATTTCGCCGACCGGGACGACAATCTTGCCGCCGCGGCCAGCGATGGAAGGATGAGACGCAATTTCCAAGGATACACCACGGACGATGCTGAGACGCTGATCGGATTCGGAGCATCTTCGATCGGTAGGCTGCCACAGGGCTATGTCCAGAACTCAGTTTCTGCTGTCGACTATATCCGCAAGGTCAGAGCCGGCGAGCTTCCCACTGTGCGCGGCTTCGCACTTTCGCTTTCCGATCGCATCATCGGCAGGTTGATCGAGAGCTTGATGTGCAATTTCTCCTTCTCGATCTCCGACCTGAAGCGAGCTTTCGGAGCCGAGGTCGATTCCCTGCTCGTCGAGGCGGCGGAAATTGCCGCTTTGGAAGGCGCCATAGTTTCCTTCGACGGAGATACGTTCTTCGTGAAGCCGGAAGGACAACCTTTCGTTCGCACGATCGCCTCCCGCTTCGATCGCTACTTGACACGTGACAAGGCGCGCCACAGCGCTGCCGTTTGAGGCAGACAATCAATCAAGGAGCTCGCGCAAGCGAACGGCCAGTTCCCGGGCCGTGTATGGCTTCTTCAGCCAACTTCCGGTCTCCGCCAACTCTCGCCCTGCAATCGTGGGCTCAGCATAGCCAGAGGTAAACAGCACCTTGATTTCAGGGCGCATGGCCCGGATTTTATGTGCGAGTTCATCCCCAGTCATGCCGCCCGGCATCACGACATCGGTAAACAGCAATGCGATGTCGTGATTCTCCTGGAAAAGAGCCAGGGCCTCGGTTCCATTGCTAGCCTCGAGGACACTATATCCGGCATCGAGAAGCCGGGAGACGGTGACGCGGCGAACACGAACATCGTCCTCGACGACGAGGATACGCTCGAAGCCTTTTGGAATAAGGTCAGGCTTCTTGTCGTCTGCATGAACTGGCTCCATTTCCGTTCGTGCCTTTTGGGCAGGCAGGAAGATGCGAACGCTCGTGCCTTGGCCGATCTCGCTGTAGAGCTGGACAAGGCCACCTGATTGCTTGGCAAAGCCATAGACCATGCTGAGGCCAAGCCCAGTGCCAGCCCCCATCCCTTTCGTCGTAAAGAACGGCTCGAAAGCGCGCTCCTTCGTCTCGCTCGACATGCCAGCACCGTTATCGGTCACGGCGATCAGCACATAGTCACCGGTGCGGACCTCGGGATACATGCGTGCGTAATCGGCATCGAGCCGCAGGCGCGAAATCTCTATCGACAAAAGGCCGCCGCGAGGCATCGCATCCCGTGCGTTGATTGCGAGATTAAGGAGAGCATTTTGCAATTGGGAGCCATCGACAAGCGCTTCGTTCGCAGAGCCGGTAATGACGGTTCGCAATTCAATCGCCTCGCCCAATGTGCGGCGCAAGAGACCGGAAAAGCCGGATACGAATCTACCGACGTCCATAGGCTTGGGATTGAGAGGCTGGCGACGACCAAAGGCAAGGAGTTGAGCGGTCAGCTTCGCTCCGTCCTCGGCGGCCGCCTGTGCCTCGGAAACCAGTGACAGCAGCTTCGTATCCTGCAGCCGCGCCTCGATCATTTCCAGGTTGCCGCTGATGACGGTCAGCAAATTGTTGAAGTCATGGGCCAGGCCGCCAGTCAATTGGCCTATGGCTTCCATCTTCTGTGATTGTCGAAGTTCCTCTTCGATCTTGTGGCGGCTTGTCAGGTCACGGACGAACCCGGTGAATATCCGTTTGCCGTTGGCGACCGCCTCGCCAACCGACAATTCCATCGGAAAGACGGTGCCGTCTTTGCGTTGCCCACTGACCACGCGGCCATAACCGATGATGCGGCGCTCGCCGGTTGTCAGATAATGCGAAAGATATCCATCATGGGCCTCGCGGTCTGGCGAGGGCATCAGCATCGAAACGTTTTTTCCATGCACATCCCCCGCCGAATATCCAAACAGTTTTTCCGCAGCGGTGCTGAAGGACGCGATAACCCCTAATTCGTCGATCACAATCATCGATTCGGGGACAGTCGCGAGAATTGACCGCAGATGAGCCTCACGCTCAGCCAAATCCGCCTGTATTTTCTTTAAGTGACTGATATCATTATTCGTTTGAACAATGACGTGTTGGTCTGGATCGACAGAGGATGCCGCGACCCAACGGCTCGTCACGACGACGGGCCTGCCATCCTTGTGCATATGCACAAGCTCCCCCTGCCAAGCAATATGCCGGGCGACCTTGCTGCGGATTTCCTCGAGAGGCTCGGGGAAAATTGTCGACAGCAATTCATGAACCACCCGGCCAATGGCCTCCTGCTGGGTCCAGCCGTAGAGCCGCTCGCATCCCGACGTCCACCTCCGGATGATTCCATCAAACGTGTGCACGACAATATTCGCGCTATCGAGGATCTGGGCGATTTCGTCCAACCTGGTTTCTGTGGCTTGCTGTCCTAACGACCGATCGTTCATCGAACTTCCATTTGCATTCGGTTAGTGGCGCCGCCGGGCATCATCCAAGGAAATGACGGGCGAATAGCGATCGTCGCATTCATCACCCTCTCCCGCCAGATGTGCAAGCATCCTGGCCTTTAAAATGCGGATGGAATGGCGACCCGCAGGGCCGACGATACCCTTGTTTGTCAACCTCGTCATGGTTCGGGAAACTGTTTCGATCGTGAGGCCCAGATAGTCGGCGATATCGAGACGAGTCATCGGAAGATCGACGACACTGCACGAGCGATCCTGTTCTCGTTTCCGCTGAAGTTGCTGCAGCAGGAAACTGCAAAGCCGTTCTTCGGCATTTTTGCAGGACAGCAACACCATTTGATCCTGGGCTGCCGCCATTTCGTCGCAGAGGCGGGCAAGAAGCAGCGGCCTCAGCTCCGGCGAGCTGCCAACCGTATCCTCAAAGGCTCTCCGGGAGAAACGGCGCAATCTCGCTGGGGTTACGGCTTCGGCGCTATAGAGATAGTGATTTCTGAGCGAAACGCCGACAAGATCGCCAGGATAGAGGAAGCCTGTGATGACGCGCCTGCCGTCCGCCATGATCTTGAAAATGCGTAGAACCCCCTCCACCAGCTCAAAGAGATGTTTTGCCTGGTCGCCTTCGAAGAACAACGTTCCGCCGGCATCCAATTGCTCCAGTGGTTGCTTCGAGAACAGTGACTGAAGACAGATCGGTTCGGCATCGAAGGCAACAACAACCTCATTGTAACTCTGAGCGCGCTCAGCGCTATTTGCCGACAACATGACAATCCCTCTCAAATGTTGTTCCGATGCCGGGTAGATTGATGCCTTCCGAGTGACAGCCGAATGTTACGCGTGTTAGAGATCGTGCAATTTTGTAACGGATTGTCACAGGTCGCAGCCCGTCTTTACCGGAACCCTTGCAATGACCCTCGATCAGCAGCGGCGTGAACATCTTCTGGTCGTGGATGACGACCCCAGAATCCGTCAGATGCTGACACGCTACTTCGAGGACGAAGGATATGTCGTCAGCACGGCATCGAACGGCCCTGAGATGCGGGCGTCCCTGCAGCAAGAGAATTTCGATATCATCCTGTTGGACTGGGTCCTGCCCGGCGGTGAGGACGGTTTGGACCTTGCCCGCGAAATCCGCGCACAGTCGGACATTCCGATCATCATGCTGACTGGTCGCGACGATGTGGTCGACAGGATCGTCGGAATTGAAGTCGGTGCAGACGACTATATCGCCAAGCCCTTTCATCTGAGAGAAGTGCATGCTCGCCTGAAGTCCATTCTTCGCCGCCGTCAGCCAGCGGCAAAAGCTCGGGAAAACGAACCTGGTGACGTGCTTCGTTTTGAAGGCTGGCAGCTCGATATCGGCAAACGGCAGCTTCTATCACCGGACAAAAACGAAATCGAATTGACCACCGGCGAATTCGACATGCTGGTTGTATTCGCGCGCCATGCCGGGCGTGTGCTCAGCCGCGACTTCCTGATGGAGGCGACGCGAGGACGGAATCTGGAGGTGTACGATCGAACGATCGATGCCCAAATCGCGCGACTGCGTAAGAAGATCGAGGCCGACCCCACGCACCCACAGCTGATAAAATCGATCCGGGGGGTTGGCTACGTCTTCACCGGCAAACTGTGATCGGCCAGTTCCGTCGCAACACAAGGTTCAGGGATCGTCGTCGCTTGAGAACATCATGAGCCCATGATCCGATCGATAGACTCGCTCCTCGTTGTGCATCTGCTCCCAATTGCCCGGATTTTGATTCCAGAATCTGATTTGGTTGCACTTGAGTTCCCTAGCCCGCGATCGAATGCTCGCAAATAGGGTTTGCGCAATGCCACGTTCATCAGCTGCACTTGCGACAATCAGAAATGTGACGTCAAGCAGCCGCCCGACGGCGGGATGATCGCAGGGCCTATAGATGCTCAGACCCTGTATGTAACCTCGTGGGTTGACCGCGGCGAGGATTTCGTCCTTGCGGTTGGCGTCGGATGCCATCCGGCGCCATGCCACCATACCAAGGCTTGGAACTGCTGCCTGGACAAGAGGATAGGCTTGCACGATCTGATCCGGCCGCAGCGCGGCAATAACATAAGTGCCAGCCATGCTTTTTCCCCTCCAAGGATGCAAAGAGCAGGCCACGCCCATTGGCGGGGCGGGGCCCTGGGCCAATTGGTGTCAGCGTGTCATCATCAGGGGAACGGGTGTCTGCTCGAGCATCGAGCGGGTCGTCCCCCCGAAGATCCACTCGCGCACCCGCGAATGCCCGTAGGCGCCCATGACGATCAGTTCGGCGCCGATGTCGATCGCATGCTGACGCAGCACGTCCGCGACAGCGCGCCCGCCGCTGGGCAGAACATCGACCGATACCCGAATTCCATGCCGTGCAAGGAATGCGGCGACATCCGCTCCCGGCTCCTCGCCGTTGCTACCGACGGTCGCGGACGGATCGACCATGGCGACACACACGTTATCGGCAGCAATCAGCTGCTCCATCGCGGCCCGCACGGCCATGCTTGCTTCGTTGCGAGAGTCCCAGGCAACCAAGACCGTTTTCGGGCGAAGAGAGGCGGCATGTCCCTTGGGCACAAGAAGGATCGGGGCCGGCGACCGAAACAGGGCTCCGTTCAAAATTTCCTGCCGCATGTCGTCATGAGCCAGAAAGCCGCCGCCGATCAGCGTCAGGTCGACATAGCGCGCCCGGTCTCCGATTTCATTCTCCGCCCATCCGTATTCGGTAAAGAGGCTGGTCACGTCGAACGAAATATCGTCAGCCTGCAGTATGGTCTTGGTAGCTGAGACCTTTCGGCGAAGATCTTCCGTCTGACGCTCGCGCTCCTCGATCCATACCGTGGACGTCACTTCGCCATATCCGCCAATCGGCGGCGCAGCGAGTGCCGTTACCAGCACGGACAAGTGAGCTTTCGCCTCCCGGCACAATTCGATTGCAGAATGCAGGTCAGCATCGTCTTGATCGACACCGATGACGCTCAAAATGGTCTTGGCTTGCATGGTCACACCTCCTGTTTGAACTCGTTGTTCGATGGGGCTGAGTTTAAGCACCAGGGCGCGCTGCGCCTTGATCTTGGTCAACACCACGGATCGAAGATCGATCGCGAGCGTCACACAGCTTGATATGGGTCAATGCAAAAGGCGGAAGCCAGCCTTAGAAGCGATGACAGTGTTCAAGCTCTCTGGATTGGGTGGAAACTCGGCGCAACATTCCATCGCAGCCGACTGTCTCGGCTTATCGTTGGGCAGCCGATTTCCAACCGAAGGAACCATCATGACTGACACCAAGTTGCTGCTCACATTCAATGCGGGCTCGTCAACGCTCAAGATCGGTTTATTCCAATGTGATGCGAACGGTGCACATCGTGTCGGCAAGGGTTTGGTCGACTTCAGCAGGCGCCCGCTGTCGCTTCATCTGACGGAGGGACCGGCAGTCTTCGACAGGTTTCTACACGCCGAAGGCGGGGAGGATCTGCGCGATGTCATCGCCGAAACATTCGAAACACTCGGCAGGCATTTCAACATGGATGCCGTGCGGGTCGTCGGTCATCGTGTCGTACATGGCGGCGAGCGGTTCGTCGGTCCCATTCGCCTCGACGAGACTAGCATCGGCGATATAGACCAGTTGACCGCGCTCGCGCCCTTGCACCAGCCTCAGGCGCTCCGCCTGATCCGTGCAGTCAAACATCTACGACCGACGCTCGCACAGACGGCCTCCTTCGATACAGCCTTCCACGCAACCCAAAGCGATCTAGTTCGCCGATTTGCCTTGCCCCGCGCACTGCACGATCAGGGGATCAAGCGCTACGGCTTTCATGGTCTCTCCCATGCTTTCATCGCCGCGGAACTACGGGTGCGCGCACCGAAGGTGGCCGCGGGTAAGGTGATTGTCGCGCATCTTGGCAGCGGTGCCAGCCTCTGTGCTCTCGATGGCGGCGAAAGTCGTGATTGCAGCATGGGGTTTTCAACGCTCGACGGCATACCGATGGCAACGCGTTGCGGCACGCTCGATCCGGGCGTGTTGCTCCATCTTCTTGGGCCGAAGGGCAGGACCCTGCGGAACCTGGAAGACATGCTCTATTATCGCTCCGGCCTGCTCGGGGTGTCTGGCATCAGCGGCGATACGCGCGATCTGCTGAAAGAAGAGCGTCCCGAGGCGCGGGAAGCAATCGACCTGTTTACCTTGCGTATTGCCGGGGAAATCGGCCGCATGACCGCAACGCTTGGCGGCCTGGACGGCATTGTTTTCACCGCCGGAATCGGCGAACATCAGCCGGAAATCCGTGCAGCGATTTGCGACCGCCTACGATGGTTGGGCGTCGCTATAGACGGCGAAGCGAACACCACCAGCGCGCCCATTATCACCACATCGGCAAGCTCCGTCACTGCATTCGTCATTCCGACGGACGAGGAACAGATCATAGCCAATGAAGCCCTGTCGGTTCTGGCAAGCGAGTGATCCAGATCAACAGCCCATCGCCTCGTTCGCAGTAGTCTGACGAACGACCATATTGAATTGGAGCAACCACATGGACAAGCAGCCAACCGCAACTTTCGCGCATCCACTCGACGCCGCCGAACTCGACCTCATCGACCGCTATTGGCGAGCGGCCAATTACCTCTCGGTCGGCCAGATCTACCTGCTCGACAATCCGCTACTGCGCGAACCCTTGAAGGTCGAGCATATCAAGCCGCGCCTTCTCGGCCATTGGGGCACAACCCCAGGGCTCAACTTCATCTATGCCCATCTCAATCGGATCATTCGCAATCGCGATCTCGATATCATCTATATTTGCGGCCCTGGCCACGGCGGCCCGGGCATGGTCGCCAACACCTATCTCGAAGGCACCTATAGCGAATTTTATCCGGATATCTCGGCGAACACGGACGGCATGCGCAAATTGTTCCGCCAATTTTCCTTTCCCGGCGGCATTCCGAGCCATGCGGCGCCTGAGACACCCGGATCGATCCATGAGGGCGGCGAACTCGGCTATGCGCTGGTGCATGCCTATGGGGCCGTCTTCGACAATCCCGATCTGATCGCCGCCTGTGTCGTCGGCGACGGCGAAGCTGAAACGGGTCCGCTGGCCGCCAGCTGGCATTCCAACAAGTTCCTCAATCCGGGCCGCGACGGCGCGGTATTGCCAATCCTGCATCTCAACGGCTACAAGATCGCCAATCCGACCATCCTTGGCCGCGACACCGACGAGGACCTGCGTCATCTCTTCATCGGTTACGGCTACGAGCCCTTCTTCGTCGAAGGTTCCGACCCGCATCAGATGCATCAGGCGATGGCTGCGACCTTCGATCAAGTCTTCGACCGCATCCGCGCCATCCAGACTGAGGCCCGCACCGGCGCACCCGGCAATTTCTGCCCGCGCTGGCCGATGATCGTGTTCAGAAGCCCGAAGGGCTGGACGGGGCCGGAGGAAGTCGACGGCAAGAAAGTCGAAGGTTTCTGGCGGGCGCATCAGGTGCCGGTTTCTAATTGTCGCGAGGACGCCGGCCATCGAAAAATCCTAGAAGACTGGATGCGCAGCTATGATCCGCAGGATCTTTTCGACGTCGACGGGCGCTTGAAAGAGGAATTATCTGCATTGGCGCCGAAAGGGAAACGCCGCATGGGCGCCAATCCACATGCCAATGGCGGGCTGCTGCGCCGTGAACTCGTTGTACCCGATCTTCGCAACTATGAGGTTGCCGTCGAAAAGCGTGGTAGAACAATGGCTCAATCGACCGAGGTCCTTGGCCATTATCTTCGCGACATCCTGACCCTCAATGCCGATCGCGCCAATTTCCGCATCTTCGGCCCAGACGAGACGGAATCCAACCGTCTTGGTAGCGTCTTTGAAGTGACCGACCGTGTCTGGATGGAGGAGATAAAACCCTATGACGTCAGCCTTGCCCGAGACGGTCGGGTCATGGAAGTCCTCAGCGAGCATCTATGCCAAGGATGGCTGGAAGGTTATCTGTTGACTGGGCGCCATGGTCTGTTCTCCTGCTATGAAGCCTTCATCCACATCGTCGATTCCATGTTCAATCAGCACGCCAAATGGCTGAAGGTGTCGCGCGAACTGCCATGGCGCAAACCGATTTCCTCGCTGAACTACCTTTTGACATCGCACGTTTGGCGACAGGACCATAATGGCTTCAGCCATCAGGATCCGGGGTTCATCGACGTTGTTGCCAACAAAAGAGCCGACACCGTGCGCATCTACCTGCCACCGGATGCCAACACGCTGTTATGGACCGGCGACCATTGCCTGAAAACCTATGACCGCATCAACGTGATTGTTGCCGGCAAACAACCGGAGCTGCAATGGCTGTCGATGGATGAAGCAGCTAAGCATTGCGAAGCCGGCATCGGCATTTGGAATTGGGCCTGCAACGAACAAAGTGCAGTTGAACCGGATGTCGTCATGGCCTGCGCCGGCGATGTCCCTACCATGGAGACGCTCGCCGCTGTCGACCTTCTCCGCCAGAATATTCCGGAACTATCGATCCGCGTGGTCAACGTTGTCGACCTGATGGCGCTGCAATCGAAGGAGCAACATCCGCATGGTCTCGCCGACGAAATCTTCGACAGCTTGTTCACACCGGACAGGCCGGTGATCTTCGCCTATCATGGCTATCCCTACCTCATCCACCGCCTCACCTACCGGCGCACCAACCACCGCAACTTCCATGTCCGCGGCTTCATCGAGGAAGGAACGACGACGACCCCTTTCGACATGACAGTTCTCAACGAGCTCGATCGCTACCATCTTGCCATCGAGGCGATCGAGCGCGTGCCGGGTCTCAAGGAAAAGGCACGGGATGTGATACAGTTTTTCCACGACAAGCTCGAAGAACACGGTCGCTACATTCGCCAGTACGGTGAGGACATGCCGGAAATCAGTAACTGGAAATGGCCCTATGGCGACAATGGGGATCGTTTTTCCTGACGTGAAGTTCTTATCAAGGGACCGGCTGAGGGGGTCGGTTCCTTGGGAGTCTGGGGCGATACAAAAGGCTGCCCTTTTTGTGTGCGGCAACGCTCGTGATAAGGATCCGATGTCATCGTAACAGACCGGCGGAGAACCCGAAGCGGAGGTCGATTTCAGCGGTTGGCAGGTCTTTTGTTGGGGGGTGCTTGCCAGTCCGACCGCCTCGTCGATGATCTCGTCCTGGCGCAATTATCAAGCGCGAGGGATCCAACTGTTCAGCGCGGCTGGTGGCTTACGGTGCTCGCGCCGATCCTGATCCAACTCGAATATTTCATGGACTCTCAGAATTGCGGTACCGATGGCACCGCAATTCTGAGAGCCGTCCGCAGATCAGAATGCCGCATCGATGTCGACCACACCGATCAGCTTGTGATTGACGAACTCCTTGATGCCCAGATCCAGCAATTCTCGACCGTAAGCAATTTTGCGCAAGCTTCGAGATCTTTTCGCATGATGTGCACTGCGCTTTGCATCGGAGTTGTCACGTTATCGAGCAGTGTGCGGTCTTTGTCGCAAGCAGTCTGCGATCAAGCAGCCGCGCCGGTGACTGCCTTCCAGTGCGCTATTGCGCGGATGCGATGAATGTGGGTGGCCAGTGCGGATCGCTTGTGACTTGGGGTGACGAAAAGATTTCGAAGCTCGGAGAAGATCGAGATGAAGCGCTGCAGACTTCCTGGGGATCGGAAACCTTGCATCGTCCTTTCCCGTTTTCGCAGCGGCAAATGAGAATTTTCCGCTCGATTGTTGAGACCCTTATGGGACCGGTGTTCGACCGTTGGCATGAGGTCACGTTTGGCCGCACTATAGGAGCGGAGTTTGTCAGTGATGATCCGCTTGGGTGGCATGCCCTGCTTCTTTAGCAGCCTGAGCAGCAATCGCTTGGCGGCCTTCGTATCGCGTCGGCTCTGAACAATCTCGTCGAGAACGTAGCCATCTTGATCAACGGCACGCCAAAGCCAGTGCTTTCTGCCCGCGATGGAAATCACCACCTCATCCAGATGCCAGACATCCTGGCGCGAAGGTCGCCTGCGACGAAGTTGTTTTGCGTAGGCCGGTCCGAATTTCCGACCCCATCGCCGGATCGTTTTATACGAGACGATAATTCCGCGCTCCAGCAGCATTTCCTCGACAAGGCGTAAACTCAGTGGAAACCTGAAATACAGCCAGACCGCATTCGAGATGATCTGTTGCGGGAAACGGTGACGCTTGTAGCTGACGGCAGAACTCTTCATCCCACCGTTTCTATGCCCAATTCACTGACGCCTCGTTTATGTGACAACACCCTTTCAAGTCGTCTTGGACGGCATCCCGATCCTGCTGATTGCGGCCGAGTTTCACGGTCTCCGCGGGTTCTTGGCCGCTCGAAAGCGTAGTCTTCGAACCTTATTCGAGAATTTCAGCGTCTGGAAATAATCTTTGAACGCCAGTTCTGCCTTTAAGTCGTGATGGTCACATAAAATGGTGTCGCCCGGGCGTCGCCCACCCGATCACGCGTTCGTGCCACCTACAAAGCCGAGCGACTTCAACTCCTGCAGTCCCGCAAGATATTTATCCCGCTGCGCTTTCGGCTTTGCGAGCGGCACGGCGAGGATGACATCCTCATCGCTCGTGGACAACATGTTGTAAATCCAGGGAAGCCAGGGATTACAGAGGGGAATGCGACCTTCCCAGCCACTGTCGAGCTTGCTTCTCTTTACGATGCCCTGCGTTTCGGGATCAAGACGAAAAAGCCGCCCCGGAATACCTGCGCTGTCGAAGCTCATGAGGCGCGCTTCCGACAGGTCCAAAGCCCAGTCTACCGACTGGTAGAATTCCTCTCGGGAGCGATCGTAGAGGTTCTGAGTCTGTACGCTCGCCGAAAACTCTACAACCGTGTTGATCTTGAGAGGAAAGATATTGCCAGTCAGCTTGACGCGCGAAAAAATCGCACCCCAGGCGATCACCAAATCATTCGCTCTGCAGTTCGTGATCTCCACGTCCTCCACCCGTGCAGGACCGAGTTGGCATCCCACGAACTGGCTGTTGGATATCTTGACGTTTCGCACGGCGGAACGGGATCCGTCAGCTTGATGGTAGGACAGCGTGCAATTGTCGATCACGCATCCATCGAGCTGGATATCGGTAACGACGCGGTCCGCACGCGGATCCTTGATCATGCTGAAGGTCTGATTTTGGTAGGAAATCATCGCGGGAATACCATATTCGTTGGGAGGCCGGGGTGAATGATATGCGTTGTAGTGGGTCCGTAAGGCCGTGCCAAGTGGCTTGGCAGGCCAGCTTGCGTCGTTACGTCGTACGTACCGCCAGCACCCACGAAATCCGGAGACTGGATGAACTGGCCATTGGGACCGCGCGACATTCCCGTATGCCTCAGGGTTGGGTCGTTTTGCAGGATTTGCGCTGCGCGCCTCTCCACGGCCTTGCCGTAGGAGGCTGCGGCAAGACGGTCGCGGACGACGAGATGGTTGTAGCTGCCGGGCGACATAAGCTGCTTCGCCATGCCGGGGTTTTGTGCGAGTTCGCCAACAGCCTGATCGACGGCGCTTTGTATTCTGGCCGTCTCCGCGACACGTGCGGCAAGTGCGCTCAATCCGAGTGGATCTGCCCATATCTGCGGGTTGTCGACATAACCTTGCGGCCGATCGCCTCCCAGGAGCCCGATCGGATCCGGGCTCGCATATTGCCCCGCGAGCGGGTCGTAGTGTCGCTGACGGTTGTAATAGAGCCCAGTCTCCACGTCCTCGTACTGGCCGGGAAACCGCCAGGGGCAAAACGAGCCGGCACTCGGCTTTTCATAATTGGGCGCGAGCGCCAGCGTGCCATAGGTTCGCTCTGACCGCACCGCGCCCCAGACGTGGTAATCGACGGCCCAGACCAGATCGCCGCTGCGGTCGAACATCTCCTTTGGCGTGCCGAGGTGGTCGCAGACCACCGCCAGCATCTCGCCCGAAGCGGTCTGCCTGCCCAGCAGCCGGTGCGTGCCCTCTTCGAAGTGCCAGTGGGTTGCCTTATCCCAGGCGACATGGCCGTCCAGCCGAAGTGGCGCTTCGGCGACCATATGGTCTCCATCCCACAAATAGGCGGTTCCGACCACGGGTGGGGCGTTACCAATGCCGCTCCCGGCTTGCTCGTCCTGACTTCTGGAAGGGCGGGCGTCGGTGGGAATGCCGTTAGTGCCGACCAGTGACGGAAACAGCCTTGCCGCCCGCTCCTTTTCCTCGCCGGAAAGCCGCCTCACCTTGGAGACACGCCGGCCGAAGGGATCGTAGCGGAACAGCCATTCCTCGCCATCGAGCGTCATGACGCCGATCAGACGATCATGCGCATCCCAGCGATAGCGCCAGCGTTCGGGTCGAAAACCGTCGCGCTCGACACGCCGTTCGACCAGCCGGCCGCATTCGTCATGCGTCAACTGAATACGCTCACCCTTCGGTCCGCGGGCGATCTGCACAACACCGCCGGCTGTCGTACTCCAGACCTGCGGCACTCCTGCCGGCATGACAGAGCCGAAGGCTTCGTCAAAAGCCTTGCCATAAGGTGTCGGCGCGTCGGGGACGGATGCGATCGAAGAGGATGCCCCGACCAGATTGCGGGCTTCGTCATAGCGAAATCGTTCAGAACCGAAACCCGCTTCCGAGTCGGTCAACTGGCCATTGTCGTCATGGGTTAGCCGTCGCGGTCCCCAGAGATTGTCGTCGATGGTGACAGGCGCAAAGGCGCGGTCGTATTCATAGGTCCGGCGAACTTGGCCTGGGCGGATATGGCTGGCACGCGTGGCCGAGCGTTCCGATAGTGCATCGGGCACATTCCAGCCGAGGCGTGAAACATCCAGGCTGCTCTGGCTCTGCGGTCCGGCAACCTGCGCCATCAACTGGCTGGCGGGATCAAAACGCTGTTGAAGATGAAAGCCGCCTATGCGGCGTCCGGTTTCGCGTCCGAGACTGTCATGGCTGAAGGAGAATTCCGCCTCACTCGAGATCAGCTTCTCGACGAGCCCCAAAGGGTCGCGAACATATTCGGTGAGCGTCTGACCGGGACCGACGATCTCGCGCAGGATACGACTGCCCATGGCGTCAAGCTTGGAGCGTATATGCCTGCCGTTCTGCGTCTCGCTGATGATGCGGCCGTTGCGGTCGCGCCGAAATTCGATCAGCGCCGCCTTGTTCTCGGCCCGTATCAGCAGGGCGCGACCATCGTACCAGAAGCGAGTAACGTCTTCGGCGTTGCCTTTGGCATCGAAGCTTTCGATGCGCTTCAGCAGGCCCGATTTATCATAGGCATAGCGAAGGCTCGCACCGTCCGGTTTGAGCATCTCAGTGACCTGGCCTGCCGCATCGCGCGTATATCGGCGCACGCGGCCATCAAAATCTTCCTCCAGCACGACCCGTCCGGCGGCATCCCGCTCGAATGCATAGACGCGACCAGCGGCATTGGTAACGGCGATCACGCGACCTTCGATATCGGTCGAAAGCTTGAGAACTCCACCCTTTGGATCCGTAAGCGCTTCCAGCACACCGAAAGCGCCGTAACGGTAAGTCCAGGTTCTTCCCTCGCCATCGCAGACAGTGGCAAGTTGGCCCGAGCCGTCAAACGAGCGCGAAGAACGCACGCCATCTGGCCGAATGACGGCGCTTGCCGTATCGAAGCCGCCGGCGCCCGACTGATAGGCCTGCCGCGTAACGTCACCATTCGGTGCAATCGTGGCGATCACGCGGTTGAAGGCATCATATTCGAGACGGGTCATATTGCCCTTCGCGTCAGTCACGCTTTCGAGTCGGTTATAGCGATCCCACGTTCGTCGCTCGGCCGCACCGTTCGGAAACCGTGTCTCGACAATATGACCTCGCTCATCGCGCGTTAGATGGGTCGTGTTGCCTTCGGCATCCTTCTCGGCAACGACATTGCCCTTTTCATCATGCTCGTATGTCTTGCGGTTGCCGGCGCCATCGATGACGATCATCAATTCGCCATTGTCGCCCCAGCCATACGTCGTCGATCGTCCCTCGGGATCCGTGATCTCCTTCACATTGCCGTGAATGTCGTATCGTGTGCGCTCCGAATTGCCATTTTGATCGGTGGTGGATGTGCGAAACCCATGCTGGTCATAGACATGGGCAACCGTTCCGCCAAGCGCATCGGTCTCGGCTGTGACATTCTGGTTTTCATCATATTCGAAGGTCTGCGCGGATCGATGGTTTCCGCCGGGCAGGTAGCGCGTTGCACCCTCTCGATATTCGAAGCGGTCTCCATTCCAAATGCCATTCGTGTGCGTCTGGATCACGCGCCCCGCCTGGTCGTAGGTGAAATGGGTTTCCGACTGTCGCGTGAGATTGTGCCAGAGGGAGATCAGATCGGCATCGGCCTGCCAGTGGTAGCGCACCGACATGCCGAACGCGCATGTCGCCTCGTTCATCCTGCCCCTGGCGTCGTAGCTGTACCGCGCAAGCTCCAGTTCCGAACCATCGACGCCAAGCAAGGTAACAAGGGTGCGCCGGCCATGAGCATCGTTTTCGAAAGTCAAAGAAAGCCCGTCGGGGCCTTCGAGCTTTTCGAGCCATCCATTTTCAGAGCGGCTGAACGAAATTGCGTTGCCGTTCAGATCCTCGATCTGCTCAAGTCGGTAGATACCGTCATCATATTGCTTGAACTGTTTTACTATTCCGCGGTCCTTCAGCACCAATTGCTTGAGCCACGGTGCCTTAAGTTCAAGATGTGGGTAGGCGGGATTGATGGAGGGCAGGAAATTGAACGGCCGATCGAACAAGATCACTTTGCCGCTGGCGTCATGGAAAAGTAGCCTGCCGCGCTCGGGGTTGGAGAAAACCTCGTCAAACATGGAAATCTGGCAAGGTCCGATGGGGCTGGCGTAGTTCTGCGGCAGCGCAAGCTTCAGGCCCATATAGCGAGCACCATCGAAGGCCAGTGTTCCGGGGATCAGAAAATCGCGCCACGTCTCGAGATATTCGCCATTGGCAACGGACACCGGCTCGCCGACGGTCGTTGATGTCGTCGACGTCATGGTTGCGCCTTCGTCTGCTGCTGCGGCCGACGGACCTGCGTCCTTCAATGCGCCCCTTGCCAATCCGACGAGTTTTCCCGCGCCATAACCGGCCGCCATGTCACCGACAGGCTCTCCCCAATTCCCATCCGATGCTTGCTGGGCCATATGCGGAAGGGCAAAAATAATCGCATTGACGGCGTTCTTACCGCGATTGGCTAAGTTGTCACCGGCTTCCTTAGCCATTCTTTGGCCTTCCGCCTGCAGCTCCGGGTCAGGGGACTGCATCAGCTCGCCGGCGGCCGCACCTTTGCTGAGGTCAGAAACCGTATTCCCGGCTCCCTGAACTAGACTCCAAGCGCCTTGCAGCAGACGCAGCGGCGCCTTGGCGATACTAATCAGATTGTCCTTGGTTGTATAAACGGGATAGCCGTTTTCGTATTTTTCGATATCCCTGTCGATCATAGCAAGATGTTCTTGCCGTGACATAGGCTCGACCGGAGACATCATCGCATCAGGGCCGGCCAATGCACTCGCGGTCTCTTCCATCCTTGCTCTGTATTGTTCGTCTGTTTCGTTTTCGAGATGCTTCTTTATGTCTCTCAACCGACCGAGAATCTCGTTTCGCTGCTCACGATGCGCCTCATCTTCCGCTGCTGTTGCACCGGCGACAAGCACCGCTTTGCCGTTGGCCTGGTCGACGCTCTTATTGGTGTGCGAGATCTGTCTTTCATTCGTGCTGACGCCATTCTTATCGATGTAGTCACCGGTCTGCGGATTGTAATTTGTCTCACCACCGTCAGCCACGAAAGACCCCTGAGTTCAATGAGTTACATTTCAGTTGCGACGCAACGATTTGAATTCATGATACTCGGCATGAGATCTGCCGAAGGTATCTTGCGATGGGCACCGCTCAATGCTGCGCGCTACTGTGATGCGGGTAAGCGCACCAACTACGCGCGACCGAGTTCACCTTCACGCCGCAAAAAGTCTGCTCCCCAGGAATAGTGTGCAGGATCCAGAAAGGATCGAAACTCAACTCCCACAGGCTCTCTGTCATCAGGAAACAGGAGCGTGAAATTATCCTTTTGATCCTGCGGCAGAGCATTCCATTCCGAGCTGCCTTTTTCGACGCCCTTTTCCAGAAAGAGATGATAGGGACGGGTCATGAAAAGGATCATGTCGCTGTCGCCAAATGTCAGGACATACCGGTCGGCAAACGATTCCGCGGCACGCAAATTCGAATCCGGAATCATGTCCGCTATTGGCGTGGAGGCACTTATGTCGAGATCAAAAAAGGCCATCTTGCCGCCGATCACGATCACCCACCGGCAATTGTCGACAAGCAGCTCGGCTTCGCCGCGCAGACCACTCAGGCCCACCACCAGCATGCTTCCGAAGGTGTTCTTGATTTCAGCCAGAGCGGGCAACCCGATTTCTTTATCAAGATCAAGCATCAGTTCTTTCCAAACATATCAATGCCGATTTCCATGATCTCGTGATAACCAAGGTTTTGACCAGAGATCTCGTCATGAAGCATACGAGCTTGCTTCTTGTTCAAACTCAGGGCCTTGACGACATCCCTGAACTGACTGTTCTGGGCTTGATTGTTACCCGACGTGCCACCATTGCCCGCGAGCAAGATGGGAATATCGCCCTCTGATTTCTCGGGCTCGATAGGTCCAGGATCGGGTCTGTTGATCCATGCGGGATCCCGATGACTGCACGTCGCCCATCCCTCGGAAAAGACAAACGAAGATGCCACATCCACATGAGCAGGCCCAAGATAGCCCGGTATCGTAACGCCTTTCTTGACACCCGGCTCGTGACCGGTTGATGTCGCACAACGGGAATTGAGTTGAAAGTCGAACTTGCCATTGTTGCGGACGGACGTCGAATAGCGGATCGCGGTATCCAGGAACGCCACGGACGAATAAGCGACGGGAACGACGCTTGAGCCTACCGGTGTCCAGCAAACGTCGGGGGATGTTGAAGCGATGACATTAGACGCGCATTTTCGTGCGGAAATGTTCGCGAGGCTCATGCGGCATCCCCCTCTGCAAGGTGCGTTGCACTGGTACCAGCCGGAAACCTTTGCCGCTGAATGATTGCGCGGTCAAAGACGTCAGGTTCGAAGTTGACGCGCCAAGAGAGAAAGATGCGCCAATCGCGCTGATGCCGCCCGGCAAAATCCAGGAAAACCGTGTCGAGAGCCATCGGAGCGCGTAACGGCTCCCGGTTCTCGCCCACAAATTCTACAAGCGTCTGCTCGTGCGGAAGACGGAAGCGCACCGGCTCTTCTCGTTGCGCAAGACCTGTCAGCACGACCTCTTCCCCTCCAATCAAATAGGGACTGATGATCAGGTCTGGATGCGCGGAATTATGGTAGGCAAACGAATAGTCGGCCGGCCACGCCGGCCAGGTTGTGTCGATCCACTTCTGGTCATAGGTGCCGCCCAATGGGCGTCTGGGCAGCCACGCCGGCGGAATGGGGCCTAAACCTTGAGGCTTATAGACGGCATACGGATCGGCGATCGGGTCATCGACATCTTCGATCTGCGGCGCCGGAACCGTCTTCGTGTGGTCGGTCCATTCCCGATCGATCTTGCCGCGGCCAAGCGGATTGTAGTGGCTCGTATCAAAGAGCGGATTGCCTTCGTCATCCTCTCCCATCGCAATTTCGCCGCCGTAGGCGTACTCGTAGCGCAGCGGCAATGATGACACCGGCTCGGGCTCAGAAAGTTCCCAATAACGAAAGTGCTTTCGATACTGCGGCCAATTCTTCGCTTCCTCCGTATTCAATTCGCGCTTCCAGACCGGACGCCACTCGCGCGGGCCGGTGACGCGGAGCTTTTTGGCGAAAATGGCCGCCCCAGCTCTGTTTATTGCGACCCCGCATTCCCATGCCGGCCGAACTCGACCGTCGGGCGTGCGGGCCACCGCATTGATAATCAGGTCGGTTGCTGGCTTATGGGGCACGAGATCGGAAGGATGCCACAGCGAGCTCACGTTGACGGCGCCGTGGCATTTGTCGGTAAACACCATCGGCGCCTGTTCTTCCGCCACCATCAAGCGGCTGGATGGATCAAACTCGTAGGTTGCCTTGACAATGATGATGCCGAACTCGCGATCCTCGTTATCGCGGCTGTAATAGCGAAAATTCGGATAGGGCGTGAAATTTTGCAGTTCCGGCATCGCTCGATCTCAGTTGTGGTCGATCATCGCCGAGGTGACCTGCACGTGGCTCTCACCCTCGATATAGACCTTTACGCCCTTCAGCAGGATCGTCCCATCATCCTTCATGATCAAGATGGACTTTGGCGGCTGTTCGTTGCCATCTTTGTCAACACCGCCGCCCACACCAATAAACAATTCCTTGCCAATCATGACATTCTTGGTGTTGCCGACCGATTGACTGTAGACGTCACCCACCGTAACGACCTTGGCAACACCAACCTGTTCCGTCTGCGCAATACCCACGCTCGTGTTCTGCATCCTGCTGACGAGCGTATTGAACACACCTTGTCCGATCATCGAACTAACCTGAGATGCGAGGTCGGCCCCTGCCGCATTCATCGACGCTCCACCTTCGCTGCGCAGATCACCAACCTTGGCGTCGTTGATGCCACCGCGCACGCTGTCCATGGATGGAGCCATGGCTCCGAGCGCAGAGGCGGCCATCAGGGCGGCATGCGCACTCGCATCGGAGGCCGCAGACATGCCAGAATCTTCACCGCCGCTCGCCGACTGGCTCCCGACGGAAGCCAAGGCGGCGTCCGCTGTCCTGTTTCCATCAGATGGGCTGTTAGAAATCGCGGAGGATACGATACTCATCGCCTGGCCTAGCATTCCGGCGCTCTTCGCGGCAAGATTTGCCAGCAAGCCACCGGCAATGGTGTTGGCTATACCGCCGACACCGCCGACGACCATGTTCAATCCGCCACCCACCTGATGGCTCATATTGGCGCCGACTTCCAACGACTTGTTTGCTCCGACGGAATGAAGAGCATTGGAGTCGACACGGCTGGTCTGATTGTTTTTCACCTTGACCGTCTGATCCCTCTGAGCATGAAAGAACTGATTTTCCCGCCCCGGCGCGTCTTCGGTCGAATATTCGTTAAAGCCCGTGCCGTCCCCTTTGTAGGTGTTACTTCTAATAACTGTCTTCGTCTTGTGAGCCGGCAAGCCGTACGGCACGCCGTTGCTCGGGTTCGGCACCACGCCCGTCACCAGCGGCCGGTCTGGATCGCCGTCGATGAAGGCGACCATGACTTCCATGCCGATCCGCGGGATGATCTGGCCGCCCCATGTGCCGCCGGCCCAGTTCTGGGCGACGCGTACCCAGCAAGTATCCGATCCGTCCTTCTTGGCGCGGCGATCCCAGGGGTACCAGAGCTTGATGCGGCCATATTGGTCGGGATGGATTTCCTCTCCCGGAGGACCGGCAACGATTGCGACCTGCGTGCCGCGGATGCGCGGACACTCGGTTGTGCGATGCGGCGTCATCGGCACGCGCGAAGGCACGGCTTCGAATTCGTTAGTGTATTCCGGCTGATCCGCATTAGTTTCGTAAGAAGGATCAAGTGCGACATGGGTCGCGCGCACGATCACGTGTTCCTCGTAAACATGCTCTGGATGAGCCACTTCATAGGGCGTAAAGCGACGTCCTGCCTCTAGTATGCGTGAGGTCGACCGCCCGACGACGCGATTGTGGTCGGCTTCGCTTGCCTGCATGCGCAGCTTCTGCGCCCTTTCAGCTTCCGCGACCGATGAGATGCGGGCCGGATATTCATAGAGCTCCCGCTTCATAGCCCCCGGCATCTGCACCAAGGAGGGCGTTGTCGTTCCGGGCACCATCTGCGGCGTCTCGAAATTCCAGTCAGCGCCGGCCCGTTGGCCGGGGATATAGGCGTAATGCCTCATCCATTCATTGATATGGTTACGGTCCGTCGAGCCCTGTGCAAGACGAACCATGCTCTCGCCTTGCGCGGAAGGAGATGGTCCGGCCCATGAATTGGCGCCGTCGGCGACGTGCAGCCTATGGCTGCCGTTTTCATGCGAAAACCAGTAGAAGAGACCGTCTTCCTCGAAGCGGCGTGTCAGATAATCCAGATCCGTTTCGTTCCATTGCACCGAATAATGCTGTGGCGGCGGCGGTGTCACAACGCCGGAGACGTCGGGTGCCGGAATTCCATGTTCGGAAAATAAGATTTCGACAACGTCGATGCTGGTCTTGTCCATCCAGATGCGGCAGTCAGAACGCTGCGACAAAAGCCACATCTGCGGCTTCAAGACCATCGAATAGGAGCGCAGACCGCGCGTGACAGGTGGCCCCTCCTGCAGGCTCGTCACGAGACCGTTGAAGGGACGGCGAACGCCGTCACCGCCATCTTCAGCCTGCCGAACTTCGATGGAAACATCGACGAGACGGCCGATCAAATCCTGCGGTTGAATGATTTCGCGCTTGGCGCGCACGGAAAGTTGAATATCGAAAAGCGATGATACGCCTTCCGTTATCGTCACTCGCTCCGGAAGGAGTTGGTCCGTTCCAAGCGGCGAGACGACTCGGAGATTTCGGGTCGCCTGGATGAAATCATTGGCCGAAGGCTGATCGTTCATCTGCGTTTATCCCACCAGTGAACCTGCCGAGCCAATAGTGCCGGCACTCCCGATCTGTTGCTTACGACCGCCAACCAGATAGACGATTTGGAACAGGGTGCCGTTCGGCAGCGTCTCGTGCATGCCCGGGCCATAGAGAACCTGCGGCGTCAGGATCTTGCCGATATCGGCACGGTTTGGCACCGTCCCGAGCAGATAGGCACCGCGTGCCATCAAGACCCGTGTTTCGCCGTCTGTGACCGAATAATTGAATTGCGCAACAAACACCGAATGATGGTTGGTGTCCATTTCGCGAATGATGTGTGCTTCGTTGTTGCGCAGCCATCGTTGGAGCCAGTGCGTCAGCGACATCTCATTGGCTTTTTCGGAAAACATCCGGAAAAGCGATGCGGCGGCTCCCATCGCCTGACCGCGCGCCGCAAATTCGCGGGGTCCGCTCTGATAGGAGAAATAATCGTAAGATGGGCCGCGGCCTGCACGCTTTACGGAGGGAAGATCGGCCTGCTTCACCGGTGCCATTTGCAACGCCGGCGATGAAACGGAGAAATCTACCATGGCAACCTCTTCAAGAAATGTTTTGCCGGGACATGCCAACCGCCGCTGAAGCTGCGATCTGGCAGCGGACGCGATTCCGGCGCGCTGGTGCCAACGCGCCGGAAAGCGATGCCAAACTCAGGCAGCCTTGGTCGTTGCCAGGTCGTAGGACGCGATCATCGGCGACTGCGGCGTCTGCGAGTCGTCGTAAGGCGTGTACTTCACTTCCATCTTGGTGAAGTTGAGCTTGATCGTCTCGACCGGACGGTCGCCATTGGAATCGACCGAATAGCTAGCGATCAGCGTGTTGGTCAGCGTGTACTCAATGTAGGTATCGCCCGGGTTGCCGGTCGTTACCAGATGGATCACGGCCTGCTTGCCGGTGCGGCCCGAGCATGCTTCCTGGAACAGCTTCGTCGACGAGGAATCGCTGACCTTGGTCAGGATAACTTCCGAAACGGTCGGCTCGGAAGCTTCGCGGTTCGCAGCCGAGCCGGCTGACGTCTTCATGTTGCGCGAGACATTCCAGTGAATGACTTCAATGTCCATCCACTTCTTGTGCTGCTCGTGGGTTGCATCACCCTGAATTCCGTCGATCTGCAGATAAATCGGCATGCTCTGAAGTCTCCTGTTGAGATTTGAATTCGCCCTTTCGCTGCAGGGCGGGTTTACCCTTCCGTCTAATGCCGCATCCGGGCGCTGTGTTCGTCCGGGGCTGCTTTATTCGCCGTGCCGCCTTCCTCGGGGCCAGCGAATTCGTGGTCGCCCACCGGATCCTCCTCAATGAGAAAGCGGTGATCGTGAAAGCCGATGGTGATGGCGCCAACCTTGCGCCCCTCCGCAACCGCGTCGAGGAAGAAGGTCGAAAGCTCGGGCAGAAGATCGCGTCCGATCATGGTTTCGATGGCGCGCGCGCCCATTTCGCTCGCCTTGGCACGGCCCACCAGTACGTCGCGGGCATCTGAGGCAAGCGAAACGCTTGTGCCGTAGGAAAGAGCGACGCGATCGCGGATACGGCCGATCTGGATGTCGACGATCCCGCTCAGCGTCTCGCCATTCAACGGCATGAAGGGCAGAACGGTCGTGCGGCCGACAAAGGCCGGCTTGAAGTGCTTCTGCAATTCGGGAAGCAGCAGTGCTTCCAGCGCCTCACCTTCAGGCATCGTTTCCGGGTCTGCCGCCAAGGCTGCCAACAGTTCGGAGCCGGTATTGGCGGTCATCACGATAGTGGTGTTCTTGAAATCGATGTCGCGGCCCTCGCCGTCGCGCAGCGTTCCCTTGTCGAAGACCTGATAGAAGACTTCCTGGACGCCCGGATGCGCCTTGTCGATCTCATCCAGAAGCAGCACGCCATAAGGACGACGGCGAACGGCCTCGGTCAAGACGCCACCCTCACCATAGCCGACATAGCCGGGCGGCGATCCGAGCAGCAGCGAAACCTTATGCTCCTCCTTGAACTCCGACATGTTGATGGTCGTCAGATATTGACTGCCGCCATAGAGAAGATCAGCCAGCGAGAGAGCCGTCTCGGTCTTGCCGGTTCCCGACATGCCGACGAGCAGAAAGACTGCCGGCGGACGGCGCGGGTCGGAAAGGCCGGCGCGGGCAGACCGCATGGCGGCCGAAATCCGCGCAATCGCGTTATCCTGTCCGAGCACGCGCTCCTTCAGCCTTGCATCAAGCGTCTTGACGGTTTCAACCTGGTCGGACAAGAGCTTGCCAACGGGAATGCCGGTCCAGCGTGCCACGATTCCGGCAATCACTTCCTTGTCGACCACGCGGGGCACGAGAGGGGTTTCTCCGGCAACGTCGGCAAGGCTGCGCTCCGCCTGTAGGAGGGCTGCACGAGCAACGTCGACGGATGAGCCATTGGGCTGGAAGAGAGCGACATTGTCGCGGCGCAGGCGAACGCCATCTTCGGCCACTCGACCATCGGGATCGGCGAGCGCGGATTCAATACGATCGGCTTCGGCCGACAGCCTAATTTCAGCGTCCAGCTTGGCCTGCAACCGCTCGATCTCACTGACCGCCTCGCCCTTTTCGCGTTCGATAATGGCAAGACGTTCGACGATATCTGGGGTCGGCGGCTCGGCGGAAAGGGCAGCGGCTTCGACCTCCAGCATCTCCAACTCGTTGCGCAACTCCTTCAGCGCCTCGGGAACGGTCTGCCGAGCCAGTGAGACGGCGGCCGCAGCGGTATCGATGAGGCTGATCGCCTTGTCGGGCAATTGCCGCGCCGGAATATAGCGCGCCGAAAGGTGGACGGCGGCTGCCAGCGCCTCGTCGCGGATGCGTACCTTGTGGTGTGCCTTGAAGCTGCCCACGACGCCGCGCAACATGCGGATTGCCGTTTCCTCGTCGGGCTCGAGCACCTGAACTGCCTGGAAGCGTCGGGTCAGCGCAGCATCCTTCTCGATGTAGCGCTTGTATTCGCTCCAAGTTGTCGCTGCGATCGTTTTGAGCTCACCGCGCGCCAGCGCCGGTTTCAGAATATTGGCGGCATCCCCCTGCCCGGTCTGTCCGCCGGCACCGATCAGGCCATGCGCCTCATCGATGAACAGAATGATCGGCTCGACCGATGCGCGCACGGCCGCGACGACGCCGTGCAAACGGCGCTCGAACTCGCCTTTCACCCCGGCGCCAGCCTGCAGCAGGCTGAGATCGAGAAGAAGAATCCGTACCGGCTTCAACATGTCCGGCACGTTGCCTGCAGCGATCTCCAGCGCAAGCGCCTCGGCAACAGCCGTCTTGCCGACACCCGCTTCGCCGACCAGCATCGGATTGTTCTGGCGGCGACGCATGAGGATATCGATCACTTGGCGCAATTCGCGATCACGCCCGATAACCGGATCGATACGTCCGAGCTTGGCATCTACCGTCATATCCCGCGTGTACAGCCGCAGGAATTCGTTCTCACCGGCGGCGGCAACACTTTCGGAATTCTCTGGCAATGACGATGCTCCGTCGGGAGCGGACGTTGCGTTCAACTTTTTTTCAAGCGCGTTGCGATCAAGGCTACGCAGCGAAGGCGCCATTCCCCGCGCCATGATTCGCAGCGACTGATCATCGATCAAAGCGGTCAGAAGATCGGCGAGCGTAATGCTGTTGCGCCCACATTGAAGCGACGCGACGAGCCATGCCTCGCGCATCAGAGCGAGCAAATTTTGAGAGAGGACCAATGCCGCTCCATCGCCTCGCGGCAGCTCGGCGATGGCGCTATCAAGCTCGGTGCGCAGCGCTGCGGAAGAAACGCTAAGTTCTTCAAACAAAGAGCTAACTTCGGATACATCCAGCAACGATAGTATCCAGTGTGCGACATCGACATTTGCGTGGCGATCACGTGCTGCGAGCGATGCTGCAGTCTCGAGACCGACGCGCAATGCTGGCTCAAGCGTTCTGATCAGACGATTGAGATCGATATTCGACACCTAGAAGTTTCCTCCCTCTGGTTTCATTTCAACCACACGCTCCAAATCGCGGCAACAACTAGGGCGGTTATTTCCATCCGTCCAGATGGAATACAAAAAATTTTTCACGTGGTCAAAAAATGGAATCGTCATAAATCTGTTGCAGAATAGACATGGTTGACAAAGGAACATATCGGTCTAACTATCTCGCGGTCAAACGATGTAGTTTGCGATATGGAGTTAATTCCCTGCTCAGCGTCCGAGATATAGAAAATCCATTTGACGAAAATGTGCCTTGCGGAGACAATATTCGCAATAATACTTCTTTGCGCGAAATATACTATAGAATAAAGGATGCGAGAAACCAGGCTCGCGCAGCAGAGCGAGGTATATCACCGGGTGAAAATATTAGCATCTCGCCTCTTTGGACAGATGTCAGCAATCTCGGATTGCAGATTATTTCTTCGAAAAGTAAGGATCTCGAAGTATTAGCATGGCTGGCTGAGGCGGAATTACGTCTGCGTGGTTTCGATGGGTTGCGAGACGTCTACCATGCAATCGCGTCGCTTTTGGACAAGCATTGGGAGAAGTTTCATTCTGTCGGCGCCGACGATATCGAGGAACGACTTGCGCCGCTTTCAGGCCTCAACGGCATCGGCGGCGAAGGATCCATCATCCAGGCGATCAGGCTGTCGCCCCTCGTTCCGGGTGCGAAATTCGGCCAGTTATCCCTCTGGGATTTTCAGTTGTCGCAACGTCCCAACGAAGTGAAACGCCGTGACGAACTGAGTCAGGCGGCCCTTGAAGCCGGTACGGCCGCGATGAGCTCGCATCTCGAAACGGTCAATGGCTGCATTGCCGCCTTCGACCGGCTCGTAGCCGTTCTGAATGAGCACTGCGGGCAGATGGCACCGCCAAGTTCCAACACGCATAATGTTCTGCAGGAGGCAGCCTTGGCGCTTCGCTCTCTCGCCGGCATCGAATCGTCTGACGCCGTGGCCCCAATGGAATCACAGCCAGAGGGCGGCGAGCAGACGCAAACCTCGCGCGCGTTGAGCGCGGAACAAATCAGCTCGCGCGAGGAGGCCTTCGAGCTGTTGCTTGCCGTCGCGCGGTACTTCCGCCGCACCGAACCACACTCTCCGATCTCGATGTCGATCGAGACGATGGTCAGGCGCGGCCGCATGGATTTTTCCGAACTATTGGCCGAACTGCTGCCAGAGCAGCAAACCCGCAACGCCGTGCTGACGGCGGCGGGCATTCAGCTGAAATCGAACAAGAATGGGTGAGAAATACAACCGTTCTTCCGAACTTTTTGCAACCGGCCCTTTCCAAAGTCGAGTTGCGCCACATCTGAAGAGCGAATTTGCCGCTGGCATGGAAGGAGAAACTTTATGGCGAGTGTTCACGAAAAGCTGGAGCGAGTGCGCAAGCCCAGGGTCCACATCAAGTACGAAGTGGAAACCGAAGGCGCCATGGTCGTGAAGGAATTGCCGTTCGTCGTCGGCGTTCTCGGCGATTTCTCTGGCAATCCGACCCAACCGCTGAAACCGTTCGGCGAGCGCAAATTCGTTCAGATCGATCGCGACAATTTTGACGACGTCATGCGTCGCATGACGCCTGGTCTGAACATCTCTGTCGAAAATACACTGGAAGGCGACGGCTCGCAGCTCCCCGTCTCGCTGAAATTCGAAAGCATGCAAGATTTCGAGCCAGGTTCCATCGTCAGTCAGGTCCCGGCGCTCAAGGCCCTTCTCGATGCGCGCAATCAGCTCCGCGACCTCATGAGCAAGGCCGACCGTTCGGAAGAGCTTGAGCGGCTGCTGGAAGACGTCCTGCAGAACAAGGCCGATCTTTCCAAGCTGATGTCCGAGCTCGGATTGGCCGAAAAGCCGGCCGCAAGCTGATCGTCGTCGGCGATCAGCCAAGGCCGATCGCCCAATCCCGTTTCAAGCGGCCGGTAGCGACGGATTTCAAGCTGCATCGATATCGCCGCATTTCCGCAAGGATCGAAAATGAGCGCTGAAAGCCAACTGAAGACCAAAGAAGCCGAGTTCGCGCCCGAGGAAAATCTGCTGTCGCAGATCGTGGCCGCCACCAGGCAGACCGAACCCGATCGTGCTCAGGATCTCCTGAGAACGCTGACCGATCAGGCACTCAAAGGCACCGTCACCTATGACCGCAACCTGACGGTAACGCTCAACAAGGCGATTGCCGAGCTCGACCGGAAAATTTCCCGACAGCTTGCCGCGATCATGCAGTCGCCTGAATTCACCAAGCTGGAAGGCAGCTGGCGCGGCCTGCAATATCTCGTCAAGAACAGCGAAACCAGCGTCAACCTGAAGATCCGTGTGCTGAACGCCTCCAAGCGCGACGTCTCCAAGGATCTCGCAAAGGCCGTGGAGTTCGACCAGTCAAGGCTCTTCAAGTCGATCTACGAAGACGAGTTCGGCACGCCGGGCGGCGAACCCATGGGCGCCCTAATCGGTGACTACGAATTCGACAATTCCTTCGACGACGTGCAGACGCTGCAGTCGATTTCGTCGATTGCGGCCGCAGCCTTCGCGCCGTTCATTTCGGCGGCAAGCCCTCGCATGTTCGGCTTCGATGACTATCGCGAACTCGCCCGTCCGCGTGACCTGGAAAAGATCTTCGAAACGGTCGAATACGCCAAGTGGCGCAGCCTGCGTGAGAGCGAGGATTCGCGCTTCGTGACACTTGCCCTTCCCCGCGTGCTTGCCCGCATGCCCTATGGCCCCAAGACCAATCCGATCGACGACTTCGCTTTCGACGAAACCGATCATTCGAAGACTGGCGAGCTCGATCACAACGCCTACTGCTGGATGAATGCGGCCTACGTAATGGGAACGCGGCTGACGGATGCCTTTGCCCAGAGCGGCTGGTGCACGGCGATCCGGGGTGCGGAAAACGGCGGCAAGGTCGAAAACCTGCCGATGCACATCTTCTCGAGTGACGATGGCGACCTCGACCTCAAGTGCCCGACCGAAGTCGGCATCACCGACCGTCGCGACGCCGAGCTCGGCAAACTCGGCTTCCTACCGCTCTGCCACTACAAGAACACCGACTATGCCGTGTTCTTCGGCGCGCAGACGACACATAAACCGAAGCTTTACGACAAGCCCGAAGCAACGGCCAACGCCGCGGTATCTGCGCGCCTGCCCTACATGATGGCTACCTCGCGCTTTGCCCATTATCTGAAGGTCATGGGCCGCGACAAGATCGGCTCCTTCATGGAAGCGCAGGACTGCGAAAACTGGCTCAACCGCTGGATCGCCAACTACGTCAACGCCAATGACGATGCCGGCGAGGAATCGCGTGCCAAGTATCCGCTGCGCGATGCGAAGGTGACCGTCCAGGAAGTTCCGGGCAAACCGGGCTCCTACAACGCCGTCGCCTGGATGCGCCCCTGGCTGCAGATGGAAGAGCTGACCACTTCGCTCCGCATGGTCGCCCGCATTCCGAGCAAGAACTAGGAGAGGTAGCGCGGCGATCTCCTCGCCGCGCACCTTCAGTCAGCGCCATGACCGCGACAACGACGGAACCGAGAGCAACCTGGCCGCGTCAGGTGCATCGCGTGATCGCCATGATCGACGATGCGCTCAATAGGCAGGTCAATGCCATTCTGCACCACCCCGAGTTCCAGGCAATGGAAGCGCGGTGGCGCGGGCTTGCCATGCTCATGCGTCACACCGGCCGATCGGAAGAAGTGAAGGTCAAGATCCTCAGCGTCAGCTGGGCGCAATTGACGCGACATCTCGAGCGGACGACGGAATTCGACCAGAGCCATCTCTTCGAGCTGATCTACAGCCGCGAGTTCGGCATGCCCGGTGGAGAGCCCTTCGGTCTGCTGATCGGCGACTACGAGCTTTCCCCACAGGGGCCGGCCGGCGGCGATGCGGTCGGGGCGCTCACTCAGATCGGCATGGCGGCGGCAGCCGCCTTCTGCCCGTTCGTCGCCGCCGCAGCACCACAGGCCATCGGCCTGCAGCAGTTTGACGAGCTCAATCGTGTCCAGGATTTTTCCTGGCTTACCTATGATCCCACCCGCATCCGCTGGAACGGGCTTCGAGCCCGAGAGGACTCCCGCTTCTTGGGTCTTGTCGCCCCGCGGATCCTGATGCGCGCGCCCTATGAGGCGTTTTCGCGCGAGCGCGACGATCAGTTCCCCTTCCGCGAAAGCATCGCAGCCGATGGCAGCACCTTGCTCTGGGGCAATGGCGCCTTCGCGTTCGCGATGATCGTCATCCGCAATTTCATCGAGAGCGGCTGGTTCGCCGATATTCGCGGCGTGACGCAGGACGCCGTCGACGGCGGCATGCTGAGCACGGAGGAACTTGCACCCTATGATCTGGGCATCGAAAGCAATGGGTTGTCGCAGCAGGCTCCCGTCGAGATACGCCTGACGAGCGGACAGGAGCAGCAGCTGTGCGAACTGGGCATCGTCCCTATAGCGACCACATATCTCTCTTCCTCGGCAATCTTCAATTCCAATCAGTCGCTGCATGCGCCGCCGCATTATTCGAGCGAGCACGCCCGGCAAAATGCCCGCATCGCTGCGATGCTGCAGTATGTGCTCTGCGCCTCGCGCTTCTCGCACTACCTCAAAGTCATCATGCGCGATGACATCGGCAAATTAGCCGATAGAACATTGATCGAACGCAAATTGAATGATTGGCTGTCGACTTACACGCTTGGCAATGACGACGCCGACCTGTCGCTGCGCACGCGTTTCCCGCTGCGTTCGGCCGGCATCAGCGTCGATGAAATTCCGGGCAAGCCAGGCATGTTCGCTTGCATGGTGCGGCTGCAGCCGCATTTTCAGCTCGATGACGTTTCGACAAGTTTTCACCTCATCGCCGAGACAGCGAATGCGACCTACGCGTTCTCCGGCTCTGCAAACACGCCGCAAAGGATGTCCGCATGACGCTCTCCGCCAGGATCGCCGAAGCTCTCAGCGAAAACACACTCGATGATGCCATCGAGCAGGCGAAGGCACATGTCAAAGCAGCGCCGACGGACAAGGACGGCAGGCATATCCTGATCGATCTCTTGATCCTTGCCGGCGACTACGCTCGCGCCGACGCGCAGTGCAACCTTGCGACGACATTCGCGCCGGAAGATATCATGGGCTTCGCCATACTGCGCAATCAGCTGCGCGGGATGGCGGCGCGTTCGGCCTGGTTTGACGAGGCGGCCGCGCCGGACTTCCCGAACGGACCGACAACCCTCGACCAAGCGGCACTGAAGGTGGCGATCGCCGACCGCGACCATGCCTCGGATGCGGCCGCGGCATTGCAGTCTCTGGAGGAAGTCAGGGGCGAACGGCCGATGCGCTGGAATGGTCAGCTCGTTTCGGACTTTCGCGATCTGGACGATCGGATTCCCCATGCTCTAGAGGTCATCATGACCGGAGGCTCCTATCTGTGGATCGACTTTTCTAGGATTGCCGCCCTCCGTGCCGAGCCGATCGCTCGCCCCCGTGATCTTGCTTTCCGCAGGGCCGAGCTCGAACTCGTCGACGGGGCAAGCGCGCCCGTGCTGCTGCCGGCGATCTATCATGGCACGACAGGTGCAAAGCTGCTGCTTGGCCGCGAGACCGAATGGGTCGACGAGGCGACGGGCATTACGACCGGCCGCGGCCAGAAGTGCTTCCTTGCGGGCGACGATCTGGTTTCCTTCCACGATCTGAAGTCGCTGGAGGTTGCTCCAAGCTCTGCCGAGACGAGGCGTGCCGCCCATGGCTGATCCGTTAGAGCGCTACAGGCCGCGGGAAAGGATCGTCGCGAGGTCGATCATCGATCGACTGATCGACGAGGACCCCGATCGCCTGCAGGATCCGCCACTGACACAGGCCGAACAGCTGCGCGAACTGCGCGAATGCATTCGCCGCGACCTTGAGGCACTGCTCAACACGCGCCGCCGCCCGACTGCGCCGCCCTCGATTTACGATGAATTGGGCGATGCGCTGGTATCCTTTGGTGTCGACGGCATGGTCTCGGCAAATCTCGTCACCGATGAAGCCAAAAGTCGTCTCGCGCGGCTGATCGAGCGGCGTATCGCGCTGTTCGAGACGCGGCTTTCCGATGTGCAGGTCAGCATCCTCAAGAGCCGCGGGAGCGGCGAACGCGCACTGAGGCTGCGCATCCACGCAACCTTCCGTGTGCATGAGGGCATGCCGCCGATCAGCTTTGAATCGACGATCGATCCTTCGACCCAGCGCTTCCTGGTGGAGGCCAATAATGGCTGACGGTTTCCTGCAGCGTTATAATGACGAGCTGGCTGCGATCCGTCGGCGTGCCGCGCGTTTTGCCGACGCCTTCCCGAAAATTGCCGGCCGACTACGCCTGACTGGCGAGGTTGCGGACGATCCGCATGTCGAACGGCTGATCCAGAGCTTTGCCTATTCGGCGGCCCGCGTGCGTCAGAAGCTCGACGACGAGTTTCCGGAGTTGACGGACGGGCTGCTGGAAACGCTCTATCCGCATTATCTGGCACCGCTGCCCTCAATGAGCATCGTGCGCTTCACGCCAAGCAGCACGCTGGCATCGGTGCAGACCGTGCCGCGTCATACCGAAATCTTCGCAGAGCCGATCGGCGGCGAGAGCTGCCGTTTTCGCACGACACAGGACACACAGGTTGCGCCGATCGAGATCGTCTCGGCATCGCTGACTGGCCATCCCATCAGTGCGCCGCCATCTACTCATGGGGGTGCGGCCGGTTGCCTGCGCCTTTCGATCCGTGCACGGGACACCAGCAGGCCGCTCAGCGAGATCGGCGTGGACAGGCTGCGGCTTCATATCGGTTCGTCCTGGCAGCATGCCGTCGCCATCCATGAGCTTCTCGTCAATCACACGCTCGGCATCGCGCTTGCCCACCACGCCGACGACCGAGCCCCTGTGATGCTGCCGGCGAAGGCACTTCGCCCCGTTGGCCTCGAGCCGGACGAAGCGATCCTGCCCTATCCAAGCTCGAGCTTTACCGGCTATCGTTTGCTGACGGAATTCTTTGCCCTGCCGCAGAAATTCCTCTTCATCGATATCGTTGGCCTGAAGGCCTGGCGTGGCGAAACGCTGGAAATCTTCATCTATCTCGATGAAACCAGCGCCAAGCTGGAGCGCGCCATTTCCGCCCGTGATTTCGTCTTGAATGCCACTCCGATCGTCAACCTGTTTCGCCAAAACTGCGAACCGATTGCGCTCGACGGCACGCGCACGGAATATCGCGTGCTGCCCGATGCCAGGCGGCAGAAGACGCGTGAGATTTATGCGATCGAGAAGGTGGTCGTATCCGCGCGCACCGGAGACGAGGAACAGTGCCAACCCTTCTTCGGCCGCAGCTTGAAGGGCGGAGCCTCATCACTCTTCTGGCAGTGCGCGCGCCGTTTCGATGCCGACGACCACACCTCGGATATGGAAATCACGTTCGTAGACCGCGCTCGCCGGGCAAGCGGTCCCCTCGACAAGATCGCCAGCATCGATGCGCTGTGCCTCAACCGCGAGCTGCCGGAGCAACTGCCTTTCGGCGGTGGCCATCCCTATCTGCAGCTGGCCTCAGGCAGCGAAGCTGTCGGCTCGGTCGAAGCCCTGATGGCACCCACTCCCTCGGTGCGGATGAATGAGCAGCAAGGGCGCAACTGGCGGCTCATGTCGCATCTCCAGCTCAATCATCTTTCCATCTTCGACAACGACGGCGCCGCACTGAAGGATATTCTGTCGCTCTATGCCTTCAGGGATAGCCGCGAAACCAGACTGCTTGCCGACGCTCTCGTCCGGGTCGAAGCCAAAAGCTCGATGACGCGGCTTGGCGGCGGCGGGATGGTGACGGGTACGGATATCCGGCTGGAATTCGATCCGGCCGCCATCGACAGGCCCTCAGCCTATCTCTTCGGTAGTGTCCTCGACCGGTTCTTCGGGCTTTACACCTCGATCAACAGCTTCACTCGCCTTTCCATATCGATGAAAGGGCAATCGAAACCAATCGCCGTCTGGCCGGCTCGCGCCGCCGAACGGCCCTTGTTGTGACGAAGAGGTGATCGGAAGCAATGGACCAGTTTCGGCCAGATGATAGCGAAATGCTTGCTGCGCTGCTCGAGCGCGACCCCGGTCGCTTCGAACCGTCGACGGCGTTTCGCGTTGCCCAGCACGCAGCTAGCGATCATCTGACCGTATCCTCACCCGTCGGCGTTTCGCCGGCGCCACTTGTCGTCAGCGACTTCAAGCGTAAGGGCGCGACAGGAACGGTCAAGGCCAGCATGGCCGGCTTGCTCGGCCCGCTCGGCGCAATGCCGCCGAGCTACAATGAGCTCGTCATGCGTGAAGAACGCAATCGGGCTCATGGCCTTTCAAGCTTCTTCGATCTCTTCACAAGCCGCCTCGCCGAGCTCTTCGTCGATGCAAGCGAGAAATATCGCCTTGCCCGTCGGCTGCGATGGAGCCCGGACAGAAACGGCAATGCCTTCATCAAGACGCTGTTTTCGCTGGCGGGCTTCGGCACGGCGCGGCTGAAAGAAAGGGTTCGCCCCGACGACGAGCTGATCCTTAGATTTTCCGGTTTCTTTGCGGCGCGGACCCGCAACGCGGTCAATCTGCAGGCCATGCTGCAGGAGTTCACCGGCCTGCCGGTCGCAATCGAACTTTTCAAGGGCAGATGGCTTTCCATTCCCGAGAGCGAGCGCAGCCGCATGGGGCAGCCGCAGGGCGTGCAGCTCGGCGTTAACTCAATGGCGGGTGCCGCAATCCATGATTTCGGCGGCAGCTTCCGTGTCGTTGTCGGGCCCGTCGACTATGAGGATTACCGATCTCTTTCTCCAGGCAGCGCCAATATCGATGCGCTGTTTGCCCTGACGCGACTTTACGTCGATCCATCGCTCGATTTCGACATTCAAGTGGTTCTGAAGAAGGAGCATATTCCCTTCTGCCGGCTCGGCGAAAGCAGTGATCCGCCGAGGCTTGGATGGAACAGCTGGGCACGCGTTGCAGCGGCTGACCGCGACAGCGGCGATGCCATCATCGCGGAGCCACGTAAGACGCAAGGACAATCCGATCGGAGAGATCTCCATGCGGCTTGAACTGCGGCAAACATCCGGAGAAGGCTCCAGCAAAGGATGGTTCTTCGAGCGTGGCAAACGCACGCTTGGGCGGTCGCCGGATTGCGACTGGCAGGTGACCGATCAGCAGCGCTCGATCTCGAAGGTTCATTGCGTGATCGAACGCGATCGTGCCGGCTTCCTCCTGCGCGACCAGAGCGCCAACGGAACCCGCGTGGACGGCGTTACCATTCTGGAAGGCGAGACCGCAAGGCTCGCGGATAAATCCAGGATCGCATTCGGCAATATCGCCTTCAACGTCGTCATCACCGGGGAAGCCGACCGTGATGTCGAGGATCCGGCAGACGACCTGCGTCTCAGCGATGAAACCATGACGATCTCGTCGATCCTGGCCGATATTGCGCCCGGCGGCAGTACCGCCACTGGCGTGCTCGGTCAGCGCAACGGCGACGACTGGATCTCGGCGCTGCCGCAATCGTCGGACAAGGGCAAGTCGCCAAGCAGAAATGTCGATATCGGCTGGAACGGCCCGCCAGAAACGACCGGCATCAAGCCGGTACTTCCAGATGATTGGAACTCGGATTTCGAGCTGGGCACTCAGCTGGAACATGGCGCGGCAACCCATGTCTCCGTCGCTGTTGCCCGCAGTTCTGGATCGCAGGCGGCCGAGACCGCCAAAGCGATGGTTCCGGCCAATGATATGCGTGCTGCCGAGGATACGGATCAAGGTGCGGATGATGCGAGTTTTGCGCTGCAGTTCGATCCGCTGCGCCAGCTTGAAGCGCTCATCTCGACGTTGGAGCAGACACTAGACGACGAAGCGTCCATCTTCGGAATTGAAGAGAGCCGGGCTCATTCATCCGCTTCACTGTTCAGCCGCGAACGAACGGACCAACTCGCCGACCGTCTTCGATCGCTCATTTCGAGGCAATCCGCGCTTAACACCGGCCTTGAAAACCTTGTTCGCGAAGCCAATCGAATGTTCGAGCCCCGCATGGTCGAGGCGCATGTCGATGCCTCCCAGCGCAAGGCTCTTTGGCGCGGCAACGGCGATTACTGGAAGGCCTATCGCGCGCAGTTCGAAAGGGGCGGCAAAAGCATTTCGGTCCGCGATCTCCTAGCGGAGGCGTTCGGCGCCTTCGCGGATGGCCGCGACGAAGACGATACCACCAGTTTGGCAGAGAGGACGGGCAACACCCGATGAAGAACGAAAATCGCGTGGCTTGGAGCGAGGGCATGTTCCTTCGCGTGCAGCATTTTCAGCAGGCCGACCGCTGGACGGAGCGTCTGGTCCGGACGACCGCGCGCGGGCTTGCACCCTACCCTTGGGGCATTGCAGAGATCGGCATCGATCGCAGCGCGCTCGCGATCGGCCAGTTTGCACTGTCGAACCTGCGCGGCATCCTGCCCGACGGCACACCTTTCGAAGCGCCTGTCGATGCGGATCTGCCGCCCCCACTGGAGCTCGACGATTCAACGAAGAACGCTATCGTCTATCTGGCCCTGCCCAGCCGTCAGCCCGGCAGAGCCGATGTCGCCATGAACGGCAGCGCCATGCGCAACAGCGTTCGTATCACCGCCTCGCAATATGAGGCGCCGGATGCGAATTTGGAGACCGACTTCATGGCGCCGATCGATGTCGGCCGCCTGAGCCTGCGTTACCTGAAGACCGGCGACGAACTGGCCGGCTACGATCTGATCGGCCTTGCCCGTATCATCGAGGTCCGCTCCGACCGGTCGGTCATTCTCGATCCGGACTACATCGCTCCCTCGCTGAATTGTGCGGCCGAAGCACGGCTGAACGAACTCATCACCGAATTGCTCGGCATCGTCCGTCATCGGGCGGAGGCGATCGCCGAACGCGTCGGCGATCCCACAGTGCGCGGCACCGCGGAAGTGGGCGATTATTTTCTGCTGCACATTCTTAATCGCGCTGATCCCATGCTGCGCCATATCGCGGCAAATGCTTCGCGGATGCATCCGATAAGCTTTTATGAGGAATGCATCCAGCTTGCCGGCGAGCTTGCCACTTTCACGACCGATCGCAAGCGCGCCAGCGACTTTCCGCCCTATCGCCACGATGATTTGAAGGCGACATTTGCTGCTGTTTTCAATGATCTGCGCGCGTCTCTTTCGGCAGTGCTCGAGCAAGCAGCCGTCGCAATCGAACTCATCGAGCGCCGTCACGACGTGCGCGTCGGGACTATCAACGACCGCTCGTTGCTCAAGGATGCCGGCTTCGTGCTTGCGGTTCGCGCCGAGATGTCGGCCGAGGATGTCAGGCGCAAGCTGCCCGCGCAGATCAAGATCGGGCCTGTGGAGCGAATCGCCGAGCTCGTCAATGTCGCACTGCCCGGCATTCCCGTCAGGCCGCTTCCCGTATTGCCGCGGCAGCTGCCTTACCGGTCCGGCACGATCTACTTCGAACTCGATACGAAGAATCCGCTTTGGAAACAGCTTGATACCTCCGGCGCGATCGCGCTGCATCTCGCGGGCGACTTCCCTGGCCTGGAGATGGAACTGTGGGCTCTTAGAGAATGAACACACCGCGCTCAACACCCTGGCACGAGCTGCCGACGATCATCGAGCTGACCGAGGACGGCGCGCGCAAGAACGAAGCCGCCCGCAAGATGGCCGATATTCTCGATGAGGAGCTGGATAAGCAGCCGAACGACAAATCGGGCAATGCAGCTGGCGGCTGGTCCGTCGAGGCGTTGATCCGCGGCTTTCGCTTCGGCGGTGATGATGTTCCGACCATCGTGCGCTCGGCCGCGCCACTGCTCAATCTCGCTCACAGCCTGCGCAACACCGAAGAACAGCCCGACATTGCCGAACTTAGGCGCGTGACGATCGACGCGGTCGGACGTTACGAGCGTGATCTTGCGAGCGCGCGCATCAGCCCGGAACGGGCACGCGCCGCTCACTATGTCATCTGTGCGACCATAGACGATGTGGTTTTGAGCAAGCCTTGGGGCGTGCGCGCCGGCTGGGCGCGATCCGGCCTGGTCTCGACCTTCCACATGGACGTGACCGGCGGCGATCGGGTTTTCGATCTCCTGGACCATTTCCAGCAGAGCCCGGGCACCAACAAGGACCTGCTGCTTCTCATCTATCTCTGCCTGTCGCTCGCCTTTGAAGGCCGCACGCGCGTTTCGCCGCGCGGATCGCTGGAACTCGGGCGCATCCGTGACAGCCTCTATAAGACCTTGCTCGGTCAATATGGCGTTTTCGAACGCGAGCTCTCGCCGCATTGGCGCGGTGTTTCGGCGCGCCACAAGCCGTTGCGCACGGCCGTTGCGCTTTGGACGATCCTTTCCGTCCTCGCGCTTCTGTTTGCGCTCGGCTACATGTTCTTCACGCTTTCGCTCAACAACGCCTCCGACGCAACCTTCGAGCGCCTCGCCAACCTGCCGCCACGCGATACGCCAAGCGTTCTGATCGACGCGCCGAAGCCGAAAGAAGTCGCACAGACGCCCCCTCCTGCGCAGAGGCAGCCGCAAACGCCGCCACCGGTCAAGCCGCAACCGACGCCGCTCGACAATCTGCTCGCCTTCCTGCAGCCGGAGGTCGACCGCAAGCTGGTCACGCTGTCGAATTCCAATGGCAGGCTGCTGGTGCGCATCAACAATTCCGGCCTATTCGACACCGGCAGCGCCGAAGTCAGCGATAAGTTCCGCGATCTCCTGCAGCGCATCGGTGGGGCATTGGCTTCAGAAAAATTCCGCGCCGTCGTCGTCGGCTATACCGACAATGTGCCGATCCGCACGGCTCAGTTCCCATCGAACTGGCATCTTTCGGAGGCCCGCGCCCGTGCCGTTGGCGATATTCTTGCCGCCTATACCGGCAAGGAAGCCATCCTCACGGAAGGACGCGCCGACAGCGATCCGCTCGCAAGCAACGATACGGCGGAAGGACGCGAGGCCAACCGCCGGACGGAGATCCTGGTGCTGACCGACCCAACACAACGGCTTGGCGATGTCGCCCTTAATCCGCAGGCAACGCCACAGAGGCCAGGCGGTAATGCGCCGGCGACATCTGCGACGACGGGAGAAGCCCGATGAATCCGCTTGGCGCGTTTTATACGCTTCGCTCCTACGTCTCGGCCTATGCCGGTCTTCTCGGCCAGCGTTTCATCTCGCTGATCTGGGTTGCGGCGATCTGCGTCGTGATCTGGTTCTACGGCTCCATGGCCGGGTATGGCAGCTTCAAGCCGCTGTCGAGCACCACCGCCCGCATGATCGCGATTGGCATCGTCATCGCGGCATGGCTTATCTATCTGCTGATCACGACGTTGCGCGCCCGCAAGCGTGACAAGGCGCTGATGGATGGTATTGCCGACGATGCCGCCAGGCAGCAGGCGGAAGTCGGCGAAATCCACAGCCGCCTGAAGGAAGCCTTGCTGCTTCTGCGCCGTATTAGCAAGAAGCGCTTCGGCTACATCTACGAGCTGCCTTGGTATGTCATATTCGGCGCGCCGGGATCGGGAAAGACGACGGCGCTGACCAATTCGGGCCTGAAGTTCCCGCTCGGCGATGCGATGGGTAGCAATTCGGTGCAGGGCGCCGGCGGCACCCGCAACTGCAATTGGTGGTTCGCAGACGAGGCGATCCTGATCGACACCGCTGGCCGCTACACCACGCAGGACGATTTGAATGGTGCGTCCAAGGCCGGGTGGGAAGGCTTTCTTGGGCTGCTGCGCAAATATCGCCGCTCGCAGCCGATCAACGGCGCGCTCGTCACGCTCTCGATCGGCGATGTTCTCAGCCGCGATCAAGAGGTACAGCTCGAAGAGGTACGTTCCATTCGCAAGCGCCTGTCGGAACTCGACGAGTTCCTGCATGCGCGCGTGCCCGTCTATGTCGTCCTGACGAAGGCCGATCTTTTGACCGGCTTTGTCGAATTCTTCGACGGCCTTGCCAAAACCGATCGCGAACAGGTCTGGGGGACGACCTTCGATCTCGACGAAAGCTATAAGGGCGAGAACCTGCCCGAGCGCTTCATGGAAGAGTTCGCGCTGTTGCAGCAGCGCGTCGATGCCATGCTGATCGAACGCATGCAGCAGGAGCCGAATATCGAAGTTCGCGGCCGCATCTTCCGTTTCCCGGCGGAGTTGGCCTCCCTGGGAGAGCGTCTTCAGGAGCTGTTGACCGAGCTCTGTGCATCTTCGAGCCTCATCGAATCCCCCCTCGTTCGCGGCGTCTATTTTGCTTCGGGCACGCAGAGCCGGGAAACGGATACCCCACGCACGCGCCGCAGCTATTTCCTGTCGCGCCTGTTTAAGGAAGTGATCTTCGGCGAGGCGTCGCTGGTTGCTCGTGACAGGCGCCTGTCGGGGCGGCAAGCCATGATCAGACAGGTCGCCTATGGCGCAGCCGCCATCGCGCTCGCAATCGTCTTCACCGGCTGGACGGCAACCTATTTTCAGAACTCGCGCGCAATCGCGGCAGCCGAACGCCGGATCGACAACTACGAGAAGCTCGCAAGCGGCATTCAGATTCGCGACGTGACGGATGCGGATTTCCTGCGGATCCTGCCGGCGCTCGACAATCTTCGCGCCGTCACCAGCGGCTTCGATGAGGCACGCGTCTGGCCGACGAGTTTCGGCCTCGACCAAGGGGATAAGATCGCCAGCCGCCAGCACGGAGCCTATCAGCGCGCCTTGAACGCGCTTCTTCTGCCGCGTATGCTCGTGGCACTTCAAAATAAGCTCAAGCAGACATCGGATGTTCAGAAGACTTTCGACGCCTTGAAACTGTACGGCATGCTCGGTGGAATGGGACCGATCGATAAGGATTTCGTCTCTCAGCAATCGGAAGACATGTTCGCGGCGCTTTATCGCGAGGAAGGGCGATCGGCTGCACGCAAGGCACTCGTCGGCCATGTCGAGGCGATGGCTGCGGGTAATCTGCCGCAGATCGAGCTGGACAACACCCTGATTGCCAAGGCGCGGGAAACGATCCACTCACAAAGTCTTGCAGCCCGAGCCTATGATATCCTCATCCATTCCCGGCAGGCCCGCCAGCTTGATGCCTGGCTTCCCGCCGACGCATTGGGGCCGCTCGGAGCCCAGATTTTCCAGCGCAAATCCAAGGCAACGCTGCGGGAGGGCATTCCGGGAATTTTCACGGCCAAAGGCTATCGTGACGTTGTGCTGCTAACGGTCGCGACTGCAGCCTCGGAAGCGCTCAAAGAGCAATGGGTCCGCGGCAACGGCGGCGCAGCTCTTTCGGCATTGACCGCTGACGCGATTTCCCAGGCAACACTGCAGCTTTATTTCGACGCATTCCAGCAGCAATGGTCTTCATTGCTTGCCGACCTTCAGGTGCGCCCGTCGAGCAATCTTGCCGATGCGACCGAGACGGCGCGTATCCTGGCAGCCAACCCAAGCCCTGTGGAGATGGCGCTGAAATCCATAGCAGCCGCCACCGACCTGCGGCCTGCGGCAGGCGCCGAAATTGCCTTGCTTGACGATGTTCCGGACGCAACGCTGACTGCCGCCACCACAAGCGCGGTCAGCGCACCCGATCCTTACGGTCCGTTGCGGGCGGCGCTCGAGGCGAATGCCGCCAATGCGCAACCCACGTCCCAGAACAGCAATGCCAATGGCAGCAATAAGCCGCGCTCCCAGATCCAGAGCCTCCAGCCGATCCTCCAGAACATCTATGGCCAGTTGTCACGCGCGGCGAACTCGACGGCGGAAGTGGCACGCGTTTTCGACGCCGGCGGCCAGCTCGCCAATGCCAATCAGGACTTGCTGCAGCAGGCTCGCGGGTTGCCGGCGCCCGCCGATGCATGGATGGTGGCGGTTGCCGCCGATATCGGCTCGCTGGCGGTCAAGACGGCCCGCGCCCGCATCAACGACCTCTGGGCCGCGGAGGGCGCAGATCTCTGCGCCCGCATCGTCACCGGTCGCTATCCCTTCGACCGGAAATCCGGCCAGGATATCGCCATGGCGGATTTCATCCGATTGTTCGGACCGCAAGGCCTATTCCAGTCTTTCTTCAAGAACCGGCTGGACGCATTTGTCGACACAAGCGCCCAGCCTTGGGGCTGGCGTGGCACCTTTGGTGGCGACAGCATTCCGAGCCAGGCGATCGCGCAGTTCGAAAATGCCAGCAAGATCGAGCATGCCTTCTTTCCGGCCGGCAGTGAGAAACCCTCGATATCGATCAATATCAAGCCTGTTTCGTTGTCGGACAATGCCAATTCAGTAATGGTTGATATCGTCGGCGAGCATGTCCTTTATAATCACGGGCAGGTAGTGCCAAAATCCATTGCCTGGCCGCCCGCTGGCGCAGTGAATCAGTCCAATGTCAGATTTTTCCCGGGAGATCTGCAACCGGCCATCACACAGACCGGCGACTGGTCGCCCTTCCGCCTGTTCGATGCCGCCAAGGTGACGGTCCGGGCCCCCGATCTTTTCCGGGCTCGATTTGAAGACAAGGGCCAGACGGCGGAATTCGACGTGCAGTTCGGTTCGGTGCTTAACCCGTTCCGGCTGCAGGCATTGTCCGATTTCAGCTGCCCGGCGCAGTTCTGACGGCTCCCAGATGAATGAACCGCTCGCCCGCTCTCAATCGCCGATGCAAGCCGACACGATCGGCTTTTTCGGAAAGTTGCCGACGCACGGAGATTTCGTTTCTTCAGCACTCGGCTCGCGTCTCCAGAGCGAACTCGATCAATGGGTTCACAATGGCCTGATCGCACTCGAAGCAGCATTGGGATCGGATTGGCGTCGTCTGTTTCATGCGACGGCTGCCTGGCGCTTCGTCGTCGGCAAGGGAGTCTGGGCGCCGTCTGCTGTCGCAGGCGTTCTTCTGCCCAGCCGCGACCGCGTCGGCCGAAGTTTTCCTCTGATCATCGCAGCCCAATTGCAGCACTTTTCCGGACAGCTGCGTGATCTGTGCGACGACGATAGCTGGTTTACCGCTGCCGAAGCCTTGGCGGAAACCTCCGACAAGGCCGATTTCGAAATGCGGCGTTTCGTCGGGAGCACCAAGCGGCTTCGCCTGCCATTCGTCGACAAGCGATCGACCACGACACGGCTCGCGACCACAGGCAATGTCCCAGCGCCCGCCTCTCTCTGGTGGCGCATCAATCCCGGCACGCGCCAGGGCAAGGGGTTTCGCACCGTGACTGCCCCTACGGCGCAGGATTTCGTCAGGCTCGTCACGGCAGACGTTCACAAAGCAGCTGAGACTGCCGAACCGGTAGTGCATTCGGTTGCCGCTATTCCGATCGAAGCGCCGCAAACGACGAAAGCGGCATGGTCAGATTTCGCAATAGCGCACAGCCATGCCAGCCATGCCGGAACACGGCTCTCACTGAATGCCGATGCACTCCTCGTCAGCGCAGCACCGCATGTCTACGCTATCGCGGATGGTGTCGGCGATGGCATCGGGGCCATTGAGGCGGCGCGGATCACAACAGGAATCCTCGCCGGTATTCCGCGGCGTGAGGCGCTGCAGCTGCTGATACAGGATATCAAGAGCAAGCTCAGCCATGCCCATGCGATCCTGCGCGCCAAGAGTGCCACCGCCGAACGCGAGCCTCCTGTCGCCAGCGTCGTAACCGCAACATTGCTGGATGGCGAGTTTGCGGCGATATGGGCGGGAGATGCGCGCTGCTATCTGCTTCGCGACGGGATGATGCGGCTGTTGACCCACGACCATATCGATATAGGATTGCGGCGCACACTTGGCCGAGCTCTGGGGCTGAAGGATCAATTTGTCTCGGAAGTCGTTGGCGACCGGCTTCAACGCGGCGACCGGCTCCTGCTTGCGAGCGCTCCGCTTTCGCGCACGCTTACCGATCGCGTCATCGCCGAAATCCTGATCGAGACGCCGCTGGAACAAGCGGCCGCGGCGCTGATTCAGGAAGCACTCATCGCCAATTGCCGCGAGAATGTCAGCGCGATCGTCATCGGCGCAACATGAGTGGCGATACGAACGACGAGGAGATGAAAAGGATCGCAGCCAGCTTTGCCGAGCTGCAATATCTTCTAACCCATGATGGCGAAACCGAACGGCCGAAAGGGATGCGCGATCTACTGATCGATCGATTGCGCGATGCATTGGACCGGCGTCTGCCCTCCTTGCCCGATGGTGAGCCGGCTTTCATCGCCAATACCTTCCTCGTCGAGGCGGTTACGCACCGCAACGAGCGTACGGAAATCAGCCGATTGCGTCATCGCGATCTCGGCACGCTCCATGCCATGAAAACCATCCCGGCGGATCGATCAAGCGAGGCGACCGCCAAAGCCTTGCTGTTGCGTGAGGCAAGCATAGGCCTGACGCTACGCTGCAGCCACCTTGCCTCTGCTCAGTGTGCCATCCGCTTGCCCGATGGACGCCCGGCGCTCATCATGGAATGGATCGGGCCGTCCTTGTCGCAGCGATTGACGGAAGTTTCGCTGTCGGCGGCGGATGTCAGGGCGGCGGCGAAATCCATACTCGTCGGACTGAGCACGATCCATCAAGCCGGTTATGTACACGGAGATATTTCGCCGGCCAATCTTCTACTTCGAGATGGAGATCTCAATCAGCTGAAAATCGCCGATTTCGGTACGGCGGTCGAATGTGGAAGCCGATACAGCGATCTCGATATTGCCAAGGCGGTAACACTGGGCTTCACCGCACCAGAAGTCTCAGGCGATGCCGCCATGCAATTCAGTGCCGACCTCTTTTCGGCCGGACGCGTCATGAGCCTGCTTTTGGAACATTGCGACGAGACCGGGCAATCGATCACCGTTATAAAGGCGGCCGCCCGACACCTGGCAGACCCTGTTCCTTCCCGAAGGCCGTCAAACGCAATGGCGGCCCTTGCCTTGATAGAGGCAGTCTAGTTCGGACCCTGTCAGTTCGTCGATGAACTGCCCGGCAGCGGGGCGGCAGCCGTCGGCACGCTCTTCTGATAGACGGTCAAAAGCTTTGCAAAATCGACCGTGTCTGCGTTGCTGGCGAAAATCGTGTCGCCATCCTGCATCTTGAACTGCTGCATCAGCACGAAATTCGAGACCTGCTTAAGATTGACGCTGTAGATGATTGGCTTGACCGAAACGACGGTCGGAGCGCCGGCGTTTTTGGCAAGGCTCGGCGCAACCTGTGAATAGATATTCTGGTTCCGGAAAAGATAGAAGTTGCGGGAGTCCGCACGATCATCGAGCATGCCGCCGGCGCGGGCAAGCGCCTGCGCCAAGGTGGTCTGGCCGGGTTCCAGCGGGAACTCGCCGACGCTCTTGAAGGCGCCAAGTGCCGTGAAGGTCTGCGATTTGCCGTTGACGAACAGCTGATCGCCGGGCACGAGGCGCACATTCTGCTTGCTGTCCTGAAGGATGCGATCCAGCGGCGCGCTCGCCCTTTGCGAACCGCGCGTCAACGTGACGGTCGTGTTGGCTGGTGCAGACGATGCCCCGCCGGCAAGCGCGAGGACATCAAGCACGCGCTCTCCGCGCGCCGTCAGCGGGAAGCGGCCGGCAGAACGAACCTTGCCATCGACCGTTACGGCGCTGGACGGCTTGTCGACCACCGTCACGACAGCCTGAGGGTTGACCGAAGAGCCTTTGAGGGCGGTGACAATCTTCGACTGCAGCCCTTCCGGGGTCGAATCGATGACGCGCTGTTTGCCCACATAGGGCATGGTGACGAAACCGCGGGAATCAACGGTGAAGCGGCCGAGATTGAGCGATTTGCTCTGCGTGGCGGACAGCAATCCGTCCTCGCCGGTATCCAGCACCGTTACGTCGAACACGTCGCCCGGACGCAAGCGGGCATCCGAAAAGCCGCCAGAGCGCAGGCTCGTAAGCCCCTGATCACCGGGCAAATAGGACGGCGCAACAACCTGCGAACCCATCGGAGCCTCGGAGAGCGGCACGACCGGAATCTTCCGCTGCGTATCGGGCATTCTTGCATTGCGAATATTGAGGGCGCTTGGCCCATCAGACGGCCCTGCACAGGCGCTGAGGACAACCAAGGGTAAAATCGCCGCCCATTTCCGCATTCCGGAATCTCCTTCGGATGTTAGAAGCAAGGCAGAAATATCAACCAGAAGGCGGGAAGCAATATCCGGACCTAACAAATAGTGAATTATGACAGTTCGGTTGTTTACCATTGTGTCCAAATGGCAACCGAAGTGCGGTTCAACACCTCTCTAACCGCTTTCGAGGCGGCCAAATTCGACGCCCGAGCGCCTAAAATGAGAAGCGCCACAGCGAATCGAATTTCAAAAAATCACGAGAGCGTCGATTGAGGATACGACAGCTCGCACCACTCAACCGGTCGGATTTTTCACTCGGCCGAATATCGTTTTACCCGTGTTGGTAACATTTGAAGTGCTGGTCGTTTCCGTATTCCTCGCGTTACAGTCTTGAGAGCTCCTGCTACCAAGGGATGTTGTTGGCCTGATCGCTGTCTGCAGTTGGCAGGATTTGAATCGGAACCCATCTCTTTTACGGAAACCGTTGTGAACGTGTAATACACCGCCGTCCATCTCTTTGCTCCCAATAGGGATTGGAACTCGCGGCCCTCGTTTGAGGCCGAGACCTCCTGCCGAAAACTCAGCGAATTAGAAGCGAGATGGACTGCATTCAGCCAAAATTATCGATGAGTTCCGCCTAAGGGTTCAGCGCATTATTGAGGTCACGCAGTCCGACCATCAATATCATGGGGTCCGACGGAGAAGACCGGAAACCAACGGCCTCGCAGAAGGCTCGTGCGTCATCTGAAATCGCATGAACGAGCATACCTCGAATGCCAAGTACTTCAGCGGCATTGAGCAGGCGCAAGCCCGCGTCGCGCACCGATGCCCTGCCGATCCCACGCCCTTGGTAGGATTGATCAATGGCCAGGCGACCAAGCACAGCGACCGGAATTGGATCAGGCATGTTGCGCCGAAAACGGCCAGGCGCCTCCGGTTGTTTGACGGCGCCGGAAGCGAGGGCGTAATAGGCAATGACGCGGCTCTCCTCACACACGACGAAGGTTCGCGAGGCGCCACTTGCTTGATTAGAACGGGCGCGGCGTCGCAGCCAGTCGTCCAGTTCAACGACTCCGGAATTGAACTCGGCCAGTTCATGATGATCGGCCAGAGGTGCCGGTGCGCTGAGGGTCACGCCTCGTCCCAGGGTGATTTGGTCGACATGGTGCGAGCTAAACGCTCATTGGGTTGCGCGGGTGCATCGAGCCGGGCAAGGTATTCAGCATAGATTTCGGGGCTTACCGTGAAGATAGTACGGTCGAGCAGCACTTCCTCGGCTCGGCGCTCGGAAGCTTCCAACATGAAATCCGTTCGCGTCTTACCAAGCAACTCAGCAGCGCGATCGATCAAGTTGCGGGTCGCAGGCTTGATGCGCATATTCAGCGGTACGCTTGCGTCCGGATTTTTGTTCGTATGTGGGGTCGGCACGGCAAACTCCTGTTTGCGCCTATATAGCGTAACGACAATATCTTTACAAGATCCGTAGAGGCATTGTCGTTACACATTTCGCGCAATTCCATTTTCACTGCATTTAGCTCATCTATGCTCTTGATGGGAATCGAACCACAGACCAGTGGGATCTGGATCTATAAGCTTCTCAAACATCACAGCATTTTGCTCTAGGCGCCAGCTCGCTTGCCAGTTACATTTCCGGCAACCATTAACGCACAGGTGGCGCTTGATAGTATGCGGCACCTCGACACCAATCCGAGGTACGCTACCACATTCGCTTTTTTTTCAGCAAGTAAAACGCAACCGATGATGATCACCAATGTCGAATCAGCGATAGTGGGGGTTGTCTTCTCTTTGGAGCCGTTTGGTGTCGAATGCATTTGAGACGTATCGTTATCGAGGGATACCGGTCCCTTTCCTTTGTCGACGTCGATGTTAGAGATAAAGCGACCTGCGTTATGCGCATCGGGCACCGGCGCAATGGTCAATCCAACCTGCGCAGTGAAGAACACAAGCACCATCGCGCCTGATTTTGTGAGAATGAGGAAATCGAAAGGACGCGTGTGTTTTACGGCCAGCCTTTTGCAACGCTAGGCTAAACTGATCAGCGATGGTCTTGACGCCTATCATGCTTCTCCAAGTCTTTTCGAGCACTGATGCTTTGTGGTATGGTCGTCATGACCGGCGCTTGTCAGGAAATGCCAAGCATTTCCCGCACACGAATGAGATCGGGGGTTTCGAAACCTTCGGAGAAGCGGCCGTAGATAGGCCCGATGAGATCACGGGCTCTTTGGACCTCGCCATTCGCGATCCAGATCTGAGCGAGCTGCAACGCCCGCTCTCAATTCATATGAAAGTGTCGATTGCTGCCGAGCCAAGGCCATCGATCTCTCACAATACTCTTCAGCGGACTTAAGATCCGGCACTTTCCCCTGGATGAACACCAGAGCTTTTGTCAGCAAAGCGCCGGTAGGTGGATGACCATGTTGACTTCGGTATAGCTGGCGATCACCTCGTCGAGGAGAGCCAGCGCTTCCGCGCGGTCGTCTTGTTTTGCCAGGCAGAGGGCCAGCTCCGCGGCGAAATCCGACACAAGCATCTTGTATCGCCGAACCGCTAACCTCTTCAGGGTGTCGCGTAAATATCGTATTCCCTCCGATGTGCGGTCAATGCGTAGCAAGTACAGGCCTTTTAGCCCCTGCGCGACCGCGCGATACGGGTCGAAGAATGTCTTCTCCGAGATGCGCTCGAATGTTGCGAGATTGCGCTCGACCTGTAGCAAATCATCGATCCAGAAATACAGCGACATCATCATACCGAGCGCGCTGATCAGTGTGATCGGATGCTCCGATTTGCCCGCCTCCGCGATGGTCGTTTCGGCATAGCGCACGGCCTGATCGATGTTGCCGTTCAACCAATGTGAGCGAGTAAGGCACATAAGCGACTGAGCCCGCGGGTGGCGTTGGTGCAGCGATCGCCATGTAAGCGGATGTCAGTCTTTGATGCCTTTGCTACTCGGTAGCGTGTCTGTACCGGGCAGAATTCGGGCGTGCACATTCCAGCATTCGATTGAGGACGGCGCAGCCGATGGCGACCTCCGTCTGCTGGGCGCGGAATGAGCGTGCCCGTAGCCCGTGTCCGATGATCGATTTGTAACGACCGATCGCGGTCTCGACCAGGGATCGTTTTCCGTAGCCGGTCGCGACCTGCCACTTCATTCGGCCATCGGCGTTGATCGCCGCAATTTGGCGGTCTCTTTGACGGGAGAGACCGGCGTCCGGCCGTTCTATCGCATTGGCGCGTGGCGGAATGACGACCGTCGCGTCAGGACTGTGTCCGGCGACAGCCTCATAGGTCGGGTTGCCGTCATAGGCGCCATCGGCCGTGAACTGATCGATCGGCATGTCGATCTGGTCGAGCAGCGGCCCAACTTGAGAGGCGTCGCAGCCATCTTGATCCGTCATGACGTGTGCGATGATAGCCGCTGTCGGCATCCAGCGCCAGGTGCAGCTTGCGCCAGCCCCGACGGGATTTGGTGCCATGCTTTTCTTCCAGCCATTGGCCCGCGCCGTAGATCTTCAACCCGGTACTGTCGATGAGGACGTGAAGTGGTGCATCTGGCGCAGCCCGTCGTTTGGCAGATGGCATCCAGGTTGTTGCCCGTCGGCTGAGGGTCGTGTGATCGGGCACGGGCAGATTCAATCCCATCAGCTCAAGCACCGAACTCAAAAGCCCTTCGCTTTGGCGCAGTCTCAGGCCGAAAACCAATCCCAGCGTCAAAGCAGTCTCGATCGCCAGATCCGAATAGCGTGGTTGCCACCGCGTGGCGTGCGCTTCGGCGCCCCCCAGCACGACAGGGCCTCCGCCGTGATCCACAGCGTCAGACTACCGCGTCGACGAAGACCCGCCTCGTATTCCGGCCAGTTCGTCAGCTTAAACTTCATCTTGCCGATGCGATGGCGGCGGGAGACATTGTGTTTGAAAGGCATCGTTGCAAAGACCGGTTACTGCGAGTGCCGACCACCTACGCTAATGCAATTAACGATCCGCGCACCAACGCCTTCTTACATCTGACTCCAGATCGCCATTGCCATCGACAGCGCCGGCATTTCTCTACACAACCTCAGCCGTAAAGAACGTTGCGCAAACGATCCTGCAGATCACGGGTAGATTGGTCTTTAAAACTGGTCTCGAAGACCTCTACGCGGAGCACGTTCTCCGTCAATTGCTCCGTCTTCGCCTGTGAAAATTCGGCTAGCCACTCTTTGCGGTTTGAACCGACATACCGCCAGAACAGATCGCTGAGCCACATGATGGAACCGACTGCCTCTATATACCCGGAACGAAATTCCCAGCGACCAGGATTCTGGGAAATATCAATCACCATCTGCTCCACTGGCGGCGGCAACCCATTCGAACGCATAGGTAGAGATGAGTAATCCCGATTGGCAGCCTTGTAGATTAAGGGATCTTCAGTGTTTTGCCACTTGTCGTATTCTACATCGGCAATCCATGCCTGCACAAAATGGGGAGAGACGATGAACGGTGCCGCCCATTTCTCCCAATCGATAGCGGCGCCTGCAATCTTCTCCGCGATTATCACCTGACAAAGTTCAGCGTTCGCCACAGCACCATAGTTAAAGACGAGTGTGGTTGTCTCAAATTGACCTAGATGGTCAGTATTTTTAGCTGATGCTAAAAGGTTGTTTAGCTTTATAGGCCTGCCGTTAGCGTGAAGCTTGTCATCCAGTTGCAGCGTACCCAGCACTGAGAGAATGGCCTCTAGAGCTTCGAGAGCAGAGAGTTCGCCGTATCGCCGCTGCACTTCGATTTTGGGCTTCTCGGTGATGGTGACCGTCTTTCCACTGCGCGGTTTTAAGGTAAAAACAAGCCTTAGTTTTTCTGATCTGTCGCGCGCCATCATCGAAACTCCTTCACCAGCACCGTTATGCCTTGATTTCTGCCGCAGTCTACCAATGCTTGTGCTGCATCAATTCCACCCGGCTGAACTCGAATGTCAAGAATCTTGGTTGCCGGACTTCCATCAACGGTTATGTCGCTCCTTCGGAGCTCGTCAATTGGTGGCGTCGCCTTAACCGAATATGAGACGTAATAGTCCCTTCGGCCTGCACTTCACGCATGAATCGACAAGGCAATTTACCGCCAGATGGAGATGGCGTGGACGCGAAGCTGGCGGTGTTCGGCTGCGGTCAACTCTTTGCGGCGAAGAAGGAAGAGATTGGCGATCTGGCCCTGCGTCGAGGCGAAACGCTAGCATTGCCGGGCCGACTTGAAGCGCATCATCCGCCGTTCGCGTCGTCGTACGGGAAGATGTGAATTTTCAGCGCGGTTGTTGATGCCTTTGTGTGACCGATGCTCGATGCCCGGCATCAATTCGGCCTTCGCAGCAGAGTAGGACCGCAATTTGTCCGTCACCATCACCCGTGGGGTGGTACCCTGCCCTTTGAGCAGCTTCCTCATCAGACGCAGCGCTGCTGCCTTGTTCCTTCGGCTTTGCAGCAGGGCATCGAGGACCTAACCGTTTGCATCGACGGCGCGCCACAGCCAGTATTTCTTCCCTTGATCGTCACCACCATCTCATCGAGCTGCCACTTGTCGGCAAAGCGGCCTTGTGAGCGGCGGCGGAGTTGATGAGAGAACTTCAAGCCGAATTTCGCCGCCCATTCCGAGACCGTCTGAAACGAGACCTCAATGCCACGCGCGGCAAGCAGATCCTCGACGTCGCGCAGGCTCAGTGGGAACCGATAATAGAGCCACACCGCATGGGCGATGATCTTGACAGGAAACCGGTGGCGTTTGAAGTGGGCATGTGGGGCTTCGGTCATGGCGCTGGAATATCAAGTCGATTCAAACCAGCCGGTTAAGGCAACGCCACCCGACAAGCTTCACCTGTTTAACAGTTGTCATCACATTCCAGCGTCAGCTTTTTTCCTCAGATTTCTCAGGATGGTTGAAAAATAATTCCCAGTTCGCCGGCTGAAGCAAGCCGTTACCGTTGTCAATGGGCTAAATGGGACTTCTTGACCACTCATATCGCTGAGTTGTGGTATGCCATAAAAGATATCGGCACGATCTTTGAAATTAATGATCCACCGCCCGCCGAGGGTTTTTCTGAAAGCTTCTCCCAGATACCTGGCCGAACCATCGAAAATAATAGATTCAGATTCGCGTTTAATATCCTCCTTAGAGGAATACCTACTTAGCAACCATCCCTCAAGAATATCCAAAGACGCCGGAGAATAATCTAGATTACCAGATACATCTTCGGGCAATTTCCGCTTAAAGACATCAATTGCATCGTCCATATGGATCAACCAGACCTGAAATTTATCTTCTCTATCCTTACGATTCATTCTAATTTCCGCCCTCAAAGGGTATATTGGCATCCTTGAGTGCCTGCTTTAGAGCTCCTGAAGCACTGCCTTGAAAAACCCATTTAACATCCCAGCCACTGTCTACAAGGGCTTTATCACGAGCTACTTCCCATAGATTTGCCTGGGTCGCGCTTTGATATCCGGTTTTTAACTCAATGCCGCGCTGATCTTCGATGTCAGCAATGTCAAGGCGTCTTGCATATTGTTGGCCTCCTATATTCGCGTTTACTGTAACTTCTGTCTTACCCCAACCTAGCGCATCCCTATATGCACGCACAGCGTCATTTGCAGCAGTCGCGCGCGTCATGTTTGCATCATATACGTTCGACCACTGAGAGTAGTTCCAGGTGCCCCCTCTCTCTTGATATTCATCCCATCGCTGTTGCTTGTGGGCAACTGATCCGGCCGACGCATCGCCCTTCGCCAAGGCCGCAGCATCGTCTTCCGCAATCAGTGCCACATCATCTATTGCACTCGTGCAACGACCACCCGGGCAACCTGTAACAATCTCGCCTTCTGCATTTGAACCGCTACCGACCTTAATCTTTGCGATTCCTAGCGCACCATAAGTTGCCTCCAGAGCCAACTGGCTGCCAAAATACACCACCCCGCCGTCACGTTTACAACTGCTGCCCGGATTTTGCTCACAGTAGTTAGCGGTGAAATAAGCGTAGTCGATATCAGCCTTCAGCTGACTGCCGAAAACACCGATCTGCTGATATGCAACGGCCAGATCGGCCGCTTCACTGGAATAACCCAGCAGTTCCAGATAATCTTTGCCAAGTGTCGCGGCCGAATCCTTCAGGGATGCAACGACGGCGTCAACGCAAGCCCTTGTCTGGCAGGTGATGAGTTGATTTTCTTGCGAGATATTCAGATCACGATATTCATCGACGATTTTCTCTACACAATTCTGATCGCCGTTGCAGCTTCTTAGCTTGGAGATTTGCTCCTCGCGCTGTGCGTGGGTCAGGTAGTTAAATTGATAATTCGCAGCCCCGTAGGACCCTCCTTCTCCCCCGCCAGCCACGGTACCCACCGCCGAGCTGAGACTTGTTCCGATTAACGTGGCAAGAGTCTGCTTGTTCTGATCGGACAGGGTGCTGTCTTTCAGCATGCCCTTGACGAGATTGGCGATGGCGGGCGCCATGAGGGTTGTGGCGGCACCACCAAGAGCGCCCTTCACCGCACCTTCCCAGCCGTTTACACCACCGAGGATGCCGGCACCAATGGCACGCAGCAGGACACGACCTTCGCCGCCCTCTTTCCAAAGATCGCGTTCTGCTTGGCTCGTGGCCTTCGCATATAGGTCAGTCGCAATATCACCGACCAATCCTGCCATGGTGGCTTGCGCCGCCTGCAGATCCGCCTGGGTCTTGTACTGGTCTCGCATGATATGTTCGAGGTCGGCAGATCGGGCAGCGAGGTGTTGGTATTGTTGGTATCACGGCGGATTGTGCCGATATCCTGCATCTGGTGGGCAGGATCGGTGATCGTGATCGGAATATTGCTGCCGATGGCGGAGAGCGCCTGGCCAGTCTTATTTTCGCTGTCTTTGACCGGGGGCGTCGGCATGATGCCGTTGGTGCCAATCGAGACGCCGTAGGTGTCGGCCTGGCACTGTAAACTTAACGCTCTGAAACCAAGATCTGGGAGTGAGGCTTTGGTTCATGCGGTGTGAAGGCGAGCGATTTGGCGCCAAGTATCCAAGGCTGTTGCTCGCAATTGACGATGGTGGTTGGATGGAATGTCGTGGCGGGGAATGTGAAACAGGTTGGCAATCGGGTCGTGGATGGAAACGAAACGCTGAAGTTGTCGCGCTGACTTGAAGCGCTTCATGATCCTCTCCCGTCGCCGGACGGGTTGATGAGAATTCTCGGCCCGATTGTTCAAGCCTTTGTGCGAGCGATGCTCGACGCCTGGCATGATCTCCCGCTTCGCCGCACCGTAGGATCGAAGCTTGTCGGTGATCATCACACGCGGCGAACGGCCTTGCCTTTTCAGAAGCTTTCGCATCAAGCGCTTTGCCGCCTTGGCATCGCGACGGTTTTGCACCAACACGTCGAGAACAAACCCGTCCTGATCAACGGCGCGCCAAAGCCAGTACTTCTTTCCACCGATGGTGATGACAACCTCATCGAAATACCATTTGTCGCCGAGCCTGCCGCTTGATCGCTTCCGGATATCATTGGCAAAGTGTCTGCCGAATTTCTCAGCCCACAATCTCACGGTCTGATGAGAGACGATGACGCCACGCGCTGCCAGCAGATCCTGGACCATCCGCAGGCTGAGTGGAAACCGGAAATAGAGCCAAACGGCATAGGCAATCACCTCCGCTGGAAATCGGTGGCGACGATAAAGAGGATCACGGCTAAATCTGGTCATGCAGCCAGATCCCATATTTTGATCGATGCTCGGTTAACGTTACGATGCCTGTGGGGATCGAACGGTCGTCGATGAGCACTTGCTCGGTGATTTCGACACGCTGTCCGGGAAGTGCTGCGACAGTCTTGATCAGCGGCGCAAATCCGCTGGGGCACAGCCCTCGGCGCAGGTATCCGCGCCGCCGCGCCTCTTCGAATACGGCTGTCGTGGGCGGGCATAAAAACACCAGATCGCCGATAGAGACCGGACGCTGAAGCTTCTCGATACGCCAGAGGCCGAGCGGCTCGCTTGGGGTCAGGTTGAGCCGGTAGCCGCCCGTGAACCCAGTCGCCGCCAGTGCGGACATGACGACGGCAGCGCCGGTCAAAAACAGGATAGCCGATCGCCGCTTCATTGCTTCTGCACCGGCGCCTGGCGCTGGATTAGACGCGGTTCCTCGGCCAGCTTTAGCGAATTAACGGTGCGCTCATGGGCGGAGAGCTGTTGCGCTGTCCGCATCACCGGCCAGGCCTGTTTGAGCCGCTCCTTCTGTTCCGGCTTCATGCCCTTGGAGAGCTCTTCGTACAGTTTTCCGGAGGGCTCGCGCGCGGCGTCGCTCAGCAGCGTCCGCTCCCCGAAGCGTTCGGTCACCGCCTTGTTGAAGCCGTCGATTTCGAGCTTAGTCTCCCGATTGCTGAGTGCATAGGCCATCGCAGCTGGCAAATCGTTTCGGTCGATGGCGTCGCGCACCCGCTCAAGCACCACGCGCGCCGCCGGCGACAGTGCTGGAATGTCGATCGAAGCCCGCTGACGCAGGGCCCGCTCGTCCGTTTGCAGCCTCTGCGTGACCGTTTCACGCATCCGCAGATATTGATCGAGATCCCGCTTCAGGGCCGGGACATTCACCTCGGCGACACGACGCACCTCGCGCTCCGACTTGGTGGCGAGAATGCCGGTCTTGCCCTTCAGCGGGCCGATCGAAGCCGGCTCCACCTCGAGTTTCCGGAGAACCTGTTTCGCCATCTCCTTGTCTGCCAAAACCGTGTCGAAGTTCATCGAGCGGAAGGCGGTTTCGGGATCAGCGAAGACGTAAGCGAAACGCGCGGAAACTTCTTCCCATTGCCGTTTCAGGACGGGATCGTCGCCAAGCTTGTCACCGACCGTATCGGCAACAGAGCCTGAGAATGTCTTGATGCCTGCGACCATGTGCGCGGCCTCCTTCATCGTTGGAGTGTCAGGGATTTGGAAAATGCCGAACCGGACGGCAAAGGCAGCAAGACGCTGGCCGAGATCGACGAGCTTTGCCTTTTGGCGCAGCGTCCAGTCGAGCCGGTCGCGTACCAGCGTGCGAGCGACCTGAACGATGTGAAGGCCGCGGGCCTCAGCGAAGCGCAGAGCCTCCCGATAAAGCTGGCCGCGCTCGTAATCGAGCGTGGTCTCCTTGGCGTTCTTTCGCGAAAGAACCTTGGCCAGTCCGCCGTTGAAGGAGAAGGACCGCGTCCCGTAGTAGAGCTGCAGATCCTCACGATGGCGGGTCATCGCCACGTAGGTCAGATGCCGGTCCAGGGACAGGGAAGCGAGCACCTTGACCCTATCGACGGTAGCGCCCTGGGACTTGTGGATCGTCGTCGCGTAGCCGTGATCGAGATTGTTGTAGAACCGCTGTTCGACGATCACCTGGCGGCGCTGATCGCCCTCGCCCACCGTTGCGACGATGCAGTTTGCTGCGGCCTCTACGACATGACCGATCATGCCATTCTTGACGCCGAGCGATCCCTCGTTCTTCAGGAAGACGATCTGATCGCCAGCATCGAAACGGCGTTCGCCATCGGCGGTCCGGAACAGATGACCTTCACCCACCATGCCGCGTTCGACCAGCTTTTCGCGGGCCATGACATTGAGCATGCGAACATCTCGGCGCAGATGGGCAAGGATCAAAGTCGTCTTCGTCTGATCGTAGTCGTGGTTCCAGTCGGCGATCAGGCGCTCGACAGCTTCGGCCTTCAGGCGCTCGCCCGTAATCCTGACGTTGGCACCATAAGCACTCAATGCCCTCTCGACATTGCCGCGTGCGAGATCGAGCGAGGCCTTGCGCATCCGGTCCTCGCGCTGGCGATAGATGGTTTCGAGCTCGGCATAGCCAATGCGATCGACGATGGCGCGGAAAGCGGCCCCGGCCTCGATCGGCTGAAGCTGTTCGGGATCGCCGACCAGCACGATCTTCGCGCCTGCTCTTACCACCGCATCGACAAACCCGGCCATCTGTTTCGAGGCCACCATGCCGGCCTCGTCCATGACGAAGATCGTCTTGTCGTCCAGAACGTCTCGGCCCCGGTTCCAGCGCAGCTCCCAAGACGCGAGCGTGCGGCTTTCGATGCCCGCTTCCTTCTCCAGGCCCTCGGCCGCCTTGCCGGCAAGCGCTCCGCCGACGACGCGGTATCCGGCCAGTTCCCACGCCCCGCGGGCAGCTTTCATCATCGTGGTCTTGCCGGCGCCGGCGCGTCCAACCACGGCCGCGATCCGCGCGGGTCCGGCGATCCGCTCGATTGCGGTTTTCTGTTCTTCCGAGAGCCGCTCATGCCGCCGGAGCGTTGCGGCCAGAGCACCTTCAGACACAGCATGACCGTCCCGGTTCGACAGCCACAACGCCTGCCGCACCATCGTTGCTTCCAGCCGGATCATCGCTCGGGTCGAATAGCGCGCCGGCAGTTTCTTGGCCGTGGCAAAATCGATCGTGTCGCGCTGCAGCCGCAACACGTCCGGGTTCAGGATGATTTTGATCATCAGCCGCTGGAAGACGGCGGGATCGTCGACATAGCGATGCAAGACCTTGACGATATCGCGTTCGTCGAACACGCTCTTTTCCCGCGTAATCAAGTCAAGCACGATGGCGGGATTGCGCATAATCCGGCGGGCGTTCTCCGAGCGTCGTTGCTCGTTCAGCTCGATCCGTTCCAGTTCCGCGCGGACACCCTGTTGTTCCGCCTTGCGCTCGATCGCCTTGGCTCCGACGCCAAGGTGGATGGTGGGCTCAAGATCGATACCCTGCTTCTCGTAGGAGCGGCCATCTACCCTCAGATCAATGCCGCCGAGCGCCAGATGATGGTTCAGCCGTTCGAACCAACCGTCGCGCAGCACGTTGAAGTCATCGGTCGAACCGGCCCAGAGTTCGTAAAGGATCTTGCCGGATTTCGTCCGAACCGGCTGGCCATCCTCACCGATGACCGCAACCTTCTTCGACCTGAACCCGTCGTCGGAGAGCGGCCGCAACGTCGTCATCAGATGGATATGCGGATTGCCGGGATTGTCGTGATAAACCCAGTCGGCGACCATGCCTTTCGCCAGGATGTGTTTCTCGACAAAATCCCGGACCAGGGCGATGTTCTGCTCGGCCGAGAGTTCCAATGGTAAGGCAATCGTCAGGTCACGGGCTAGCTGCGCATCGGCACGCTTCTCGAAAGCTTCGACCTTGTTCCAGAAGGCTTCCGACGCTCCGGAAACCGAACGGTCGGCGACCAGCGAACGGACCCATTTCGGGGCATCGGCCGGGAGAAGAAACTCCTCGTGTAGGAGCCCCTGTTTTCGGGTGTAGTCGATGGTTCGGGCCTCGCGCTCATACTCCATCTTCGCGCAGTGCCGGTAGGCGGCAGAGAGCACCACGCTGCGGCCCGAGCCGCGGCTGACGATGCTGGCTGAGAAATGGGCGATGGCCACGACGAAGGAAACTCCGGGTTCGAACGGTGTTCGTCCGGAGCGGCCGGGGCCATCTGGCCACGCCAGGGCATAAAAGCAAGACGTCGCATCGCGACGTATAATTGCGCCCTTGGAACCGCTCCTTCGGAACGGCGGGATCATTCACAAAAGCATCGCCCTTGGCGATCTGCAGATCTGCAGATTTCAATTCAGGCACATCCGGAAGAATCTGGGCGTCGCAAGTGCAACGCCCAGACCTAAAAAGGAGCAACCGGAATGAAGAAACCGTCGTCGCGGATCAGGGAAGAGATCGCAAGATTGCAAGACCAGCTGAAGCAGGCCGAGACTCGTGAGGCCGAACGCATCGGCCGCATCGCGCTGAAGGCAGGTCTCGGGGAAATCGAGATTGACGAGGCCGAGCTTCAGGCGGCCTTCGAGCAGATCGCCAAACGGTTTCGCGGAGGCAAACCAGCTGCGACCGGGAAGAAGGACGCTGGAGATGGACGAGCCGCGAGCGGGGATTCCGCGACGCAGTCGCCTGGCGCGGATGCGGGCGGTCTTGGTGAGGCTTGAGCGCATGGCTAAAGCGGTGACATCAGATGCGCGCAAGAAGGACACGCGGGAAAAAATCGAGCTCGGCGGCCTGATCGTCAAGGCCGGGCTGCGCTACGAGAAGCGTTCCTTGCTGCTCGGCCTGCTGATCGATGCAGCCAAGCGGATCAAGGGCGACGAGACGGAGAAGGCGCGCCTTGCGGCGATTGGTGCGGAGGCCTTCGGCAATGACGGCGAATAGGCTGCTTCTGGCAATCCTGCCCGCGGCAATCATGGTCGCAGCCATGATCCTGACGTCAGGCATGGAACTTCGGCTGGCGGCACTCGGAACATCGGCGCAGGCGAAGCAGATGCTGGGCCGCGCCGGGCTCGCCCTGCCCTATGTCGGCGCCGCCGCGATCGGCGTCATCGCGCTGCTCGCCGTCAACGGCTCCGCGAACATCAAGGCGGCCGGCGGAAGCGTGCTTGCCGGAAACGCCGTGACCGTCGTCATCGCCATGATGCACGAGATTGTCCAGCTTGCCGGTATCGCCGGAAACGTGCCGGCGGGGCAATCCGTTCTCGCCTATTCCGACCCGGCGACGATGGTGGGTGCTGCCGCAGCAATCTTCAGCGGTATCTTCGGCTTGCGTGTCGCGCTGAAAGGCAATGCTGCGTTCGCGGCGTCCGGGCCGCGCCGCATCGCCGGCAAACGCGCTGTCCACGGCGAGGCCGACTGGATGAAACTGCCCGAAGCCGCGAAACTGTTTTCAGAAGCCGGCGGTATCGTCATCGGTGAACGTTATCGCGTCGATCGCGACAGCGTTGCCACTATGCCGTTCCGCTCCGATGAACCGCAAAGCTGGGGCGCCGGCGGCAAGTCGCCGCTGCTCTGCTTCGACGGCTCCTTCGGCTCGTCGCACGGGATCGTCTTTGCCGGCTCCGGCGGTTTCAAGACGACGTCGGTGACGATCCCGACCGCGCTGAGATGGGGCGGCGGCCTCGTGGTGCTGGATCCATCGAGCGAGGTCGCGCCGATGGTGATCGAGCACCGGCGTCAGGCCGGCCGCAAGGTGATCGTGCTTGATCCGACCGCTTCTGGTGTCGGCTTCAATGCGCTCGACTGGATCGGTCGTCATGGCAATACCAAGGAAGAGGATATCGTCGCCGTTGCGACGTGGATCATGACCGACAATGCGCGCACGGCATCTGCCCGCGACGACTTCTTCAGGGCCTCGGCCATGCAGCTTCTGACCGCACTGATCGCCGACGTTTGTCTGTCTGGGCATACGGACGAGAAAAACCAGACATTGAGACAGGTCCGCGCCAATCTTTCCGAACCCGAGCCGCAGTTGCGTGCGCGTCTGACGAAGATCTACGAAGGGTCTGAGTCCGACTTTGTGAAGGAGAATGTCGCCGTCTTCGTCAACATGACGCCGGAGACGTTTTCCGGTGTCTACGCCAATGCGGTGAAGGAAACACACTGGCTGTCGTATCCCAACTATGCCGGCCTGGTCTCCGGCGACAGTTTCTCGACCGACGATCTCGCAGACGGTGAGACTGACATCTTCATAGCGCTCGATCTGAAGGTGCTGGAAGCCCATCCAGGACTGGCGCGTGTAGTGATCGGTTCGCTGCTGAACGCGATCTATAACCGCAACGGCAACGTGAAGGATCGCACCCTCTTCCTCCTCGACGAGGTGGCACGTCTCGGCTACCTGCGCATCCTCGAAACCGCCCGCGACGCAGGCCGCAAATATGGCATCACGCTGACGATGATCTTCCAGTCGCTTGGCCAGATGCGCGAGGCTTATGGCGGGCGTGATGCGACGAGCAAATGGTTCGAATCCGCATCCTGGATTTCGTTCGCGGCGATCAACGATCCCGATACGGCCGACTACATCTCGAAGCGTTGCGGCGACACCACGGTCGAGGTCGACCAGACCAATCGCTCGTCCGGTATGAAGGGATCGTCGAGGTCGCGATCGAAGCAGCTCAACCGCCGGCCGTTGATCCTTCCGCACGAGGTTCTGCGCATGCGCGGCGACGAACAGATCGTCTTCACCTCGGGCAACGCACCCCTTCGATGCGGGCGCGCCGTCTGGTTCCGCCGCGAGGACATGAAGGCCTGTGTCGGAGAGAACCGGTTTCACAAGAACTTTTCCGGCACGCATGAACCGGTCATGCGATAGATCGAGGACCCAACGGTGAGATATTGGGAAGCATGCGAAGCACAGGTGACCGCGGCCGAGGCGATCGATGAATGCCGCAAGCACGGCATCACGGCAGTGGTACGGGAAGCCGGCAGCGCGCTGATCGACAAAATGACAGTGGGGAAGTCATTGGCCTTCCCGACGACTACGGAGAGTTCTATGGCGGCGACATCCTCGGCTTCCTCGGATATTGATCGGCGTTCGTTTACGCTGATGGCTCGCGGTGTTCGCGGGAAGATCGTGACCCGAATGGGCGAAGACCGATGGTCTTCGTTCGCCTCCGCGAATAGAGCTGAACGCCGCAGGCGGACCGCCCATAGTGTTCACCGGAACTTCACGGAAATGAATCGGTCGAACGCAATCGATTCATATCTCTCGTTGGACGAAAATTGGCGACCGAGCGATTATGCTGGCATGCTCATTCAACCCTACCACCTCTACGTCGAACGCACGGACGAAGCCCGCAACATGGCCCGCTTCTACGCCATGACAATCGAGCCCAACCTGTTCGGCGAAATCTGCCTGACACGCCGCTGGGGCCGGATTGGAGCCCAGGGCCAGATGAAGGTCCAGCATTTTGCCAGTGAGCGAGATGCGGTCACTACCTTCCTGGATCTTCTCCGCCGCAAGCGAAGCCGCGGATACCGGGTCACCCCTGCGGCGGCCCGTCATTGAAGGTCGGCTCTTGACCAACACGCTGACCTTCGGATGACCTATTGCGCCCGACATTGGAATTGAATATAGTCCCTACTGCTATAAGGTACAGCAGATGAGAAAACCCAAGCCGGTTGAATGGATGGGATCGTCGCTAGACGATCTGCGCGATTTTCCGGAAGATGTTCGCCGTGTTATGGGCTTTGCCATCAACGATGCCCAGAACGGCGAAGAACATCCGGACGCCAAGGCGTTGAAGGGTTTCGGCGGACGAAGCGTTCTGGAAGTAGTCGATGACTACGACGGCGACACGTACCGTGGGGTCTACACGGTTCGCTTTGCGGGCGTGATCTATATCCTTCACTGCTTCCAGAAGAAGTCGAAGAAGGGGTCGGAAACGCCCAAGCACGACATCGAGGTGATAAAAGCCCGCCTGAAAGCTGCTGAGGCTCATCACCGTGAACACTATGGAAAAGGAGTGAAATCATGAGCGAAGACATCACTTCCGTGAAAAGCAGCGGTAATGTGTTTGCCGATCTTGGTTTTGACAATCCTGAAGAAGAAATACTCAAGGCGAAACTGGCTCGAGAGATCCGGGCCATCATCAAGCGGCGGCGTCTTACCCAGGCCAAAGCTGGAGAACTGCTCGGTTTGCCTCAACCCGACGTCTCGTCAATCGTCACCGGTCGGACGGGTAAGTTCTCGATAGGTAGACTACTGCGCTGCCTCGATCGCCTGGACTATAGGATCGACATATCTGTGCGCCACAAGTCACGCGGCAACGGTCGCACTCCGATGGCCGCGTGAACTCGGTGATCCGAAAGTCATAGCCGGGTCGCGAATGTTTAACTCAATTGCGCGCTAGCGATCTTGTCACGGAAACCTCCCACATGACTGCAAACGCCATTGCACTGCTCGGCGAAGCGGAAGGGCATTCCTGATCAGTGCCATCTTGTGAGAAGGGCCGGTTCGGCCCTTCCCTGCCAGCTCCGCGATCTATGGTCGGTTTGAAAAAAGCGGCATGATGCGCTTCTTCGTGAGACGGTCGCGTGTCGTGGTGAACAAGGAGCCATCCCATTCCCGCCACGTCTCCCAGCCGTTGATGGTGGCGCGTCCATACCAGACGCGCACCTTGACGGTCATTTCATCGAGTTCCTCGACAATGGAGACGGTGAAGCTGCCGCCCAGGTTCGAGGGAGTATCGTACACCTCAACCTCTTTTTGCCGGTCGGTCATGTTCAAGCCTCCGAGCGGATGATTTTTGGACGATCTTGCTGGATGCGAATGTCGAAGCCCGCGACACGAGTTCCGATGATGCCTGGCCTGTCGATATGCTCGAAGGCGGGATCGAAGACGGCGCGGAAAATCAGGAACTGGTCGGCGATGACATCGATGGAATGTGTCGGGGATACGCTGTCTCCCTCCTCGTTCACGCCCATCACCAGCAGGCTTCCCGCAAGAGGCGACGGAAAATCCGCCAGCTGCGTGAAGCATTCGAGCCCGTCGACTAGGCCGTTGTCGTCGCAATATACAGTATGCTGATCGTCCATCCACACGGCATCGATGCAGGTGCAGCCGATATGGGCGTAAATGGACTTCAGGACGTCGCTGCGGTCGATTTCCACGCTGCGAATGGTACCTGCCTTGGCATCGACAAGGTAGCCCGTGAATGTTTCTGTCATTGGATAATCTCCTTCTTCCCTCGAAGTGATCTTGCTGTTGTCCGCGTTTTGAGGAGCGCCGCCGTATCGGCAGCGCCCGGGCCCTACTCATTTCTCAATCCCAGGGAATAACAGCCATCAGGTCTTCGTCGTCCTGACCGGGGTAGCGGCCGAGATTGGCATTGAGCCTGCCGTGACCGGTGTTGATGGAGAGGCTGTAATAGTCCCCACCGCTCTGGTTCTTCCTCTGCCAGATCGCACCGATCTCGACCTGCCGGCCCCTCGGAGACTTGCCATAGAGGCGGTAAACCGGCGCATCGGGATTCGTGCTGCGGTTCTCCTTGCCGGTGATATCGAGGTCGTAGGAAATCGAAGCGATGTTGCCGGTAAGGGTGTTGTCCTCACCGAAGCGGATGAAGTTTGCGTAGTCGGTCATTGTCTGTCTCCGTTGGTTGCGGTTGCCACCCCGAAGGGCAAGCCCCCTCGGGCGAAGCCTCCCCGGTCTTTCCGGGGGAATGGCCTCTGACATGCCCCCGGACAGAGGGGGGAGGGCGAAAGCCCGCCCCTCGGCGGCGGTTGTTCGGGTCAAGGGGTCGTGGTGGGGGAAAAACGGAAGGTTCGGCCAACGGCGGAAAGCCGTTTTTATTCCGACGCGACAAGCGGCTTGCCGCGCCTGCCCCTTGATCCGGGCGGCCGGCGATGTCAGGGGCGACAGCAAATAAGGCGGGCCGGAACGGGCCTCGATGCGGGGGTGCCAAGCCCCCGACCGGACAAAGCGATCGTCACCGGGATCGGCGGAGCCGGCCCCGTCGTTTCGGCATAAAGTTCGCTCGGCTCGACGAGCGGATGGCCCGGATCTTTCGGATATACGGTCAAAGGCCAGGCGGGTCGTTTTCCACAAGGCTCCGGAAAACCCTACCGCGCTATGTTCGAGCGCAGGTTTCCTCCGCCTGCCGCGGCCGCGACCGCGCCGCCCGGCGGCGCTGCGGCTGGAAAACGAATGCGGACGGCGCTGGCGCGCAGACTTTCCCGGTCGATCGCGACGGCGCGACGTGCAACGAGCAAGGCGCGATCCCGCAAGAATGAAGAGCATCGGAGAAGTCAGCATAGCGCCGGCCGCAGGCGGGATTTCGGGAATTCTCGACGCGCAAGGAGTGGAAGAAGGGCAGCCGCAGGAGCTTCAACATTGTGACCCGAAGGGGAAGCGGGACCGACTGCCCCCGCTCCTTGCGCTCCGTTTTTTCATGGGCGGGCGGGGAGCGCCGAGGGGTGGGGCAACAAGGGCACCCTCGCCCCTGTCGCGCGCCGCTTCGATGGCGGCCGGGACGGGCAAGCGCCGAGAACGGGCGATGCGCCGCCTATGCAGCGACGCATTTGGTTCCTCTCACGATTTCAGAGCGGCCTGGGGCTAACCCAATGTTGATCGCTCTGGACCTCATTGCGGTAGACGATAGACCTCGGCATTGTCCTGCCGCTCCCGGAGTCCTTTGTACGAAGCGTGACGCAGTTTTCCGTCATCGGTCCAGGCACGATATTCGATCTCGGCGATCAGTGTCGGTTGGACCCAGACGACACCGCGCTGTTTCAGCGCGATCGGCGCCCGGGATGTCTTGAGCTTGTCCAGATCCTTGCGAAGCCTGGTCGCATCTCGTTCATTAAAGCCCGTTCCGACATTGCCAACGTAAACGAGATCGTGGCCTTTGTAGGCAGCGAGAAACAAATTACGGATCCCGCCGTGTGCAACAGCGGATGGTTCATAGCCAACGATGAAAAAGCTGTCGCTCTGGACACATTTCACCTTGATCCAATCACCAGTGCGGCCGGAGCGATAAGGCTGCTCACGGTTTTTGGCGATGATACCCTCGAGTCCATGCGCACATGCGGCAGCTAAAAGTTCGTCGCCGTCGGCGTCAACCTCTTCGGAGAGTTTAATGACGCCGGCATGATCGAGGAGAAACCCTTCCAGGATCTGCCGACGCTCGGTGAGGTCCAGCTTCGTAAGGTCGTGTCCATCGAAATATAGGAGATCAAATGCATAGAAGATGGCCTCATCCGCTCGGCGGTGCCCGCCCCTTCCCCCAAGGGCTCGCTGAAGAGCGCCGAAGCTCGACTTTCCCTGCTCATCCAGGACGACAGCCTCTCCGTCGAGGATCATCGTCGTGCCAAAGCCTGCGGCCTCGTTGGCGATCGTCGGAAAGCGATCAGTCCAATCGTGCCCTCCACGCGTGAGGATGCGCACGCGGCCAGGTTCAACATGGACGGCAAGTCGGTAGCCGTCCCATTTTATCTCATGGAGCCATTGCGATCCTTTCGGGACCTCGGACTTCAGAAGCGCCAGCGCCGGCTCGATCCGCTCCGGCATTGGATCGAGCGGCAATTGCGGTTGATCTGGATCACGAGCTTTGCGGGCTCGGCTTCGCAGCGGCATCTCCGAGGTGGCGAGAAGTGGTTTTGATGACTTACGCAGGGACTTCGTCATGGAAAACAGTGCAACAGAGAAAGCTTAATGAGTCGAGTCTTTCCTCATCTCGAGAAGCAAGCATTCGGTTTCGTGGCGGTTGTCGCATTCAAGGCTTCGGCGCCACGACGTGAATGATCCGGGTAGGTTCAGCAACGATGTCATATTGGCTTCGGCTCAAGCATCTGCGACTGAAATAACCGCTCCGTCTTCGGCGTGGCGTGCAGAACTTTCCCCACTAGGCCATGTACCAGTATATCTTGTTTATATCCGCTCGTGGCCGCATCCCCACAATCAGTAATAGAATTTTCGCATAGAAGGTGGAGTAAATATCGAGAAATAATTATAATATTAGCATATATAAATTATAGTTAATTGCATTTTAATCAGTGTCCGGCAATATTTTACTGCAATTTAACTTCGGATACTCCGAAACAATACAGGGATGATCGAATGGTTATTTTTGATCGTGGTCCAGATGCCATTGCTGTTCTTACCGCATTGTCAAAATCGCAGGCCATGATCGAATTCGATCTTGCCGGTAGGATCCTCACTGCCAACGAACGCTTTTGTCGAGCACTCGGCTATGAACTGGCGGAGATCGTCGGGAAGCATCATAGCATGTTCGTCGAACCAGCTTACGCGGGCTCTCCGGAATACAAGGCTTTTTGGTCGAAGCTTGCGGCCGGCACTTTCGACCAGCAACAATATAAGCGCATCGGTAAGGGCGGTAGAGAGGTCTGGATCGAAGCCTCCTATAATCCGGTCTTTCGCCGGGGAAAGCCGGTCAAGGTCGTCAAGATTGCTACCGATATTACGGCGAGTAAGCTGAAGACGGCCGAGGACTCCGGCAAGATCGAGGCACTTTCGCGCGCGCAGGCTGTGATAGAATTCACTCCCACAGGCGAGATCCTGACCGCGAACGAAAACTTCCTCTCTGCGCTCGGCTATTCGCTCGCGGAAATTCAAGGCAAGCATCACTCAATGTTCTGCGAGCCGTCCCACACCGCGTCGAGTGCATATCGGGATTTCTGGAAAAAATTAGCTGCTGGTGAGCTCATCGCTGATGAATTCATGCGGCTCGGGAAAGGTGGTCGAAAGGTCTACATTCAGGCGTCGTACAACCCCATTTTCGATCTAAACGGCAAGGTTTTCAAAGTCGTCAAATTCGCCACCGACGTGACCAGCCGTGTCGAAAATGTCAATCAACTCGCCGGGTGTTTGACAAATCTCGCTGAGGGGGATCTGTCGCAGGAAATCGAGAAGGCTTTCATTCCCTCGCTTGAGCGGTTGCGAACCGATTTCAACAGTGCTTCCGACAAGCTGAAGCAAGCGATGGCAACCGTCGCAGAAAACGCGCATGCAATTGCCTCCGGATCGAATGAGGTCCGGGTTGCTGCAGATGATCTTGCCAAGAGGACTGAGCAGCAGGCAGCCTCGATTGAGGAGACCGCTGCCGCCCTCGAGGAGATCACCACGACCGTGAAGAATTCCAGCCAAAGGGCTGAAGAAGCAGGAAGACTTGTTGCGCGAGCACGAGCCCATGCCGAGCATTCAGGCGGCGTCGTGCGCAATGCCATTGGCGCCATGGATCAGATCGAGGCCTCTTCGCGCGAGATATCCAGCATCATCGGCGTTATCGATGAGATTGCCTTTCAGACGAACCTTTTGGCGCTGAATGCGGGAGTCGAAGCTGCGAGGGCCGGAGATGCCGGTAAAGGCTTTGCCGTTGTCGCACAAGAGGTCCGCGAACTCGCTCAACGATCGGCAAAGGCGGCAAAAGAGATCAAGACCTTGATCACCGCATCTGGCGCCCAGGTCGCCGATGGCGTCGCGCTGGTTACCAGTGCCGGCGGGGCTCTGCAGGAAATCGCCGCCCAAGTCCAGGAGATCGACACCAACGTCGTGGCGATCGTCGAGGCGGCAAGAGAACAGTCGACCGCTCTCGGCGAGATCAATCAGGCAGTCGATACCGTCGATCAAAGCACACAGAAAAATGCGGCCATGGTAGAGGAGCAGACGGCCGCCAGCCATAGTCTCGCACGCGAGGCAGCCGCATTGTTCCAGCTACTCGGGCAATTCAAATATGGCGAGGGGGCGCGAATAGCCCAACCGGCCAAGCCACTCAATCGTCCGGCCCATCCTCCCCTTCAAGCCGCTGGCCGGCATACGCGGCCGCAGCCCCAGACGCAGGGCTCCGCTGCCTTGTCCGTGGACGACGACAGCTGGGAAGAGTTTTGATCGCCACCAAGAACGCTATACCTGGTTGAAAGCGGCTGGCCAGCACAATCGCGGTCCTACATAGTAGCTGCCGAAATAAAGAATTTACGCCGCATGGCGAGTGTAAACATGGAAGCGGAGATGTTCTGCACTGAGCTTTTCGACTGCAAGCCCGATGATCGTCCCATGGAGATTTTGATCCAATGGCGCAATGTAGCGGAGTCAATATCCCGGACAGCGGCAGCCAATATTCGTCAACACCGAAGGATCACATTAAGGATACCGCCCCTGGGAGTGATCATGGCTTTAAGAAGTCTTGTTACTGATCAATTTACGAAAGACCTGAGGCGTGTCGCCTGTTCGATCCGTGAACAGCTTGTAAAATCGACTGCTGGAGCCAAAACCGCAATCAAAAGCGATCTTCAATACTGGATCGTCGGTGTCAGCAAGCAACTTCATCGCTCGGGCTATCCGATATCGAATTAAATATTCATTGGGGGACATCCCAAGGACTTTCTGAAACGCCTTGTTGGCGGTGGTTGGGTGCACCCCTGCGAGCTTGGCCAATTGTGGAACTGTGAGCGGCTCGTCGAAATGTTTGTTGATGAGATCAGTGAGGGCCTCGGTGTGACGAACGGCGGTTACGGAATTCGCCATCTTAGAATGACGTAACGCGCTTTCGTTTTCCCCGTCATTGTAAAAAAAAGGCGGCGTACCCTTAACTTGACCTCGTCGAAGACCAGTTCGCGCCGCGCGGCATCACCGATGGTCCATTCGTCTAGCCAGCGCTGGAAAACAGCACCATCGATGGGGTTTTGGCGGGGCTCATATAAGATCTGCCCCTGCATGATGCGACCGCGTGCGCCGCGGTCGATCGGCAAACCGAGAAAATCGACGAGGGGAAGATAGATGCAGATGAGCGGAGCATTGGGGCTAACTGCAATCGTCCTGTGCGGAATGGCGGCCCAGAACAGCACCAGTCGTCCCGCTTCCACCAGATTCTGCCTGCCGTTGAAAATATAGGTCATCTGGCCTTCCATGAGGAAGTTCAGCTCGACATGGTCGTGCTAATGCGCGGCGCTCATGGCATCGGCGATATGCCGCTCGATCAGAAAGCCGCCGGCGGATGTGATGAGAGCTTCACGCTCGACGGAATTGCTGGGTTTCGGCATGGGGTCTGTCCGGGTGGCGCGAATCCGGGAATAGTTTCATTGATAGCAGGAGGAAATTCCCAATTGAAAGAGGCATTGAGGTTCAAAGCCATTCCATGTGGAGATCCCTTCATGCCAAAGATCTGCCTGATCGGTGCCGGCAGCACCGTCTTTGCCCAGAATATTCTGGGCGACGTCCTTTCCAGTCGGAGCGGCGGCGATTACGCCATCAGCCTCTTCGACATCGATCCGGAGCGACTGAAAACATCCGAAATCGTTGCCCGCAGGCTCTGCGAGGCGCTTCATCTCGACACGGTGCGCGTCGAGGCGACGCTCGATCGCCGGCAAGCGCTGAAAGGTTCGGATTTCGTCATCCTGATGATGCAGGTCGGCGGCTACAAACCGGCCACGGTGACGGATTTCGAGATCCCAAAACGGCATGGCCTCCGGCAGACCATCGCCGATACGCTCGGGATCGGCGGCGTCTTCCGTGGGCTTCGCACCATTCCCGTTCTCGAAGAAATCTGCCGTGATATGCAAGAGGTATGCCCCAATGCTCTGCTGATGCAATACGTCAACCCGATGGCGATCAATTGCTGGGCGATCAAGGAGATTGCGCCCGACATCCGCACCGTTGGGCTTTGCCACAGCGTGCAGCATACGGCGGCCCATCTTGCCGATTGCCTTTGCGAAGACGTCGCCGATATCAACTATCTCTCGGCCGGCATCAACCATGTCGCCTTCTTTCTCAAATATGAAAAACTGCACCCCGATGGTAGTCGCGAGGATCTCTATCCTCGCCTCCACGCCCTGGCCGAGCAAGGACAGGTCCCATTGGACGATCGGGTGCGTTTCGACGTCTTGAAACGGCTCGGCTACTTCGTCACGGAATCGAGCGAGCATTTCTCGGAATATACATCCTGGTACATCAAGGAAGGCCGTAGCGATCTGATCGAGCGCCTCAACATTCCCTTGGACGAATATATCCGCCGTTGCGAGGTCCAGATCGCCGAGTGGCATGAACTGCGTCGCGACCTTGAAGGCGGTAAGCCGATCGGCGTCTGCCGGAGCAATGAATATGCGGCCAGCATCATTCATGCGGCAGTCACCGGCCAGCCCGCGCTGATCTACGGAAATGTCCCCAACAACGGGCTGATCCAGAATCTGCCGAACGAATGCATCGTCGAAGTTCCATGCCATGTCGATCACAACGGCATCCAGCCGATCCGCATCGGGCGGATACCCTCGCAGCTCGCAGCCGTCATGCGCTTAAGCGTTTCCGTGCAGGAGCTGACGGTCGAGGCGGCACTGACGAAGAAACGGGATTGCATCTATCAGGCGGCCCTGCTCGATCCGCACACCGCGGCGGAGCTATCGCCCGATCAAATATGGGCGCTTGTTGACGATATGATCGAGCAACACGGCAGTCTTTTGCCTGCCTACCACTAGCCCCACCATGTCTTGATCGACGGTAATTCACGAGCGCGGTCTCTTCGAGAGAGGAGGCCGCGCGTTTGCTTTTTTGGTTCGATGCGGATTACGGATAGATCAAAAAAGATCAGAAATATGATTGACATTGATCTTATTGGGTGGAAATCTGAGCGAAATAGAAATGACTACGAGAGAGGAACCTTCGTTGAGTCAGGCCGGGGGACTGAAAGTCGATCGTCTCGACGCTATTCGCAGCCATCTATATGCGAACGGGTTTTCGACCATCCAGGCGCTCGCTGACGCCATCGGCGCCTCCCTGGCGACGGTGCGCCGGGACCTGCAGGTTCTCGAACGAGAAGGCGCCATTGACCGCGTGCATGGCGGCGCTCGCATCGCCGAGGGCTCATCGGTGGAGCTTGCCTTTCAGGAGCGGGCCAAGCGGCATCTGTCGGCCAAACGCGCGATCGCAACGGCAGCCTACGATTTGCTGACGCCGCGCACGGCGATCTTTCTCGATGCCGGAACCACGGTGCTGCAGCTTGCCCGCCTCATCCGCCTGAACCCAATGCCGCTTCGCATCTTCACCAATGGCCTGACGGTAGCGCAGGAATTCCTCAACATCCCCAATCTGGAAGTCGTGTTGCTCGGCGGGCAGCTTCGCAGCGAAAATGCTTCGCTTGTCGGGCCGCAGGCCGAAGCGATGCTCGAGAGCATCTGGTTCGATCAGCTCTTCCTCGGCGCAAGCGCCATCAGCCCGGACGGCGCGATCTATAGCGTCGACAGCGCCGAAGCGAGCCTTAACAAATGCATGCTGAGCCGCTCGGCGCACCGCTTCGTGCTCGCCGATTCCTCGAAGTTCGGCACGATGGCGACCTACAAGGTCGCCCTCTTGAGGGCTGCCAGGGTGATTACCGATGCGGCTCTTTCCGCGCATTGGCGCAGCGAACTTGTCAATCTCGGCGTTGAAACGACGATCGCGGATCTCGGAGCGCCGGAATGAGCGACGACCTGATCCTCGGCATCGATGGCGGCGGCAGCAAGGTGCTGGCGGCACTCGCCGACCGAGCCGGCAACGTGCTGCTTATGTCGCGCAACGGCGGGGTCAATCCGATGGACAATCCAAACTGGCGGCGCGAACTGGATCTTGCCCTGCGCCCCTTCCTGGAGCGGCAACCGCCGGCGGCCGTCGCTGCCGCGCTGCCGGCCTATGGCGAAGTGGCACGCCTGTCGGAACAGCAGCGCGAGGCGATCGAGGCCAGCTTCTCCACGGCGAAGCGGCATATTCTCAACGATGTCGATGCGGCTCATCTCGGCGCTTTCGCCGGAAAGCCTGGTATTCTGATCCTATCCGGCACGGGTTCGATGGCTTGGGCACGCAACAGCGCTGGCGCATCGGCGCGCGTCGGCGGATGGGGCGACGTCATCGGCGACGAGGGCAGCAGCTATTGGATCGGGCGGGCGGCTCTCAGCCTCGTCAGCCAGAGCCTCGACGGGCGGGCAGGCCCGACCGCGTTGGCGAAGGCCATGTTCGAATTCCTCAACCTCAACAGCATCGATCCGGTTAATGCGCTGGGAGGATGGGTGAGCGAACTCGAAAACCCTCGCGCCGAGATCGCTGCCCTATCGATTCTCGTCGATCGCGTTGCGCGCTCCGGTGACGGAGCAGCGAAACAATTGATCGAACAGGCCGCATCGGAACTGGCAAAGCATGTCGAAGCCATAGCGCCGCATTGCGATCCGGCCGCCGACTGGACCCATGCCGGCGGAACATTTGCAAGCCGCGCCCTGCTTGCCGCACTCGAGCGGCGCATCGGCCGCCCGGCCGTAAGCCCGAAGCTTCCTCCCATCGGCGGCGCCCTTCTGGCGGCTGCCCGCCTTCTCGACTGGCCGGTGGATGACGGCTGGATCACGCAAATCGCCGCGACGTCAAAGACCGCAGCGGTGCATTCCAGTGAAGCAAGCCTCAATAACAAGGAAAGAAGGGAACATGCGTAAATTTACTTTGCCATTCGTCGCTCTCGCGGCGCTCGTTGCCGCCGGTCCGGCTCTCGCCCAGGATGCGAAACCGCTTGCCGGACAATCGATCACGGTGCTGATGCCTTCGCCGCAGGCACCGAACATTCCCGGCGACTTCGAAGCCGAGACCGGCATTCACGTCAATATGCAGACACTCTCGTGGGACGATATCCGCCCGAAGCTCGTCACCTCGCTGATCGCAGGCACAGCACCGGCCGATGTTACCGAGTTCGATTGGTCATGGACGGGCCAGTTCAGCGCCGCGGACTGGTATCTGCCGCTCAACGAGGTGATCGACGCCGATACGGTCAAGGATATCGGAGTCTCCAAGATCTTCACGGTCAACGGCAATCTGCTCGGCGTGCCCTATACCAACGACTTCCGCGTCATGCTGATCAACAAGAAGCATTTCGCCGACGCGGGCATCACGACGATGCCGAAGACACTCGACGAGCTTGTCGCTGCCGCCAAGCAGATCAAGGAAAAGAAGATCGCGACCTATCCGATAGGCCTGCCGCTCTCGGCCACCGAAGGCGCATCGACCAGCTGGTATCTGCTGACGAAAGCCTTTGGCGGCGAACTGTTCGACAAGGATTTCAAGCCGCTCTTCGTCTCGAAGGATTCGGCCGGCTACAAGGCGCTGGCCTTCGAACTGATGCTGCTGAGGGAAGGTCTCGTCGATCCCGCCTCCACCGGCCTCAAGGACAGCCAGATCAATGAGAGCATGTTTGCCCAGGGCGTCACCAGCATCATGATTTCGGGTGAGCCGGGCAGGATCGGTCAGATGAACGATCCCAAGCAGTCGAAAGTGGCCGGTCAGATCGAGGCGATCCTGGTGCCGACCGCAAGCGGCGAGACCCGCAGCTTCGGCCTTCCCGAAGCGCTCGCCATCCCCCGCGTTTCCCAGAATAGGGAAGCCGCCATCGCCTTCGTCAAATGGTTCACCAGCAAGGACTTCCAGAAGAAGAATGCGGCCAATGGCGCATTGCCGACCCGCACATCGGCATTGTCTGAACTCAATGCCGCCGGCCAGCTGCTGAGCGGTGACACGCTCGTCGCGCAGTCGAAGACCGTCGAGCCGCTGTTCCCGCAGGGTACGCCCCCCTGGTATCCGGAATTCTCAAGCGCGGTCAATACGGCCATCAATAGTGCGGCGAAGGGCCAGGTCACCGTCGATCAGGCCATGCAGAACATCGCCGAAGCGGCAAAGCAGGCATCGGCGCAATGACAATCGCAATCTCTGCCGGTGGCAGGAGCAGGCGTGGTGCCGGCGTCAAGGCCGACACCATGCTGGGTATCCTGCTTGTTTCGCCGATACTGATCACGATGGCGGCCCTTGTCTTCTACCCGATCGGAAGAACGGTGTGGGATAGCCTCCACAGGGTCAATCCGATGCAGGCGGGAACGCCCTTTGTCGGGCTGGAAAACTACACCCGCATGCTCTCCGACGGGCCATTGGGCACGACCTGGGTCAATACGTTTGTCTACGTTGTGCTCGCGGTCGTGGCCGAGACGGTGTTCGGCGTGCTTGCCGCCGCCCTCATCAATCAGGTCAAGGTCGGCCGGCAATGGCTGCTCGCAGCTGTCGTCCTGCCCTGGGCGCTGCCCGGTGTCGTCAATGCGGTGATCTGGCTCTGGATCTACCAACCGGGTGCGGGATTGCTGAACGGCGTTCTCTCGGCCATCGGGTTGCCATTCGAAAACCACGTCTGGTTCAACGATCGCACCAGCGCCATCATCGCAGTCACGGTTGTTCACGTCTGGCGAATGATGCCCCTGACCGTCGTCATCGTGTTGGCCGCCATGCAGAGCATTCCCGCTCATCTCTATGAGGCCGCGCGCATCGATGGTGCAACGCGCGCACAGATGTTTACCCTTGTTACGCTTCCGCTGGTGCGCAGCGCCATTGCCGTTGCCATGACCAACGCGACCGTCAACGCATTCAACCTCTTCGACGAGGCCTGGGTCTTGGCGGGTTCCAGCCTCGAGACGCGACCGGTTCTCGTCCAGATCTATCTCGAGACCTTCCAGAACCTGCGCTTCTCCTATGGCATGGCCTTATCTCTCGTGATCACGTTGGTCTCACTGCTGGTCTCGCTCGTCTATGTCCTGCGCGTCTATCGCAACACCCGGTTTGACTGATGAAACAGAGCCTTTCCCATCATTTGCTGATCTGGGCCGGTGTCGCGGTTCTCCTGATCTGGTCGCTCGGACCGATCTACTGGACGCTCGCAAGCTCCGTCACGCCGACCGAGGACTTCTCGGCTAGACCGATCCATTTCTTTCCGCGGCATTTCACGCTGGATCATTTCTCGCGTCTCTTCGGCATCGATATTGCCAGGATCGGCGGGGTCCAGGTCTGGTCGCAGTTCCGCGCAGCGCTGATCAACAGCATCGTGACGTCGGTGGCCGCAACGCTTCTTTGCGTGGCGATATCGGCACTCGGCGCCTATGCCTTCACGCGGATCCAGTTTCCCGGCCGGGGTTTTCTGTTTGCCGCCATCGTCGCGACGCTCGCAATCCCCGGCTATGCGGTGCTCATTCCGCTTTACCGGATCATGATCAGCCTGCATCTGGTCGATACCTATGTCGGCGTGGCGCTGATCTACGTCTCGGCTTACCTCCCCCTGTCCCTGTGGCTGTTGCGAAGCGTCTTCGAGGCATTGCCGATCGCGCTTGAGGAGGCGGCGCAGCTCGATGGCGCCGGCAGGCTCTACATCTTCTTCAACATCGTCCTGCCGCTCGCAGGCCCTGGCCTGACGGCGGCGGCGATCCTGACCTTTCTTGGCGCATGGGGGCAGTATCTCGTCCCACTCATCTTCTCGCCGCAGGCGACGAAGCCGTTGACGGTGCTGATCCCGGAATTCGTCACCAAGAACTTCGTCGACTATGGGCTGATCACGGCAAGCGGATCGATTGCCATCATCATTCCCGTCCTGGTCGTCATCTTTCTCAATCGATACCTCGTCAGCGGTCTGCTGGCCGGATCGGTCAAGTAAATCGGAGCTAGCATGAATACGACGGAAAAGGTGATCTTCGAACAATTCCCTTATTGGGAAAAGGCGATCGGACCGGTCTCCGCCCCGCATGATACCGAACTGACGGTTTTTCTGGGCTGCGGCACATCCTACAATCTCGCCTTGTCGCTTGCGGCTCACGCCAATCTTGCCGGCTATCCGGCGATTGCCGTACCGGGTGCGGAATGGCTGAGCCGGCCGGCCGCCTTCTGGCCGCGCTGGCAGAAGGTCCATCTGGTGGCCCTTTCGCGCAGCGGCGAGACGACGGAAACCGTCGCTGCCGCCAAGACTAGCCGCAAAGCCGGCGTTTTCGTTACCGCCATCACGGTCGAGCCCGAAAGCTCGCTCGCTAGGAATTGCGACCGGCTGATCGAAGCGGCGACCCACGGCGATGAAGGGATCGTCATGACGGTCTCGGCGAGCCTCATGCTGCTTCTGGGCATGCAGATGGTCGGCGTGGAGATCCCGCCATCGATTGTCCAGTCCGCACGCCGTCTGGCCGATCAGCTCGATGCGGCTCTTCCGAAGATCATCGAAGGTCGGTCGCATTTCGTTTTCCTCGGCGGCGGGCCGCTCTACGGCATCTCCCTGGAAGGTGCCTTGAAGCTGATGGAAATGAGCCAGATCATCACCCAGGGCTTCCATCCGCTGGAATACCGCCATGGACCGATCAGCCTCGTTGATGAAAATACAGCGGTCGTCATGCTCTACAGCGCCGATCAGAAGGTTGCGGAAGCGCTGCTGGTCGAAGAGCTGCGGCAAAAAGGTGCGACCGTCATCGGCTTTGGCGGTCCGGGCGATCTGGAGCTGCCCGTCGATTGCGATCCGACACTTGCGGGCCTCTGCGTGCTGCCGGCCCTGCAGATCCTCGGCGAACGGGCAGCGCAGTCGAAGGGTGTCGATACGGTATCGCCCCGCCATCTGACCAAGGTCGTGATGCTCGGATGAATGACTCTGTCGAACACAATCGCAGCATTGCGCTGAAGAAGCTTCTCGGCGATCGCGTCAAGACAATGCCGCGCGGGATCACATCGGTCTGCTCGGCGCATCCGCTCGTTATCGAGGCGGCACTGAGGCGTGCAGCCTTAGATGAGGCGGTCGCATTGATCGAAGCGACCTGCAATCAGGTCAATCAGGATGGTGGCTATACCGGAATGACGCCACGCGACTTCCGCCGCTTCGTCGAAGACATGGCCGCCGCAATCGGCTTTCCTGTGGATCGTATCATCCTTGGCGGCGACCATCTTGGGCCGAACCCGTGGAGGAGGCTGCCCGCTAAGGAAGCGATGGCGAAGGCCGAGGCGATGATTGCCGCCTATGTCGAGGCGGGTTTCGAAAAGATCCACCTCGATACTTCGATGGGCTGCGCGGACGAGCCGGTGGCCCTGGCCGACGAGCTGACGGCGGAGCGTGCCGCGCAGCTTGCCCGCGTGGCCGAACAGATCGCTCTTCGCTCCGGCCGCCGGCCACCCGTCTATATTATCGGAACCGAGGTCCCGCCGCCGGGCGGCGCCACCCATGCCCTCGACGAGCTCGAGGTGACGCGACCAGAGGCGGCGATAAACACGCTGGCAGTGCATCGTGCCGCCTTTACCGAGGCGGGTGTCGAAGGCGCTCTGGAGCGGGTGATCGCCATCGTCGTCCAGCCCGGCGTCGAGTTCGGCAATGCCAATGTCGTCCTCTACAGACCGGACCGCGCGAATGCCTTGATTGGCGCTCTGGATCAAATGCCCGGCCTGCTCTTCGAGGCTCATTCCACGGATTATCAACCTGCGGATGCGCTTGCCGCCCTCGTGGACGGCGGTTTCGCCATCCTCAAGGTCGGGCCAGGCCTGACCTTTGCCTTGCGCGAGGCGCTCTATGGCCTCGATACCATCGCGTCGGTTCTCGCCGGAAGGGTTCCACCCGATGCGATCCATGCGACGATGGAGGCCGTCATGCTCGAAAATCCGGCCAACTGGAGTTCCCATTACGGCGGCTCCGTCGACGAGCAGCGCTTGCAACGCCATTTCAGCTATAGCGACCGCATCCGCTATTATTGGCCGAACGAGAAGGCCGCCGCGGCAGTCGAGGCTCTGCTTGCGCGCTTCGAGGGCGATATTCCGGAAACGCTCATTAGCCAGTATCTCGGCCGGGTCTATCCGGCAGTGGTCGCGAAGAAGGTTCTGCCTCAAGCGCGCGATCTCTGCATTGCGACGATCGACGCGGCCTTGGAACCCTATTCTGCAGCCACGATCGCATAGGTCGCCGTGCCACCCTGCCCGACCCCTTGTGGTCGGCAAGGGTGTTGGCGATCAGACGCACGCTTTTCTAATTGGAGATCATAATGGCATCGGTCAGCGTGACGAGTGTCCGCAAGAGCTACGGTCACTTCGAAGTTCTGCATGGAGTGGATATCGATATCGAGGACGGCGAATTCGTTATTCTCGTCGGCCCTTCGGGCTGCGGAAAATCGACACTTCTTCGCATGATTGCCGGTCTTGAGGAGATCAGCGGCGGTGACGTCGTGATCGGCGGCCGGGTGGTCAACGATGTCGAACCCAAGAGCCGCGACATCGCCATGGTGTTCCAATCCTACGCGCTCTATCCGCATATGACGGTCGAGGCGAATATGGGCTTTTCGCTTCGGCTGGCCAAGGCGCCGAAGGAAGAGATCCGACAGCGTGTGCGCGATGCGGCGCAAATTCTTGGTCTCGAAAACCTCCTCGACCGCTATCCGCGCAATCTGTCCGGTGGCCAGCGCCAGCGCGTCGCCATGGGCCGTGCGATCGTACGTCAGCCGCAGGTGTTTCTCTTTGACGAACCATTGTCCAATCTGGACGCTAAACTTCGCGTGCAGATGCGCTCGGAAATCAAGCAACTGCATCAGCGCCTGCGTACGACCACGATCTACGTCACCCATGACCAGATCGAAGCCATGACAATGGCGGACCGGATCGTCGTCATGCGTGACGGCTATGTCGAGCAGATCGGCTCGCCGCTCGAACTATATGACCGGCCCGCCAACCTCTTCGTCGCTGGCTTTATCGGTTCCCCGGGCATGAATCTCATCCGCGGCAAGATCAGTAGTGCCGGCCCGCTGGAATTCGTCGCCGATGGTGGAGCGCGCCTTCCTTTGCCCGAAGGACTCCACGTCTCGCGAGGAGTCGAGATCATTTATGGTATTCGGCCGGAGAACATTTCGATCGGGGAGGACGGCATCGATGCCCACGTGGTCGTCGTGGAGCCGACCGGAGCAGAGACGCTGATCGTCGCAGGCGTGGGGTCAGATCAACTGGTGTTGGCATTGCGCGAGCGCGTGGTATCGGGAGCCGGTGACATCATTTCCGTGAAGCCCGATATCGACAAACTTCACCTTTTCGATGGCACGACAGGCCAACGACTATGAGAATGTTTAGCTTTGGTAAGAACATGGGATAATTCGGGTTGCAGACCGCCCCTCCCCGCAGCATCCCGCGCTCCGTGCAGGAACTGCTCAGTCTCCTTTGGAAGGCAGCGCCCGCAACGGGAGATATCGCCAAATGTGCGACGTCGATCGTTTCAAAGTCCTGAATGATGACCTCCGCCATGACGGAGACAATCGCTACATCGTAAAAAGTGGCTCATTTCGGTCGTAGCAACTTGATAGAAAACCACGATCAGGGGCACGCTAACAAGGCGAAGGCATGGTCGTCTTCGGGACGAGCAACGTTCGTAGGTTTGTGAACCCCATTGTCATCGCTATTCGCAACGCCTCATGGTTCTGGTCACCTGATCGCCGTTTTCATCCGTGCGGGTGACGCTCCGTGTCATGCATCGACCGCGGTCATTATAGCGATCGTAACGGTCGCGATCGCGAACCGTTCCGACGGCGATGCCGCGATCACTTAGCGCAACATAGGGGTGGTGATGACGATGGTGACGATAGCCTTGATCATAGGAAGGCCCGTCGACGATGACCTCTTCGGCGGCCGCAGGCAAAGCAGCACCGATGGTGATGGCGGCGGCGCAGGCAATAATGATCTTTCGCATTTGCGTATCCTCCTTAATTTCACTCATGATCAACTGCCAAAGTGGAATATTGTTCCAGCCTGTCGATCAGAGGCAGAGTACTGCGCAAGAGCTCGTTCATAACCGTACAGTTGCCGTCATCATCTCCCGGAAGCGATCAAGGCATCATCGCCGTGCATTTAGACTGAGTTTTGGATCGTCCTGCTCGAGACCGCGGAACGGTGCCCACCTATACGGCTTTCTCCGCTTCAACTCCGTCGAGATAAAACAGCTTGCGCGCCTGCCGCCGCGATCGAGTTTGCGATTTGCGACGCCTCGATGCCAATCTGGCGAAGCAGGCCTGTCGTCGCCGGGTTAAAGCCGCAAAAGTACAGACCGTCATTTCCCGGTTGAAGCTCGCCCCGTGCCGGCTTCCCCGCATTCGATAACCGTTGTGTCAAGTCAGGCAGAAGCGTCTCCAGAGACGGCTTAAAGCCTGTCGCTAGCACAATCGCATCGAATTCCGCAGACCGATCATCGGCGAAGAACACGCTCGCACCGTCCGACATTTCGATGCCAGGGTATACCTTGATCCGACCATCCCTGATCTTCGCGATGGTACCGATGTCGATCAAGGGAGTCCTGCCTTGCTCTATCATCCTGGCCAAAGGGCCTTGCCGGCAACGCTTGAGACCCAGCTCCTCGATATCGCGATAGCGTAGATGCAGAAAAGGCGCGTTAAATGCGTCGATCATTCTGTAAGGAAATCGCTGTTGAACGATGGCGATCGTCGCGCTTGGCACACCAAATATCTCCTGACCGGACCGCGCACCGACATGGCGACATCAAGACCCGCTTCGGCACATTCCAGCGCGATCTCTCCTGCGGAGTTTCCGAAGCCGACTATCAGGAGTCGACCTGCGCCGAGGGCGGAAGCGTTACGGTATACGGAAGAGTGAATGATGGTTCCTGGAAAACTATCCTGACCGGTCCAATGCGGTCCGACAGGTATCCTCGAGAGACCGGTCGCGATTACAACAGCTCCCGCCTGGAACACATCGCCGTCGGTGGTCTCGACAATCCAGTCCGTCTCTTTGGCTACGCACGCGACAGTCTTGTCGGTGAGAATTCGAAGGCTGTTTTCCAGCGCATAGCTTTCTAGGTACTCGATGACCTGCAATCGCGACGGATATTTTGGAAAACGGGCGGGCATCGGCCTTCCCGGAAGCGCTGAGTGGCTTTTATCAGTATGGAGGTGAAGACGGTCGTAGTGTCTCCGCCACGATGCGCCGAGCCTGTTTGTCGCTTCAAGGATAATGGAACGGCGACCTCTTGCACGGAGCGCCGCGGCGCATGCCAATCCGGCCGGGCCTGCGCCGATGATGACTGTCTCCTTGTCACCCATGTTGCGATTCCTCAAGCAAGCTTTTGCCTTCAGCGCTTGAGGTTACATCATCACAACGTTCCGCGCATGCTCATGCGTGTTGATTTCTCCCAGGTACGGGCCAAAACGCCGTCGCCGTGGTCCGGCGGCGACCAGGCGCTCCTGTTTCATCAATCGCTGCACCACCTTTTCCGAGATTGTCACACTCTGCCTCGCCAGAGACGCCTGCAGTCTACGATAGCCGTAGCAGCGATGGTTGCTTTCGAAGTTTTCCGCCAGGTTGCGACGGATCGTGACATACTTGTCTTCCAGGTTCGCTCGGGCGTGGTGGTAGAAGTAGGAGCTTCGCGCAATTCCCAACTGCGCAAGCAGCTCTGGCATCGATAGATATCTTTGAGGGCGTCAACCAGCTGTGTCTTTTCCCGATTACTCAGGGTCTGCAGATCGACGCCCAGGCCCTTTTTTAAGAATTCATTGCCTTCTTCAGCAGATATGCTCGAGCTGCAATTGGCGGACATCGCGTTGGAGGGCCTCAAGCTGTCGCTCAAGTTCCTCGCGCTCAGGTGCCGGCGCAGAGGTTTTGCGGCGTTTCATCGATGAGGCAGCCTCATGACCGAGTAACTCATTCCTCCAACTGTACAATGTTGGCCGGTATACGCCCAGCCGGTCGGCAACTTCCTGGGCACTCTCTTCTCCATTGCAAAGATCAAGGACCGCGGCCTGCTTCAAGGCCTCGGGATAAGCCGGACGCCAGGATCGACCGACCATCGAAGTCCTCGCCTCCGGAAACACCTCTCGAACCCATGCCGTCAGAGTCCCCCGACCTAGATAGCCCAACGCTCTCATCGTTGAAGGGATACAGCGATCGTGAGTGCGGGAGTGCTCAAGCGCAGCCTGCTTCTGGGCCTCGGAAAACTTCGGCCCGCGAGCCACAGAACGAACGCGCAGATCTCGATGCTGCTCGTATTCGCGGTACCAGTTCCTCAGTGCATTCTTACGGCGTCGACTCATAAACTCTGGCACCAGACCCTTGCGGCGACGAGCTTTACGGCGGCGAGGTAATTTTCCGGACGCTTGTCATAGCGGGTTGCGATGCCTCGAAACTGTTTGATCCTGTTGAAGAAGCGTTCCACGAGGTTGCGTTGTCGATAGACCCAGCGCGAGAACACGAAGGAGCCCTTGCGGTTTGTCTTCGGCGGAATATTGGCCCAGGCCTTGCGCTCGGCCGCCTTGGCTCGGATGGCGTTGGTGTCATAGCCCTTATCGGCAAGCAGGATATCACCTTCGCCGAGGTCGTCCGTCAGCGCATCGGCTTCAGTGCAGTCGGCAATCTGGCCGCCGGTCAGACGGAGCGTGACTGGCCGACCTTCGGCATCGACGAGCGCGTGGATTTTGCTCGTGAGCCCGCCGCGGGAACGTCCCATGCCACCATCGTCTCGATCCCCTTTTTTCCCGTGGCCGCGTGCTGATGAACGCGAACACAGGTCGAGTCGATCATAACGATGTCGCCGTCATAAGCCTCTGAAACCGCTTCAAGAAGACGATCCCAGACACCGGCCTTCCGCCAACGCACGAAGCGGTTGTAGCAGGTGGTTGGCGGCCCGTAACGTTCAGGAACTTCCGCCCACGGCGAGCCGGTTCGGAAGCGCCAAAGGATGCCATTCAGGACCCGCCGGTCATCGACACGAGGAACGCCGCGAGGCTTGTTCGGCAGCAGAGGCAAAATAATTGACCATTCGTGGTCCGTGAGTTCGTAGCGACGACGCGTCATCAAATGCCTCCTTCGTTGGAAGCCTTGAACCAGAGCGGATCATAAACGACAAGCAATTTAATGAGTTTACGCCGTAGCATTACAGTTGCACATTTATCCATGGTCTGAATCTATAGGTCTCCATGATTCGGAGGTCATGGATGATTGGTGCATCAATCGAGACGACGCTGGA
>NZ_JACIAR010000008.1:0-139450 GCF_014194925.1 Rhizobium sp. BK491
AAGCGCCAACTGCAGGACGCTTACGCTGCCAACCCGTCAATCTCTAATCAGGTTGAGAGCCTGGCTGCCGCGTTCTGAGCAGCCGTGGCAATCGGGCGACGCGACTACCTCAAATTTTGCAACAGAACCACCCGGTGTGCTCTCCTTTGCTAAAATTGAGGGCGCCTGGAGGCAAATCCAATGAATACCTCGAAGGAGCGGACAATGAGACAGGGACTGATGTTGGCTGCAATCATGGCCGGATCGGCCTTCGCGCCATCGGGAACGCCCGTAAGGGCCGACGAAGCGTCCTGGGGATGCCAGGTTCTGCTTTGCGCCGCGTCACAGAATCCGTCCTGGCACGGGGTTCCCTACTGCGTTCCGCCCATGACAAAGCTCATCGCGGCGATGAAGGAGCCGGGATTTTCGTGGCCTATTTGCCATGAAGCCAATGCCGGCAAGCCGGGACGCGAAACCTACGAAGATTGCCCGTCAGGCACCACGGCTGGCAGCAGTTCGCAGACTGGCAATGGTTGGAGCAGTGAGCCTGACCAGTGCATCAGAACTGTTGATATTTGCCGAACTCCCGGTCAGCGCGCTTCCGACGGCAACCAGAGCCGTGTCGTGATACGAAGGAGCTTCGGCGATCGCGGCGATAGCTGCATCCAGCAGATCGCGACGCCGCGGCCGCGTCGTGCAGACCCCTATTACTTCGATATCCCTAACAAACAAGGCGTGAAGCAGAGGTTCTGGTTCAACCTGAACCATTAATCCGCGTCGAACCAGTGTCACCGGAAGAACTTACGTCGGATCGGCGGTTGTTTTCTTTTTCCTTCGACGGGCTCGCCACGCGGCGATCCGAGCAAGATCACTTTCCGAGATTTTGAACAAATCCTCAATCGTGACATTCCACTCGCGCTGCATCTTGTCGAGGGTCGACAGCTTGACATCCCGCATGCCGCGGGTGACTTGCGACATGTACGCTTCCGACACGCCAAGTTGGTCGGCGAGATCCTTGTTCGTCAACCGCCGTTGAGCCTTCAACCGCATCAGACCGATGGCGAGCCGTTCCTGGAAAGAGAGAGACGTCAGGTCGATTGCATTCGAAACTTGGTCGGCGCCATCGTTCTTCAACCGCGACATCGAACGACACCCTCGCGCGGAGTTCTCATCAACGCGCTCCCGACCCATACGGGCAGACAGCCAGGCGCATGAGCGCGCCGACGGTCACGGGGATGTTTCAAAGTTCTACCGCTCATCCGATGCATCAGGCTGTCCAGAGACCAAAAAAGTTAAGCGTTAACGTTCTCATCTTCGTGTGCGACTTCAATACACCGCAGCGGGCAACCTGTGCAAGCGGCCCCCGAAGCCTCTCGAAGTGGACAATTATTCTCCTTGTAGACCTATCTCCGATTGCTCCAAACTTTAACTGCGGTTAAATTTTTGATCTGTTTCCTATGAATGGAGAACACGATGGGATCGCTCGAACGGTTTGGCTATCGGATCGACCCGCGGCGACTAGGAATGGCGATCCTATTCCTGGCGCTCGCATTCGTCGCCGCTCGGATCGCTTTTCGAGACAGCATGACCTTGGGCTATGCGATGGTCATCCCGACCTACATCTTCCTTTCGGTCGCTATTGAAGGTGCTCGGTCGGCGAGAAGCAGCTTTCGGGGCATTCGCGGTTGGGCGGAAACGACCTTTGCTCTCGCTTGCTCCGCGTGCGTCGGATATCTCGGCTTCAGCCTTTGGTCGATCGGGTATTAATGGCGCATCATGCGTATCGTGGTTCGCAACAGCCCGACCCACCCACTAGGAGAGCTGGATGAACGCGAAGCTATCGCTTTGCGCGCCTGGTACGGGAATGCAGCCACCAAAGAGGATGAAGCGATCGCGCTTGCTATAGTCCGCCGCGTCAAGGTGATGAATGGCTGGATCGAATGTGATTGCCTAGAGGCACAGCATCAGCCACTGCTTGCCCCAATCCAACAGGAACGCACGTTCACGCTGCGGCGGCTGACGCCGAAGGACAATGCGCCCGGCCGGCATGAGGAGCGACCAAACCACGCCCTCGCCTGTCCGTTCCACGTCGACAAGGACGCCAGTCCCGCCCTCATTGACCGCGGCTACCATCTTCGACCCCTGCCCAGGTCCAAGCGTTCGTACATTGATGCCCTTCCTGCCATTCCTAATCGCCTGGCCGATGTCTCAGGGGATGATCCCTCCCGCTCGAGCGAACGAAATGACCGACCTTCCAGACTGGGTGGCGTGCTATGGCGGATGCTCGATAGGGCGGGTACGAACGTGATCCCGCCGCTGCAGGATGACGTTGATTTCACGCTTGCCAATCAGTTGTCACGGCTGCGTTCCGCTTCCCGTGAGCTGAGGGTGCTCAGGATCTGGACGCTGAACGCGCTTCTATCGACTTGGGGACCCGACTATTGGAATCCGGAGAGCCGCTGGCAGCAACTGCTTGCGACCTCGCGCGGCGACTGGCCCGAGGGACTTCGCCGAACCGGCTTCATGCTGTTGTTTTCGACCAGTGTTTCCACACAGGCCATCATGCCGGCATCCACCTCGCGGACAATCGATATCCTCTCCAAGGTGCGCCAGCCGCTTCGGGGGGACCCGGCAAGCCGAGGACCGTTCCTGACGCTGCTGAACGTGGATTTTCAGGAGGACGATGAAGGCCCGGTTCGGGCTGTGCAAGCCTACGCCCAGCCGGTCTATAACGGCGATACGCTCTTCCCCGTCGAGTCCGGATTTGAGCGTCACGTTTCCCATCTGCTTTTCTGGCTTCAGCAATCGCTCTTCGATGCTGCTCCAGAACTGCGGATCTCCATTATCAAGCCCCTCTTCGCCATGGAAACACCCATCGGCCTTTGCAGGCCAGACTTTGTATTGGAGATTGCCTATAGAGATCAGCCACCGCGCAGACTGCTCGTCGAGGCCCTCGGGATGGAGACCGAGGAATATCGGCACGCCAAGGAAAAAACGATCCCGCGAATGAAGTACCTTGGGCCGATCTTCGGGATTTTTCCAGAGGATCTTACCGAAGCGAATTCCGAGCGCACCGGGCGCCGGCTGCAGGCGTGGGTCATCGATAAACTGGGCGGCTGAAACTGCGGCGCAACTGTTGGTCGATGATCGGCGTAGGAGATGGTTGGGCGGCGGGGTTCGCCTTCTGCTATGCCTGTGCCGAGCCGCCATCAAGCTCGGATTCGGCTGCCTTGAGCAGAGCGAGCTGAGCACGAGATCCGATCTCCGGCGGGCAGTTCCCAAACATGGTGGACACCAGCTCTTCCGCGAGTTCGGCAATCGTCGCGTCAAGTGGGTGGGAAACAGCCGGTCCAGGTCATTTGCATCCGCTCCCCGGCGTTCGAGTTCGGCCTTAATAGCGCGCTTTTCCACTGCACGCTCCTTGACCATCAGCCAGAGGCCAGCGTTAGCTCTGGCTGCCGCAACAATCCGCTCGACAACATCGTCTTTAAAGAGATCTCGAGTTGCGAGGTATCTGATTTCGCCCACGGAATTTTCCTCCTTTTGTCGGCTCTGACTAAAACCGGCAAATACCGCTCCGGCGTGGTAAAGCGGAAAGCCGTTTTTTGGCGCATGCTTTTCGCCTACATAAACCGGTCTTCGGCGTCGTCGTCTTGCGGCCCCTCTTCGTGCAGCGGATCGCGGGCACGATCGGCAAATTCGCGCAGAAACGCTTTTGAGCTATCCTCGGTCAGGCGCTCAGAGAGGGTTCCGATCAAGAGCTCGACGTCTGCGTTCAGCTCCATTGGATCAAACGAGCCGGCGTCCGCCTGCTCAAAGATTGCGTCGTTCAAGGCCTTGATGTCCGAACCGAAAGCGCCACGGACGTCCTGGCGCCGCAGGATGGCTGACGCCGGGAGATTTTCAGTCTCCTCCTGAAAATGCGAAGCGCGTGGCGCTCGATTCCGAGGTCCGCGCGGAGAGCCCGGATAGACACTGCGGTCCAACTTTGCCTGATCTATCTCGATATCGACGTCGTCAATCTGGACGGGGCCGGAAGCGCGCGTCGCGTCCCCATCCCCTTGGCGACCGCCTCTCGGAGAAGATTGCTTTTTCTGCGCCGGTGTCTTCTCGTCATCTCGAAGTTCTTCTTCCGTCCGTCCAGCCTCGCGCATTTCGTCGAGGTCCAGACGCTGACGAAGCTCATCAAGCGACGAAATATAGACGTGACGCACGCCGTCCTTGACGATGAAGCGAATGCTCTGTGGCTGCTGTGGCCGGTTGACGACGGCCAAATCGATCTCCATCCCAGAGGCCGGCGAGTTGTTCTCCTTTCTCCGTGGTGACGCGGTTCCAAGCTGCGGCGCGCCGGGCATGAGGGCTTCGCTGTCGGCAATCGTCCATTCGACCGGCTGTATGCATGGTTTGGTCACCGGCCTGAACTTCCGCACCTTCGAGAACATCCGCTCGCGGCCGGAATCGAGTTTCATAATGCGCATGAGCTGCATGCCGGTGACCTGGAGCACCGCCTCCTCCGGTTTCATCATCATCAATGTGTTGACGGGAAGCAGGTCGACTGACACCGGCACCTTCGAGATCGAACGCTGCCTGCGACCATGGCGATGGGAGTAAGAGGACTGCTCGACCCATTCCGTCGTCCTGCCGGCTGCGGCCGAGACGGCGGCCGCGTCCTCCTGGTTCTGGAAGTTCATGAACAGCTTGATCGTGGACGCGCCCATCAGGATCTTTTGCCCGGACCGCTGATACAATCGTTCGAGCTGCGCACCGTCCTGCAGGATAAAGACGAAACGCACACCGTTCTTGCGGATCAATGGCGCAAGCGTCAGAACGGTGTCTATGCGCCCGCCATTGCCGAACTCGTCGAGCATCATCAGCACTTCGTGCTCGCCGTTCCGCAACGGTCCCATCTGCACGAGCTTGTCGGCCATTTGTTGGATGAACATCGAAATCAGCCGTTCGTAGATCTGCATCGCATTCCAGTCGGCCTGAACGAAGATCACCAGTTTCCGCTTTCTGATCGTGTCGATCGGGATCGTGGTGATGGAGGTCAGCGCTTCGACCAAGGGGTTCTGCAGAAAATTGAGCTTTGCGACGATCTCTGCCGCGATCCCCTCGCCCAGCTTTTCATGCCGGCCCGCGAACTTGGTCAGCTGCATGCGGGTCTGATCGGAAAGAACGGTCTCGTAGTTCTCCAGGAGCTGGATGATCGCCTTGCGCTCGTCCGACATCGAATTGAGGATGCGGTAGAGCTCGCTCAGCGATTTTCGGGTGTCCGGGCATTCGAGCACGAAGCCAAGCATGGCCGTCAGCAATATCCTGGCGCTCTCTTCCCAGAAGTCGGAGGAATCGGAGCGCAGACGCTCTGGCAACAGCATCTGTGTCAGCTTCTGCAGGTCGGTGATGCGCTGGTTCGGGTCGGCGCTGATGAGGTCGAGAGGATTATAGCCGTCGGTAAATTTCGATCCCGGCGCCAGCAGGAAAATCTCGTAGCCCTGGTCTTTGAGATAACCCGACGTCTCCTCGAACAGCTCACCGCTCATATCGAGGACCATCTGCGATCCCTTGAAACTTATCATCGTCGGAATGACAAAGCCGCGCGACTTGCCCTGTCCCGGCGAGCCGATGACCATCACATGCTGGTCGCCGTCGTTGCGCAGAAGAAGGCCCTGCTTGAGGCCGAGGACGATACCGTGCTTGTCGCGCAGCCGAAAATCGGCGGCATCCTTCAACGTCGCCAATCGCGCCTTGCCCATGATCATGCGCTGGCGTTTCTGGATCGCCGCCCCGATTGGAAACCCAACCAGGGCTCCAGCACCCGCCAGACCGGCGAGAGCGGCGAACACAGTCTGTCGCGAGGGCCGCTGAAAGCTACCAGACGCGTCGGTGTAACCAAAGGGCGCCTGATACATCGCCGCAAGATGAGCGTCAAAATAGTCCGCTACTCCGGCGAACCCACCGGCCTTGCTTGCAACGAGATAAAAGACGATTCCGTAAACAATGACGCCGGCATAGGCGCCAGCAAAGATCAGCGCCGTATGGGCAATCAGGGTGAACATCGACCTCACATGCAGCAGGTAGAGGATTTTGCGCGACAGGGCCCTGCCGCCTTTCAACATCCAGAGGCTCAGCAGGAAAAACAGAAACGGCGAGGCCAGGACCAGAGCCAGGATCGAGAGCCCGACAGTGTTTCGCGCGCGGATAACCGACCATGTGTAGGCAATACTGTCGAGACCGGGTGCCTGGGCAACATAATCGTAATAGGATGTCGATCCGAAGGATGTGACATAGGCGTCGTAGATTAGCGTGAAGAACAGCAACCATATCATCACGGCGCCGAGAACGGCGACCGGGAATGTGAAGGCCGAGACCTCCTGAAACTTCGTCCACTTCGGACGTTCAGCCTCTGCGTCCGTGGATACGTTTGCCATCTTCGTCTACCTCGTCTGCAAAATAGATCTCGCTGACACCGCGGCCGCCGGCGGCATCGCTCTTCTTCAACTGGACCACGATCGGGATGATCGAGCGGATGTAGCGGATGATATCGTCGCGCTCCATGCGGACATTGCTGTTGAGCACCAGCGTCGACAGTCGATTAAAGGCATGATGTGGGGAGTTTGCGTGGATGGTCGACATCGAGCCCGGATGACCGGTGTTGATCGCATTCAGGAAATCGAAAGCCTCGTCGCCGCGTAGCTCGCCCATGAAGATCCGGTCTGGCCTGAGCCGCAGTGCGGAAGCCAAAAGGTCTGTCATCGTGACCCTAGCCTCGCCCTGGGCGCCCTTCGAGACCAGCAACGAGACGACGTTTTCCTGGCGCGGCTCGAGTTCGGCCGTATCCTGCATGAGGATGAAACGCTCATGGTTTGGGATCGCCGTGAGCATCGTATTGAGAAATGTCGTTTTGCCGGTGGAGGTGCCGCCGGAGATCAACATGCTGCGATGATTGGCGGCCGCGAGCTCCAGAAACGCACGCGCTTTCCCAATACGCAGCAGGCGCGACAACTCGATATCGACATCGTCGATATAGTCGTCTCCTGTTACCTTGGTGAAGCGGAAAGCGCCCGCTTTCTCATAATCGTCGAGATCGAAGCGCCGGATAAACTGCTTGCGGATCGAAAACGCGTGTCCGGTGGCGGAGGTCGGATTGAGCACGAACTGGACGCGCTCGCCGTTGGTGAGCGTTGCCGAAAGCAGCGGATTCTCAGCATTGATGGTCTGCTTTGTGAACGAGGCAGCGCGGGACGCCATATGGCGGATCGCCTCCTGATCAAGCCCATCGATCTGTTGCCTGATCATGCTGAGCTGGCCGATCCGCTCGAGCCAGATTTCGTTGCTGCGCTGGCAAGAGATCTCGACCACGGTGGGATCGTCGAGGAAGGGCCTGATGGGTTCAAGCGCCTCGGAAAGAAAGTGCTGCTCGGCGGAGATCGACGGGTGCGCGTTCATTTGCCCACCTTCTTTCGACGCAGGCGTTCGAACGCCTCGCGCACCGGGTCCGGATAAAGATCCGAGAAATCGAGGTCACGAGTAACAAATACGGTGATGTCGGACCCTTGAGCGATGTGGATCGTCGGGCGGATGTTGCGGCTGTCCTGGAAAGCCTCGCTTGCGAGCTGTTGAATACCCGACGCGATCGTCTCCGCAGCAATCTCGCGCGCCCGATCCTGCGAGGTGGTTCCGTTATTCTGCGGAATGCTGGTCACGCTTCCGTCCGTGTTGACCACCGTGATATTTCGATCCTGTTTCTGACCGAGTTGAGCAATGTATTGGGTGACCCCGCCGATCATCGTCATCAGCGCCGGTGGCCCGAATCGCTCCCAGTATTTCCGGTCGACGACACCTGTCATGCCGGAGCGGCCGAGACGATCCGTGCCGTAAGAGCCAAGCTGGACAGAAACACCGTCGCCACGGATCATGCGCGTCCACACGATGAACAGGCGCTCCTGCCCGCGTTCGACACCGGATTTATAATCGCCGATCAGTGAGGAGCCGGCAGGAATGAGGACCCGGCGGCCGTCGAAGGAGTAGACATCCTCCCGAACGATCGCTTTCACCATACCGGCGAGATCCGAATTGATCGCCGTCTCCAACGTGCCGCGGATCATCGTACCCTGTGGGATCCAGGCATCAATACGGCGGTTCTCGGCGGCAACCGACACCTGTACCCCCTGCCCTCCCATGGCCTTCAGGAAGGCGCGATCGCCATCGACAGCACCGCCCGCATCCGAGGCTCCGCCGGCGGGCGTGCTTGTCGAGCCGTTCGCGCCGAACAATCCGGCTCCCGTGGCGTCGGGCGAAGCGCTTGCGGCCCCGCCTACGCGTTCCGACTGATCGAAGACGACAGCAGTGGAGCGCACGCGCTCAAGCAGTTTTGCCTGCCGGGCGAGCTCGATGCACTTAGGATCGTCAGGATTTTTGCCTCTCGTGCAATCGACATCGACCGGAGGCGTTATCTGGGCCGGCGCCGGCGGCGGGGGTGGCGGAGGGGGTGGCGCCTCCGGCACCTGCACCGTCGGCAAGGGCGGCGGCGCTGGCGGATTGAAGCCTTCGTTTCTAGGCGCTTGCACCGGGCGGAACTCTTCATGCGGCGTATTGTCGATCGCCGGTTCCCGCTCGCCGCCGGAGAGAAGGAAATAGAGGACCACGCCAACGCCGGCGATTGCCACCACCACGGCGACCGGCCGCATCAGCCCGACCCCGGAGCGCCTCACCTGACCGCCAATCGCGGTATCGGTCTCGATCGAATGATAGTTCGGATCAGACATCGTGCCTCCCTATCGAGATTTTGATGGTGAGCTGGCACCAGCCGAGCCAAGGCGCTTCGGCGCCACGGCACCCTCGATCGGCGCCAGCACATCGGCTGGAGCGGTCCTCAGATTGAACAGGCAGGTCTCGTTCTCGGTGCCAAAACGAAGCGTCCACTGCCGCGAGACCGTGTCGATAACGATGTAGTCGGCCTCACGGCGATAATTGACGAGGCTCTCTCGCCGTTTGGCATCGACGATGAAGATCGCCGGCAGGTCGCCGGTGAACTTCATGAAGGTCTTCAAGCCGTCATCAAACACCCACAAGGGCTTCGCGGCATCGCTACCCTTGAAGCCATAGTCGTAATTGACCTTGTCGCGACGGATGTTCTTGATGTTGGGATTGCGTTCGGCATCCTGGGCTTGTTTCCAAAGCTCGGCCGTGCCCTTGAGGCCGGCATCTTCCGGATAAATGAACCGCAGCTTGAAGGTCTGGTTCTGGATCGACTTGCTGTCGTTGACCTCGAGGTCGAACGAGTAGGTCCGCTTCGTCGTCACCACAGAGAGGTTCGTCGGTGCGTCCTTTTCCATTGGCTTCAGGGTGAGTGAGCGGCGGTCGGCCGATGTCAGGATCTGCCAGGAAACCGTGTCACCCGCGACCACCTGGGTGACCTCTTCGTCCGCACCGAAGAGGATGGTCGTCACCATGCCGTAAGTTCCGGTGACGACGAAGACCTGTTCGGCCGAATAGGGCAACGTCCGAACCCGCGGATCGAGCCGGCCAGGCCGGGCGATCAATTCCGCATGAACCGAAGAAGCCGCCAGCAGCAGTGACAGCGTTATTCCGACGCACGCTCGCCTCATGGGACGAGCCCCGACGGCATGGTCTCGGGAACCTTGACATATTCGGTCACGACGAAGCCAAGGGGATTGTAAAGCCGGACCCTGTTGCTGGCTGGGAGATTGATCTGGCGGTAGCGGACCGTCGCCGACCAGCGATTGACGACGTCGCCGCCGCGCCGGCGCTCCCTGGTCTCGAAGCGCACCGCCATGGTCGTTGCGTTGAGCGGATTGACGGACAGGATTTCCGGCCGGATCTCGCCCGTGGTTCCCATGGTCTTGACCGGACCTCTCGGATTGGAAGGGTTCATCATTTCCGAGTAGTCTTTAAAAGCCGGCGAATCCGGGTCCGACCAAAGGGCGATCATGTCGAAGTTTTCCGAGAGGTAGCGGGGATCGTAGGTCTCGCGGCGGATGACATAATTACCCACAAACGAGGCTCGGACGGCCTGGATCTCCGAAACGTTCGATCGGTCCTTATCGAGCGTCGTCACCGTTTCCATGTAGCCGGTGTTCTTGTCGACGATCAGCGGCACGACCTCGGTTCGCACGAGCGGGAAGAGCTGTGCGACGGAGAAAGACAGCACGCCGGCGACGATCCAGCCCGCCACCGCAAAGACCAGCAGGATGAGACCGATCAGGGTCCGCAGGGACCGGTTCTTCTCCCCCCATGAGAGGTGTTGATCGTAGATGTCTTGCGGGCCGGGGACACGATCGGCCGGCGCCGGCTTCAATTGCCTTTTGAACAATACCAAATCTCAAACCTCGAAGTCGCAATAGGTAAAATGTGAACGTTATCCTCGCAGCCGATGCGTCATTCGCTGTTGCGACGGCGATTGGTGAGCATGCGGCCGAGAGCGCCGGCGCCCGCGATACTGCCGCGGCCTGCAAGCGCCGCAGCGGTGACGGCGCCTCGAGGACCTGCTAGCGTGCCGAGCGCTATGGCCGCAGCCTGTCCAGCACGGGAATTGCTGGAGGATAGGCGCCTGCGGGCGGTATTGTAGGCGGTGTCGACGCCACCTCCTCCCGGGACGCCGGAGAAGGCCGCGCCGTAGGCGAAGGTCCGCGCAAAATCCGGCACCTGGAAGATGAAATAGGAGATCAGCGCCAAATAGAGCACCATGGCGAGGACGATCGCCAACGCATTTTCCTTGGTCGCCATGTCGCCGTTGATCGTGTCCATCATGCCGATCAGGAACCCGAACGAGAGGCCAGCCATGATGTAGGTGAAGAGCAGCATGAACATGCCGTAGGCGACACCCCTCACCCAGGCATCAAAGACGAAGCGGGTGATGCCGAAGAAATAGCAGAGAATTGCGATCGGACCGATCGCCAGCATGACGGCGGTGATCATCTTGGCAAACAGCGTGACACCGGTGAGGATCAGCAGCATCGGCAGGAGGCCGAAGACCAGCACGATGAAGACGACGACAGCGCCGGTGACATTCGGCAGCCAGCCGGACTCGTAGGAATTGAAGAGCTGCATGGCAAAATCGTAGACCTTGCGCGCCATCGAGGCGACTTGTTGGGCGATGTCCGCACCGGCCGATTGACCGCCCATCGCCGAGGATATGGCCGAGCCGAGATCCTGCGGCGCCGATAGCACGAACTGGCCGATATTGTCGTAGAAGAGTGCCCACGACATGATGAGCGTATAGGCGAGCGTGATCTTGAAGGCGGTGATCGCCATGTCCTGAAGGGAAACGCTGGATAGTCCGAGGGCGCCCCAGAGGAAATAAAGGATCAGGAAGATCGCCAGGATGCCTGAAACGAGGTTTCTGTTTTCGGCAAACAGCCCCCAGGCCCGCTCCAGCGACGCCTCGTTGATCTTGTCGAAATATCGAAGCGCATCGCCATAGAAGTTTATCGCGTAGCTGACGGGATCCATGTCTCTTCCTGAAAATTATTGACCGGTCGCATCGGGCCGCAATCGTCCTTGAGGGCATCCGCGAGCGCATCCTCAGCGGTGGTGGTCGTGGGCTCGGATACCAAGCCGAGAGCCGGGACCGGATTTTCGTCAGCCGAGCATTTCGCCAGCTGTTCGTGCTTCCCGGCGCAACCGGCAAGGGCCGCGAGGCTGACTATCAGCACGAGAACCGCCTTCACTGGTTCTGGTCCTCGAATGCCTTCAGCTGATCCCGAACGGAGGTGCCTTGCGGCTGCGTCCCACCGTCACGCATGACGCTGTCGGGTAGAGGCGCGAAGGTTTTGAGGTTCTGCGATGACGTTGCGAGGGCCGCTTTATATTGCTGGTTGAGCAGCATAACCTGGTTGTTGAGTGAGCCGACTGCTTCATTGGCGGTCTGATTGCCCTGAAGCACCATCTGGGTGTTTTGCTCCAGAGCTCCCTTCAGGTCCTTCGCGGTTCCGATCTGCTGGGTGGCCTGCATGAAGGAATTCTGCCGGTCCTTGGTGGCGCTGTTCATCGCGTCGGTCAGCGCAGTCAACGTCGTCAGCGCGTTGATGCCCTGCGAATAGGCCTGATTGGCGCCCGAGAGCTCACCGCCCTTAACGGTATCGACCACCATCTTCACCAGGTTGAGGCCGTTGATCAGCTTGGCCGCGGTATTTTGAAACTGACCGCCGATTCCTCCGAACACGGCCGCGTTGCTCGACAGCACCGTGCCGAAATCCGGTGCCTGTCCCATGGTGAAGCCATTGCCGGTCGCGAGCTTGGCGAATTGGCTCGCATCCTGCGTTCGATCGCCAGTGATCGCCTGCAGAGTTTTCGTGGTGTTGTCCTTGACGACCGAGGTGTCCTGCTGGATCTCGGACGACAGGCGCTTGATGTCCTCGCTGATCGAGATGTTTTCCGAGTCCTTGACCGGGACTTGCGCATAAGCCTGAGGGACGGAAACAATGGCGAGGGTCACTGCGATCAGTGCTGTCTTCATGTGCCTAACCTCTCTCGTTCTCAATTTGACGTCGGCCTGGAATCGACGACCGTGACCAGGCCGAGCGCCGGATCCTGCAACGCCGTGAAGGTCGCAACCGCGCCATTTGCCCGCGCCTCGTCCTCCAGATCAGACAGCCAGCGCTGGATCTGTTCGGTCGTGGCGTTCTGCGGAACAGCGAAGCACCGTGTGCCACCTGTGTCGATGATGTTGGTCGGGCACCGGATCTCGGCCATCACTAGCGACCCGTCGTGATCCCTGGAATTTCCTCCACCACTGCCGCGCAGGTTTGCCGACGAGGATTGCAGGCCAGACTGAAGGCGCTGCAGATACTGCTGGTTCGCAGCGATCGACTTTCCGAGCAACTCGTTCCAGACCGAACCGCGTTCGATCTGCGCTTGAGTGTTTCGGTCGACCGCCTTCTTCAGCTGCTCACCGCAGCCGCTTGCGTAGCTCGCGGTTTCCGGCTCGGCTGTCCCCTCCGGGGTGTTATCACCGTTCTGGGCCTTGTTACGGGCATAATAGGCGGAGACCTTTTTGACGTAGTCTTGTGTCTCGGGGATATTGGGGATCTGACCGTTCTGCAGCGACTGGCGATACGGACCGGCATTATAGCCGGCGGCGATCAGGTCATAGCGGTCTCCGAACATGCCCTGGAGCTGCTTGATGTATTTGACGCCGCCGCGAATATTGTCGCGCGTGTCGTAGGGGTTGACGCCAAGTTGTGCTGCGGTGCCGGGCATCAGCTGCATGACGCCGGTCGCGCCGACCGCCGAGCGCGCCGATTGGCGGAAGCGGGATTCCTGCTCGGCGATCGCCATCGCGAAGTTCGGATCGACGCCCTGCCGGATTGCCTCCTGTTGGACCATGCTGGCAACTTCCTGCTGGCTTGGCGTGCGAGACGATGGCGCAGCGGGCGTGGTGTCTCGCGCCATGCCATCGGCGGAGCAATCGGCCGGCGCGCCAGAGCCCTCACCGGGCGCGACACTATCGGTCGTACCGCCCGAGGCGCCTTTAACCTTCCGGGTATCGGCCTGATAGGACTGATACCAGTTCAGGGTGGCCTGCTGGATCTTCTGGCGGGCGTTGTCGATGACCGGCACCTGGGCATGGCTCGTGCCGATGGGAAAGACGAGAGCCAAGGCCAAGACGCCGGCCGCGGCTCCCTCAAGGTGCTTTGCGTTCTTCATCGACCGTCACCCCATTCCAGTCGCAGAATTTCGAGAGCCAGTTCTTTGGATCGTCGCCATACTCGTCGAGCAGCAGCTCGACCTCGCGCACCGTCTCCTCGCGGCCGGACAGCACCTTGATGAACTCCGGCATGTGGGACATGTCCACGCGTGCGATCACGCTGCTCCTAGCCTGCTTGATCAGCATGAAACGCGAGCTCGGATCGCCGTTCTTCACCCAATCAAACTCAGCCCGCGATAGGCCGAAATGCTCCATGTAGGAGTTCTCGTCGGCCTTCGGATTGGCAAAGAAGATATTGGTCGACGTCTGTTCGATGATCGTGCGGCTGACGGTCGAACGAACAACGTCGTCGGCCGATTGTGTCCCGAAGATGACGAGACCATTCCTTTTTCGGATAGTCTTGAAATAGTCCTTCATGGTGCGCTTGAACTCGTCGTCGTCGAGCAGCTTCCAGGCTTCGTCCATCAAGTTGATGATCGGCGCCTTACCGTCGTAGATCGCGTCCAGCCGATGGAACATGTAGAGAAGCGCTGCGGTACGCACCGTCGGATCATCAAGGATCGACGTCATGTCGAAGCCGATCATCGGTCGCGAGATATCGAGATCGTCGGCCGCGTTGTCGAAGAGCCAAGCGTACGGCCCCTTGTCGACCCATTTGTCGAGCCGGGCAATTAGGCTGCCTTCCGTTCGCTCGCTACCGGCGAGAAGTGCCCTCAGCGACGAAAGACGGCGATATGACCGGTCCTTCGTCTTGAGGACGGACTTGATCGCGTTACGGATGATCGCCTCTTCCTGCGGCGTCAGGCTTTCGCCTTCCTTGGAAGGCTTCAGCATGAAGCTCAGGAGCCCATAGAGGAAAACGCGGTTCTCCTCGGTGTCGTCCAGCAATAGTGGATTCCATCCCGACGGCTGGCCGGGCTCCAGCGACATGTAGGTTCCGCCCGCTGCACGTACCATGATGTCAAGGCCGCGATCCTTGTCGAAGACGATCGTCTTCAGTCGTGGACTGACGCGATAGGCCTGCAGGATCAGGAAGGCCATGATGACGGTCTTGCCGGACCCGGTCGGGCCGAAGACGGTGGTGTGCCCTACGTCGCCCTGGTGGAAATTGAAGAAGAAGGGCGTGCCTGACGTCGTCTCGAAGATCGTGATCGCCGGCCCCCAGTGGTTCCCGTCAGGTTTGCCATAGGGATAGGCGTGAAAGCTGCTCAAGCCGGCGCAGTTCAGCGTGGAGATCAGGGCACGCCGGGCGATATAGGCCTGATTGCCCGGCAGTTGCGCCCAGTAGGCCGGCTCCGCATTCAGGTCTTCGCGGACATAGGAGGCGCCGAGCGCGCCAAGTTCGTTGCCGATCAGAGCCACCGCGTCGTCAAGCTGGGCGGTGGTTTTGGCGACCGGCATCACAGTGAGATGATGTTCCGTGAAGGCGACCCGCTTGCGGGCTAGTTCGTCCCGGGCAATATCGAGGTTGGCCTGGACACTCGATCCGCCTTCGTCGGCCTTCGACATCTGCCGGTCCAGCCGTTCGATCCGGCTGCGCGCCGCCATATCGTCGACAAAGGACATCGACTGGGTCAGCACCAGCTCGAATGGCAGCTTGAGAATATAGTCAAGCATGCCGGCGCCGGTCTCCGGCGGATACTCCTTCAAGGAGACCATCGCCGCGTAGCGGTCATCATCCGGTATGTCGCCCTGCAGGTGGATGATGCGGTTGCCAATCGATGTCCTGCGGGCCGGCAGCATCTCGTCGATCGGGATGTTCCCAAGACGGATCGGCCGGACGCGTCCGCCGTTCAGCAGTGTATAGAAGAACTCACATTGTTCGGAGAACCAGGCTTTGCGTGCGGTCTCCTCGACGACCATGTCTTCCAGCACGTCGCGGAAGATCGTCCTGTTGTCGCCGACGTCGACCTGTACGCGTTGCACGTCGCGCAGGACCTTCGGGCCATAAACGGCAAGCGATTTCTCGAGCGCCCGCGTTGCCTCGACCAGCTTGTCACGCATCGCGCGGAACTGTTCCTTCCGTACGATCGTGCCGCCGGCCCCCATGAGGCGGGAGAGCGCGGATCCCTTGCGGAACATGGGGCGCACGACCAGCGAAACATAAGTGTCGTTCACGAACATCTCGTTCTTCGAGATGCTCGACTGATAGACGTGATCGAGACGATCCATAAAGGGATCGGCGAATGCCGACGGCAACGACGGCGCAACCTTGCGTCTGATCACATGGGTATAGAGTGCGAAGCTGCCGATGGAGGAGATCGCACGGAAGGCGGCGTTGCGCTGCCGCTGCAGCATATTGATCGTTTCGATATCGGCCGTCTCGAAAGAAAAGCCGGTGAGCTTTAGGGTCGAGACGAGGCAGTCGTTCTTTAGGCGGATGATGCCGTTTTCGATCGGGACGTAGAAAGGAACATGCGTCGCCACATTGCGGTCCGCAAAGATCTCCCAGCCCTTCGACAGATTGCCTTTCAGCGATCTCGCCATCGTGTTCATCGCTTACACCCCGTAGGTTCTGACGCCGCCACCGAGCTTCCGGCCAAGAGGATTGACACCACACATGCTGAGGCGCCCGACGATCTCGAAGAACCAGAGATCGAGCTTGACGGTGAGCACGTAGAGAATGCTGTGAAGGACCACGAAGGAGACCGGGAACCACAGGATGGATCCCAGGATCATGAACACCATTAGCGACACAAAGCATTCCGCCAGGAAGTAAGTGTACGGAATTCCCATCACCGTCGGCGGCCGCGTCAGAGCCAATATAACCGGATGGGATTCGATATATTCGTCGCCACCATCGGCGGTGTTGCCTGCTCCCGCCATGATCAAGATCCGCTGCCAGCGAGGAAGTCGACGAGCTCGGCTGCGGCAAACATGCCGGCAAGGCTTCCCCCAACCCGAAGCAGGGCTCCCCAGGACCAGTAGCCGAAGGCTGCTGCGAGAAACATGCCGATAAAGGCGATCGCTCCTACGGATCGGCCGAACGGGCCGGTAAAAAACTGCACGAGCCGGTCAGCGGCGTTTTGCAGCGCATCGAGGTTCTGCGCCGCCGCAGGCTCGTACTGGCTGACGAGCAGGATCAGGCTCGCCGCAAGCACGATCGCGGCATTACCGACCCATTTCCTTCGGGCCATTGAGGACCAGGCAACGCTGCCATAGAGAACGGCTGTCTGGACTGCCAACGTGATGGGATTCATTGAGACACCTCTTCCTTGACAATTTTGACCGGCCCGCCGGTATCCTTCCGCGCCTCATCACGCTGAGGACGGACCTCTGGTGGGGACGGTGTTGCAGCTGAGAAAACAAGCATGGGGGATTTGGCCCGTTCGGCAGGCCCGGTACGGCGCTTGGAACTGGGCACGAACTCTGACGGCGAGTCGGCTCGTGGGATGCTCGGATTGGCCGTTGTGCCGGTGTAGTATCCGACGACACGCGTGACATAGTCGGCGGTCTCGCGGATCAATGGTAGGGAATGGCGAAGGTCCACGTTGGGCTCGCCCGCATTATAAGCAGCCGCGACCAGCACAGGGTTTCTATACTTGGCGATCAGGACACGAAGGAATCGGGTACCGGCGCGGATGCTCTGTTGGGGATCGGTCAGATCGGTCGCACCGAAGGCTTCGCCGATCCGTGGCATGACTTGCATCAAACCGATGGCGCCGGCGGAACTCACCAGGTCTGGATCGAACGCGGCATTTTCGGCCCGCATCACAGAAAGCACCCAGTTCGGATCAACCTCCTCCTCACCGGCGACCTTCAATGCAAGGCTGGCATAGTCCGTGGGGACGCCAGATAAAAGATCCGGTCGGGCCTGCGTTCGTGCCGCATTGATATAAGGTGCGGTTGCCGGCTCGGAAAGCTCGGGGACGGCTGTCGCCTGCTCAAACGAGTAGACGCTGACCAGCGAATGCACACCGCGTTCCCGACGGTCATTCCTGCTCTCAGCCGCTGATTCTGATCGCCCCACATTGTCACTAAACCCTCCGATGAACTCCGACGGGCGAGCGCTGATTCGATGCGCATCAGTGACCGGGCCGCTAAATCGATCGTTGAAGCTGGCAGAATCGATCGTTGGGATATCGAGCGTCGAAGCAGCGGCGGAGGTCTTCGGATTTGGCGGCATGGCCGCCACCTCGTCAGCCTTCAGCTCCATCCGGCTGGCAGCGTGTCCGACCTGCGTCAACTGTCCTGCGACGATGTAACCGCTGCTGTCATCTGGGCCGGAGGCGAAACCTGTGAGGAGAAAAGCCGACGTTCCAGCGAGCCAAAGCACGCTCCGCGAGGATATCTTGTGCGGTCTGTTCATAGGCGAGAGCGGGACGCTATCCATGACTGAACCAATGCTAAATTATACTGCGGTATAAGATTTTGAACCGCATTCAGCCTTGGAAATCAACCCTAAAGTTTAACTGGAGTATAATTAATGCGACGCCGCGATGCCTGATGACGGGAGCTTCCTCAAGGGATTCAGTCGTTTAGCCGTGACCATCTATCCGGGATCCAGCGATAATGAAGCTGTTCGCGGTCTCCCAAAATGCGAGCAAGACGGACCGCGGTTCCGCCCTTCACCAGTATCGAAGCGGCTTCAGCGCCCGAGCTCCCGGAAGAGATTCGGCACACGAAATTGGGCAATTCCCTCTTTATCCTCGCCACTGGATAGCAGGACAGGATCTGGTAGCGCTCGCCGTCGCCGGCAATCGTCAGGCTCCTCTCCTGAACGGGGCCAAGACGCTGGCGCCCGACTTCGGTGCCATACTCCAGCTGGCACTCGACGATGTTGTCGCGATAAGCTCTGCAAGCTGTGAGGCTGAGATACGCAAACGGCGCCGGCGGCCGTGGTTGCGGCCGCTCAACCTGGTGACCACATCCTGCCAATGCCGTCATTGCTGCCAGAGATCCGAAGAGCTTCGTGAAAAAACGCATAGTATCGCTTTCTAGCTTGCCTGCCGGTAACCGGCATGTTCGAGGGCTTCGAGGAAAAGATCGCGGGCGAGAGCGCAATAGGGCGACGATGCCTGAGCGATGTGAAGCTGGGTCAGCACCAGTCCGAGATCGGAAATGGTTGTCACGACGTCCTTAAAGTCACTGTTGAACGCGTCCCGCAACATCTCCCGGCCATCGTGGCCCTTGATCACGATCGCGTAGTCGTCACGCGCGATGCTGTGCCAAAGCTCGATCATACCGGTTTCACCGTTTGCGCTTTCCGTGTCGCAAACGAGCAGGAGGGCATAATCCGGATCGCGCAGAGCGCTTTCCTCTATCGAGGTGTCTCGGCGAAATTCCGTCAGCACCACGTCGGAGGCAAAAAGCATCAAGCGCTCGTTCACCAGAAGGCGCTTTTGGCCAAGCCGAACAAAGCCGTTCATCACGGCGGAGCGAATTGCCGCAGGTGGAAGGTTTTCTGCGCAGTGTTCGCAAATCGACGTCAGCCTGCCATTCAGGAAGCTGAAGGTGCTGTGGAAGCGGTTGACGACGGATCGTTCGACATGTTCGGTCTGACCGCCCAGCGCCTCAACGAATGCGAACGCATCAAGTCGTCTGTTGGGCTTCGCCAGTACGTCGCTTCCCGACGTCGATCCTGCGTCCCCCACCAGGCTCGAAGGGCCAACCACGACAGCGGCAGACCGCGTCTGTGCGCCACAGCCAGGGCAGTCCGCTGAGAATGGCACCTTGTACCATTCCTTCGTCAGGAGGGATCGATTGTGTATCAGTGTCAAACCCCATTTTCGAAAAAACGGAATACCGCCTGGCCCGCAGCTTAGATCAAATGACTAACTTATACTCTGGTATAATTTTATCAGCAGCAGATCGCTTGCTCAAGCGGGAAAAAGCCTATGTCTAAGCTCCGTCGTAGGTGAGTGCATGATCGGTTGCGATAGAGGCATCGCCGAGGTCTTGTTGTCGCGGTCTTGGTTGTTGCGAAAACCGCAGCAACCACGATTGCGACTTTGCCAATTGAGTGTTTGTCCGCAGAAGCAGACCGTCTGGACGCACTTTCACCGTTTCGCCAAACGGGTGAACCCCTCATTCGCCGATGCGTCGGATCGCTCAAATGCCTATTCGAAGAGTAAGCTGTTCGCTGAGTGGCCCAATCGCGCGCCCGCGCAACCACCGATTCAGCGATCCGCCCAATCACCGATTCACGGATTAACTGAATCGGCTGGCCTCCCATTCGCCCGATCGGTGTCGCCCCATTTCACGGATTTGCTATTTCGCTGATCTGCCGTTTCACCGGATAGCCCAATCGCCGCTTCACTCATTCGCCGACGTACCGATAGGCCCACCGGTGATGCACCTATTCACGTTTACGCGGCTTCGCCTGTTTGCACATTCGCAATCCGGTCCAATCGGCGAACCACCTATCGGCGCGACCGCCCATTCGCTGATTAGCGCAAGCGCTTGACCTCCAAGATGCTACTGCTTTTCACGACAGCCGGAGGCTCTTGCGCCAAAGAGCCGGCTCCCCAGCCCCCTCCTAGCAGCTCAATGTCTCTCGCTCATGGCCTTGTTTCGTTTGAGAATTGAAAGGTCGGGAAACCCTCTTTCGCCTTTGAGGCGATCGCCCTTCGGGCGAAACGGCTATTTGGTATACCAATAGCCTATCCTGCCATTCCACCAAAGACGGCCAACCGCCGTGCCCGAGGCGCCAATGCTGTTGCGAGTCTTCAGACGATGCAACGGCGATCGGAGGTGTCACAGCGACGATCCGCGTCGCAGGAACAGCACTTCGGTTGGCCGTCTTTGGTGGAATGCTGAAGCGAGCCGTCATCGCGACCAGCCGGGATGTTCGGACCGCAGGGATCGGACATCGATGGCTGCAAGCGATAAGATGGCGAGCCACCAAAGGAGGAAAAGGCGGACGGAGCGGATACCCGAAATATGAGGGTGTAGCGCAGTCTGGCCTTTTCCTCCGTATTGTTTGGGGAAGTCGCGGCAGCGTCCGCTTACCGGCCCGAAAGGCCGGGCGGGACTTTACCCGCTCCGCAGGGAGAGGGGTGCTTGAGGGGAGAGGCGGCTAGTCTCTCCCCTCAAGCCCGCGAGCAGGCTCGATGCCAGCAACCGATCAAGCGAATGGAAGATGGCAAGAGACGGGCTTGGCCGTCTCTCGCGGGCACGTCAATAGTAGACGACGCCGAAACGTGGCGCCGCCAGTGCAATAGCCGCGAGAGCGGGCGTCACCCGAATGGGACGAAACCCGAAAGGGGTTCGGTGAGCAACAGCGAATAGCACCGTCCGCCGGAGGCGGCTCGCCCGTACTACGCAACAAACCCATCATCGCCGTGAATCAATCGACGGGGACCGATTCAAATATGTCGTTGGACGCAAAGTCACGCCTGTCCGATTCTGTATTTCATGATCGCGCAACCCTACCAGCTCTATGTCGAACGCACGGACGCCAGCAAGAACATGGCCCGCTACTATGCCATGTCGATCGAGCCCAACCTGTTCGGCGAAGCTTGCCTCATCCGCCGATGGGGCCGCATTGGTGCCAGGGGCCAAAGACTAATCCATCATTTTAAGAAGGAAGAGGAAGCGGTCGGGCTCTTCCTCCAACTCCTGCGTCAGAAACGGCGGCGCGGCTACGGTCCGAGAGCGAATTTCTCGCGAGGGGCGATTTCCTGAGCGATGGCGGAAGGAGGCCGGCGAAGCGTAGCTTCCGGCTTGAAGCGCCGGCTGATCCGACGCGACAGGCCAGGCGATATGGCGAACGCCGCCTCAGAAGGGCGGCTCGGCGTCGATTGAACCCTCCTGTTCGGCCATGATCACCTCGAGCTCGGCGCGGGCCAGTTCGAGTTCGAGTTCGATCTCGCGGCGTTCGCCGGGGTACACGGCATTTCGCAATTCGGCCCGCAGCTCTTCAATGTGTTGTTCCAAAAGCATCGTCGTCGTCTCCTTGACGTTTGTGAAAGACGACGCGCGCGGACATGGGGGCGTGGCGGCGTCAAGGATCGCGGACGCGACCGCCAGCGGCGGCGAGTGGGGGTGCCGATTTTGTCGGAGCGCAGGGAACCGGAGCGGAGGCAAAATTGGGGGAACCGCTCGTCCTTGAGGCCGGCATGGCGCCATGGCATCCTCGGACGGACTGAGCAGACATTACCTCTCCGTATCGCACCCGAACGCGAGGGCGGCCTCGATGCCCGTCTTCGGGTTATCTGACACCTGACCACGTGAATAACTGTGGAGATCCGGGGCTTTCCGCGCCATTTTCCGCAGCGCGTCGATGACAGCTCGGGGCGGTAATGGCAGGGATTCTGCATCTGAAACGATGCGGAGACGAAGATGACCACGACAAACGAAATTGCCGAGAAGATCGCAAGCGAGCATGGCCTCACAAAGGTTCAGGGAAAAGCCATCGTCGAGGCGGTGATCGCCTCGATTACCGAAGCTGCGGTTGCCGGCAATGAGACGTCGCTGCCCGGCTTCGGCAAGTTCAAGGTGAAAGCGACACCGGAGCGCGAAGCTCGCAATCCTGCGACGGGCGCGACGATCAAGGTCGCCGCGGCCAAGAAGCTGGCGTTCACGCCGGCAAAGGCACTGAAGGATACGCTGAACAAGTAATCTTGCTGACCAAGCAAAAAAATAGCCCGTGCCGGGCTATTTTCGTTCCGGGTTTGCATCAGCGGGTGAATGTCCGCTCAAGAAGGTCCTGGATAATCGTGTCGCTGACCACGTGATGCGCTTCGCGGGCATGATCGTCCAGCAGCTTGTGAAGAATGCCGGATGCCAAGGGTATGAAGTCGAAACCGCGTGCGATCGCCGTGGTCCTCAGTTGCGACAGTGTTTCGTACTCCCGGAAGTCCGTGCCCAGCCAAAGTTCCAGGTCCTCGCTTTCGGCGTCCGGAAACGCCTGAAGAAAGAACGTCTGAAGCGGGCGGACGTAGCCGATTATGGCATCCGGGTCGGAGTGGCGGGATGCGGTTCGGGTGACAGTAATCGTGTAGCGGCTCATGGCCAACTCCTTGAAATGAGGGGATGCCGGCCTCGATTTCGGGGCCGGCGATCCGGTTCAGGCCGGGCTGTTCCAGAGGATGACCTTCTTGCCGGGTTCGCCGCCGGGTGCCGGGGCGACGTTTCCGAAAATCACGCCGATCTCTGGCGCTTCGATCTTCGTGGAGATGTATTCCTCGCCGGTCTGGCGGGAGATGCGGTTCCAGCCTGCGCCGATCTCAAAGCCGGTCTTGCGGTGGATGATGCGGTAGTCCGGGGCTTCTTCGCTCGCCTTGCTGGCGTTCGGGACGAGGGCGATCGGAGCGTTGACCCGGATGGTGGCGAAGACGCCTTCGAGAGTGCCGTCGGTCTTTTCGGTGAGGGTTGCGATCGTGGTAGCCATGGGATTGTCTCCTTCGTTGCATCGGGACCATTCCCGATGGCGCCCGAAGAAGGGGCCGCGCCGCAGGCGTCACCGAAGCTTTAGCGAAGGGGAACCCCCTTGCGGGGTTGACGCTGATCGCGGCCGGTCCCTTAGAAAGGCGACATAGAGAACGGGAATGGTCCTTGATTGCGACGTCGGCAGGAGACCTCGCCTTGGCTACCTTTGCTGACCCGATGAGTGCCGCGCTCGTCGCTTGCGTCGGTGGGCGTTCGGGTCAACGAATGCAGGCCTTCAACCAGGTGGACACGGCGCGAGCGATCAGCACCGTTCCAATCCCATCGTCACTATCATAGAAGGCTTCGGTCGGTGTGGCAGCTGATATGCCATGCGCTCTGGCGCCACTGCACCTCGGGTGAAGTGAGATCACAACAGCGGTTTGATTGCGGAGCGCCGCTCCCGCGCCGGTGATGGTCAGGAAAAGGAGACCAGCCGCCGGAGATGGCCGGATGATGACCGCTCCAGCCTGCCGCCTCAATCGAGGCGGTTGACCCGGCCGGTTCGACCACGCGTCTCGGCAAACAGTCTGGCGATCTTCACCATGAAGGATTTGCTGAAGCGGCCGAGGATGTCCTGATCGGGCTCGATGTACCAGGAGCGTTGGACGATATCATAATTGTACTCGTCGGCCATGATCCAGCACTGCTTCAGATCGCTCAAGCCCGCACGCTTGCGCTCGATTTCGGGGATCTCCAGAGCGATGCGGCCTGTCTGCGGCGGCTGCGTGGTGATGGCGAGAAGCGCCAGATGCGTGTTTCCATCGGAGGCACTTCGGATGGCAATGACGACGCAGACCGGCCGCTGCTTGCGGCCCTCGGTCTCGCCGCGCTGCTGCTGCCAGGCCCAGAGGTAAGGATAGGAGATGACCTCGCCGGGCCGGAATTCATGGCTCATCGTCGTAGCCTGCGCCGCGCGCCAGCCGATCAAGAGCCTCGTCGAACAGTTCCGCATGCTCGTCGGGCATCTCCGATACAGCATAGGCACGGCGGGGGTTGCCGCCGGTGCGCATGCGCTCATAGTGCTCGTAGCTCATCAGCACGAAACGCGGCTTCTTGTGCCGGGTGAGCATCACCGGCTCGCGGCTCGCCGCGTCGGTGATATCGCCGATTTGTTTGTTCAAGTCGCCTGTCGTGAACTGCTTCATGGCTATAGCCTCCGGTATGGTTCTCCATATAACACATTTCTCCATGTTTTCCATCTTTTCCATATTCCCAGGAAAACGGCGCTCACGCGCCGTCTCCTGAAGCTTGCCAGACCGGGATGCCGAGGCGACGCGCCTTGTCGGCGAGATTGCCGGTGATGCCGTTTCCGGGAAAGACGATCAATCCGGCGGGCATGACCGAGAGCATGTCGTCATTGCGCCGGAACGGCGCGGCCTTGGCGTGCTTGGTCCAGTTGGGCTTGAAGGTGATCTGCGTCACTTTGCGGGTTTCAGCCCAGCAGGCGGCGATCCGCTCGGCGCCTTTCGGCGAGCCACCGTGCAGCAGCACCATGTCGGGATGCTTGGCATGCGCCTGGTCGAGCTTAGCCCAGATCCGCTCATGATCGTTGTAGTCCATCCCGCCGGCGAAGGCGATTTTGGTGCCGGCAGGGATCAGCACCTCGGTTTCGGCGCGCCGGCGAGCTGAGAGAAAGTCACGGCTGTCGATCATCGCCGCTGTCATGTTGGCGTGGTTCACTTTCGAGCCGGTGCGCGGCCGCCAGGACGAGCCGATTTGCGCCTCGAACAGATCGGCCGCGTAGTCGCGCATGAACTCGAAGCTATTTCTACGCTCCAGGAGCGTAATGCCTTCCGCGATCAGGCGTTCGAGCTCGACACTTTTCACCTCCGAGCCGTCCTGCTCGCGCTGGCCGGTGCGCTGCGCTTCCTCGTTGCGGTCGAGCTCGCGCTGGATGCGCTCGCCGGCCCGGTGGAAGAGATTGGGGATCGACCAGAACAGGTCTTCGAGATCGGGCTCCAGGCGGGTATCGCCGAGCATTTCGGCGAAGGCATCGAAAATGGCGGTGATCGACGACTGGACCTGTGGTTCTTCCGGCAATGGCCGCGGATCGGGCTCGTCCTGGAAGGGACGATAGCCGAAGATCTGCATCTCGTAGATGAAGCGGTCTGTCGGGGAGGAAGCGTGGTGGGGCTCGACGCCGTCGTCGGGGTGAAGGATCAGGTCCATGATGGTCTCCGTCGGTTTGGGCCGCGCCTCTCGCGGCCTGACGGCGAACCCGGTCACGCGGGTCGAGGCCGGAACCGCAAGCGAAGCGCCGCGGCCCAGCGAAGCGCCGGGCGGCGGAGGGCGGGTTTCTTGGTCCGCGAGGAATGACGGACCGCGACCGCGGTCTGGCAGGGGAAGAAACCCGACCGACCCGCTGAAGGCCGGAGGCCCGCGTGGTAAGGGTCGCCTCTCGGCAGGCCCGCGGACGCGCTCACTCGGGGAGCCGGCACCGCGGACCGTCCTCCCGCCCTCGCCGGCTCCGCCCCTGCCCTGCCCCGCCGTCCTCATGCGGGCAGACATGCCATCGCGTCTTCAGGGACCAGCTGAGCCCGAAGGCTCGCCGTCAGTCGGTCGGAACCCAGCCAGCGCAGATCCTCATTGAAGTCGCCGAGCTCCGGCGACAGAACCAGCGGCAGGATCCCGCTTTCCTGTGCCCTGCGGCTCAATCCCGCGATCCCGTGCCGGCCGGCGGCATCCGCATCGGCGGCGATGTAGAGGCGCTGGCATCCAGGTGGAAAGTTGAAGGCCGCGAGATGATTGGCCGTCAAAGCGGCGACCATCGGCATGCTGGGCATCACATGCGATAGCGATAGCATGGTTTCGAGGCCCTCCCCTGCCGCCATGACCGGCACAAGATCGTTGGTCGGAAATCGAAAGCGGACGGCATTGCCGAGAAGACCGCCAAGCGCGCGACGGGGATCGTCTACCTTGGCCTTGCCAGCGCCGTCGGGATCGAGCCAGCTGCGATGCACACCGGTTATCGCTCCAGCTGTGTCGGTCACGGCAGCGATCAGAGCCGGATAGCTTGTCGTGTGGCCGGTGACGAGATCGCGATAGTAGCAGGACGGATGGAACCGCAGCGCCGTATGCGCGGATGCTCGCAGGATGCCGCGCTCGCGCAGATAGGAGTCGGCCAATGTGTCAGCCAGCGGCTGTGTCATCCGAAACAGACGCCTGGCTCGCTCAGACGCCGGCTGCTCGACCGTCGCAGAATTTCGGGTATCCCTTCTGCAAGACGATACAGGCTGCGGTCGAGGCAGGCTGAGGAACTGGCGCGCCTCTTCGGCAACGTCGCGGAAATCGACGAGGCCGCAGGTCTCGCGGATCAGATCAAGCAGATCACCAAACTGGCCGGTCGCCGCATCCGTCCATCGGCCGGCGCGCTGGCCGACCAGATGCACATAGAGGGACCGGCCCTTGTTGTTGGCGACATCGCCGACGAGCCAGTAGTTACCGGCACGGCGGCCGGCGGAGAGATAGTGGCGGCAGACCGCCTCCGCGTCTTGCGCGAGACGGCCCGCCAGATCGGAGGCGGAAAGCATGACAGACCTCCGTCACGACCGGCGCGCGATGTCGATGAGGTGATGACGCTGCATCAACGTCGACAGGATCGCCGCACCCTCGTCTGTGACAGGCACGAAGAAGCGCAGCTTCCAATTGATCATCTCGGCGAACAGGCCGATCGACCGCAACCAGTCGCGCATGCCGTCGGTGAAGCCGGTGAGCTCGACGCGGTAGTCGTTCATCACCCGCGCCCGCCGCAGCGTCATGCCGCCGGCAAGCCCGACGATCGAGGATCCGTCGACAAGCGATGCCCAGGCCTGGTCCGGCAAGATCACCATGGTCTGGTCGATCCCGAAGTTGCGGCAAAGCCCGGTAAGCCGATCCGGAGCGATGACACGGCCGACGATCCGCTGGCCGTCATCGGTCTGCAGTCGCCGCACGCGGCAAAAGTCCTGCGGCAGCAGTTTCCAGATTGGCAGCAACAAACCGCTGACGATATGCATCGTCGAAGTCGAGAATTCCGGCACGGCAGCCACCTCGGCATCCCAGGCAGCTAAGAAGACCTTTTCGTCGGCTTCTTCCCAACTTGTCTCTTCGAGCTGGCGGACTTCGAAGCGGAGTTCGTCCATCGGCCGGATCAGCGACACGCGCGGCTGAACGGAGCCATCGTCCAGCATGATCGAGCGCGTCGGCACCATCACCGCGGGCCTGCCAGACTTGCCGTTGATCATCAGCCTGGCGCGCGGATCCTGCTGCACAAGGCACCGAACCTCCTCGAGCCGCATCGGTGCATTGCGATCCCGGCGTTCGACCGTCAGCAAGTGCGACTGCGCGCCGGTGACCGGATGGGTGTAAATCAGCCGGCGGTCGGTAACCGTCATGCTATCAGCGGTGATCGTCTCAAGCCCCTTGTCATACATACCGGCGGCAATTGCCCCCTCGATACGAGCGGCCAGCAGTTGCTCGAAGGCCTCGAACAGCACGTTCTGCATGGCGATCGTCAGCGCCAGCATGCGATTGAGAAAGGTCTGGATCGGCGGCAGCTCGTCCTTCAGTCCGCCCTCCTCCGAGGTCAAAGACAGGCCTGTGATGCTTTCGAAAGTCTCCAGCGAGCAGCCTTCGATCCTGCCGGCATGCAACAACCCGTAGAATTGCCGCAGCGCGTCGCGGGCATATTGCGATTCCAGATTGTCCTCGGACCGGAACATCCCCCGCCCGCCGGTCTGGCGCTGGCCCCGTGTGATAGCGCCAAGCGTGTCGAGACGCCGGGCGATTGTCGAGAGGAAGCGCCGCTCCGCCTTGACATTGGTGGCGATCATCCGAAACCGGGGCGGCTGTTTCTGGTTGGTGCGATGGCTGCGCCCAAGCCCCTGGATCGCTACGTCGGCACGCCAGCCCGCTTCCAGAAGGTTGTGAAGACGCAGGCGCTGATTTTTGGCGGCAAGATCCGCGTGATAGGATCTGCCGGTTCCGCCGGCATCGCTGAAGACAAGGATGCCTTTCTCATCATCCATGAAAGCGCGGGCCTCGTCGAGATTGGCGGTGCCCGGCCGGCTCTGCACGGCATAGCGGGCGATGGAGTTGCCGTCCTCCCGGCGAATGATGCGGCGGGAGCGGCCGGTGATCTCTGCGACCTTGCTGGCGCCGAAGTGCTGGACGATCTGGTCGAGTGCCGTCGGGATCGCCGGCAGGCTGCCCAAGACTTCGATCAGTTCGTCGCGCCGCCGTTCCGCCGCTCGGCAGATGACAGGATTCCCCTTCGCGTCATGGACAGGCCGGGAACCCAGATTGCCATCAGCATCGGAAAACTCCTCGAAGAGCTGCACCGGGAAGGAGTGCATCAGGTAGTCGATAACGTATTCGCGCGGCGTTACGTCGACCTGCAGATCGCCCCATTCCTCAGTCGGGATCTGTGCCAGCCGGCGCTCGGTCAAAGCCGCTCCCGTCGAGACGAGCTGGATGATGGCAGCATGACCATCGTCCAAATCTGTAGCGGTTGCTTTAAGCAGGGCCGGCGTCTTCATCGAGGTCAGAAGATGATTGAAGAAGCGCTGCTTCGAGCTTTCGAAGGCCGAGCGCGCAGCCGCCTTGGCGTTTTTGTTGAGCGTCCCGGACTTCCCAGTGATACCTGAGGCCTCCATGGCGGCGTCGAGATGGTTGTGGATGACCTGGAAGGCCTCGGCATAGGCGTCGTAGATGCGGACCTGTTCCTCGGTCAGTTCGTGTTCGAGGATTTCGTATTCCACGCCTTCGAAGGAGAGCGAGCGCGAGGCATAAAGCCCCATGGCCTTGAGGTCGCGTGCGAGCACTTCCATCGCCGCCACACCGCCATCCTCGATGGCGGCAATGAACTCGGAACGGGTCGGGAAGGGAAAGTCGCTGCTGCCCCAAAGGCCGAGGCGCTCGGCATAGGCGAGCGACTCCACTTCCGACGCGCCGGTCGCCGAGACGTAGACGACGCGGGCGTCCGGAAGGGCGCGCTGCAGGCGGAGGCCCGCCCTACCCTGCTGCGATGCCGCCTTGTCGCCGCGCTCGGTCTTGCCGCCCGCGGCATTGGCCATGGCGTGGCCTTCATCGAAGATAATAACGCCGTCAAAATCGCTTCCAAGCCAGTCGAGGATCTGCTGCACACGCGAGCGCTTGCCCTCGCGCTCGTCGGTGCGCAGCGTCGCAAAGGTCGTGAAGAGGATGCCCTCCTCCAGCTTGATCGGCGTGCCCTGCCGAAAACGCGACAGCGGTGTCACCAGCAGCTTTTCTTGGCCCAACGCGCTCCAGTCGCGCTGGGCGTCCTCGATCAGCTTGTCGGATTTTGAGATCCAGACGTGCCGCCGGCGGCCTTTCAGCCAATTGTCGAGAATAATGCCGGCGGCCTGACGGCCCTTGCCAGCGCCTGTTCCGTCGCCGAGGAACCACCCGCGACGGAAGCGGACAGCATGCTCTGCGTCGGATGCGACGGCCTTAAGATTGTCGAAGGAGGCATCGACGCTCCAGTGTCCGGCGAGATAGCCGGAATGGGCTTCGCCCGCATAGATGACGCTTTCGAGCTGGGCGTCGGAGAGAGCGCCACTGGTGACGATGCGCTTCGGCAGATGTGGGCGATAGGTCGGCCTCGGCGGCGCGACGGATGCCATCGCCACGGATTCAACCAGCCTGTCGGGATGCGGTTTTGCATTGGGGATGTGGATCGATTGCAGCCGGTAGGGTTCATAGATGCCGTCGGCGTTGGCCTCATCCCCCGGCTGAGCGTCTCGCAGCTCGTAGGAGAGTTCGATGATCTCGTCATCGAGATGTATCGGACGCACCGTTGCCGCAGGCCGCGCCTGCTCGCCGACCGCGGGGCGGTGCGCGGCAATCGCTGCCGGGCGCGTTGTGTCCGCGCGCAGGATACCGTTTGAGAGCACGACGGTAGAGTTCGGCACCGTCGTCAGCGCGCGGGGTGGGAGACCGGTGATCCAGCCGAGCAGCGTTTCGATATCGCACGCTGTGCCCCTCGACGTCACCAGCTTCGAGGGATCGCGCGCCGGGATCTTTTCGATGACGGTGAGCCGCGTTTCCATTGTCGTGCCATGACGGGCGTAGATGCTGCCGTCGATCGCCGCGGTGAACAGCATCGTGCCTTGCCTCTGCAGCCGCACGAAGGCGTCGCGCCATACCGAATTGTCGGGAGAAAGGCTTGCGCCGGTGATCGCGACCAGGCGGCCGCCAGGGGCAAGGCGCGCAAAGGCTGACGTGAGATGGCGCCAGGCGGCGTCGGTGACACGACCTTCGACATGAACACCGGCGGAGAATGGCGGGTTCATCAGCACCACGGTCGGCTGAATGCAACGGTCGAGGTAATCGTCTATATGAGCGGCATCGTGCTGTGATGTCGGAACGCCGGGGAAAATCTGCTCCAACAGCGCGTGCCGAGCAGCCGCATATTCGTTGAGCGCCAGGCGCGCGCCCGCGAGTTCCGCAAAGATCGCCATGAGGCCGGTTCCGGCTGACGGTTCGAGGACCACGTCAGCGACCGTAATGCCGGCAGCACGCGATGCGACATAGGCAAGAGGGATCGGAGTCGAGAACTGCTGCAGGGCCTGGCTCTCTTCGGATCGGCGTGTATGGGTCGGCAGGAGGTTTGCCAGCTTGGTCAGCATTGCGAGCGTCGATTGAGGCGACTGGGCTCGGGAGGCGATTGAGCGGAATTTGCGCAGGAACAGGACCTGGGCGGCTTCAGTCGCTTCATAGGCATCCTTCCAAAGCCAGAGGCCCTCGGCGTCGTTTCCGCCGAAGGCCTCCATCATGACCTGTCGCAGGGCGCCGGTAGAGACGACTTGACCGTGCTCCAGAAGCGACGTGAGTTGTTCGGCAGCCTTAATAAGTGCCTCAACGCCGGTTTTGATCTCAAGACGCGGGGAGACGCTAACGGTTTGAGAATGTGAGATGATATTCATCGAAGGGTGCTCCAAGAGTGAGGAAAGAACAGCGGAGCCCAGCGTCCTGCCGAGGGTTCGGAGGAGCGATATCGGGGCAGCCACGGATGGGTCGGGGATCGCCAGCTTGAACTGCCGGCGATCGTCAGCGTCTGGTCGTCGGACCTATGACGAAGCCAACGGGATCCTTTGGGTCCGGCGGCAGGTAGGCGTCATACGGGTTGCCATCGGCAAGATGGCCGAATGGCGTGAAGACGAATTCGCCGTCACTGCGGCCGACGGCGCAAAGCACGTAACGCGGCTCGCGTGTGGCGGCGTCGAGGCATTCCATGAGAGCAAGATTGCCATCGGCTGCGGCGCGCAGCAGCGTGTCGAAGTTTGTGCGGGCATGATCGGGGATAGCCATTAAGTGCTCCAGACAAAATGAGGCCCGGCGCTTGACCGGGCTCTGGGATGATGACGATGGGGATTGCTGACGCGGCCGGGTCTGAGCCCGTGCGCTTGAACCTGTCAGGGGGCGCTCTCCAGCAGCTTCTTCGCCTTGCCTTCGAGTTCGAGACGCGTGTCCTGATTGGTCCTGGTGCGCGCCAGCGCGGTGATGCCCTGCACGAAATCGAAGATCGATTCCGGCGGCCGGCCCTCCTCCGACAGCACCATCTCGATCACCTTGCCGGTCTCGGCTTTAGAGAAGCCGCGCCGACGCAGGAAGGTTTCGCGGTCGTCGTCCTTGCGCGCGACGATGCACTCGCGTGCCGCCTTGATGCCGGCGATGAATGGCGCCGGCGACGAATTGGCGAAGCTGGTCAGCGCGGGTGCTGCCTCATGCGCGAACCGCTGGGCCGCGAACTTCGAATGGCGGATGGTGATCTCCTCGAAATTCTCCGTGCCCCACAAATTTCTATTGGCGCAGACCGCCCGCAGATAGAAGGAAGCAATTCCGAGCGTCTTGGACCCGACCTCGGAATTCCAGGCGTAGAAGCCGCGGAAATAGAGGTCAGGCTCGCCGTTCGGCAGGCGCCCGGCTTCGATCGGATGAGTGTCGTCAACCAGGAACAGGAAGACGTCACGGTCGCTGGCATAGAGCGTCGTCGTATCCTTGGTGATGTCGACGAACGGATTGTGGGTCATCGTCTCCCAATCGAGAACCCCCGGCACTTTCCACATGGTGTCGCCGGTCCCATTGCCGGCGATCTTCATCACCGCCGAGACCAGTTCGTGGTCCCAAATGCGGCCGTATTCCGGTCCGGTGACGGCCCGCAGTTCCAGGCGACCGTCGTCCATCTCGAGCGTCTTGACGAGCTCGGCACGGTGATTGAGCAGACCATGCTGCAGATTGATCGCGGCGAGCGGCGCCGGCAGTTGCCGCATATAGGTGGCCGGGGCGCCGACAAGACTGCAAAGCTGGCCGTAGCTCCAATGCGTCGGCGCGATCGCCTGACGCTGACCTGGAACGAGAAGCTCAAGCCGCTCGGCATTGTCGCGTGTGGCCTCGACGCGGATCGCAGCGCTTTCGATCGTTCGGGCATGGGCACGCTCGGCTCGGGACCGGACGGTATAGTACAAATCAGTCAGCGACAGGAAGCGTTCGTCATCGGGGCGCGAAAACCATTCGGACGAGACACGGCCGATGCGTTCGCCGCGCGAGATATCGACCTTAAAGCCCGAGGAAACGGACCGGGCCTCGTGTGTTAAAGTGTTCATGGGAGTCTCCTGAAAAACAAGCGCCCGGCGCAGTGGCCGGGCTGGGTTGGGGGAAGTGAAATGGCTGATGGTCAGTCAGGCTGGATGGAGGCGCTGATGCGCTGCCCGGATCGCTGCAAGCGCTGCCTGGAATTCGGCATTGCCGACGACGTCCGAGCATCCATCGTCGTCGCGATCGTGAGGCAGGCGGTGTGGATGTCGTCGTCGGTTATGGCCGTCGGCGAAAGCGCTCGGAAATTGTCATCGACCTCCGGTACGGCGGCGATCGCATTGCGAACCTGATCTTCCTGTAGTCGCGCCAGGATATGGTTCGCCTTTGGCGTTCCACAGGCTCATCGGGATCCGGAGCGTTGCCAAGAATGGCCTCACCACGCGCAATCTCCCAGGCCGAACGGGCAAGCCAGTCGGGCGAGGGAGAACGTGCTGCGTGTGCGTCGTCGAAGAACATCTTCAACAGGCCGAGCAGGATCTCGAAATGACGTGCACGCCGCTGGACAGCTTCATCGAATTGCGAGGGCACCGGGACTGACGGTCCGGTATAGGCGCCATGGGCGCCTTCCCAGACGCCGGTGATATGAACCTCGCCGGAGGAATCGTAGTCTTTCTCGGCGAGATCCCAATTGTCGTCGTCGACGGCGGCCCGGCAGGCGGCCTCGAGCGTGTCAGCCGCATAAGTTCGATGCCGAAATACCGGCAGGTGAAAGGTGGATTCGATCGTAAAGTCGGGCATTGAAATGCTCCTGAATATGGAAGCGGCCCGGTCTCCTTTCGGAGCCGGGCCGTTGGTTGAACTGGGAAGACAGTTATTCGGCGGCGTCGAGATGCCGTTCTTCGTTGACTTCGTCAGTCGCAGCGTGGGCATCGTCCCCGCTATCAGTCAGGAACGCTGGGAGATCGGAATTGCCGCTCCCGGTGGCATCACCGCTCAGAATCTCGGCGTTTTCGCACGTCGCGTCGTCGACGGAAGCGAAATCTGTCACGAGACGGAGGGGCTCCGGAAGCCAACCACTCCCGGCCATTAACCGTTCGGCCTCGCGGGCCATGTCGGTCTTCTTCAGATGGCCAATGAACTCCGCTGCCTGGTCACCCTTGGCTTCTCGCACCGCCTGCAGGATGCGTGCCTTGGTGACACGGCCGAGATAGTTGTCGGCGGTCGCTGTCCAGCCGGCTTCGACCATGTCGAAACCGATCGAGCGGGCAAGCTGATCGGCATGCGCAATCGCCCGGGTGCGCTTGTTCCATGGTTCGATCACCGCATTGACCGACAACGAGGCGCAATGCGCAAACAACGCCTGCTGGCTGACCTCGTCGAGCGTGATCAAGAAATCCCAGAGATCGTTCGGATCCTTGGGCAGATCCTGGCCCCAGCCTTCATGCCGCTGATCGATCTCCTTCGCCCAGACCGTGTCGCCGAGCCCCGGCGTCTGGCTGAAGCGGGTGCTCTGCAGCGTCACCTCCAGGCATGAATCCGAGCCGTAGACGTAAAAGGCCTTTAGGACGAAGGCGTGCAGGACCGCGACGAAGGCGATGACAGGATCGTTCGCGAGTGCATTGCGCAAAGCAACCGTGCGCGCCGCTGTCAGATCGAGGATCAGGCGATCGGGAAGCGGCTTGATCGTTTCGTCCTCGTCGTCCGGTTGGGCGCCCTCCCCGCTGGTGGCACCGCTTGCCGCAAGATCATTGCCTTGATCGACGTCATTATCGCCGGCCTCAGCGGAGGGATCGGTCTCGCACTTCGGCTCATCCTCGGGCCGCACAAAGCCGCGCTCGAACTTGAGTTCGCCGCTGGCGCCAAGCGAGACGAAGACGCCGCCGCGGGCAACCTCTTGCGGATCGAACACATATGGACGGTCATTCAGGCGGTCGAGTTCGCTACCAAGCTCCTCCAGCCTCTGTTCGGTCGCTTCCGAGTACTCGTCTGCTTCCGCATATTCCGCGTCGAGCTTGTCGTATTCGGCGCGGGTGGCATCATAGCGGGCCAGTTCGTCTTCTGTCATTTCGACCTGCTCGCCATAGAAGCGGCGCAGCCCGGACGTGTGACCGTAGGGGAAATCAAAAGTGGCTTCGACCCACTTCCAGCCTTCGCTCACGCGGATCGCCTCGGCGTCAGCCTTCAGCTTCTCCATCACGAGCTGCTCGAGCAGTGCCGGATCCTGCAGCCAGCCGCCCTGATCCTGGTCGAACAGATCGCGCATGGTCACGCCACCGGCCGCTTCATAGGCCTCGATACCGACATAGACGGCGCGGCGGTCGCTAGCGCGGATGGCGGTCTCTGTCAGCAGCCGGCGAATATAATAAGGTTCCCGGCTATGCGAACGCGACACCGTATCCCATACTTGCTCCTGGCGAACATGGTCGTTGGTGATCGAGAAGGCCATGATCTGCTCGAGCGTCATCTCGTCTTCGGCATAAAGATCGAGAAGCCGCGGCGAGACGGAGGCCAGCCGCAGGCGCTGCTTGACGGTGGCAACCGAGACGAAGAAGCGCGCCGCGATCTCCTCCTCGCCAAGCCCCTGCTCCCGGAGAGTCTGGAATGCGCGGAACTGATCGAGCGGATGAAGGCTGACGCGATGGACGTTCTCGGCGAGCGAATCCTCGACCTCCAGCGTCTCGCCTTTACTGACGATGCAGGGAACGCGGGCGGCTTTGGCCAGTCGCTTCTGCGCAACCAGCCGCTCAAGGGCGCGATAGCGACGACCGCCGGCCGGGATACGATAGATGCCGGTCTCGTTGCCATCGCCGTCGAGTTCCGGGCGGACGTTGAGGCTGGTCAGCAGCCCGCGATGGGCGATGTCTTCCGCCAGGTCCTCGATCGAGACGCCGGCCTTGATCTTGCGGACGTTCTGCTGGCTGAGTACCAGCTTATTGAAGGGAATATCCCGAGCTGAACTGAGGGTGATTTTCTGGATGGCTTGTGCCATGTCAGTTTCTCCGTGACGGACCGGCCGGAGCCTCTCTCCAACCCTCTCAATCCGTCGCAGCTCCCCTTCCCTCCTCTTCCTCTCTGCAACCGCTCCCATTCGAATCCGCCCTTGATCCGCGCCGATCCCTCCCCACATTGCGGCCGTCACTTGTAAAGAGGTCATTCGAGCATGCATCAGTTTCTGGAAACCACCTTTGGGCCGGAGGAGCTGGAAATCCTGGACATCGTGCTCGAGGAATGGCGGGCGCGGCGCGGTTTGCCCAAGGACAATCCGGACGTCGAGCTTGCGGCAGCTGTGATGCTCAACCTGTTTCGCGAGGGAAACCGAACAATCGAAACGCTGAAGGCAGCTGCGGCCGAGCACAGGGCGTTGTCTGAGCTGTGACGGCAATCAGGTTGGTGACCTCAGCACACCCACGGCTCCGGAAACCCCTACGAGGCACTCTGGCCTAGTTGCAGGTCGAAGCGCATCGATGACGGGGGAGTCACGAAAACCCTCGGGTCACGGTGAATGTTAGCAGCCGAGCGCTAATGGAAAGGAGGCAGTGTGACACCCTGCCGAGCAAACGAGGAGTTGTCCATGTATTGAATGAGACGTTCAGCGTTCGAACCGCTCCAGCATCCTCTTCAGCTGTGCATTTTGCAGTTGAAGCTTACGCGCGAGTTGGTTCCTGAGCAGCTTGATTTCTTCATCAAGACTGATCGTGTCGTCAGAAGCGGAGGGAGCGGCTGCAGAGGGAGGCAAAACAGCTTCAACCGGCTCCGCTGACTTGGCCAATTTCCTGCGCTTTCGCGTAACGCCTTCGCCAGTCTGCAAGAGTTTTGGTCCGGCGTGTGCAACCGTAGCCGCCTCATCGGACAAGTCCGGATCAGCCGTCTTCCCGGGCTCGGCGCCTCCAATATCGGCCGTGCTGTCGACACCACTTGCCGTTTCGTCGGAATGATCCGGATCCGCTGACACCGCCGCCGATTGTTCGTCGGCGATCGGCTTTTCGTCGACCGGAGGCGCCCCGGTGTTCAATCCGTTATCGGCAGCCGTTTCAGTCAGGTTGGCGATAGCCAACAGGTCCGGCTTCACGTCATCGGTCGAGGCATGTTCCTGGCGCTGCTGACGTCGCGGTGACACCAGCCGAGCAAGAAGTTTCCATGGAGACGCCATTTATTCGACCTCGTATTCTAGCCCGCATGCAGGCAGCGGGCAAAAGCGTTGGCGGCAGGACTAGCCGCCGCCAATATGTTCGCTTCGATATAACCTCGTGAATGCGGCCAGGGCTTGATCGGCTGCTGCCGATCAAGCGAGGTTGAGCCGCTTTCGCAGATCGGCATTTTCGGCACGGAGCTTCTCGGCCAGCAGCTTGCGCAGTCTTTGGTTTTCCTCTTCCAGCTGCAGAAGATCCGCAAACTCGTCAACTGCCGCCACCGAGGGTGCAGCCGCCGCTTGCACGGCCTTCGGAGCGCGTTTGACAGGCGCACGCTTGGCGCTTGTCGCAGCCTCGTCGGACTTTGCCTTGCGTCCTCTCTTCGGCTTGACCGCTGCGGCATTCGATGCCGCTGCCGGTTGCGGCGAAACCGTTGCCGAGGCGATTTCAGGCACCGCCTTCCTGGCGCGAGGTTTGCGCTCCTTCTTGGGTACATCGGGCGCCTCTGCGGCCGGCGCGTCAGCAACAGTCATCGTATTGTTTTCGTCGGCCATTCTGGTCTCCTGTAAAGCCAGCACATTTGTCTCTTGCGCCATCGGCAGTGTCAATAGTGCGGAGGATTGTTCTTCGCCGGTCAAAGCCTTTTCGCTGCCGACCTGAGACATTGGCGTCAAGAAAGGCCTTGCGTCATCCTGCAGATCCTGCGCGACGGATTTGAGGTCCATGTGTCCCCAAATAGAGTTCGGATTGGAATTGAGTTTTCGTCGGCCCGATCTGTACTCGACGGTAAAGCTGCGTTGAACTTTTTTCACTTTGAGAGGCCTTGAGTGTCTTCGGCGATGTTTCAGCATCGCAACAAGTATCCTGCAGATACCGAATATCGCGCTGGTGGTCCATATGCCATTGCGATATCAGGCATACGAATTTGAGCCTGTCTGTCCCATTATCCGTGCTTGACGCATGACGAACCAGTTGTTCGCAACCGCTCCGCATAGCTGCTGATGCCGGTTGCTCCTAATTCCTGGCGACAGCGGTTGCTTCATTTCACGATGGGCCTGCCTTGGACCTCAGCAGGGCCGAGACCATTGGTTTGATCGTGAATTGGCGCTGTGTGGCTCGTCTGGTGAGATCGCGCAGGTACGCACCTGCAGAATTGATCTGCCCACCCTTTTCGAAGATACAAGCTATGGCAGCGCCAGCATTTTCTGGTCCCATGACAAGGCATGCTTGATGGAAGGCCGATGGGCTTATTTGCAGCATTGATCGTAGGACGGCTGTCGCTGCGAGCAGGTCTCGCCACGATCTGATCGATCCACCGGGCCCATAAGGGTGAATTTCACTGCAGGCTCGCAGCACTGTGTCCAGAGCGACAGCGGGTTTTAAAGATTGGATCGGTTCTTCCAGAGCCTGTTTGACGGCTCGGTGCTTTTCCTTAGCAGGTCGGGCGGCTGCCGGTGGGTTGGAAGTTTCGGCTGGCGGTGTGTTTTGCTCTGCTTCAGATTCATAAAAGGATTGTGTTTGTGAATCCTGTATGTGGCGCTCATTTTGGGACTCTCTGGCGCACATATTTTGCATTTTATCGTGTTCGTGCAATAGCTTGACGATAGTCGTGCGAAGTTCGATCAAGCGGCTGAGTAGAAACTGGAGTTCGTCGAGTGACGGCTGACGGGGCAAAGACGCAAGGAAGGCGCGGAATCGGTCGTGAAGTTGGCTCCATTCGCCTTCTACACATCCGTCTATTGCTAGCTGGATGAGTTTGGTTATGTCGCGGCGGCAGAGGCTGATCCGTTCCCGTGTTGCATGGAAAAGCTCCCGGTCGGCGGCGATTTTGGCGGCGATGTCTTCGATCTCCTTTGCGCGGGACAACAGCGGGGCCAAATTGAAGCCGAAAGCTTCATTAATCTCCCCTGCCCTGCTCCGCCGGGCAAAGCGCTTGCCATTGGCGCTATCCTTGCGAAGGATAAGGCCGGCGTCGACTAGAGCGGCCAGATGTCGTCTCAACGTAGCAGCAGTCATGCCCCTTGCCCGTATTGAAAGCTGGGCGTTTGAGGGAAAGACGATCAGATCGTTCTTCGAAGTGAGCTCATCGGACGGGTAGAACGATAATAAAGCATCGAGAACCGACAGAGACCGATCGGAAACATTAAGCGCCTCTCTAGCTTCACAGACGGCTCTGAAGAGCTTCCATTTGTTTCGGGCGGTCTCAGGCTTTGCTTCGCTGATTTGTCGTTGCCGCGACAACGAGGCAAACGTCATCGACCGCCGCCCAAAGGGCGTCGTCACATGTCCACTATCCATTTCTTCACCTTTCAAAAGGCAAAAGAAATCCGCTCACCAAAAACGGCGCCAAGACTCTTGACTGTGATTCGTGGAAATGCGATTCTCGATCTTGCTTAAGGACTTGAGGAAGGCTTCCACGACGGGAACGTTTTGGTGGCCTTTTTCTTTGCGCTATCGCTCCTTATGAATCAGATAAACTGCTTTATCGGACCTCATTTTATGCGGCCCAATTGATGATCGTACTCCCGTACGAGCTCAGGCATCCGTTCCGCCAACCAGCGAGCGAACGCATCTTGCTTTTTCGGGATGGTGACCGTGGTACCTGTCGACGAACTTTTCATGCGCCCGAACAGCCGTTCGCCGAGCGTAAAGTTGATCACATCGCGCGACTCGTCCGGCTTCGTAGGAATGATGCCATTGGCGGTGTCCATTGCCATCGCGATACGGCCCGCTCCATCCTTCGATTGAAAATCGGCAGTGTCCAAGATCTCGCGAACTGCGGCTATCTTGCTATCGTCCTTTAGAAGCTCAGCGAAAGCGGTCCACTTCGGACGGCCGACGGATTTGGCGCGACCGATGGCAAAGATGATATCAGCGGGAATGACGGATGTTACACGGAACAGATGCGACACGGCTGCTTCTGAGAGCGCCAAAACCGGGCAAATTGCGCGGTGAGACAAACCGGCTTCCTTGAGCTGAACAGCCCACATGGCTTGTTCGATCCAGGTCAGGTTTTCACGTACGCCGTTTTCAACAGCCTGTTCTTCGATCAGTTGGCGGTCCGTAAGATTGCGCACATGCGCCTTTATCTTGACCGTCTCCGGACGTTCGGCCTCTGCCATCAACGATTTTATCGCGGCCAGACGGCGGTGACCGTAGGCGAGCTGATAGTGGTCAGGTTTGGTCGGGTGCGGCCGGACAAGGACAGGTATTTTCTGCCCCTCTGCCGCAATGGAGATCTTTAAGGCTTCAAGTTCGACATTGGCATCATGGTCGTTGCTGAAGCGATCTTGATAGGGCGACCGATCAATCCTGGATGGATCGAGCGAGAGAATGCTGTCTTCACCCAGTTGAGTCAGCGATTTACCCACATTGGCGATGACAGGCGACGAGTGCCGTCTTGCAGGGATCAATTTCTCGGAGGTATCGGCTTCGACCGACTCGGTGCGATTGACCGCCTCCTCGGCCATACGTTGAAGGATGCTCTTTTTCATGTGCTGCGACCCCAGACTTTATGGGCAAGTGCAAGGATTTCAAAATTGACCCTGTCGGCGCTTTCGAGTGCCCGCTTAAGGGCTTCTCTTCCGACTTCGCCGGTCTCCAGCTCGTAGAGAGATTTTTTAGCGACGGCCGCTCCGGCGATTGCAGTAGACTCGACTGCTTCCGCAACGAGAACGTCATCCCCAAATAGCCGGCGCATCACGCCGCCCATGTATTTCTGCGGACCATCGTTCGGATTTACGCGGGTGAGTAGAAAGCGGAAAAAGTCATGCTCGAATCTCGCGCCGAACTGCTCCAGAACCTCGGCTAGATCCGAAATCATCAGCAAAAACTGATTGCAGGAGGCGACATCGAGCATCGCCGGGTGCACGGTGATGATGAGCGAGGTTGCTGCGTACAGGGCAGCGAGCGTCGAGTAGCCTAGGGAAGGTGGCGTATCGAGGATGACGAAATCATAACGGTCGTCTACAGTGGCTATCGCAGTATTGATGCGCTCAAAGAAAAGACCGAGTTCGTCACGTGTTTTCGATGTCAGGTAGTTGGGGGTGTCAAACTCAAAGTCCATGAGCTCGAGATTGCCAGGAACGAGATCGACGCCTGGGAAATAGGTGGGCCGGATGACGTCAAGGAAGGACCGCCGCTCGTTGTCGTAGCGAATAGCAGCAAAGGCGGTTTCGTTATCGCCTAGGTCGAATTCGGGTTGGATACCGAAAAGGGCCGTCATCGATGCCTGTGGATCGAGATCAACGCAAAGGACACGATAGCCTTGGAGGCCCAGAAAGTGGGCAAGATGGATGGAGGTGGTTGTTTTGGAGCTTCCGCCTTTGAAATTTGCGGTGGCGAGGATCTGGAGTTTCTCGCCCTTTCGGCGGTAAGGCAGGAGATGCCCCGCCTCGTCCGGACGTAGAGTTGCCAGGAAGGAGCGGAGTTCTCGGACCTGTTCGACGGTGTAAGTTCGACGGTTGTTCTCAGCCCTGTCAGGGACGGGCCCCTTTCCCTCGATAGTGAGCTGGCGCAAGGTGCTCTCAGGTACGCCGAGGAGACGAACAAGATCGACGGTTGAGAAGGTTTTTGAAAATGTCTTCCGCGCCTCGGGCGGATAGACCGCCTCCCGCATATCTCGGAGCTCCGCAGAAAGTTTCGACGTGTATACGCCGATTTTTGATGCGGTATCTGTGACGCTCTTAGATGCGATTTGATGCATCCGATCCTCTTGACGGTTTAATTCACTTTATGGGGCAATTTCCGTCATGATTGGCAGAGGTCGTCCGATTCCACAAGCCTTTTTTAGTTAATCAAAAGTTAACGGGATAGGTGCGCAATCGAAGGCTCGCGATACTGATGTCATGTCGCGGAGAGGACTTTACAGTTGTAAAGTAGCGCCCTCCCCTTTTCGCGGTGCCGAACTTTACAGCTGTAAAGCCTGTCTTCAAACGAGGCTCTTATGCCCTGGACGATGCTTCGCAGAAGGACGCTGTGAAAGCGGCTCGGTGATCGAGAACTCGTCGTGCGAATTTCGGGTGTTTTACCGCTTTGCCGGCTGTCTCTGTCTCACGCAACGTCGGCAAGGAAGCTGTTTAGCAGGGCATTGAACTCCTTGTGCTTTTGCCAGTGGAGACCATGCCCGGCATTTTCCAGGCGGGCAGCGCCGCTGTTCCAGAGGTTCCTGAAGGTCAGGCTGTCGATGTAATCGAGATTGATCACAGGGTCGTCGGCGCCGTTGACGATAGCCAGTGGAACAGGCGAAGTTGCGACAAGGGTGCGTTGATCGGGGTGTTTTCCGGCCAGAGCTGCATCGATCATCATCCGACGCGACCGTCCGTCGGTTCGTCTGACAGCTATTTTCCAGAACGCATCGTGGACAGCGTCAGGTCCGAGAGCGAGGGCGACGACCATGTGGATTTCCTGCTCGGTCAGCGTCTCTTTTCCAGTGTAAGCGAATTCCGGATTGGGAACGAAGCCGAGCGCAGCACCTTCTGAGCACGGTGGGATTGGTGGTGTACCAAAGATCATCGCCCCGACAATCTTTTCGGGTAGGAGCCTCATGAGTTCCAGGGCGACATGGCCGCCGAGCGAGTGGCCGAGCAGGGCGAAACGGTCGAGGTCGAGTGCGTCAGTGACTTCGCAGATAGCGTCGGCATATCCATTGAAGTTGTAGGTATGCAGTGGATCGGTCGCATCGGAAGATTGACCATGGCCAGGCAGGTCGACGGCGACGATCCGGTGTTTGTTGGCAAGGGCCTCGATCTGAAAATGGAATGTTTCCTTACAGAGGGAGTTGGCGTGAATCATGATAACGGGAAGTCGGCGGCCAGGTGAGTCGTAGACAGCGATCTGACCGTGGGACGTTTCAATCTTTTTTTCGTGTTCCATCATGCACCGTAGATTTCTTATTTGGCCTGTAACCAGATCTCCGCAATAAGGGACGGCGTTGCCATGCCAGTAAATCGGTCACTATGGCTTTAGTTCGCTCAATTTGAGCTATTTCCTTTTCGGTTTAACAAACCTTTTTTCGTATGACCCAATCGGCAGCTGAGCACGGCAAGGACTAACTCCACAGATCTCAGGTTGGACAGGATGGATGCTGCGATTGTCAGGACCACGCTCCAGTTGGTCATCCCCGGCATTCTGTTGATTTTCGGAATCTCTTTTGTCTGTACCTGGCTGATCGATCGTAAGCGTCACTACCTTCTGGTTTTGGCGGGTGCCTGTGTCTTCTTCGCCTTGGCTGCTGGATCCCAGATATTCAGCTTGCCATCCGGCGCGGGGCCGAACGCGGTTGTCTCGGGGGCAATTTATACGGCGGCCGTTATCACCGCCGCTGAGGGCCTTCTGTTGCGGTCGGGTAAGACGTTTGGACTATACGCGGATGTCATGATCGTCTGTGGGTTCACGGCTTTGTTGGCCTATTTCTTCTATGTCGACAGAAACCTGCTTGCGCGGGTTTATATTCAAAGTTTCGGGTACGGCTTTGTCCTTCTGGTCACCGCGTTGCGTCTGTCGGGACTAATGCGGGGCCGTGTTGTCGACAGGGTCTTATTCTGGATCTTGCTGGTTTTCTCTATCCAGTTTTTTCCTCGGACCTTGCTTACGATAGGATTGTCAGCTCCGTCAGACAGGGCGGCATTCGCAAACTCGATCTTCTGGCAGGCTCTGCAGCTCTCGCTTGGTGTGTTAGGCGCAAGTCTCGCGATGGCCATTCTCGCCGCTGCGGTCACCGATGTAATCGACGATCTGCGGCATCAGCGCGACGTTGACCACCTGACAGGTGTTTTCAACCGCCGTGGCTTCGAGGAACGGATTGCGGGTCGCCTGCGCAAAGGCGGGCACGCTTTGCTGCTGTGCGATATCGACAAGTTCAAGAGTATCAATGATCAGTACGGTCATGATGTTGGTGACATAGTGCTGAAGGCCGTTGCACGGCAATTGGAGCTTTCCCTTCGAACAGGTGACATCCTCGGGCGGATGGGAGGGGAAGAATTTGCGGTGTTTTTGCCAGACACCTCCGCCAGGGAGGCGCAGGAATGCGCTGAGCGATTGAGGTTGGCAATCCAGTCCTGCAAGTTCACAGACCCGGATCTGGGATCCGTGACAGCAAGTTTCGGTGCAGGAGTACTGGCCCCTGGTGAGACCTGGTCATCATTTTACAAGAGGATCGATGGGCTGCTCTACGATGCAAAGAGAGGGGGGCGCAACCGCACCGTATCCGACATCCGGCTCGTCTCGTCGCTCGCAAACGATACGTCAGATCCTCCGTTCAGCCTTCAAGCTCATCGCGCTTGAAACGGGGCTCCGCGTCGGCGAGCTACGGCGGGTTTGATCAGACGACGAGGCGGGCGGCGCGTCCCATCTTCCGTTCGGTATTGTTGTAGTAGCCCGACGCCTGGGTGACCGACTTGTGCGTCGATTGCTGCATAGCTTCGAGCAAAGGAATACCCCGCTTCGCAGCTTCGGTGAGGTAACCCGAGCGAAGTCCATGCGCAGAAAACTGCACGGGGTCGAGGCCGGCCTGTTTGATGCGGGTTTTCAGGATGAGGTTGACGGATTGGGGTGTCATCGCCCGCCGATCCAGATTGCCCCATTGGTCGATACGACGGAAAACCGGTCCTGCTTCAATCTTTGCCTGTTCGAGCCACTGCTTGAGCGCAGTTACCGGTCGGCCGATCAGCACGACATGCTCGTCGTCATCAGCCGACGTGGTTTTTGTACGGCCGAGATGGATTGTCAGGCAGGGCAGGAGAGGGGAGTGCTCGTCGGCGGGATTGGCGCGAACCGGTTCCTCGTCCACTAGGTCCTCGACGCGTAGTCCCGCCACTTCGGAACGCCGACGGCCGCCGGATGCGAAGGCCATCAGCAGAAGCGTCCGGTCGCGCAGATCGACCAGCCGATCGCCGGCACAAGCGGTCAGCAGCTGGGCAAGGATATCGCCGGTCACCGCCTTCTTGCTTTTCCTTTGCCGCGGCCGATTGCTGGCGCGAACCGCCAGACGCAGGGCGCTCTTCAGCGACGGCGCCGAAAACGATCCGGTCAGGCCACGCCAACGGGTCAGGATCGACCAGCTGGTCAACCGTCGGCGAACGGTGGCCGGCGCATGCGGGCCGATACTTCTCAGCAGCCCCTTGGCGCGAAGTACGATCGCCACATCTTCGGGCATGCCGTGGTCGGGAGTGGCTTCTCGTTCGGCAGGGGTCCACAGATGGTGCGCGACGAATTTCAACAGCAGGCTTTCGGGCGCAGGCCAGGGGAGGGGGGCGCCAGTCGCCACGGAACACCAGGCCTCAAGATAGCCAAGGTCGGACGCCAGCGCCCGCATCGTATTGTCGCCCATGCCCTCGCTGGCGAGATGTTTCAGCGTGGCGACATCGTCGTCGGTCAGAAGCTCAGCGAGCTGATCGCGCCGGTCGAATGGCAGGATCGCATCGAGCGCGTCGAGTTCCTCGGCACGCTTTAGAATTTTATGGCCTGAAAGCCGCAGTTCAGTGCTCATGTTCGAGTGGCCCCACAACGGGGATCCCCTCACCGCGGGCGGCGGCGGCCATCTTTCGGTCGCCGGTGGCCAGAGGTAATCCGTGCGTTCTGGCAAGCGCGACATAACTCGCGTCGTATGCGGTCAGCGTGTAACGGGCCGCCAGGTCCAGCACCAGCCCATCTCCGCCCGATCCGGCGTCCTCGAGCGGCAATCCGCGCAGCTGGGTCATCAGCAGAAGTGGTTCGCCCGGGCGAAGCCGGCCACGCCGTTCGGCCATCAGGAATAGATTGCGCGTCTCGAACCAGAACAGCGCCGGCACGAGACCGATCGTCGACCGCATCTCCGACATCAGCCGGTCGGCGGCATCGTGCTGCTCGTCGGGCAGAAACCAGGCGGCGGCGATGGAGGCATCGAGAACGAAGGACATCAGTACCGTCGGCCTTCATCGCGCCATTCGCGGATTTCGTCCTGCGTGGTGACGGGACGGCCGGCGCGCTGGGCCTTGATTTCGGCGATCAACGCATCGACGTCGTTGTCGCGGCGGATGCGAGAGAGACGGGCGACGGGCGTGTTGCCTCGCGCGATAATCACCTCTTCGCCGGATTCGACTTTCGCCAGCAGCTCGGACAGATGGGTTTTGGCCTCGGCGACCTTGACGGTAACGGTCATGATGGATGCTCCAGGGTGCGTCTCTCGTCGAGCAGATGGCGATTTGCACCGTTTTTCGACATTCTGCGCGATCATATGGCCGTTTCCGTAAGTTGGTCAAGGCCTAACCACATCACTATCGATACTTGATACTTATCGATGGTTATAAGATCAACCCGCCATCGTAATCTCTAGCGGAACATAGTCTGAAGAACAGTTCCGTTGGGGAAAATAAAAGCGTTAATTCATATGGTTAATAAGACGCAAATTAGAGAATACCCCGATAGCGGGGGCTCCCAGCCGTTGCGCGGGCTGAGGATCGGCTCGCACGCCTCGATGAGATTGTCCGGCGTAGCCCGGTTGGGCAGGGCCACGCGGAAAGGGCACATTTCTCCGAGTTGGTTGCCAGCATGTGGGTCGCCGGCGAGCTTGTCCATATCGAGGATCTCGTTCTCCACGATGCAGATCGGGATGTTCGCGCTCCGACCCATGAAATCACCATCGCTCATGCGATCCTGCGGACTCGGCGGCGCATCGCCAGCGCGAAGGCTGACTGGGGGACGAGCAAGACCGGGATCGCCGGCATGACCGGGCGAACCGCAGGAGAGGGGAGAGAGCCATCGCCGGGCGAGAAGGGATCGGATGACGACGAAGATGGTTTCGCTGCGGAGTTGGCCGAAATCGATACGATTCTTGAACGTTCTTCGCGCGCACTCGATGTTATGGAGAGGGATCAAGCACCCAGGGCAGATCCCATCGCGATTGGCGAGCTCATTGTCCGAGATCCGGAATGGGACAAGGAAGGTCGGCTTTCAGAGTGGAGTGCAGTCCTGGAACAGGTCGAAGCCCAGCCAGCTTCCGTTGGCGGCGGCGATCCTGTAGGACGCATGGGAATGCATGGAGCCTCTACAGCGGCAGCACTGGCTTGGCGTCCAGCTCGTGAATTCTTATCTCCGCTCGCGCCGAAAGGTGAGCTCGCATCTATCCGGATTTTGCTCAGGCCTTAAGGTGGTTCCACGGGAGCGGCGCCGATCGCCAAACCGAACCTCACGATTGCTTGCCGGCCTTGACGCTATGGCTGGTGGTGCCGAACTGGCTATGAAGGAAGTCATCCGGCTCGGACAGGCGAGGGAGCAGCTCGAGCGCAAGCTGAAGGGAAAGCGATCGTCCAGCAGTCTGTCCAGCAGTCTGGCGGGCGTTGTAGAGTTGCTATTGAAACGGCCCATCGTGTCTTCATCGCTGATAGTAAAGGAGTTGAAGGTGAGCCATCGTGCAGCGCTCGATCTGGTCGCCCAGCTCGGCGTTCGCGAGCTGACGGGGAGGGGGAGCTGTCGAGCCTGGGGCTTGCTCTAGCTGCGGAACCTCAACAGGTTAGATATTTCAAACGATGGTCACGGTGGCCAGCCCGCCATGAACCAGACCAATCGCGGGACAGTGTTTACTCGCCTGTGTTCGGTTGCCAGTTTCGGCGTTGGCGTCCTCCCCGCTCCTTATCGCCAGACGTTTCTTGAAGTCCAAGAGCACTTTGGCCTTCCATCTCTTGCGCTTGTCGAGAAGGACTGGTTTGTCGTTCAAGCCTTGGCAGCAATCCACGACGTCGGTCGATGGGCTCACTCTGGCATTCGGCGGTGGGACCGCGCCACGACACGCCGTTTCTATTGACTACCCCACTCGGCCACCAGTTCTCGACTGCACGATGGACGTTTTCCGTGATATAGGGAAGTCGAAGTAATGAAGGTCCACCAGCATGCGACGGGTGCTCTGCTACGTTTTGGCCGTCTCGCTCTCACTAATGCCACCCGCTGCTGGAGCCGGGCAGGTGGCTTCGTCAAACGCGCAGCAAGTATCCCATTTCGAAGTCTCGTCCGTTTCCTCATTGATGAGCGATCGTGCTCCCGGATCCGGCGGGCCTTCGACGTCGCTTGATAGTTTTCTGCCCAACCTTTTTGCCGGCCAACCGAATTTTGAGTTGCCGCTGCTCTTCCCGGCCATCCGTCCCTCGTTGGGATTATCGATGGAGCCCCGCATGGCGGCGGGAACGACGGGGCCACTGGGATTGGGGTGGGAACTCCAACTTCCCCGGATTGTGCGGAAGGACGCTCAAGGGATTGACTACTCTGCAGCGGACTTCAGCTTGCGAACATCGGCGGGTGTGGCCGACCTCGTCGCTACCGATACGACCACCTTTCGGCCTGTGGCCGACGACAAACTGTTGACGGTGAATCGATCCCGCTCATCGTTTGTGGTTCGAAGCCCCGACGGAACGACGTCCACCTTTGGCGCCACACCGAATACAACACTTCATGATCCCAAAAGCGGGCGCGTGGCCGCTTGGTACCTGGACAAGGTTGTTGATCGGCAGGGAAACGTCGCCACCGTCGAGTACGAGAATATTGGCGGTCGGCCCTACATCAAAGCCATCAGCTACGGCAGCCAATCGAACCAACTGCCACCCTTTGAATTGCTTTTCTCCTACGCGCCGGACGATCTATCGACGGCGAGCTACGCGCTCGGGTTCGAAGACCGGAACGCGTTAGTCTTGCAGAAAATCTCCATCGTGGAACTCGGAAAGCCGGTTCGCCAATATGCATTTGTGTACGATCGTCATCCCGAGATCGCAGCGTTTGTGCTCCGACAGGTAGGTGAGTCCGGCCCGTCGGGAAATCTAACGCAAGCCTTTAGAATCGACTACTTTGCCAACCACGCACCGGACGCGAGCATCACCTCGCCCGGGGGGCCGACTCCCGATTCTGTGTATCTCGGCGGCACAACGAGGCGTAGCGATCTACCAATGCGCAGCCTCTGCTTCGGCGGGGACTTCACTGGCCACGGGCGAGCGGAAATTGCATGTTACTTGCACATGCATGGCTCCGGCAGCGGTCGCAAGGCGAAGCCGAGCACGCAGTGGCAAGTGGCATCCTACGATGGTGCAAAGTGGAACACATCACTGTGGGATAGGGGAACGCCGGTTCATGTTCACCGAATAGCCCCTCGGGGCTACGAACCTTATCCCGATTGGTCGGTTCATGACTGGTGCTTCTCCGGGACTTTCGACAATAGCGGCCGGACAGGGCTTGCGTGTTACGCCGTGGATGGCAGCGGTCCCGACGCCCGACGGTGGACAGTTTCGCTTTCGACAGGAACAGGTTGGACGACGTCAGACTGGGAGGGAGGCCCGCGTCCTGCGGGTGTGCAGCAGTTTGGATCCGGGAAGATAACTTGGGGCATTCCCCCGTTTCCGTTGCGAGATTGTTTCGCTGGTGATTTTGAGGGACATGGAAGGACTGGAATCGCATGTCACCTCGGCGGCGGAAATTGGGAGGTCGCCCTTTCGACGGGTAGCGGCTGGCAACTGCATCAGTGGAATGGCGGTCCGACGCCCAGTGGCGCAGCAGTGGATTCCTGCATTACCGGTAACTTCAACGGAGCTGGTCGCGCTGACATCGCGTGCTATGCCGGAGCTCGAGGCGATTGGCAGGTTGCGCTGTCGACCGGAACAGGATGGCTACTCCAGACGTGGAACACAGGGCCAGCCCCAGCCCTCCCTATTCGAGACTGCCTTACCGGCGACTTCAGCGGAGATGTCAGGACCGGAATAGCCTGTTACCAGGGTGGCGGGCAATGGACGGTTTCGACGCCGACAGGTAGCAACTGGTATACCGCTACGTGGATTGGCGGCCCCGAACCACAAGGTGCTGTGTCTACCGCGTGCGGTACGGGAGGCTTTTTGGCCAACCGCAAGAGCGGTATTCTTTGCCACGTGAGCAATGGGGGTTGGCAGGTCGGCGAGTTTACTGGCGGGCCTGGACAATTGACTCTTTGGACTAATGGTCCTCAGCCGGGAGATCTTTCCGCCCAATGTCTCGTTGGTGACATATTGGGAAATGGTCGAGCCGGTTTGGCCTGCATCGGTGCAGGTGGATCAATGGCGACATGGACGCAAGGAGGACATGACGCCCCATGGGCCGTGTCGACAGTGAGCCTTCCGAGCGGACTTTCGATCCGCTTCGACTATCAGTGGCTGGATCCGTTTACCCAACGCCACCTGTTGGGACCAACGCCGGTACTTCAGTCCGTTCAATTGCAACCTGCACCGGGCGATCCAGCGCTAGAACTGAGCTTCGGCTACGAGGACGGCTACTACAACGCCGACCAGCGTGAGTTCCGTGGCTTTGGCTCAGCCGTCGTGACGTATCCTGTCGGCGGCGACGGACGCAGGAAGATCGTGCGCTTCCGCTTTCATCAGGGCGGCGCCGCCGTGCCCACGAACGATGACTTCGGTGCGCCGGTCGCTTTGATGAAGGGGCGTCCTTATGAGGTGTCAGTCGGCGATGACCAAGACAAGAGGTATGCGGACACCGTCATAACTTACCGGCAGCAAGCTCGAGGCCCGAGCACATTCATTGCACCGCTACAGATCGCCAGCAGTCAATGTGACGGCAACTGCTACCTGACCAAGACTGCCCAATACGACTATGATGATCTGGGCAATCGCGTGACTGACTTGATCACCACGTCCCTGAACGGCGCGTCCAGCGCTATCAAGATGAGCAGGAGATATCTGCGAAACGCGACCGGCGTTCTGGGGATCGTGACTGGCGAGACGGTCAGCGATGCAACGACTGGCAAAACCTACTCTAAAACAGCGTATCACTACGACGAGACCGTCACTTGCGGCTCCACACTCATTGCCCACTCGGCGGGCCGATACCTCAAGACGTCCGAGACCACATTCGAGGGCGACACGCCGATAACGACCTCTATCGCATACGACCAATATGGCAATGTCATTTGTCGACGCCTGCCCGACGGCGCGGCGTTTCGCACCGCTTACGATTTTACGGGCAATTGGCCGCGCACCCTCACGAACCCATTGGGTTTGACGACCCAAATCTACTATTACGGCGTCGATGGTGAAGGATTGGCCGGCGGCCCCCTAGGTCTCGCAAGCAGAGTGGTCGATGCAAACGGCGACACCATCAGGAGTGAATACGATGAGCTTGGGCGGAAGACCCGCGAGACTTTGCCTGATGATGTTTCCGGCTGGGTTGCTTGGGACTATTCGAGCGATAGCGGATTGCAGGTCGTGCATGCGACCGACTCCGCGGGAGACGAAACCTACGAGCGGCGGGACGGGCTCGGCCGTCTCGTCAAGCTTTCATCGCGAGGGCCGGAGGCGACCTGGCTTGACGCAGAGTGGATCTATTCGCCAACGGGTACCGTCGCCTCGCAGCGAGGGCCCGCGTTACGCAGCGTCGCCGTCAAGGCGACGACCTACCGCCACGACATTCTCGACCGGCTGATCGAAACCATAGACCCCAACGGGGAGGTCAGCAAGAACTGCTTTGTTGGCGCCGAAACACTGCAGATTGAGCCCAACGGAGAAATCCGAGGAAGCGAGATCGATGAACATGGCACCATCTCGAGTATATTCGCGGCTGAATCACGTGGAGCGTCAGGTGTGACTTGCGCGCACGCGATGGCACTTCCACGGATCGCCGAAGTTACCGCTGGCTACGATTCCGCCGGAAGACTCCTGCAGGTGATGAAACAGGGCCGGCTATCTACCAAGATGACCTACAACGCCCTGGGTCAGGTTACCGAGGTGTGGGACGTGAACGGCGGCAGCATGTCATACACCTACGACGCGAATGGACGGACCAAATCGGCAGTAACTAATGGCGGCGTGTCCAAGTACGTGGACTACGACCTGCTCGGACGACCGACGAAGTACACTTTCGGCGACCCGACTAGCGCGGATGCAGTTGTTTTCGTCTACGACTCGGCTTCCGCTCATGGCAAGGGAAGGCTTGCTAAGATCACCTTCGGCAATACCTCGGAGGTCTTCGAATATAATTCGATAGGCGATGCGACTAGCACTACCTATGCCGTCGGCGGAACGTCTCAGCGCGTGCTACGAACTTACGATTTCAGGCACCGTATTATGAGCATCACAGCTCTCGGGACGCAGTATCGCCTAAGCTATGATGGTGGGATACTGCGTGAAGTCGACGGCCCCTCTGGGACCATCCTCCGCACCAGTGGCGTTTCACTTGCGGGCCAACCTACGACATTTGACCTTCCGGAGGTCGGTACCGTATCACTTAAGTATCAATCCCCAATTGACGGCCAGTGCGGGGGACAAATTGCGCGCTTGTGCGAGGTGAGCGCGACGACCGCAGATGGAGTAACCACCTTCCTGGAGACGTATGGCTACGACCGCGTTGGCCGCGTCAACACTGTAGAGCAGCCGGGCTCCAGAACGACGATCAAGCGAGACGATCTCGGGCGGGTAACCTCCATCGAGAACTTATCGTCTGATGGGAGCGAGCTAGTACGGCCGACGGAGTCGTTCGTCTTCGACGCGTTTGGGCGAATTGCGAAGAGCTCAGCGATCGGGGACTACACGTACGATTCTACTGCGATCTATGCGGCCGATGGTCCTCGGACCATTGGCGGACAAGTCGTGACTTATCGAAAGGATGGAAGGATCGAGTCCATAGGCTCGACGACATTTGACTACGATGATCGTGGCCTGCTTCAAGCCGTGAGCAGTCCGCGTTCCAGAACGACCCTTGAGTATGATGCGATGGGGCGGCTGAGTCAGGTAGGCGGACAGGATGGAACAACTCTGTTCGGCCCCGACATTGCTTGCGCGAACCAAAAATGTCGCTTTGCTCTGAAGGGTGTTGGCCCATTCCTAATGTTTGATAGCAACAGCGACCGGTCTTACGCAGTGCTCGACGGACAGGGCTCGCCTCGTACGCTCCACACGGGGACGGACCAGAAGTCAGCTATCTTCTCTGCATATGGCCAACCGGCGGGAGATCCAGGCGTGCCTCAGGCATCGCGCACGGGTCTTGCCAACATACCGTTCATCCCCGAGTTGTCGCTATATGTCATGGGGGGGCGCGCCTTTTCGCCCGCTCAATCGGTCTTTCTTGTTCCTGAGCCTGAGTTTCACTTCAGTGGCCAAAGTGCACTGATCGGCAGTTATGTATACGGAAACGGTGACCCTTTCACGTATCAGGATCGCGACGGCCGCTTCGCCTGGTTTGTTCCGATCATAGTAGGGGCAATTCTGGGTGCTACGGCAGCGGCCGCCAACCATTCTAACATACTTCAGGGCGCGCTGACGGGAGCTATTGGCGGGGCATTCTACTGGGTTGGCGCAGAACTTGGTGGAGGCCCGCTAGCGTACGCGTTTGCCGGCGGTCTGTCCGGCTTCACCAATGCCGCGCTGTTCGGCGGTGATGTGCCTCAGGCCACTGTTGGAGGTGCAATTGTCGGCGTCGTTTCGGCTGAGATATTTTCTGAACGCCTTTCGTTTGCTGGCGCCGACAACGGCCTTGATGGAACGATAGACTATACCCTGAATTCGGCACTCAGAGGGGCAGCAGCGGGCGGCGCTTATGCGGCGTTTACCGGTGACGATATCGGGAAGGGAGCGTTGCGGGGAGCAACTGCCGGGGTTATTTCGGCTGCAGCTAATATGTTCATTGGCCACGCATTAGGGCTAACCCTGTCAGGGTTCAAAGCCCCGGAGTGGAACAATGGGGCTTGGGAGTATAATCCGAAGATTGGGAGCGCCTTCACGATTGGAAATGTCGTTGTTGGCGATGAGGAGGTGCTCGAAGCGCCAGCCATGAGCGGCAACCATGTCTCTCTGAACGAGAACGGAGAGGAAGCCAACAATAGAGGGCATGAACTTGGTCACATTCCTCAGAGTGAGACGATGGGGCTCGCCTACCTGCCCGCGATTGGGATCTCCTATCTGATCGGAGGAGCATTTGGCGCAGCGACTCAAAGCGGATACGTGGATGATACTCATGCTTACAGCATGTTTGAGAATGAGAGTGGGTTCATCGGCGTCCCGAGTTTCCAGTGACGGCGTTTCCTTTGGACGCCAAGCAACGTAGCCTCAGAGCGGCGGGCTTCCGTTGCCCTATCTAACTTCCTCGCAATCCACCGATAGGGAGCTAGTTGGCGGGCACGGCGCCGTGTCTGGCACGGCTGTAGAAGCGGAAGCGATTAAGATATCGCATTTGTCATCTGTGCACAGGGGGGCCCCTGAACATTAAAGGGGTACAGATATACGGTAGGCGGATCAGATAGTGAACGGGATGGGTCGGAAGCCGGTGTCCGAGCCAGCCAATGCGGATTTTGCGCGAACCAGCGCGCCACTGCGTCGACCAATGATGCCTGGAAATGGAAAGCTGGCCTGTAGCCGGGAATCCAGTCCTCGCCCAACCCCTTGAGTACGGCGCTTATATTTTGGTGCTTGAACTCGATGGACTTTCGAGAACGATCGATTTTCTCCTGCATTCGCCGATTATGCTCAGACTTGCTATAGGGGAGTCCTGCGATGTCATCAGCAAGCATCGTGAAATAATCCACGACGATCAGGTCATTTTCTTCGTCTGTCCAAGGTCCGGTCGACGTTCTGTAAATGCTAGACTGAAGAGGGACATCTGTCAGGCGCTTTCCAAGTATATCCACGTCTATCATGGCCACGCACGACATGCGTTCCACCCGATGGGTTGATGCAAGCGGAGAACGCACTCGAACGTGCAAATGGAATTACCCCCTCGTTGTCGCTTCCGTCTCAATGGCATTGAGTACAAGGCGAAGGTTTTCATACATCCATCCCGCCTTCTTGTCGGAAGTCATCAGGCCCTCGTAATATGTGCCGTACACGGCAAAGCTCAGGTCGATGAGATCATTTCTCGTTCGCTCAAGCCGCTTTTGAGGCTGATTTCCATTCCTGATCCACCAGAGAAGATAGATGACGAGGGCAAGGGCATAACGGTAGAGATAGGTATGAGTTTAATGCTCGCCGAACCCTGACAAAGCGGAACGATGCGGTCCTCCATCCGACAACGTCTCACATATCTGGTCGGCAGCTCCAAAAATCGAGGAAAACATTTCCGGAGTGAATCGAGAGTTCTGCCTAATGATACGAAGGTGCTGCGCTTTGAACATCTGCTCGGACATCTCCGGCAGAGAGGTCATTATGTCCTGAGCACCTTCGAGCATACCAGAAAGAGAATTCACGGCGCCATCCCACAGGCGATCCAATTGATCCAGAATCGCAGGCTCGTTTCGACTGGGGCCATTCAGTATATTGACCATTTCTCGAATGCTCCCTGCCGCATCCTCGTACTGCATCAGGGGCAGCATCACTGGCGTCAAGGGGTCGATTTCCGCGATATCCCGTTCGGACTTCAAAACGATGATCTGTTCAGGAAAATCACCGATCACGGCCAGGGCTGAAGCAACTGCTTCGATTGATCTTTGCTTGTAAATTTCAAACCAAGCGAAATCAGGCAAAACCGCGAAATTGGTAGACGAGGTATCGAGAAAGTGCCGGAGATATTCCGATTGCAGCATGTTGCTGTCGATGACCAGGCGCTGAATCACTGCAATGGCTCCGATACCGATTTGGCTAAGTGGATCTGATTACCCTTGTTTCGATCAGTGCAAACATATGATCACGCAAATTGGCTGGAGTTGATCCACCAGTCAGCAGAACACCCGCCTCCATGTTCTTTTCCAGTGCGTGTCCCGTCAAATTGGCACTCGTCAAGAATGCAATGGTGCCGTCCGCGACGGCCACCTTCGCGTGGACCCGACCATTGGTGAATGGATGCGGGCGATCCGTCCAGACATATAACCGGGCCGAGGGAACGGCATTTCTCATCGTCGCCACCGGATCGACGAGCAAACTGCCCCCTTGGGTCAAGGAGGCCTCGACGAGAATACGGGTATCGACGCCTCGATCGATGGCATCGTTGAGCGCGGCAATTATGGAAGGAACATCGTAGGCGACGAAACTCACGATAAAAATCTCTCGCTTCGCCTGTCGAATGATATCCAGAAGCACCTGTTCGGTACGACGGGTCGCGACAAATGGCGTCGTCGGCCCAGTCCACACGAGTTCGACGTTATGATCTCGCTGTGTCTGCTGCCTGGTATGAGCCGCTCCCAAAAGCATTCCTGCCACGATGTCACCGGTCAACGTGGTGTCCCGCCAAGCCGACATTACCGCGCCCAATGCAGATCGGGCGGCGGGCGTGCCAACGACCTCCTGAAGATTTTGCTGGCGATCAGAAGGGTGTGTGCCTCGCAGTCGGGACGCAATTGCTTCGATCTTCGATGGCGACACCAAGGCCACGAGTTTCGTGACCGCGTTCAAGAGCGGACCCATCATGAGTTCCGGAAGAATGCTGCGTCGGGATTTTCAAGCGTGGGAACCACCAGCACGCGGTCCAGATGCCGATTGCCTCTTTCGCACGATGTTTCCGAGACGAAGGAGCAGGCATGGCAGGAGGCGCCATGCAGCGACTGGTCTTTGCTCGGATCGTGCTCGGAGCACAGCGGATCGGAGGCGCAGACATGGGCGCGGTCCAAGGCCTGGCGAAGCAACCTCCCTAGGTTTTCTGGTTTGCCCAATTCGACCAAACCGCCGAGCGTTCCGTCGGAATCTGCGGCGGCGGTATAAATCAGAATTCCAGCTTGATCTTTTTCGCCGTCGACTTCTCCATATATCCGTTCACGGATGCTGGCGGCATTGTATCCGCATTCGAGAGCCAGTTCCCTGATCAGCATGTGGGCCAAAGTGTGTAGTAACACGTATCGCACGCCGGGATAGCCCTCTCTCGGATCGAGATTCCGCTTTTGGCGCCATCCACGATGCCCCGTTCGCAAACGAGCGTCGACATCTTTCACCGCATCCTGCTCAGCCCAAGCGTCCAGGGCGCCGGCGTCGAAGCGCACGAAGATTCCCTCGCCGTGAACTTGCGTCGCCGGCACCCAATCGGGAGCCGAGCGCCCCAACGGAGCGCGTGGTGCCGCATCGTCACCCGATCCTTCGTCCGGGGATTCGACGCGGGTGAAACCGAGCAAGGCATTGACCTCGCGCAACCGCCCCAACAGCAGGACGCGCGTGATCGCGGCTTCGAAGCCTTTCGGAATCCCGACCTTCTTGCTCATGAAATGCGGATAGTCTGTCGGAGGATCATCCGCCGTCAGAACCTGCCATTCCGGTTCCTTGAGGTCACTTTGATCGATATCCGCGCCACCGTTCCGATGGGCTTCTATGGCAACCCAGATCTGCTCGCTAGTGAACTGTTCGATGCCGGGGAGCTGGGCCGTCTTCTTTAGCGTCTTGACCACGAAACCGACTTCGTCGACCGAGGAAACATCCTCGAAGAAGGTCCAGCCATCGCCGACGAGCTGCGCCAAGGGGCTTCCCGTTTGAGGAATGGCGAGAACCGATAACGTGACAGGGAACCAGCCATTGGTCGCGCCGAGCAGGATCGCCCGAGGATCCTCGTGGCAATCATCATCGAAACGGTCGATATGGGGATGCCTTCCTCGGCAAGCGGGGAGATTGTCTCTGCCTGCCTGGCCGAAGGCTTGGGCCATGTTTTTCGCGGCACCACAGGCATCGCATTTGACCCAGAGATTTTCGGTTTGCAGCGATGCTCCGCTTTCGAAAAACCGTAATGTTCCACGGCACTCCGACGGACCGCCATGAACGAACCAATGCCACGGGAAATCATCGAGATGTCCTGCACGGCAGGCCATCAAAAAACGCGCCGGCACAGCATCGGCGTCTTTGGCCCGCTGATCGTTGTTCGAACCCCGACATCCCTCATGGACGAAGCGTGTCAGTTCCGGACGATACCGGTTCTCTTTCAATTTGAAGAGGCCGGCATCGTACGGCGACAGCAGACCGCATTTCACGCAGCGCAGCCATCGGGGAAACGGCTTGACCGGGACGCCAATGAGCGCCGCAGCGGAGAACGGATCGACTACGTCACGGTCGCCGAGTGGAGGCATTCTCAGCGATTCCACCTGCGGGCCGAGAACGCTTCGCACGTTCGCGAGTAGCCGGGCCTCCTGGATCGGCTGACACCTGTCTCTTTCCCAACGATCCGTGCCCATCGTGACGACGGAGAGGTTGGGCAGATCGATCAGGGCACCGGGGCCGTAAGTCCAAAGGAGCTGACTGGGCCGAATTTCACCGACGGGCGTCTTGCTCATGCGTCACCCCCATCGGCGGGAACGACGCGGGCGCGCCAGACCGGATCGGCGGTCGATCGCGAATCTTCCATCACCAGTCTCACGCCGGGTTCCACCTCGCGCATGGACATCGGAACGGTCCAATCCGTCCAAGGCTTGACGCCCGGTGTTTCCAGCAGGGGATAGGCTGTAGGACCAGCGCCATATTTTTGATAAACGAGGGTGCGGCCACCCACCCCCGCCTCCTTGGCCCATTCGTCGGCGCGGTGCTTGAGCTCCTGTTCGGTCAACGACTTTTTGGCTGAGTCTTCCGTGACCTCCCATGTGCGTTCGGACACGACACCGATCGTCGCCGTCATCTCTGGTCGGCTGGGGCTGTTCATTGCACCCGCGCCCGCATTCGGTGCAAAGGGATCATATGTGTTTCGCATGATGGACAGCATCGCCCCCGTGAGACCGCGATCCAATGCCCGCGGCGAGAATGGTGTCACAGATTGAGCCTCCACGTGCTGATAGAAGGTCGCGTGGTAGTGCTCGAACGTCTCGTAGTGAGAGAGGTCGCGCGGGCGTGCCCAGGTGAGCACTGTGGCGACTAGGCCAGGCGGCGAGCGGCCGACGCGGCTTGTCGCCTGGATATACTCCGCCGTTCCTTTCGGCTGGCCATTGACGACCATCACGCCGAGACGGTTCACGTCCACGCCGACCGACAGCATGTTGGTGGCCAGAACGACGTCGATCGGACGCGGATCGCCCGGAGCCCGGCTTTCGACCCATTCACCCGTTTTGGGATCGAGCGTCCCATTGAACGGTATTTCGAGCTGATCGAGATAGCGAGGGATGTCGTGGCTGGAGACGCGGGATGTGAGTTCCCGAACGTCATCGACGCGACGTTGGGACAGCCCCGGACGATCGACCAAGCTCATGTTCACACGGAAGGAGCGCGTCTGCACGTCGTCCTCGGCGAGACGCTTCATCCCGCCCAACTCGCGTAGTGAATTGAAATAGCCGACGAGCGTCATGTAGGGATCTGCGACCGGGCCGAAGCGATCGAAGAGGGCCTGTGCGGCGGTGAGAAAGGCCGTATAGGTTCGGATTAGAACGGCTGGCCTCGAACTGCCGGGCGCGCAGATGCCCATGTAGCGGCGACCGGGCTTCTCGCCGATGGGGCGCTGAACCGAAAAGAAATTGTCCTCCACGTCGAGGCCGGTGGGCGGAAAGACTGAGATCCGCCGCATGAATACGTTGCGCACTTGATCTTCGGCTCGCCGGACCGTGGCCGTCGATGCCACGACCTTCGGCCGGACCTTGATGTCACCGAGATGCCAGGAACTCAACTCATCGACTGCGCTCTCGTAGAGACCGACCATCGTGCCGAGTGGCCCGCTGATGAGATGGAACTCGTCTTGGATGATGAGGTCGGGAGGCCGGACGGGGGCGCGCACCGGCTTCACCCTCGCGGCTGGATGAGCGCCGCGCGCACGGTGCCCGGTGCCACAATCGTGCCCTGGCCAGAGCAAGCCGTGACGTTCACATTCTTCATCGACCCGGCCGAAGAGGGTTCGCACCTCCGGCCGCCAGGCCATCATGGCGAACTTGTCGACGGTGGCGATCATCATGGTCGGCGGACGATGATAGATTTCTTCGTCGACTACTTTCACAGGCAGGCCGCGCTGCGGGCGACCGCTGGAGCCGGCCCGCGAAAATTCGCAAGCGCCGAGTTTGTCGCTGCAATGGATGAGCGTTCGGCCGGCTATCCGATCGACCTCGATGTCGCGACCCGGCGAGATTTCGGAACCGCACCACGGGCAGCTCGTCAATTGCGCTGGCGACGCGATACCGGATTTGTTCCGGTCGCCGTTCCGCAGCGCCTCGATTGCTTGATGGGCGTCGTCGGTTCGGCCCGGTGTCACCCGATTACCGACCCACAGCCCCAACGAGAAGGGCTCCTTGCCCCAGAGCTTCTCGTCAGCGCGCCGGATCACTTCCATCGCGCACAAGAGGGCCGTGGCACGCTGAAACTGTTGCAGGGTCAGCAGGCGCAGCGTGTACCGCATGATGACGGCCAGACCGCGGGAGGCATCGAAGCCGCCGAGATCGTCCTTCAATCGGCGCATCGCCATGGCGAAGGCCGCCACACCCAAATAGGCTTCGGTCTTGCCACCGCCAGTCGGGAACCAAAGGAGATCGGCGAAGGCTTCCGCCGGTTTCGTCCGATCGGGATGCGCCGGGTCGGCAAGGGACGGCACCGACAACAGGAGGAAAGCCAACTGGAATGGGCGCCAGGACCGATTTTTCGGGATATCGAGTTGAGCGACGTCGGCCGTCTCGCCGCGTCTGCGTTTGAGGGCGTAGAGGCTTCGAACGCGCTGGAGCGCCATCGACTTGTTGGCGAAACGGAATGCCGATAGCGCAGCACTATCGGAGAAGAGCGTATCCATTCCTTCGCGAAGGCGGCGGAGGATCTCGTCACAGCGGACGATCACATCTCGTCCCGGAACGTCGAAGCCGGCGATCTCGGTTTTCAGCCGTGTTCTCTGTTCCCCGATCCAGACGGCGTAGTCGTCGATCAGGCACGACAGGGCATCGTGCAATTGCTGCGGTTCCATCTCCGCGAGACGCCCCATGTCGAGCCAACCCTCATCGACCATACGGCGCATGGCCGGCCGGTCGTCCGGATCGAGGCCCGGTGTTTCAGTGACGGCGACCTCATAGCGCGGGATGATTTCCGTGCGGAGGCGCGACGCCTTTGCAGAGTCGCCCGACGTCGTGTCGGCATGGACGGAGACGCCGTGGCCCACGGCGAACTCCAGTCGGTTGCGATAGATCAGGGCGAGGCGATCACGTTCCGGATCATCCACGACGATTTCGTTGGAAGGACGTCGTCTAAAGATCGACGAATCTGCAGCGCCTTCGGGCGCAGCCACCGAAATTTCCGGCTGGAACAGCCAGGCGCGATCCTTGTTGTCGTCAGGTTCCGTCTGGCCATTCACGAGGAATAGAGTGACAAGGCGCTCCCCCTGGGCGTTCGTGCGGATCGTCCCTTGAAGCCTCACCTCGGGCTGGTCACGATCCGGCGTCGCCGGTCGTATCGGCCCGTCTCTCAGCGGCAGGGGAACGATGCCACCGCACGGGATTCGCCGCCACACCTTGACCTTGGTTTCCTCTTCCCGGCCGGTCGCCCGGTTCTTGCGGGTCTTGACGAAATCGTGCTCATCGCCCGGGACACGCTCATAGCGTCCCCACCGAACATCTGCGGCCAGGGCTTCCACACCCGGCGCGACGCAGAAGGTGAGCCCCATGCTCGACGGCACGAGCGACTGATTATTCGTGGTGTCGATTTCGTCGAGTGTGTCGTCCTCCGGCTCCACCCGACCGGAGACGCTGGCGAACTCGGCGCCGGGTTCGTGGATTGGCGCGGCCCGCTCGTCCTCGATGTCGCGGATTTCGTCCGCACCGGCCGCGGGCTCGACGGTGACGATATCAGTGTCACTCGGTCGCCGTGGCGCGAGCTTGCCGACCAGATAGCGGTCCCGGACGCTCATGTCCTTGATGAGTTCGTGCGGCCCGCCGGCCGGGCCGAGCAGGTCGTCGCGGACAGCTATTTCGAGCAGGTCACGGACATAGGTGACGTTTTGGATGACCGGAACATCGCTGATCGAAATGCCGTCGAGAGCGAAAATGCCCGTCAAGTCTTCCGGACGAAGCCGCGCGATCGGACCGGCCGGCAGCGTCAACCCGAGGTCGGAGATTGTTCCCGACGCGCTGAACGCATGGACATGATCGAAATAGAACGTCGTCGTGTTCAGATCGCTCCGAATGCGGAGAATCCTGCCGGCTCGCCCCAGCTTCCCACCGGCGTCCACTGCGACGACCCAATGCCCTTCATTGATTGCCGGAAAGGCTGACCGCTCCCCGTTTAGCCGTGCTACGCACGGACTGAGCCAAGCCAGCTCCTTGATGAGCCAGCTTTGCAGGTGTGGATCAACGATCAAGGTCATGCGTCACCTTCGAATGGATCTCTACAGCTCGACGCGAGAGAAATGTGGATAGATGCGGTAGAATTTCTTGAAGACCGTTATCGGATCTTCGCCCATGTCGGACTTTGGCAGGTCGAATGCCATCTTTTCCCGAACGTCATCGTTCGACTCCATGGTCAACCGCTCGAGCGTGGAGAGAGCAGGCAGATCAAGGCGATGGGGATCGTCCGGCGTCGAAAGAAACTCCCATTCCTTTAGGAGCTTCTCGACGGAGGCGTCGGCGGCTGCGCATACGACAAGTGCTGCAGTCACCATGGCCTGGCCGTCCTTGTAGTGGGTCGCCAGTGACCATACGATCTTGCGATCGCGAAAATTGAGCGCTTCCTTTTCGACCGCCAGTTTGAGAACCCGCAGCACGCTAGCCCCATAGGTCTTGTGCGTCATGCCCTCGGGGGATAGCCCGCTTGGAAAGAGTTGGCCAACCCGCTCCTTGAAACGAGCTAGGCGCCACTCCTGTACCGTCGGCTTTGCCGCACGATCACCCGATGCGGCGTCGCCGATCTCGACGGAGATGTCGCTTGCGAGAGGTTTCCCGAGCGATTCAGGATTGGCGTTCAATGTCACCCGAAGCACGCTCCCTAAAGGAACCGTGCCGATAGTTCGAGCAAAACGTTCAATTTGTGTAGTGATACCCTTCGGCTCCGTGTAGTCGAACCAGACAATGGCGGGTGTCTCGAAATCGTGCCCGTCGAGGTAATCTTCGAGGGTCTTGTGTACGCATTCGATCGAAGCGACTGGCCGATTGAACAGTTGCCGTTTATGGACCTCAGGCAAGGTTTCGACGCAGGTCATCCGCCCAACGCCGAGCCTGGCATGAACCAATCGGAAGTCTTCCAGAAACGGTCCGCCGAGGCCGACGTAATGATGTTTCTCCAATGAAAGTATTGGAGCCAACCGCATCAATAGAGAGAGAAACAATTCTCGGTCGACTGCTTTGTTCGGCCTCAACCGGTAGGGAAGCGAAGATCCGGCGCTCATATCTCAAACACCTTGTTTCTGCGCTTTGGCCAGCGTCAGCTCGAAACATTTCTCGCCGACAATGCCCGGCTTCTCGTCGTCGACGTCGAACAGCATTTTCGAAACGAGCCGGACCTCTTCGACGGGCCGGGAAAATACGATCCGCCTAGATGACGGGGTCTTTCCGGGCGGTTCCGGCAAAACCTTTGCCTTCTGCGGGTTGAACTCGATCTGGCTGTCGCTCTTTTTGACATCGCTGCGCAAAGCGATGGCAGCGATCGTCTTACCCAAAGACAATGGCTTTGAGTCCTCCCAGTAATTCGACTGGTCGGCGCGCGGATGGTTCTTCCACTGATTGGTATACGAGATCCAAATCCGCATACCTTCCTTCATCTTCACTAAGGACTCGAGCCAGACGTTCGATGACGTGTCGAGCGCGCGCTTCGTCGTCGTGACCGGAAGCTTGTCAGCAAGCTTGGATCGGAACTCGATGATACCGGTAATGATCGCGAACTGCGGATGGTACATCGGAATGCCATCGCCCCAGCCCGTCAGGCGGCTCTTGTCGCCGACGATCACCGCGCGATCGTTACAAAGGACCGTCCAACCGGCGGTCGCCGACGAGCGGTCGCGCTCGAAGCCCGGGTCGTCCTCGTCATCGTTACCGAGGCTGCGCCCCGTATTGAGGCCGACGGTGATCGACACGAGCACATCGTCGATTGTCTTTTGGAAAACGAACGGCGCCGGTCCATCGGCGCGCTCGGACACCAGCACTTCGACGAAAACGGGCTCCACCGGCTTGCCATTGAGATCGACCTTCAACCCCCATTGTAGGAACATCGTGAAGTGTTCGGAGATGGCCGTGCGGACTTCGTTCTCGAATGCCTCGTTGGCGAAATGCCTTGCAACGCCCTCATACAGCTCGTCGACCCGGATGACGGTGCCGGGCTCTGCGAGCTTCTCGCTCGCTTCCGTCGGCTCGTTGATCGGTAGCGGGTCCCAGCCTTTGGCTTCGAGCCAAGCCGAGGTGATCGGCACCTCGAACGTGTCATCCCCATGGCGGGTTCGCACCAGCGCTTCACGCCCCATCTTGAAGATGGCGCGCTTCATGCCGACGCCGTACATGCCGATGGTCTCGGTTTCGGAGTCACGATCGTCATCAGGCTCGCGGCCCATCTTGAAGGCGTAGTTCTTGGCAACCTCGCGCGGGATGCCGCCGCAATTGTCTTCTATCGAGAAATGATCGCCAGCGAGTTCGATTTTCACGAAATGCTGCGCATAGTCGACATTGCCGCCATCAGCCATTCGGAGCGCGCCGTCGAGGCAGTTGTCGAGAAGGTCGAGGATCGCATCAGCAAGGTTGATGTCGCGCGTCAGCATCGACACGAAGAACCGCTTGGTGGGGCTGGCCTGCGCTTGGTCGGCGGTGGGTTTCGTCATCGGCAGGCCCTTTCTTTGAGACATACGAGCACGTTGAGGTCGACCGCCATTTCGCTGCTGTCAGTCATCGACGGCCTCCATCTCGGCATTGAAGAGATCGCCAACGTCCGGGCTGGCTCGTTTCTTGCCGGACTTTTGCTTCTTGGCTGCGTTATGAGGTCCCGCTTCGACCTCTTTCTGGTACTGGTTACGGTTCAACTCCGCGAAGCGAAATAGAGCTTCAGCGCGGGCTGCATCGGAGATGGTGAACCTCACGCGGTCATTCTCCGCGAGGTTCGGTTGTTCGTGATAGCCATGCCCGAGATCGATGTCGTCCCACCCGTAGGCACGCATGACTGCCGCGTCGATTTCGCGGTGCTGCTCGCGAAGTCGCTCTATTGAGCGACCGGTGTCGGCCGCGTCATGGAAGCGGTTATAAAGTTTTGTGAGACCGATGGGATTGGCCGGATCGGTCATCAACTCGTGCCGCGATCGTAGGTATTCGCGGCCAAGCCCGTCGAAGCGAGTGATTTCGGAGGGCTGCAAGAAGGGAAAGGTCTCGACGGCGTCGGACGGCGAGAAATTTAGATCGAGCTTCATCCGGGATGATTGTTTCCAAACCCAAGCATCAACCGGGGATGAATTGAAGATTGCCGCGTATGCATAAACATCCGTCACAGCGAAAACGACACACTTCTCGTGGAAGACGACGTCGTTTGATACTACAGATGGATTTAGATATTTGCCGACACGCCCTGCCACAAGGACGTGTTCGAACGGACGGGTGCGAGCATTCCAATCCGCAGGATGCTGTTTGAAATGGTGACCACGCCCGATGGCGTGGTAGAGTGCTTTCGCGTCCCTCCCATGCAGCCACCACTTTCTTTTTCGCCCTTCAGCACTAGGATTACCCCCGAGTTTATCCCTCTCAGGTTTGACAAGCGATAAGACGCGTTTAAAAGGTAAGTCGTATTCGGTTGCGCGCTTCTCCGACCAGTCCCAGAAATTGATCACCCACCTAGTGGGCCGTTGCTCTGGAACTGATTTGAGATCGTCTCCGTCAAGATACGGAAGGATCACGTCGGCATTTATAGGGTCGGCATTCAGCATCTGCTGCGCTTCTTCAGACGTAAGCACAAAGCCCATGCCAAGGACGATTGAACCTTGAAAAGTAATACCCTCGTTGGCTTTCAATCGCTTTGGACTCCATTCCTCATGATCGGATAGAAAGGCCGAAATGAAGGAAGTCGGTCGCCCGAGCAGCGAGCGCCCGCCGTGCCACTCGCCTTTGTGGATGTGGACGCGACTGGTGACAACCGCGGCCTTTCCTGGCCAAGGTTCGTTCGGATAGGCAGCGTGGATTGCTGCCCCTCCACTGACCATGGTCTCCAAACCGACCTGCCGTGTGTCGCCTTCAGCGACGGTGTTGACGGCGAGCAGCCCAAAGCCGCCCTCGTCGCGCAAAAGCGAGTAAACGCGCAGGAAGAAGTACGCGACAAGATCCGCTGATCCTCTGCGTCCTTCGGCGATCTGCTTCACCAGCCAATCCCGATAGATGGTACCCGCCACACCGGTGATCCGCTGTCCTCCTAAGAATGGGGGATTTCCAACGAGGGCATCGAACCCACTATTGTCCCTCAAGAAGACCTCTGGGAATTCTAACGGCCAATGGAGGGTACGGCGCACCGCGCCGTCTGGAGCGTCGGTCGCAAGATCGGTCGTTGCCTGCCGCAGCAGGAGAGCCCGCGCATTTGCGTCACCGCCAGCGGCCTCGTCGGCGATGGTCGCCAGCGCCGTTATACTCACCGACCGGTTGTCGGCGAGAACGACACCAACGAGGGCGTCGGCGACCAGTCCCGGCAGAGCGAGTTCGTTACGCGATTGAGCGTCGAGCGCAACCATCGCCTCGACATCGCGGATGTCGCGGATGGGGATCGAGCGTAGCTGGCTGCGAAGCGTGAGTGCCTTATCGACTGCCGACCGGATGGTTCGGCCGAAAAGACGAAGCTGCCTTTTCCCCTTGGGCTTCATGTCCAGCTCAATGAGCTGGCCGAGATCATGGATGCCGAGCAGGCTATCGCCACTCCGCAGGTTATGATCGAGAAACCCGAAAGGACGCCCCTTGGCGAGAGTGGTCAGCCACAGCGACAGCTTGGCGAGTTCAACCGCGAGCGGATTTTTGTCCACGCCGTAGAGGCAGCGCTCGGCAATCAGACGACGCGCGAGGATGGCGCGCTCTTCGGTGTCGCGTGATAGCGGCTCGAACCCAGCCGTGTCATCGGCGGCGAGGATGCGGCCTTCGTCGTCGATCCGGCCGCCTGTCGCTTCCATGTCGGACCAGGCTTCCACCAACCGGTCGGCGAGCCAGCGGCAAGTCTGCACGAGGAACGCGCCCGATCCCATCGCTGGATCACAGACCTTGAGGTCGAGGAGTTCGTCGGCGCTTTTGAGCTTCCAATCCTCGCGCGCCGCGCCTTCGGCCGGGCCGCGATAGACGACCGGGGTCAGCGTCTCCTCAACGATCTTTTCGGTCAGGCTCTTGGGTGTGTAATGCGTCCCGCTCTCGCGTCGATCAGCGCCAAGAACGACGACGAAGGCGCCGGCATGATGGACCAGAGGGTATCCCCACGGGTCCGTCCGCAGGAGGTCGGCATATGGCAGAATACCGTCACGCAGCTTGACGTCGCCGCGGCAGACGGTGAGCAGACGCGCCGCCACGCGCTCGTCCGGCTCCCGGCTGATGGCGTTGCGAATGGCGGGCTCGGAACGCTCGCTCCGTTCCATCAAGAGATCAACGATCCTGGCGGCACCGTCGAGGCGGGCGGATTCTATCTCCCCCAGCGTGAGACGCGGATTCTTGGCCTTGGCCGATCCTTCGAGTTCGAGCGTCACGTCATCGACGCGCTGGACGGTGCGTTCGAGCAGGCCCTCATAGACGTGACCGATCTGCTCCACGTCGAGCGCGCGATAGGACAGCGTGCGGCCCTCAAAGGTCTGGATCGCGTCCAGCAGGAGCAGGACCGTCCGGTCGTCGATCGGCAGAGGCTCGGCGGGATCGCTCCGCCAGCTCGTACCTTTCTTGCGGCCTTCGAGGAAGGGGTAACGATCCGGGTCGAAGAGCGAGCCGCCCATCGCCGGCAGCCGCAGCAGCGGATGGTCGATGCCGCCATAGACGCCTCGGAACAGCGCTAGCAGCCGCGACCATGCCGAGCGGCGGCGTTCGAGTATCTCCTCGGTGTCGGCGCGCAACTGCATACGCAGGCTGGAGAGCGCATAGAAAGCGTCATATCGGGGATCACCGAGCAGGAGCAGGCCGCGCTCTTCCGCCGCCAGTATGAAGACGAGCCGCATCATGACCGTCAGGCCGGCCTCGTAGAGTTCCTTCGGATCGACGTCATGCAGCAGATCCCGGTCGCGATCCTGGTCGGCGCGGTCGAGAGATTGGACGAGCACCTCCACCGCGCGACGGACCTGCTCGCCGAGCGCGTCGGTCACGTCGTCCTGATGCTTCAGCGACCGCTCGAACATCGCCGGGAGCCTTTCGGCTTCCGGGCCGAAGAAACGACGAACGCCGAGCAGGCTGACGAAGGCGCGGAGCGTTTCGGGCTCCTGGCCCCAGAGACGGGCATACCAACTGGCGAAACTCGCGACAGCGCCGGCCGGAGCGTGAATCAGCATCCAGCGTTCGCCATTGGTCACGACCCCCACCGGGCACCCGACGGCGCGAAGCAGCGCCACCATGCGGTCACCCGGTGTCGTGGCCACCCCGTCGTAATTCCGGGTGGCGTCGAGATCGGTGTCGGGATCGTAAAGCTGGACAAGCAACAGCGGGGTGTCGCCCTGGGTCGGGTTGACGATCGCCAGGTCGGGCGCGATCGTGACACCATGCTCGGGCAGCGACACCTTCAGCCGTTCCGGCAAAGTTGCCGTCCGGCGCAAAATCTGATCGTCCACCTCCAGAGCGGTCTGGAGAACCTCGTCGATCCACGCCGAATGGATTGCCGCTAGGTCGGCGTCGTCCGCATCGACGGCATCACGCCATTCGTCATAGGTGGCGCGCAGCCGCTGCAGACGGCCGGAGATAAGGGCTTCCAGCCCTTGGGGCAGAACCTCGCGCAGAACCGGCACGGCAAGAAACGGTCCAGATACCTCGATGAGGTTAAGCCAGTCGTGGTTGGTGCTCATCGAGGCTGCCCCTTCGTCAAGGACTCGGGTACGAGCAGGATGACCGCGACGGGAAAAGTGTGATCTCGGACATTAGAATATCTATTCTCGATGGCACGCACCTCTTGCTCCCGTTCCAGCGGAATACGGGCGAGACGTGCTTCGAGAGCGGCGTGATCGCGTCGGAGCTGGGTGCGCTCGTCCTCGGAAAAGAGTGAGAGTTGCTGCGGCTCGCGGTCGGCGACGAGTTCGGCCCGCAAGGCCGTGTCGAGATCGTCGAGCACCTGCCGAATGTCGTCGCTCTCTCGTTCCTTACGGGCGTCGATCGAATTGGACAGGAAGCGCAGGCGGTCCTTGGAGCGCGCATCGACCGATCCCAACACGGAGTCACGCTGCTTATCGAAGCGGGTGCGCAGCGCCGCGAAAGTCGTATCGGGCAAGACGGCAGGGGTGGAATCCAGAAGCCATCGGCGCACCTCGGTCACGCGATCTTCGCGGCGGAAGCCAGCGTCACGCAGATAACCGCCGGCCTCGGTGAGTTCCTCGTGCAGTCGATGATGACTGCCACCCGTGATTACCAATCGAGAAACCACGATGACGGCGGGGCCTTCGAGCTGGCCATCGGGCAAGGAACGAGCGGAGACGCGGTGGATCTTCTTCACGTCGTCCCGCGCCCAGATTTCGGCGCGCAACAGACGCAGGCTCATCTGGACGAGGGGATGATTGAGATGCACCAGAACGACGTCATCGCGCCCCTTTGCCACGTCATGGTCGAACGTGATGGGGCGGACCTTCTTCGTGTAGGGATGCTCCAGCCCCTCCAGGCATCGAGTCCATGAACCAGACAGCGCCGGCATGGTGAAAACGGTCCCGTCTGGAGCGCCGGGCAAAGACGTGGTCCCGAGGTCCGGTTTGTCCGAAAGGCGCAGAGCCACTCTCACCGCCCGTTCGATGTGATCGGGCGTGAGATTTTGCTCGCGCTTGGTCTCGGCAAGGCGTTCGTGCAGCTTTGCGACCCGATCCCGGAGATCGCGCTCGGCCCTGACGAAGCGCCGCGATTTTTCCATGCGGGCTTCGGCCAGCCGGGTATCCAGGTCGCGCCGACGCCCCTCGATCAGGTCGGGGAGCTGCGGGGCGATGACCGGGTTGACGCTCCCCATGTCGGCCCGCATGGCGTCGAGCTTCCGAAGCGCTCGTAGGATGTCCTGTCCGTGATCGCCTTCGTCATCGACCGGATGCCAGATGACCACCTCGCTGGAGCGTTGGCCGTGGCGGTCGATGCGCCCGTTCCGCTGCTCCATCACGTTGGGATTGTATGGAATTTCCAGATGGATCATCAGGTGGCAATGGTTCTGAAGGTCAATGCCTTCGGATGCCGCGTCGGTCGCCAACAGGATTCTGACTGGCGATTCGGAAGGGTTGGCCTGGAACGCCGCCTTCACGGCCTCGCGTTCGTCGTGATCCATGCCGCCATAGATCAACGCGAGCCGGTCGCCGCCGAAGCCGTGCGACACGAGCGTCTCCTGCATCCACTGCTGCGTCGTCCGGTATTCGGTGAACAGGATGACCCGCTCATTCGTCCATTCGCCACCCTCCTGGAGGTGCTCGGTCAGCCATTTCAATATCGCGCGAGCCTTGGAATCCGCCCTGCGTGACGCCTGCTGCGCCCAGGAGCGCAGGCGTTCCAGCATCCGCCGCTCTTGCTCACTGGGTGGCCGGATGTGTTTGGCGGCTTCGCTGAGCGCGTCGTCTTCCGCCGCCTCGCGCAATGCGTCGTCGGCATAGTCTTCTTCGGCCTTCGATATGGCACGGCGAAGGATGCGATCGTCCAGCTTGCGCCGGGTTTGGTCGGCCGACGAGCGGCCCTCGATCGTCGCTATGTGCTTTTCCAGTGTCGCTGCGAACGCGGCGGGCGACGACGCGAGGCGCTTGCGCAGCAATTGATGGACGAAGCGATCGACGGCTCGGGCGCCGCCCTCGCCATTCTCTCGTGACGATATGTAATCGCCGAGAAGATGCCGGATCCGCCTCTCGTCATCTTCATACTTGATGGGGAGCCCTTCGAGACGCCGCACCGGATAAAGCCGCTTGCCGTTCGCATCCACCAGGTCGCTCTTCAGCCGCCGCACCATGACCCGAGCGCGCTGGGGCTCACTCGGCAGGACGTTTCGGGCGAAGCGTTGGTCGTCGAGCAGTTCGAGCAGAGCGGTGAACGACTCGGTGTAGCCGTCATGGGGTGTGGCGGTGAGGAACAGCTTGTGCTGGAAATGCGGCGCGAGCAGCCGCACCAGTCGGGTTCGGAGGCTCTCGACCGCATAGTGTCCGACCGTGGGCGCGATGTTGTGTGCCTCATCGATGACCAGGAGATCAAATTTTCGAGGATGGGTGACGGTGGGCGGCAGCGCGTCCCGGAACAGGCGCAGCCCTTCGCCTTGCTTCACCCAATCCATCGAGGTGATGAGGAGGGGAAACGAGGTCCAGGGATTCGCGTGCAAGCCGCGTTCGCGACGCAGGCGCTTGACGAACTCGGTATCGACGATGCGGAAGTCGAGACCGAATTTCTCCTGCATCTCCGTGCGCCACTTCTCCTGGAGGGAGGCTGGGCACAATACCAACGCTGTGCGGGCGCGGTGGCGTAGGAGCATTTCCTGTATCACCAGCCCGGCTTCGATCGTCTTTCCTAGGCCGACGTCATCCGCGATGAGCAGGCTGGTGCGGGCCATATCGATGGCTCGCACCAATGGATCGAGCTGGAAGTCCTCGATGCTGACGCCGCTGCGGAACGGGGCTTGGAGATAGGCCCTGTCGGCGTTGGTGGCGGCGCCCCATCGGACGGCATCGAGGAATGCCTGAAGGGAGGCCGGATCGTCCAAGCCGGTGATGCGTGGGAGGCCAGCTCGCTCGATGACATGAGCGCCAGGTTCCAACTCCCAAAGGACTTCGATTTCCTCGCCGAGGGCGTCTTCATCGATCGATGTCAATCGGATGAGATGGCGCGTAGGAAGGCCGGAGTTCGTCGATCCGCCATCGACCTCCGACACGATCCATTGCCGTCGGCGCGCTTCGACCAACTGACCAGGCTCTGGAATCGTGTGGTGGGCGATCTGAGCCGCCGCGCTGCTCGCTTCTCCGACGATCATTGCAGCTCGCTCCCACCTCGAACGACGCTTTCGATACGTTCGGCCGCTTCGCCGGGGCGCTCATGCGCCCATACGCGGATGACACGCCAACCCGAAGCGCTGAGGCGTCGATCGGTATCCGCGTCTCGGGCGCGATTGGTTTCGATTTTATCACACCAAAACTGCGCGTTGCTCTTCGGCCAGGAGGCGTGTTCCGGGCAACCATGCCAGAAGCACCCGTCGACGAAGACGGCGAGTTTGGCGCGGGGAAAGACGATGTCGGCGACGCGTCGTGGCTTGGTCAGCAGCGGCACTTGCAGACGATAGCGCAGCCCTCTCGCATGGAGTTCTTTGCGCAAAGAGAGCTCGACGTCAGTGCCCTTCTGCCGCACTCGAGCCATGCGGAGGCTCGCCTCATGCGACGAGGGGCTTACGCGCGACATCCGCGGTGCCTCCCTTCTTCGCCTGGTCCGTGTGCACTCCCACGCCGAGATGCGTCACGATGCTTTGGCCGATCGCCTCGCCGAGAGCGACGGGGACCGCATTGCCGATCATCCGGCCCAACGCCTTGAAATGAGTTGGGCCATCATCCGCCACGAACGCGTATTTCTTCGGAAAGCCTTGCAGGATAGCTCCCTCCCGCAGGGAAATCGCCCGGTCTTGCTCGGGATGGCCGAAACGGCCGTTCCCAAAACCAAAGAATTGCGTGGTGATCGTCGGAGACGGATCTTCCCAAGTCATACGCCCGTAGACACCGGGATAGGTACGGCCCGTTTCTCGGCGATGGCATTCGGCAACCAGATTCTCGGGCCAATCACGCCAAGTTCCGCCGGGGCGGGAAGCACGAATGCGCTCTAGGTTCAAATCCGAAAGCCGGGACGCGATATGAAAGCTGTCGTCGTCGTGAACGCTTCCCGCCCCGATGGCGGGCAGCTTCCCGATGGCGTCTTTGACCGTGCGCGGCTTCTTGTGGGTCGGCGAGATCAACTCAATGGGGCCGATCAAGCTCGCCAGGATGACCATACGCCGTCTGGTTTGAGGCAACCCATACTGGGTGCAATCCACGACGCTCTTCCAGACCTTATATCCCTGCCGCTCAAGCGTGGCGACGAAGTCGTCAAAGACGGCGTGCTTTTCAACCAAGGGCACGTTCTCCATGGTCACGATGTCCGGGCGCACGGATTTGACGAGGCGCGCGAACTGATACAACAGCGGCCAGCGTGGGCTGGTGAGGGTATCGTAGCGCTGGGAATAGGTCGAGAACGGTTGGCATGGAGCACAGCCCGCCAGAATCCGTATCTTTGCATCGCCATACAGCCTGTTCAGATCTGACGGCTTGACGCTCTTGATGTCCTTCGTGAGAAAACGCGCACCATTGTTGGTTTCAAATGGATAACGACACGTTGTATCGACATCAATGCCCGCGACGACTGGCACACCTGCTTGGATTAGGCCGTGCGTCAAGCCGCCGGCACCACAGAAAAGATCGATACAGGCGACTTCGCTCATTTCTTCTCCCTCGTGGCATGCCCTTTTCTGTTCTTCAGATCGCTCACGGTATTCCCACTGTTCTCTTCAAAATTCGCGCTACTGCTCGCCTCGGAAGCTTTGCCAGCCCGCACCCATGAATCAACCTCGTCCGACTTGAACTTCCAGAGCCTTCCGACCTTATGAGCCGGCATATCTCTTTTGGTTATCCATCCGTAGACCGTGTCTTTGCTGACCCCTAGGTAATTGGCAATCTCTTCGACCGATAACCATCGATCAGACATGGAATCGCCCCTTCTAGCTCCCGTTCAGGGCACTATCTCACCCGAAACGCCCCGGGTAAAGCAGATCTAGGCGGGTTTGAGCCGATCTATTAAGATTTGATGTCCTTCAGGGCGCTGGAGAGCGATGAAGGAACCAGCGCGAGCCGTGCGCGCAATTGGATAGCTTCTTGGAAGATTGCTGTTACGGGTTCAAACCCGTTGCTACAAGCGATGACCAATGAGGCGGACCTTCAGGCGCATGCAACCTCGAGCAGCAGTGCAGTATCATAGTCGTCAGCTGCGCGAAGGGCTGCGACGCAGCGAGTGCGTAGTTCACCAACGTCGGCGAGCGTTCCGCCGCCCGAACTGAAACGCTTGTCGGTTGCCAGTTAAACGTGAGAATACCGACGTTATTTTCCCGCTTAGCAGTTTAATTGAGATTCGGTGGGTCGGAAATCTCATTAAATTCAACACCTGCCGTCGATTTGATCGACGAACCAATCTCACATTAAGTGCAAAAAATCCAGGCGGCAATCTCAAATTAGATGCCAAGTCTCAGATTTAGTGCCGGGCTATCTTGTTGAAAGTGTTGGGACGGAATCTCACGATTAAATGCAAAACGACATCAATGAATTGGCGATAGTTGAAAATGATTGGGTAAACCAAGGACGTGCGATCGACTTCGTCGGCGACGGCTCTCTCCACCATAAGATCAGCCGCCTTCTTGTAGCCCGTCATCATCATCACGCGCCGTCCGTGACCATGGGGGTCGATATAGGCATTGTCTTCCCAGTTCTCTGACTGTGTAAAAGGACGATCGCCAACTTTTGGCCAGCGGAACTCGCCATTCAAAAGTGAATCAAAGGTTTTCTCCTTTGCCATTCCTGGGCCCTACTCGTAAATCTGGGCACCCGGGATCGCCACGGCCCCATCGTGAACAAAGGCGAGACTGAAACGCGCTCGCGTGGCGCCGACATACATCTTGGCCGCAGACTTCTCGACGTGGCTGATTAGGCCTGTGCTGAGCCACTTTTTGCCGAGACCGTGCGGAAAGATCATCACACGATCGAAGGTCAATCCTTTTGATTCGCCGAAATTCATAGCCGGAAGGTCGCGGCAGGCTGTCTTCTTGTCGAAGCGGAGGACCTGGGGCGCGAAGGTAGCTAAGTAGGCATCGACTTGCGCGCTGGCGACGATGAACACGCCGTCGTGTCCCGTAACGGCATCGTTCAGAGACTTCGTGGTGGGCTCATTGGGAAAGAAGCGATCGCCAAGATCGGCGATGTGCTGGTGGCATCGGTGCGTATGTTGCTCGTAGGTAAGCGCGGCCAGTCCGGCCTTTTCCCACGCTCTGAATTTATCGATTATCTTGATGCCGCCGAAGGCCGAATTCTTTTTCCCTTGATTGGTCTTTAGCGTGGCCTGCCGGTGGTCGCCGACAAGTGTCAGCTTTATTCCTGCCTTGAGGATGAGTTCCAGGACGTCGATATCGTAGCCGGCCATGTCCTGGATTTCGTCCACGAAGATATGGTCGAAGCGCTGGGCAAGCCGGCGCATCACGGCGCCGCCGGTTTTGCGGTCACATTCGCAGATAAATTTCGAGATTTTGTCGGAATAGATAAGACGGCCGCCGGCGAAGTAATGTGCGGATGTGTTTGTCTCAGGGATATAGGGAACCGATCGACCTTCTTCCCACCGGAGGCCTTCGATGCGCCGGTCGTGCAGCACTCTCCTATAGGGCCGGGCAAGGTCGCGAAGGAGAAAGCTGAACCAGGTCATCACCTCGATGTTGTGTGGGATGGCGGGCCCCAAACCGTAGAGCTTCCGTTCAATCTCCTTCTCGTTGTTGCGCGTATAGGTGACAAGGAGCGCGCGCTCTGTCCCGCTGACTGCCTCGCCAACGATGCGCGTGGTCTTGCCGCCGCCCGCGGCGCAGATAATGATCCGGTTAGCTGACGGCACTGGCGATGTACCCCGGCACGTTCCAGGCTTCCGCTGTCGTGAAGAACTTCAGCGCGGTGTCTGCTTTGTTATCTTTCATGTAGTCCAGCAGGGCAGCGTCGGAGGCGAATGTTTTGCCGAGTACCTTCTCGATTGCCGCCCTTCCATTTGCCTTGAGGAGCTGAGGTTCGAGCGTCGGGAATTGTTCGTCGCCATCGTAAAGAATGTTGATCTTTGGCTTGCCCATGTAGTCGACGTACTTTGCCGTCAGGGCTGCAACCTTGCCATCATTGTCCGTCACGACCGCAACGGTGCGATCAAGAAGCACGGCGATTTCGAGGAAGCGCTTGAAGGCAAGAGAGTTGACCGAGATTACGTCGACGCCCGCCTCGAGGGGCATTTTGCCATGCTGCTTCACGTAAGCGGCTTGAACGATCAACTCATCGGATGGCCCTTCTACCAAAATAGCCCGCTTCGCCAAGATGAGGCGCAGCGTATCGTGGCCCGGCAGACGCATGAAGTAGTCCTGCGTCCCAGTGGTCAAGGCGTTGAGCCGTATCGATTTACCATGGTGAAACAACACAACCGATTCCACCCCGAGCTTATTGAGGACGAAGCTGCTGTGCGTCGTGATGATGAGCTGGCGGCTACCGCGCCGTTTGGCAATGTGGCTTATAAGTTCATTGAGGTTCGAAAAGGATAGATGATTCTCGGCCTCCTCGATCAAGATCAAGTGGGAGTCGGCCGACGATTCCATCGCGAGCTTTATCTTGATCGCATTTTGCTCGCCTTTGCCCACGAGAGGCAGAGGCACATCATCGAGGTGTGGCATGACGCCGGCTTCCCAGGTCGCCCGCGAAGATGTGTCGAGCGAAACGGAAAGCGCCTTGTCTGAAATCTCTCCTTTCTTTTTAGCGAGGGCCTCGTTGACGCCCTTGACTTTGGCGTTGTCGAGAAATGCGTCCTTCATCATGCGATAGGAGAGCGCAAGGTCGACTTTCTGTTCTTTGTTGAGACTGTCGCGCATAATATCCACGACATAGCGGCTTGCCGCCGCATTGTTTCGAATGATGCTGGCGTCAATAAAGGCGGGCTTGATGGGAACCGAGCGCGAGGTCACCAGGTCGTTGTCTGCGAACCCACGCCATTTCACGACGTAATATTCAATCGGGAGGGTTCGAATAAGCGTCGGATCGGCGACGTATGACTTGAACTCCTCGGCATATTCCTGATTGAATTCAATCGAGAGTGCGACGCCGGGCGCGTCGATCCCGAGGGTGTTGTTGGTGCCCTTGAGTTTCGAGAGAACCGCATTGTCGTGGAAATAGAGTTCGATAAGGATCGCCGGTGGGGCGGCGGGTGCCTTCGCAACCAGTGCTGCGACGTATTCCGTCACCGTCGCCGCGTTGAAAAGGTGCGGATGAAGCTCGGTCTGTATTGGTCTACCATTAAGCTGACCTGTGAGGGCCAGATGAATGGCCTCCAGCAGCGTTGATTTCCCGCTCTCGTTGTCTCCGACAATAATGTTGAGGTCAGGATTTAAGGTGACATCCGCGGTTTTTAGACACCTGTAGTTAGTAATGAGCACTCGCGAAATGTGCAACGCTTCCTCCCCGTGAATAGCCCCAAAACCACACCGTCGAGGTTGCAGAAAGATTAGTCGAAGATCGCGTTTCGGTCTACTTTGTGTGGATTGGATCAAGGCTCGCAGAGCATTAAAGTTGTTGAGATCGGGGAAGGCATGCGCGAGCTGCCGCAGTGGGAGTTTGATATCTATGCGCTGTCGCTGCCACGAGGCCATGGCTTCGGTGACCGGGAGCCTACGGCCGCATGGATCACTGACGACGGGCGTACATGCGGAATTGTCACGATCGATGGGGAAGATAGGCCATTCAGTTTCCTTGTGATGCGCCGTCGCGTTGACTCAGTCTGGGTCACCACAGCCGAGGTGGACGGGTTTCGATCGTTACGGGAGGCAAGGCTCGCGATCGAGCCGATGATGATTGAAGGGCAAGCACTCGAGCCGATGAAGCCGGGCGTCATCATGCGGCCCCGACTTTTTGATCTGCAAGGTCGTGAACCAAGCGATGTCTTCAACGTACTGGCTCGTCCGTCGCATCATCCGGCTGCCTGGGCGTTAAACCAACTATATCTTGCTCTTCCCAGACCGGATCGAAATTGGGTCAGTGATTGCCAAACGGTCAACTTCCACACGCGTATATGGGAGGCTCAGCTCTTGGCGTCGTTCCGCGAGCAGGGATTGCTGGTCACCCAGCCACATGAATCTCCCGATTTCCATATCGAGAACCGGCTCGGAGGTGAGGCCTGGGTGGAGGCCGTAACTGCCAATCCGGCGGTAGCGTACAATCACGTCAATGCGCCTCACGGTGCGATGCCGACCGGGAAGGAGGAGATCTTTTTCGGCCCTGCGGCTCTGCGGTTTGCCAAGACCCTGGGGAACAAGCTGGATCGAGCTTACGACAAGCTGCCGCATGTCACTGGCAAGCCGTTCATGATCGCTCTCGCGGATTTTCAGGCGGCGTCATCCATGATTTGGAGCCGGGAGGGGTTGATCGGCTATCTGTACGGCGAAGGCGCGCAGGTCGCCGTCATCGATGGGCGACCGCGGGCTGTTGCGATGCCGGCAACGCACCTGCTTGGTCCTTCGGCGTTTCCCGCGGGCTTGTTCGCCGATGACCGCCACGCCGAACTATCGGCAGTGATCTTCTCCAACGCGTGCTCCATATCCAAGCTATATCGCGTGCCGATTTCTGGTGGTGGAGCACCCAAGGGCTTGCGCTACACGCGGATCGGACATTTCTTTGATCGCACACCGGGCGCTCTCGCCGGAATTCCGTTTTGCATGGACATCACTAGCGAAGAGTACCGTGCGCTATGGCCTCTCGGATACGAGCCATGGACTGCGGAGATGGAGGTATTCCACAATCCCTTCGCCCGGCACCCAGTGCCCTTCGAGCTGCTGCCGGAAGCGACACACTGGTTTGAGCAGGATGGCGAAAGGCTTTGCAGCACGATTTACGAAACATCGATCCTGTGGTCGCGAACCATCATCCAAGACGAGGATCAAAGGCCACCCGCTCTCGAAGACTTCCTAAGCGGTGCCGTCGATGAGCATCAACCGTCTGCACCACAAGGTATGTCTGTCAGTAGCGAAGATACGGTTCACTCGAGAAAAGGAAAGTAATGGCCTATCGGTTCTCAAATTACAAAGCTCTAGCAGCAGTCTACCGTCTCGGTGTTGATTACCTAATCCGCCACCAGACTAACGGTTGTGAGGACGTACTGATCATGACCCCGCACGGAGGTAAGATCGAAAATCCGACCTCGGCCATCGCCGAGGAGATTGCTGGCCTAGATTATTGCTTCTATGCTTTCGAAGGCAATCTGAGCGAAGACAATCTTTTTGAGCTTCATATACCTTCGGAACAGTTCGATGAGCCGCTGGCGTTGGACTTAACCGCGAGAGCAATGCTCGTCATCGCGGTCCATGGCCGGGGGGATCACGGTGATGGTGAGACGATCTGGATGGGTGGACGGGATACGACGTCTCGCCAAGCAATCGGCGGCGCGCTTGTGGAAGCGGGTTTCAAAACTGATGACGAGCCGCCGAGGTTCAAGGGTCTCGATCCACTCAATATTTGCAATCGGGGAAAGAGCGGCCAAGGCGTCCAGCTCGAAATTCCGGCGACGTTGCGGAAGAAATTCATTGCAGGACCGGATGACCGACGGAGGTTCGTTACCGCGATACGCGGAGCTATCGCCGGTCTTATCTCACTAAGCGATTAAAGAGATAACCGGAAATCAGTTATACATCCACCGATTGAACTTTCTTTCTGTTTTTGCTACCGTCGTTAGCCGTAAACGTGCGCCATTGGACGGTGGGGGAAATCGATGAAAAAGATTGCTATCGCGTCGCTTTCGGCCATGACGGCTTTTCTGCACGACGCTACAGCGCAGGGGTAGCCTCAGGACGTTGTAGATCTTGGTCGCCGTTTTCATCATCCGGAATGTGCATGCAGCCGGATCGTATCAATAGGATCACCCGATGATTGATCTCCACGAGCGCCTGTCTGAATATTCTTATGGATTTGGCGCCACTCGTGAAGCACTGTCACTGCTAGAAGCCATCGGCCTTACCCCGACCCCATTTCTGCCGAATCTTCTGCACGAAGAGGAACTCGGCTTTGACGTCGGCTTTCAGGATCGCGGGCGGGTTGTCGTCCTGCAATTTAAACTCGGCCACGAGCTAAAGCGCTTTCATCGCAAAACGCCCTCGCAAGCCATACCCCCTCTGGCCCATCCATTCTGGCGCTTCAACATTGATACCACGGCCCATCAGTTCCAGCGCCTGAAAGAATTTGAGGACGATGGTGCTGACACTCATTATGTGGCTCCAAAATTCTCCAGTTGGCAGGATTTCGACGGGGCTTTTCAGGCCGGAGCGATTCTTGAGCGCTCGCTTTTGCAGAAGCCGTCGGAGATCTCAGCGGCGCTTTCAGCACAGGGCGGCAACGCCGGTCAGCACCGGGTGGTTTACGATAACAATGCGCAGTTCGTTTGCTCCGAGCCGACCAGCCTTCCTACGCGGACAGCAAAGGACCTAGGATTAGAGGTCGAAACGAGCGTGCGGCAATCGCCGGTGAGTCTTGAAGCGAATTTGATACATCTGTTCGAGCGGCAACGCCCGAGCGCGGGTCCAGGCCCTTTCTCAGCTGCGCGGCGGGATCAGATTATAGGCCGCTTCAGGGACCCAATTAGAGGTATTGCTGCCGCGGTTGGCCTTGAAGCATGGACTCAAGGCGGGCAAGCGATTTTCGTAACAGTGTCAGATTAGTATTGCAGCGGCGCAGTGTGAGCGCGCTATGTGTTTCCCAACCATCATCGCTTGTCACTGCGCCACAGCGGGGAGCAGCTGCAACAGCTTGGCGAGAAATGGCCGCCACCACTATGCGTTCGTTTCCGTCTCCTGGAGCCGGTGCACCTCTTAAGGACGACGTCGACTGTACCGGGAATACTTGTACGAGAATTCGTTCCGTCGATCATTGTAGTCGTGGCACAATGCGTACAGCGCTTCTTCCACATGCAGGTTTGACCAGCCGCTGCTTGCCTGCGTCCACTTTGCGTCGTAAAGGCCGTCGAACTTGTATCCCTCATCGTCGTGAAGAAAAATGACCCCGGCGGCATCGAGGTTGAGGCTGGGGTCTGCCAATACCCCGTCGCGCGTTAGGCGTCCTTCGACGTCACCTTTGCCTTCGAATTCAGGCCTCCGGTAAACAGGATCTCCAGTTGCGCCAAACGCAGCATTCCAGAGGACCCCGCTTTCGCAACTTCCGCCACTATAGTCGTCGTAGAAAACGGGTGCGAGCGTTCCCAGACCCTGCCCCATGATGTTCACTCTTAATAGGTTAACCAGAGCAAACGTTGGGCCGAGAGCAAATTGCTTGTTCTTGAAATTGCTGGAAGCTTTTTGTGCGATGAATTCAATATTCTTGCCGACCGACCACGGATCGTAGGCAGGATCACCACCAACCCCCCGGTTGGGCGCAATCTCGCTTTCCGCCATTGCGATCTTCGCGCCGTTATTGAGCTGGGCTTCGAGAGAAAGCTGCGTTTCCAGTTGCTCGTCGAGCATTTCCTTCAGTCGATGAGGGGCGTCCGCTAGGTCGAGCGATTTCACCTCTATATAGAACTCCAGCTGCTCGCTCCCCTTCTTGTCAGGTGAAAGAACGCAATGGAAATCGGGTGCTGAAGACTTTCTGGCATCTATTTTCGTGATGTTCAGCCGCTCGCCCACTTTGTCTCGGAGCAGCTGACAGATCAGACCTTCCGAGTAAGCGTCAAAAGCCTGCCGATAAGCTTCCGTCTTTGGCCGCCCGGCTTTGTTTTCGAAGTGGTGTGTCATTTCCTTCACGAAGGAACGCATAGTCGGATCGGCAACCGCCTCGTCTTCAAAACGCCGGATCCATCCCAAATCCATGCAAGACAGCGTGTACTCAAGCGAGACGCCGCTATAGGAGTGAACTTCCTTCAAATACCGGTGCGAAAGCGGGTAGGCGAGCTCACGCGAAGTATCGAATGCCGACTGAATTCGATCCTTGAAATCGCTTCCGATTGCTTGCGGATCCTTCAGTAGACGCATCATCTGATCCGTTAGTTCTCGTAGCGTCGCATCGCCCAACCGGATCGCCCGAGAGCGGATTGCATCAAGCCAGCCCCTTTCAATACGACCGACGGCGTATCGATCGTTGATGCGATAAGCTTCTGAGTGTTTTACAAATGCGTCACCTAAATCGGTCTTCGGCCCCGTCCAAATTTCCGTTCTCATCAATTTATCGTCCTCTAAATCAGAAATAATTACGTGAAACGAAATGGCGGGCGCTTAAGCACCCGCGGTCGGCTCGCCAGATTTCGAAACGATCGTCGATCCATATGGTTCGCGTGAAGAAATGATAAGCGCGTCTTTCGGAAGTGGTCGAGCGAGATGCTTTGCCTCGTCCCACGGCGCCCGCATCCAGACTTCAGTTTCTTCCTTCGTCCGCAGCAGGACCGGCATGGCCTTTTCATGTATCGGTTTCACGAGATCGTTGGCGTCGGTAGTCAGAAAGCCATAGAGGTCGTCGGTCGTGAGTCCGTCCCGAACCTTCCGGACGCTTTTCCATTGCGGCACGTGGATGCCGGCAAAGAACATCAGCGACTTTGCTTCATCGCGGGCAAACCAGGCGTTGGGTACATTGCCACCTTCCTGTTTGCTCGCCGGATCCGGTTCGGCAAAGCTGGTGACAGGGACAAGGCATCGATGCTCCACACCAAACCACCGTTTCCAATGGGGAAGATTAAGGTTCCGAACATTGGTTGTGCCGCGATCGGCCTCCATGCGGATCAGTTCCTCAAGATCGAAGGGCTTGCCCTTGGCCGCGAGTTTCTCGGCCTTGGCCTTGGCGCCTTTCTCAAGCGCGAAGCGGGGGGAGGGCAGTCCCCATCGCGCATGCACCAGCTGCTTCTTGCCGTCAGCTGTGTTGCGGACGATCGGCCCCATCTGGTCGGGGTTCATCTGATAGGCCGGCATTAGATTGATCAGGCTTTCGGCATCCTGGGCCCATTTCGAGACCCAATCCTTGTCTTCCATCCGATAAAGATTACACATGCCGCGCCATCCCCTTCGCTCAGACCGCGGAAACAATCTAGCGGATGGCTCTGATTTCGCTAGTCGAGCTTGAACACGTCGGCATTGTCCTGCCGTTCCCGCAGGCCCTTGTAGGAAGCGTGCCGCAATTTGCCGTCTCCGGTCCATGCCCGAAACTCGATCTCGGCGATCAGCGTTGGCTCGACCCAGACGATATCTGCCTTTCCGGCATAGGGCACCGGCGGCAGTTTTCGTTTCCAACGCAGCTTGTCCAGTACCGTACGCAGCCTGATCATCTCGGCCTCTTTGAAGCCTGTGCCGACGTTGCCGACATGGACGAGGTCGTCACCGCGGTATGCGGCAAGCAACAGCGAAGCGAAGCCGGAAGGCGACGCTGTCGATGGCTCATAGCCGACCACCATGAAGGCTTCGCTCTGGACACATTTGACCTTCACCCAATCGCCGGTGCGGCCGGAGCGATAGGGCTGATCGAGGTGCTTGCCGACAATGCCTTCCAGACCGAGGCGGCAGACGTTGTCAAGCAAGGCATTGGGTTCGGCGTCGAGTGTTTCTGACAGACGGATGGCGCCGTCTTTGCCATCGAGCGTGTCCTCGAGAAGATGCCGACGCGATCGGTATTCGACATTTCGCAGGTCATGGCCATCGAGATAGACAAGGTCGAAGGCGTAGAGGATCGCATCAGAAGCTCGATTGCCAGCCGTCTTGCCGCTGGCTCCCAACGACTGCTGCAGCAGCCCGAAATCCGGCCGTCCTTTTTCGTCGAGCACCACCGCCTCGCCATCGATGATCATCGTCGCCGGCCCGAGCGCTCGAGCGGCCTGTTCGATCGCCGGAAACCGATGCGTCCAGTCATGGCCGCCACGCGTGAGGATCCGGATGCCCGTTGGCTCGATGTGGACAGCCAGTCGATAGCCGTCCCATTTCAGCTCCCAGCTCCATTGGTCACCGATAGGCGGACGCGCCTTCAGCTCAGCGAGGGCCGGCTCAACGCGATCAGGCATGGGGTCGAACAGAAGCTGTGGCTGCGCCGGGTTACGCTTCTGACGTGGCTTCGAGCGGATCGGGGCTTCGGTATCGCGAAGAAGCGGCTTTGATCTCGGGGGCTTCGTCATGCCGAGAGTTCAGCACAAAAACCTTAAGAATACTGTGACGTTCCACATCTATCCCCGCTATCCACCATCGGCGCTCGACGGGAACACGGAACTGGCAAAAATCTCAACTCTGCTTACGTCCTTGAATCCCCTTCGAATCTTTGGATTTCCTAATGCTGGGATAATATTCCTCAACTCTGTGGTGCTTGACTCTTTCGTGCCGTAAGAACAAACAATGAACATATAGCCCGTACGACATGATGTCGATCCTTTGAACACGATCTTGAAGGGAGCCGTGAATGATGACTGCTGCCCGCCCCAAAGGGATCTCCGATGTGATCTGCGACCTGCGCGACCGCATCGCCTCCATGGAGGGCGGATCCGCGAAGCGGGCCGGAACACTCGCCTTCGGTGTTCCCGAGATCGATGCGGCGCTGCCTGGCGGCGGCCTTGCCTATGGCGCGCTGCATGAGTTTGCGGGCGGTGGCTCGGGCACTGTCGATGGCGCGGCTGCCGCCCTCTGTGTCGCCGGCATTGCCGCGCGAACCAAAGGGCCCGTCGTCTGGTGCCTGACGCGACCTGATCTGTTCTTTCCGGCTCTGGCGCAGGTTGGCCTCCATCCCGACCGTGTGATCTTCGTGGAATCCGATCGGGAAGAGGATGTGCTCGCCAATATGGAGGAGGGGCTGTCCTTCGGCGGTCTCGGCGCTGTCGTCGGCGAGCTCGTTCGCCTGCCGATGGTCAGTTCCCGTCGGCTGCAGTTGGCGGCCGAGCGAACCGGCACGATGGCGCTCGCGGTCCGACGATGGCGGCGACAGACGGAGGCGAATGATTTTGGCCAGCCCACGGCCTCGACGACAAGATGGCGGGTGAGCGTTATGCCATCGGAAGAGCTGCCGGTACCCGGAGTGGGAAGGGCTCAATGGTTTCTGGAATTGATGCGCGTGAAAGCGGGTGAGTGTGCTGAGTTTCTCGTGAGGGCGTGCGATGACAAGGGTCGTCTCGATCTATCTTCCGGATCTGCCGACGGATCGCATTCGTCGCGCCGATCCGTCTATTCCGCCTGAACAGCCGATCGCCGTGATCGCGAAAAGCGGATCGAAGCGATGGGTGTCGGCCGCCGACCCGACTGCAAAAAAGGCGGGTGTCCACGTCGGCATGCCGGCCGCAAAGGCGCAGTCGCTGTTTCGCGGCCTGATGCTCATCGATGCCGATCCTGCAGCGGACGCCGCGGCCCTTGAACGCATCACGCTCTGGGCGCTGACGATCTATTCGCCAATCGTTGCGGTGGACGGAAGCGACGGCATCGTCATGGATACCGAAGGTGCCGACCATCTGCAGGGCGGCGAGCTTCCCATGGTGACGAAAATCGCCAACCAGTTCCTGGCAAGAAAACTGACCGCCCGTGTGGCGGTCGCCGACAGCTGGGGAGCTGCCCACGCTTGCGCCCGCGCGGTCAATTGTGAGACGATCGTCATTCTACCCGGCGAGACCGTGCGTGCCGTCGAAAAGCTGCCGATATCGCTGCTGCGCCTGCCGGCAAAGACTGTCTCTGACCTGCGAATCCTCGGTTTCCAAACGATCGGCGAGGTTGCCAACGCGCCACGCGCGCCGTTGACGCTTCGTTTCGGTCCGGAGGTCGGCCGCCGCCTTGACCAGATGCTCTGTCGTGTTGCCGAGCCCATCGAGCCGATCCGCACGCCTGAGCTGGTTGAAGTCGCCAAAGCTTTTGCCGAACCGATCGGCGCGGCCGAGACGATCAACAAATATGTCGGCCGCCTTGTTGTCCAGCTGGTTGATGAGCTCCAGAAGCGCGGGCTGGGCGTGCGCCGAGCCGATCTCGTTGTTGAGACAGTCGACGGCACGAGACAGGCGATCCGCGCGGGAACAGCCAAACCTGCCCGCGATGTTGCCTGGCTGAAAAAACTGTTTCGGGACCGGACGGAAAAGATCGAGCCGGGCTTCGGGATCGAAAAGCTCACGCTCGTCGCGGTCATGGCCGAGCCATTGGAGCAGGCGCAGAAAGCGTCCGCTCTGGTCGAGGATGACGTTACCGACGTCACGCCGCTCATCGATATCTATGGAAATCGCGGCCAGCGTGTTTATCGGGTCGCACCGGTTGCCTCCGACGTACCGGAACGCTCCGTCCAGAGGATCAGTCCTGCTGCCGATCCGGTCGCAGTGACCTGGGTCAGTCATTGGCGCCGGCCAGTCCGGCTGCTGGCCCGGCCGGAAGTGATCGAGGCGATTGCGCTGATGCCGGACCGGCCGCCGGTTTCGATCGTCTGGCGTGGCAAGCGCCGCAAGATCAAGCGTGCTGATGGCCCGGAACGTATTTTTGGAGAATGGTGGCAGCGCGACGCCGAAATGGAGGCGGTGCGCGACTACTTTGTCATCGAGGATGCGGCGGGCGAGCGCCTCTGGGTTTTTCGCTCCGGCGATGGCGTCGATCCGGATACCGGTTCCCACCGCTGGTTCTGCCATGGGATTTTCGCATGAGTTACGCCGAGCTGCAGGTTACGACGCATTTTTCTTTCCTGCGCGGGGCATCGTCGGCGCAGGAACTGTTCGAAACCGCAAAGGCTCTGGGTATCCAGGCGCTTGGCATTGTCGATCGCAATTCACTGGCGGGGATCGTCCGGGCGCTCGAAGCATCCCGCGCCACCGGTCTGCGCCTGGTCGTCGGCTGCCGGCTCGATCTCGCGGATGGAATGTCCGTGCTGGTCTATCCGATGGATCGAGCCGCCTATTCGCGTCTGACGCGGCTGATCACGCTTGGCAAATCGCGTGGCGGCAAGAACAACTGCATCCTGCACTGGGACGACGTTATCGCATACGCGGAAGGGATGATCGGCGTTCTCGTGCCGGATCTTCCGGACGATACTTGCGCGGTGCAGCTGCGCAAGATGGCGCATGTTTTCGGCGACCGCGCCTATGTGTCGCTGTGCCTGCGCCGGCGACCCAACGACCAGATGCGGCTGCATGAGATCTCCAACATGGCGGCACGCTTCAAGGTGAAGACCGTCGTCACCAACGACGTTCTGTTTCATGAGCCTGGCCGGCGCCAGTTGCAGGACATCGTTACCTGCATCAGGCACAACACCACGATCGACGATGTCGGCTTCGAGCGTGAACGCCATGCCGATCGGTATCTGAAGCCGCCGGAAGAAATGGAACGCCTGTTTCCGCGATATCCGGAAGCGCTGGCCCGAACCACGGAGATCGTGCGCCGGTGCAAATTTTCGCTCGAGGAGCTGACCTATCAATATCCGGAGGAAGCAATCGTGCCGGGCAAGGATGCCCAGGCTTCGCTGGAGCATTACGTCTGGCAATGTGTGCCCGACCGCTATCCGGAAGGACTGCCGCCAGACGTGCTGAAAACCGTGCGGCACGAGCTCGACCTCATCCGCACCATGAAATACGCCCCGTACTTCCTCACGGTGTTTTCGATCGTGCGCTTTGCCCGGAGCCAGGGCATTCTCTGTCAGGGCAGGGGATCGGCGGCCAACAGTGCTGTCTGCTATATCCTCGGCATTACCTCGATCGATCCCTCAACCAATGATCTCCTGTTCGAGCGCTTCGTCAGCCAGGAGCGTGACGAGCCGCCGGACATCGATGTCGACTTCGAGCATGAACGGCGCGAGGAGGTCATCCAGTGGATCTACAGGACCTACACGAGAGACAAGGCAGCACTCTGCGCGACCGTCACCCGCTACCGGGCGAAGGGTGCCATCCGTGATGTCGGCAAGGCGCTTGGCCTGCCGGAAGATGTGATCAAGGCGCTGTCATCAGGCATGTGGTCCTGGTCGGAGGAAGTGCCGGATCGAAATATCCGCGAACTCAATCTCAATCCCGACGATCGTCGTCTGGCACTCACGCTGAAACTGGCGCAGCAGCTGATGGGAGCCCCGCGTCATCTTGGCCAACATCCCGGCGGCTTTGTCCTCACCCACGACCGGCTGGACGATCTCGTTCCGATCGAGCCGGCGACGATGAAGGATCGCCAGATCATCGAATGGGACAAGGACGATGTCGAGGCGTTGAAGTTCATGAAGGTCGATGTGCTGGCGTTGGGCATGCTGACCTGCATGGCAAAAGCCTTCGATCTCATCCGCGAGCACAAGGATGAGGGTCTCGATCTGTCGAAGATCGAGCAGGAAGATGCCGCCACCTATGCGATGATCCGCAAGGCCGATACGCTCGGCACCTTCCAGATCGAAAGCCGCGCGCAGATGGCGATGTTGCCGCGCCTCAAACCCCGCACCTTCTACGACCTCGTGGTGCAGGTGGCGATCGTGCGGCCCGGTCCGATCCAGGGCGACATGGTGCATCCCTATCTCCGCCGGCGTGAAGGCAAGGAGCCGGTCGAATATCCGACGCCTGAGCTTGAAGCCGTGCTTGGCAAGACACTGGGCGTGCCGCTGTTTCAGGAGAGCGCCATGAGGGTGGCGATGGTATGCGCCGGCTTTACCGGCGGCGAGGCCGACCAGTTGCGCAAGTCGATGGCAACGTTCAAATTCACCGGTGGCGTCTCCAGGTTCAAGGACAAGCTGGTGTCGGGCATGGTGAGGAATGGCTACTCGCCTGAGTTTGCCGAGAAGACGTTCTCACAGCTCGAAGGTTTTGGCTCCTACGGCTTTCCGGAGAGCCATGCAGCCTCCTTCGCACTGATCGCCTATGCCTCGAACTACATCAAGTGCCATTACCCGGATGCCTTTTGCGCTGCGCTTTTGAACAGTCAGCCGATGGGCTTTTACGCGCCCGCCCAGATTGTCGGCGATGCCATCAAGCATGGCGTCGAGGTGCGGCCAGTCTGTGTCAACCGCTCCCGCTGGGACTGCACGCTGGAGCAGATCGGTAGCACGGACCGGCATGCTGTCCGGCTTGGGTTTCGGCAGGTGAAGGGACTGGCGGTCGCGGATGCGGCCCGGATCGTAACGGCTCGGATGGACAGCTCTTTCGCGTCGGTGGATGACATGTGGCGCCGTTCCACCGTGCCAACGGGAGCACTTGTTCAGCTTGCAGAGGCCGATGCATTCCTACCATCGCTCGAACTCGAACGACGCGATGCCCTTTGGGCGATCAAGGCGCTGCGAGATGAACCCTTGCCCTTATTCGCTGCCGCGGCCGAACGCGAGATGGCTGCGATCGCCGAGCAGCAGGAGCCGGAGGTTGCGCTTCGGCAGATGACGGACGGGCACAACGTCATTGAAGACTACAGCCATACCGGGCTCACTCTGCGGCAGCACCCGGTCGCCTTCCTGCGCGAGGATCTGTCCGCGCGCAATATCGTCTCATGTGCAGAGGCGATGAATGCGCGGGATGGGCGGTGGGTTTATACGGCGGGCCTTGTTCTCGTTCGTCAAAAACCCGGATCAGCCAAGGGCGTTATGTTCATCACCATCGAGGACGAGACGGGACCGGCCAACATCGTCGTCTGGCCCACCTTGTTCGAGAAGAGGCGGCGGGTGGTGCTGGGGTCTTCGATGATGGCGATCCACGGCCGGATCCAGCGGGAAGGGGAGGTCGTGCATCTCGTGGCACAGCAACTGTTCGACCTTTCAGCGGACCTCGTCGATCTGGCTGATCGGGATAGCGAGTTCAAGCTTCCAACCGGGCGCGGCGACGAGTTTGCACACGGCGGCGGGCCGGATTCACGCGACAGGCCAAAGCCGATTGTCCCCCGCGACATGTTCACACCTGATCTTCATATCGATACGCTGAAGGTGAAGAGCCGGAATTTTCAATGAGTTTGACTGTTCAGACGGGGCTGCTGCTTCACACCTTTTGTAAGTGCGAGGCTGAGGCCGACAGCGCTTAGGCGCAAGGGGACCCTGGAACGGACATGTCCTTCAATCATCGTAGCGAGTGCCGATGCGGGAAATATGCGTGAAGAAATCTTCTGCGGCAGACATGCGAGCCGGTCAACAAGCGCTGGAGACGACGGCTAAGCATTTATGGACCATCGCTTCGTCACTTGGCTGGTTTGGATCGAAAGAACGAGTCAGAATGATCGCCCTTGCGAATAACTCAAAAATTACAGTGTTCGCAGCGGCCATAATTATCAGAAAAGCGAAGCGTCTATAGCTTCAATGTCCGGTGCTTTAGTGCGTCCGTGATCTCAATTCTTGCCACCCCGATCAGGGCTTCCATCGCAGCGCGAGCCGCTTCGGGATTTCTCAGGCGGATTGCATCGAGCACCGCATGATGTTTCTCCAGCGCTTGTTCGTGCGATTGGCTCGCTCGATTGGTAAGGCGGAAGCTGGCTAGGAGCGCTGCTCGGATTGCACTTCCGAATTGCCGGTAGACCCAGTTGCCGCTCGCATTGATAATCGCTGTATGAAAGTCCAGATCGGCGCGGCTCCATTCTTCATTATCCCGGGCATTGGCCTCGACCATGTCTTCATAGGCTTGAGCGATACGCGCGAGTTGTTTGGCAGTCGCTTTTGTCGCCGCGTGCGCAGCAGCGGCCGGCTCCAATAACTGTCTCGCGTCAATCAGCGATGAGTAGAAATTCTCGTCGCCGCCGACTGACAACATTACGTCCAAGACGAGCGGATCCAGATAATTCCAATTCTCTCGCGACAATACGACCGTTCCTGCTCTCGTGCGTGATCTTATCATGCCAAGGGCAGCCAGGTACTGCATTGTTTCGCGCAGACTGGTGCGACTGACACCGAATTTATCTGTCAAATCTGCTTCGTTCGGAAGTGTGGATCCCTCGGGGATTTCACCAGACACGATCTGCTCGACGAACTTCGAAAGCAGCGCCTCGCGAACGGTCCGTTTGCCGCGTCCGGCAATTTCGTCACTGCTTTCGGACAGTCTCCGTTCGCTTCTCATCAGTCCTCCGAAGTCCCCAATCAAGCCGTTCTGTCTGTGCTCTAAATAAATTTCCGATTGTTGTCAGGAGATATGTATGTCCACTTTTTAGCACGAACTCCAGCAAAAACACATTTATGGGAAAATAAATCGTATTTATATTGACATTGATATGACAGTGCATATGCTTTTGGTAGCTGGATGCGATATCTCGCGTCTTCGAAATCAACGGTTAATGGGAGGAGGGAGCAATGAAGCTCATCAAATATGCAGCTATTATTGCGTTGAGTACATTCAGTACAACGTTCGTCACGCCAACATTTGCTCAGGATAAAGACCTCAAGGTCGGCGCCATCTACATGGACGCCCAAGGTTTTTACGCTGGCGTTCGCAAGGGCATCCAAGATGGCGCGTCCGATGCGGGCCGCAAACTCGATGTTGTGGAGACGAACGCACAGGGCGACGCCAGCAAGGAATCCTCCTTTATCGATACGTTGATTTCATCCGGCGTCCAGGCAATCATCGTCTCGCCGGTGTCAGCCGACGGGTCTTCGCGTGCAATCCGCCGTGCACATGACGCAGGCATTCCGGTCGTCTGCTACAACACATGTCTTAACGACGCTGACATGAAGGAATACATTTCCGCATACGCCGTCGGCGACCCCTATGATTTCGGCCACAAGCTCGGTGACGCCGCGGCAGACTACTTCGTCGCGGCAAAAATCGACGCGCCGAAGATCGGTGTGTTGAACTGCGAGTTTGTTGAAGTCTGCGTCACGCGTCGTAAGGGCTTCGAGGAAGCACTGAAGGCAAAGGTGCCCGGCGCTCACATCGTTGCGAACCAGGAGGGCGCGACGCTCGACAAGGCCGTTTCGGTCGCTGCCACGATGCTGACCTCCAACCCTGAGATCAACGCGTTCTTCGGCGAGGCCGGAGGCGCGACACTCGGTGCTGCTCGTGCGGTCAAGAGCCAAGGCAAGACCGGGAAAGTTGTCGTGTTCGGTGGCGATATGACGACCGAAATCGCGCAGGAGCTGGCTGACTTCAGCGTTATCAAGGCTGTCGTCGACATCTCCGGTCAGGGTCTTGGAAGGCTTGCTCTCGCGCAGGCGATCAAGTCTATCGACGGCCAGCCACCTAAAGGTATTAAGGTGGCTTACGACATTGACCTCTACAAATCTTCCGATGACGGCAAGGCATGGCTTAAAGCACATGCTGACGGCATTCCGTGACGTCTCCTCCCGATGACGAAAACCGAGGCCGCCGGGAAACCGGCGGCATCTTTTCGAAGGTGGAAAAAGAATGACACAAATATTGCGTGCAGGAGAGCTTCCGTCATGGTCGGTCGCGTTCGTTGAAGGCTGCACTCGCCAGTACCCGGGGGTTCTTGCTCTTGACAACGCGACCTTTAAAGTCGCGGCCGGCGAGGTGAGGGCACTTCTCGGTAAGAACGGCGCGGGGAAGTCGACGTTGATCCGGCTCCTGACAGGCGCGGAAATCCCCGATAGCGGTACCGTTAAGATCGATGGCGAGGAGTTGCGGCATTCCGGCTCCAGCCGCGCACAGGATGCCTTCCAGAAAGGCGTCCGCGTTGTCTACCAAGAACTCAGCCTCGTCCCGGGCATGACGCTGGCTGAAAACCTTTTCCTGGGCCGCTGGCCTCGAAAAAACGGTGTTCTCCATTATTCACAGATGGAAGCCGAGGCATCCGCAGCCATGGGGCGTCTCGGTCTTGATCGCGCTCCCAATGCACTGGTGGCGAGCCTTAGCCCAGCCGAGCGGCAGCTCCTGGAGATCGCCCGCGTCCTCCTTGGCAAGCCCAAGCTTGTGATCCTTGATGAACCGACCAGCTCGTTGGCTGCCGCCGAGGCCGAGAGGGTAATGGCCGCCGTGACGCGCATCGCTTCCGAGGGCATCGCGGTTATCTATGTTAGCCACCGAATGAACGAGATCCGCCAGATTGCCCATTCTGCGACGATCATGCGAGACGGCCGCATTATCGATACTGTCGACGTGAAGGGTGCCGACACCCGGGAGATTGTCCGACTAATGCTCGGAGTGGAAGGGTCGAAGGCGGCGACACTCGAAAACCGAACGCGGGATAAGACGGTCCTGGAGGTTCGCGAGGTGGCTCTGGCTCCGAAGCTCAATTCCGTTTCCTTTCAGTTGAAGGCAGGGGAGGTTCTTGGTATCGCCGGCCTCCTTGGCTCAGGGCGCACGGAACTGCTTCAGGCCATTATGGGCGTACGCACGCCAGATCTTGGCGAAGTCCAGGTCGATGGACGTGCAGTTAAGCCGGGCGCGTACAAGCAGATGATTTCCAGGGGTTTTGGCTACACGCCTGAAAGCCGAAAGGAAGAGGGCATTGTTCCACTTCTTGGGGTGGACGAAAACACGCTTTCGACCAACTTTGCCGGCGTGAGCAAGCGCGGCATCCTGTCGTCGAAAATGATGGCGGATGCGACGCGCAAGATTGTGCAGCGCTTGCATATCAAAACAGCTGAGACGAGCACCCCGATCGGCACCCTGTCGGGTGGCAATCAGCAAAAAGTTGTCATTGGCCGGTGGGTCTATGCAAACAGCCGCGTTCTCCTGCTCGACGAACCGACGCGCGGCGTCGACGTCGAAGCCAAGGCACAGATCTACGCAATTATTCGCCAGCTTGCCGCGGAAGGGCGTAGCATCATCTTCGTATCAAGCGAGATCGAGGAGCTGCCGCTTGTCTGTGACAGGGTTCTCGTTCTCCGCGACGGCACCCTCCACGAAGAATTCAAATCACCAAACATCGATCAGGACGCCTTGATGGCAGCCTGCATCGCCGGTCACTGAGGGAGACAGCAGATGTCGCTCGATCACGCTGCTAAGCCAGCATCCACTGCAGGGACCCGGTCCCGGTTTTCATTCACACAGCACATGAACGAGCTGAGCCTTTTTGTTGCTATCATCGTGCTCTACGTTGTTTTCACATCGACCGCGAATGGCTTCCTGTCCTTTAACAACCAGATCAATATTCTTCGGGATGCGGCTACCATTGGTATTGCCGCGTGGGCCGCAACGCTCATCATCATTGCCGGTGAGATCGACGTTAGCGTCGGACCGATGGTCGCTTTCATTTCAGTCATTCTTGCTTTCTTCCTCCAGTGGGGATTGCCAACGCCCATAGCCTTTGCCCTGGCAATTGTCGTCGGCGCTCTTCTGGGATCCATTGCCGGTGTACTCAGAGCTTACTGTGACGTGCCGTCTTTTGTTGCCACACTCGGGCTTTGGAGTGCTCTACGCGGCACTGCTCTGTTCGTTACCGACGCGCTGCCGGTGTCGATCGGTCGCAACGACGTCCTGGATGCCCTCGACCGCTCGTTCCTCGGAATCCCCCCTGCGGCGATCGTCATGCTCGTTTTCTTCGTGGTGTTCACCTTCATCAGTCGCAAGACGGCCTTCGGGCGGTCGGTGTTTGCGATCGGCGGTAATTCGCATGCAGCTTTTCTGAGCGGCATCAGCGTCTCCAAGATCCGCGTATCTCTCTTCGCGATTGCCGGAGCTATGGCTGCGATCTCAGGCATTTTGCTAGTCTCGCGCCTCGGTTCAGGTAATGCCACCGCTGCCACGGGCCTCGAATTCGACGTCATCGCCGCCGTTGTCGTGGGCGGCACGTCGTTGTCCGGCGGACGGGGATCGATGCTGGGAACACTTCTCGGCGTTCTTGTCATCACGCTCATTGGAAATGGCCTGGTGCTGCTCGGTATCAACCCGTTCTTCCAGCAAGTCGTAAGAGGCCTGATCATCGTGATCGCAGTGCTCGCCAACATCCAGGCGATCAAGCGCAGCATGTCACGCAATCGAGGCTGACGACATGGCGATCATCACGCTCGAAAAGAAAGATCTTATGCTCCGTGTCTCGACCCGGGGCGGTGTGATCTTGGCCTTTTCCTGGAACGCACACGGTCAGCCGGTTCCTCTACTGCGACCGTCTGCCAACGACGACGTCGATGCTCTCGGTTCTAGCTGCTATCCACTCGTACCCTTCGGCAACCGTGTCCGCGGCAACGAGTTTGAATTCGGCGGGAAAACGTACCGGTTCACAGCCAACACCTTATGGGATCCTCACTACCTGCACGGAGAGGGCTGGGATTCAAGGTGGACAGTGTCAAATTGGTCCGAGGACGAGCTCGAGATGAGCTTCGCCCACAAAGGTGGCCACACACCTTACATCTACCGGGCCGACCAGCACTTTCGCCTGGTTGACGGCGGAGTGGAGCTTCGCCTGACTGTCGAAAACACAGGGGAAGAGCCGCTTCCGTTTGGGCTTGGTTGGCACCCGTATTTCCCGGTGACGCCGGCAACAACCCTATTTGCGCCGGCACGGAAATTCTGGACGGAAGTGGAAGGTTGGCTGCCGGGCGAAGCGCAAGAGATACCTCCGGACCTGAACTTCGGTGAGCCTATCGGTCTTCCTGACCGATGGGTAAATAATGGCTTTCAGGATTGGTCGGGAGAGGCGGTCATCAGCTGGCCGGAGAGACAGACACAATTGCAGCTCACCGCTGACCCAGTATTCAAGCATGCTTTCGTTTTCGTGTCTGACACAACCTTCGACCCAGATTTCCAGCGGGATTACTTCTGCTTCGAGCCGATGACCCATCTCGCCAATGGTCATAACTTGCCCGATCTTGGCGACCTCAAAGTCCTGGCCCCAGGTCAGTCTCTATCCGGCAGCATTAGAATGCGCCCCAGCACCCTATAAACTGGAGTTCAGAATGTCTGCGAAAGACCGGTACGACTACATCATCGTCGGCGGAGGAAGTTCAGCCTGCGTCGTCGCGGCCAAGCTCGTCACGGGGGGCAAGGCGAGGGTGCTCTTGCTGGAGCGTGGGCCTGCCAAAGCCAATCCGATCATGAGCTTCCCAGCCGGATACATGAAGTTCCTGGCGAAGGACACCTATCTGGCAATGCACCAGACCAAACCGCAGCCCCAGCTAAACGGAAGAGGGCCGATCGTGCCTCAAGGCAAGGTTCTTGGCGGCGGCAGTACCGTCAATGCAATGGTCTACATGCGCGGGCAGGCGGCGGACTTCGATCTCTGGAATGAGATCGCGACCTCGGAAGGTTTAAACGATCCAGCGTGGTCCTATGCAGACCTCCTGCCTCATTTTAAAGCCCAAGAGGACAATGACCATCTAGCTGGCGAATTCCACGGCGTCGGCGGACCGCTAAAGATCTCACATCTCGGTCACACGAGTCCTATGACACGGACTTTTGTGAAAACATTGCAAGAAATGGGAATTCCGTACAACCCCGATTTCAACGGGGCTCGACAGTTCGGTGTCGGCTTCATGCAGCATACCATCGACTGGAAAACCAGACGACGCTCTAGTGCCGTTGACGCGTTTCTCGCTCCAGTCATGAACAATCCGCTCCTGACGGTCGAGACCGGGGCAACCGTCGCCGCCATCAATATGGAGGGCGATCGCGCCGTCGGTGTCGCCTACGTTCAAAACGGCAATCGAAAGACAGCTAACGCTGGCGAAGTCATTCTCGCAGCAGGGGCGTATCAAACCCCAAAGCTGCTGATGATCTCCGGTATCGGTCCGGAAGATGAGCTGACCAAGCATGATATCGCGAAGAGGGTCGTCGTCGCTGGCGTTGGGAAGAACCTCCAGGATCACTATGAGTGCCCAGTGGTCGCCACCACCAAGGGCTCATATGGCTACTACGGCGCCGATCGTGGCTGGCCGATGATCAAGGCAGGCTTGCAGTACCTCGCCTTCGAATCCGGACCGGTATCGACCACGGGCGTGGAGACATGCGCATTCTACGATCCGGACGGAAACAACGACCGTCCGACGATCCAGATGTTCTGCGTGCCCACGGTCTATCTGGACCGTGATGTCATGGGCACCGAACCCGGCGATGGCGTAACCATCAATTCACTCCTGCTTCGTCCCAAGGCGAGAGGCTCAGTAACGTTGGCATCGAAAGATCCTTTCGAAAACCCGATCGTCGACACGCAGATTTTCGGGCACCCGGATGACCTTCGACTGACGATGGCGGGCTTCCGCTTCGCACGCACGGTCCTCGAAGCATCGCCATTATGTGAGCTCATCGACAAGGAGATATTTCCCGGCGCTGACGTCACCGGCGATGAGGCTATCGCCGCGCATTGCAAGCGCACGGTGAAGACGGGCTACCATCCGGTCGGTACCTGTAAGCTGGGGCGCGACAGCGATCCGGAGGCCGTCCTCGATACAAGCCTTCGTGTTCGCGGGACGCGAGGGCTGCGCGTCGTCGACGCGTCGCTCATGCCGACAATCGTCAGCGGCAATACCAACGCCGCCGTCATGGCTGCAGCGAGCAAAGCCGCTGATCTCATTCTCGCATAAAGGATGTGTCCCATGAAGATCACCAAGCTAACGACCTACATCGTTCCGCCGCGCTGGCTGTTTCTGAAAGTCGAGACGGACGAGGGAGTGGTCGGCTGGGGCGAGCCGGTCGTGGAGGGTAGGGCGCTGACGGTGGAAGCTGCGGTCCATGAACTCGCTGATTATTTGGTCGGCAAAGACCCTTTTCTTATCGAAGACCATTGGACTGTGATGTATCGCGGCGGTTTCTACCGAGGCGGCGCCATCCACATGTCCGCTCTCTCAGGGATCGACCAGGCGCTTTGGGACATCAAGGGCAAAGCACTTGGCCAGCCTGTTCACTCGCTACTTGGCGGCCAAGTTCGTGACCGCATCAAGGTCTATAGCTGGATCGGCGGCGACCGCCCGTCCGATGTAGCAGCGAATGCGAAAGACGTTGTTGCCAAAGGCTTCAAAGCCGTCAAGATGAACGGAGCCGAAGAGCTTCAGATCGTCGATTCCCACGCGAAGATCGATGCGATCCTCGCGAATGTCGCCGCTGTCCGGGAAGCCGTCGGTCCGCACATCGGGATCGGCACCGATTTTCATGGTCGAGTGCATCGGCCGATGGCGAAGGTTTTGGCAAAGGAGCTTGAAGCATTCAAACTGATGTTCATCGAGGAGCCTGTGCTTTCCGAAAACCGGGAAGCGCTGAAGGAGATCGCGAACCATTCTTCGACCCCGATCGCGCTCGGGGAGCGCTTATATTCCAGGTGGGAGTTCAAGTCGGTGCTGGCCGATGGATATGTGGACATCATACAACCGGACCTCAGCCACGCGGGCGGCCTAACCGAGTGCCGGAAGATTGCAAGCATGGCGGAAGCGTATGACGTCGCTCTCGCTCCCCATTGTCCTCTTGGTCCGATTGCGCTCGCCGCTTGCCTCCAAATCGATGCTGTCAGCTATAATGCGTTCATTCAAGAACAGAGCCTCGGCATTCATTACAACGAAAGCAGTGACATCCTGGACTATATCTCCAATAAGGAGGTCTTCAAATATGCCGATGGTTTTGTGGCAATCCCTCAAGGTCCCGGTCTTGGGGTCGAGGTGGACGAGGTTTACGTCAAGCAACGAGCTACTGAAGGGCATCGCTGGCGCAATCCCGTTTGGCGTCATGAAGACGGAAGTTTGGCGGAGTGGTGAGCATGGTTAGACTGAAGGGCAAGCGCGCGTTCATTACCGGTGCGGCACAGGGCATCGGGCTGGCAATCGCCGAGGCTTTTGTTCGCGAAGCGGCTGCCGTTTTTCTTATCGACATGGATGGCGATCTACTTGCCGCCGTGGCCAGAAGGCTTCAGGCACAAGGCGCGATTGTCGGTCATATGACGGCTGACATCACCGACGCGAGGGCGATCAGCGAAGCAGTTGCTCAAGCCGAACGTGAGATTGGGCGGATCAACGCACTGGTCAACAATGCCGGGGTCAACGTCTTTGCCGAGCCGCTGGAAACCAGCGACGAGGAATGGAATCGCTGCTTCGATATCAATCTGAAGGGTGCCTGGAACTGCTCGAAGGCCATCCTGCCAGGACTGATCGGAGAGGGCGGCGGTGCTATCCTGAACATCGCTTCGACCCATGCCTTCACCATTATCCCGCATACCTTTCCCTATCCGCTCGCCAAGCACGCGCTTCTCGGAATGACCAAATCCCTCGGCCTCGAATACGCGTCCAAGAATGTTCGCGTGAATGCGCTGGCGCCGGGCTATGTCGCGACGCAGAAGGTCATCGATTACTGGAACGGTTTTGCCGATCCGGAGGCGGCCAAGGCGGAGACGATGAAGCTGCACCCGGGTGGACGGATCGCCATGCCACAGGAAATCGCGATGGCGGCTGTGTTCATGATCTCCGACGAGTGTCCATTCATCAATGCCACCTGCCTGACGGTCGATGGCGGTCTTAGTGTCCAGCAGCATCCGGCCTGACGGGAGGAAGGGCACTTTGTTGAATCGTGGAGAGCAGAGGCGTTCCCGCAAGGATCCGGTCGTAGGCCGAGGAGCACCGTCGTGCGGCGGTCGCCGAAATTGCGATTGCCACGATGACCAGAGGGGAAGCCCCGATGATACCGTTGTGCACGCCAGGCTCGGAGGGACGATGATCTATATCACGCATGACTGGTCGAGGCGATGACCATGGCTGACAAGATCGTCGTGCTGAATAACGGCAAGATCGAACAGATCGGCTCACGGATGACGCTCTACAACCACCTGGCAAATCCCTTCGTGGCGGGATTTATCGGCTCGGCCGAGATGAACCTCTTCGGAGGTGAATTCGCCGAACGCGAGGCATGCAGAACTTATGGTATCCGACCGGAAGACCTCGCACTCTCCAATTCGTTGGGCGCGACGTTGATGGAAGGCTGCATTGTTGAAATGAGGCCCAGCAGAGCGATCGATAAATAAGGAGTCAGACGAAGTTCGTCCAGTCGACACTTAGAGCTATGCTGATCCGACGGACTTTAAGTTCGTCAGTCTCCACGCCGGACTCAATCTGATCGATTTCAAGGGTCGTAAGGCCGCATGTCACAGCGAGATCATCGACACTGTATCCAACGTTCTCACGCGCCTGTTTGAGCGCCTGGCCGATTGTAGTCCCATTCGCAACGCCTATGATCTCGTGGTTTTGCATACCCATTTTCCATCCTCTCGTTGCTGGACGCGGAACGTTTCCGAGTCACTTAGAAGCGCCAAAATTTCCCTCGTCGTTCCGATAGAGTTTTAGCCCATTACTCCGATTGAACGCAACCAATTTATTTGGTAATTACATACGCCTTTGTATAAATCGAACTTCATGTTTATAATTTGGCGACGCCATCTTGGAGGAAGTTATGATTGTTCGCATGGGACTTTTTCGCCGTAAGCCGGAACTCAGCGTACAGGAGTTCAAGAGCTATTGGCGCGGGAAGCACGGCACTCTCGTGAAAAATTCACTCAAGACCCTCGAAGCATATGTACAAAATATAATCACTGACCGTTCGCAAAAGGGCATTGATTATGACCGCGGCAGCCTTGAACTTGACGGTATGTCCCAGTTGTTCTTTCCAACGCTTGCCGCGATGCGGCGGAGCATAGACACGGACACTCTCCAGAAGCTGATGGCTGATGAAGACAACTTCCTGAAGGACCTAATCGTGGTTACGGCCCTGCAAAACACTATCCTTCCAGTCGAAAGGTCCGCCAATAGGGTGAAGCGAATGTCTTTGCTAAAGCGCAGGTCGGGGATCACCGCAGAGGAATTTCAAGATCAGTGGTTCAACCATCACACGCCGCTTGTTAAACGCCTTCCCGGTTTATTAGGCTACCGTCAGAACCTCGTTATTGATTGGCAGGCGGATCGGTTCTCCGACGCGACCATTTCTGACGCAATAGGTTTGGATGGCATCGTTGAGCTCTGGTTTGAGGACGAGGCATCCATCGAGCACGCATTTCAATCGGCCCAGGGAAGAACGGCAATGATGCACGCGAAGGAGTTTATTGGTGAAATTTCGACGTTCGTCGTTGAACCTTTCGAGATCATTCCAGAGCGTGAGATTTCCCGGCACAAGGCGGCCTGACTCGAAAGCGCCTTCGCAATGTATTGGGGTGGAATCCGCTTTGGGAAATTTGAACGACAGCAAATAGCTTCGTTGCCTGATTTCGCTACGGTGAGCCCCTAGGTGGGAATCATTTAGCCTATCAGTTAGTTTGGGACCAAGGAGTTAAATATGACAAGCCTATTTCAACCCTACGACCTATCGGGGATGTCCCTTCCGAACCGTATAGTAATGGCACCTATGACAAGGTCGCGCGCGGCAAATTTGATACCCGATGCGGCGACGGCCCTCTACTATGCTCAACGAGCAAGTGCAGGGTTGATTATTTCTGAGGGCACTCAGATATCACAGGAAGGGCGAGGTTATTTGTTCACACCGGGTATCCATGATGCTGCTCAGATAGACGGGTGGCGATTGGTCACCGATGCTGTTCATATGGCCAAGGGACGCATCTTCGCTCAACTTTGGCATGTGGGGCGCATTTCCCATTTCTCACTCCAGCCGGAACAGGGGCAACCCGTTTCGTCGGCATCTATAGTTGCTGCTAATTCCACCGCGTTCGCGTACGATGAAAATGGAGTTGCGGGTAAACAGGCGTGCTCTGCACCGCGCGCACTTGGGACCGACGAAGTCTCGCGTATTGTGCAGGATTTTGTCCAAGCAGCATTGAATGCAGTGGAAGCCGGTTTCGACGGTGTCGAATTGCATGGCGCGAATGGCTACATTTTCGAACAATTCCTTAGTGGAGCGCTGAATGATCGAACAGACAAATATGGTGGATCGATTGAGAACAGGCTTCGCTTCACCCTGGAAGTCATCGATGCTACGATCGACGCCATTGGCGACCACCGTGTCGGGTTGCGTATCTCACCTTTCGGCCGACTTCACGACATGAGGCCATACGATACGGAAGCAGAGACTTGGTTGGCGCTAATCGGCGAACTGAACCAACGAGCGCTCGCCTACCTACACCTGAGTGACCAGCACACCATTGGAACGTCTGGTCTGCCTGGTATTCCGGCCGATTTCCTAAAACTGATCCGAAAAATGTATGCGGGCACGCTCATAGCTGCCGGTGGCTTTGACAAAGCGACGGGACAGGAAGCGCTGGACGCCGGTCTCCTGGATTTGATCGCCATAGGGCGGCCGTTCATTTCCAATCCAGACTTGGTCGAAAGGCTGGCAAATGACTGGCCGACAACTCCAGCGGAGCGAGAAGCCTATTACGGCACCGGCGTCGAGGGGTATATTGACTATCCGCGTTACAGGCGGGCCTGATGATCTTTGCCGGTGCCGTCCTGGGCGCATCCGAAAGCTTCGGGTCCGCATGACGCGTTCTTTCTATGGCTTTCGCAGCGATTTCGAACTCGAATATCCCAATTGAAATGAGAGCTGACGCGTAGTTTCGAGAAGCATTGGAATATATTCGCTATCAGGTGAATTACTCATAACCGTGTCCAATCCGATCGCGGTTATGGCGCATTGCATCTGGCCCATGTGATCGAAAACGGGAGCTGACAAAGCGTTGATGCCCGGAACCGGAGGTTCATCAATTGTTGCATATCCTGCGGTACGTATGGCTTCAATCTCTGAGCGTGACAAAAACTTCGACTTTCCAACACGTCCCGAGCCCGGTTCGTCTTTGCGTTCGGATCGAATAGCTTCGCGCACCATCCCTTCAGGCATAAATGCTGCGAATGCCCTACCACTTGCTGTTCCCGTCAGTGAGTAGACGGTTCCAACGCGCGTGTTCATGTTCAGTTGGCTGCCGCTCTCCTGAACCTGAATGACTGTCGGACCAAATGAGCCCCAAACTACAAGGGCAACGTTCAGACCGCTTTTTAGTGAAAGATCGGTGGCGGCTTCCCGTGCCATCCTCATGGGGTCGACCGTACGCATGCGAGTTATGCCAAGTTCTAGAGCGAAGGGACCGAGACGATAACGTCCAGCAGCCTCTTCTTGTTCGATGAGTCCGAGTTTCCGGTAGCTGACAAGATAGGCGTGAGCCTGGGCGGGAGCGATCCCTGCTAGGCGAGCCAAATCCTTTAGCATCATTGGCTCTTCCTCCTCGACGAGAACGTTCAGAAGTCTTGCACCGACCTCAATGGACTGGATGCCTCTAGCTTCACTTTTATCTGAAGCATTTACTCGAACGTTCATCTTTGATCCCCGGGTCAAGGCAAATAGATTAAGCGGAGGCAGCGTTGGCTTCGCCCACACTAGAGGTGTTTTCAGACAGTCCCGTCGTAACGGAGAGCAATTTAGTGACCGCAACCGATCCCTCGTCGACAGGCATGTCTTCCGTGCGGCCTATGAGAGTGATAACCAACTCTAGCTTTGATTGCCGGTTGAAGACCGGAGCTGAAACAGCATTAATCCCTGGAATTGGCGTACCGACCGTTTCCGAATAGCCGTATTCCTGAGCTTTTTTTACAGCGAGTTCATACGTCTTTCGAGGCGGAATTTTTCCGAGAGAATGGCTTCTTGTTTGACCGTTCAGTTCCGAATCTACAATTCGGTCCATTCCTTCAGGATTGCTGAACGCGCCAAAGACGATGCCACTTGCTGTTCCCGTCACCGAAAAGAGCGTTCCTTGACGAATGTTCAGAGTCAGAGGCGACCTGCCCTCACTTACTTGCACGATGGTCGGACCGTGCGGTCCCCAGACCACCATCAACACCATGAAACCAAGTTCTTCTGAGAGATGATATATGGCTTGGGACGCAGAATTCAGCAATCCGACTCCACGAATGCGGCCGATACCAAGCCTCAGTGCGAAGTGGCCAAGCTGGTAAAATCCTGACCTGCTGTCCTGCTCGACCAAGCCGATATTCTTGTAACTCGTCAGGTAACCATGACATTGAGCGGGTGCGAGATTGGCCGCTGATGCCAAATCTCTAAGCATCATGGGACCACTCGCGTGCATCAGGGCACTGAGAATTCGTCCGCCAACTTCTATGGATTGAATTCCGCGTGCGTCTCGTGCCACATTGTCCTCCCAGTTGCGACTCTACAAGCTGCCTTGTCCAAAATAATTCAGGTGCTAGTCGCATACCATCACTATCACATTACATATGAACGGAGCGCTTTGGCAATGTTAGATGCCAAGCCACTTTTCGGCGTGACCTTGGGGGGTCGGTGCGATCAACTCGGCATCGGCAGCGACGCCAACAAAAGTTACCACGGTAGGGCGATTGCAGGGGCTTAGCCCAGGCTTAGCGATGTCGACATTCTGATGCTGCTGACGTCAACTTATCGATCTGCGGTATTGCTGCGGCTATCGCTAATGCTTGTTGGGAGCGTTTGACATAGGCGGCCTACGACAGTTTGTCATTAAATTTCAATCCTCACATGGGCGACAGGATTGGCGCCCTAAATCGTCGCTGACTTGGTATCGCGAGAAATTTGTTATTGACAAAAATATTCGGCGATGAATAATCGCCGTTAAGCATTGGGAGGTGCCGAACGATTTTTGCGGCCTTAAGCTGCTGTATCGGCATCGTTTCGGGAGGATTGAAATGACTGACTATATCATCGTTGGCGCTGGCTCTGCGGGTGCGGTACTGGCGAACCGACTGTCCGCCGACCCAGCCGTTGAAGTGACGCTTCTTGAAGCCGGCGACTGGGATAAAAGCCCCTTCATTCATATGCCTGCTGGCTATTTTCGCCTTATGCAGACGCTCCAGCTTGACTGGGGTTACTATACAGTCCCTCAGAAGCATGTGAACAACCGCATTATGCTGGTTCCTCGCGCCAAGAGCGTCGGCGGGTGTACGACGGTGAACGGTATGATTTATACGCGCGGCGATCACACGGACTATGATGGTTGGGCGCAACTTGGCAATCGCGGCTGGGATTACGACAGCATTCTTCCGTACTTTAAGAAAGCTGAAGGCTGGTGCGGGGGTGGCGACCCCAATGTTCACGGTTACGACGGTCCGCTGAAGACGTCTCGTGCCGCTATTTCCAACCCGATCTCTAAGGCCTGGCTCGAAGCTGGCAAGCAGGCTGGGTACAAGTACAACGACGATTTGAACTCGGGCAATCAGGAAGGATTCGGGCCGTGTGATGGCACGCTAGCTGACGGTATCCGATCGAGCGTCTCGCGGTGCTATATCACTCCGATCAAAGATCGTAAGAACCTTACCGTAATTACGAGAGCGCTGGCCTCCAAGATTATTCTTAAGAATGGTCGGGCGGTTGGCGTTGAGTATCTTCAAGGCCGCGAAGTCAAGTCGATTTATGCTGACAAGGAAGTTATTGTATCGGGTGGGGCATTTAATTCTCCCCATCTCCTCCAGATTTCGGGGATCGGCGATCCCGAGCACCTCAAGAAAATCGGCGTCAAAGCCGAACACTCGCTTCCTGGCGTCGGCCAGAACCTCCAAGATCACGTCGGTTGCGGCCTCAAGGTCCGCATTACCAAGCCGCTCTCGGTTCTCAAGTATCTCAAATTCCACCGCCAGGTTCTTGGCGTCGCTCAGTATTTTCTTACAGGAGCTGGCGCGGCCGCTGCGCATGGCGTCGAGGTTATGTCGTTCTTGAAGACTCGTCCAGAAGTCATCGCTCCAGATGTTCAGTGGCACCTGAACATGTGTATGTACAACGATCATGGCCGTGAGATCATCTGGGAAGAGGGCTTTATGCCATACTTCAACCTCTCGCGCCCACAGAGCCGGGGAACCGTCCTCGCCAAGTCGTCTAACCCGCGTGAACTTCCGGCTCTCGACCCGAATTTCTTCTCAGTACCAGACGATCTGCGTGTAATGCGCGATGCGCTTCGCATGTCGCGCGAGATCGTCAATCAAAAAGCGTTCGATGATATCCGAGGCACTGAGTATGCCCCTGGTGCCGATGTTACGAGTGACGAGGGCCTCAACGAATACATCAAAACCCGTTGTGAAAGCGTCTATCACCCTGTCGGCACCTGCAAGATGGGTTCGGACCCGATGGCTGTCGTGGATGACAAGCTTCGCGTTCGGGGTATCGATGGACTTCGCGTCGTCGACGCCTCGGTTATGCCCACCCTTACGAGCGGGAACACCAACGCCCCGACCATCATGATCGGCGAGAAGGCTGCTGACATGATCCGTGCCGCAGCTTCAGGAGCGTCTGCGGAACGCCAGCTGGAGAACGCACACTAATGAGCATGATGACCTCGAAATTGGCACTTTTCTCAGCCGTTTTCGCACTTGCCGCATCGGCGGCGTCCGGAAGCTACGCTCAGTCCGCTCGTGTCGATCAGGGCGCCGACATCAAACCATTGTGCGGCACCAAGCCGATCCGGATCGCGCTGATCGACGGGTACGGTGGCGACACTTGGCGCAAAATCACGCTTGCCGAACTTAAAGACGAAGCGGGCAAGTGCACCAATATCACCGGCATTCAGTACACTGATGCCGGTGGGGACCCTCAGGCGTACAATTCGGCGATCAACTCTTACTCGGCACAAGGCTTCGATATTATCTTGGCCTTCACCGATTTCGGAGACGCCGCGATTCCGGCCTATCGCTCGGCACTCCAAGCCGGGGTAACGATGGTCCCATTCTTCGGCGTTCTCAAGGGAAAGCCGGGCGTCGATTTCGCGGTAAACCCCTATCAGGACTCCATCGCCATCGGTAAGTCATTTGCAGAGTGGGTCGGGAAAGCGCTCAACGGCAAGGGCAACGTTCTGATGCTCGGCGGACCGGCTGGCGCGTCTTCTTCGGCCGACTTCTTAAAGGGCTACAAAGAAGGGTTGAAGGCGTTTCCGGACCTGAAGCTGCTTGACCAAAATTATATCACCACGAACTGGAATCCGGCTGATGCCCAGAAGGCTGCCGCAGGTCTGATCGCAAAGTATTCGCAGATCGACGCAATTGCCTCCGATTTCGGAGTGACGTCTCTTGCAACGATCAAGGCATTCGAACAGGCCGGTGTGAAGGTGCCCGCAATCGCGGCAATCGCGACTAACAATGAGATGAACTGCAAGTACCTTAGTGAGCTGAAGGACGGAAAGGCTTGGCCCTACCTCGCGCTTGACGGTTCGAACGGTGATATTCGGTTCGCTCTTCGCCAAGCACTGGCGTATCACAACAAGATCCAGACGAAGGAGCCGCTAGGCGTAGTCCCTTATGTGTTCGCAGATAGCACACAAGGCGTAAAGCCAAAGTGCAGCGACACCGCGCCTCCCGACGCTGACCTGTCCTCCCTGCTCCCACCGGAGAAGCTGGAAGCGCTCTTCAAGTAATAGATCAGGCTAACGTCTCTCCCGAGACGCCCAATATCCAGATAATAGAAAGGCTGCGTCATGAACTCCATGTTCAAGATTTCCGACCCACTCGCTAGCGTCAGCCAGGAGACAAAGTCGTTTCTGAAGCGCCGCCACCAGCTGTTTTACGGTGGCCAGTTCCATGATCCGAAGGAAGGTCGGCGCCGCGATGTTGTCGACCCAGCTACGGGGAAGGTGATTGCCAACGTTGCCGATGCGGGTAAAGAGGACGTCAACGCGGCCGTCAAGTCGGCACGCGAGGCGTTTGAAAACGGTCCGTGGCGCACGATGAAGCCGAAAGAGCGGGCGAAAATTCTCTACCGTGTAGGCGAGCTCATCGATAAGTATTCGCAGGAACTCGCTGAACTCGACGTTCTCGATGAAGGGTCGCCATTCGGGGTCGTTAAAAACTTCTACATTGCTCTTGCCGCGGATCACTTCCGTTATTTCGCGGGTTGGGCTGATAAGGTCGGTGGCGAAACGCTCAGTGTGAACATGGCTGGCGATTGGCATGCCTATACCCTCCGTGAACCGGTAGGTGTGGTCGGCCAAATTCTTCCATGGAACGTGCCCTTCCTCATGGCAGCCTGGAAGCTTTCGCCCGCCCTTGCAGCCGGCTGCACGGTTATCGTCAAGCCTGCGGAAGACACTCCGCTGTCGGCTCTACGCCTGGCAGAAATCTGCATTGAAGCTGGCATCCCTGAAGGTGTTGTCAACATCGTCACTGGTGACGGCTCGATTGGTGCGGCCATGGTCGATCACCATGACATTGACAAGATCGGCTTTACGGGCAGCACAGCGACCGGCAAGGCCATTGTTCGGGTTGCTGCCGGTAACCTGAAGCGCGTCAGCCTTGAGCTTGGCGGCAAAAGCCCTGTCTTCGTCTTCCCTGATGCCGACATCGAAGCAGCTATCCCGGGTGTAGCAGAGGCCGTGTTCTTGAACAGCGGACAGGCATGCACGGCTGGGTCACGTCTTTACATACATGAAGATGTCTTTGATCGGGTGGTCGAAGGTGTAGCTCGATACGCAGAAGGTCTAAAGCTGGGTCATGGTCTCGACGCTTCAACAAACCTTGGACCGATCATCTCGCAGAAGCAGTATAGCCGCGTAACTAGCTTGCTTCAGAAGGGCATCGATGAAGGCGCGAATATTGTTACCGGTGGCCCGCTTGGAGGGGAGGGCTACTTCGTCAAGCCGACTTTGCTGACGAATATCAATCCCGAGATGACGGTTTATCGTGAAGAAATCTTTGGCCCGGTTATCAGCGCTATGAAGATCACGTCGGATAATATCGATGCGCTCGCTCGCGAGGCCAATAATACGAACTACGGTCTTGGCGCCAGCGTTTGGACAAGGGACTTGGCACGAGCACACAAACTCGCAGCGAAGATCAAGGCGGGTATCGTCTGGATCAACACCCACAATCAGAGCGACGCCAACATGCCTTGGGGCGGCTACAAGGAGTCGGGCTGGGGCCGGGAAATGGGCAAGCCTGCACTCGACCTCTACACCGAGGTAAAGTCGGTCGCGGCCTTCTTGGGCTAACAGCGGCTAGGTTCATTTTTTGGCGTTGAAAATCAATCCCCCGCTCCGCATGGCCAAACATGCGGGGTGGGTTCGTGCGCCCATGTCGTGGCCGCGTGGCGCATTTTCCAACTGGCCTTGGGAGGAGTGATCATGAAGATTAATGGGGTAACGAGGAAGATCGTTCTTGCGGCCGCATCGACGGCGCTTGCTGCAATCGCAGCGGAGACCGCGCTGGCCGATGATTTCGTCTACGTAAATAAGCATGCCGATATCACCAAACTTTGCGGTACGAAACCGTTGCGCGTCGCGCTGGTGGACGGGTATGGGGGCAATTCTTGGCGCAAGACAGCTCTGGCCGAGTTGAAGGACGAGGCTTCGAAGTGCTCCAACATCACCGAGGTCCAGTACACGGACGCGGGAGGCGACGCTCAAACTTACAATTCCGCTATTAACGGCTACACCGCCCAAGGTTTCGATATCATCGTGACTTACACGGACTTCGGCGACGCTGCCCTGCCCGCTTATCGCGCAGCCACGCAGGCAGGTGTCACCATGGCGCCGTACTTCATCAACTTGAAGGGCAAGGTCGGCGTCGATTACTCGGTTAATCCATACGAAGACGCCTTCCGAGCGGGAAAGATGTTTGGCGAATGGGTGGGCAAGTCTGTGGGTGAGGGAAACACGGTCTTCCTTGGTGGTCTCGCAGGATCGGCGTCATCCGTCACCTTTCTGAATGGTTACAAGGAAGGCCTTAAGGACTACCCAAAAATCAAGCTATTGGACGAGAAGTTCATTGTCACCAATTGGAACCCGGCAGATGCGCAGAAGGCGGTATCTGGCTTGATCGCAAAATACCCGAAGATCGATGCAATCGCGTCGGATTACGGTGTGACGAGCCTCGCGGCTGTCAAGGCATATCAAGCAGCTGGTCTGCCGATTCCCGCAATGGCGTTTATTGCGACGAACAACGAGTATTCGTGCGTTTACATGGATGCAAAATCCAGTGGCAAAGCGTGGAAGCAGTTGGCTCTCAGCGGGACTACAGCCGACACGCGGTTCGCTCTCCGCGCTGCGCTTGCTAAGTTGAATGGCATCGCGAACACGGAGCCACGCGCTCTTGTTGCGTTCCCGTTTGCCGACAGTGAGCAGGGTAAGGACCCAGCGTGCAATAAAGACCTGCCGCCGGACGCCGACCTTGGTTCGTCTCTGCCGCAGGATAAGCTGAAGGCGCTTTTCGCGCGGTGATCGTCCCGTCGCTGGTTCTTGGGCCGCCCTAGTCGATTGGGGCGGCCTCCTATAGGTAGCCGCCTGATTGTTCGAAGCTGCGACTGACGGTCACGCTAGATCTCAGCCTTCTTAGTTTCCCCACCTCGCCATTACTCCAGGTGCAGCTCTTGTCTGCCCCTTCGGGCGGGCACTTTGAGTTAGGTGGTCGAGGCGATGCGGCCACGGAAGCTTCTATTGGAAGAAGTGAAGCAGCTTTTGATGCTGGGAAGGATATTCAAAAACCCGCCCAGAGCAGTTAAGCAACCGTGGCTTTTCGGTAGCCACAAAAAAAGGAACTAGTGCAGTTTCCACCGATCTGCATCAGCCGCTCAGACCTTGAGCGATTAGAGCGAGGCTTACACCGATCAGCATCGTGATAATCAGCAAATTGAACTTTTCGACGCTGACGTATCTCACCAGTTTGCCCCCGGCCCAGCTGGAGATCATTGCGATGGGGATGAACATCGCGATGAGAGGAAGTTCGGACGCGTGAAATTGCCCGAGCGCGACGAACACCGGTAGTTTCATGACGTTAAGGATCGCGAAGAAATAGACACTGGTCCCCACGTACTCGTCGCGACCAAGCCGCAACGGCATTGTATAAAACTGGAATGGCGGCGAGCCTGCATGCGCGATGGTGCTCGTGAAACCAGCGCCAGCGCCGCAGGCAATTCCCAAAGTCGGATTTCCCCTGACTTCCTTGTCAGCAACCATCGGCGCGCCTCTTAAAGTCACAACAAGCTGCCACAGGGCGAATAGGAGGGAAACAACTCCTAGAACTAGCTCGACCACCCACTCGGCAACAGTGGAAGCGAGTAGGTAGGCGGCTATGACACCAACTACGGCCCCTGGCAAAAGCACCGCCAACGATCTTTTATTAAAAATCCGGTGGTACATAAAAACGGCGATAGCGTCCTGGCTCAGCATCACCGGCAACATGAAACTTGCGGCCTCAAGGGGACCCATCACCAACGCCAACATTGGAGTACTGATCATGCCGACGCCAGCGAAACCGCCCTTAGAAAGACCCAAGATGACAATCGCCGTGGTCGCGATGATGTAAAACGACAGGTCTGGATACACGTTACCACGCCCTTCAAGGAAAACTCTAGGAGGGATTGATCGCCTTAGAGGTCGATTGGATCGACCGTGTAGGTAGTGATCTCACCAATGAACTCTTTCGCGTGGGTCATCGTGGTGATGCCCTTGTCCGACCGGAACGCTCTTTCGATTGCCTCGGCGCTTTCGAACCACAACTCGACAATGCCATGAAGCGGCGTCCGGTCGCCACGGGGAGGAGCATCAACGATGAAGTTCTGTCGATAACCCAAGATGCCGGACATACGATTTAGAAGGACCGCGTGGAGACCGAACCATTCACTTCGGAATTGCTCAAGATCTACATCGGTCCTCTTGGTGAGCAGAGACATAAGTTTCACGTATTTGCCTGTGGTTGGCGGCTCGATAACGGTGTTCCTAAAGGCAGTCAGCACGAAAATGTCCGTAAGCTCTCCTTGCGATAGGCCAGCGCCGACATCCATTTCGCCCAGTTCCGCAGCCGTGAAGGCAGCAGACACATCCGCGACCTTGAACTGGGAGATGGCGTCGACTTCCAGGCTTCCGCGCTGGCAACTGATGCCGAGCTGACCACGGCTAGTCGCCAAGTTCACCACTGAACCCGGCAATTGCGGTCTCTCAGCGATTCTTGCGGCAACGGTGTCCTTTGCTTCAGCTGTGGAGTAACCCTCGTTAAAGCGCATCAGACCAAAGACTGAGATCATCTTAGATTCCGTATCAGAAGGTAGTTGCGGTTGAGGTCAGGACCTCAGCACACTCAACGCGTTCGGAATGTAGCGGATCGTTACGGCGATGATGATCGAGAGTGCCTGAACCAGAAGCTGGACAGCCGTGTCCGCACCCAAGGCGAGAACCATCTGACCTAGCTGCACCATGAAGAGGGCCGCTATGCCGCTTGCGACCACGCTTCCCCTACCACCCGTAAACGGCGTCCCCCCGACAACAACTGCCGCGATGGCAGGCAGAAGATAGTCATTTCCTGCGGTTTGGGAAGCTGAACCGATGAAGCCCGTATATAACATTCCGGCGACGGCAAAGCAGATCGCAGCAATCGCATAGGTTCCAATTTGATAGGGAAGGACAGAGATGCCACCCGCCGCAGCGGCCGCTGGGTTTGCACCGACGGCAACGAAGCGCCGTCCATATACTGTTCGTCTGGTGGCCACGCTGATGAAGATGATGAACACCAGCGCCAAGATGAGGGTCATGGGAACGCCGAGCACCTGATAATGTGAAAACGCTGCCAGCTCCGGCGGCGCAGACATCGGACTGCCGCCTGAAATAGTGCGCACTGCCCCGAGCAGGATCGCATTGACCGCAAGGGTCGTAACGATGGGGGTGATGTTAACCTTGGCAACCAACAAGCCATTCAGAATACCGAACAGGCAAGCGCAGATCAGCGTTAGTGGAACGGCCAGCAACAGTGATCCCGTCATGAAACCGAATTTTGCCAGCAGTAAACCAGAAAGGGTCATGATGCCTGCCAGCGACATGTCGAGACCTCGCTGTTGGATCACGATGGTCTGGCCTACCGCTGCAATTGCGAGAATTGCAGCAAACGGCAACATTGAAGATATTGAGGCAAGGCGAATAGTGCCGGGTGCCACAATCGCGCTAACGATGAAAATCAGGGCTGTTCCACCCCAAATCCAAGTGAATTCATTGAAGGACGTTCTGCGTACGCGCTCGCCGACAGTGATCAACGTCATGGAGTTCTTCTCACGAATAGCTGCCTGGGTCATGCCTGCACCACTTTCTGGCGGCTCTTCGAGTAGAGCGACACTGCTGCAAGAATAAGGAAGCCGAGCAGATAAGACTGCCAAGCCTGATCAAGGCTGAGAAACGATGTAACAGAGTTGACCTGAGTGATGAAGACCGCTCCAAGGAATGCACCAATGAACGAGCCGCGACCACCGAAAAGGCTTGCACCACCAATGACAACGGCGGCGATTGATCCCAGGGTATATCCAATGCCTGCTCGCGGATCACCGATTCCCACCTGAGGCATCATCGAGATCGACGCGATACCAGCGAGGATAGAGCATCCGACATAGGCAAGCAGTCGTGTGGTTGCTGGCCTGATACCGGCAGTTCGAGCTGCTTCCTGGCGAGAACCAAGGCCTCGCAGCGATAGACCAAGAGTTCGGCGATATAGGACAAACTCCAAGATCACTGCTATGACTAAGGCAACAATGAATATAACAGGGAAAATGCCGATCCTCGTTCCAAGGCTCATCATGATGTCGGAGTCTATCATGCCGTCTGGTACGGGGCGAAGGATAAGCGAAACTGCCTGCACTGCCATGAAAGTGGCGAGCGTCACGACCATTGGATGCAATCCCAATGGCTCAACGAGCAGCCAATTGATCAAGCCGACGATCAGCGCAACGAGCAGCAGCAAAGCCCAGCCAATCAAGTGAGATTCCGGACCAAGTTCCTCCAACAGGTAGAAAGATGCGACCACCTGGCATAGGCCCATTAACGGTCCGACCGAGAGGTCGATCCCTCCGACAAGGAGGAGCAACTGTTGTCCGTAGGCGACAAGCGCCAAGGTCGCGACCATCATCATCATTCCCGTCAGACTGCGCGGCGAGATATAAAACGGGTTGTACGAGGCGGCAGCGGCGCCAAGAAATAGAATTGCGGCTGCCACCATTATGAGGGGCGCGCTATTGCCGGCAGCCCATCTCCAGATAGCGCCTACATTTTTATGGTGTCTGTCTCTCTGGCCCGTAGCCTTGAGAACCGATGCAGTGATGTTGTCCTCTGTGACCCTTTCGGCAGAGAGTGTCTCCACGACCCGCCCACGGGAGAAGATCGCCACTTTGTCGCTGAGACCAGCGACTTCTTGTTGATCAGACGAAACGAGAATGATGGCGATGCCTTTAGCGGCAACCTCTCTCAACGTCTTGTAGATTTCCGCGCGTGCGCCAACGTCTACGCCTTGCGTCGGCTCGTCTACGAGCAGAACTTTTGGGTTGGACGCGAGGACGCCTGCGAGCACGACCTTCTGTTGGTTGCCGCCGGACAGAGACCGGATCGGTGTGTCAATATCAGGCGTTTTGACGTTGAAACGCTTGACGGCCTCATTGGCGCGGCGTTCTTCCGAGGAAGCACTAATCAAACCACCGCGTATGTCTTGCCTTGGACTGCGGATCGAGAAGTTCTCGCGCACGGCGAGGTCAGCAAAGATGCCTTCGCGGTGACGATCTCCAGGCAGGTAGGATATCCCGAGATGCATCGCAACTTTGGACGAGGGGATGCGGATTTCCCCTCCATTGATGACGATCTTTCCGCTGCCTCGATTGATGCCTGCGAGTGCTCGCATGAACTCGCGCTGACCGTTGGCATCGATACCTGCCAGACCAACGATCTCACCCGCCCGCACCTTTAGCGTGACATCCGCGAAACCAGGTCCAGAAAACTTGTTGGTCTCAAGAATGACCCGACCGTCATGCCACGTCGACTTGGGCGGGAAGGTTCTGTCGAGTGAAGTACCGACGATTAGCGAGACAATCTGGTCTTCGGACAGAGATGAGGCATCGTATGAGCCTTGTCCTTCGCCATCGCGCAGAACGGTGAGGCGATCGGCAATTGCCTGCACTTCTCGGATCCGATGAGAGATGTAGATGACAGATGCCCCGCGAGCCGTCACTTCTCGAATTCGTGTGAACAGGCGTTCGACGTCTTCGGTGGCGAGATGCTCAGTCGGCTCATCGAGAACCAGCAGTTTAGGTTCGCACGCCAAAGCCTTGACGATCTCGACGATGAAGCGCTGCTCTGGATTAAGTGTTGTGATGGGTGCTCGAACGTCGATGGCGACATTGGTGCTCCAGCGCTGGAGTAAGTTCCTAGCCCAGGGATTCAAGTTCGACAGGCGCGGTCTGCGAGCTTCAGGCAGACCCAGAAAGAGGTTCTCCGCAACCGAAAGATCAGGCATCAAGGCGGGCTCTTGACGAACAATCGCTAGACCAAGGTTTCTTGCCTTCTGAGGATCGCCGCGAACCTCTTCGCCGGATATCCAGACGTTTCCGTCTGTTGCCGCAAGAGCGCCGGATGCGATACCCATCAGGGTCGACTTACCCGCGCCGTTCTCGCCGACCAAACCGTGGACTTCGCCGGCGCGAACATCAAACGTAATGCCTTGTAGCGCTCGGACTGCTCCGAAGTGCTTCGCTACATTCTTCATCTGCAAAATGGCGGCGTTGTTGTTCATGATCGCACCTCATTGAAGCCTGTGGCGCACGGGATGGCGACTTCGCGCCCTTTTAGGGTGGAATGGAGCTTCATGAGTTCCTCCCGAATCTCTCCGACGTCCGGTCGTATTCCACGACCGCCTGGCCACGACGTGTGACCATCCTCCGATTTTCATTCTCTAATAATGAAGTAATTTGTCAATATGATATTTCTCGGCGCAGAAGCGATGAGGCCGAGAGGGCTATGGCGACGTAATAAGATGGTGGATTGGTGGCGGCCCAGGTCCCTTGCTACCGTGGGATTGCGCCGTCATTCAATCGCTGAGCTTACAAACACTTAGCGCGATTTCGCGACAGTGATTCGAATGAAGTGGCGGCTTTCTCGATCTCCCGACATTTCCCAGCGCACTTTCACCAGAGAAACGAAGGCGTTGTCGCGCGGGGCCTAACCCTCGATGAATCGCCATTTCTGAGCAATCAGAGACCTGGGATATCTCATTCGGTATTGGCAAAGTCGTTTTATTGTATATAATCAAAAGCGTTCGTGAATATCGAATTTGCGCCGCTGCCACTTAAAATTGCTGGGCGAGGGAGGGAAATATGCTTGATATTCAGGGAGCGGTTGCCGTTGTCACGGGAGCCGCTCAGGGCAACGGTCGAGCTATTGCAATCGGCCTCGCAGCTGCCGGGGCTAAGGTCGCTTGTTGCGACATTCAGGACGACGCTGTCCAGGCGGTGGCCAACGAGATTAAAGCGCAAGATGGCCAAGCAATTGCGGTCTCCTTGGATGTGACTAAAGCGGATAGCTGCGCCGCCGCCGCCGCCAAGATCAACAAAGCTTTTGATCAGCCAGTCAGCGTATTGGTCAACAACGCTGGCATCATTCGTCGAACCGCACCCGACTCGGAGACATTTGTTAGTGACTGGGACGCCGTATTAGCCGTGAATGCGACGGGGGTCATGCACATGGTCCTAGCATTCCTGCCTCAACTCAAACAGACGCGCGGTAGGATAGTAAATCTAGCTTCGATCATGTCCGTTTCGGCAGGCCCGGGACTTACAGCCTACGCTGCTTCGAAGGGTGCTGTCCTGCAGCTAACGAAAGCACTCGCCCACGACCTTTCCAAAGATGGCATACGTGTCAATGCAATTGCGCCAGGCGTCATCGAAACGCCTATGACTGTGACAACTCGCGAAAATCCGGAATCCATCGGCCGGTTCATGGCTCACACGCCCCTTGGCCGTCCGGGTAAGCCGGAAGAGCTGGTGGGGCCGGTATTGTTCTTATCGTCGGCCGCGTCGAGTTACGTGACGGGTGCATTACTGCCTGTCGACGGCGGCTATCTTGCATCTTGATGGAGTATTAAAATGAAGCGTCACGAAGTTGATGTCTTGGTCGTGGGATCGGGGGCTGGTGGCCTCTCCACGGCTGTCGCAGCCGCTCATCGCAGGCTCACCGTCGTTGTAGCAGAAAAAGAGCCTGTATTCGGCGGGACGACTGCCCGGTCAGGTGGCTGGATGTGGATTCCCTGCAATGCGCCAGCACAGCGGGCAGGAGTCCAAGACTCGTTTGACCGCGCTAAGACCTATCTCAAGCACGAAACCGGTGAGTTCTTTGATGAGCGAAAGGTGGATGCTTTTCTGGAGAGCGGCCCGAAGGCCGTCGATTTCTTCGAGAAGGATACGAGCCTGGAGTTCGATCTTGGGCCGACGTTTGCTGACTATCATCCAACCGCTCCAGGCGGTATCGACGGTGGGCGGTCCATTGTGGCGCGTCCCTTTGATGCCCGGCAGCTTGGCAAGAACGTCCAGTACCTGCGGCCGCCGCTTGCGGAAATCACCATCCTTGGCATGATGATCGGCTCGGGGAAAGAATTGCTCCACTTCTTTAACGTCATGAAGTCGCCGATCTCCGCCTTCTACGTCGGTAAGTTGTTTGCAAAATTCCTGCGCGACGTAGCGTTCTATGGCAGGCCCATGCGGCTTACGAACGGCAACGCGTTGATCGGACGCCTTGCGAAGTCGGCGTTCGACAAAGATGTGCCTATCTGGACATCGTCGCCGGTGAAGGAACTTATCCGCGATACCAAAGGACGCGTGATCGGCGCAATCGTGAATCGACCCGACGGTCCCGTTGAGGTGATCGCGCGCAAAGGGGTCGTCCTCGCGGCTGGGGGATTTCCGCAAGACCCTATTCGCCGAAAGCAGCTGATGCCTCATTCGCCATCCGGCTACGAGCACGTATCGCCAGCGCCTCCCGGTAACACCGGCGACGGTCTCCGCATGGGCGAGTCCGTTGGGGCGACCGTTCAAATCGACCTGCCGTTCTCCTCGGCACTCGTACCGATTTCTCGGCCGCTGAAGAGTGACGGGACTCTTGGAACTTTTCCCCACTTCGTTGACCGCTCAAAGCCTGGCGTCATCGCTGTCACCCGATCCGGTAAGCGCTTCGTCAACGAGGCGAACAGCTACCATGACTTTTGCCAAGCAATGATTAAGCGCTGCAGAGAAGAAGGCGGCGAGGGCGCTGAGAATGCGGCGTGGTTCATTGCAGATCATCGGACTTTTAGAAAATATGGACTCGGGTTTGCCAAGCCTGCTCCTGTGCCTTACAAAAAGCTGATAAAGCAGGGCTATCTCCTTTGTGGCAAAACTATCGCCGACCTCGCTCGCCAAATCGGCGCGGACCCGGCCGCGCTGGAAACGACTGTCGCGACCTTTAACACCCACGCTCGGCAGGGCAACGACCCTGAGTTTGGCAAGGGTTCTACCAGCTATAACAGATCGCTAGGTGATCCTCAGCACAAGCCCAACCCCTGCGTTGCGCCCATAGAGAAGGGACCGTTCTACGCTGTCCGCCTCTATGTAGGCGACCTTGGAACGTTTGCTGGACTCAAGACCAATGAGAACGCTCAAGTTCTTGACGATGTTGGAAGGCCTATCGAAGGCCTGTATTCGGCGGGCAACGACGCCGCGTCCATCATGGGTGGCAATTATCCGGGCGGTGGCATCACGCTCGGCCCGGCTCTGACCTTCGGCTATATCGCCGCGCGTCACATGTCGGGCGCAAACTCCTGATCAAAAAGGGAGCATTCCTCGAAAGGAGGGACTCCCAGCATTTTCACGGAAAAGCTACTCTAACGAGGGCATTTGCTGTGCGGATTGGCTTTTAAAGCTTCCGGACGAAACATCAATTATCTGGCTCGCCTCGTCGTCCGCTTCCTTTTGTAGCTCACCGTTTTGATCCGTTCACAGCCTGGATTCATGCAGTTTTCACAGATTACGCCACTGCCGCTTACGCTATGGGCGCTCGTCGCTGACGACGCACGTAGGTGCGACGCGTTGAGGCCGGAGGTGGCCTTTCGGAGGGGTCTGCGCAAATTTTTAGAACCCTCTTGTCTTTCTGCTTCTGCTGTCGCCGGTTAACGCTCACGTCGGCGAGACCAGTTTGCAGCCCGTCGACAGCGACACAAGCGGCGTTGCGATGTTCGCCAGCATTTCAGCGGAGAGCATCTCCAGGCCGCTGCCTCTAAAGAGGGTTCGCGAGGCCACTTTGAGTGAAGCGCCACTGTCGACGGCATAGAGCAGGACAATGATGCAGCTTAGATAACTTTTGATGCCACTTTTCAATCACAGGCAGGTGGCGGTGGTGTGCCGGCGTAATGGTTTTCGTTGAAAGTCAATTCAATAGGCTTTTTTAGCTACATCAACCCCGTGACGCGAGGACATCAGGCCTTTCACTCCCTTCCCGAGGCGCATCTGAGACCATGGGTGGTACGTCAGGAATCTTGTCACCCGGCAAAAGAAACCCGCTCGCGAACCTCAGTCACGAGCGGCTCAGCTGTTAAGCTCTTGCCCACAGGGACGCCTATCTATTTACAGACTTGAGTTAGCCAGCTTTAGACGATTTTCGCCTGTGTGCTTTTGCGGAGATCTTCCAGCGTTACGCGGGGTGCAAGCTCGATGAGCTTCAGTCCTCCATCGACAACATCAAGCACCGCAAGGTTCGTGATAATCCGGTCGACGACCCCTTTCCCAGTCAATGGCAGGGAACAGTCCTTTAGAACCTTCGGCTCGCCGGTCTTGCTCGTGTGATCCATGACAACTACAACCTTGCGAACACCGGCCACTAGGTCCATGGCGCCGCCCATTCCTTTGACGAGCTTACCCGGAATAAGCCAGTTGGCCAGATCGCCGGTCTCGGACACCTCCATTGCACCAAGGATCGCCATGTCGATCTTGCCGCCTCGGATCATTGCGAAGGAAGTGGCGCTGTCGAAGAACGCTGAGTGAGGCAGTTCAGTGATCGTCTGCTTACCAGCGTTGATCAAATCGGCATCTTCCTCGCCCTCAATGGGAAACGGTCCCATGCCGAGCATACCATTCTCGGACTGCAGCGTTACATGAATGTCTTCGGGAATATAGTTCGCCACGAGCGTCGGAATACCAATCCCGAGGTTAACATACATGCCGTCTTCCAATTCCTTGGAAGCCCGCTGTGCCATCTCATTGCGATCCCAGGCCATCACGCAGCTTCCTTCTGTCTGGTTGTCCGCTGTTCAATCCGCTTCTCGTGAGCGCCCTGGATGAGCCGATGAACATAAATGCCCGGAAGATGAATCTCGTCTGCAGCAAGCTGGCCAACTGGAACGATCTCCTCGACCTCGGCAATGCAGACCTTTCCGCACGTTGCTGCCGGGACGTTAAAGTTGCGAGCTGTCTTCCTGAAGACGAGGTTCCCGGTGGTGTCGGCCTTCCATGCCTTCACGATAGCAAGATCAGCGACAATGCCCCGTTCCAGAATATATGTCTGACCATCGAATTCCTTGTGCTCTTTACCCTCGGCCACGAGCGTGCCAACGCCGGTCTTTGTATAGAACCCAGGGATACCGGCACCTCCGGCACGCATCCGTTCTGCGAGCGTACCTTGCGGGTTGAATTCGATCTCCAGGATGCCGCTTAGATATTGCCGCATAAACTCGGCGTTTTCTCCGACATAGGATGAAATCATTTTCTTCACCTGAAGGTTCTGCAGAAGCAAGCCCAGGCCAAAATTGTCCACGCCGGCATTGTTGGATGCAATCGTGAGATTTTTGACCCCACTTTTCGCCAATGCCGAAATCAACAACTCCGGGATACCACAGAGGCCGAAGCCTCCGGCGGCGATGGTCATGCCGTCGGTGAGCAGTCCTTGGACCGCGCTGTCGGCGTCGGGATGTATCTTCTTCATCTATCCTCCTCCGATGCCGGGATTAGCCTTGCAGGGCTTCCCACATCTCCATGTCGCGCTTCGCCGTCCAGATACGGGGCGTGTCGATGCCACGGGCCTCGTCGTAGGCACGGGAAACGTTGAAAGGCAGGCAGTGCTCGTAGATCGCATAGTCCTTGAACTTCGGATCGCATTCCTCACGGATCGCATTCCAAGCATCCTTCAAGGTGCCATTGCGGGCCGCCACGCGCTTTGCTGGTTGGTAGGTGGACTCGATAAAGTCCTTAGTCCTGTCTATTGCTTCATTCACTGATTCGTGGCCAATGAGCGCGCCACCGCGACCCGGGGCGATTGCGTGCAGATTGAAATCGCGGATTGTTTCGAGAGTGCCGCTCCAGTCAGCGAAGTGACCATCGCCACAGTAGCAGGCCGAATGCGCTTCAACGATGTCGCCGGTGAACATTACATCTTCATCTGGGACATGGATGACGGTATCCCCAGCCGTGTGAGCCCGACCAAGCTGCATGATGTCGACGCGTCGGTCACCAAGGAAGACAGTCATCTTGCCATTGAAGGTCGTCGTTGGCCAAGTAAGCCCGGGAATGCTCTCATGGCCTTCGAAAAGGCGTGGAAAGCGCTGAAACTCGCTAGCCCAATCTTCCAGGCCACGTTCGACCACCATCGAGCGAGCCCTCTCGCTCATGATGACCTGGGGAGCTCGGAACGCGGACGCTCCAAGGACGCGAACTGCGTGATAATGGGTCAGTACGACGTGACTGATCGGCTTGTCAGTAACCGTGCGCACGCAGTCTATTACCTTCTGCGCGAGGCGAGGGGTCGCCTGAGCTTCCACGATCATGACGCTATCGTCGCCGACAATTACGCCCGAATTCGGATCGCCTTCGGCGGTGAAGGCATAAAGACCTTCACCGATCTCCGTGAAACTGATGTTCTTTTCCGTCATATCGCCTTGCGAAGCAAATGCCTTAGCCATTCCTGGTTCCTTTCAAGATGCGTAGGGATCGTTGAGGGCGGGGGTTACGGTGCCGATGCATTCGCCAAAGCCGATGGTGAAGCCATCACCTTGCGATGAGCCTCGAAGGACAAGCGTGTCGTAATCTTCGATGAAAGTTCTTATTGTGCCGTCCTGGAGTTCGATTGGTTCTCTACCCCCCCAGCTCAGCTCCAGCAGGCTACCACGACTTTCTTTTGTTGGTCCTGAAATGGTTCCTGATCCCAAAAGGTCGCCGGTCCGCATGGAACAGCCACAAGTCGTGTGATGCGCGAGCTGCTGTGGCGCGGAGTAGTACATCTCACGGTAGTTCGTGCGAGAGATCACGGACTCTCCGCCATCCTTCGGCCGGAGGCCGACCTCCAGATCGATATTGTAGAGCAGGGGGCGAGGCTCATTCAGGTAAGATAGCAGCGGCACTTCGCGCTCTGGCGTCGACACACGGAACGGCTCCAGAGCGGCCTTCATCACGATCCAGGGTGAGATCGTGGTGGCCGTCGCCTTAGCCTGAAATGGACCAAGCGGTTGATACTCCCAAGCCTGGATATCGCGAGCCGACCAATCGTTCAAAAGCACATAGCCGAAAATCATTGCATCGGCTTGTTCAACAGAAACCGGCCTGCCGTACTCTGACGGAAGACCAACGATCGCGCCAAGCTCAAGCTCAATGTCGAAACGCTCGGACGGAGCGAATTTCGGCTCGCTGTCGTTGGGTCCCTTGATCTGACCCCATGGCCGGCGAACTTCCGTCCCTGACACGACCACCGACGACGCCCGGCCATTGTAGCCAATTGGAATATGAAGCCAGTTCGGTGGAAGTGCATTTTCCGGGCCACGGAACATAGTGCCGACGTTAAAGGCATGATGCCGTCCCGCATAGAAGTCGGTGTATTCGACGACCTGAAACGGCAGATGCAACCGCACGTCCGCCAAATCATGCAGGAGCGGGCGGACCGCTAACGCCCACTTCGAGCCTTCGAGAAGCAGATCGACCAAAATTTCCCGAAATTTGCGCCAGTTCTCAGGCCCGGACGCCATGAGGGCATTATAGCTCGGCTTGTCGAAGAGCGGTATCTCACCGAGCCTTAGGAGACCGAAAGCTTCGAGAGCAGTGACGTCCAGAACTTTGTAGCCGATGGCGACACCACAATGCGGCGCCCGGTCGTCTTTAGAGAAAACGCCGCAGGGCAGGTTATTGAGTGGAAAAGGGCATGACGCAGAATTGGCGCTATCTACCCAAGACCGTAGTAAAGGCATTCAGGCCTTCCTCCCTTTTTTGATCACTAGGCAATCGTTCGAATGTGAATGCCGAGACGCGACCATTCATGTGTGAGGGTGGGGTCGCATCCCTCAACAAATGAATTTGATATTATCGAATTTATTTGTTAGGGATAGTTGAATGCGCAGCTATGTCAAGCTAAATGTCGCGCCATCGAAAAGCGGGAGGTTTTGATGACTCCGGAAGTCAAGCTGTACGGATACTGGAGGTCATCTTCCACGTATCGGGTCAGGATCGCGCTAGCTCTGGCCAGCATTCCGTACGAGACCATAAAAGTCGATCTGCTAAGCGGAGAGCAGGATGGCAATGATAATTTGTCGCGAAATCCACTGGGGCTCGTGCCTTCTTTGGAGATCGACGGACGCGTGCTAACCCAGTCGTTGTCGATCATCGAATACTTGGATGAGACGCGAAAAATGGGCCTTCTTCCCGGAGGGCCCGAAGAGAGGTCGCGAGTTAGAGCGCTTGCTCACGCGATTGCGATGGACATTGCTCCCATATGCAATCAGCGCGTCGCGAAGTTCGCGAATGAACAATCGAATTCGTCAATTGCAACGGCCGATTGGATGAAGCATTTTATCGCCCTTGGTTTGCGCGGGTTTGAAAGAATGTTGGAGCAAAGGCCGCCCAGCCGTTATTGCGCCGGAGACGCTGTGACAATCGCTGACCTCTGCCTCGTGCCCCAGCTCTACAACGCCGCACGGTGGAGTGTCGATCTAGCAGCCTGCCCGCTGGCGAATTCGATCAACTCGCGTCTGCTTGAACTTGAGGCATTTAGAGCTGCTCACCCGGACGTGGCAAACTTAGCCGCAGCCTGACCGGCCTGTATCAAAGCGAGCGCCTAAGGTTAAGCATGCCATTCGAACGGCTTCGACCACTTGATAGCGCCTGTAAAAGGGGAGAACATCATGACTACTCCATCAATCGTGATAGCCAGCGCTGCACGCACACCGGTTGGCACATTCAACGGCGCGTTCGCGAGCATTCCGGCCCATGAATTGGGAGCAACGGCAATCAGAGCGGCTATCAAGCGAGCGGGAATCGATCCTCTCGACGTAAACGAGGTTATCTTTGGGCAGGTTTTGCAAGCCGGAGAGGGGCAAAATCCCGTGCGACAAGCGGCGATAAAGGCCGGCATTCCGAAGGAGGCAACGGCCCTTAGCGTCAACCAAGTCTGCGGCTCTGGCCTTCGGTCGGTTGCTCTGGGAATGCAGCAGATTTTTACCGGAGACGCTGCAATTGTGGTCGCTGGCGGGCAGGAATCAATGTCACTTGCACCACATGTTGCCCATCTCCGGGTAGGCACGAAGATGGGAGACCTGAAACTCGTCGATACTATGATCCAGGATGGGCTGACTGACGCTTTCAACGCCTACCACATGGGCATCACCGCCGAGAATGTCGCTAGACAATTCGACATTTCTCGTCTGGTACAGGATGAGTTCGCGGTATCGTCTCAGAATAAGGCCGAGGCTGCCCAGATGTCCGGACGCTTTAAAGATGAGATAGTTTCCGTTGTCGTTTCTGGCAGGAAGGGCGACACGATTGTAGATAGTGACGAGTACATTCGTCATGGAGCAACACTGGAAAGCGTTACCAAGCTCCGTCCGGCTTTCGATAAAGAGGGAACCGTTACAGCCGCCAACTCGTCGGGGCTCAATGACGGTGCTGCCGCGCTCGTTCTAATGACCGAAGCCGAAGCGGCGCGAAGGGGCATCACTCCACTCGCTCGAATTGCGTCATGGGCAACCGCTGGTGTCGATCCTTCTATCATGGGCATTGGTCCTGCTCCGGCCTCCAGGAAGGCATTGCAAAAAGCAGGTTGGCGTATTGCCGACCTCGATCTCATCGAAGCAAACGAAGCGTTCGCCGCACAAGCCTGTGCTGTTGGAAAGGAGCTTGGTTGGGACACGTCGGTGGTGAACGTCAATGGAGGGGCTATCGCGATTGGCCACCCAATCGGCGCGTCCGGAGCCAGGATCGCCAACACACTTCTTTTCGAAATGAAGCGTCGTGGGTCAAAGAAGGGGCTCGCGACCCTGTGCATTGGCGGTGGAATGGGAATCGCAATGTGCTTTGAAGCGCTACGCTAAACAGTCAGATCTTGGCGCATGGTAGGGTAGCTATTCATTACACATAGTAGGCGGAAAAAAGCCGCGCTCGCCACGCGGCTTTTCATTCACAATGGCTTGCTCATTCCTCATGCTGCCAAATGACGTCCAGTTGCGTGTGGTAGATTTTCCATTTTCCGTTCTCCCTTCGATACTTGTCGGAATACAGGCCGAGCAGAAGGACGGGATGGCCCTTTTCGCGTCCGGTGACCCAATCGAGAAGGTAGCAAAGTCCCTCTGCCTCGGATGAGGAGGTGATGGTCACTGCGTGGTTGGTAACCGCATGCAAGAACGGGTAGTTTCGTGCCTTGCGATAATCGAACGTCTCGTAGGCTTCCGCCAGGCCAGTCTTGATCGCTTCAATGCCCTCCATCTTACCGACTGTTACAGCCACAACGGCGTCGTCCGCGAAAACATTATGAAAGCCTTCGACCTTGCCGCTATCCAAAACGTGACTGTAGCGGATACGCAAAGATCGAATTTCCTCAATGTCGAGGAGGCGTTGAAGCTGATCGGCTATGTTTTGGTCAGTCACGTCATTATCCTTTCGGAAGTAAGATTGGGCTGAAGCCCTTGTGTTGCTGGTCGCGCGTCACATCACGACGTACCGCTGTCCGCAGAGATCGAGAGGACCTTGTTGTCACCGGGTGTTGCTTGGGGGCGAGTTGATCGCCCCCTCACGAGTGAAGTGTTCAGGGCGCCGGGGGATAATCGACGTAACCTTCGAGCCCGGGCGTGTACCAGGAGGCCTCGTTGCTGCCCACAATCGGGATATTCTCCCGGACCCGACGGACGAGGTCGGGATTGCCGACATAGAATCGGCCAAATGCGACAACGTCTATCTCGCCGCCCTGTAGCGCCTTCTCGGCCGATTCCGGCGTGTATCCAGCAGCTCCGATGATCGGACCTTTGTAGATACGACGAGCGGTTTCTATCACTTCGGCGTCGCGCGAGCTGGCTTGAAGCTCGATGTTGCCGCTGACAACCGGGCGGATTACGTGAGCGTATCCCACGCCCAGTTTTTGAGCTACGCCAAGCATCCCTTCATACTTGGCATTGGGATCTTCATCATCAATGTCGTTGAACGTGCTGTACGGGGACAGCCGGACACCGACATATTCCTTCCCGTAAACGCTAATCATGGCATTGAGGACCTCTTCCATGAAGCGTAGACGCTTTTCCAAGGAGCCGCCCCATTTATCCGTTCTCTGGTTGCTGTTCGTCGATGCGAACTGATCCACCAAGTAGCCGTTGGCGCCGTGCAACTCAACGCCGTCGAATCCAGCTTTCTTCGCATTCGCGCAGGCGGACCTGTAAGACTCGATGACGCCGAGAATGTCCTCTTCGGTCATTTCGCGCGGTACCGGGTTCTCAACGAGGCCGTTTGCTGTGTCTGTCCAGATCAGAGGCTTTGGTTGAACGGCAGATGGACCAATTGGAAAGCAGCCCGGCGGCTGATTGTCTGGGTGAGCAATTCGACCACAATGCCACAGCTGAATAACAGCTTTCGCTCCACCTTTATGAATGTTGTCGACAACGTCCTTCCACTTGGCTGTCTGCTTTTCCGTCCAGATGCCGGGGGTGCGTGGGTAGCCTGTTGCTTCCGGGCTAACCTGTGTCGCTTCGCAGATTACGAGACCAGCCGTGTTGCGCTGGCCATAGTATTCCGCCGCCATCTCGTTAGGGCTCCAGTCGGCTTCCGCGCGATTGCGGGTGAGCGGTGGCATCACGATATGATTTGCCAGCTCCCACGCACCGAACTTTGCCGGTGAAAGTAGTTTTTCGTACATGTTTTCCTCCTAACTCCGCCCTGTGGGCGTCCAGTTGAGTGAGAGCACCAAAGCAACGAGAGCCGGTGCTGTCACGAAATTGACTCGTCTAGGACGAGCGAAAAGACCTCCTTCTGCGACTGCCAGGATGTCAAAACAAAGCGGGCAATCCTGCCGTCTCGCCGCCATCAGCGACGAATTCCGAACCGGTACAGAAGGAGCTGGCATCGCTGGCAAGGAACATTGCCAACTTGCTAATCTCGCTTGGCCGCGCGGCGCGGTTCATGGGAACGTGCTTGTACTCGTGATAGAGTCCCTCAATCATTGGCGTCTCGACGTTGCCAGGATGAATGGAGTTCACACGGATATTGAAAGGTGCGAGATCGAGAGCTGCGGCTTTGGTAAGACCTCTCACGCCAAACTTTGAGGTAACATAGGCTGGAACGCTGCCAAACGCTTTGATACCCGCTGTCGACGAGATATTAATGATCGATCCCGCACCCACCGACTTCATGATTGGCGCAATCGCGCGAATGCCTTTGAATGTGCCGGTCAGGTTGATCGATGTTACCTGCTCCCACTCTTCGTCAGAACATTGATCTACGGGCGTGAAGCGGAGGATGCCTGCGTTATTTATCAACACGTCGATGCGGCCGAAGTGGTCGGAAGCAATCTTCACAGCCCGCGCCCAGTTGTCGGTGTCGCGAACGTCGAGGTGAACCGCTAGGGCCTTATCACTACCAATCTGTGCCACGAGCGCCTGGACGTTTTCGTCGGCGAGATCGGCCAGCACGACCTTGGCACCTGCCGAAGCGAAGGCAACTGCTTCGTCAGCACCCATGCCTTGACCGGCGCCCGTGATCATCACAACCCTGCCATTTACATCCATGGAAATCCCTCCGAATACCTTTGCGACGCGTGGCGTATCTCGCTCACTTGATTGTCCACCCGCCGTCGGCCAAATAGACGGCTCCATGGACGAAGCTTGCTTCGTCACTTGCTAGGAAGAGGATCACATTGGCGAGTTCATGTGGTTGGGCGTGTCGACCCGCTGGCGCAGCACGCAACGCCTGATTCACAGGAAGGTCTTCGTTGTTGAATATGTTCGCCGTCATCCCAGTCTCGACCGCTCCAGGCGCGACCGCGTTAACACGGACCCCTTGGTGAGCGAAGTCGAAGGCGAGCTGGCGGGTGAAGCCTACTACGCCATGCTTTGCGGTCGTATACGCAATGCCGCCGCCACCCGCGATGAAAGCTGAAATGGACGCGACATTGACGATTGCTCCGCCGCCCGCTTCGATCATTGAAGGCAGGATGGCTCGCGAAACTAGCCACATGCCTTTCAGGTTGACTCCCATGATGCGGTCCCAGAGCGCCTCATCGGTCTTTAGCGCGTCGGCGTAGTCGTCAAGTATTGCGGCGTTGTTCAGAAGTACACGCACTGGGCCAAGCGCTGAAACTGTGCCAGAGGCCGCCGCTGCGATGCTCTCAGAGTTTGCGATGTCGACAACAAAGCCTTGGGCGGTCCCCCCGAAGCCGCGTATCTCCGATACTGTTTGTTCGACCCGCTCCTTGATGACGTCCCAGACAGCGACCTTCGCACCCTCTCTAGCGAAACGGTGCGCGGTTGCGCGACCGATCCCCGATCCCGCGCCAGTTATCACGGCGGTCCGACCAGCCAGCTTGTCAGAGTAAGTTATCGATCCTTGACCCACTTCGGTCATAAGTTACTCCATTTCTCTGCAGTGATTGAAAGGATTGCCGAGGGATCAGCCTGGGCGTATCTGAGCAGCCTTGGGGTTCCGGCGTATGCTCAAGCGATGGAGCCCAGTCGCGATTGGAGTTTTGCCGTTGGTCAGGTCGACGGTGAGGAATGCCAGGAGGACGATGCCGGTGGCCAGGTTTGCAGTCCAATTTGGGGTGCCAAGCATCTGGAGTCCGCTCAATAGTATCTGAAGCGTCAGCACGCCAAGGAAGACACCAGTCATATTCCCCCGACCGCCATAGACGCTGACCCCACCAATGAGAGCTGCCGCAACGGCGGAAAGAAGCAGTGCCTCGTGGCTGCCCGGCGTTGCACTACCCCCACGCAGAGCGGCAAGGGCCCCTGCCAAAGCGGCAAGTGAGGCAGAGCAGGTGAAGGCGAGGACGAGGGGCCGAGTTTGGGGGACACCAGCAGCCCGCGACTCCTTGCGGGCACCACCTATGGCATACACTTCGCGGCCATATCGGGTGTAGCGGAGGAAGAGCCCAACAGCGATCAAGACGAGGATCATCAGGATGCTGAACGGGGAGAAGATGACAACGCGCTCCCGCAACATCGAGGCCAATTTCAGGTTCGTCATCGCAAGCGTTAACGTCCTCTCATTCGAGATGATGTACGCGACGCCTCGCATGCCGATGAATGTGCCAAGTGTGAAAACCAGGGAGGACATCTGCAATCGCGCAATCGCAAAGCCTTGCGCCATGCCGTAGACGATAGCCGGTACCACCGCGCAAAATACGGCGACCGCAATTCCGTAATCCGACATCATAATCGCGATTAGGCCAGCACATGCTGCGACCGAGCCAATGGATAGGTCGAACTCACCGGCCAGCATGGTCACGCCCAGACCAGCAGCGACAATTCCAAGGATGGCACACGCCTCCAGCAGCGAGTACACGTTGCCGCTCGATGCGAAGTTCGGCGATGCTACAGAGAAAGCAGCGAACAAGACGCACACTAGGACGATGCGTTTGAGACTTGGCAGTTGGAGGAAGTTCGACATGATCATTATCCTTTCCGGCGGCCAAATGCATGGAAACCGACAACGATCAGCAGGATGAACGCCCCCGTGACACCCATGCGGACGCCGGATGGCCACGCAAGAAGCAGCATGTAATTTTGAAGCGTTGCGATAAATACGGCGCCGATAGCGGTCTGAAGCGGCGACCCGCGTCCGCCTTGGATTGCTGTACCGGCGATCAGCACGGCAGCGACGACATCAAAATCGACCGAACTGAAGCCCATAACTCGCGCCTTGCTGAACTGGGCGGCTTCGAAGATGCCCATAATGGCGGCAGCCACAGTGGCAATGATGAAGACGGAGATCGTGACGCGAGGCACCGAAATGCCGGATGAATGCGCCGTTGCCTGGTTTGCTCCGAGCAGGATCGTCTCGCGCCCGAACCTGGTTTTGCTTACAACGAACCAAGCGACCGCGACTGAAATCAGGAACGCTATCGTCTGTGTCGGTACCCCAAGAATGCGGCCGTTGCCGATCCATTCGACCGCAACGCTCTCGATAGGGATGTTCTTCCCGCCCGTGACCAACCCAGCGAGACCGGCCATCAGGGCTCCAGCTCCAAGGGTGGTGATAATCGGGTTCGCGCCCATTGCTATGACGCCGCCTTGGAGAAAGCCCAGCAGAATAGCGATCACGAGAGTAGCGATCAGCGCTATAGGGAACGGGATGCCATACGACATCATCACTGCCAGACAGACGCCGGAGAACATCGCTGATTGACCCAACGCCAGCGAGAAAAACCGGCCAGAAAGTGTGATGAATGTCGCGCCCATCGCAACGATCCCGGACATCGCAGCTGCCCTGAGAATTACCAATGCGTTCTGGGGGCTCAAGAATGCGGGGTTGTAGATGCCTCCAGCCGCGATCAACGCGAAGACAATCGCTCCAAGCACTGCATAGCGAACTAAGCGGCGAGTGCTTTTGTCGCCAGGCATGCCTATTTCTGTGGTCGCGGTGTTCACTGCGCAAGCTCCTCTACAGGGTGCGTGATGTCGCGGATAAGTTCTTGGCTGTTGGTCCGTGAAGCGGGAACGGTTCGCACCTGCTGGCCCCGGTACATTGGGATCACAGTGTCAGCGAGACCTTGGACCTCGTCGATATCGGAGGAGGCGAAGATAATCGCCATGCCATCGTCCGCGAGTTTTCGAAGGTGTCGATAAATTTCAGCTCTAGCGCCCACATCAACGCCACGGGTAGGCTCGGAAACCAAGAGAACCCGTGGTTCGATCCCAAGCCATTTTCCCAGTGCAATTTTCTGCTGGTTGCCTCCACTTAAAGCCCCAACCTTGTATTCGGCGCGTTTGACGTCTACTGCCATTTGACGGCAGATCCCCGTGGCCAAGGTGCGAACCCGACCGCGACTGAAGAGGCCGCCAGGCGAAACCTTACGCATGGAACAAGATGCAAGATTTGTTGAGACAGGAAGATCTGCGAAGATCCCATCGAGCTTACGGTCGCTTGAACAGTAACCAATGCCTTCGCTGATTGCTGTCGACAGACCATGAGCAGGCGGCAGAGTGACTTTGCCAACCCTGATGCTACCGGTCTCCACGACATCGGCGCCTGCGATAGCCCGAAGGAGGGCTTCCGATCCAGACCCGACCTGACCGGCGATACCGACAATTTCCCCTGCGCGGACGCGTAGCGATTGAGGGATCTTCAAAGAAGTGGATGTCACGCCCTCGACATTGAGCAACTGTTCGCCGAAGCCAGCCGAGCGCGTGGGGAACATCTCTTCAAGAGGCCGCCCAACAATTCTTTCAATGACCTTGTCGAGCGTCATTTCGGATACGTTGACTGGGGGGAAGCTCTGGCCGCTGCGAAGGGTAATGATCCGGTCCGCGATCTCAAATACTTCGCCAAGTCGATGGGTCACGTAAATGATGCTGCGGCCTGATTTTGCGAGGCGAAGCACCATCTCCTTGATCCGCTCGATATCAGCGTCATTGAGTGCCGCTGTTGGCTCATCAAGGATCAGAATACGTGCGTCAGTCGCCAGGAGTCGCGCGATTTCAATGAGCTGCCTTTCAGCTACTGAGAGCGTTTCAACTGGTACAGCTGGGTTCAGGTATCCAAGCCCCACAGCTTCCAGGTACTCTTTAGCTCGTCGTGCGAGGCGGGCCTTGGTCCATAGACCTCCGACTTCCACGCCGCCAAGAAAGATGTTTTCCGCTGCACTCAGCGGCCCGATGACGCTCAGCTCCTGCTCCGCAACGGCAATGCCAGCTGCGTGGGATAGCTTCGCGCTTCCTATCGGAAAGCTCTTTCCGTCGATCTTAATCGATCCAGCGTCGGGCGCATGATGACCTCCCAACACTTTGACCAGTGTGCTCTTACCTGCGCCGTTCTCGCCAAGTAATGCCATCACCTCGCCACGGCGAAGCTGGAAATTCACGCCGTTCAGCGCTTTGACGGCACGGAACGATTTGACAATACCTGTCAGTTCGAGAACCAAGGGGTTCTCGTCTACCTTGATCGCAACCATCATGAATTCCTGAACTGTGTCTGTGAGGCAACTGTCGCAAGACGGTTGCCGCTCCAAAGATACCGTCAGTCAATTAGTTGTAATTGCAGAGTTCCTGGGCTGTCTTTCCCCAGATCACGGTGTCAGTGTAAGACTTCTCTGAACCGTCCAGCATGGTGTTCGGCATGTAGTTCCACTTGTGCGGTGGAGTGTCGATCGACATGGGGGTGTCTGGAGAGAGGTTCTGTTCGCCGTCAATGACTTTTCCGGTATTCAAGTAGGCCACCAGCGCATACATGGCTGCGGCGCCCTCGATGTATGGTGCTTGGACGGACGTTCCGACAAGCTCGCCCTTCTTTACGGCGGCGTTTGTTGTCGAGTTCATGCAGGTTCCACCCACGAAAAGGACGTCCTTACCCGGCTGAATGCCGCTTTCCTTCGCTGCCCGCAGCGCCCCGTAGGCAAGTGCATCGTTTACGCCGTACACCCAGTTGAACTTGCCCTTGTTCGCTGGAATAATCTGAGAGCCGATGTTGTAACCCTCATTCTCCAGATATCCGCCGGAATTGACGTTCGCGAGGACTTGCGAACTTGAGGGAAATGCTTTCTTCATTTCGTCTTCGAAACCCGCAACGCGTTGCTGCGCGGCCGTGTGACCCGCCACCGTATTGACGATCAGGCCGTTGCCTAGTTCAACCCTTGCCTTCTTCGCGCCAGCGATCAGCAGCTGGGCGGCATTCTGTCCGCTGAGATAGTCGTTCACGCCGCCGTAGGCGACGAACAGGTCAGCCTGCCCAGGCGCAGGAACCTGATTGAGGATGACAACGGGGATGCCAGCATCCTTGAGCGCCATCTCTGAAGCAATGGCGGCAGCTCCGGAGACCGGGTTTAGTACGACCCCAATCGGCTTGTCGCCTGTCGAAAGCATCTGCTGGATGGCCGAGTCCTGCTGTTCCTGCGAAGAGGCCTCGACGTATGAGAACGTCCAGCCTTGCTTCTTCGCGATGTCCTGGACGGCGACCGCATTTTGGCCGAAATAGGGATTTTCCCGAGACTGGCCAAACATGATGATGGCGCCAGATTTCGGCAACTCAGCATGAAGGGTACCGGCAAACAAAAGACCACCCATTATCGTGGTAGCCATTAGTTTCATTCGAGTAACTGCATAGCGCTTTCGGTTCATTTCCATAAGTCTTCTCCTCCTGACTTAAGGTGGCGGGGCCTCCACCCCGGAATTACTTGGTCTCCCAAACCACGCGGATACGAGTTAACGTAAGCGACGCGATCCTCCACTGACCGCCGACGAGCCGGTATTGTTCGTCGTAGTGCCCGTACCCGTGCATGATCTCACCGCCATACTCGAGCCGGTCGTACAGCGTCCAACGGCCGCTAGCAGTTTCCGGTGTATGGATTTCGATCTGGGGGTCATGACCTTGATGCACGGCAACGATGCCGCCAACAGCACCTTCGATGACCTTAGCGGTCGCATCGCCGCCGATGACAACCCAGTCAGCCGGATTGATGCTATCTTCAGTGACACCATGATGCCCAACGTGGTGCTGGCACTCGCCACTAAAGTCGACCCGTGCATCGTCGGTGAACATGGAAGAGATTGCCTGCCAGTCCTTTGTATCGACCGCAGAAAAGTAGCGAGACTTCAGCTGACGGATATCCTCACTCGCGACGAGGCGGGCGAGCGCATCCACCCCGACGCTCGTACGCGGGGCAGGGTTCGTATTCATGATTTCTCCTCCATATCAACGATCAGCGGGGGTTCCTCAATGCCGGCTGCCGTTGCTGAGTGGATACTACAATCGATAATCTGTTAGTCAATAGCGAATTACCGTTCGCACTTTGACGCTTTGGCTTAAGCTGACGAGTAACTGCCTCAAGAGGGCAATTGAGATTTACCGCGAGGGGCGGGTCTTTGGGCCTGTCCGCTTCGAGATTCGGACGGTTTCAATAGAGTTAGTTGGCGCTTACCGTGTCCTCGAAGGAAATATGCACTTCCGTTGGATAGGAATAGCTTCGGGGGACAGGTGGGAATTTGCATGAGACCTGACGAACTTTATGTAGTGTACTGCTCTGCCACAATGCCTGCGGGATTGACCTCCCATAAACAGTTTTGTTAATGACGAACTTGCTCTTTAGTGGCGATTTTCGAATGACGTGACGTAGGTCGGCCATGAAATCGAAATAGCGCGTCCAAAATCTGGAAGGAATTGCCGTGGATGATAAGTTTTTCAACGTGGGGCTGGGGATTCGACGCGCGGTGATGGGCGATAGCCGGGTGGACAAATCGCTTGTGCAGGCGGATGACTTCAGCAGACCGGTTCAGGAATTGACGACTTCTTTTGCGTGGGGACAAGTTTGGGGTCGTGAGGCGGAACTTGACCGTCGGACAAGATCGTTGCTTACGATAGGGATGTTGATCGCTCTGAACAGGCAGGCGGAGCTTCAGGCACATATCGTGGGCGGCCTGCGTAACGGGCTGACGGAGGCCGATATACGGGAAGTGGTGATCCATTCTGTGGTGTATTGCGGCTTTCCTGCCGCGCTGGAAGCTACACGGTCGGCACAGGCCGCTCTTCAATTGGCTGGAGAAAATGAAAGTCAGCCTTGATTGATAGATTCACAATTGGGCTACCAACCACTAATGAGCGAAGTTTGGCTCGCCAATAAATTGCAGGCGGCCCCTGGGGTAATCCGTCGGTCAGTCGCTAAGTCGCGGAAAAATGTTCGAAGGATCAAAACACGTCGTCCGCGAAGCCATCAAAAATTTGCTCCCGACATTGCTTTAAAAATGGTGTGCTAAATGCAGCGTCCGCGCCAACCCTCGGTGAAGCAGAATGTTAGCGCATTCTAAACATCATGGACAACATGACTCACGTCCTGGAGCGCGGTCCGGACGTCTTGGAGGATAATGGACGAGGAGGCTCCCGTAACTCCCCTCGTGGGCAACTCAACAGTCAGCAAAGGTTATGCGACCGGTGAGACTTTCTACGAGATTTGCAAAACAGGTAACCTCGTCCAGATCGAAGATCTGCAACGTTTTCATCGCCGAATGCAAAACCTGGAAGGGGCCAGGCGGCACTGTCTACGGCAGTTGGTGGCGAGAAGAAGCACCCGTTTTAGAAATCCGGTCCAAAAGCAAGCGCTGACAGGAGCTTCCGCTACGTCATGTGCAGCAAAAATGATCCTGAGAGAGATGTGATCATGACGTTATGTACTACGACATCCCGAGCGACTAGCGCAGGGCATCAGCGCCGCCTCTCGAACCAAGCGCAGCATTTGAGCCGCTATCACAAATCTTGTCCCAAAGCCACGGAAATCGAGAGTATCGTCAGCGGATCGCCAATGGATCGCATATGTAGGCAGATGCCTGACGGGCCAAGCTCGTGATGGCGCAATGAAGATCGCTGCCGCGCGCGAAGGCTGCGCGCGCCTGCTCCTGTGAGCCGAACCAAACTACCATGATCACGTCGGGCGTCACCGGCTCCGACCAGAGGCGGGGTCGCGAGTGGCTGCTCGTGACGGTGTTGAGGGCAACTTGGCTTGCAAAGGAGCTTATAGCTGCATCTCGGAGAGTACCTTTGGCCGCGTTAGCCGCGATCTTGCCGCTCAGTGCAATCGGGACCATTATCTTCAAACCGGCGTGGTCATGCGGATCGGAAGTCTCGACAATATTCAGGGACCATCCCTTGAGGAATAAAAGCTCGTCATCCGGTATCTTCGAGGCGCCAGTGTCAGATGCCTGAGCAGCCTTCATCGTTTTTGCGTCCACGAAAAACAGCTCAACTATGCCATCAGCGCTGAAGGCACCGGCTTCGGGATAGGTCAGCAAGACCTCTTGGCATCGGTTTTGTGTGTATTTGCAAACCCCGGGTAGGGAAAGCGCGAGCTGGGCGTGTCCGCCCGCCCAATGGTCTTGGAACTCCCCGATGCTCATATCCTTCCGCTTTGATAACAGCGTCATTCTCTTCAACATGATTTCCTCCGCTACCACATTCCCGGGCAGCTCTGGATAGCAAATAAACCCTCCGACAGCCATAGGATTTGCCATCAACAAATGTCTTTGTTTCTATTAAATATACATCAAGGTCGTAAGCGAGTGGCTTCAACCTACCACGGGGAGCGGTGGGTACGCGACTCCTAGCAGTCGCGCACTGTGTAGTTCGTTAGAACAGCGATATGAAGGATTTCTCCGCGTGAATCGTTTGTGATGGCCAGCAGCTTTCTGCCTTGTCAGCAGTTGCTCCACGATCCCTAGGTGCGAGCGACCTATCTGGGAGTGGCTCACGACTCCGCTTAATCGCCGAGAGACTCGTCGAAGGACCTTTCGAGTCGGTCTAACAGCGCAAGCAGATGGCTGGCGTCCTTGCCAAGACTGTCCAAGAGACTCTGTTCGAAGGCGATCGCGCGGGGTACGATGCTATTATAGTATCTTCGTCCGGCGTTTGTTAGACTTAGTATCTCTTCCCGTCGGTCTTGCTGATTGCCTTCTCGGTGTAACCACCTGCGTTCTTCCAAAGCCCTGACGGCCCGACTAACTTTCGTCTTATGCATCGAAGAATGGATGCCGATCTCTCGCGCACTCATGCGTTCAAATTGACCTAACGTCGCAAGGACGCGCCATTCAGGGATGAGAAGATCGTAGTCAGGGCCGTATATGCTACGGAACTCCTTTGAGACGAGTGAAGCAATCTTGTTCAGCCGGTACGGCAGGAAATTTTCGAGATTTAGTTTGGTCATGATTGATGGTTACAAAATTGACAGTTACGTTTGCAACTGATTTCTTTAGGAGGACCGTTATGAATATCCAAAATCAGGTGCCTACAGATGCAAATGCCCGGGCCCCGTCCGCGATCCAGCCAGGCTATATGTCCGGATTCGGAAATGGCTTTGAAACCGAGGCGCTACCTGGGGCTCTCCCCATCGGTCGCAACTCCCCGCAGAAATGTGCTTACGGCCTCTATGCCGAGCAACTGAGCGGCTCGCCGTTTACCGCGCCGCGGACAACAAACGAGCGGTCTTGGCTCTATCGAATCCGACCGACAGTGGCCAACTGGGGCAAGTTTGAAAAGGCTGACATCCGTTTCTGGCGGACTGCCCCCGCCCACGAGCTTGATTCTCCAATTGCCCCTATGCGTTGGGACCCAATCCCGCTTCCCGAAGAAAAACTGAGCTTCATTGAAGGCATCCGCACCATCACCACCGCCGGTGACGCAGGAAGCCAAGCAGGAATGGGCGCGCACGTCTACCTTGCAACTCGCTCGATGGAAGACGAATATTTTTATAATGCTGATGGGGAGATGCTGATCGTTCCTGAGCATGGCAGCTTGCGCCTTTGCACCGAGTTTGGCGTCATCGACATCGAACCAGGCGAAATCGCCGTTATTCCGCGAGGCGTGAAGCTTCGTGCGGAGCTGGTCGACGGTCCGGCGCGTGGGTACTTCTGCGAGAATTACGGCGGTGCGTTCAGCTTGCCTGAGCGAGGCCCGATTGGTGCGAACTGCCTTGCCAATCCCCGCGATTTCTTGACCCCGGTGGCCGCGTACGAAGACCGGGACGCCGCTTCCAAGCTTTACGTCAAGTGGTCGGGCAACCTTTGGGTCACTGATATCGAGCACTCGCCGTTAGATGTCGTCGCATGGCACGGCAATTACGCGCCTTACAAGTATGACCTCAGAAAGTATTCACCTGTCGGGCCAATCTTATATGATCATGCCGATCCGTCGATCTTTACGGTGCTGACCTCTCCGTCGGAAACTTCTGGAACGGCGAATATTGACTTCGTCATCTTTCCCGAGCGCTGGCTGGTGGCAGAAAATACGTTCCGGCCTCCGTGGTACCACATGAACGTCATGAGCGAATTCATGGGCCTTATTTATGGCATCTATGATGCAAAGACGGGTGGAGGCTTTATTCCTGGCGGCATTTCGCTGCACAACACGATGCTGCCGCATGGCCCGGACATGGATGCGTTCGAAAAGGCCAGCAACGCGGAACTGAAGCCACACAAGCTCGAAGGCACGCTGGCGTTTATGTTCGAAACTCGCTTTCCGCAAAAGATTACAGCTTTCGCTGCAGAGACGCCATCCTTCCAGAAGAACTATGGTCACTATGGGGCTCGGTTGACCAAGCACTTCAGCCCAAATCAGCGCTAGGAAATTCGGACCAAGCTCCATCGGGAGCACAAGCCGGCGGTTGATGGAGCTTTTCATACTTACGAAGGAGGTGCCAATATCGAATATTGCATGGAATTTCTTACTTCTGCACCACCCCAGCCAAAGTACATCACTCAATATTCTGAGACGCGCTTTCCTCGCGACGCCCTGCGGTAATCTGACGGCGTTCTACCCACAGCTCGGAGAAATGATCGATTGAAATTAGATAAATTTCGATAGCCAACTTCGTAGCAAATGTCCGTGATGGATACATCAGATTCCGATAATATTCTGCAAGCTCGCCCAATCCTCAGACTTAGAATATAGTCCGTGAAGCTGCGTCCTGTGTTCTTGATGAAGAGTCTGCTGAATGTGTTGGTTGACATGTTAACAGCTGATGCAACATCGGGAAGCTGAACATTTTCCATGAAATGTCCATGGATATAAGCGATAGCTCGCTGGATCGTATCGAGCGTGGCGGGGTCAATTGTGGGTGAAAACTCTGCCGAGGAGAGAACTTCAAATTCACTCGAGCCTGCGAGTAGATCCAGGACGCGAAGGAATTCAACAAGCCTCTCCAGGCCCCGCGTCGCACCAATGCGCTCTAGTAGCACGGAGGCCCGTCGAGCCGTAGAACCTGAATATCGCAAACCCCGCTGCGACGCAGTCAGAAACGCGTTCAGCCGCTTCATCTCTGGTAAAATATTCCCGACCTGGTTGATTTTGTCAGGGTGGAATTGCACCACGAGATCTCTTTGGTCGATCCTTTCGCCTTTTGCTATGTGTGAAACCCAGTCATGGGGCAGGTTGCTCCCAACGACTGTGAGGTCGCCGGGATTGAATGTTCCAATGAAGTCTCCGATATAGGCAGTACCTGATGACTTCCGTATGAGATGAATTTCGACTTCCGGATGAAAGTTCCAAAGAGATTTCTTCCAGGGATAGTCGTCCAACCGCCAAAGGAAGGTGTCATGTTCCGCAGTTAGGACGTGCTCGAACTTCGCTGCAAGCCCCGATGTCGCAAGGCTTGCAGCATATGTTTGACGCACATTTGGCGAGGTGCTCATTCGCCCGGTTCCATCAAATTCAACGGTCTAGAGAATAGTGACTAGCTCATCCAGTTTCCACCGTCGACGTTATACGTTTGTGCCACGATATAGTCAGCTTCTCTCGATGCTAAGAACACTGCCATTCCCACCAAATCAGCTGCTGTGCCTATTCGGCCAAATGGGACAGCTTCGCCCACGAGCCGCTTCTTCTCTCCAAGCGCACGGTTTTCGTATTTCGCGAATTTTGCATCCACTGCATCCCAATGCTCGCCGTCTACGACCCCCGGAGCAATCGCATTCACGTTGATGCCATGCTTGATAAGGTCGAGACCGGCCGACTGGGTCAATGAAATAACAGCTGCCTTTGTTGCACAATAGACCGAGACGAGTGCTTCGCCACGCCGTCCGGCCTGACTAGCCATGTTTATGATTTTGCCGCCGCGGCGCCGAGCGATCATCGATTTTGCTACGGCTTGTAGGGTGAACAGGGTTCCCGAAACATTGACAGAGAAAAGCCGATCAAAGCTTTCGCGGGTAATGTCCACGATTGGTGCCAGATCGAAGAGGGCGGCGTTGTTGATCAGGATATCGATTCCGCCTGTTCTGGCCTCGACGGCAGCAACAGCCTCATTGATCGATGCCTGATCAGTTACGTCAATCCCTATCGCGAAGGCGGATGCGCCGAGCTCTATCGCTGTCTCCTCGGCTCGATCAATATCGATGTCAGCAATCGCAACGGTGGCACCCTCGCGGATGTACGCTTCGGCAAACGTTCGGCCAATACCGCGGGCCGATCCGGTGATCAAAGTTGATTTTCCTTCAAGACGTCTCATAAGTGCGCTACTCCGCTTTCGTTGAATCTGTGAATACGAGCCTTGTCCGGCGTCAGGTAGACGATATCGCCGGCCCGGGCCGGGAAATCGCCCGAGCCGCGCGCAGTCACCGTGCCGATCCCGTCGACATCGATATGCAGGAAAGTGTCGGAGCCGAGATGCTCGGCCACGAGCACCTTGCCCTGCCAGTCGCCTGCGGTAGTCGACAGCAGGGTATGTTCCGGCCTGAC
>NZ_JACIAR010000009.1:0-134865 GCF_014194925.1 Rhizobium sp. BK491
AAGCCAGCCTACATCATCGCATGGTCATGCTGGAGACGCGCCCATCAGGCTGCCGCTCGACAAGCTCACCTGAAAACCAAAATGCAACTGTAATGGTAGAGCATTTCCAGGAAAAGTGTAGAGCGGTTTTCCGTCCGGAATTGCATGAAAACAAAGAGATAGAGCGGTTTAGAGATTCCGTGAAAAACTAAACCGCTCTAGCTCGAAACCTTTGACAACTGGAGCCGCTTGACCAGGCGGGATTGGCCGGATCATTGCAACGGCCGTCTCGGCGGCCGGCACGCTCAATGTGCAGGCGCCGGCTCTGCCTCGGGCGCAGCCTTCTTGTGATGGTCAGCCGCGAGCAGCATATAGACCGCAGGCACGACGAAGAGCGTGAACAGCGTTCCGATGGCAAGACCGGCGGCAATCACAAGGCCCATGTTGAAGCGGGCGACAGCGCCTGCTCCGGTCGCCAGGATCAGCGGCGCAACGCCGAGAACCATAGCGCCTGTCGTCATCAGGATCGGCCGCAAGCGGATGGCGCAAGCGCCTTCGATGGCTTCGCGCTTGGTCTTTCCTTCGGCCTGCAACGTGTTTGCCACCTCGACGATCAGAATGCCGTGCTTGCTGATCAGCCCCATCAGCGTCACCAAACCGACCTGCGTATAGATGTTCATCGAGGCGCCGCCGATGCCGAGGCTGATGAAGGCGAGCGCGCCTGCGATCGACATCGGCACGGACACGAGGATGATGAACGGGTCTCGGAAGCTGTTGAACTGCGCCGAAAGCGCCAGGAACACGATGATCAGGGCGAGCGCGAACGTCGTCGCCATGCCGCTCGATTCCTGCACATATTGGCGCGACTGTCCACCGTAGTCGACCGAGTAGCCTTGCGGCAATGTCCGCGCCGCAATCGACTTCAGCGTATTGAGCGCATCGCCGACGGCAACACCGGGCGCCGGCACGCCGGAGATCGTGGCCGAGTTCAATTGCTGAAAGTGCGCGACCGAGCGCGGTGTGGCCTGAAGTTTCGCGGTCGCAATCGCCGAAAGCGGGATCTTGTTGCCGTTCACGTTTGCGATCGGATAGTTCATGATCTGATCGATGGTCTGGCGTGACCGCTGCTCCACCTGCGGAATGACCTGATAGGAACGGTTGTCGATACTGAAATAATTGACATAGCCGCCGCCCAGCATGGAGGCGAGCGCCGAACCGACATTGTTCATAGACAGGCCGAGGGCCGAGGCCTTGCTGCGGTCGATCTGGATCGAATATTGCGGATTATCGACGTATAGATCCTTCGTCAGGAAGATGAACTCGCCGGATTTCTGCGCTTCCTGCAGGAAGGCGGTGGAGACCTCGTTGAGCTGTTCGAAACCGCTGGTGCTGCCGATGGCGAATTGCACCGGCAAGCCGCTTGCGCCAGGTAGCGGCGGTATCTGGAAGACCACCGCCTGGCCGCCGGCAATTTTTGCCATGTCGCCCTGCACCAGTGGCTGCAGCTGATCCGCCGTTCTCGTGCGCTGGTCCCAGGGCTTCAGCACCATACCCTCGAATGAAGTACCTGGCGCCTCGACCTGCAGGGTCTTGTCGGTCTCCGGGAAGCTCTTGAAGATCTTGGTGACCTGGTCGGAATTGAGCAATTTCTGTTGAAGCGTCGCGTTGGGAGCGTTGGTTACCTGCGCGCCGAGGAAGCCCTGATCCTCGTTAGGGGCCAGTTCGTTCTTGGCACTGGAATAGAGGAAATAGATGCTGCCCAGCACGATGGCGGCGAACAACAATGTCACCGGCACGGTGTTCAAGCTGCCGTGCAGCATGCGTACATAGGGTCGATGGATTTCCGAAAAGCGGCGGTCGATGAAGTCGGAAATACGCTCTTCCCAGCCGCTGCGATCGGTCAGGTGCGGCTTGAGGATGCGCGAGCACATCATTGGCGTCAGCGTGAGCGCAATGATCATGGACACGGTCACGGCGCCGACCAGGGTGAAAGCGAATTCCGTAAACAGTGCGCCCGTGAGCCCTCCCTGGAAACCGATCGGCACGTAGACCGCGATCAGCACCACCGTCATGGCCAGGATCGGCCCGACCAGTTCGTGCGCCGCATCCAGCGCCGCCCTCATGGGTGTCGATCCCTCTTCTATGTGACGATTGACGTTCTCCACCACGATGATGGCATCATCGACGACGAGGCCGATCGCCAGAACCAGGGCGAGCAGCGTCAGAAGATTGATCGAGAAGCCGAAGATCAACATCATCGCGAACGTGCCGACCAGCGACAGGGGAATGGCGACGACGGGAATGGCGACCGATCGAGGTGAGCCGAGGAAGGCGAAGACCACGAAAATGACGATCACGAGAGCCTCGACCAGGCTCTTTACGACCTCATCGATGGAGGTCGTGACGAAGGTGCTGGAATCATAGACGATGTAGCCTTCGAGCCCCTGCGGCAATTGCTGCTCAATACCCGGAAACACCGCACGCACGCCGGCGATCACGTCGAGCAGGTTGGCGGTCGGGGCGATCTGGATGCCCATGAACACGCCGTCCTGCCCATCGAAGCCGATCTGGACGTCGGGATTTTGAGATCCGAGCGCAACGGTCGCGACATCCTTCAGCCGCACGATCGTGCTGCCGATCTGCTTGACCACCATTTCCCTGAATTCATCCGTCGAATGCAGGTCGGTCCTGGCCGTCAGCACCGTCTGCGTCATCTGGCCGCGCGTGGTGCCGATGCCGGAGATATAATTGTTGGCGCTGAGCGCGGTCCAGACATCGCCGGCCGACAGGCCATAGGCGGCAAGCTTGTCCGGCTGCAGCCAGGCTCTCAAGGCAAAGGTTCGCGCGCCGAGGATTTCGGCCGTCTGAACGCCGTTGACCGCCTGCAATTTGGGCTGGACCACGCGCGTCAGATAGTCGGTGATCTGGTTGCTGGCCAGAACGTCGCTTCGGAAGCCGATATACATGGCGTCGATCGACTGGCCGATGGAAACCGTCATGATCGGCTGCTGCGTCCCCGTGGGCAGTTGATTGAGAACGGAAGATACCTTGGCGTTGATTTCGGTCATCGCCGCATCGGCGCTGTAGTTGAGCCGCAAGTTGACGGTGATGGTCGACGTGCCGCTGGTGCTCGTCGAGGTCATATAATCGATGCCGTTGGCCTGCGCGATGGCGTTTTCGAGCGGCGTCGTGATGAAGCCGGCAATGACGTCGGGCGCCGCGCCGGGATAGGTGGTCGTCACCGTAACGACAGCGTTCTGGGTCTGCGGATACTGGCGCACGGTGAGCGAACGGAACGACTGGTAGCCGATCACGATAATCAACGCGCTGACCACGAGGGCGAGAACGGGGCGCTTGATGAAGATATCGGTGATATTCATCGCTACACCTCAGTTGGGGTTCGCCGGGTTCGCATTGGGATCGCTCGACGGCTGGACTTCGTTGTTGATGATGACGGGCGAGCCGTTGTTGAGTTTCAGCTGGCCTGACGTGACCACCACTTCGCCCGCATTCAAGCCCTTGGTCACGGAGATCTGATCACCCCGCGCCTGCCCGGTGCTGACGAACTTCTGATTGGCGACAAGCTGCGGCTTTCCATCCGCCCCGTTGCCCTTGTCGGTCACCACGTAGACAACGTTGCCATAAGGATTGATGGTGACGGCGGTCTGCGGCAGGGAGATGTATTCCTTCGGCTCCCCGACCACCACCGTTATGTTGCCGAACATGCCCGGCAGCAGCTTGCGATCGGCATTGGGGAAGGTTGCCCGGATGGTGATGTTGCGGCTCTGCGTATCGACGAGCGGGCTGATCGCCGTGATCTTGCCGTCGAAAGTTTGGTTCCCGTAGGCATCGACCGTCGCCGTTACCGCTTGGCCGACCTTCAGCTGTGACAGAGCCTGCTGCGGCATGGAAAAATCGAACTGAATCGGATCGAGCGACTGCAAGGTGACGACTGCGGTCCCAGCCGAGAGATACTGACCGAGGCTGACCAGCCTGATGCCGAGATGGCCATCGAAGGGAGCGCGGATCGAATATTGATCGATCAACGCCTGCTGTGACGCGACCTGCGCCTGCGCCGCCTTCCATGTCGCTAGATCACTGTCGACCTGGCTTTGCGCGATGGTATTCGCCTTGATCAGCTTGGAATCGCGATCATAGGCGATCTGCGCATTGGCCATCGTCGCCTTGTATTGTTCAAGCGTCGCGATCTGCTGATCGGCAAGCAGCTGCACGATGAGATCGCCCTTCTTGACGTCCTGGCCGTCTTCGAAGCCGATCTTCTGGACGATGCCCTGGACCTGCGCCGAAAGATTGGCGCCTTCGACGGCATTGAAGCTGCCGATCGATTGCAGCGTCGTCTGCCATGGGCTCGCTGCCGCGGTGATTGTCGAGACGGTCTGCGGTGGCGCCTTGAGATTAGCCAGGTAGGCCGCAATCATGCGATTCTTGAATGCCTGGAAGCCGAAGATCCCGCCAAGGATCAGGCCTATGACGATCAGCATGATGATCATGCGTTTTATCATGAGTGTCAGCTCTACTCTTCGGAAACAGGTCGGGAGAAATTCTATTGGTGTCGGCGCAACGGGATTTCACGGCAATTCTATCAAAAACCCGCCGGCGCCGAGACAATCGCAAGCATATGGTAGCCCGCGGCCAATCTCTGTATGGAAAGTAGCCTTTATCAAGGCTGACAGGTTCGATCAGCCAAGTTCCTTGGCTGCTGCGCCTGTCACGCGGATTTCGCCCGCTGAAGACGACACTGACCTTACAATGATTCCAGCTGGCGGCGTTTCGTGCGGCCATCCTCTGCAAACCTCACCAGTCAAACGCCAACGGCCGCCGCTTCACTCGATCAAGGATAGGTTGCCGATATCCGATCTACAACAGCCGGCTGCATATTCCTGAAACCATATTTAATGGAGTCTTGAATAAAAGCAATCATGACGTCGACGCCGCCGACTTCACAAACTGCCGCGGCATCGACGATCCAAGTATTGAGGAAGGGCTTCGCGCGTCAGCCTCGGCGTGCCGCTTCGATCGCGGCCACATCGATCTTCCTCATGGTCATCATCGCGTCGAAAACCCGCTTTGCCTGATCGCCGCCCTCGCGCAGCGCTTCCATCAGAACACGCGGCGTGATCTGCCAGGAGACACCCCATCTGTCCTTGCACCAGCCGCATTCGCTTTCCTGGCCGCCATTGTCGACAATGGCATTCCAATAACGATCCGTCTCTTCCTGATCTTCGGTGTAGATCTGAAATGAAAAGGCTTCGTTGTGTTTGAACATCGGACCTCCATTCAAGCCGACGCAGGAAACACCCGCAACCGTGAACTCGACGACCAGCACATCGCCTTGCTTGCCCTCCGGATAGTTTCCCGGAGCGCGAATGACGGCACCCATGGCGCTATCTGGAAAAGTCTCGACATAAAAATTGGCGGCGGCCTCTGCGTCCTTGTCGTACCACAGGCAAATCGTGTTCTTTGCCATTGTTCTCATCCTCCTGCTCTCCATTTCCCGATTGTTGAAATAGGCGCGAGATCGGATTGCGCCACCCTCATCGATGCCATTTCGGCTGGGCAATGACCGTTTTCCTGTCGTAACCTCGGCACCCTTCTCAGACTGAAATAATTTGCGTGCGGCGCGGTTGTAATGACGCCATATTGGCAGATGCCGCAACCTTGAGTAAATGATGGGGAACGGGGCCGTCGCCGTTGATCAATTCATGATCGATCTCCGGGTCGGAAACGCGCAGGAAATCGAAAAGCGGTTGTTCCGGCATTCTGGCCGCAACTACTTTTTGGATATTTCGGTTCGCGCCAATATGGTTGAAGAGTGGGAACAATAAAAAATGGACAGCTTGCAAAAGAGCCTGCTTTTTCTCCTCTCACCATGCCTTTTGATTTGCATGGAGACTGCTCGCGCTGCCGATAGCGTGACGATTCCAGGATACGCTCCCAAAACGGGCGTCGAATACGTCTATCGCTCTCGCAAGACCACCTCCACCGACATGTCCTTATGGTTCAATAAGCCGGCCGCGATCATACGTGGAGATTTCCGTCAGCGTATGACGGTCGTCTCGCGAAATGCAAATAGTATGCAGGTTCGCTGGTCCCTCAGCGCGGATCTGCCGCAAGGTGCCGAAGGCGCCGCCGATTCCTACGCAATGAACGCCCTCTACGGAAATTCATTGTCGGTCTATGGTATCCGTCAACTGGAATATGAAGCGGGGTTGAACGGCTTTCCAAATAGACTGGTCGGATTCGACGCGATCCTCCGTAACATACAGAATGCGGCCGCAGTTGGACCAGACGGCCTTGTCGTCGCACCGCAAAGCAGCCTCACAAATATTATTGACGGTATAAAAAGCAATCCGCTGCTGGTTATTCATAATCTCGCACCGGAAGCGGAGCTGCTCGCCACCATACAGCAGGAGGACGCCGCGACATACGATGTCGGCCAAACGGGAACGGTGGCGACGATGGAATATTCGCGGGGCATGCCTGTTCCTGCCACCATAGAATGGAAGCTCGAAGCCGCGGATTTGGCCAATCAAACAGCCACTTTCAGCCTCAAAAAAGCCTATGACAAAGTGGCGTTCCAACAATCGCAGGCATCAGCCGTCGAGGGAGTGATCGCAAGCTTTGGCGAAAAGGCCAAGCAGCTTACTGGCGAGCAATTGGCTGCCGCCAGAATTGCCAGCAAAAACGTGACGATGGCATTCATCGTGTCCCTGCGCGACGGCTCGACACTTGAAGCGCTGGAAACAGTTGCTGCGGAAAGCGGCGGCATAAAGACTACCGCAATGAGCCATGTCTGGCGCGAGGACCTGCCGGCAAGTCTGCCCGAGCTGTCGAACTGGAACAGCCAGGCCATGTTGCCATCCGCTGTTGCTCTGCAGCCAGAGCCCGATACCAATTCCGCGACAGCCAAGTCGCAGCTTTTCGACAGATCGGCGATCGAGGAAGGACAGGCCGCCTATGATAGCGGCAACTACGCCGCCGCGCTGCGCTACTGGAAGCCGCTCGCCGATCAAGGGACAGCGGTCGCGCAATATAAGCTCGCCGGGCTTTATCAGTTCGGTTTAGGTGTCGATCGAGATTCCGCCCTCGCTGTCACCTATATCCGCAAGGCAGCGGAGCAAGGTTGGGCGGAAGCGCAAAGCAGCCTTAGTGATCTCTATGCCGTCGGCCGAGGTGTTCCGCAAGATTATGAGCAAGCTGTGATTTGGGGCCGTAAAGCGGCTGAGCAGGGGCTCGCTGTTGCTCAGTATAATCTGGGATACAGCTACGAAAGCGGCCAAGGCGTTCCCCAGGACTATGCGCAAGCGTTGATTTGGTATCGCCGTGCCGCCGATCAGGACTTTGCCACGGCCCAGTACGCCCTCGGTCTCCTATACGACCAAGGTCTGGGCGTTCCCCAGGATTACGGTCAAGCGATCGCCTGGTATAAAAAAGCCGCCGACAAGGGCCTGGATGTGGCCCAAGGCAATCTCGGCAACATGTATGCAATGGGCCATGGAGTTGCGCGGGATCGGGACGAGGCAATCAAATGGTTCCGTAAGGCGTCCGACCAGGGACTCGCAACTGCTCAAGAATCCCTGAAAAGGCTAGAAAAGCAGGAATAGTCGCGTCTTTTCTTCTTTCGGTGGTCCTGAGTTATTCTTCCTAGCGCGCTCTGCAACAAAGTCAGTGCGCGGCCCGGTCCTTTCATGAAGTACGCGAATATGAAAGACGAGGTCATATGAGAAACATCGGATCGCAGATCGAAACGTCGCGGCTGCTGCTCCGTCCCTCGCGTCTATCCGATACTCCTGCTCTGTTCGAATTTCTGGGCGACAAGGAAGCCATGAAGCATACGCATGCGGACGTGACGCCTGGCGAATGCCGTCGCAGGATCGCGGTTCACGAATGGCGCCGGCGGCGCGATGGATATGCACCCTGGACCGTTGTCAGAAAGAATGATGCAAGAATCATCGGCTGGGGCGGCTTGTACGACGATCCGTTTGACCCAGGCTGGGGCTGCGAAATCGGATACTTTTTCCGTCGGGACGCCTGGGGATATGGATATGCATCGGAATTGGTCGCCGCGGCACTGCATTTTGCCGACAGGGAGCTGCGGCTTGGCGAAGTCCGCGCCTTTGCCCATCCTGAAAACACAGCTTCCAGGAAGATCTTGGCAATGGCAGGTTTCGGGATCGTTCGCTTCGTTCCTGAGATGAATCGCCTGCTCCTTTCCAGAGCCCGGCGTGAGGACAACATAGTAGATCGAGACCGATGAGAATTACGTCTTCTCTCGAGAATGCGTGACGGGGCAAAGTTTACAAACGCGCGTCGTATAAATAATATGACTTTTTTTCTCTTGTTTTGACTCGGTGACAAGGCTATATCGCGCACGCGCCTTCGCTCGATCTCGTCGACAACAGTCATCAGGATACTTTCGTGACCATATTGAAATCAGTTTTGGCCGTTTCAGCTCTTTGTGCGACCCTTGGTTTTGCCGCGTCAACAGCCTTTGCCGCTTCGACCAGCTATCCGTTGACCATCGATAATTGCGGCACCAAGGTCACGTTTCAGAAGGCTCCGGAGCGCGCGGTCGGGCTCGGCCAGAATAGCGCCGAAATTCTTCTCCTGCTCGGCCTCGAAGACAAAATGGTCGGCACCGCTTTCTGGCCCAACAAGGTTCTGCCGCAGCTTGCGGAAGCCAATTCCAAGGTCAAGCTGCTGACGGTCGAGTTCCCGACCTTTGAATCGATCCTCTCGGAAAATCCTGATTTCGTTACAGCCGCCCTGCCGACCCTTATGGGACCAAGCAGCAAGGTGGCAAAACGCGAGGACTTCGAAAAGCTCAATATTCCGACCTATGTTTCCCCCAGTATGTGCCCAGCCCAGGGAGCCTCTCAGGACAAATACGGCTATGCCGCCCGTAGCCAGATCTGGAACATGAGCACGCTCTACCAGGAAATCGACGAGCTCTCGCAGATTTTCGACGTCCGCGACAAGGGCCAGGCTCTGATCACGGATCTGAAAAAGCGGGAAGAGGCACTGCGCGTCAATGCGCCGAAGGATGGCAAGAAGCTCTCCTATGTCTTCTGGTTCTCCAGCCCATCCCCATCTGCAGATGCCTATGTCGGCGGAAAAAACAGCCCGTCGGGCTATATCGCCGACCTTCTCGGCGGAACCAACGCCATCAAAACCGATGCGGAATCGCCGCAGCTCGGTTGGGAAAGCATCATCGCTAGCAATCCCGACGTCATCGTGGTCACGCAGGTCGACCGCAATCGCTGGGAACTCGACAAAGTCCAGGCAAAGATCAAGTTCCTGACGACCGATCCGGCGACCAGCCAGATGACGGCGGTGAAGAACAAGGCCATGGTGATCATGCCCGCACAGGCGATGAATCCGAGCGTGCAGACAATCTTCGGCGCCGAACAGGTGGCTGAGCAGTTGAAGGTACTCGGCCTCAGGTGAGCATCGTGGCGGAAACCAGTAAGTCCGGTCGCCTTTTGCCGCGGGTCGTCGCCCCTGCCGGACTTTTTCTGGCGTGCCTTGCAGCGATCGCGCTGGTGGTCGGCATCAGTGTGGGGATCGGCGATATGCCCATCCCGCTTTCCACCACCTATTTCGCCATCACGAACAAGTTTGGCTGGACCTCGGTCGAGCTCAACCGCATCCATGAAACCGTCATCTGGGAATATCGGCTGAGCCGCGCTTTGGTTGCCGTATTCTGCGGCGCGGGTCTCGCGCTTTGCGGCGCGATCATGCAGTCCATGCTGCGCAATCCCTTGGCCGAGCCTTACGTGCTCGGCATCTCCGCCGGCGCCTCCACCGGCGCGGTTGCTGTCGTTATTCTCGGGATCGGAGCTGGCGCCGTTTCGCTCTCCGCCGGTGCCTTCGCCGGTGCTTTTGCGGCCTTTATCCTCGTCGCCGTGCTTTCGAACGGAGCACGCGGTGGCCCGGACAGAACGATTTTGGCGGGAGTTGCCACGTCGCAGCTATTCAATGCAGCGACATCCTACGTCGTCACCACCTCCGGCAATGCCCAGCAGGCGCGCGACGTTATGTTCTGGCTGCTTGGAAGCTTCAGTGGTGTGCGCTGGCCGGAATTTGCACTGGTGTCGATTGTCGTCGGATTGGGTCTGATCGTCTGCCTGTTCTATTCGCGTCTGCTTGACGCTTTCGCTTTTGGCGACGAGGCGGCCGCCTCGCTCGGCGTAAATGTCGGCCGCACCCGTATCATTCTGTTTGCGCTGACCGCGGTCATCACGGCAACCATCGTCAGCATGGTCGGCACGATCGGCTTCGTCGGTCTGGTCGTCCCGCATGCGGCGCGCTTCGTCGTCGGACCGCTTCACATCCGGTTGCTGCCTGCCTGTGCAATTACCGGCGCCATCTTCATGGTTCTCGCCGATATTGCCTCCCGCATCCTTATTCCGCAGCAGGTTCTGCCGATCGGCGTGGTCACGGCGCTGGTCGGCGTTCCCTTCTTCTCCGTCATTCTCTACCGGCTCCAGCGGGCATCATGAGCATAAAGGCCGACAATATCACCTGGAAAATCGGCGCGAAGACCGTTCTCAACGGCGTCTCTTTCGAGGCGCCTGCAGGCAAGATGCTTGGTCTCCTCGGGCCGAACGGCTCCGGCAAGACCTCGCTTCTGCGTCTGCTTGCGGGGCTGAAACGGCCGAACTCCGGCCGCATCACCCTGCAAGAGAAGGATCTGCAGCAGATGTCCCGCCGCTCCATCGCAAGGCGTGTCGCTTTCGTCGAGCAGCACAGCGCAACCAATGCCAATCTCAGGGTCATCGATGTCGTAAAGCTCGGCCGGTTTCCGCATCGCTCGATGTTCTCAGGCTGGACATCGGCAGATGACGAGGCCGTGGAAGACGCTCTCGAGCGCGCCGGCATGAAGGAGAAACGCGAGGACCGATGGCAGAGCCTGTCGGGCGGCGAAAAGCAGCGCACTCACATTGCGCGGGCTTTGGCACAGTCGCCGAAGGAACTGATCCTCGATGAGCCGACCAACCATCTCGACATCCAGCATCAAATCGGTCTGATGCGCTTGGTTGCCGGCCTGCCCGTAACCAGCATCATCGCTCTCCACGATCTCAACCATGCCGCGATGTTCTGTGATCAGCTGATCATCATGCAGCAAGGCGGGGTCGTGGCCTCCGGAGCCCCGGAAGACGTGCTGACGGAAGATTTGCTGAGAAATGTCTTTGCCGTTGAGGCAAGGATCGAGACCTCTCCTCACCACGCCCGGCCGCACATTCACTATCTGCGCTGAGGGGAAATTCGGAATCTGTTCCCCTGATCATCCTTGCCTCGAACTGCAACCGAGCGCATCTTTCGCAATGACCCTCGGCATCTCCGAGAGTTTTCATTGGCATCGGCAAAGGGTCGCATCGGCATCGATTTTGCGCGTGCGGCGGATGGGGGAAATGCGTGACGGATAGGCTCAAGGGCAAGATTGCCATCATTTCGGGCGGCGCCACCGGCATGGGCGGCGCAGCGTCGCGCCTGTTTGCGGCGGAAGGCGCCAAGGTGGCGATCATCGACAGAAACGGCGACGCAGCGGCTGCGACCGTGCGCGAAATCCGAGACGCCGGCGGCGTTGCCGACCACTGGGTTGCCGATGTTTCGAATGAGGCGGCCGTCAATGCGGCGGTCAAAAGCATCGAAGACCGCTTTGGTGCGGTAACGGTGCTCTTCAATCATGCCGGCACCATCGTCATCAAGCCGTTCCTCGAAACGACGCTTGAGGAATGGGAATGGCTTCATGGCGTCAACGTCCGCTCGATGTTCCTGATGACCAAGGCCGTACTGCCGGGCATGATCGCAGCCGGCGGCGGTTCCATCGTCTGCACCTCGTCGATCTCGGCTGTTGCCGCAACCCCGATGGAAGTTCTCTATGACACGACGAAGGGAGCGGTGCACATGTTTGCCCGCGCCATCGCAGTCGAGTTCCGCGATCGCAATATCCGCTGCAATGCCGTATGCCCCGGCTTCATCCGCACGCCGCATGGGCTGCGCGAAGTGGCGGAGTTGCAGGCCCTTGGCGTCGATGTCTCGGATGCGGCAATCGCGGCCCAGCAAGGGCGGATCGGCGAACCCGAGGATGTAGCGCGGGCCGCCCTCTATCTTGCCTCCGACGAGTCCAACTTCGTCAACGGCATCCATCTCTTCGTCGACAACGGCTTTACCGCCATCTGATCACCGACGCAGTGGTAAAGCCACCAAACATTCTGTCGAGACGGCGTCAGCGCCCCACCTGATCCGGTGACTTGACGGCTACGCCGAAGGGCAGGAAGTGTTTGAGATTGGCGGTGATCACGGTCAGCTTGTGAATGCTTGCCGTTCCCGCGATGATCGCATCCGCCGTGCGAGGAGTATGTCCCGCGATGACTGCTTTCGCCTCGAGCCTCCCGGATTCAAGAGCGATGTCCTTGTCGACGGGCAGGATGTGATCACCATAGCCGGCAATCAATCCTTGCAGCCAGGTATGAATTCCCGCAGCCTTTGCTTTGGCGCCTTTTGCTTCCAACAACCGCACCCCCTTTTCGATCTCGTGGATCGTCAGGACTGAAAGGTAGACTGCATCCTGCCGATCCTGTTCATCCACCCATTCGGCAAAAGTATTCGATGCGCTGGCTTTGGACGGAGCGAACATGGAGATGGCGTTGGTGTCGAGAAGAAAGCTCACAAATCGACCTCGCGAGATGGAGCGGGATTTCTGGAGAAAACATCCTCGGTGGGATCGAAATCAGCCGGAAAGGTCTTCAGGTATTGAACCAGGCTCGGTCGGCCCTTCCGGATCGCTTTTTTTGCCTCTTCGGCTGCCTTCACGCTGACAACGACGGCTGCGGCACGCCCATGACGGGTAATTGTTACAAACTCACCGGCCGCAGCCTGATCGATGACATGGGAAAACGACGCCTTGGCATCCTTTAAGCTGATCATTGTCATGGCAGGCTCCTAAAAGGGTCACTTATGACCTCTTTTAGAAACGCGTTCGTGCAAAATCAAGGCGCGTTCAGGTCATCCACTTGCGGTGCTCAACGAAACGCTCTGCCAAAAGGTCGATGAACAAACGCACTTTCGTCGGCAGATGACTGCGGTTGGGATAGATCGCGCTGATGGTGAATTCCACGGCGCGGTAGTCGGGCATGACACGCACGAGACGGCCGGCGGCGACCTCTTCGAAGACGATGAAGCTCGGGGCCAGAAAAATGCCCTGTCCGCTTGCCAAAAGAAAGCGCAGCGTCTCGGCATTGTTCGAGACGACATTGCCTGAGATCTTGACCCTCACTTGCTTCCCGTCAGCATCTTCGAAACGCCATTCGTCGCCGTAGGGATAATAGGTATATTGCAGGCAATTATGCTCCGCGAGGTCGGCCGGCACTTTCGGCATGGGATGCGTTTCACGATATTCGGGCGAGCAGACGAGCATATGGCGCCAGGGCGCGAGCTTGCGCGCGACGAGCGTCGAGTCCGGCGCCGGCAAGGTTCGGATCATCAGATCGTAGCCCTCCTCAATCATGTCGATCGACCGTTCGCCGACGTTGAAATCGAGCGAGATCGCCGGATATAGCGTCATGAACTCATTGACGACGGGGAGCAGGAACCGGACGATGGCGCCGCTGGTATAGAGCTTCAGCGTGCCGCGCGGCATGGTGCTAAGCGCGCCCGCCGTCCGGTCGGCCTCCTCGAGATCGGCAATGATCTGCGAGGATCGCTCATAATAATATTTGCCGGTTTCCGTCAGGCTGACCCGGCGCGTCGTGCGGTTCAGAAGCCGCACACCGAGGTGATCTTCCAATGACTGCACATGGTTGCCTACCATGGTGACCGACATGTTGAGGCGGCGGGCGGCGGCGGAAAAACCACCACATTCCACCACCCGGCCAAAGACTGCGAGGCTGGTCAACCGATCCATATTGTCCTCGGATTATCCACTGTGACTTGATGATCCTTCCCGATTTGAGGAGATTATCAGAAGGATCGTTCGGACGCATCTTCATGGCATCAAAAATGACCCCGAACAAAAGGGGTAGCGTACTGAAGGAAACGGACGATGGTCGAACTACCGCGCAACGAGGCGTTCAAGAACGCAAGCCAGGCCGATGCTGCTCCGGTCAACGAGGTTGCGAAATCTCCCGCCGCCGACGTTCCGCAAGGAAGAGTTGCCGAAGCGCCTGTCGCTGACGCCAGCCCCAAGGCAGATAGGAAGCTCATCAAGCGTGGCTTGTTGATCGCCGCGCTGCTGGCCGGCGTCGCGGTCGCAGCGGATTTCGGCTATCGCTACTGGACGGTCGGACGCTTCGTCGAATCCACCGACGATGCCTATGTGAAGGCCGATTACACCACGATTGCCCCAAAGGTCGCCGGCTACATCAAGGACGTGCTTGTCAACGACAATGACCATGTCAAGGCCGGCGAGATGCTCGCCCGCATCGATGACCGCGACTTCCAGGCCGCGCTTTCCCAAGCAAAAGCCGATTTAAAGGCTACGGATGCAGCGATCGCCAATATCGATGCGCAGATCCAGCTGCAGCAATCGCTGATCGGGCAAGCCAAGGCAACGGTCGACGCATCGCAAGCCTCTCTGGATTATGCTGTATCGGATGCCGCCCGTTCGGCTCGTTTGATTACCAACGGCGTCGGCACACAGTCGCGCGCTGAAGAGACGGAATCGGCCAGAAGGCAGGCAGCGGCGGCTGTCGAGCGCGACCAGGCCGCGCTCGTCGCGGCTCAAACCAAAGTTCCCGTGCTGCAGACCCAGCGAGACCAGGCAGCAGCCCAGCGCGATCGCGCCGCTGCGGCCGTCCAGCAAGCCGAGCTCAATCTTTCCTATACCAACATCGTCGCAGCCGTCGACGGCACGATCGGTGCCCGCTCGATCCGCGTGGGACAATATGTGACGGCAGGCACGCAGCTGATGGCGGTGGTGCCGCTGCATTCGGTCTATGTCGTTGCGAATTTCAAGGAAACGCAGCTGACCTATGTGCGCCCCGGCCAGTCCGTCGAAATCAAGGTCGACAGCTTCCCTGACGTCACCATCAAGGGCCATGTCGACAGCCTCTCGCCGGCAAGCGGGCTCGAATTCTCGCTGCTGCCGCCTGACAACGCCACCGGCAACTTCACCAAGATCGTCCAGCGTATACCGGTTAAGATCGTCATCGACGACGATAATCTCGCCGGATTGCTGCGCTCGGGCATGTCGGTGGAGCCGGAAATCGATACCAAGGCTGCCCAGACATCGACAGCCGGCGCACAGGGATCATCCAGCCAGGCTGGATGATCCCTCCCGATTTTCGTCGATTATCACCTCAGCATCGTCATGAGATTGCTCCGGCATGAGCCGGAAGGAGACACGCCGTGGCCACTCTTCAGATCGCCGCAAACAACAATTCAGCCGCATCGCCGGGCGCTTCAAACGCTACCGTCATCCGACCGGCCATGAGCCCGCTGCGCATGTGGACCGCCGTGGTTGGTTCGACACTTGGCGCCTTCATGGCCGTTCTCAACATCCAGATCGTCAATGCCTCGCTAGCCGACATCCAGGGCGCGATCGGCGCTGGAACGGACGATGGCGGCTGGATTTCGACCTCCTACCTGATCGCAGAGATCGTCGTCATTCCGCTTAGCGCATGGCTTGCTCGCGTCTTTTCAGTGCGCAACTATCTGCTGACCAACGCTGTCCTTTTCCTGCTCTTTTCAGTCGCCTGCGCCTTTGCCGCAAACCTGCAACAGATGATCGTGCTGCGCGCCATCCAGGGCTTTTCCGGCGGCGTGCTGATCCCGATGGCCTTCACGATCATCATCACGCTGCTGCCGAAACCCAAGCAGCCGATGGGTCTTGCCCTCTTTGCCCTTTCCGCCACCTTCGCGCCGGCCATCGGCCCGACCATCGGCGGCTATCTCACGGAAAACTGGGGCTGGGAATATATCTTCTACGTCAATCTCGTGCCGGGCGTCCTGATGGTCGGCATGCTCTGGATCTCGCTCGACCGCGCGCCGATGAATCTTTCGCTGCTCGCCAAGGGCGATTGGCCCGGCATCATCACCATGGCAGTCGGTCTTGCAGCACTGCAGACCGTGCTCGAAGAAGGCAACAAGGACGACTGGTTCGGCTCGCCTTTCATCGTCCGTCTCTCCGTCATTGCCGCGGTTTCGTTGACGCTCTTCCTCTTCATCGAGCTTCGCGCTTCTCATCCGCTCCTCAATTTGCGTCTGCTGGTGCGCCGCAATTTCGGCTTCGGTATCGTCGCCAACTTCCTGATGGGCGTCGCCCTCTATGGCTCGGTCTTCATCCTGCCGATCTATCTGACGCGCATCCAGGGCTACAATTCCGAGCAGATCGGTATGGTGCTTGCCTGGACCGGCATTCCGCAGCTGATCTTGATCCCGCTGGTCCCACGGCTGATGAAGCGCATCGACGCTCGCCTGCTGATCATCGTCGGCTTCGCGCTCTTCGCCGCCTCGAACTTCATGAACATCTACATGACGAGCAACTATGCCAGCGATCAGCTCTTCTGGCCAAATATCGTGCGTGCGGTCGGCCAGGCACTCGCCTTCACGCCGCTGACGGCGATCGCGACCGCCGGCATCGAACAGGAAAATGCCGGATCCGCTTCGGCGCTGTTCAACATGATGCGCAATCTCGGCGGCGCGGTCGGCATTGCCGCGCTGCAGACCTTCCTTACCAAACGCGAGCAGTTCCACTCCAACATCCTCACCAATTCAGTCTCGGTGTTCGAAGAGGCGACCCGCGCGCGCATTGCCAACCTCACCAACTACTTCATGAACCATGGGGTGAGCGATCAGGCGCTTGCCGCGCACAAGGCCATTGTCGCAGTAGCCGCCAGCCTTCGCAAGCAAGCCAATATCATGGCTTTCAGCGATACCTTCTATCTGCTCGGCGTCGCGCTGGTCGTTGCCCTGATTGCCAGCCTGCTTCTGAAAAAAGCCGGTCAACTTTCCGGCGGCGGCGCGCACTGAGCGCCGCACCTCGAAGAGGAGGAAATAACCATGACCTTGCTGCATGACATTCCAAAATCCGCAACAGCCGACCCCAAGACGCTTAACGGCGGCATCGGTAACAGAGCAACACTGAGCCTCATCGAATGGCTGACCGGCGACGAATGCCATGCTCTCGATGAGGCCAGCCTCGTTGCCGGGCTTGGCCGCCGCCTGCAGGCCCTTGGCCTTCCCGTCGATCGATTGACACTGCACCTGACGACGCTGCATCCCGAATTCATCGGCCGCACCTTCGCCTGGGCGCCCGGCGAACCGGTCGAGATCCATGATCGCGAACATGGCTCACGCCTCGCGCTTGCCAATACACCGCTCATGAAGGCACAGGAGATGCGCGAGCCGCTCGTCGTCGGTCCGGGCGAAAGTCCGCATGGGCGCTGGCAGCATATCGACATATTTTCCGGCCGGGGACTGGTGCAACTGATCGTGGCGCCGCTTTGCAACGCTGACGGGCCGATCAGCAGCGCCGTCTTCGCCACGCGGCGGCCAGGCGGCTTCACATCCGGCGAGCATGACCTTATCGAGCGCATCCTGCCGGCATTGCGCAACACCTGCGAACTCCGCGTCCTCAGACAATGCGAACTCAGCCTTCTCGATACCTATATCGGCCCGATGACGGCGAGCCGTATCCTTGCCGGACACATTCGTCGCGGCGAAATCGAATCGATGGAGGCAGCCCTTTTGCTGTGCGATCTGCGCGGCTTCACCGAGCTTTCCAATCGCCAGCCAGGCAGCACCGTCCTCGAACTGCTGAATGCCTATTTCGACAAAGTGATACCGGCGATTGCCCATGAAGGCGGTGAAGTACTGAAATTCATGGGCGATGCGGTTCTGGCATTCTTTCCAGGCGCCGACACGTCCGGAGCCTGCGATGCGGCGCTCACCGCAGCCAGGACAGTCCTCTCCGAGCTAAGCGGTTTCGAATACAGCGGCATACCAGTCAAGGTCGGCATCGCGCTGCACTATGGCGAGGTGAGCTACGGCAATGTCGGCTCCGGCAATCGCCTGGATTTCACGTTGATCGGTCCTGATGTCAATATCGTTAGCCGCATACAGAACGTCTGCAGCGAAAGGGGCGAAGCGCTCCTGATGTCCGACGCGTTTCGAGATGAGGCCGGAATCAACGATGCAATCTCCATCGGCCGGCAGAGGCTGAAGGGCTTTGCCGAGGCGATGGAATTGTTCACGATCGCTGATTGAAGCGGCGGACAGGAGATGCAGCGCAGGGCATTATAAGGAGGCCGGCTCCCCTCCCGCCGAATTTTCCCGCCTGGCATGTGTTGCATGAAATCAACAACCCTTTTTTCCGTTTCCGGATACTTCCGGAGCTGATTTACAAACAATCAGAATGTATATAGCTGTGTTGCCGGGAGCTAATTAGCTTGCGATCTGGTGGGGTGTTATTTCAGCCGCCAGCTAACGAGGTTCCAAAGGGGTGGGGATAATACCCGCAGTCTCTCGCAGATGCCTGGTGGTTGCTTCGTGTTGCAAGCAGTGTCGCCGGGATGGTCCGTTGTGCCCGCTCCTTGGAATATGTACGATCCGTTGCAATCAGGAGTTTAATAATGAACATCAAGAGCCTCCTTCTCGGCTCCGCTGCTGCACTGGCAGCAGTTTCTGGCGCCCATGCGGCTGACGCAATCGTCGCTGCTGAGCCCGAGCCGTTGGAATACGTTCGCATCTGCGATGCATACGGCGCTGGCTACTTCTTCATTCCAGGCACTGAAACCTGCCTCAAGGTCGGCGGCATGGTCCGTACCGAAGGCAAGTGGTACGACGCCTACAATGCCAACAGCCATAACGGCACTCTCTGGCATACCCGCGCTCAGCTGAGCCTCGATACCGCGACCGACACCGAATACGGCCCGCTGAAGACCAACACGGTCATCCGTTGGGACTGGCAGGAAGGCAACTCCACTTCCTCTAAGCTGCTGTTCGCCAACATCAGCCTCGGCGGCTTTCTGGTCGGTAAGGCTGACTCGCAGTTCAACTCCTACATCGGTTATGCCGGCGACGTCATCAACGACGACGTGATCTATGACGGTCCGTACGAACTCAACCAGTTGACCTACAACTACGACGCCGGCAACGGCTTCACGGCTGTGGTCTCGGTCGAAGACTCGAACTCCAGCGGCTCGGGCGCTGGCTACGGCGCAAGCTGGGCATCGGACGACAAGGCCAACCACTACGCTCCTGACGTCGTTGCCGGTGCTGGCTTCAAGTCCGGCGCATGGGGCTTCAAGGTCATTGGCGGTTACGACTCGATCAAGTCGGAAGGCGCTATCAAGGCTCGTGTCGATGCTGACTTCGGCGTCTTCTCGGCCTTCTTGATGGGCGGCTGGAACACCGACGGCGACAACCTGAACAAGTATGCCGGCACCAACCTGGCTCGTTCTTCTTGCCCGGCTAACGATGCATCGAAGTGCGGCTGGGGTGATTGGGCTGTTTGGGGCGGCGTCGGCGTTCCGATCAACGAAAAGTTGAAGTGGAACCTGCAGCTCGCCTACACCGACTCGAAGATTTTTGCCGCAACCACCAACGTCAAGTGGAACCCGGTCAAGAACCTGCTCATCGAGCCGGAAGTCTCCTACACCAACTTCGATTCTGTGAACCAGGATCAGTGGGCTGGTATCCTGCGCTTCCAGCGTAGCTTCTAATAGCGACCAACCTGGTCTCCTGGGACCAGGTACGGGAAGCCTGATGTACCGATCCATCAGGCTTCTCATAGCAATCGGTTGACCTCCGATCAGAGCCGGAAGGATCCGGCTTCCCTCCGGTTCCTTCTTATTGCCCAGCCAACCTACGCCCTTCCTGTCTTCAGAAACGACATCAGTCTGGCGCGTAGTAGCCCGCCTGATGAGCGGCACGATCCAGCGCCTCCCTGAAATCGGGATGAGCAAGCCCGATCATCGCCTTTGCCCGCTCTGCCACCGATTTGCCCTTGAGGTTCACCCAGCCATATTCGGTAACAACGATATGGATATCGTTGCGCGACGTCGTTACGGGACCTGTGAGGTTCGGAACGATACGCGAAAGAGTTCCCTTCGCCGCTGTCGCATGACAGGCGATGATCGAGCGGCCGCCGCGTGAGCCATAGGCGCCGCGAACGAAGTCCACCTGGCCGCCCGAGCCGCTGAACTGCCTTCCGTTGACGAATTCGGAATTGCACGCACCATTGAGATCGATCTGTAGCGTCGCATTCACCGACACCATGCGGTCATTCTGAGCGATGACGAACGGATTGTTCACATAATCAACGGGATGCGCCTCGACATCGGGATTATCGTTCAGGAAGTCGTAAAGCGGCTTGTCTCCCAGCGCAAAGGTGAAGATGGTTCGCCCTAAATGTATCTGCTTGCGGCTATTGTCGACCACGCCGGCCCTGACCAGAGCGGCAAGTCCCGATGTCATCATTTCTGTATGGATGCCGAGGTGACGGTGCTGTGAAAGACCGGCGCAAACTGCGTCAGGCAGTGCACCGATGCCCATCTGCAGGCAATCACCGTCATCCACAAGCCCGGCGATGATAGCACCGATCGCATCATCGACTTGCGAACGAGGCGCGGCAGCAAGCGCCGGGAGGTTTGCGTCATTCTCGACAAGTGCCGTGACGCGCGAGACCGGGATCATGCAATTTCCCCGCACATAGGGCATGCTGGGATTGACTTCGAGGATCAGCCGAGCGCCGGGCTTGCGGGCAACCGCCAGGGCATAATCCGTACTGGCGCCGAGGCTGAAATTCCCGTCCGCATCCATGGGCGAGACGGTAGCGATCAATGTATCCACGCCGACATGCTCGACAAGCGAGCGCGGCACCTGGCTGAAATGGCACGGCACGATTTCGGCGGCAGGCAGCATCTCCGCCATTCGTCGCTTATCCAGGGCGCGATCCACCGCTCCATGAAAATAACTCATGGGAACGATGCGATCGCGCAGGTTGAAGTCGAGCACGCTGGAGCCGGCGACACCCGTGCAAAGCAGGTAGTAAAGCCGGACGTTGTCCACCGCCCCGGCCCGCGCGCGTTCGGCCAATGCTGCAAGGATGGCAGGCGGCTGGCCGGCAGCGATCGGCATGGCGATCTTCGCACCGGACGGTATTAGGGCAACGGCCTCATGGGCAGAGCGAACGCGTTCGCGGTATTGCGTCTGATGATTAGCGGCCATCGAGTCCTCCCCTTGAATGCCACCGTCAGCACAATTTGGCATCCACTGCGGGATCGTGGCCGGCCCTCCTCCGAGGCCGCCGCGAGCGCTTGCTGCAGTGGAACACGCTTACATAAAAGCGCCGAACCCGCTGTTTGCGCAAGACCCGAACATCGCATTCACACCGGCAAGAATGGAAGTGTCAGGCCCGGACGTCGACTGTACCCATCATGCCGAGATCTTCATGCTCGAGGATGTGGCAGTGATACATGCGCCGCCCCGGCAAATCCTGTCGCAGCAGGATACGGACCGTCTCGCCGGCGGCAACGTTCACAGTGTCTTTACAGGCCCGGTAGGATGGCTGGGTGACCGCGCCATTCTTTTCGCGTTCGACAAGTTGGAACTGTGTCCCATGCACATGAAACGGATGGTCCATATCCGCCTGGTTGACGATTTCCCAGAGCTCGACCTGTCCGACCTTCGAAACTTCGTCAATGCGCTTCATATCGAAGCTAGCGCCGTTGATGAGGAACTTCATCTCCATGCCTTCCATGGATTCCGTCAACACAAAGCGACGCGTGACGGCCGGCTTAGAAAGGTGTTCGATGGAGCGCAGCGTCGCGGGAAGCGGTGGCACGTTGGGTGCAGCCTCCTCTGAAACATCGGCGGTCAGCAGGGTGATGCCGGCCGCTTCAGGCTTGCCGGGTCCCATCCACCCGCGATCATAGTCGAGCGTGACAAGCTTTGCCGCTCCCGGCCTATCGAAGGATATGATGAGCTCAACGCGCTCGGCAGGTGCAAGCAGCAAATCGTCGATGCCGACAGGAGCTTCGATAAGCCCCCCATCCGTTCCGACAAGCGCCATGGCGGCATTCTCGAATGTCAGCCGGAGGAAGCGCGCATTTGTCGCGTTGAAGAGGCGCAGGCGACGCTTCTCCCCTTTCCTCACGGTCAATACCGGATTTTTCTGGCCGTTGACCAGCACATGATCGCCGACGCGCCCGTTCATCACATCGATCATGTTGCTCGCCGGCATGCTTCCATCTTCAGCGATCCGAAGATCGGTGAACATCAAAACAGTATCGCCATATTCCGCAGGGATCGGGTCGTCCTTGGATTTCACCAGAAAGATGCCTGCGAGACCCCGATAGACCTGCGAGGCGGTGAAGCCGTGCGGATGCGGATGGAACCAATAGGATGCTGCGCTGCCTTGCGGCAGATCGAAAGCATAGAGGCGCTCGCTACCCGAGGCGATGGATTCCATGGGATTGCCATCCTGATCGGCCGGCACCGGCATTCCGTGCCAATGAACTGTCGTCGGTTCATCGGGAATGCCGTTCCTGAAGCTGATCTCGACCCTGTCGCCCTCACGCGCCTCGATCACCGGATTTCCGTCGTTATAGAGGAGGGCCGGCGTGTCGAGCCTGTCTGCGAAGCGAACCAACCCCGGTTCGGCGGCAAGCCTTGCCTTGAACAGACCCGCTTCGCCGGCCTCGTTCAGCAAACGCGGCAGCTCCCGCAAAGGCTGCCCTTCCGGCAGGACAGGCTTACCGCCGGTCATCGCCATGTCATGAGCGCCGTTTGCTCCCATATGTCCCATGTCATGCATCATCTGGGCCGCGGCCGGCCCGGAAATCGCAAGGCCCGCCAGCCCTGTCAGAAAATTACGTCGATGCATCGATTGCTTCCTCTTACTCAACGATATCCTCATAAGGCCGCTCACTACCGTGAACGCATCCGGACCGGTCTCGATCCTGGCGTCTGGATCGACAGACTGATTGCCTTGGCGACGGATCTGGCGCCGCCGCCGCAGGTCATGTTTTCAAGTCGCAGCACCATGAGAATTCTCATCTGTTTCGATCTCATGGTGCTCAAAGTGGAGGTTCCAACCATGGTAAGGTCAAGTGTCCTGCGGCGAAAATATGCTATTGACCTTCCCATGGTTGGAAGCCCCACCTTCCATCGGCAATATCAGGCGATGCCTGTCAGGGAGAACATCATGAATATCGGACAGGCGGCAAAAGCATCGGGTGTATCGGCCAAGATGATCCGCTACTACGAAGAAACCGGCCTTATCCCCGCGGCCGGCAGAACGGCATCGGGCTATCGCGACTATTCGGATACCGATGTGCACATGCTGCGTTTCATCCGCCGGGCGCGAGATCTCGGCTTTGCCGTTGCCGAAATCAGCGAGCTTTTGGGGCTCTGGCGCGACGAAAGCCGCCAGAGCGCCGAGGTCAAGCGCCTCGCTCAGGGTCATATCGCGGCACTGAAGAAAAAGATCGCGGACCTGCAGGATATGGAGCACACACTTACCATGCTCGTTAACTCCTGTCAGGGCGACCATCGTCCGCATTGCCCGATCCTGCAGCGGCTCGAGACCGATCGGGAAGACGAAAATCTGTCAATCCAGCCTCGAGCGGGCGCCATACCGCGGCCGCTGCAGTGATCCCTGCCCGCCGACGTCTTGGTGGCGGGTTGCCGGCACACAGCATGGTCGGGATTAAATCCATACCAAGGCGGCTCAGGCTTCGCCATCCAGAAATTGCCGGAGGCGCGGCACGACGAAGTCGAGGAAGACGCGCACGCGCTGCGGCATGCGCGCGCCGCCGAGAAAAACCGCGTGTATCTGTTCCTCGTCCGGCTCGACGACATCGGCAAGCACCTCGATGAGACGACCGGCCGCAATATCGGCCCGCACGTGATAGTCGCCCATGCGGGCAAGCCCCACACCCGCCAGCGCCATGCGCCGCACGGTTTCGCCATTATTGGCAAGCAGCGAGCTCGTCATGGCGCGATCGACGATGCGGCCGCTTTCCCGCACCGGCCAGACAGGTGCAAGACGGCGGAAATTGAAGCCCAGGCAATTGTGCCGCGAGAGATCATCGACGCCCAGCGGTATTCCGTGGCGATCAAGATAGCTGGGTGCCGCCACGATCTTGCGGCGGGCAATGCCGATGCGGCGGGCAATCATGCCTGAAGCCGGCAAAGCCCCAACCCGGAAAGCAACGTCGGTGCGGTCGAGATAAAGATCGACGATTTCATCGGAAAGCGACAGATCGACGACAACATTGGGATAGGTCCGCCAAAATTCCGGCAAGAGCGGCTCGAGGCCGAGCACCCCCAGCGCAACGGCAATATTGACCCGCACCGTGCCGCCGGTCGTCGTCGCACCCTGTGCCAGCTCCTGTTCGACCTCGTCGAGATCGTGCAGCAGGGCCTGGCTACGCTCATAATAGATCTGGCCCTCCGGGGTCAGCGACAGCCGCCGGGTGGAACGCTCGACGAGCCGCACGCCGAGCCTGGCTTCGATGCGGGAGATCAGCTTGCTGACGGTCGAAGGCGTCATGCGCAGCAGGCGCGCCGCTTCCGAAAAGCTACCGGCTTCCACCACACGAAGAAATACCTGCATTTCGCCAGCGCGATTGTCCATGGAGCACCAATCTTTGATTTAGTTTCACAAATAATGTGAAAACTCAGCCAATTCTCAAGCGAGAACGCGCTCTCTATTTCATAGGCGGAAGAGATTGCGCCATCAAGTCCGGTGCTCGATCCATTCACGGCGGCCGAAGCCGCCGAGGCTTTCAAAAGGAGTTTTCGATGCTTACCGTTACCGCCCATGGCGCAACAATTCCCGCGCTCGGCTTCGGCGTCTTCCGCATGTCGGACGCAGAAGTAGAGCGGGTCATCCCGGCCGCACTGGAGGCCGGTTTCCGTCATTTCGATACCGCACAGATCTATCAGAACGAGGAAGCGCTCGGCCGAGCCCTAACGGCCGCCGGTGCACGACGAGACGAGCTGTTCCTGACCACGAAGGTCTGGGTCGACAATTACAGCGACGAGAAGATCGCCGCCTCGGTCGACGAGAGTCTCGACAAGCTCAAGACCGACCGCGTCGATCTCCTGCTGCTGCATTGGCCGGGCGACAAGGTGCCGGTCGCGGAGCAGATCGAAATGCTGAGCGCTGTCAAAGCCGCCGGCAAAAGCCGCTTCGTCGGCGTCAGCAACCAGAATATCGCCCAGATGCGGGAATCGGTCAGACTTTCCAGCACGCCGATCGTGACCAACCAGGTCGAGATCCATCCCTATCTGCCCCAGCACGCGCTCGTTGCGGCTGCAGAAGCAAGCGGTCCTGCGATCACCGCCTACTACGGCATGGCTGATGGTGCGGTGCCGAAGGATCCAGTGCTGCAGCGGATCGGCGCCAGATATGGCAAGAGCGCCGCGCAGGTCGGTCTTCGCTGGCTGATCCAACAAGGCCACATCGCTTTGTCCAAGACGGCCAACCCGGAGCGCGTCAAGGAAAACATCGCAATCTTCGACTTCAATCTCGACGAGGCGGATATGGCCGCCATCGCCGATCTCGCACGCCCGGATGGCCGGATCGTCAGCCCGCCCGGTCTCGCGCCCGAATGGGACGCCTAAGGAGCTTTAATATGGACACCAAGATTTCGACGGCCCGAAAGGCCCAAACATCCTCTCACGCCCGATGGGCGCTTCTCGCTCTTGCGATCGGTGCCTTCGGCATCGGCACGACCGAGTTTTCGCCGATGGGACTTCTCCCGGTCATCGCCAAGGGGGTCGACGTCTCGATCCCAACGGCAGGCCTCCTCATCAGCGCCTATGCGATCGGCGTCATGGTCGGCGCCCCCTTCATGACGCTCGCCTTCAGCCGCTTCGGCAAGCGCACGGCACTGATGCTGCTGATGAGCATTTTCACGATCGGCAATCTCATGTCGGCGATGGCGCCGGGCTACTTCACGCTGCTGCTCGCCCGGCTCGTCACCAGCCTTAACCATGGCGCCTTCTTCGGCCTGGGCGCGGTGGTGGCGGCAAGCGTCGTGCCGAAGGAAAAGCAGGCAAGCGCGGTAGCCGCGATGTTTATGGGGCTGACGATCGCCAATATCGGCGGCGTGCCGGCCGCGACCTGGGTCGGTCAAGCGATCGGCTGGCGCATGGCTTTTGCAGGAACGGCGCTGATCGGCATAGCCGCCATTGCAGCGCTATGGTTCGCCCTGCCGAAAGGCGAGCGCGGCGCGATGCCTGATATCAGGCGCGAACTTACCGTACTTACTCACCCCACCGTGCTGCTTGCGATGGCGACTACCGTCATGGGCGCAGGCGCGATGTTCTCGCTATATACCTATGTCGCTCCGGCTCTCACCGAACTTACCGGCGCATCCAATAGCTTCGTGACCCTTGGGTTGGTCCTGATCGGCGTCGGCTTCACGATCGGCAACTGGCTTGGCGGACGGCTCGCCGACTGGTCGCTCGACGGTGCGACCAGGATCTTCCTGGCTTTGCTCGCAGCTATCATGTTCGCGCTGCCGCTGGCAATGATCACCCACGTTGGTGCCGCCATCGGTCTGCTTCTCTGGGGTGGCGCGGCATTTGCCCTCGTCCCGCCCGTGCAGATGCGCGTCATGGAAGCAGCGGCAGAAGCGCCGGGGCTTGCTTCCTCCATCAATGTCGGAGCCTTCAATCTCGGCAATGCTCTGGGGGCGGCCACCGGTGCCGCCGTCATCAGCCTCGGCTTCGGCTATGCGGCGGTCGCGATTGCCGGAGGCGTGTTGGCCGCCGCCGGCTTGGCGCTGGTGTTGATCGGTACGCGCAAACCGTCATCGCTCCCGGCAAATTGCGGCGCTTGATAAGCTCAAGGCGTCCAAGCCCTCGATAATGAAGCCTGATCATGCCGTCTGCAGGTTGATGCCATCGCCTGCAGGCGGTTTTGCGCATCCCGGGGATGCTTGTGGCTTCGTCCTGTCGAAGGCACGCCTTGTCGTATAGTGCTGGCCGGTGCCGCACTTACCGAAATTGGCCGGCACTTCTAATTTGTCTTATGAATTAAAGGCCTTCGTATTGCCAGCGCTGGTTGCTTTCGGATAGACCCTTTCCATCTCTCGTGTTCAGATTTTCCGGAGCATCGAAATGCGTCTTGAACCGCAGCAGCGAATTTATGTCTGCTTCTTCCTCTTTGCGGTATCGATGGGCGCAATGCTGTCGCGCCTTCCCGATCTGCAGGACGCCTTGCAGATCGACAAATCGGAGCTCGGTCTGACACTGATCGGCGCAGCTATCGGGGCGCTGATATCGCTCACCTTCGCCTCCCCGATCGTTGCACGTCTGGGCGCGCGCAAGACGGCATTCATCACCGTGCTCGGAACCTCCGCATCCCTGGCGCTCGTGCCCTGGATGGGCGTTGCTCCGCTTGTCTTTGCCATCCTGCTTTGTGAAGGTCTGCTGGCCGGAGCGCTTGAAATCAATCTCAACGTCGAGATCGATCGCATCGAGGCGCAGCTTGGCCGGGGCGTGATGAACCGCGCCCATGGGTTCTGGAGCCTCGGCTTCTTCGTCACCGCCCTCGCATCTTCGGTCATCCGCCAGGCCGGCATTTCGATGCAGCTGCACCTTGCCCTGACATTCACATTCGTGCTGATCGTGGGTTCGCTTGTCATTGCCGGCATGCGTAATGCGCCCGCCCGCCCGGCACAGGAACATCCGGAGGCCGGGCATGTCGCGCTGCCGACGCTCGGCCTTCTGCCTCTCTGCGTGATCGGCATTGCCGCTTTTCTGGTCGAGGGCGCAGGCATCGACTGGTCTGCGATCTATATGCGCGACGTCTTCCACGTCGAGCCCTTGGTCGGCGGTCTCGGATTGACGCTTTTTACCTTCTTCATGGCGCTGGCAAGATTGTTTGCGGACCAGTTCGTCGATCGCTTCGGCTCCCGCTCCGTTGCACTGTCGCTGCTGCTGCTCTCGACTGCCGGCCTCTGCGCCGTCTGGGTCGCACCCCACCCCAATGTGGCGCTGCTCGGCTTCGCCCTCATGGGCGCCGGTTGCAGCGCGGTCTATCCGCTTGCGGTTTCGGCCGCCGCCCAGCGCACCGATCGTCCAGCTCATGTCAATGTTGCCGCACTTGGACAAATGTCCTTCGTCGTCTTCTTCCTGGCTCCGCCGCTGCTGGGATTCGTTGCCGAACATGCAGGAATTCGCACGGCCTACCTTGTCTGCATCCCGGTCATCCTCGCCGCCTTGATGGGCATAGGGTCGCTCTCCGCACGCCGCAGCGCTTTTGCGTAAGGTCTCTCCTATCGCTGAAGTCGCCTCCATCTTCGCCAGGATCCGTTATTCGCTGTGAGGGGGAACGCTATACGCTTCCCCCTCCTCCGCAGCCAAGCGTGGGGCATCGCTCGCCTGCGGTGCTTTCACCAAACCAGGAGCCTCTGCCCGCTTAACGCAGCGAGCGGAATGCTGCCCTGACTTCATTGGTGAAAATCGCCGGCTGCTCCCAGGCCGCAAAGTGGCCGCCATTCTCGGTCTTGTTGAAGTAGATCAGATTGCCGAAGGCACGCTCCGTCCACGACTTGGGTGCCTGATAGATTTCTCCCGGAAAGACACTAACCGCGACCGGCACGGAAGGGATCCTTTCGAGAGCGTTGAAATTGTTGGTGTGGTCTTCCCAATAGATCTGGGCTGCCGAGGTACCCGTCTCCGTGAACCAATAGAGAGAAATGTCATCCAACATCTCGTCCCGAGTGAGAACCTTTTCCGGCTGCTTGTTGCTATACGTCCACTCGGCGAACTTGTCGTACATCCACGCGGCCATTCCGATCGGTGAATCGACGAGCGAGTAACCGATCGTCTGCGGACGCGTAACCATCATTTGGGCGTAGGCAGCGCTGCCTCGGTAGAAAATCGCGAGCTTGTCGAAGCAGGCGCGTTCGTCCGCAGTGAGACCTGCGGGCGCCGGGGCACCTGCAGCCAAGATCGGCACGATTTCTTTTGGAACGATCGCAGGCATGTTGAGATGAATGCCCAGCAGTCCGGGCACCTTTTGATGCGCCATGCGCTCGGAGATGACCGAGCCGCAATCACCGCCTTGCGAGACGAACTTCTCATATCCGAGGCGATTCATCAGCGTGCCCCAAGCACGGCCGATATGGTCCGAACCCCAGCCCCTCGTCGTCGGCTTGCCGGAGAAGCCGAAACCGGGAATCGATGGCACCACGAGATGAAAGGCGTCTTCGGCCTTGCCGCCGTGAGCGGTCGGATTCGTCAAGGGATCGATGACCTTGAGCATTTCCAGAACCGAGCCCGGCCAGCCGTGGGTCATGATCAGCGGCATTGCGTTTTCATGCGGCGAGCGCACGTGAATGAAGTGAATGTCCAGCCCATCGATTTCGGTCACGAACATCGGCAGGGAATTGAGCTTCTGTTCCACCTTTCGCCAATCATAGCCGTCGGCCCAATATCCAACGAGATCGCGCAGGCGTTCGAGTTGCACGCCCTGGGAGTCGTCAGCGACATTCTCCTTGAGCGGCCAGCGTGCCGTCGCAAGCCTCTGCTTCAATTCGGCAATCGCGCTGTCGGGAATATGGACCTTGAACGGCTTCACACCATCAGGCAAGGCGTCCGATGCGGCAAGGGACATGGCAGGCTTCAGGAGCGAGGCTGCACCGGCGACGGCAGCCGCAGTCACAAAGGCGCGTCTATTCATTGAAAAGGATAAAGGCGACATCAGGTTCTCCAAATGTTTGGGAGGTTTGTTGAATGCCGCGAAGTTTTGCTCTCTGCGTGTATCCCGGCTGTGTCCTCAACCCAGCCAAATTGTATCCCTCTTTGTCCGGATCGACCGAGGCTACAATGGAACACAGAACTCTGCGTTTTGGCTTTGCCAGCGGCAAATGCACCCGAAAAATATGGAACTTGGCCGAGTAGCCAGTGAAGAGGAATTTTTGGAGAATCTTGGGGTGGGAAATGAGGCAATGCGGCGCTGCCGAACCCTGAAGCGGAACTAGAGGGTTTGCGCAAGCGTATGGAAGTCGTCTTCGATGATGATGGAAGTGGCTCGATGGCGACTTGCCGAGAACAACGCTCGCCTATCGGTGTAGATAGGAGGCAGCTATCCTGGCGGGAGGAGAAACCATGATAGCCGGCCGGCCGCGATAGGATGAAATCAGGCCGGCAAATTTCACTCAATCGCGTTGCCGCACCTTACGGCGCGTAGCGCGTAAAGACGTAGTCGTGATCCCTGACGTTGCCGACATGGCAGCTGAGACAGGTTTCATGTTGCGCAACGTCAACCGGCTTGCCGTCGATGAACCGTCCGAAACCCCAGCCGTGACTGTCGGGATATTTCTTGGAATCCTTCACCATGACCTGCACCGTGGTCGGCGTTCCAGGCACCGTTGCCGGCGCGAACTCCGTTGATTGCTTGCGCTTATAGGCAAGCTTGACGAGGATCGAACCATCCGGAAAAGGCAGGGTACGCTTTTTATAGGCGTCGATAGCGATATCGTTGCCGAGTACCGCGCGAAGTTCGTCAAGCGGTGGAGCCTCTTGTGCCGGCGCAATGAATTTCCAGTCCCGATAGCCTTCCGGTATGGTGACGCCATAAATCGGCGAGGCATTTTCCGGCGGCGTCGCAGAACCTGCCGATTGAGACGCGGCGATGCCGACGGCAAGGCTTGAGACGGCCAATGCGCCAAGGAATGCGAATTTCATTTTTGACTCCTGCCTGACGGATAATCCCGCAGAAGATCGCCGGGAATTGTATCCGCTAAATTTCAGGAAACGGCTCGATTGTATCGCAATGTAGCCAGGGAAACCCATTCGTGTGAGCTGCTCATCGGAAATCGGGTGGCTACCGCTCCGGTTCGAACGCTAGACTTCAGCTTATCACGGCTTCCGAGGACCCGACATGAACACATCGATCTCCACTTCCGCACCGGCTTTCACGGAGAACTCTATAGAGGCTCGGATCGACGCCTATGATTGGCCGTCGCTCGCAAGAGAGCTTGACGGCTTCGGCTGCGCCGTCCTTCCGAAGCTTCTCGCATCGGAGGAATGCGATGCAATCTCCAGCCTTTATCCCGAGGAACATCATTTCCGCAGCCACGTCATCATGGCGCGTCACGGTTTCGGAAGAGGCGAATACCGCTATTTCAACTATCCGCTGCCGTGGCTTCTAGGGGGATTGCGCACAGCGCTTTATCCCCACCTCGCCGGCATCGCAAACCGGTGGAACGAACGGATGGACGTCGAGGAACGTTATCCCGATGAGCATGCCGCCTTCCTAAGGCAATGTCATGAGGCCGGTCAGGGGCGCCCGACGCCGCTGCTGCTGCAATATGTGCCGGGAGACTACAATTGCCTGCATCAGGACCTCTATGGCGAACTCGCCTTTCCGATCCAGGTGGCCATTCTGCTGTCGGAGCCGGGACAGGGTTTCACTGGTGGCGAGTTTGTCCTGACCGAGCAGCGGCCGCGCATGCAAAGCCGCGTGGAAGTCGTGCCGCTTCGACAGGGCGATGCCGTCGCCTTTGCGGTCCACAATCGGCCCGTGCGCGGAACGAAGGGAAGCTACCGCGTCAATCTCAGACACGGGGTAAGCCGCGTCCGCTCAGGCATGCGCCACACTGTGGGGATCATCTTTCACGACGCCCGCTAAGGGCGCCGCTAACCGACGAAGCCGGCGTAATTTTCTCCGGTAATTCTGTGCATGATGGCCGAGTATGCCTCGTGATTCTGATCGCCCGCCAAGACGCGCCCGAGCGACGGCTGCGCGAAAGCCGACATGGGCAGGAGGGCGAGCGGCGTCGAGACGGGTGTGAGATGTGAGCCCTGCCCGGCGCGCAATGTCATCAGCAGACCGAACATCTCGCCAGTGATACTGGGCCTCGACAATATCGCCATGCGATACTGCCCGGACGAATTCGTCACCAGGTAGATATGCCCCGACAGGTGCGGCACCGACACCGAGCCCTGCTGTGAAAACGAGGCATCGCTGCGCTCGCGTTCCCGGAAGCTCAGACAGGTCCGTTCTCCATCCCAGGCGATCTCGGTGCAATAGGCGAAAATTGCCTTCGCATCGCCGAAAGACGGACGAAGCGTTAGATAAGTGCCCTCCAGCCAGGAAACCGAGGCGCGGGAATAGGCACCAAGCTCCTCGGGGGCATGGCCGGGCTTGTCATTGACAACGGTCGCTTGCGTTCCAGCCGGCTCCCGCAGGACGACACCCATCGCCTGCTCCAGCCGAATGAGGGTCGCGAGCGTGAAAGGACGGTGGCCTGAAAGAGCCTTCTCCAAGGTCGAAAGGCTGATGCGCGCGTCATTGGCAAGACGCTGCCGGGAAATGCGCCGTCTGGCGATCTCCTCGCGAACCCGCGCTGCCACGGCGCTGTTCTGGCTGTCGGACAAATAGGGGTCGCCCTGGACCATTCCTTCGTTTCCTGTTTGCGTAATTTTTTTTCACAATTCCACACATGGCCGTAACCGGCAAGACCGGTTACGGCAAGATGCGGACGAAACAGGGCAAAGCTTACGCTGGCGAGAAAATAGCCTTTGTTCACAATGGCTTCAGTCAATCCACCAGCGAAACAAGGAGCCTGTCATGTCAGCCTCGCCAAACATCTCGCGCTGCCAGAAGCGGCAAAATTTCCTCATCAGATTCGGCCTGCTGCTTTGGTTCAGCAATGCCATCCTGCTGCCGGTGCTTGCCGTCATTTTCGCACTGCTGCATCCGCTGGAATCGCACGCGCAACCGGCAGCCTTCGTCACGCCGAACGAAATGGGCACCGGCAGCCTTCTTCTTCAGACCAAGGACGAAGGAAAATATATAGAGGCGCCCCGCCTTGCGACCGATGTCGATCTCGACGTCAATGGACCGACGGCACGCGCCGTCCTCACGCAAGCCTTCGAGAACACGACCGACAAATGGGTCGAAGCCCTCTACGTATTTCCTCTTCCGGAAGACAGCGCCGTCTATTCCCTAAAGATGATTGTCGGCAACCGGGTTGTTATCGCTGATATCAAGGAGAAGCAGGCTGCGAGCGCCATATACGAGAAAGCGCGCAGAGAGGGAAAGAAGGCGTCCCTCGTCGAACAGCAGCGCCCGAACGTCTTCACCAATATGGTCGCAAACATTGGCCCGCATGAAAAGATCGTCGTTCAGATCGAATATCAGCAGGCCGTGCATCTCGCCGACGGGCGTTTCTCCCTGCGAGCTCCCCTGGTTGTGGCTCCGCGCTACACGCCGCGGGATGCCTCGCCCATTACACAGCAAGCCGATCTGAAGGCCGGCTGGGGTCAGTCCAAACAGAGCTCATCGCGGACGCTTAGCGACAAGCCTGTTTCGGCGCCCCTGATGGCACCTGGCGACGACCGCACCAACCCTGTCACCCTCAAAGTCAATCTCAATGCCGGCTTTCCGCTCGATGACGTCAAAAGCCTCTATCACGCGGTCAAGATCGACAAAGTAAGCGACACCGAGCGCCGGATCATCCTGGATGGCGATGCGACTGCAGATCGCGACTTCGTGCTCGAATGGAGCACGATCGCAAGCAATATGCCGAGCGTCGGTCTCTTCCGCGATCATGTCGGCAAGGATGACTATGTGCTTGCCTATGTGATGCCGCCGGCGGTGGCGACGCCGCAAAAGGCGGGTCGCGAAGTGGTCTTCGTCATCGACAATTCCGGGTCGATGGGCGGCACGTCGATCGAACAGGCAAGGGCGAGCCTCGATTATGCCCTCTCCCGACTCGAGCCGAACGATCGCTTCAACGTCATCCGCTTTGACAACACGATGACCAAATTCTTCCCCGATTCGGTCATGGCGACGGCTGAAAATATCGCCTCGGCCCGCCGCTTCGTCACCGGTCTGGAAGCTGCCGACGGAACGGAAATGCTGCCACCGCTTCAAGCAGCACTCGACGATAGCCACCAAGCGAACGGATTGCGCCAGGTCGTATTCCTGACCGACGGCGAGGTCAGCAACGAGCAGCAGCTTCTCGATGCGATCGCAAAGTCGCGCGGGCGCTCCCGCATCTTCATGGTCGGCATCGGCTCGGCGCCGAACACCTACCTGATGAGCCGCGCCGCCGAACTTGGCCGTGGCAGCTTCACCCATATCGGGTCGGTCGCAGAAGTGAACGAACGCATGCGCGCCCTCTTCGACAAGCTGGAGAACCCGGCCGTCACCGATGTCGTCGCTGCCTTTTCGGAGAAGAATGTCAGCCTGTCGCCCAACCTCCTGCCTGACATCTACCATGGCGAACCGCTCGTTCTGGCGGCCCGGATGGGAAAAGCTGCCGGAACCCTGACCGTCAGCGGCAAGATCGGTGACCGCCCATGGACGATCTCCTTGCCGCTCGATCAGGCAAGCAATGCCAAGGGTATCTGCAAGATCTGGGCACGGCGCCAGATAGATGATGCCGAGGTCAATCTCACGCTTGGCAAGATCTCGCAGGCCGATGCCGACAAGCGCATCCTGCAATTGGCGCTCGACCATCATCTGGTCACGCGCCTCACAAGTCTCGTCGCCGTCGATACCAAGCGTCTGCGACCGACAAACGCACCGCTGACGCAGGCCGACATTCCATTGCAGCTTCCCGCTGGCTGGGATTACAACAAGCTCCTCGGCATCGGTGCAACGCGGGATGCGAAAGCCGACACCAGGCATCTGCAGGCAGACGACAAGTCGCAGGGTGCCGATGGCGATGCGGAGCTCGAGCCAATCTCCGCACCGGCTCCGGCCAGCGTTCCGCTGCCGCAGACGGCAACGCCGGGAATGCTTCTCATCCTCCAGGGATTGCTTGCTCTTCTGTGTGGGGCTTCGCTGCTGTTCCTAGCATCGCGAAGGAGCCGGGCATGATCGTCGCCACTCGCCTCCAAACCATCGGGAGCGCGCCAGCGCGCTCCCTTCTGACTTTTGCGGCCGGCATTTTCATTGCCGCCGGTGTCTTCCTCGCCGCGCAAGGCGGATGGATCTACGCCAAGGCAGCTTTGGCGCAAGTCCTTCTGGAACGTGCCTTTGCCGAAAGCGTAACGTCAGGCGCAGCGGTCAAGCCCTGGAGCTGGGCCGATACCTGGCCGGTGGCGCGTATCGAGGTTCCGCGCCTTGGCGTTTCCGCTATCGCTCTGAAGGGTGCAAGCGGCCAGGCGCTTGCCTTCGGCCCTGGCCATCTCGACAATACTCCGCAGGCCGGTGAAGAGGGTACGGCCGTCTATGCGGCGCACCGCGATACCCACTTTACCTTCCTGAAAAATATCAGGGAGAACGACCGTATCCGCATCACACGCAGCGATGGCCGGACCTTCACTTTCCACGTGACTCACATGGCGATTGCCCGCTGGGACAAAGCAGAGATCGACCCCGATGCGCGTGGCGCCCATCTCGTCCTGGCCACATGCTTTCCCTTCGACGCCGTGACCTCGGGGCCGCTTCGCTATCTCGTCTATGCCGATCTCGAAGAAACGATGGCGAAATAGACCACGGCCAGCCATATGGAATCTACCCTACCCGCTGGTGCGGGTAGACGCTTGCGAGTAACGCGCGTCCATGGGTGCGAGGCCGTTGGCATTGGGTTGTGTCAGGATACCATAGAGCTCCGGGCGGCGGCCTCTTATCCAGCGCTGGCCCGTACACTTGTCGAGCAAGGCCAGATCGATTTCAGCGCTCACCCTCGCATCGGCGGCGGCCCAGGTTTCTGCCAGGATGCGCCCATAAGGATCGAGGATCATGGCATTGCCGGTGCGCACCTCGTCTTCATCCTGTCCGACGCCATTGCTGAAGACGAGGAACATTCCATTGTCGTGGGCGCGCGACGGCAGCCAGCGCATGAACCACTCCCGGCCGTTCGGACCTCGAAATTCAGCCTCGATCGCCTCGGGGTCTTCGTAGCGATTGATCCATTTTTCGACCGGTATCCGCTTCAGCCCGTGCGGACTAACCGAATGGCCGCCGCCGGCCTGATGCGGCGCGATCAGCAATTCGGCACCAAGCAGCGCCGTGGCGCGCGCGTTCTCGATCAGATTATTGTCCCAGCAGATCAGGATGCCGGCACGAATTCCCCAAGGTGTGTCGAAGACCGTGAAGGCATCGCCGCTAGAAATGAGGCGATGCTCCCAGGCATGCAGTTTGCGATGGCAATGGATGTGTCCGTCCGGCATGCAGACCGCATAGCTGTTATAGAGCTTTCCATTTTCACCCAGCTCGAGGAAGCCGGCGCCGATCGCGATGCCCTTCTCCCGCGCCAGGGCAGCTACTCGACTGATCGAGGGACCGGAGAGCGGCTCCGCCAGCGTCTGCAGCGCGGGACCATCGAGCTTGGGAACATGCCAATATCCACAGATGCACATTTCGGGAAAGACGACGAGCTGATTATCAGCCTGAACGGCTTCTTCCGTGAAATGCTCTATACGCGAGAGATTGTAGGCCTTGTCATTGGCCCGATGCTGAAACTGTACGGATGAAATTTTGAGCGTCATGTCGATTGCTCCGTTCGTCATGAGCCCATTTGACCACGCGCCATCTCTTTCGTAAAATGACTTTATCGATTAAAATTATTCCTGGACAGAATGGAAATAAAGCTCCTCCGATCCTTCATTCAATTGATCGACACCGGCCACTACGGCAAGGCTTCGGCAAAATTGTTCGTCACCCAGTCGACCCTGACCAAGCAGATTCAGGCTTTGGAAGCTGCAATGGGCGGAGCGTTGTTCGAGCGCGGCCGCCATGGCGCCAAACTGACGCCTCTCGGAGAACTTCTGCAGCGCGAAGCACGTCCGCTTCTCCAATTGAACGACGACGTCGACAGGAAGATGCATCGCGCGATAGCCGGCCTTAGCGGATATCTTGATATCGGATTTGGAATATCGACACTTGCCGTCGCACCACGGCTGATCGCCGGTTTTCGTGCGGCGACACCGGATTGCAGCATCACGCTCAACGACCTGCCATCGCGGGAACAGCATCAGCGCCTGCTCGACGGCCGGCTCGATATCGGTTTCTGCCGGGCGCCGGAGGACGATCGCGGCTTGGCTTTCATGCCCGTCGTCGAAGAGCATCTAGCCTTGGCGCTTCCAAGTGGGGTGACCATGCCGGCCCAGGATCGGCTGGCGGAGCTGAATGAGCTTGGATTTGTCGCACTTTCGCCGTCGCGCGGACCGGGACTGGATGACCAGATCAGGCGCTGGTGTTCTCTTGCCGGTTTCGAGCCTCGCGTCGCCCAATATGCCGACGACATACTGACCGTGCACGCCATCGTTTCTGCCGGCCTGGGCGCGGCATTCCTGCCTTGGCATGGCGTGCGGGCATTGGCGGGGTCCGTGCGCACGCAATCTCTCTCAGGACCGGAATCAAAATGGCCGGTAGGAATCTGCTGGCATCGCAAACATACGAGCCCCCTGTTAGCCGGCTTTGTAGATCATGTAACGAAGAATCTGGAATTCGACCACCCAGCCTCCGAGTGGCAATCGGGATAAAGGCCTAGCTTGCATCGGTATTCTGCGATGCAAGCGATCGCTCTCGTTGCCGGCAATGGGGGTTGTGCATCCAACCCCGTTCTCCGAAAGACGCTAAACAAGAACCTGCCCGACGTCGTCGTCGGACGGTTCAAGCGCCCTGATGCTCAAAACGAACCATGCAGCCAAAGCATAGTCGGCATACCCAGCACCGCCACTGCGATCATCACTGAAACTGCCATCTTGATCGCTTTGATGCGCCGTGTCCTGACGCCGCTCCAATCATAGCTCAAAGTTACTAACCCTCACAAATCATTAATGATTCGCAAACTAGGGCCGATCCAACTTTCGACAAGGGAAGGCGGTGATTCGTCCACAGCCGATATTTCAACGTCCGTTATGTGAAACTTGTCCAGCCTTTATCCATGGCAGGCGTACAGCTGCGCGGGGGGCAACAAAAGACGGCAGAGCCTGATCTGCTCAACGCTCCAGGCATGCCGAACGGCTATATGCTCGCCGCCTGCACTTGTGCCATGATCGCTGAAAGGGAAAGCCGGAGATCCTGCGTGAGAGCATCCGCACGAAGCCGACTCACACAGCCCCATTCGGTGATTCCCGTTGTCGAAATCGTTACAATCTTAGCCGGATAGAGATCGGCAGATCGGTGGCAACGACATTATGCAATCAAAAGCGTAAGCCTTCATCCGCAGCTATTTCCAGCAGGTGGCTGCAGAAAGTGCAGGAAAGACAGCGCGTTAAACGGCCCGGCCAAAGTCCTGGCTGTCACACGCTGACCGTTCATTATCCGTTAATCTCTGGACGGCCTGACAGAATCGTGTTCTATGTTCTGGCGGGCAAATGTCGGCAAACCGGCGACAGGCCGCCAAGAGGGATAAATGGCGATAGCGAACCGCACGGAGACAATAGCTCCTTCAAAGGAAAATGCAGCCAGTAAAATCGCGCGGCACGCAACCGTACTGTCTGGTCAGCTCCAGCAGCTCAGAACGCGTATGTATCCGCCGAAATCCGAGAAGATGCTGCGCCAGTTCCTGACCAATGAAGTGTCAAAGCTCACGTCTATCCCGGATTCGACATTGAAGCTGATGTCGAGTGAAGGCCGCGGTCCTGTTCCCAGCCGGTTGGAGAACAATCACCGGGTCTATACGCTTGCCCAGATCAACGAATTGCGGGAACTGTTTGCCAAGCAGAAGCCTACGGAAGCGCTTCGCTTCCTGCCTCGGCGCCGACCGGGCGAACATCTGCAGGTCATGGCGATTGCCAACTTCAAGGGTGGCAGCGCCAAGACGACGACCTGCGTTCATCTCGCGCATTATCTTGCGCTGCATGGCTATCGCGTGCTTGCCCTCGATCTCGATCCGCAGGCATCGCTTTCGGCCATGTTTGGCGCGCAGCCGGAAATCGATGTCGGCGCCAACGAAACCATCTATGCGGCACTTCGATATGAGGCGGCCGAAAGGCGTTCCATCCGCGAGATCATTCGCAAAACCTATTTCGACGGCATTGACCTTATTCCAGGCAACTTGGAGGTCATGGAGTATGAGCACGAGACCCCTCGCGTCCTGGCCCAAAAATCCGGCTCCGGCGTGATCTTCTTCGAGCGGCTTAAGCTAGCGCTGGCGGAAGTCGAAAGCGATTACGACATCGTCATCCTCGACACGCCGCCGTCGCTCGGATTTCTGACCCTCAGCGCTATTTATGCCGCAACGAGCATGATCATCACGGTACATCCGGCCATGCTGGACGTGGCATCGATGAGCCAATTCCTCCTCATGATGGGCGACCTGATCAGCGTGCTCAACGAAAGCGGTGCGCAGCTCGATCATGATTTCATTCGCTATCTGGTAACGCGTCACGATCCGAACGATGCGCCACAGTCCCAGGTCGTTGCGATGCTGCGTCATCTCTTCGGCACTGATGTCTTGTTGCCGACGGCGATAGAGAGCACCGCAGTCGAGGCCGCCGGACTTGCAAAGCGCTCCCTCTACGAGCTGGAAATGGGGCAGATCGGCCGAGATACGCACAAGCGCGCGCGTGAGGCCGTCGACGCCGTCAACGAGGCGATCGTGCAACTCATCAATGCAAGTTGGGGACGTGGATGAGCAAAAGCCCGAGAAAATCCATCGTCGCCAGTTTCGGTCTGCTCTCAGCGGAGTTGGAAAGTAGCGAAAACAAAACGGATTCATCGCCGCCGGCCCCTGCCCCCGCGCAAGCCGGCCGTGTCGGTGCCGGTGTGATCGGGGCCGCGCATCGGGCGATCGGTGACATACGCGCCGAGCGTGACCGGCTGCGTGCCATTGTCGAATCCGGCGAAGGCTGGATACAGGACCTCGATCCTCAGGTGATCGATGCTTCTCCTTATCCGGATCGCCTGCCTGACGATGATCCTCAGGATTTCGAGAGATTCAAGCGTTCCATTGAGGAAGAGGGCCAAAAGGTTCCGATCCAGGTTCGACGGCATCCCTCTTCAAGCGATCGATATCAGGTCGTTTACGGCCATCGCAGATGGCGGGCTGCTCTAGAGCTCGGTCGCACCGTCCGTGCCATAGAAGTCGAGATTTCCGATCTCGATCTCGTTCTGGCGCAGGGCATCGAGAATGCCAGCCGGCAGGACCTGACATGGATCGAACGCGCCTTGTTTGCCTCGCGCATGGATGATGCGGGCATCAAGGCGCGCCACATCTATGCGGCTCTCTCGATTGAGGATGCGGAACTTGCGCGAATGCGGAGTGTCTATCGCGCAATTCCGGCAGATATCATTGAAGCGATCGGCAGGGCTCCGAAGATTGGCAGACCGCGTTGGCTGGATCTGGCGAAGGCCATATCCGCAGCCCCGAATGCTCTTGATGTGGTGCGCGCCGCTCTCTTGGATGCAAACAGGGCCAATGAAACCTCTGACCAGCGCTTTCAGGTGGCGCTGAAGGCAATCAGGCCTCCGTCTGAGCCGCGCAACACGCAAATTGCGATTTCCGATACATCCGGAACTAGGTTGGGTGTGTTCATGACCTCCCCTCGGGAAGTTCGAATTTCTGCCGAGGGCAAACTGGGTACGGAATTCGTGAGATTTATCGAGGAGGAGTTGCCCGATCTTGTCGAGCGCTTCACTCGTTTCAGAAACAAACGCAACCCCTGACAGCTGTCAGGGTTTTCTGATTGGAAAGGAAACTAGCAAAAGAAAAAAGGCCCCCAAACGTTGCCGTCGTGGAAGCCTTCTCTTCAATGTAGCAGCTGAAGAATCGCATTTCCCCGAATCACAGTCAAGAGTTTTTGGCACCGTTTTTGGTGATCGTATTTCTTTTGCCTCTTGAAGGTGAAGAAAATGCAGAACGGAAGTGTGACGACGCCCTTTGGGCGGCGGCCGATGACGCTTGCCTTAATGAGACGGCAGGTCGCCACGTCCGCGATCGAACCAAACAAGACGGCCGATAAATGGAAAGTCTTTCGAGACATATCCGAAGCACGAGAAAAGCTCGGTCTGCAGGATCGCAGCTTGGCGGTACTCGACGCGTTGCTGAGTTTTTATCCCGACAATGAACTTCGTCAGGACGCCAAGCTCATCGTCTTTCCCTCCAATACGCAATTGACCTTACGAGCCCATGGCATTGCAGGCGCCACGCTTCGCAGGCATCTGGCATTTCTCGTAGAGGCTGGCCTGATCGTTCGCAAGGATAGCGCCAATGGCAAGCGCTATGCGAGAAAAGGCCGAACAGGCGAGATCGAAAACGCATTCGGCTTCGATATCTCACCGCTGTTGTTGCGCGCCGAAGAGCTTGCAATCATGGCTCAACAGGTCGTGGCAGATCGGATCACCTTTCGGCGGGCCAAGGAGAGCCTGACAATTTGCCGGCGCGACGTCCGTAAACTGATTGCGGCGGCTATCACGGAATGCGTCGAGGGCGACTGGCCTCGGATCGAAGAAACCTATAGCGCCCTCCTCGCGCGCATTCCTCGCTCCCCGACGATGTCTGAGGTCACCTCTATTCTCAGTGATATGGAGCTACTGCGCGGCGAAATCATCAACCTGCTGGAAAAACAGCAAAAAATTGGAAATTATAGCACCAATGATGCCCATGGTGAGCGCCACATAAAGAATTCGAATCCCGAATCCTTTAATGAACTTGAACCAGGCTTTCGAACAAAGTTGGAAGCAAGATCTCGGAAAACGGACGAGCGACAAAAAGAGCCGATGCGCATCTTCCCGTTAGCTCTCGTGCTGAAGGCATGCCCCGAAATTAGCTCCTATGCCCCTGCAGGCGTGATCAGCAATTGGCGAGATCTCATGTCTGCAGCCATCGTGGTACGATCGATGCTGGGTGTCACGCCCTCGGCCTATCAGCAGGCTTGCGAGACGATGGGGCCGGAAAATGCCGCCGTGACGATGGCCTGCATTCTCGAGCGATCAGGACATATCAACTCAGCCGGTGCTTATCTACGCGATCTTGCGGGCAAGGCAAAACGCGGCGAATTTTCACTTGGTCCGGTACTTATGGCGTTGCTTCGCACAAACGCGGGGTACGGCGATATCTTGTTAGAAGTTTCATGACATATCAGATCGGCTTGCTGAGATGCGCCGGTTCCGAGACACCAACGGTACGCGATCGGAATGAGCCTTCGGGTCAACACAGGAAAGAGGCCCCAGGATATACATCCTCTTGTGCGCTATGGCTGCGGCAAGCCATTCAGCTTTGGCCATCGAACCTTGCCGACGGCCAAAGCTGCACATTGGGTTAACGGCAGATGCGCTCCTTGCGAACCACCCAATGGCCATGAACCCTATGCTTTACGGTTTTTACAAAGCAATTGTGGTGATGACGATGAAATGGAGCCGCCTGGGAGGGAGCGCTGACGGCAACGACCGAAGCCAGGGCGATGGCAGTAGAGAGAAGCAGGCTTTTCATGTGAAACCTCATAAGCATTGGGGGTGATGCTGCGTGTTTACGCATGACTTTGATGACCGATTAAGGCTTAACCGAAAATGAATAGCACCCTTACGATTTTGTAATGAACTTTAGCGGCAGCAACTCGCTCGACGAATTTTCGAAAGGGGTAGAATCGAGCTTCAGAGATTAGATCCCGGTTTAATCGACAATACGCAGTGCATTATGTCTCATCATTATTCCAGTGAGATAGAGTCATTGGAACGGTCATGCACGAATGTGGGAATGGAACCGCGAATAACTGCGCTCGGATTACTCGCTCAGAGGCTATTTCCCCTCTGCTGAAGAAAAAATCGGCGCCAATGGGTGCACATCTCGCGGTCGATAAAAAGTTCAGTTAACGCGATATGGCTTATGGAAGCTAATGCCCATATAGCTTCGGGATTAGAAATTTTCGCTGAGAAATCTGGCAGTTAGACGGTGCTGAATTCGGGTATGAACAGCGAGATATTCCGCTTGTTTTGTGATGTATAGCAAGACACGGGAGGGAATAGTCAAGCAAATTGTCGTTCAGCAACATCCTTCAGATAGCCCGCAAACGGAGACGTATTGTCTTGCGTAGAAGGTCGATTGCTTCGGAAACGGTCGGTCCTTGGATAGGAGGCGGCAGCGCACGTTCGCAGAACTCCCGCCAGACGAACAGGGTTAGTTCGGCGCCGTCCGTTTCGCTTTCCTCCTCCCCTTCCGTAAATTGCCCGAGGAGCCGATATCGGGCGTCTCGCCAGAACAGTTTCTCGACCCACTCATAGATAGGAATGATATGGAAATGAAAAGCGAGTCCGGAGCTGTGACCATAGCGCCCGATATAGACGCGCGGAACGCGGAGCTCCTCCTTCAGGGCAGCTTGAAACAGCGCCAACAACGGACCGATTTCGCGCAAATCGTCATCGGATAAGTCTGACAGATCATCTGCAGATCTCTTCGAGGCAACGACAAGATAGCCGGGGAGGGCAGAGTTCGCGCGATGACTAACAACCCATCCGTCGGTTTCAGCGATGAAAAACTGTGAAGCGGGCCTCATTTCGGCTCTCCTGTTCCTGCGATTGTTCGCCGGCTATTTTTACCCCGCGCCTAGCGCAAAAGCGGTGTGGGATCCGGTGAGCATGAGCCGACCCCCCTTTATTGGGCTGAATGAAGGGGCAGACAGTATGGTCCACTCCATTTGCAAATCTTGCTGGGCGCCCGGCAGATTACACCGAGGAAACAGATGGCGGTAACGATATGATGTGAAGTTCTCTAGCGTTGACGGCACCTCAAAGTCGTTTGTGGCGGCTTCGGAAAAGCTCTCTCCAGTTTTCGCGCTCACAACAAAACCCTGACAGCTGTCAGGGTTTTCCAATAGGCGGACGTGGGAGGCGGTATGGAAAGATCTACCCTGCGTAAGGCGACGGGTCGGAAGACAACATATGTCATGCTGCCTATCAATAAGCTTGGACCGTAAACCCTGACAGCTGTCAGGGTTTTGATTGTACGGGATTCCTAGCATTGGGGCGCTATGCGGCGGAGCAGAAACCTGGTCAGCCTTGCCAGGACGATTTCGGCGGGAAGATAAACCGCAGGCTGAATCACGCGGGCGGGCCGCCATTTTATCCCGCGTGGCTGCAGCCGCGACGCTTCAGAGCGAGCGTGATCCTTAATATGCGGCCAGCAGGTTCGATCCGAAATCCGGCTCGACACCGAGCAGTGGCGCGGCGTGGGCAATAATATCGTGAACCATGGGAGCTGCCGTTTCGGCAGCAAGATTCAGGTTGTGCACACCCGTCAACGGCTGGTCGATGAAGGCCAGCACTACGTATTTCGGGTTATCCATGGGGAATGCTGCGAGGAATGAATTGAAACTGAGCTTGTGCGAATAGACGCCGTGAATGACCTTGTTTGCGGTACCGGTCTTCCCGCCGACATGATAGCCGGGAACGTCGGCCGCTCGGCCCGTGCCCTGCTCGCCATTCAGCCGGAAGAGGTAACGTATCGTATCGCTGGTGCTTTTCTTAACGACCATCGTTTCGGTCTTCTCCGCCTCCTCCTGCGTGCGCGGAAGAAAGGACGGCTCGATCAGTTTGCCGCCGTCGATGAGGGCTGCGCCAGCAACGGCAGTCTGCATCGGTGTCGTGGCGACGCCGTGGCCAAAGGCAATGGTTATGGAGTTGAGCTTCTTCCAAACCTTTGGCTGGCTCGGCGCTTTCACCTCAGGCAGTTCCGTCTGCATTTTCGACAGCAGACCGAAGCGGGTCAGGTAGCTCTTCTGGATGGTCATGCCCACCTTGTCCATCATTTTGGCCGTGCCGATGTTGGACGAATAACGGAAGATTTCCGGGATCGACAGGACACGCCGCGGCACGTCGCGATCGTCATGGATGGTGAAGCCGCCGTAGTGCAGGGGAGAGCTGGCGTCGAAGGTGTCCGTCAGCTTGACCGTGCCGGTATCGATGGCCATCGCGATCGAGAAGGTCTTGAAAACCGATCCCATCTCGTCGGTGCCGTTCGACATGCGGTTCAGCCAGCCTTTGACATCAGTCTGCGGATCGTTTGGATCGAAGTCGGGTGCCGAAGCCATGGCTAGGACTTCGCCGGTGTGGATGTCGAGAATGACGGCGCCGGCCGCCTGACTCTGGTAGCGGCCGATCGCATCCGACACCACGTCGTGGACGATGTTCTGAACGCGCAGGTCGATCGAAAGCCGCACGGGCTCCAGTTGGTCGCGGCTCGTCAGGCCCGTCGATGCGAGATCCGACAGGCCCTGCATGTCGAGATATTTCTCCATGCCGGCAACGCCGTGGTTGTCGATGTCGACATAGCCGAGAATATGGGCAGCGGTTCGTCCGCCCGGATAGAAGCGCTTGACCTCAGGCCGAAATCCGATCGCCGGAATGCCGAGCGCCAGGATTTCGCTCTGTTCCTTCGGCGTCAGCTGCCGGCGCAGCCAGGCAAAATGCGAGCGGCGATCAGCAAGCTTCTTATAAAGGGATTTGCGGTCGATATCGGGAAAGATCGAGGCGATTTTTTCCACTGCCTCGTCCGGATCGATTACACGGTTGGGCTCGGCAAACATCGAAACTGTGCGGATATCCGTTGCAAGCAATTCGCCGTTTCTGTCGACGATATCGGGACGCGCGGCGCTGACATGATCCGGAGGAATTGCCGAGGTGTCGGTCCTCGACTCCATGTCGAAATAGGTAAGCCTGGCGAAGATCGCCACATAGCAGACGAGCAGCCCACCCGCGAGCATCATGATGCGCGCTTTGGCAAGTTTCGCCTGGCCCGTCGCGCGCACCGGCGGGCGCTCGCGGCCCCCAGGACCAAAGGTGATTCTGATGAGGCGGCCGCTATTTGCGCCGAGTGCGTGGATGATCGACATGAACGATAATTCGCAAAAACTGGGAGGGCGGGTTTGCCTCTCGATTAACAATCTTTAAACGCAAGATGGTTAACAGGAGTCTAATCATAAGCTCCCATTACCATCCTCGTGCGTGAAAGAGAGTGCACCAAGCGGACTTCCGACCGGCAAGTGATAAAGTGGAAATGCTAGTGGGAAGGACACTTTCTAAAAAGCGACGATTGGCGTCCGGAGGACGACAGTATGTTCAGGCGCCTACAGTAGTATGCGAGGCAGATTTGGGGACTGGTAGCCCCCTCTACGTGGCGTCTACCCCTTCATCTCTCGTTCCCATACACCGTCTTGCAATGAGCAACGAACATGCCAGAAAGGCCGTGGCATAGCCGCTGATCAAATATGGTGTGGATATCCCAGCCATCTCCGCCAGCGCTGCTCCAAGCGGTGGAGCGGTCATCATCGCTACCGCACTAAGTCCCTCGCCTACCGCGGCAACGCGCCCCAAAAGCTCAAGCGGTGTCTCCCTCTGTAGAACCACGCGGTAAGGGACAAAAAAGCCGGCGCTGGCCAAACCTGTGGCAAATAGGAGTGCGCAAAAACTTACGGCAGACATCTCGATATCGCCGCGTCCGACGTGGCCCATCGCGGCAATTAACAGTCCCCCGACAAGGCCTGAACCGATCATCAGCTGAAAAGGATCGCGCCGCGCGAAGAACTGTCCCAGAAGCAAAGCGCCAATTACTCCGCCGGTTCCTGCGGACGCAACGGAGGCTCCGAGCAAGGCGCTCGAAAGCCCGATCTCCTTGACCAGGAGTGCGATCAGCCCGTCGTAAAGGAAGATTAGAAAATAGCCGAGAACCATAGCCACAATGGCGGTAGCCAGGACTGGCTTGCGGCGAATATGTCTCAGTCCGTCGGCAAATTCCTCGCCAAATTTTCCCTTTGTGGTTCCACTGCGATCTGCGCGCAAACCACCGGGCAAGCCCAAGAGAATCATGGCTGCGATCAGGGACAGACCCGCGTTCACCAAGAAAATCTGCTGCAGGTCGAGAAATACCGTCAGAATTCCACCCAAGGCCGGGCCGATAATCTTGGTGAGCTGATTGATGACGTGGCTGAGACTATTTGCCGCCAACAATCGATCAGGGGTCGTAAGAAGTGGAAGTGCGGCCTGCTTTGCCGGCGTGAACAAAGCGTCGGCACTGGATTTGATGACGACGCATCCGAGGAGCACAACGAGATTTGGCGCTAGAACAAATGCCGCCGTTGAAATGGCGCGTATGAGGTTACTCGCTACCAGCAGCGTTCGTTGATCCGCGCGATCCACCAGAACGCCAACGGCGGGGGCGAGAACAACATAGGGTAACGCTAGCGCCAATGTTAAACTTGCAACCCCTATAGGTCCAAGCTGCCATTGGAATGCCACCAACGCGTTCAACGCCACGAAGTCCAACCAATCGGCCAAATCGGAAGGGATCTGGGCGAGGAGTAGTCGTCGCAGTTTCGGCACGGTGAGCGGCGCGAGGCTATCAGGGCACCGATGCATTGCGACCGCGGTTAATATCGAACCTCGTCATGGAGCCTCTTCGTTACTCACCTCAAGCATCTGCTCTACCACACCACGGATTATGATCGAGGATGGGGAATGGCACAATTGCCGATCTAGCGACGCCGCCCCCAAATCCGCTCTTTTTACCTTTGAGTGCCAGTATCATACCTCAATGCAAGACCTGTTAATAGATTGAAGTATATATATAATTTCTCGATATGGAAGTATAATCCATGATAGTTTCCGCCTGTGATTTTGCGCGGTATCGAGCAGATTATTGCGAGGCTCCGGGCGTCAACCAAAATTATGGACTCGACGAAAGAGGGCTCTGCTTGCATTGTCATCTTCCCCGAGGCGATCTTGTTTCTACAGAAGGCCCGCTGGCGGAAACGGCGGAGATCGATTTCTGCGGCTTCGAAAATTTTACAGCCCTCAATTCGCTATCGCTATCAACTTGACAAAGCCAAGGTGACCGTATTTTAATCACGCTCAAGATATGAGCAAATATGCTCGTTTTATTAACATGACTTCGATTGTCGAAGGGCAATAGCGCCCCCACAACGTCCCGGTTTCCGGGAAATGCGTTGTGGGGTTTTTTGTTTTGGGAGATGCGATGCAGACCGCCGTGAAGATCGGCATTCTCTACTCGACCACCGGGCCATACGGTTTGTTGGGGCGCGAGGCTCAACTTGGCGCCGAATTTGCCCTTCACGATTATCGCCGCAATGGTGGCCGCAAGGCGGAGCTCGTCTTCTTCAATCCGCATGCAGATCTGGCCGCCTATCTCGAGGGCGCGCGCAGCTTGATGCGTGACAGCGGTTGCCGGCATATCATCGGCACGATCACATCCGCCGCCCGCAAGGAAGTCATTCCGCTTGTCGAGAAGCATGACGGCCTGCTGTGGTACATGTGTCCGTACGAAGGGTTCGAAGCGAACGAAAACGTCATCTACATCGGTGCCTGCCCCAATCAGCATCTCATCCCGCTATTCGAACATCTCATTCCGCGTCACGGGTCACGGCCTTATCTCGTGGGCGCCAATTATGTCTGGGGCTGGGAGATGAACCGGCTCGCCCGCGAGCTGATCGTCAATGCAGGCGGAACGATCCTCGGTGAACGCTATCTGCCGCTTGAAGAAACCGCCGTCGAGCGCATTGTCGCCGATATTGCTGAGAAGCGGCCGAGTTTCATTCTCAACAACCTGATCGGCCCTTCGAGCTATGCTTTTCTGGCTGCGATCGCCGAACTCGGGAAACGCGACCCGGCGTTCCTGCCGGAAAATTGCCCGGTCGCCAGCTGCGACCTGACCGAATGCGAGCTGACGGATATTGCCGGCGGCGCCGTCGGCCAACTTTCAGCGCTTTCCTATTTCGATGGCTTGGACACCAGCGAAAACATCGCCTTCAAGTCCCGTCTGAAAACATGGAGGCCGGAGATCGGCAAGATCTCGACCATCTTTGCCAGCTCTTACACCGCCGTCGCCCTTTGCATCGCCGCAATCGAAGCATCAGGCAGCGACGACCCCTTGATGGTACGGCAAGAGGTCGTTTCGCGCTCCTGGCCATCGGTGCTTGGCAACCTGGTGGTTGATCCGACGACGAACCACGCCGCGCTCCCCTTCTATCTCGGGCGTATCAACGCCCAGCATGGATTCGATCTGATCGCTTCTGAGCCGGCCATTCCCGCCGATCCCTACCTGATCACGATCAGACAGAAGCCGACACGGCATCTACGGGTGGTGCAGTCATGAACGGCACACCCAATTTCGCCGGCTGGCATGTCACGCTCCTTGCGGAAGACGATACCAATACAGAGAGGCTGAACCGCCAGCTGATCGTTCTCGGCATGCGGGTGAACCGCCAATGGAAGCCAATCCCGGCCAACGACCTACCGAATCTGGTCGTCGTCGACGTCGATCGTGGTTGGGATGAGTTGATCCCATGGAGCGGCGACAAACCGTTGCGTCCCGTCGTTGCCGTGCTCGGTTCGGAAGCGCCCGCCCGTATCGCCTGGGCCCTGCGCCAGGGTGCCGGCGCCATCATTCAAAAGCCGGTGACGGCATCTGCCGTCTTTCCAGCACTTGTGCTGGCGGTGTCCATTCATGAAGAACGTCTGACCACAGCAGGGCGTATCGCCCATCTGGAAGAGCGTCTGAAACTGCGACCGGTCGTCTTCACCGCAATCGAACGGCTCAAGGCCGAGCGCAAGGTCGATGACGAAGGCGCCTATGCGATCTTGAGAAATTGCGCCATGCGCCGGCGTCTTCCGGTCGAACAAATCGCCGCCTTCTTCCTGGTCGGCTCCGAGACACTCTCCGAGGTCGGTTAATGCGGATATTCAAGGAACTTTGCCGACAACCCGCAGGGCTGTTCGGCATCATCATTGTGGTGACCGTCGTCACCATGGCGATCGCGGCGCCGTGGCTTGCGCCGTTCGACCCCGACAATCAGATGTTCGATGGCCTGACCCTGGAAGGAGCGCCTATACCGCCCGGCGGGCAATTCCTGCTTGGCACCGACACGCTCGGCCGCGACCTGTTTTCGAGGCTGCTGTTCGGCGCGAGGACGTCCCTGGTCATCGGTCTCGTCGCCAACGGAGTCGCCGTGACGATTGGCCTTTTCGTCGGCATCATGGCCGGCTATCTGCGCGGTTGGGGCGGCAGTCTGCTGATGCGCTTCACCGATCTGATGACGGCCTTTCCCGCCCTTTTGCTCGCCATTGTGCTTGCCGCAATCCTGAAGCCCAGCCTTTGGATCGTCGCTATGGTCATTGCGCTTGTGAACTGGGTGCAGGTGGCTCGCATCGTCTACACCGAAACGCGCGCACTGGTGAAACGCGACTTCATCATGGCCGAACGGGCGCTCGGCGCCGGCCATGCGCGCATCGTTATCCTGCACATATTGCCGCATCTCGTGCCGACCGCCATCGTCTGGGGAACGCTCGGCATCGCAACGACCGTTCTTCTGGAAGCGACACTATCCTTCCTAGGCGTCGGGGTGCAGCCGCCGCAACCATCCTGGGGCAATATCATCTTCGAAAGCCAAAGCTATTTCCAGGCGGCCCCCTGGCTCGTCTTCTTCCCCGGCGCGGTCATTCTGCTGACGGCCCTCGCTTTCAATCTGGTCGGTGACGCGCTGCGCGACATTCTCGATCCGACCCAGAGGGGCAGAGGCTGATGCTGAACGTCCTTGCGCGGCGTCTCGTTCAATCGGCGCTCATTCTTCTCGGCGTCGCCGCCATTACCTTCATTCTGCTCTACGCGCTACCGGCCGACCCGGCGCGCATGATCGCCGGCCGCAGCGCCACCCCGCAGACAGTTGACAATATCCGCCGCGAACTTGGTCTCGACCAGCCGCTGCCGGCGCAATTCATGCACTATCTGAAGGGCCTGCTGCAGGGGGATCTCGGCCGCTCCTATGCGCAGAAAACACAGGTCACCACCCTCATCCTGGCCCGCCTGCCGGCGACGATCACCTTGATGGCGGCAGGCATCTTCGTGGAAGTGCTGCTTGGCCTGACGCTCGGGATCATCGCGGCGCTCGATCGCGGCGGCCCGACCGACCGGCTCGTCATGGCGTCGGCCTTCGTCGGCGTGTCTGCGCCGCAATTCGTCGTGGCATTGTTTCTGCTTTATCTCTTTGCGGCCACGCTGGGCTGGTTCCCGATGAGCGGCTACGGCAGCTTCTCGAACATCGTGCTGCCGGCGGCCACGCTTGGCCTTCTTGGCGCCGGCTGGTATGCCCGCATGGTCCGTTCCGCCATGATCGATGTGCTGAACCAGGATTTCATCCGCACCGCACGCGCAAAAGGCTTATCGGGGCGGCGCATCATCCTGCGCCATGCCCTGCCGAACGCCATCCTGCCGATCATTGCCATGATCGGCATCGACATCGGCCAGTTCATGGGCGGTGTGGTGGTGGTCGAGGCCGTCTATGGCTGGCCGGGCATCGGCCAGCTGGCCTGGCAGGCGATCCAGCAAGTGGACATTCCCATCATCATGGGGGTTACGCTCACTTCTGCGCTCGCCATTATTCTCGGCAATCTGGCCGCCGATCTTATCGCGCCGCTCATCGATCCACGCATTCGTTCGCATTGAATCACACCAAGAAGGGGAACTAACCTATGTTCAAAAGCTGGTTACTCAGAACGACCACGGCTGCCATGCTGGTCCTCACGCCGCTGGTCGGCCATGCCTCCGATCAACCGACTGAGGGCGGCAGTATCACCGTTACCTATAAGGACGATATCACCACGCTCGACCCGGCCGTCGGCTACGACTGGGTGAACTGGTCGATGATCAAGAGCCTGTTTTCCCGTTTGATGGATTACGAACCGGGTACGGCAAAGCTCGTCCCGTCGCTGGCCGAAAGCTTCACCGTTTCCCCGGACGGCCTGACCTACACCTTCAAGCTGCACAAGGGTGTGAAGTTCTCGAATGGACGCGAGATTGTCGCTTCGGACGTCAAATACTCTATCGAGCGTGCGGTCAATCCGAAGACGCAGGGTCCCGGTGCCGGCTTCTTCGGCGCGATCAAGGGCTATGAGGACATGGCCGCCGGCAAGGCCGACATTCTTCCGGGTATCGAAGCCCCGGACGCAGATACGGTCGTTTTCCATCTGAGCCGCCCGGATGCGACCTTCCTGCATGTGCTGGCAATCAATTTCGCTTCCGTCGTGCCGAAGGAAGCCGTGGAGGCCGCAAATGGCGACTTCGGCAAGAAGCCAGTCGGCTCCGGCACCTTCATCCTCAAGGACTGGACCATCGGCCAGAAGCTCGTCTTCGAGCGTAATAAGGACTACTTCGCCAAAGGTCTTCCGCATGTTGACAGCTTCACGGTCGAAGTCGGACAGGAGCCGCTCGTCGCGCTCCTGCGACTGCAGAAGGGTGAAGTCGATATCGTCGGCGATGGCATTCCGCCTGCAAAATTCCTGGAGATCAGGAGCTCTCCGGACGGCGCGAGGATGATCGTCGATGGTGAGCAGCTGCATACCGGCTACATTACGCTCAACACCAAGGTGAAGCCGTTCGACAATCTAAAGGTTCGCCAAGCAGTTAACATGGCCGTCAACAAGGATCGCATTACGCGCATCCTCAATGGCCGCGCCACGCCGGCAAATCAGGTTCTGCCGCCGCTGATGCCGGGCTATGACAAGTCGTTCCAGGGCTTTGCCTACGACGCGAAGAAGGCAAAGACGCTGCTTGCCGAGGCCGGCTATCCCGATGGCTTCTCGACCGTGCTCTACTCGACCAATACCGACCCGCAGCCGCGCATCGCGCAGTCGATTCAGCAGGATCTGGCTGCAATCGGCATCAAGGCCGAGGTTCGCGCTCTTGCCCAAGCCAATGTCATCTCTGCCGGCGGAACAGAAGGCGAAGCGCCGATGATCTGGTCGGGCGGCATGGCCTGGATCGCCGACTTCCCCGATCCGTCCAACTTCTATGGCCCCATTCTCGGTTGCTCCGGTGCCGTTCCGGGTGGCTGGAACTGGTCGTGGTACTGCAACAAGGCCCTGGACGAACGCGCCGTTGCCGCCGACTCCATGTCGGATCCGGCCAAGGTAGTCGAGCGCCAGGCAGCCTGGGGCAAGATCTTCACCGACATCATGGCCGATGCTCCCTGGGTACCCGTCATGAACGAGCGCCGCGTGGTTGCCAAGTCGCTGCGCATGGGCGGATCTGGCAATGTCTATGTCGATCCGACTCGCGTCATCAACTATGACGCGATCTTCGTGAAGCAATAAGCCAAGAAGACGACCAATTCGCCTCCCCCGCTACGCGGGGGAGGCGGGCCAAAGCCAGCGGAATTGAACTCGGAGACCATCATGTGCATCGCCTGCACTCACACTATTCATCGCGCGCAGCATAATTTCGGCTGGAATAAGGACTTTCCGCCGGCCCTGACAGCAAAGCCCGGCGAAACCATCCTGTTCGAATGCATGGATTCATCGGGCGGTCAGATGGGCGCGGACGCGACGCTGGAAACGCTCGTCAATCTCGACTTTGCCAAGATCAATCCCGTCTCCGGTCCGGTCTATGTGGAAGGCGCCAAGCCCGGCGACGCCCTTAAGGTGACGATCCGCAAATTCCACCCGATCGGTTACGGCTGGACGGCAAATATTCCGGGCTTCGGACTTCTGGCCGACCAGTTCAAGGACCCGGCGCTGCATGTCTGGAAGTATGATAGCGTCACCATGGCACCTTCAGCGTTCGGTCCGGGCGGTCGCGTGCCCCTGAAGCCGTTTACGGGAACGATCGGCGTGGCACCGGCAGAACCTGGCCTCCACTCCGTTCTTCCGCCCCGTCGCGTTGGCGGCAATTTGGACATCCGCGATCTGACGGCGGGCGTCACGCTCTATCTGCCGATCGAAACGGAAGGCGCACTTTTCTCCGTCGGCGACACGCACGCGGCGCAGGGCGACGGCGAAGTTTGCGGCACGGCCATCGAAAGCCAGATGAATGTCGAATTGACGCTCGATCTGGTCAAGGGCGCCAACCTCCAGACCCCGCGCTTTACGACCACCGAACCCGTCACGCGACATCTCGATGGCGCCGGCTACGAAGTGACGACCGGTATCGGCCCTGATCTGATGACCGGTGCGAAGGAAGCCGTCATGCGCATGATCGACCTGCTCGCGGCCGAGCATGGCCTCAATCCGGTCGATGCCTACATGCTCTGCTCGGTTTGCGGAGATCTGAGGATCAGCGAAATCGTCGATGTGCCGAATTGGGTTGTTTCCTTCTATTTTCCAAGGATTGTCTTCGCGTGAGCAATCGAAGCGCCCGTTCAGCCGTTCTCTCCGTCCGTAACCTGAGCGTCGATGCTAGAACGCCGGAAGGGTTGAAGCGCATTCTTGATGATGTGAGCTTCGACCTTGAACCCGGCAGGACGCTTTGTCTTGCGGGCGAGTCGGGATCCGGGAAATCGGTGACCTCCCTCTCGATCATGGGCTTGCTTCCCAAGGCTTCGCTGAAGGTCGCAGCGGGCGAGATCCTGCTGGAGGGCCGCAATATCGTCGGCATTCCGCACCGCGCCCTGCGGCAGATTCGTGGCGGTGAGGTGGCGATGATCTTTCAGGAGCCGATGACCTCGCTCAATCCGGTCATGACGATCGGAGCGCAACTCGTCGAGGCCATCCGCGAGCACCAGGCAGACACCGCCGACGATGCCGCAAAGATCGCCAAGTCCATGCTCGATGCCGTCCATATCAACGACGCCGCCAAGCGCTTGACCCAATATCCCCACGAGCTCTCCGGCGGCATGCGTCAGCGTGTCATGATCGCCATGGCCCTGTCGTGTCGTCCAAAAGTGCTGATCGCCGACGAGCCGACTACCGCGCTTGACGTCACGGTACAGGCGCAGATCCTGACGCTGATGCGCGAGCTTCGCGACGAATTCAACACGTCGATCCTGCTGATTACCCACGACATGGGCGTCGTTGCCGAAATGGCCGATCGCGTTGCGATCATGCAGCATGGGCGCATCGTCGAGCAGGGCGATGCGCTCGATGTCTTCGGCAAGCCCAGCCAGGCCTATACGCGCGAGCTGCTGGCCGCAGTGCCGCGCCTCGGTACCCATGCCGGCACGGATGAACCGCCGCGCGTTTCAAATGCTTCTGTCGTGGTTACGCCGGCCACGCCAATCGTCGAAGTCGAGAAGCTGAGCGTAACCTATGGCGGCAAGAGGGGATTGTTCGGCAAGGCCAAGACCGCCGCGCCCACGGTCAATGAAGTGTCCTTCACGATCAAGGCCGGCCAGACGCTCGGGCTGGTGGGCGAGAGCGGATCGGGCAAATCCACCACGGGCAAGGCCATCCTCAATCTCATCGGCTTTGCGGGAAGCGTGAAGATCGAGGGCCGCGAGGTTCATGGGCTCTCGGGCGCTAAAATGCAGCCGGTGCGCCGCGCCGCGCAGATGATCTTTCAGGATCCCTATGCTTCACTGGATCCGCGCATGAGCATCGGTTCTGCGATCGCGGAGCCGCTGGTGATCCACAATGTCGGCAATGCATCCGAGCGCAAGGATCGCGTCGCGGCGCTATTGAAGCGCGTCGGCTTAACGGCGGATGCCGCAAGCCGCTATCCACACGAGTTTTCGGGCGGGCAGCGCCAGCGCATCTGCATCGCGCGCGCATTGGCGCTCGAACCGAAGCTGATCGTTGCCGATGAGAGCGTGGCCGCGCTCGACGTTTCGGTACGCGCACGCGTTCTCGATCTGATGCTCGAGCTCCAGGAACAGATGGGGCTTGCCTATCTCTTCATTTCGCACGACATGGCCGTCATCGAGAAGATGTCGCATCACGTCGCCGTGATGCGTAGCGGCAAAATCGTGGAAATGGGCACACGCCGGCAGGTGTTCGAAAACCCAAGCGACGATTACACGCGAAACCTGATGGCTGCCGTTCCGATCCCGGATCCAGCTTACTATCGCCAGGCACGCCGACGCTGATCATTTTCCCGACCGTCGGCGGTCTTCCGTAGCGGAAATCTCGTTAAAGCGGCTGCTTTGCGTGGGGCAGCTCCGGCTCCAGCATCTCGGGCAAGTTTTGAGGCACAGAAGTCACCGGGAAGGTGCGGCAAACATCAAGCGGCGCAGATCTCTCGTGCGATATCTCGCGGATAGGCTCCAAGGCAGCCCTCTACCGCTGTGTTGGACATGATTGCAGCAGAAATACCTTTCACAGGATCGATGAACCAACTGTGTCCATAGACGCCGCCCCATGTTACCGATCCTTTCGACATCGGAGACTCTGCCAAAACCGGGTCCTGGATGACCGCGCCCAAAAAAGAAAATCCCTGTCCTGGTTCGCCTGGGCGTGGAATGTCATCTATCTGGTTGAGGAGTGCCGCTTTCGCCGTCTCAGACTTCAAGATGGGGGCCCCGCCTTGGCGGATGGTTTCAAGAAAGGAGATCAGATCCGGTGCCGTCCCCACCATACCAGCGCCACCGGACTGGAAAGCCGTTGGGTTGAACAGCCGGGTTGGCGCAAAGGTCAGCAAGTTGCCATCATCGTCCGGGACTAGATGATGGTCACTCATTCTAACAGCTTTGGGATCGCCATCGGCATAGGGTGTAGCAAGTCGCCGGGGATCACTGACTGAGAAACCCGTGTCGCTCATCCCGAGCGGTCCGGTTACATGACGACGCACCGCTTCATCGAGGCTACACCCTTCGATCTGCGCGATGACCGCTCCAAGAACATCGATGGCGATCGAGTAAGACCAAAGTGTGCCCGGCACTGCCAGCAGCGGGAAGGTCGATAGCCGGCTGAAGTTCTCCTGGAAATCGAGGTCTGTATCGGAAAGGCCGCTATTGAACATCCGCTCCGGTGGCGTGGTTTTGGGGTCTGCCCCATAACTGAGGCCTGCTGTATGAGTGAGCAGGTGTTTGATGGTGATATCGGCTATTTTCCCATCTGGCTGTCGGGGCCGGAAATAGGGAAGATAATCTCGCACGAGGCTGTCAAGGGCTAGCCGACCTTTATCGATAAGAGCCAGAGCAGTCGCTGCTACGAGTGGTTTGGTCACCGACGCCAGCCGGAATATGGTTCGGGTTTCAATGGGCTTTTCTATTTCGCGATCGGCATAACCGGCCGCACGGCTATAGACGGTTTCTCCATCCCTAACGACAATTACGACAGTGCCGACGATCTTGCCGGCACTGATCGCCCTCTCCACGACCGCGTCGATCCGCATCTTCATCGCAATCATCCTCCAATGGTGCCGAGTAGCCAAGAGCAGGACTACTCATGCAGCTGATGTTCCACAAGGCGTGGGAATGGGAAAGTCGATCTCTTGCGCTAGTCTTGATCGGCCAAGAATACAGCCTTCGGGTAGGCCCCACGTGTTCGATGGATTTCGGTGAAGCGAACAGGACCTAGTTTGAAGGCGAGGGGTGTCAGCGCGGATGGCCCAGGATCTAGTTGAGCTGACATTCCGCCGTCCACAAGAGCGAAAGGCTCGCGGTGATCCGACAAAGAGGAGTGAACTCAGCAGCGACGGAGCAGTTCGTTCAGTTCGGACGATATTCGACGGTTAATCATCCTCGCATTTATGGAGCAGAACTCCAGAATTGCAAGGAAAATCCAAGCAGCCTTTCCGAGAAATCGGGACGCGGCGCTATACAAGCAACCGCGCCGCCCGCCCGTTCTTCAGTTCGGCGTTGTTATAATAGCTCGCCGCCTGCGTCACTGACTTGTGCAGCGATTGCTGCATGGCTTCTTGCAGCGGCACGCCGCGGTTCGCCGCCTCGGTCAGATAGCCGGACCGCAGTCCATGCGCCGAAAACATCTCTGCGTCCAACCCCGCCAGCTTGCACCGGCTTTTCAGGATCAGATTGACCGATTGCGGCGTCAGCGCGCGCCGGTCGATGTTCCCCCACTGGTCGATCCGCCGGAAGAGCGGTCCGCTCTCGATCCTTGATTCTTCGATCCAGCGCTTCAACGCGACAACCGGCCGGCCGATCAGAACGGCATGCGCCTGGTCTTCAGTCGTCGTCGTCTTCGTGCGGCCGAGATGGACGGTGAGACACGGCAGGAGGGGGGAGGCGGGGTTTCGTGGATCGGCATGGACCTGGTCTTCATCGACCAGATCCTCGACCCGCAGGTCGGCAACTTCGGAGCGCCGGCGGCCGCCGGAGGCAAAGGCGGTCAGCAGCAAGGCGCGATCGCGAAGATCGACCAGGCGCTCGCCGTTACAGGTGGCCAGCAGCTTTGTCAGAACGTCGGCGGTGATCGCTCGTCTGCTTTTACGTCGACGCTGCCGGGGTGCGGCGCGGACTGCCAGTCGCAATGCGGCCTTCAGCGAGGGAGCGGTAAAGGATCCCGCTAGGCCACGCCAGCGGGAGAGGATCGACCAGGAGGTCAGTCGCCGGCGGACGGTATCGGGCGCATGCGGTCCATCGACACGCAGCAGGCCTTTGGCGCGCAACCCGATCTCGACGTCATCAGGCATGCCGTGGGAAGAATCCTCGGCCCGTTCGACCGGGTCCCAGAGATGATGGGCGACGAATTTCAGGAGCAGGCTCTCCGGCGCCGGCCAGGGGAGGGGAGCGCCGGTCGCCAACTCGCACCAGGCTTCGAGATAGCCCAGATCGGAGGCAAGTGCGCGCAGCGTGTTGGCCCCCATGCCCTCCTTGGCCAGATGCTTGAGGGTGGCGACATCCCCGTCGGTCAGCAGCGTTGCCAGCTGATCGCGGCGGGCGAAGGGCAGGATGGCGTCGAGCGCATCGAGCTCTTCGGCGCGCGCCAGCAACGGATCGGCGGGGGAGGTGCGGACGATCGTTTTCCTTGTCATTGGGTAGCCGATGCGGGATGACATCTCACGTCCGTCCGCCCGAAATCATTCCCCTTGAATAGCAAGGGCGCCTTGGCGATCACGGCAACGGCGTACGAATAGCAGTCGCCCATGTTAAGGCTGGCCGGATGGCGACCTTTGCCAAACAGGTCGAAGGCCTTCTCGGCAGCATAGTAATGCCGCTCGCCGAAGGCCACAGCGGTCACATTTGGCAAAGCGACGAGCTGAGAAATGATGGCTGCGGCGTTAGGAAAGCTCTTGCCGGTGAGCACCATTCGTGCCTCAAGCAAGGTCGGCCAGCCAATGACGACCTCCTCACGGGTGACGAGCGCATGAAACCGTTCAGCTTCGGGCTCTCCCAGCGACGTGGCCACAATCACCGACGTATCGACGGCAATCATTTCGGCAAACCGTTTTCGTCGTAAAGATCGTCATGGGCGGAGGTGGTGCCGGGTGGCACGGACCGGCGGCCCTCGGCCATCAGCTCCCAAAGCGTGTCGGCTGGCGTCTGTGCCGACTTTTGCCGCAGTTCTTGGTCGTAGTGCTCGAGCGCAATTTCGACGAGCTTGTTGATTGGTTGGCCGGTGCGTCTGGCCAGCGCATGTGCCAGATCGCGTGCCTTGCTGCTGCGGATGGAAAGCTGCGGTTCGGACATTTGGGCACTCCTGACGCGGATATTATGCCGCAAAGATAGTGCTTTGGGCCGAAGATAGCAAGGAAGGGCCGTCAGATGGCTCACTATCGATACTTGAATACTAAGTCGAGCTTCGGACGGCCCCGAGCACAAGGAGCCCACCGATGCCAGCAGCTGCCATCGTGACTCCCAACCAGGCCGTGCCCGAGTAGCCGAAAAAGGGTGCACCAAAGGCAAACATAATTGCCATCAGACCGTTTGCCAAGCAGGAGTTTATTGGATTAAAGGCCGTGCCCAACCCAGGTCGATCGGGAAAAAGCTGTTGGAAATAGGTCAACGGCATTGAAAGCAGTGCCGCCGCGCCTGCCGCAGCTGGAAGCGCCAGCAGATAAAACTGCCACGGTGCCGTCGTAAAGGACAGCAAAGCCATATAACCTCCATAGATAACGCCCCCCATTACTAGGATAGCAAGAAGGCTAATACGTGTGAGAAGCGCAGCCCAGATTAACATGAACGGAATTTCGAGCAACGCAATTAAGCCCGCGACCATTCCGACGTCTGCGCTCTTGCCTCCTAGTTTGATCATAAGGATAAGCGGCCAAAGAGTGCTCGCCAAACGAGTTGTGCCTGTTAAAGATGCCATAGAGATCATACGTGCCAGCATCAAGGGAGCCGCAATTTCCTTAAGCGCGGAAAAAAATGCACCGCCTGACATTCCCGCCCGTTGATCTCGCGATTTTCGTAAGAGGAAAGCAGAACAGAACAGGATGGCAAGCGCGCATAACCCAGCCACCCCCCATGCCCCCCGCATGCTTCCGGAACCGGCGAAAGCAAAGCCTACGGTACCTGGCATAACGACCCACGAAGCGGACATAAAGGCACGCATCGTCGTGTTAACGGCCGCAGAATCCTGACTGGTCAGATCTGCAGTTTCTGCGCGTACACTAATAAAAATGAACGAACTCACGGACTGGAAGAACGGTATCGCAAGCGCTGTGGCGCAGACGAATACATAACGGGAAGGAAAAATGAAAATGGCGCCGTAAGCAATGACGCCGATCGACGCCAACGCTACCATGATCTTCCGCCGATCTCCTGTGAAATCCGAAATGACACCCAGCGAAACGCTGATCAAAACGGTTGATAACGATGTTACGAACATCAGAACCGAATACGCCTGATCACTTATGCCGAGTTCATTAATCGCCGTTATAGAGAGATATGGAAGCGTTGAGCCGTATGCTGAGCCATGTATGAAAGTCATAACTGCCAACAACAGAAGCGAAGGACGGCGAAGTATCAGGCGAATAGGATGAAACATCGAGCTCTTTCGTTTCGGACAATATCTCGTCGGGAGCGGATGAGGAGTCATCCAGACGAAGGGTCAACAGCCTGGCCGTGATTGATTGCCGCAATTTGTGTAAGACGGACGCCGATGCCAGGAAGTTAGCCGGCCAACGGTCTCGGTTGACCAAGCCGCATTCGACCGACCTTTCGTCTGCTGGCCAAGGATCGTTCGACGATCTTGACAATTTCCTTGTAGACGACCGTAGGTTCATGTATGCGGCAGGCTCTCAGCCTTGCTTCGCGCCCCATATCTCTAAGTTTATTGCGATCTTTGAAAAGGTTTTCCACTGAGCTGATAAAGCGTTGCCGATCACCGATTTGGCAGAGGTAACCGGTGACACCGTCCTCAATAAGTTCGGATATTCCCCCGACCCGCGAAGCGACTGACGGGACGCCTGCCATGGCCGCCTCGGCAACGACTATCGCGCTGCAGTCGCGATGGGTCGGGTGGATCAAGACGTGCGTATTCGGTAGAAGCTCACGTATCACCTTTTCATTGGGCACTGGTCCGTGCCAGGTCGTGTTTGGAACCTCGCTCCTCTGCGCTGAGCGCTCCGTTACCAAATGCAAATTCATAAACCGATGCAGGTGAGATGTCTGCCATTCCAGGAGATCCGTGCCGCCCTTGCGTTCAAAGTCGCCTCCAACAAACAGCACGTTTAATCTCCCTTCTGGTTGAAAAGCTGTGACCGGATAGCTCGACGGCTGCGATGCGACCGGAACTACACTTACCCTGTCGGGCGATATGCCATAGTGATTCACAACATCGTTAGCGGCCCATTTCGATATCGATATTATGTGCTCGGAATCTTGAAAGAGCGTCCCCTCCCGCGCAATCGCGGCGTCGCGGATGTGACTACCCCCGAACTCCGTCTTATAAAGACGGCGTGTGGAGTCGATCACCGTGAATATCGGAACACCGTGGGGATTCCGGACAAAGGGCGCTGCTTGCGCTTGCGTTGCCGCCACGATCGCATCGAACTCTCGGATTCGCGATCGGAACTTGTTCGCCTGCCATGAGACAACGGTATAGGGATCGAATATTGGAATGTGCAGACCGTCGTCCGTGTGATAGCCGGTGTGCCAAATCAAACGGCGCCCAAGCCTGGACGCAGAGAAAGAAACAAACTCGTGCTGATTGTCCCCCTGAAGCTGAATTGCATCACGGATTCTCTGACCGACGGTTCTCCAACCGAGCCCCGTAGAAATGAAAAATAATATCTTAGGCATTGACGTTCTTTTCGTTGACCATTGCCGGCGGCTAGTCCGAACACCCTGAAGCTGAGGAGGGTGACTGACCACACTTAGAGAAACGGCAGAACCACTTAATAAATCCTGACGATCTACTGCGCGACTTCACGCGAAATTGTCGAAATAGCGAGTGATATGTCTCGATATCATCCCTTGAATGTGAGCGTCTAAATCAAAGGACTTCGCTGTGCACAAGGCTCTTAGTTTATCTCTAATTCTGCGAAAAGGTTCAGTTCCAAAAGTGTAGTGGCCCGCTATCTCGGCTCGGTCATCATCTGTTGCCTTAGTGTCCTCCCGCATCCATTTGACCCAAAGTCCGGAACTTATTGAAAGACTCTTAAACTCGATCAGCTCACGATGTAGCCCGAAATCGCGGAGGACGTTGCAGATTGTACGGGTTTCTACAACACCAAACTCCGGTGCAACGTTGAGGGCAGCGATGCCTGAACGCTGGAGGTGCCGTATCCTGTCAGCCGGAAGATAGTCAGCGTTATGTGCTTTTAGTCCAACGCCTTTTTCACGACAAACCGCCGACATGCCTTCATTAGCACACTGAACGGCAACGGACGCGAACATGATCGCGCCGACATTTTGGGTTTCTTCAACCTTCGTCCCCGTTTGCGCTACGACGAACAGGGGGCGGGGCAGGCCCAACCGTGAAAGGCGCTCCAAAACGACTTCAAGCTTTTCAGCAAATTTCCGCGGATGATCTGTATCTATGCCTTGAGCCTCGAAGCCGATTTCGAATTCGACCGTTCGCTCCTGTGATTGGGCTATCGTATGGCATTGTCGGTAAAGTTCGACCAGACGGTCGATGGCAATAGCCTCATCAGCCAACCCCTTACCTTCGGCGCTTGTGTCGATATGAAGCAGGTCAAACCCACAAAGAATGTCGTCCCGAAATGATCTCAGACATGAAGCCATTGCTTCGTCTGGAGAGAAATCTCGCTCTGCAGGATGCTGCCAAGGCCCCCCATGATCGCGGCAAAGCGCAAGTCTATCAGCAGAAACGCGGGCCCTGACGTATCTTGCAAATTCCTGGGTTGTCCAGCTCTCAACGTAACCGCCGCCAGTCTCCTTTGAATCAACTTGCCGGCGGCTTGCGATTACCATGCACGACTTGCCGCCGTTAGCAAGTCCAATGCAAGCATCAATAGTATTTTTTGACATCGGACCGACGCCGACTCGAGCATCAAAAAGCATAGAGCACTTATCTCCCTTTATCGTTGAAGTATAGAACTCTGTTGGCACGCCGTCTTACTATAATCAAAGGCATCCCAATGTGATATCGCTGGTGGAGACGATGCTCCTGTAAATTGCATTAATCAAGCGCCTTTCCATAACCGAGTAATATTTTTTTCGCGTTCGCCCTTCCTGCGGGTCACTAAATTTATCAGCCATGCGGCGTAACATACTGATTTAAGCGCAATAAAATTTTTTTGAAGTCGACACTTTCGCATTTATGACATTTTTATGACAGTCGCATTGACAACCACCTGTTTTATGTGTGATATGAATTGCAATCTAAAAGCAGCGGAAAATACCCGCATAACGCGACCGCGTTTATACTATACATTTCCTTTTCTTAACCACGTCAGACATGTGCCACGTAGGTTTGAGCGCTTCTGAGGAATAAGATGATCGAAAAAAACTGGCGCGTAGTTTCGTCAAAAATAACGTATCAGGATCGATGGATAAAGCTGCGCAGTGACGACTGCATAACTTCTGCGGGCGGCAGGGTCGCGCCTTACCATGTGCTCGAATATCCAAATTGGGTCAACATCGTTCCGGTCACATCAGACGGGATGATTACAATGGTCGAAGAGTACAGGCACGGCCATCAAAGTGTCATGCTCGGCCTTGTCGGTGGTGCGGTGGATACCAATGACTCCGTTGAAGGGTCCGCGGATCTCGCTGCTGCGCGACGCGAGATGGAAGAGGAAATTGGGACGAGTCCCACTTGTCTCGTTGAGATGCTGAGGTCCTCTCCGAACTCCGCGAGCCACACAAATATTGTGACGAGCTTCCTGGCATACGGTCTCAAACCATATTCTGGGAGGAAACCAGACGATAGTGAGAGTATTACTCCATGCGAGAGAAATATAACTGATATACTGGACGATCTTCAGTCTGGACAGTTGTTGATGCAGGCATTGCATATAGTTTCTATATACGCGGCAGCGCAGTTTATATTGGCGAACGACTTCACAGATTCTGGCGTCAGTAAAGTAAAGTTATAACTTATTTCTTATTTTACAGAAAAGATGAATATCAAACTGCCGTAAAGTAAGAAGAGGTGGGGTTATACAACCCTATCACACGATTTCTAAATTCGCATCCGAGCGTGTGGGTGCAAGCCCGATCTTAATGACACGCTCGAAATTATCTGCGGAGCTTTCATTATGGCGATTGAACAGGGCGGTGCCGAAGAGGTAGCGTTGGTATCAGACCGCGTCCTCGGTAGGCTGATTAGTCAAACGGACCACGCTAAGGTTGAATTGTTCGATGCGGATGGAACCGCATATGTCAGGAAAACTGCGTTAGGCGATGTTGATGCCTTCCGTTCTGAAGTCTCGTCGCATTCCCGCGCTCACATTGGTGGTCAGCCTCTAGCGCCTGTGACGCAAGTTGGAGTTTCTGGAAGATATCCGTTCTATCAGACGCCGTTCTATGGCGGTGGAACCCTCAGAGATCGGCTGGTCGGCGCAAATTACAATGAAGCCATCGCCCGCCCGTTGATTTCGGAACTGCTCGCGAAGCTCGCAGAAGGGTTCCTTTCCAAGTCTGCAACCGCGAGCGGGGTAGCTTTTGCCGACTATGCCTTGGTTTCTCGGCCGCGTTCTCGCTTAGAGAGGTTTTGCTGGCAACGAGAACAGACACATAGTGGTATTATTCCGACTGGCGTCAAGGCATCCGAGTGGACTGCTATGGGGATTGGCGATGCATTTTGTCAGGTCGCTCGTTCAGGAACCATCGAGATCAATGGTGCTACATACCCCGGCGCTCTGAGGATGTGCAATATCATTGCAGATAACATCGCGTTGTTTGTAGCAGACAAGGACGATATTTGCTTGATCCATGGTGACCCGCATTTCGGGAACATTTTATTCGACAGCCATCTGAATGCGGTGTTTGTCGACTCAGGAGGATTTGTCGATGGAGGCGATATCGCTTACGACCTGGGCAAAGTCATGTGTTCGTTGAGATGGCACGATCTTTATATTGCTGACCTCTGCGTACCCTTTGGATATCAAATCTCCTCTAAAGGAATTGTATCGTTTGAGGATCTTTTCACAGCTAAGTCACCGGTTCATGCAGCTAACCTACGATGGCTATTCGCTTGGTTCTTGGATCGGATAATAGAGGGAAATTTTCTTTCACAGCGGACGAACGCGGAAAGGTTGATGATGAGATCTCTTTTGTACTCCGGCGTCCATTGCGTAGCTATGGCATCCACCCTTGTGAGGAGATGTGGATGGAGGGCGATAGGACTGTTGATTGACGGGATAAGGACTTCCGCGATAGCTGTTAGGGCTATCACCGAAGGAAAATCTCTAGCCGAGACTACGGCGGACCTGACCTCCTCACAGTTTGGATTATAAATGCTTAAATGGATGATCTTTGATGCCGATGGCGTGCTAGTTGATTCCGAACTCGTTGCGGCTGTTGTCTTGACAGAGCAACTTACAAAGGCAGGCGTGGCGATCTCCGGACAATTCGTTCGTAGTTGTCTGATGGGTCGAACGAGAACAGGGGTCGAGCGTATCCTACGTCGCTATTTCCAATTCATTGTTCCTTCGACGTTTTGGGAATCATATTACATCGAGAGAGCATGTCGGTTTGAAAAAGAGCTGGCCATCGTACCGGAGGCAGCCAATTGCATCCAGGCATTTCGGGACAAAGGGATTAAAACGGTGGTTGCGACGGACGCATCACAAAGCAAAGTCTCCAGGAATTTCGAAATTGTCGGCTTAACAGCGATGTTCGACTTCCCCATAATTTCGGGGGCTGCACTTGCGACGTCCAAACGGTCGAAGACATATTTTGCTCGCGTTTTAGAATTACTGAATGTCGACGCAGAAGAGTGTGCATTTATTGACGATCGATGTTTCTCCGCACGCAATGCCATGCATATGGGTATTCGATCTTACGGGTACGTGGGTCCAGGGGCCCATGGCGATTCTCTAAGGTTTTCGAAGGCGAACATCCCTATGATCCTAAATCTTGGAGATCTGGTTCAGATCGCGTCATGCGACTAAAGGTGGCAATCCTGCAGCGGTGATTGCTGAGGAGTGGCCGCCGTATAGACTATTCTTTCGCTCAAGTACATCGGGTTATCGTGTTCGCTGGTCGAATGTTACTGTGGATATGTGGTTGGGCTGCAGCCCATGTCGTTCCGCGAAATGACGCGAGGATCTGATGCGCTTTTCCCGCGCCAAACACGCACGCCACTCCGACGGATTGCGACGGCAGTCTCTTTCATTGAAACGTCGAGGCCGATATATTCTTCCATGGCTGTTCTCCTTTGATGCTAGGCCCGGCGTCCAGTCGAGAGCCCGTACCTCATCTTATCGGGGAACAGCCACCTTCCAAATCATGTCCGAATCCGAAGGGGTATGGCTCCCGCGATTACCCCATGTGGATGCCCCCTCCGTCCGGCATCGGCGTATGATGCCTGCTCAGCGCCATGGTGGCGCTTGCGGAGGAGAGGCAGATGACAACAGTCCACATTCTGGCGATCGACCTTGCGAAGCGGAGCTTTCAGGTCTGCGCAACGGATCGCGGCGGTGCGTGTGTGGATGCCCCCGGTTTGGCAAGAAGATTTTTGACGGTCGTCCGCGAATAAGGAATTCTATCGGTCGTGTGTCAGGCCTCTTGGTGTGGCCTGGTTAGCCACGGGCCGGGATGCAGTTCGAAGAACAGGAACCACATCGGTTCAGATACCTCGATCTCCGGTCGTCGTGTTGCTCGCGAGCTGACGACGTTGATCGAACGGCGCGGCAAGCCGGGAATGATCGTCTCCGACAACGGCACGGAGTTCACCTCGAACGCCATCCTCGCGTGGTCGACGGAGCACAAGGTCGAATGGCACTACATCGCGCCGGGAAAGCCGATGCAGAACGGTTACGTCGAATCCTTCAACAGCCGCATGTGCGACGAGCTGCTGAACGAGCCTGTTCTTCGGTCTCGGCCGCGCCCGTAGCGCTATTTCCGAATGGGCGCAGGATTATGACCATTTCCGGCCGCACTCATCGCTTGGATATCAGACCCCGGCAAGCTATGCCGGGTCCGTCGCCGCAACCGGCTCCAACGCTACGCAAGATGAAAGCTTCGCGTTTCCGCCGGTTGCTCACACCGCGCCACTTGGCGTATTCAAAACCGCCGAGGCTCTAATTGCCGCTGGATGAAAGTTCAGTGGCAGGTCACTCCTCTTCTTTCCAACAGGGACTATAAGTGGAAATTCCAATTCCGGATGGTCTGATTTATTGCGGACAGGTCAGCTCACTTCACCATCCATTCTTCGACGGTGGCCGACACGTCACGCATCTTGATCCAGCGTGCGCCTGTCGGCTGGCCTTTAAGCAACCGCAGTTTCCCAAGCAGACCAATCGGCGACCATTCTCCGCGAACTTCTCTCGACTTGTACGAAGCAGTCGCATCGAAAGCAGGATTCAACTTTCGTCGTTGGATGTTCTTACACTCAACGTCCGACGGAGCCACGACGCCCTGAGGAATCTCGTTGATCGGATAGCTGTGTTCGACTGTACGAGCGGCTGAGAGTAATCTGCTGGCTTCTTCTTTCCACTTATGGGTGACTGGTTTGCCATCCTCGCCAGCGTCAACGTGCTCCCTTTCAATGGTTTCATCCACCCGCTCTTCCGGTACATTCTCGCTCCAGCACAGAACTTCAACACTTTCAGTGATGTACCTGCCGAGATCATCCCGAAGATATTTTCCTTTCCAGAAATCAGTATCGCTGTCACCCACTACAAAGGCAGTCGCGGAAACGACACCGAGGGGCTCTTCATTGGCGGCGGCGATCCTGATCTTTGAGCCTTCCAAAACCACACTTTGCCCTGTGCGGTCCTCGTTGTTCGGATTGCCATCAGCCCATTCGAAATACTCCGCATAGTCGGCGCCCCCACCATTCCACGTTCCGTCGGCAAACGCGGAGCCGTCACCACGCAAATTGAACGTCAGATCGCCTAGGGCTCGGGCCGTCATAAAGGAAAAAGCGGAATTTTTCGTGCGAGACACATTAATGCGTATGCACTCGCCAGAGTATCCGGCATTTGACAGCGTTGTCGCAAATGCGGTTTGTGTAACGTTTTCCGTGGCGGCTTCAAGTCGATGCGCCGTTGTACCCAGTCCAGCCGTGCCGATGACTACCCCGAAACCACCAAAACGCGCCTCGACTTGCTCTACGCCGCCGTCGTAAGAAATAATGCCGGTCGAACCGTTCGCGCGGGCCGCAAGACGGATCCCGTTGGTTTTTGGCGGGTTTTGAACATTAACGACTGTGTTACCTTTGCTGCTTCTTCCAAGTTTGTCGGAGTTCCAAAAATTAACGGTGCCGTTCTCTGCGAGTTTTAGTAACGTGCTAGCACCCATATTCAGGAAAAGCGGGTGCAACTGGCCGTTAAATGTGTTGATGACGGAAATATCGTAGTGTCGCAGATTCTCTCCGCCCGTCTTAAATTTGTTTACGAAAACAAGGCGCTCTTCGGAATTATCACCTTTAATCCCAGCCGAACCGAGGCCAATAGAGCAAAGGTCTTCCCCGTTGCCCTTGCTTACAAGCGTGGTTTCCGGCCTATCACCTGCCGTATAGTCGCCAAAATATGGTTCCACCGCGAGTTGAGTGGGTGAGATGGCCGAGTTCGGAAATAGGCGGAGAGTTGCCAACGGGCCGGGGTCGTCTTGATTGAAGGCAACCCAATCACCGATTATGAGGCCGGTACCTTGACCGCTAGCCATGCGCCAATCGAGATCGCGGCTGATCTCCATACCGAATGGGCGGAATTTGATGACATTGCCCTTTACGTTGCCGCCGCCAATAAGCGCAACCTCACCCAGGAAAACCCACATCCGATCGGCACTGCCGATCTGTTCGGACCCTATATTGTAGGTGCCAGCGGGTACCCAAATCTGACCGCTGGGACCTGCCTGTGTGTCTGCCTCAATGAAGGCAGAAGCGCTCGGCGTAGCACCTGTGCGATCAGCTCCGTGGCTGACCACGTTTATGGGGAGGTTCTCAGCGGTAGTGCCGAACTGACCTGTAGGAACTTCAGTGTACATTAGGTAAGCCTCCGTTAAGTTATATATCGTTGATTGTGGCTTTGGTGCTCCCTCAGTTCAGGGGTGCACGCAGCCGTCATGGTTTGACCCGAATAGAAAAAGCCCGGCGCGAAGCCGGATTGAAATGTTCGCTTATGGAGATGTAGGCTAGGTTTTTCAGAGATGATTATTGCGCAATATAGCGACTAGCGGTTCGATACCTTCGGAGCCGCACCAAATCTATATCCACGGCATTAACTGGAAGCATGGTCGGCAACTGAGCCTCGAAGAGCCGCAGCCAAGCGGCCATCATTTAACTTCCAGTCCCAACGAAACACTAGCGCTGGATGGATTTATCTGTCTGCGGCCAAAATTGACGTTCAGCTCTAAGATGCGCTCAGCTTCGATATCATCTTACGGCTTTATGCGCATCTTGCAGCTGCTCGAAACGCTCTTCAACGAGTCTCGGTCCACTCAGCGGCCGAGATTTAGATATTTGTTCCTGCCGGAATTGTAATGGACCCCGAAGATGTATTCAGCATGCCAACACCGGAGTTTCCAAGCGTATTGTTGCCTACGGCTACAAAGCCCCCAGCGTTTCCCTCGAAACGAATCCCATGAGTGCAGTTCGTTACGCGATTATTACTCACCACGCCCCTATTGCTGTTGCCTGAAACGACGATACCGGAGTCGGTATATCCTTCGCCATCGATTACATTGCCTGTAATCACTACATCAGAACCAGCAACGATGGCGATACCTTCGCCTCCGGCCTGATTATCGATATCTGCAAGGCGGATTTTGTTGTTCGCAATAACTATGGAACCCTGAGTCGTGTTAATTCTGATATTGTCTCCACTAACCCAAGAAAGTTCACAACCGACGATCTCAATGCCTCTAGGATTTCCCTCGGCGAAGAAGTTATAATTAGCAGAAGTCCCACCAACAAAATTGCAGCCGATCCATGCTCCGCCCGAGAAATTCGCGTTCGCTCCGCCAGAAACAAACACGCCGTTGCCCATCTGATGGTCAAACCAACAGTTCGAAAACTTAACACCGGCTACAAAGCCGCCGCTGTTAAGCAGAGCTACTGCAGCTGTCTCATAATATCCAAAATAGGAGTTTGAGACAAAAAGCCCATCAACTGCTCGGACTTGCATGCCATATTGTGCTCCTGGGGTTCCCGATTGTCCATAGGCCGTTTGGAAATCACAGTTGTTGATAAATATATTCCCCCCGTAAATCCCGCCCCATGAAGGGTTCGCTGTTCCAATCATGATGTTGGAACGTGTGCTCGGGCTTTTATATCCGTTCGCCGCCCGGCAATTATCTATTTGAACGCCGAAGCATCCTGCGAGGTAAATTTCGTAATAGCCTCCGCCCATATCAAGATCTTCGAGACGGATCCCGTTTCCTTTTTCCACGTAGATAAGCGCGCCGGCAGTACTGACGATGGACGAAGCCGTATTGATGTTGATCCCAGCGATGGTGATGCCATGGATGCTATTCGGAGCAGCCACGGCGCAGTAGAATGTTGTTACCGCAGGGTTGAACTGGCGGACGGTCGTTGTACCTGCACCGGCCCCCCGAAGCGTGAAGTACTCACGTCCAATCGTGATTTGGTCATTCACGCGAATAACCCCTGCTGGGAGAAGAAGAGCCACCGGCACAGGGGGTAATGCAGTAATGGCGGCTTGGAGCATAGCTGTGTTGTCCGTTGCATCATCGCCCCGGACTCCCCACCATGTTGCGTGATAGATGTCGTCTTCAACCACACGCTCCCAGTAACAGCCCGGAGTGTTCGAAACAATAATGCGGCCCTCTTGAGGATCGGGGAACGGTGTTCCACTCTTTCGCGCGAATATTCCTTCTCTTCCGGCTTCGCCGAGATAGGCGGTATTGTATCTCCCGGTTGCATTCAGCGCCTTCAGGGCGGCACGGCTCGCAACAACGGTCGGCATAGTTATCGTCAATGACGGGTTCAGGTTGTTCTCACTCACTGCGTTATCTGCGATATCAGGCATTTCTTACCTCTGGTTTAGTTACAGCTATCCCGGATGATCGGAATTTTTGCCGGAATCTAGCAGCAGATGGGTATATATTGCTGCTTGTGCTTTCATTCTTGTTGCAAAGCAAATAACAAGAGCCGTCCAACGCCTAGCCGAACTGCTAAAGCATTGCTCTTTGCAGCTGAACATCAAAAAACGTTGGTTGCTGCCGCTCCCGTGGTGAATTTGAAATCTACGCCCGCTCATTAGCCATTTTAACGTTACGCTTCTGCAGATCTCCGGGTTCAAGGGGTGTCACTTTCGGAGATGTGAGCTCGCCGCCATTGCGGAAAATCCAATGTCGCGGCATTCGACCATCTCTCCGGTCAGTGATCCCGAAAGATCAGCACCGCTTGCAATTTCGTGCTGCACCCCTGCGCCAGCGCACTTGGTGTGTTAGAAAGGACGTGATGGCCAGCGGGTTTCCAGGTTCACACCTAACATAACATTCTCGAATGAAAAGGCGCTCCGAGGGACGCCTCAGTGATCGGCGCGATTGCCTAAGTGAGCGGTACCGTAGCTACTTTGCCATCATGGAATACTGACCCACGTGCCATATGTTGCGGGAACAAGATCATTGGGATTGTAGTAAACAAACCCACCACTTTGCGGTCGAACAAAACCGGATGCACGTGCCTTGACGCCGTAAATCTCGCCCCAGAATGACGACAGCTGAGCAAAGCCGTGACTGGCCGCACCGCTTACGCGGATGGTTCCAGTAAAATACAGTAGCTGCGCATTATTTCTGTTGAAGATCGCTGCTGCGGTACCAGCATCACTTACGACAACTTCACAGCCATACCAGAAAACTCCTGCGGCAGGATTACCTGTCGTTATGAACATGTTGCCCGTAGCGAACAAATAGTACTCTTTGAAAACACAATGCCGGAAGAAAATGTTGCCGCCTGCTGTGCCGAGCAAACACCAGTATATCAGATTCGTAGCCTCGAAGTGGATGTCGAACACGCACTGGCTCCACGTTCCGGGTGAGAAATATATTCCGGAAGCGTGCTCGTTCTGGCCGTAGCAGTTGATGAAATGGTGGGAATTGCCGCTTCCGGACTCAACAAGAGCGAATGTATTTGTTGCTCCGCTTATCTGTTCAAAATTACAGCTGGTGTATATTTGGTCGTTGAAGCTTATGTATGTATTTTTCGGAAGAGTGACAGTAAAGAACTGTGACGTTATGCCTGCGCTATTATTGCCGTCCATAAACACGCAGCTACCAGTTGCTGAGCTATTCCAGAATTTGCATTTATCCGCTCTAAAAATCTCCGCGGCCCCATTATAGAACGCCGTGACGGTATAGGCGCCGATCAAATCAACGTTGAATATGCCATTATTCTCGGCTGAACCGGTGGTCAGGTCGCCTGTACCTCTTCCAATTTGCAGTCCGATATTCGGGGCGGAAGATGCATCGCCGTAGAGCGTGCCGTTCATGAACTGGATACCAGTAGACCAGAGAGCATCGATCATTGGCTTGCCAGCCGTTTTGCCGATCAGCAAAGCTCCTTCGAAGTCAACGATCAATTTGACCATTCTCAGCTGCGTCATGTTGATAGTGGCCGTCAGCAAAAAATTATTCATCTTGCCGCCACCGAAACTCAATCGTGGCTTTACGTTTGGGCTGCCAAATAGCTTGATATAATCGACTGCAAGCTGGATCGCTGCACTGTCTGACGTCGCGCCGTCGCCCTTGGCGCCGAACATGAAGACGTTGATATCGTGCTCTGCCAGCTCATACCAGACATTGGCACCGCCGGAGAGAGTGATAGACAACTTGCCGCCGTGCGTCGGTTGCGTCGCAACCTGCTTATAAGTGGCGGCGCCGCCATCTCCGGCGGCAGCATAGCCCGCCGTCATAATGAAGCCCGGCGCCGTTGTCGGATGATAGCTTGCAATAGCGTCTGCGCGCGAATTGATGAGAGCCCCATCAGCCTCGGATAGGATGGCGGTCGCGACGTTCTTATTAGTCGGCATTGTGTTCTCCTGAACTTTTGCGTTGAAAGATAATCGAGCAGCCTGCCCCAGGCAGTTGCGGATAGAAGCTGCAGCTAAGTGCGAAATCAGGATGAGCGGAGAAACCTCGCAAATCATCCCGCTCTACGGCAGCATGGTATTTCCGACTTTGCGAGAGCAAGCCCGGCTTACTGGCGCTTTCGGAGCACTAATTACCTCTTCGAAATCAAAAACCTAACCTTGCAAGACGGAGGCCAGTCATGTTGATTGAATTCGTCTCTATGAGGTTGTCGCGGCTAGGGCCAAAACTTTGATTTGGCGAGCAGGTACAAACTGCCGATGGCCTTGATGGGCTGCCGCCAACTAAGCGGGCTGCATCATCGGCAGTTACGCAGTTTCCATCGCTCCATTTGAAGACCCCACATGTTATATGTCGCAGGACAATGTCACCTTAACTTGAATTCGGATGAACTGAAGCGTCTGCCTTCGGGGATATTGATCTCAGGCCATGGGTCTGGCCGCAGCTTTCCACTCTGCGATCGCATAGATGCGGTGAATGCGGTTTTGGGATACGGTGTGTTGTGAGCGGGTGGGACGAAGAGGTTACTAACAGCGCAGAAGACAAAGACTAAGCGCTGAAGACCTCTCGGTGATCGGAAGCCTTGCATCATCCGCTCCCGCTTTCGCGGCGACACATGAGAGTTCTCAGCCCGGTTGTTCAGACCCTTGTGGGATCGATGTTCGACGTGCGGCATGACCTGTCGCCGGACGGGCCAGCAATCGCCTGGCAGCCTTGGTGTTGCTTCTGTTCTGGACGATTTCGTCAATCATATGCCCGTCCTGATCGACGGCACGCCATAGCCAGTGTTTCCTGCCGGCAATGGAGATGACGACCTCGTCCAGAACAGAAGCAATTCCTCGACAACGCGCAGGCTCAGCGGAAACCAAAAGTAGAGCCAGACCGCATGGGCAATGATCTGGGGCGGGAAGCGATGGTGCTTGTCGCTGACTGGCGAGGTGTACATACATGTGTGTCTATTTAGCCGCTCCTCACAAGGCGTTATCGTGACATCGCCATCACTGGGCCTTGTCGGCCGGCGGCTGTGGCTTGGTGAGGCCAGCAAGACCGTCGCGAGAGATGTTGATCAACATCTTCAGCACACCGAGAAGCGCGATCAGCGCGCCAGAATACTGAGGCGGGATCGTTGATGCCGAGCAGTCGATCGCGCCTGTCGGGAGTGATGTGCATCCCCAAGCGGAAAGGCCTGCGGTGATCGCTGACACCAGGATGATGACCACGTTGATCAGATTGTGGACCAAGTTCGAATTGAACATGGAGAATACTCCTTGAAGATTGGCGAGGCCGGTCGTCAGCCGACCGATGACAAAAGGGGGTGCGGTCGCCGGATCGGGATGACTGGCCAGGTAGGCCGTGATGGCATCATCGAAATCCGCGTCCATCTTCGCATCCAGCACCTTGAGCGCGGCGAGCTGGGTTGCCGTCGTGGCTGGATTAGCTGCGAATGCGGCGACGATATTCAAGAGGATCGGCTTCGGCTGTTCGAGAACGGCATCAGCGTCGGCTCGATCGAGAGCAGCCATCCAACGGTCTAACCGATGACCTTAAAATCAGTAATGTTGGGGATCAATGCAGGGAGGATATTGAGTATTTCCCAAGATGGATTGAAGCATGGTAATGGCTCATAAGGACGTCACGTTATCGTTGGAGAGAATAGTCTGAAGCGCGCCGACGGCCTTAGTGAGAGCATCGACCAGCGTGCTCGGACCGAACTTGGAATCGGGGTTGTCGAGAGCGAACCGTCGACCGCATTACGCCCCTTTTATCGTGGGACCGCCGGCACGATCTTGTACTTGATCACGCTGTCATTGCAGCCGGCCGGTGCCGGGTTCGGTGTGCAGAACCGTACATAGGGCAGTTGCAGCGGTCTCGGCAGCATCCACGCCGTTGCCGGCGACAACGATGGCTGTCATGGGCACTTCGGTTCTAGCAAGCTTCTGCAGGGCTGCACAAGAGCCGAGTGGGATCATCATGGCGGCGATTGCCACCAAGCTAGAATACGCATGGGAGATGTCCTTCGATGTTGATGGGAGGATTTTATGCAGCGAGAGCCGAGAAGAACTTCTTGGCATAGCCCGCTATCAAAGCAGCCTTGTCGGTGCCATTGATGATTTTCCGAGCATTCACGTAGTCGGTGATCTTGGCATTGAAATAATCGGAAAGCTTCTTTCCGGTGTACCAGCCTTCTTTCATGCCTTCGACTGCCGCACGAGCAGCGATCTCAATATCGGTGAGCAACAGGTCATAATCGGTGATCAGCCGGCCATCTAGTGCTAGCTCCCGATCTGTCCGTTCGTAGTTGGTGTCCCCTGTGGTCTGGACAAAACCGCGCCCGTAGGGGATCTGGCCGCCATTGTGCCCAGGCTTGCCGTAGGGGCGTCCCTTCCCCTTTCCGTACTCTGCGATCGGCTGCATCGTCTGCGCCGTTTCGTGGAACGCCGTGGCTAGAACATAGGCCGTCATAGAAGGTGTAAGCGTTTGCGCATCGCATTCCGAGAGCAACGCGTTCATGCCATTGACTTGGGCTTGCGAGAGCTTGCCATTGAACACGGTGGATCGCACCGCGTCGAAGAATTTCGATGGGTCCATTGATTGCTCCAAAAGAAAGGATGGGCGCTGAATAGCGGAGGCCTTTGAACAGGCTGCACTCCTCTCCAAATAGAGGTTTAAAATCCGCACTTGCAGATTGATCATTGGGATTGTTTCGCAGCGGCGCTAAACGGTCCCGAGTATTTCGGGCATCGAGATGATACGGAATTTGGTAGCGCGCTTAACCAAGCGTTCAGAACAGAGCCACGACAACGGTCGCGCTCATGAATTGGATGAGCGTTCTGCGGCGATCATGGCCGAGCGCCCCGGGAAAATGGCAAAACTAAAGCCGTTTCTTCGTAGGGACATGCCGTTCACTCTAAATGACGCTGGCGTTTACAACCACCTCTAGCAGGAGGTGAGAGAGCTTTCCGGTATCTCGGACACCGATGCAGTCTCCGCCCATGGCTATGATCGACACGGCCTGGACATCGTAGCGAAATATAAGGACGGACTCGTTTTAGACTGCGGTGCAGGCCGGCGTGACGTCTATTTCGACAACGTCGTGAATTTCGAGATCGTGCCTTACGATTCCACCGATATCGGTGGCGTTAGAGAAGAGTTGCCCTTTAAAGACAATACCTTCGACGCTATTCTTTCGATCGCCGTGCTAGTCACATACCCATAAAATAGTTTTAGATTTGAATGGTTTGTGATTCACTGTCTCTGATGGCTGGAGGTAGTAATGGCGCGCTTTGATTTGACGGATTTCGAATGGTCGGTAATTGAGCCTCTCCTGCCGACCAAGGTTCGTGGCAAGGCGCGCGTTGATGACCGGCGGGTACTGAATGGTATCTTCTGGCGACTGAGAACGGGTGCGCCTTGGGCGGACATTCCTGCTCGGTATGGACCCTATACGACCTGTGTAAACCGCTTCAACCGATGGCGCCATGCGGGGCATTGGGCACGTATTCTCAACGCAATATCAGAAGCTTACGATGGCGATATCCAGATGATCGACAGCTCTTCGATCCGCGTTCACCAGCATGCGGCCAACGGTCAAAAAAAGACGAGAGATCCGGTTGCATGGGTCGCTCGCGTGGTGGACTGACAACCAAAATCCATGCCCTCGTCGATGCCGATGGCCGCCCAATCCGACTGAAGCTTACAGCCGGGCAAGCTCATGACGGGCGTTCGGCCGCCGATATGTTTGAAACTGTCAGGCCTGGTCAGATACTGCTGGCAGATCGCGCGTACGACAGCGACGGTTTGCGTAAAAACCTCAAGGCACGAGGAGTATGGGGTTGCATCCGCCCCATGCCAAACAGGGTTCACATTCCCGTCTTCAGCCCTTGGCTCTACAAGCAACGCAACGCCGTCGAAAGATACTTCAACAAACTCAAACACTTCCGCGCCGTCGCAACCCGATATGACAAACGCGACGACAACTTCCTCGCGTCAATCCAACTCGCATCAATTCGAATTTGGCTCAGGAGTTATGAGTCGGTGACCTAGTGGGAGATGCCGAGCCCGGCTTCAGGAAATCCGCAACAGGCTCACGACCGACACGATTGCTTCCATCGTGTCCGATCACATGAGACGGTGGGCGGATCGGAAGTTGCTCGATCGCGCCTGTAGTCGATCGCGCTTGCGCTCCAGTAAAGAGGGCGCACGCCATGGAGACCGCAAGCAGTAGCTTGTTCAAATTCATCGGGATATCCTGTGATTAGGCCTAAGGTGTTGCCAAACGCATTGAGATGCCGGATTGGGCCATGCGACTTTTGCTGCGGCGTTTGCAGCATCGACTGTGGTCGCGCGTGTTTCAGCCTTTAATTGCGGGACTTGGTTAAGCCTGCTTTGTCCGTGCCAGAGTAATGGTCCTTTTCGAGGTCATGGCCTTTGAAGGAGCTCAACGGCGGAGCAGGGATCTTTGCCCCACCGTTGAGCTCAATGAAGTCTTTCAACGTAAGTCGGGTTCTAAATCGAAGGGGATCAGGTAATCTGGATTGTACCAATTTTGTATCGAACACCTTCATCAGCCGTGATCACGACTGCGCTGTTACCCAGGATAGTCTGATAGTTCTGATCCTGGGAATTTGGATCGAATACCCCTGTGAAATGATTGTTGTGATATTCGTTCATCGTGCCACCGCCAGCGAGGCTGACCATGCGGCGCCCGTTGACCTCGAATTGTGGATTAGCCAGGGTATCCGATACACAGTAGCAGAAACCGTTCGCCTCCAGACCGGTATAGCCAAATAGAACCCATTTCTGCGTGGGAACGTGATATCGGACGGTCTGCGCCATGCGCCCGTTCTGATCATACATGGTGTAGGGATTATAGCCTGCTACCTTGAAGAAGATCTTCGGCTGCTGGGGCGCAAGGTTTCCTTGATAATATTGGTGATTTACCATCTCCCACTGATTCGAATTGTTGTAAAATTGCCAACCTACCGAAGCGTCGAGATTTGACGTGCGGATCATTGCGAAGCCGTTGTCGAGCAATGTGGTATTGCCCGGCAAGTTGCGAACCTCCACAAAAGCGTAGTAATAATTTCCTTCCTGCACGATGTTCGAAGGATGCAGGAATCCATAGAGCGTGTTGAGAGATTGGTTAGACCACGGCTCTGGGATCAGCACGCAGCGGACATTGTGATGATTTTGGCCGTAATCTCCGGGCTGCGGGATTGTCCAGGCCTGCCCATCATTTATCGAGCGGACATAGCCGATTGTGTTGACCCAGCGTGTGTTGAACCCGTAGGCGTTAGAATTGAAGCCCGCGACCCCGCCGATCGTAACAGACGATTGATAGAATTCGTGATGCGTCAGGGCTACTACTAGAGAGCCGCGGGCAAAGGGAGACATAATCCAGTGACGATTGGCATAATGCCCTTCATAGGTGTCTCGGGGAGAATTCCACTGCCTACCTGCATTCCAGTTGGTCCAGGTCTGGCCGTTATGCCAGTCATAGACGACGTTATAACGATATCCTTCGGAGTGAGCGGTGATAAACGTCGGTGTCCCGTTTGCATCGCGCCACGGATGCAAGGGGCCATCCACCCATAAGCCATACGGCGTGCTCCCGCCAACATAACCGTGCCATTGATTCGTGCTGAAATCCATGCAAGTCACGTTTCCAGACGTCGTAACTACATTGCTAACCAATTGATTTGTCCTTCTGTTACTGCTGGGCTGCATAAGCTCCCGTCATTTCAAGGAGCCAATAGTTTGATTGGTGGCGATGCCAGGGCCCGAGACGCCATTGTGCATTTCGCGAAAGTGGCGATGAATATGTGATCGGTCGGATAATCGGCGTGAATTGATAGGGATGTAGAGCCTGACAGAGCTATGTCGGACTGAGAAATCGCCGTACCTGAATATTGCGCTCGAAGGCATGGCGCTGGTATTCCGACCAAGAATGGGTCACGAACGGAGCTCCTACGTCGAATGCGTCGACGGTCTCGGAAGAGATGTCGTCATTGCGGCCGTGAGAAGTTGATGATCTATGCACTTCGCGGCAAATCGACTGATGCGATCACGAATGCAACTGGCGCGGCGGCGCAGTCGTATCGATCAGAGATGCTCGGTGATTGTCGATGGAACTTTGGGAAGACACGCCAAACACGCGCGTCAACGACGCGTTGTCATATTCGTTCTCATCGTGCCTGAATTGATACCGGAAACTGCCGTCATTGGCGGCAGCCCCATCGCGCGGATTGCTTGTAACAATGGCGCTCTGTTGAGGGATTGCCGAGCAACTAGCTGAATCGCGCTAAAATATCACCTTCCATCCATCCGACGCGCTGAACGAGGATCCGCGCCTTTTGTCTTCCGCCGATATTCTTTTCTTGCGGATTAGGTGCTAGGGAAGCGCCCTTCAGTACCTTGCCGGCCGGAATCTGGAATTCGGTGATATCAGCCAGCCACTTCTCGTTCGGGGCCTCCCTGGAAGTCGCGATCAATGAGGTTCTCAGGCGCTGGACTGATCTCCCCGAGATAGGACCCGTACCGAGGCACGCGGCTTTCGCGGCGCAACGGGCTTGTCGGCTGTGGACATGCTATATGATTTCCGACGGAGCGTTGGAAGGAACAAGCGGCTGAAAGTGATCCGCTTGCGGTCAACAGTGCGTCGCTGCAACTGTTCTCATCATGCATAAATGAGTACCCCAATTCGGCGCTGTTGGCGACACCCTTGATCGGGAAACTGGCTGCAAGGATTGGGGAATCTTAAGGGACTTCATAGATAATTATTTGAAATCACACGAAAATATTGCATTCTATCGTCCGACAATCAGAGTAAGATTAGGCGCTCTCTCCTTTAAACGGTGACACTGCCAGACAAGCGAATACCCAAAAGACAGGGACGACGCGAGTCCAAATCTTTCTGAGATGAAAGATGGTGGTCATTCGGTTCCTAATCGGCCGACAAGCTACCCGCTTGGGTCGCCTTAAAATTTTACGTCTTATGAGCGCAAATTCCTATTGCGTTTATCTTTGGCGTGTGCGCAATTTGGTTGCATTAGCATTTCATAGATTCGCGTGTGGGGGTTTCATGCAAATCGATCGCTTGGGCGTGGCCGTTGTTGCGGCCGCCGTAGGTATTGTCGTGCTTACGGGCGGTGCGCCACAACTGATGCGGGAGCTGGTGATAGGACCGGCAGCGGCCTCGGAGCAGGCGCCGGTGTCGCCGGCCACGTCCAAGAGCGGTTTCGGCAATGGTGGCGGCGGCTTGGGATCGACATCACCGTCCTCGACTGTCACGCCATCCTCGCCGACCGCGAAGGGCACGGCAGCGGGACAGCCCAATACCGATCTTGCCCCGCCGATCGATACGGCTGTGGATCGCACGCCGCTCGGCAAATCGACAGAGCAGACAAGCCAAGGTGCCCTGGGCAACGGTGGGACTGGTTCGGATGCGTCCGCAGCCGGGGATACTTCTTCTGATGACGAGGCAGGCAGTAAGTCTGCTCTCGGTAAATCAACCCAATCGGAGCAGAGTGCGTCGACCTTGGCCGCAACAGCTGCGGCAGTCACGTCGGCGGACGCGCCTCCGGTCAGCGCGATCCAGAAGGCCTCGGTCCCCGAGATCTCCGGCAACGGCAGCATGACACAAGATATCGACATCGATGTCCCGGGTTTCCGCGGGCTGGAGCCGAAACTGTCGCTGCACTACGATTCCTCGCGCAAGACGAAGATCGGCGGTCTTTATCAAGGCTGGCTCGGCTATGGCTGGGGCCTGGAGGGCATCCATGTCATCGAGCGGGCAAGTCCAGGTTATGGTGCTCCCAACTATGATGCTGCTGACGGGTTTCTGCTAAACGGCCAGCAGCTCGTATCCTGCGTTTCCGGGATGAGCTCCCCCTCCTGCTCAACCGGAGGCACGCACGCAACCGAGAATGAGAGCTATCGCCGCATCAGCTTCAACGGCAACAATAACGAATGGACGGTTTGGGAACGGGACGGCACCTATTCGACCTTCCGATCGGTGCAAGCCATATCCGGGACCAATCCCGTTCCCGGCACGCAAGAGTATAATCTGCAACACAACTATCGTTGGATGCGGACATCCGTCACCGACACCAACGGCAACACGGTCCAATATAATTATAATTGTCCTGGCGGGCCGGTCTGCTATCCGACCAACATCACTTACAACGGATCGACGATCTATTTCCACTTCGAGACGCGGCCGGACTACATACTGACCGCCAACGGTCACACGATCTCCTATACGACAGCCCGGATCAAATCGATCACGGTATGGACATCGGGCAATCTGCGCCGGGGCTATGCGCTGTATTATGACCAGGCGCCGTTCTCCAATGCCTCGCGCCTGGTGTGGGTCGATGCCTATGGCAGGAACTCCGGGGTCGATCTCTCCACCGGCGCGCTGTGGGGTTCTTCCATCAAGCGCATTCGTCAGATGAACTATGACGGCGTGAATTACGGTTATGTCGGTTATGGCGGCCAGTTCCCGGGCGTGGCAAGCGGAACGACGGAGAGTTTTCTGGCGCGCCAGGCCGGCGATCTGAACTTCGACGGCCGCGATGAACTGTTCGGCACGCAGTTGAAGCAACAAATGGTCCAAAGTGGCGGCGGCAGTTCTGGCACAAAGACGTATACCGGCACGCTGCAGTGGTTGCTGACGACATTCACGGGCGATGGCCATGTTTCCCGCACGCAAAGCCTTTACTCTTCGCCGATCGCAGTCAATCTTGAAGTACTGCCGATGCCTTTTGCCCGCTACTTTTCCGGCCGTTATGTCGCGGGCAAGAATACGAAGGATATTGGCTTCAGCGTCACCGTTGCCAGCCTGCAGAACCAGGGCAACGGCGGCACGACGACGAACTATAAGACTACCAGCGGGGTCATGGTCACGGACAGCAGTCTGACTATGACCGGGCGTGATTGCCCGGCCGCCGGTTTCGAGGGCGCCTGCGCCGGTCTTCCGGCTGCCCAGACGACGCAGACCCCGCCCACCGCACTTGGCACGGGATATGCGTCCCTCGACATCGAGAGCGATGGCGTCGATGGAATGGCGGTGCTTCCGGGCAACCTGATTGGCCAGAACGGTTATGTTCTTGGCGTTGGCGATCTTGCTGGTAATGGACGGCAGAGCATCGTGACCGCGGACACCCGCAGTTCCCAAATCAAGGTCTTCCGGTGGCTTAACAATGCCTGGACGGTCACCTCAAGCCAGGCCATCGGCTGCAACGGGGATCTCAACCGAGGTGCCTATCCGCCGGTCTGTGTGCTCGGCGACATCAATGGCGACGGGACGACGGATCTTGTCAAGGCGGTCTATAGTAGTAGTGCGAATGGGTATTACGTCGATGTTTGGCTATCGACAGGTTACAGCTTCCAACAAGTCGCCAGCGGCATGTGGATTTCCGGTACACCGATCCTGCGCGATCTCGACAATGACGGCAAAGTTGACGTGTTCTCGGCCGCCGGCCGCTCCGACACCGAGCCGTTCAAGACCTTGCAGGCTTACGGGTTCTGGAGCGGTCCGTCGGGCAACAGTCTAGCCCAATCACCCTTTGCGGTGCGCGGTTCGTCGCTGATGGGCGACTTCAATGGCGACGGCATGCCGGACATGGTGGATTCGCCGACCAGTCTTGCCGTGTCCAATCCCGGGTCCGGCAATCCGAACCTGCTGCGCAGCGTCACCCTGGAGACCGGTGGTACGATCGCGATCGACTACGCACCCTCATCGCGCTGGTCGAATACATTCATGCCGCAGGTCATGCATGCCGTCTCGAAGATCACCACCAACGATGGCCGCGGTGTCGTCGCGGCTACGGACTATTCCTATTGGGGTGGCGTCTACGATCCTGTCTCGCGCAAGTTTCTCGGCTATCGCAGCGTGACAGCGGTCAAGCCGCTGGCCGGAGGAGAGGTCACGCGACCAAGCGTCGAGACGATCTATCGTCAGGACGTCGCGAGCTACGGCTTGCCGGAAAGCGTTATCTGGCGAGATGGAAATGGAACAGTACGCAAACAAATATACCAAGAGTATGCTGTCAATATCTCCGCCAAGCCTTATACAGCGTTGAATACCGCAACGACAACGGTACTCACCGAAAATCTCAGAGCCGAACTAAAAGTCGCACGTACGTTCGACGCCTATGCGAACATCAGGCTAATCACGGACTATGGTCGCGTCGACGTGTCCGGTGACGAGTTGATCACCGAGCGATTCTTTTCGCCAAATACAAGCTCATACATTGTATCAAGGCTCATCGCTGAACGAAGTCAGGCCGTTGGTGATGGCCCCTATATAAAGTATGACCATTTCTACTACGACGGGTCGACGGACGTCTGGCAGGTGCCATCCAAGGGCAATTTGACGTGGAAGCTGAGCTTCATGACGAAGACGCCGGATCGATTGTCCAACACCTATTACACCTATGACAGCTACGGCAATCGCATTTCCAAAGTCGATCCGATGGGACAGCGAACCGAATGGGATTACGAGGCGACTTATCATCTCTATCCGGTCACTGAACGCTCTCCCCGCTATTTTGCCAGTGGCGGGCAACCGGCGGATACACGTTTTGTCTCGACCATCGCCTATGACACGGTCTGCGGCTTGCCGAGTTTGAAGACTGATCCGAACAAGATCACCGAGAGCTTCGAATATGATCCCTTCTGCCGCCCGTCCAATTATTCCCATGGTGGCTTCGGCCGATATGAGCGCACCGTCTATGAGAATGAAGGCAATCCCAGCAACCAGGCGATCTTGACGCTTACCCAGCAGTCAAATGGCAACGGCGAGGTCTATAAGCGGATCTGGTATGACGGACTTGGTCGGCCATGGCTACAGGAGGCGTCCGCCTATGCCGCTGGAGAATATGCGCCCATCGTCGAAACGGCCTATGACGGGCGAGGAAACGCTTGGAGAACTGCCGTTCCTCGTTTCGGCAATGATCCCACACCCGTGTGGACCACCAACTCATATGACTGGGACGACAAGGTCGTCAAAACGGTCAATGCGGATGGGTCCTCCCGTACATATACGCGTCAACTTTATCTCGACGCGATCGGCAATACGTCGAATGTGCCGCTGTGGGTTACGTTTCAAGTCGATGAAGAGCTGCAGGATCTACGCACCTTCACCAGCACCAGAGGCGAGGTCATCGATATCCAGAGGGTAGCGCCTGAGGGCACCTTCGCGGACTATCGCTCATTCAATGCATTGGGTCAGTTGACCCGGGTCGTCGATCAGGGGGGAGCCAACTGGACCTATACTTATGATCTGGTTGGCAACCGACTGACGGCGAGTGACCCGGATTTTGGTACCTGGATCTATGAATACGACACGTCGAGCCGCCTGACCAAGCAGACGGACGCCCGCGGTTATGTTACGACGATGCAGTATGATCAACTAGATCGACTATTGCTGCAACAGACGACGGCGCCCGGCCAGACTACGCCGGTCGTGGTGGCCAAGAACACCTACGACGTCAACACAGACCCGAGCTACCACAATATCGGCCTGCTGACGAAGTCGGAGAATGCAACGGCCAGCGTTGTCTTTTACAACGTCTTCCATGGCTCGGGACGGTTTGTTCGCACCGACGCGACGATCGACGGCCTGACGAACGTCTATAATGAGGTGCGCGGCCGCCAGGACGAGAAGATCTGGCTGGATTATACCCCGATCAGCATCGGCAACACCAATAGCCGTTGGGGCTATAACACCAGCAACTTGTTGTCCTCGATCCCCGGCTATATCACCTCGATCCTCTATGAGGCGGACGGGCAGACCCGGTCGATCACCTATGCCAATGGCGTGACCACCAGCTTTACCTACTCCCCAACCCGACGCTGGCTGACGCGGGTGACGACGGTCAAGGGTGCGACGGTGCTGATGGACAATCAGTATACCCGTGACAAGCTCGGCCGCATCAAGACGATCACCGGGCTGACGTTAGCCGATAGCTGGGCTTACACCTATGACGGCTTCGGCCGGCTTAAGACGGCCGACAATCTCGGCAACAATGCGCTCGACGAGACCTACAGCTATTCGCTGACCGGCAATCTGCTGTCACGCACGCGGGTAGCCGGCGCCTATGTCTATCCGGCCGGCAACGCGGTGCGTCCGCACGCGGCAACCCAAATCGGTACAGCGACGCTCACTTATGACGCCAACGGCAACATGCTGAGCGACGGCAAGCGGACGCTCACCTGGGATGGCAGCAACCGGCTGTCGACGGTCGCGCAGAGCGGCTCGACGGTGACCTTGTCCTATGGTCCGGACGGGGCACGGGCGAAGAAGGTCTGGGCCTTCGGCAAGATAGTGTATCCGAGCGCCGATATCGAGATCGACCGCACGACGCCGGGCACGGACGTCTTCACCTTCTATCCGCATCCGGATCTGAAGATCGTCGTCAACAATGCGACGCATGCGGTGACCAACCAGTTCCTGCACCGCGATCATCTGAACTCGGTGCGGCAAGTGACCGGCAGTGCCGGCACCATCGTCGAGCAGACCGGCTATGCCGTCTTCGGCGAGCGCACCAACACGACGATGCAGACGCAGAAGGGCTATATCGGCGAGCGCTTCGATCCGGAGACCGGACTGATGTATCTCAATGCGCGTTACTACGATCCCGTCTTCGGCCGCTTCATCTCGCCAGACGACTGGGATCCCACAAAGGAAGGCGTGGGCACCAACCGATATGCCTATGCCGATAATGATCCCGTCAATAAATCTGATCCCAATGGGCATAACTATGGGGCAAATGCACAGGGTCCTAATGATGGTTCAACCGATAGAAGTGGGCCTGTGGACGGCATCGGCGGCAGCGAAGTTACCGCTGCCCAGATATCGCGCTCCGAGGAAGCTGCCACCAAGCACGAAATCGATGCTATGGACAGCCGTATGAAACGGGGAGAAATGGGTCTCCCAGGATCGGGACCTGTTTCTTTGAGTGACTTTTATGCCGCCGCTCCGGCCGGAGCTTGGAATGGCTTTGCGACCTTCGCTAATTTTATCACATCAGCTGGCAAAAGCGGTTTACCCACGATCGATCCTGCTACCCCTAGTGCCGCCCTCGGTCAGAAAAATGGCGCAAACACAGTTGGTGCATTAGCATTGCGCGGCGCGAAGGTCGAGCCGACAACCAAAGCAGCGGCGAAACCAACTTTTCCGGATCAGGTTTTCAATACGGGTAAAGCTCCAAATCTTGGTGCTCCGTTTCAAGTGAAGGGTGGCGTATACTTCAACGATCGGGGGATTGCGCAACCTTGGACCGCTCATTATGACGCTTTTGGGAGAAATATCGCTCGCACAGATTTCAACGCCGGAAATAAAGCGGCTGGAATACCTGACACCCATTATAGTACATATCGATGGGCAAAAGGGATCGATCACCAGATGATACAAAATCACGTTCCCGGCGAATACCCCGGAAATTAAGGAGAAAGCAATGTTGATTCTCGATGATCCGGAGCAATATCTTCTGCTAACGCCTTATAAATTTAATCAGGTCGCGGATTTCAGATTTACCCGGGGTTACAATCGTGACGATTACAGCATGACGAGTATATATATGGAGATGCGAACATCGAATATGGACGCCAGAGACTCGCTCAAGCTATACTTTGATGATTGCAGGGACATCCAAATGTTGAACGTGGGAACCATGTCGGGAATATGTCTTCAGACTATTCCTTTTCGTTCTGAGTTCTTCGAGAAAGCTCGTTTTCAAATACAAGATATAGAGAACGAGCAAATCAAATTCCTATGCGCAAGCTTTTCTGCAGAAAGTATAGGGTAGATACATTTGCAGTTTTCTGATGGATAGCCGCGGTAACTTCATCATTTGTGCATGTGGACTGATTTTTTTGGGATAATTTTGCGAGCTTCCCCAATTAGGCCGCATCCGCTGGTACAAGCAGTGCCGATAGCGAGGTGGCAATATGCTTCGACACAGAGGAGCTATCGCTGCTCTTGAGGAAGCTCAATTGTCTCGCCAGTCACAGAGAAGCATCTTCATTCATGACAGAAACGGGCGGAGGGGATCAGCTTACTGAGGTTATCCAGGTAGGCGATGACTATCGGCTTGTTCGTAGTTTGAGATTGGTCCGCGTCTGACCATTAGCTTTGCTCGCCTCCGCATGTGAGTATCTAATCATGGGGCTAACCTAAGAGCGCTGATGCACCTAGGGCCGAAAGGTTGGCAGTTCAACCTCTTCTGGTAGTGCAGTTTCCTGTGGAGATCTCTCAACTACCTTCGCCGAGTGCGGGGCTCCTCTCGAAAAACGCATTTCAAGCTGCCATTATTCAACCATCAGTGGCGCGGGTCGATTGTTTTTGAGAAGGCCTGATGGCGGCTTCCATTATTTCGGACTTTTGGGCTTGGTGGATCGGCGAACTGACCTCGCTGTTTCCACGCCATTCAGCCATGGTTACAAGGGACGATCGTGTCGTCGTCCAAGTAGCGCAGAGAAGTTGCAATATCGAACTACGAGATCGAAACGGCGACCACTTCACGGAAGGCGTCGCCGACGACCGAGTTGGAGAACACATAGCCGAACTCACCAACAATCGAAGATGTGAACTGGTGCTGCGTGAAGGACGGTATCTCGCTCGGTTCCTGTCCGCAAATCGACTGCCATTCAGCCGCGCCTATGAGATGGCTCTGATCGATCTTTCGGAAGACACGCCATTTTCGTCGTCGGATATGTATATCGGCTTCGCTGCCACGGATGCGAAGACGGCTGGAACTGAATACTTCGCGATCAAAAGGGACAGACTAGATCCCATTTTGGAGAGCCTTCGGCGCGCCAAACTGACGCCGACCGACATTCGACTTGAGCGAGCCGCCGGGCTGACAAGCCTGTCCGCCAAAAGCCTGGTCAATATGCACCCCGCGTTTCGCCATAGAAACCGGGTCGCGTTTGGGTTCGCCGCAGCCGCCGTCATGCTGTTGCTGCTTTCATTTGCAACCCTCGTGCATGCCTATTACCGCTTCCACGACGCATCCCAGCAGTTGGCATCCGAAATTGCTCAAAAGCAAAAGTCGGCTCTCGAGGTGAGACGGCAGCTGGACAACCAAGCAAAGGATGTGGCGGCGCTCGCAATCGTGGACAAGCAGAAAGCGCAAGCCGTGCCTGTCGTCCTGATATGGGAGGAGTTGACCCGATTATTGCCGGACACTGCCTGGATTACGGATCTATCCTTTGGCCGCGACGGGCTCACCTTCTCCGGCTCGTCTGTCGCGGCGGCGAGCCTCATTCCCATATTGGATGCGTCCCCACTTTTTCAGGACGCAACCTTTGTTTCTCCCGTCGTCAGAATGCCGGGCGAGAAAGGGGAGAGATTCGCCATCAGGCTCAAGGTTGGGCGGGAATGACGGATCTACTCATCCGCATCATGAACCTCCCGACCGTGGTCCAAAAGGCATTGGCACTCCTAGTGCTTCTCGTCGTCTTCTTGATTCCGGTGTGCCTGGCAGTGATCGGCATAGGGATGATCGCCGACGTCAGGGTCGACATCGATGACGGCAAGATTACCCTTGCCCGCGTTGAAAGGCTGCTTGCAGTCAAGCAGTCTGCAAACATCGATGAGCCCAATCAGCAGAAAATGCGTGCCGAGCTGTCGGCGTCATTCCTGCAAGGGACAGGTCTATCCGCTATTCAGGCGGAGCTTCAAGCGCGCGTGAATGCGATTGCAGGAGCAAACATCGTCGACGTGCCGTCGATCGGCGGAACGACCACTGTTTCCGTCGATGGCGTCCAGTTAGTCGGTGTTCGCGCCACTTTGCAGGGAGCGCTTCCGGCAATCCAGGCAACTCTGCTTGCACTGGAGACGTCGTCTCCGCCACTGATCATCCGCGAGGCATCAATGCGCAGCATGACACCCATTCAGGAAAACGGTCTCACAGCCCCGATTAGCCTTGCAGCCGATATCGCCGTCTATGGAGTGGCCGATCCGAAGCTGGAATTGAAGGATTCCGGTCAATGAAAACTAGAGCAAATGTCGGCCGGGTAGCAGCGTTCGGTATAGGAACGGCTGTGATCGCCCTCCTGGCTGCCAATCTGATGATCGCCCGGATGACGATCGATATTTCACCTGACATATCGGGGCCGGCCGCTTCAGGCGACAGTTCGAAGCTGAGATCGGTAACGCAAGCCGCGCCTGCGATCGGATCGGAATTTTCAGAGACTATCGCCCGTCCCATCTTCAGTCCCACCAGACGGGAATTTGCGGCTGCACAGCAATTGGAAACGCCGCCGCCACCCGCCGAAACCATAGCTCCGCCCGTGATCAAGAAGCCGGTTCTCGTTCTGCAGGGCACGCGGTGGATCGACGGAAAAACGACGGCCTTGATCAAGTTGGAATCTTCACCCAATCCCGATTGGTATTCGGTTGGCCAGGTAATAGACGCCTGGCAGATCAGCCTGATCGATACCAATCGCCTGGTGCTCTCCCATGGAGAAGAACGCGCCGAATATGCTCTCTACAGCGGAGAGATACTTGGCCAACGATAGGCACACCCATCCGTCCATAGAGAGAGATGCTGGCGCTGCAGATGGCTTTGCGCTGCTTGTCGTTCTCGGTTTTCTTATGCTTGTTTCTTCTTTGCTCATCATGTTCACGACATCGACGCGCGTGAAACTGCTGACGTCGAACACGCGCTACAACGAAGCGCGGCTCGGATACGCTGCCGAGGCAATAAATGCCGTTATTGCCAGGAGGATTGCAGCAGATGTGGCCGCGGCACATGGCGACGGCGCCTGGGTGTCGGGTCTCTCTGTCAGATGCAGCATCGGTAAGGCCGAGCTTCATACCCAAGTCCAACCTCATTCGGGCCTAATCGATCTCAATACCGCTAGCCGGGATCTCCTGCAGGTGGGCTTCGCAGCGCTCCAATTTGATGCAGCGGACTCGTCCTCATTGGCAAGGGCCGTAACGCAATACCGGCTCGCCGGCTCAGGCAGCGGTCCCACCGATCAGCCGGCCGTGTCGGTCGAGGCAGGATTGAAGCATGGGCCCTATGAGGATGTTTCCGAGTTGAATGATTTCGCGGTCATGCGTCGTCTTTCGCTTCATGACCTCGCAGGCGTGTTTACGGTTCATGGGAAACGCTCGACATTGGACATGAGGGCAGCACCCGTGGCGATCACAGATATTGTCGCTGGCATGTCGCCGGATAGTTCCCAGCATACATCGCAATCCGGCGCTGCGAGCGACGTCTTTACGATCGAAACGACCATACGCTCCGGTGGCTTCTCTCAATATCAGGGAGACATTTATGGCGTCGGATCCGCGGATTTTCCCTTTGCCAAGAGACTGTCGCTCCTTCCCTCGGACGGGATTGTGCGACCAAATGCTGCCGCAGGAGGCACTAGCTGTAACGCGCTCCTTGACCCACAAATCGTCGGCCTCTTTCGCGCGGTGTTTCAATGAGACCTCTGGACTCCAGATCGATCAACCAATTCCTGGAATTTCTTGTTGGGAAAGATCTGATAAGCCAGGAGGCGATGACGCGGATCTGGGCCGCGCACGCCCACACCAAGCAGCCGCTTGATGTCATTGTCCGGGAATTGGGGCTACTGGCCGAGGGGCGCTTCTCATCGGAACTGGCTGATTTTCTCGACGCCAAGTCCTTTTCCGACTTCTCAGCGATAGAGGACGAGCAGCTTCTGGAGCGCATCGGGCACGCTTTTGCCGCCGACAAGGCGATTGTGCCGTTACGACTGGGTGGTGCGACAACGGAACTCGTGGTCGCGGATCCCTTTGATTTCAACGCCCTGACCGCCGTTTCCTATCTTTTTGAGACAGAGCTGGAGCTGTTGATCTCTCCGCGTAATGCTATCGAAGAGTATCTTCGCGGCAAGCACAAAGAGACGACCGATACAGCCGCAACATCCGTCGATGACGACCAGATCGACAATGGCGATGTCGACCGTCTGCTGGATGTGGCGCGACAGGCTCCGGTGATCAAGTTCGTCTCTAAAATCGTTCAGAAGGCAGTCGATGCCAAGGTGACGGATATTCACATCGAGCCCCAGGCCGATCTCGTGCAAGTCCGTTTTCGTCAGGACGGCGTACTGGCCATTGTCGAGACGGTGGGCAAGTCGTTGCAGGCCGGCATAATCAGCCGGATCAAGATCCTTGCCAAGCTCAACATTGCGGAGCGACGCCTTGCCCAGGATGGGCGGTTGCGAATGGCGGTTCGAGGCCAGGAAGTTGATTGCCGCGTGTCCGTGATGCCGAGCATACACGGTGAGACCATTGTCCTACGCATCCTCGACCGCTCCAATGTTCGTCTGGATTTGCGTGATCTCGGCTATGATTTGCCAGCGGCCGCGAAACTTGTCGACATGGTGAACCGCCCGAACGGAATCGTTCTCATTACCGGGCCTACCGGATCCGGGAAGACGACAACGCTTTACTCGCTCCTTCATGAGATCGATCGCGTGAACCTGAAGATATTCACGATTGAAGATCCGGTCGAATACCGGATTGCCGGTGTCACACAGCTGCAGATCGATCCCAGCATCGGGCTCACATTCGCCTCTGCTTTGCGATCCGTTCTAAGGCAAGACCCGGATATCATTCTCGTCGGCGAGATCCGCGACCGCGAGACTGCCCAAATCGCTATTCAGTCGGCTCTTACCGGACATCTGGTGCTGTCGACCCTTCATACCAACAGTGCCATCGGCGCCATCAGCCGGCTGCAGGACATGGGGATCGAAGGCTATCTGCTCGAAGCGACATTGCGAGGTGTGGTCAGCCAGCGTCTTCTCCGACGTGCGTGCTCCAGCTGTCATGGATCCAAGGTGACCGACACTGTTGCTTGCCCGTCTTGTCGGGGGACCGGCTTCCGCGGCCGTCAGGTAACGTACGAAATTCTTGAAATCACCGATGACATCAGACGGGCCATCGTCTCCTCGACGCTACAAAAGGACATTGAGCTCATAGCGCGCGAAAGCGGCATGCTTCCAATCAGAGATCATGCGGATCGTTTGGTGCGCGATGGTGTGACGACGAAGGCCGAGATCGCGCGCGTCGTTGACCTTAGCGGAGATTAGAATGAGTACATTTGCCTATCGCGCTTTTTCAGATCGAGGTCAGCAGCAGAAAGGTGAGATAGATGCCGCAGACGAGGCAGAGGCTACACGTTTGTTGCGGAACAAGGGGTTGAAGGTCGCCCATATTGCCTTGCGCAACAACAGTCCAAGCAGAGAAGAGCGAACATCTTTTTTATTTTCATCAATCGCTAAGCCGAGCCATGAGCGCCTGTTCTCCGATCTAGCCATCTTGATGAATGCGGGTCTGCGTTTCGACCAAGCTTTGCTCGCCATATCCAGCGATACATCCAACAGAGCCAATCAGCAGCTCGCAGCGAATCTTCTGGAGCATATTTCCGCAGGACGCTCCGCGTCCACAGCCTTTCAACATGCAAAGGAGTTACGTGCCGATGTTGTCGCGCTGGTTTCAAGCGGCGAGCACAGCGGGCGGCTGCCGCATGTATTTTCCGTGTTGGCATCAGAGCTGGAGAAACAAGCTGCGCAACGGAAAGCCTTTATCGATGCCAGCATCTATCCTCTCTTTTTGTTGTTTATGATGTTCTGCGCTTTGCTCGTTGTGACATTCGTCCTGGTGCCGGCGCTTGAACCTATATTTGAAGGCGCGGGCAAGCCGGCACCAGTGATGATCGGGCTTTTTTCAGCCATCGGGAATGCGATTACGGCGCCGGGATCGCTGCTTTTCATAGCTCTGTTCGTCGTGACGGTGATGTTCCTGGCCATTACAAAGAGGGGAGTGTTGAGGGAGCTATCTTCGCGACTCCTGTCGAACTTACCCCTGGTCGGAGCAGTAGTTCGAAAGGCCGGGCTAGCACGGTATCTACAAAGCCTTTCCGTCCTGTTGGAAAATGGCGTGGCCACCCCAACAGCACTTTTGCTCGCTGCGCAAAGTTGTCCAGTCAGTGCCTTTCACCAGCCACTTCTCGGTGTTCGCGATCATGTTACGTCAGGCGAAAGATTGCCGGACGCTCTATCGAGAATTGCGCTATTTCCACCCGGCATCGTATCGCTTGCTGCTGTGGGTGACGAAGTCAATAATTTGCCCGTCGTGCTGGCCAAGGCGGCGAACATCCTTCAGGGGGAATCGCAACGGCTGCTGGACCGAATGTTGGCTATGTTGACCCCTTTGATCACGATCGTCTTGGGGGTGCTGATTGGCGGCCTCGTCATTTCGGTCATGCTTGCCTTGCTCAGCATCAACGAATTGAGTGTTCAATGACAACGGCTCCCTCTGAACGCGCTGACGATGGCTTTACGCTTGTCGAAATGCTCGTGGTGCTGGCCATTCTCGGGATCCTTGCGCTTTTTGCTTTCCCGTATGCACATTCAAGAAAGCCATCAATATCCGCCGATATCGCCCCCGCTTTGGTTCATCTGGCAGCGCTTACTCGATTGAACGCGATATCGACGCATGAGTCCCGTGCGTTGACGGTTGATGTCCGCCAGAGGCGGGTTACATCGACGGGATCCGGACGTATCGTGCCGGTTCCACCGGACGTCAAACTCACTGTGCTAAGCGGCCGAGAACTCGTAGCAACCGACAAGGCGGACATCGTATTTTTACCCGATGGCAGCTCAACCGGCGGCATGATCGAACTATCGGATATTGGAGGTAGAGATATCAAAATTGCGATTAATTGGGCGACAGGCATCCCGACACTTGAAGCCCGCAATGATGACTAGAGAGCATCCAATTGCGGAGGCGGACGGCTTCACATTGGTGGAAACCGTTGTAGCTTTTATGATCTTGTCGATTTCGATGGCTGTCGCGCTGCAAGTTGTGAGTATTGCATCTCAGAGCATCAATCGGTCGCAAGAGCGAGATGCTGTCGTTGATCTGGTCGATCGTTTGCGCGCCGAGGAAATACCGATTGTCCTGGCGAACGGACAGTCGGCTTCTCAGGGAAAATTCGCCGGCATGCGCTGGGAGATAAAGCTTTCGCCGCTAGAGGGAAGGGATCGTTCCGAACCGTTCGTAGGACTGGCGACCATCAGCATCTATCCCTCCGCATCTCAAACACGGCATGACGACTTTATCATCTTCACATCATCGGAGGCCCCCCGACGTTGAGGACCGCCCCTGTCACCTGTGAGGCAAATGCAGAGTCGGGATTTACCTTGATTGAAGTGCTGGTCTCGCTTGCACTGGTCTCGCTTCTAACCTTGATAATGGTCGGCGCCATTGGTCAGATGCGATCGATTTCGGCAATTTCAAAGTCTAGCGATGCGGATGTTGAGCTGCAGGCCTTCGGAAACTATCTAGCGCAACTGATTGCCGGCGCCAAACCATTGGCATTGATCGGCGACAATCCAGATCGTCGGATTGTGTTTGCTGGCAACGCCGAGCAGCTTCGCTTTTCGTCTGTTGTGAGAGTTGGGAGCAACCAACTAGCCCTTCGCGACGTCGAAATCGGGACCGCATCGACCAATGGAAAGCTGGCTCTCATCGAGATCAATCATGCACGTCGCGTCGCTGGGGCGTATCCAAATGCGGATGTGGCGTCAGCTCCCATAACCCTCATTGATGATTTGAAGAGCGTTCATTTCGAATACGTCGAAGACAGCCCCGCATCTTCTACGGCACAGAAATGGCTCAAGGATTGGGACATGCCGGGCAAGATGCCCCGTGCTGTTAGGTTCACAATTGAAGCCGAGCGCTTTTCGCGATTGGTCCGGGTCGAGCGGATAGTCAATCTCCGCTTCGGTTTGTGACGTATTTGTCTTGCATCATTGGCTGGCGATGTCTGCGTCTAATCCTTCACCACCGGTTTTCTTATCGCGTCCGAGCGAAATAATTTCGTAGGGCTTGCCCTCGACCGGGCTTTGATAACGGTAAGGCGTTCCCCAGGCATCATTGAACGCCCCACTCTGTTTGATGTAAGGTCCGTTCCACCGTGCCTCGCTTGCAGGGGCGGTCCGAAGCACGGCAAGCCCTTCTTCTGTGGAAGGGTAGCGACCCGTATCGATATAGAATAGCTCGAGTGCGCTTTCAAAGTTGCGGATCTGCGCTTTGGTCGTGTCGACGCGCGCTGAGGAAAGATATTTCAATACCTGAGGAGTGGCGATTGCCGCAATCAATCCTATGATGGCCAAAACCACCAAGAGTTCCACCAGTGTGAATCCGTCCTCGTTCATTTGTTCGCGTCTGGAATGACGATCCTGAGCAGTTTGATCGAATGAGAACATGAGTGGTTCCCTCATTACACCAAAGCAATCCAATTCAAGCGCTCACCGTTCCAGGTCAGAACGAGCGCCAGGGCTAGAAACGGTCCGAAGGGAATTTTTTGCGATCGCAATGCTTTGCCCTGCATACTATGTGTGGCTATGAAAAATATCAGTGCCGAACCACTGGCAAAGAAAAGAAAGACCGGAAAATTCCATGGGCTGAGCCAGACGGCGGCTGCAGCGCTGAGTTTGACATCGCCCATCCCGAGGCCTACTCGACCCGTTAAACGCATGTGAATGTGGCGCATTGTATAGATCACGATGCCAACTATGGCGGCAAACAAGCTGGCCTGCAGGACATTATGCAACCCCGATGCGCAGTTATAAATCAGGCCCAGAGCAAAGACGGAAGCATTCAACGCATCGGGAATAACATACCATCGAAAATCGACGTAGCTGATTAGGGAGGTGAGCCCAACGAGACCGAATAGGACAATCATGGTGAAAATGCTCATCAATAGGCCAGACGTTTCGCGTTCTGTTGAAATTCGTTTGCGCCGCCGCGCCGTTGCTGAATAGCTGATCCGAAATTCATCTGCCTGCGGAATTCAGCCGTGACATCACGCGCTTCGTAGACGTCTCTCACAATGCGTGGCCTGATGAAGATGATCAGCTCCGTCTTCCCGATCGAGTCTTCCTTTTGCTTGAAGGCGTTGCCAAAAATCGGAATATCGCCGAGCAACGGAACCTGGCTACGTGTCAGGCTGTTGCGTCGCTGAATAAGGCCGCCCAGTGCAAGGCTCTCATTGTCGTTGACCATCACGCGGGTCGAGAGTTTTCGCTGTTGGATGGTGGGTGAATCAATGCCGGAGGTGGTCGTTTTTACCACATTGCTGACCTCCTGTTGGATATCGAGCATGATGCGCCCAGAACTATTCACATGTGGAACCACCGAGAGGATGACGCCGGTGTCCTTGAGCTCGACGGAATTGACGACCGGGGCATCGGTACTGTTCACGCCCGTCGCCTGCTGTGTGACGATCGGAACTTGGTCGCCGACCTGCAACGTAGCCTTCTGATTGTTAAGTGCCATCAAAGTGGGCGCCGAGACAACATTCACATTTGTTATACTGGATAGCGCGCTCAGCGTGACGTTAATGTCGTTTGTTGCATAGCTCCATGCAAAGCCAGGGAATCTTGCCGCGGCGCTGCCACTAGCCAAATCGGATAATCCGACTCCAAAACGGCCATTCTCGAAAAACCATCTCAGCCCGAATTTTAGCTGATCATTGAGCGTTACCTCGGCGATCACGGCCTCAAGCATCACTTGCGTCGGCACAACGTCCAGCTGTCGTAGAATCTGCTGAACGCGCTCGTATTCGCGCGCGGTTGTCGATATCAGCAACGCATTGTTTTCGATGTCGGCGACTACCGATGTGCGGGTCTTACCGGGCTCAGCCGTGTAGCCGTCCGCTTCGCTCGTTGATAAACCAGCGTCCGTAGCCGCAGCTTGCCCCTCCGCTGCATTGGAACTGGATACGGAGGCAGCTTCTAGGTTAGGCGCCACTGGATTCGCTGAATTTGCCGAAGCACTCCGGCTGCTGCCACCACCATCTTGCGCCTTCAAGACACTTTGTAGAACTTGAGCGAGTTCCTTGGCGGGTCGGTTCTGAATTGAGTACACGAAGAGTTGTTGATCATTCGCACTTGCAATCCTGTCGAGTTTTTCAATCCATGTATTAGCGCGAGAAAGATAAGCAGGGCGAGACGTGATCACCAAGACAGCGTTAAGGCGCTGATTGGGAATGAAGCGGATCAGCTTGTTTCCCGGTCCGTCATCCGTTGCGAAGATCGTATTCAATTCCTTCGCGATGGCCGCCGGTTGCGATGCCTTCAAGGGATGCAGCGCGACCGACATACCCTTCATCCAATCGACGTCGAAAACCGAGATAGCCTCCCTCATCGCGGAAAGATCAGTGCTGTTGCCAGCCAGGATGATCAGGTTACGGGTGGAATCTGTTCGCAGGATCGAGCCCTGTCTGCTGACGGGTTCCAGGATTTGCTTCATCTCGTCCGCGGCGATGTACTTAAGCTCCACCACCTGAACTTTGATCCCAGGCCCTGTGGGGGACGCCGATGGCGCGCGAAAGGCTGGGGTCGACGAAAACGCCTCCGACGACGGAACGATCTGATAACTGTCGCCGCGCTTGGTGATCACCGCTCCATTGACAGCAAGGGCGGACTCGAGAATGTCGACCAGCGCATCCTTGGACACGGGAGCATCCGTTTGCAGGGTAACTGTTCCCGTTATCCGTGGATCAACGACATAGTTAACCTTGAGAACATCCCCGAGCACGCTTTTAGCGGCTACAGGAACAGAGACGTTAATCAGATTAAGGCGATAGCCTTCCCCGCCATTTGTTAACGGCTGAGCGGAAATCGGCGGTCCGTTGTAGGAGACAAAATTGCCGGAACCTTGCTGCATCGCGCCATTAAACACGGAGGCTGGAGTATTTTTGCCTGCGACGTTTTGGTAGGCTGTCGACATTCGGATCGGTTTACCGTTTGAATCCAGGTCCCCCAACTTTGTGGTGAGCACGTCGTCGATGGAATCGGTAGACGTGCACGATGCCAGCATCAGCAAAGTAGCCATACCTAGCGGCGCTATCGATTTCATGCGTTTTCCCTGAATCTACCATTCGTAGAATGGTCAGAAGACTCAGGCACGCGATAGTAGCCAAGTTGGTTGGGACGGACGTATCCACAGTATTTAAGTCTGAGGTGCTGAATCGACTTGAGAGACCTACTCCAAAATGCAAATCACTCGCCAATAACGGTCTGCATTAGATCAACTCGACCGAACTTGGCCCATGCCTACGGAGACGCTTTGGCGACTAATTAAGTGAGCAACTGACAAGGAGCGCCTTGGTGATGCGGCAGGTCTCCGCTCAAAACTGGACCATGTTGGGCTGGAGTTCTCGAGCGGCCCGAATCCTGAAAATTGTGCCGAACAACATTTTGACCGCCAGGGGTTCATCCGACGCGACGGCTCAACGTCGTGTGATCGGGGACGGCTACACCCAGACCCATCAATTGCAACACCCATCCAGGCAAGCCTTCCGTCTGACGCAGGCGCAAGCCGAACAGCAGGCTCAGCGAAGGCGGTTTCGATCGCCAGATTGGAATAGCGAGGCCGGCCACCACGCCTCGTTCGCCGTGGTGCAATCCACATGGCGATCGCGTCCGAAGTCAGCCACATGGTCAAGCTGCCGCCTCGCCGAAGTCCTGCCTGATACTCCTGCCAGTCTGTCACCTCGTATTTCATCTTGCCGACGTAATGACGGCAAGTGGCGTTGTGCTTGAAGGGCATTATGACGACTCGGTTATCCCGGTCGCGGCTCGCCTACGCCAGTTCGATTAGATGATCCGCGCATCAATGCCCTTTTGCTCCCCGATCTGACGATTCGCTTGCTTCTCTGCCAACAACCGCTGCTAGATCTGGCACTGGCGCTCAATTTCAGGCGGCTGATTTACGTCAGCCGGGATGGGTCTTGACAGGCTCTGATCCACTGCGCGTTCGGCCGAATGGCAGCACTCGCCTCGGCTTGGCTCCGATATGCATGATCGTCCCCGCTGCCGTCGATGGGCGGCCCATTCGTGGTCGCACTGCGTTCGGACTGGCGAACCTCGCGCTGCCCCTCGGCGTTCGTCCGTTCGCGAACGATTTCAAGCGCGATCGCAACGTCGGCATTGCTTCTGCTCAGCATGAAGCCGTGTGTCCTTGGCAGATGGGGTGGCGACCCCTTTTGGGCGTCACCCCAGCTTAAATTGTTGCTCACAATCTTGTTCACACCGGTACCGTTGTCGACCACACCGCCGCTCGAATTTCCGTGAACGCGATTATTTGTAATAATGTATCGATCGGAAGCCCCGGAACTGACAACGATACCGTAGGTGTTTGATGGCGTCGTTGGGTCATATGACCCGGCACTTACGCCAGAAATTGTAAAATCCGAGACGCCCGGGCCTGCGGCGACGCCATAGACATATCCGGCGCACATGCCATTGGAAACGGTGACATTGCGGACGTTCGCTCCTTGAAAGAGAATACCTGAATTCGCTGGCCCAAAATCATTATGGCAAACAAAATTAGGCTCAGGACTCATTGCTCATAGCCAGAAGATGACGGTTGCGGCGAGAGCGATAGCGGAGAAGAAGGCCATCGGGCATCTGTCATAGCGCGTAGCGACACGACGCCAGTCTTTGAGACGCCCGAACATGATCTCGATCCGGTTGCGCCGTTTGTAGCGGCGTTTGTCGTATTTGATGGTCTTGTTGCGGGATTTCCGACCCGGAATGCAGGGCGTTATCCCCTTTGCTTGTAAAGCGTCACGATACCAGTCGGCATCATAGCCACGGTCGGCCAACAGCCATTTGGCCTTGGGAAGCTCATCAAGCAAGGCGGCAGCACCGGTGTAATCGCTGACCTGACCGGCCGTTATGAAGAAACTGATCGGGCGACCACTCGCATCCGTTACGGCATGAAGCTTGGTGTTCATGCCGCCTTTCGTGCGCCCAATTAGGCGGCCCGCGCCCCCTTTTTTACCCGCAGGCTGGAAGCCGTGCGGTGGGCCTTGAGATAGGTCGCATCGATCATAATGGTCTTGCGCTCTGCAGCTTCAGGCACAGCCAGGCCTTCCATTATCTGAATAAAGATGCCCTTGTCGCCCCAGCGTTTCCACCGGTTATAAAGCGTCTTGGAGGGACCGTATTCCTTCGGCGCATCGCACCACCGCAGACCGTTGCGGTTTACGAAGATGATGCCGCTCAGAACGCGTCGATCATCAACGCGCTGGCGACCATGGCTCTTGGGAAAATAAGGCTGAAGACGGGCCATCTGCTCGTCCGTCAGCCAAAACAAATTACTCATTAGTCGGGCTCCTATACGCCCGTCTGAATCACAGCCGTCAGTTCAAATCAATGGGTCCTGACCCTAGGGCGGCGATCTCTGGCATTACCGGCATCACCGCCGGCAACAAGACCTATGACGGCACGACGGCCGCGACGCTGAACACCTCGGCCGCAGGCTTTACCGGCCTGATCGGGAGCGATGTCCTGACGGTGGCAACCGCCACCGGAGCCTTCACCGACAAGAATGCCGGCACCGGCAAGACGGTTGGCATCACCGGGCTCTCGCTCGGCGGCGCGGATGCGGGCAATTATGCGCTCGCTTCAAGCAGTGCGACGACGCTTGCCGATATCGCCAAGGCCTATGTGTTCTTCGGTGGCATCAGCGCCAGCACCAAGGTCTATGACGGCACGACGACGGCCACCGTCAATATCTCCACAGTGCCGGTCATCGGCACCGATGACATGCATGTTGCCTATACGAGCGCGAACTTCTCCGACAAGAGTGCCGGCAGCTTCAAGGCGGTTGCCGTCGATGGCCTTTACATAACCGGCGCAGATGCAAACAATTACCAACTTGGCATCACCAGCTACACCAGTCATGCCACGATAACTCCCGCCAGCATCACCTCGATCGGTGGCATCACCGCCGGCAACAAGACCTATGACGGCACGACCGACGCGACGCTGAACACCAACAACGCCATCTTCCACGGCTTGGTATCCGGCGATAATCTGACAGTCAGCACCGCGCTTGGCTCCTTCTCCGACCAAAAGGCCGGTATGGGCAAGACCGTCAACATCTCAGGCCTGACGCTTGGCGGCGCGGATGCGCTGAACTACAGGCTGGATATAAACACGGCCACAGCGCTTGCCGATATCGGCCAACGGATCATCAACCTTTCGGGCAGCCGCACCTATAACGGCTCGGCGGATCTCGATGCCTCGATCTTCACGCTGTCGAATCTGGTCGGCGGCGAAACGCTGACACTATCCGGCACCGGCACCATGTCCGACAAGAATGCCGGCTCGGGCAAGGGCGTGACGCTTGCGTCGCTGGCTCTGGGCGATGGCACGAATGGCGGCCTTGCCTCGAACTACACGCTGGCGGGCGGCACGGACACGGTCGATATCGCCAGGGCTGTGGTCTCATCGATCGGCGGGATCACCGCCAACGGCAAGATCTATGACGGTACGACGGATGCGACGCTGAACACTGCGGGCGCTGTCTTCAACGGCATGGTGTCGGGCGACACGCTTTCGCTGGGCAACGGCTTCAGCGGCGCCTTTTCCGACAAGAATGCCGGCACGGGCAAGACGGTCACCATCTCCGGCCTGTCGCTCGCCGGCGCGGATGCCGGCAACTATACGCTTGCTTACAACACGGCCACGACACTTGCCGACATCGCTAAGCGCGCCATCACGGTCACGGCCGACGGCGCACACCGTACCTATGGCGATGCCAATCCGGGCTTCACCTATACCGTCGGCGGGAGCGGCCTCGTCAATGGCGATGCGCTTTCAGGGGCGCTGGCCACCTCCGCGACGACGGCGTCAGGGATCGGCAACTACGGCATCACGCTCGGCACGCTTACTAACTCGAACTACGACATCAGCTTTACCGGTGCCGCCCTGGCAATCAGCCCTCGGGCGCTGACGGTGACGGCGGACGCGAAATCGAAGACCTACGGCGATGCCAACCCGGCGCTGACCTATACAACCTCAGGCTTGGTCAACAACGACACGCTCTCCGGATCGCTTGTGACTTCAGCAGGACAATATTCCGGCGTGGGCGGCTACGGGATCACTCTCGGCAGCCTCGGCAACGCCAATTACGCGATCACCTATAATGCGGCCAATCTGACGGTCACTCCGCGGGCGATGACGGTAGCGGCGGATGCGAAGTCGAAGATCTATGGCGACGCAAACCCGGCGCTGAGCTACGCGACCTCGGGCCTCGTGAATAGCGACACGCTCTCCGGTTCGCTATCGACTTCGGCGGGGCAGTATTCGAATGTTGGCAGCTACGGGATCACTCTCGGCAGCCTTGGTAACGCCAATTACGCGATCACCTACAATGCGGCTAATCTGACGGTCACTCCGCGTGCGCTGACGGTAACGGCGGATGCGAAGTCGAAGACCTATGGCAATGCAAACCCAGCGCTGACTTATACAACCTCGAGCCTTGTCAATGGCGACATGCTCTCCGGATCGCTTTCGACGGCGGCTGGGCAATATTCGAATGTGGGCGGCTACGGGATCACTCTCGGTGGCCTCGGCAATGCCAATTACGCGATCACCTACAATGCCGCCAACCTGACAATCACCCCGCGCGCGCTAACCGTTACGGCGGATGCGCTGTCGAGAGCCTATGGTGATGCCAATCCGGCGCTGACCTACACGACCTCGGGCCTGGTCAACAACGACACGCTCTCGGGGTCGCTTTCGACGTCAGCAGGGCAATATTCCGATGTCGGCGCCTATGCGATTGCTCAGGGTACTCTGGCCAATGCAAACTACGCCATCAGCTATACGGGTGCCAATCTCACCGTAAACCCACGGGCACTGACAGTGACGGCGGGCGCGCTGTCGAAGATCTATGGCGATGCCAATCCGACGTTGACCTATACCGCGACCGGCCTGGTCAATGGTGACACGCTGTCCGGATCACTCGCGACCACGGCGGGGCAATATGCCAATGTTGGCAGCTATGCCATCACCGGCTCGTTCTCGGCCTCAAACAATTACGCCCTGTCTTATGTTGGAGCCGACCTGAGTGTGAACCGACGCGCGATCACGGTGACGGCGGAGACGCTGTCGAAGACCTATGGCGATGCAAACCCGGCGCTGACCTACACGGTCGGAGGAGCGGGCCTGGTCAATGGCGACACTCTCTCCGGATCGCTTTCGACCATGGCGGGGCAGTATTCCAACGTCGGTAGCTATGCCATCACCGGCTTGTTCTCGGCGTCAAACAATTACGCCCTGACTTATGTCGGAGCCAATCTCAGCGTGAACCAACGCGCGCTCACGGTGACGGCGGAAGCGGAGTCGAAGACCTATGGCGATGTCAATCCGACACTGACCTATGCCGCGACAGGCCTGCTGAATGGCGACACGCTCTCCGGTTCGCTCTCGACCACGGCGGGGCAATATTCCGATGTCGGTGCCTACGCGATCACGCAAGGGTCGCTAGCCAACGCCAATTACACAATCAGCTACATGGGCTCAGACCTCACGGTGAACCAGCGTGCCATTACGGTTGCCGCCGACTCACTTAGCCGCCGCTATGGCCTCGCCAATCCGGCACTGACCTATACCGTCGGAGGTGCGGGTCTGGTCAACGGCGACAGGCTTTCGGGAGGGCTCGCCACGTCCGCAACCAGCCTTGGCGAGCCGGGTGCCTATGCGATCACCCAGGGCACGCTACTGGCGTCCGCCAATTATCGCATGAACTTCGTTCCAGGCGTGCTGACCGTGGGAAAGGCCGCCAACCCCGAACCAGGCACACAGGCAAGCTCCGTGATGCCGAGCTTCGATGCCGGCCGCTTTGCGCCGATCCGGCCGGTTTCCGATAGCGCCGAAACCGCGGATGGCAGCCACGACGTGATCACCGATCCACGCTTCGAGGGCACGTTCGTCTGCCTCGACAATGGCAACGGCTGCGTTTCGCTTGCGGGCCAGGCGACGCCGTAGCTACGACACACAGTCCGCCGGACGCTGGCCGTCCGGCGGACTGAGCCGTCACGCGCGGTCGGAACCCCAACCATATGAAAGGAACCCATTCTAATGACGTCATCCCGCTATTTGCCGAAGGCTTCAGTGCTGGCGGCAATGCTCGCTCTCGTCGGCGGCACCGCGACCGCCGCCCCGCTGCCGGGCGGGGCCAGCTCACTGGTCGAGACATACGACGATTGGGGCGTTGTGTGCCAGATGCAGGCCAACGCTCCATCCTGCCTCGCCCGACAGGTCCAAACCAGCAATCAGACGAAGCAGACCGTCCTGGCTGTCGAGATCGGCAAGGCAGCTGACGGCAAGTTCCGGGGCACGCTGGTGCTACCGCTCGGACTGGCACTACCCCAGGGCGCTCAGTTGAAGGTCGACGATGCCCTTCTCGGCAACACTCTGTCGTTCTCGACCTGCCTGCCACAAGGCTGCCTCGTGCCGCTGACCTTCGAAGCAGACACGATTGCGAAGCTCAGAACCGGCAAGGCCCTCAACGTTACCGTTTCCGCTGCCAGCCCGGTCCAACCGCTGACCCTGGCTGTCTCCCTGAAGGGTCTTGCCGGCGCGCTCAATCGTATTGCCGACCTCACCAAATAGCGCTGTCAACCCCGATGGCTGAAAGCATCCGGAAGTCCGCAGGCATAGGAAGTCTGCTACTGCTGCCCGTGATAATCTCTAAAACGCCATCATGGATGTTGGTGCATGGAGATAAGGTTAGTCCAAATAGTATTGGCTTTCAATTGCTTGATTGAGGATCAGTGGTGCGGAGAATGTATGTCCTTGGTTCATACCCCTTCAAGGCGAAGCCTAGGGATATTTGAATACAATGCTCCTTTCTCCATGCGTCAGACGCTGTGACAGGGTCAATCTACCAACTTGCCTGGCAAATCCTTCAGACCTCCAGTGAAATATCCCGGTGCAACGTAATGAGATCACGCAACTTCTAATTCTGCATCGACCGGGACACGTTCCAGACGAACCGTGCCCTTGTATTTCATCACCTGCCGCCATCTGCCCGGCGCAACCCCGGTTCTGCGCTTGAACACCCGGCTTAGCGACAAGTCGCTGTCGTAGCCGACCAGGTTGGCGATGCGCAGGAGGCTTTCGTCCGTTCCGGTCAGCAGCATCTTGACCCGGTAGACACGCCATCCCGTGAGGTAATCCAGCGGCGCTTCACCGACCACCGATTTGAATAGCGCCGCAAAGCTCGAACGCGAAAGCCCCGCCTCCTGTGCCATGTCTTCGACGGTCCACCGGCGGGCGAGATCAGAGTGGACAGCGTGGATCGTGCGCGCCAGCCGCCGGTCGCCGAGGCCTGCTAGCCAACAACTCGTCTTGCCCGTGTCGTTGCTGCACAGCGCACGCAGCGCCTGCACGAACAGTGTGTTGACCAGGCGATCGACCACAAACCCTGAACCATGCTCACCGGCATTGGTCTCCAATCCAATGAGATCGAGGGTCGCCTTGATCAAAGCGGAATGCGTTTCGTTCAGCGGGAAATGAACCAGAGCCGGTATGGAGCGAAACAGAGGCTCGGCCGCGACCGCATCAAACGAAAAGCGAGCTGAGACGATCTCGGTTTGCAAGCCGCTTCCGCCGTATGTCACCGCGCCGTGCGTTTCCGACGCCACCAGTGTTTCACAGGCGATCACACGCTGATCAGGCACATCCGACAGATCGAAGGTGACCTGTGGCTGCACAATCATGCAGGTGCTAGGGGTCAGCCTGACGGGATCGGTTATCCCCTCCCAGCGCAGAAAGCAGTCGCTTCCGGATATGACGACCAGTCGGGCGTGCTCGCCAGTGTGGAACCGGATGCCCCAAGGCGCGCCGAGATGCAGACGAGCGTATAGCGATGTCTCGACCTGTATCTGGTGGATGATTTCATCGAACGGGTTCATGACAGCTCCAGATTTGGACGATCGGATATAAATAGCAGACTGCGCGGCATTATTCATCCGAAATCTCAGTGCTACGTTGGCTCACAGTCAAACATGGAGTTGAAGATGAAAGTTTACCGCCACACAAAAGTAGGTGACATGAGCACTCTGAAGGTCCGAGAAGAAGCTCTTCCGGAGGTCGGTTCCGGTCAGGTTCTGGTTCGTGTCCAGGCCAGTTCGCTGAACTACCGCGACATTATCATTACGCAGGGGCACTATCCCTTCGGCATCGTGCAGAACCATGTGCCACTGTCGGATGGGGCAGGTATCATCGAAGCTGTCGGCGACGGGGTCCGGCGGTTTGCCGTTGGCGACCGCGTGATGAGCAGCTTCTTCACGAACTGGTTCGGGGGGCGCATCCCACCCCACCGCGAGCAGTACCAGATGGAGCAGGATGGCTGGTTGACGGAATACCTTTTGATCAGCGCGGAAGCTTTGACCTCCGTTCCCGATCATCTGACCTTCGAGGAAGCATCCGCGTTACCTTGCGCCGCCCTGACCGGATGGTCGGCCGTATCGAGTGTCGGGCCTGGCGACACGGTTCTGACGCTTGGGACGGGCGGCGTTTCCATCTCCGCGATCCAGTTTGCAAAGGCATTGGGTGCGCGCGTCATCGCTACCACGTCGTCCAGCGACAAGTTCGAGAAGCTCACGGCACTCGGTGCGGACGCGCTCATCAACTACCGCGAGACACCGGACTGGCACCAAGCGGTGCGTGATTTGACGGGTGGCCTGGGGGCCGACCGTATCGTCGAGGTGGGCGGACCGGCAACCATTGCCCAGTCCGTTCGCTCGATCCGCGAAGGCGGCCAGGTCTCGATCGTCGGCGCGCTCGGCATGGAAGGGGAAGCGATCGACGTCATGAAACTATTCTTCAGCCAAGCGACCTACAAGGTTATCAGTGTCGGCAATCGCAGCGACCTGGAGGAGATGAACCGTGCCGTTGCCGCCCACCAGATCCGTCCGGTGATCGACAGCGTCTTTGCGTTCGAGGACGCCCACTCGGCCTATGAGCGCCTTGGAAGCCGAAATGTCTTCGGTAAGGTCGTCATTCGCAACTGATCGTGGCGCCACTCTCAAGGAGATTTTAGTATGACCGCCTATGCAATTTTCATTCGGGAGCGCAGTCGGAACGCCGCTGAACTGCAGATTTATGCCGAACTGGTGACGCCACTGCTCGGTGAATCGGGAGCGACCGTGCTCGCCGCCTACGGCGCTCTGGATCCACTCGAGGGCGCTGCTCCCGAAGGTGTCGTCATGGCCAGCTTCCCGACCATGGATGCCGCTCGCGCCTTCTATGACAACCCCGAATACCAGGCGGCCGTGAAGCACAGGTTCCTGGGCGCAGACTATCGCTCCTTCATCATCGACGGGGTCAGCTAGGCCTGCAAGGTTAAGGGACTTCAATATGAATTGCCCGCCACATCAGGGCGGGCAATTCAGTCGATTAGACACGGTGGTTCCTGAAGAACGTCTGCAGGGCTCGAGCTTTCAGAAGCGGTCGTAGCTGACGCGCCAACCTTCTGCAGCATCGACCGGGGAAATCACCAGCTTGTCACCTGTGACCTCGAACTTGCGCTCAAGTCTCTGACCGATCAGGTTGCGGACCAGAGAGGACTCCACGGTGATCGCGAATATGTTCTTGGCATCGTCGATCTCAACCGGGCCGTAATAGGCCTCGTATGCTTTCGTGGTGTAGGGCGTGTCCGCGGCATTCGCATCGGGATTCATCGCCTGCACCGACAAGGTGCCCCCTTGGGTGAACACGAGCTGGCCTGAATATGGAATGGCCTGAAGATTGCCCGCAGCGCCGACCTCCAGTGCGGTCATGCGCCAGGCGCCGATGATCGGAGACTTTGAATCGCTGGCGAACGTGGGGGAGGTGAACACCAGAGTCATTACTGCAGCCAAGATCTTGAAACGGTTCATCGAGATGTCCTTTGTTGAGTGTCAGGAAGAAGTGGGGTGTTAAATTCGTTCAATACGGACGGGGTACTCGCCGCGTACCAGCAGCGCGTCGAAACTGTTGTCAAACCGGCCGAGACGGATCAGCCCGTCCCAGCGATAGTCCGCATAGAAAAGAGCCAGGTTGCCCCAGGGCTTGAAGTAGCAGAGGTCGCCGGGCCCTCTCGTTGGTGAAGGGGCCGCTCGCTTCCTCGGTAAGTTTGCGAGGTAGGCGAACGATCTTCTCGTTGCCTCCGAAGTCCTCGATCCTCAGATCGAACGGAAGCATCGACGCAAGGTCGCGCGCCGAGGGGTTGTCGAAGAGCGTCGCTGTCAGCACCAATCCTTTGAACGTCAACCTGATGCGTACGTCGCTTGGCTCCCGGTTGTTTGGGTCGCGTCCTTGCTGTGCAATGGCGACACGTGGAATTGCCGCGGCAGCCCGCGCGGTGCCCAGAACTTGTCGTCGGCTGATCGGACGAGACATGGCGGTTCCGTCAGACCGGCTGCGCTGTGGGCCGGAAGAGGATTTCGTTGATATCGACGTCGTCCGGCTCGCTGATAGCGAACGCGACGCTCCGGGCGAATGTACCTGGTCCGATGGCGATCTTGCTGACGAAATCTCTGGTGCCCGTCTGGATATCCTTTTCGCTGATATGATCGAGGAGTTCGGTGCTGACCGCGCCGGGCGAGATGATCGTCGTCCGGATGTTGTAGGGCTTCACCTCCTTGCGCAGGCCCTCGGACAAGGCGCGGACGGCATGTTTTGTGGCGCAATAGACAGTCGCACCCGGATCGACGACATGGCCGTAAACAGAGGAGACATTGATGATGTGTCCTGACTTCCGGGCCTTCATGTGAGGGAGGGCCGCAGCAATACCATAGAGCACGCCCTTGATGTTGACGTCGATCATGCGGTCCCATTCGTCGACTTTCAAACGCTCAAGCGGGGCAAGCGGCATGAGGCCGGCGTTGTTGAGCAGGACGTCAATCCGTCCGAACCGTTCGACAGCGGTATCGACGAGTGTCTTGACCTGATCCCGGTCGGTCACGTCAGTCTCCACCGCAACGACCTCGGAGCCCGTCGCAATAAGTTCTACAGCCAAGGCCTTGATACGGTCGACCCGCCGCGCGCCGATGACCACGGTCGCGCCGCGCTCGGCGAGATGGCGTGCGGTTGCCTCGCCGAGGCCGCTGCTGGCCCCGGTGATGACGACGACCTTGTCTTCGATTCCATGTGACATAACGGTCTCCAGTCTTTGAGTGTGAGAAGTCAGTTGCGAGGCCGGGCGAGGGCGGCCAGAACCGCCGACCCGACGAGCAGGATTGCGGAGAGGACAAAGGCGCTCCACCATCCGGCGGTATCGAACAGCACACCGCCTGCGGACGCGCCGCCTGCTATGGCGAGCTGGATCAGGGCAACCTGCAGGCCGCCGCCGGCTTCGAGATCGTCCGGGATGATACGTGCCATCCAGGTATTCCAGGCGACGGGCACCGGTGTCGAGACGATACCCCAGAGAACAAGCAAGGCTGCCGTCAGCCACTGGAATGGTCCGGCTGCGATCAGGAGGAGGGCGATGACGGCAAGGACAACGGGCATGCCGACAAGAGCGACGCCGAGATGCCGACGGAGCACAACTCCGATCGCGAACAGTCCGGCCAGTCCGCCCGCACCCAGGCCGAGCAGTGCCATGGACAGTATGTTGATATCGAGCCGGGTCACATGCTCGAGGAACGGCCTCAGGTAGATCGAGAGCGAATTCATGCCGATGAACGTCAGCGCAGTCGCCGCCATGCCGATCGCGAAGGTGCGGTTGCGGAGCAATCCGAACATTGTCCCAACGGACGCAGCTTTGGCAGACGGCATGTTCGGCAGGACAGCCTTTTGCCATACCAGCGCCGCGAGGCCGATAGGGACAGTGACGAGAAACGTATTGCGCCACCCAATGAGGCTGCCAAGAAAACTGCCCAACGGTGCGGCGGCCACGATTGCCGTTGCCGTTCCGCCCTGAAGCAGCGCAATCGCCCGGGGAAGATCGGGGCCGGATGCGAGACGCGCGAGAATGGCCGTCGACAATGACCAGAAGCCGCCGATAGCCATACCAACCATGGCTCTCCCTATCAGGAAGATGAGGTAGCTTGGAGCAAGGGCGACCGTGAGGCTGGAGAGCGTGAGGATGGATGTGTAGAAAAGGACGACCGTTTTCCGGTCCAGTTGGCCCAAAACCCTGTTTCCGAACAGGCTGGTCACAACCGCAAAGAAGCCCGAGACCGCGATTGCCAGTCCTGCCTGACCTTCCGTGATCGACAAGTCCTGCGCAATCGGCGTCAGAAGGCTGACAGGCATGAATTCCAGGCTCACCAGAAGGAATGTCAGGAGCGACAGGCAGGTGACGGCGCTCCATGGCGTTCTCTGATGCAGGCCCTCAAATCCATCTTCTACGGTCAGTTCAGTCATGTCGTACTCGCTCTCGTTGCGAGACTAGATAACGGTGTTGAAGTCGTGTCACTAGACGGCATAAACTGCATGTCGTGATGAGAGAGATTCAACAATGCGTCGAGATGAATTTACCGAGATGCGGGCCTTTCTTGAGGTGGCGAGAGAACGCAGCTTTACGCGCGCGGCAGTCAAGCTTGGGGTGACGCGATCTGCGCTTAGTCACACCATCCGAGCGCTTGAGGAGAGGCTCGGTGTGCGTCTACTGGCGCGCACGACCCGCGATGTCGCGCCGACTGCCATGGGGCAGAGGCTAGTGCAGAGTATCGAGCATCATTTCGAGGGGATCAATGCCGAGATTGCAGCGCTGAAGGCGCTCAGCGACAAGCCTTCTGGCCATGTCCGGATCGTCTGTCCCGATGATGCCATCGAGTTGGTGTTTCGAAAAAGGCTAAAGACGTTCCTGCGAGAATACGCGGGCATTCAGGTTGAACTCATCGTTGACAACGGGTTCACCAATATCGTTGAGCGCCAGTTCGACGCCGGGGTGCGGCTGGGCGAGGCAATCGCCCGAGATATGGTCGCGGTTCGTATTGGTCCTGATGTCAGCTATTCCGTAGTTGGGTCGCCAGAATATTTCGGTCGATATTCGGTACCGGAGAGCCCGCAGGATCTCACGGCGCACAATTGCGTCAACCTGCGGCTTCCCACATCGGGTGGCCTCTACGCCTGGGAATTCCAGGAGGACGGGCGTGGGTTCAGCGTCCGCGTCGATGGCCAGCTGGTTTATAGCAATATTGGCTCAGCAATCGATGCCGCTCTCGACGGGATGGGTATTGCTTACGCGCCGACCGATCTCATTCGCGGATATATCGACGACGGCCGTCTGCGAGAGGTCATCAAGGACTGGTGCCCGACCTTCCAAGGCTACCATCTCTACTATCCCAACAAGCGAAATCATTCCCCCGCGTTCTCGACATTTGTCGATGCATTCAGGTTTCGCCCTCGCATGGGCTATTGAAAAAATCGTGCTCCGGTGGGGCCCGCAGCTGAAGCGTTTTGAGACTGTAAGTTATGTATTGGTGGAACGTCGATTCGTGTCTGTTCTACGCGAGGGGCGGAAGCTAATTCGGTTTCCGGCCTTGGTCAGTCATAATGGCGTAGCGCGTCCACCAGCATGGTGAAGGCAGGCGAGGGGTGGCGCCGTGACGGGTAGTAGAGGTGGTACCCTGGGAACGGTGGGGTCCACTCCGCCAGCACCTGAACAAGCTGGCCATTGTCCAGATATTGCCGAACCGTGTCCTCATGGATAAACGCAAGCCCGAAACCGTCCAGGGTCGCCCGGACCAGCTGGGGCACCCCGTTGAAAGCAACCTGTCCATCTACCCTGACGCGCACGTCGTGCCCGTCGCGTGAGAATTCCCAGGCATAAAATCCGCCATAGCTCGGCAGACGCAGGTTGATGCAGCGATGTGCGGCCAGCTCCTGCGGCGTGGAAGGTCGCGGCTGGTCCTGGAAACACGACGGTGCGGCCACCACGATCATCCGGGCGGGCGGCCCGATCCGGACCGCAATCATATCCTTTTCCACCTGGTCACCCAGCCGCACCCCGGCGTCGAAACGCTCGGCCACGATATCGGTGAGGGCGGATTCCGCGTTGAGTTCGACTTTAATGTCCGGATACTCCACCAGCAGCTTCGACAGTTTCGGCCACAGGATCGTGTCGATGGCATGCTGCCCGGCTGTGATCCGGAAATTGCCCGCAGGCTTGTCCCGGAAGTCGCTCAGCCTTGAAAGCTGCGCATCAATCGCACCGAATGCCGGGCCTAGCGCGAATAGAAGCTGTTCGCCAGCATTGGTAGGCGCGACACTGCGTGTGGTCCGCGTGAGCAAACGAATGCCCAGCCGGCTTTCCAGACGCTTCATGATCAGGCTCAGCGACGACTGGGACATGCCCAGGCGGGCGGCGGCCTTGGTAAAGCTTTTCTCTTCCGCAACCACCATGAAGGCCAGCAGGTCGCCCAGTTCTTCTCGCTGCATTTATTGATCCTCAATATAAGTTCAATGACATATTACCGTCTAATCGAAACAAATGGCGAGGTTTATCTTCACCTCACAAAGGATCACCAGGTTGCGCGAAGAGGACAGCACACATGCGCGTATCGATTGTCTTTGACAGCGGCTTTGGCCATACCGCCAGGCTTGCTCAGGCAGTAGCTGAAGGCGTCGCCGAGGTGACCGGAGCCGAAGCGGTCCTGATAGCCCTGGGTGACGGGCCGGTCGCCTGGGACGTGCTGGAAGCGAGTGACGCCATCATTTTTGGGTCGCCCACCTACAACGGCCTGGTGAGCGCCCGGTTCAAGCAGTTCATGGAAGACGCGACCAAGACGGCCTGGACGCCCCAGACGTGGCGCGACAAGGTCGCAGCCGGCTTCACCAACTCCGGCGCTCACAGCGGCGACAAGCTCAATTCGCTGGTCTCGATGGCCCTGTTTGCGGCCCAGCACGGCATGATCTGGGTCGGCCTCGATCTCATGCCCGGCAACAGCCGCAGCACCGGCAGCGGGGATGAGCTGAACCGCCTCGGCAGCTGGCTCGGTGCCATGGCCCAGTCCAACATGGACGAGGGACCGGATGTCGCCCCGATCGGAAGCGATCTGCGCACCGCGGCCCACCTCGGCCGTCGTGTCGCCGAAATCGCGCATCGCCTCATGCCTACAGCCGCGCCGGAATCCCCGGATCTCGTCCCGGCTTAAGCGACAACAACGACGATAGAAGGAAAGCTCTGCCATGACAGCACCTGTTGCCGGCCATAGCGCCTTGAGCAACGACGACGTCCGCGCCGTCTCGCCCGCCCTTGCCAACTACACCCGCAACACCATCGTCGGCGATCTCTGGAATCGGCCGGGGCTCTCGCCGCGCGACCGCAGCGTCGTGACGGTTGCCGCGCTCATTGCGCGTGCTCAGACGATCGGTATGTCCCACTACTTCAACCTGGCGCTGGAAAATGGTGTAAAGCCCGCCGAAATTGCGGAAATCATCACCCATCTCGCTTTCTACAGCGGGTGGTCGAACGCCTTCTTTGCGGTTCAGGTCGTCAAGGACATCTTTGCGGAGCGGGACATCGGCGCCGAGCAGCTGCCGCAGGAGCCGGTCCAGCTGCTGCGGCTCGACGAGGCCTCGGAGAACCAGCGGGCCAGTGCGGTGCAGGCCAACTTCGGCGAGGTATCGCAGGGTGCCGTCGATTACACCCGTGACGTCTTGTTCTGCGACTTGTGGCTCCGGCCGGATCTCGCACCGCGTGACCGCAGTCTGATCACGGTGGCTGCCCTGGTGGCGTCGGGTCAGGTGGCCCAGATCACCTACCACCTCAACCGGGCGATGGATAATGGCCTTATGCAGGCTGAGGGCTCCGAGATGCTTGCGCACCTGGCCTTCTATACTGGCTGGCCCTGCGTGTTCTCAGCGATGCCAGTGGTCAAGGACGTCTTCGCCAACCGCAACAAGTGAGGCATGGGATCAAACTCAACACACTGTGCCTGGTGGCCGCAGCGGCGATAGCGACCCTTAGCGCTCCTGCAGTCCGGGCGCAGGACGCCACGGCCCGGGTCATCCGGACCGCCGAACTGGGTGAGGCCAATCCGCCACCAGACGGCGACGTCACGCGCCTACATCGTCGACGGCCTTCCGCTTTGACAGAAAAGCGAAGGGCCTCGAGCCCCCGCTTGTTTCTCAGAGGCCGACGCGCTTCATATGCTCGTCGGGGTAACGCGCACCCTGGATCGCGATATTGGCCTGCACGATCTCCTCAAGGTCTTCCGGCGTCAGGGCCACGTCCAGAGCCCAGATATTCTCCTCAAAGCGCTCCAGCTTGCGCGTACCGAACAGGGGCACGATCCAGGGCTTCTGCGCCAGCAGCCAGGCGAGCGCCACCTGTGCCGGCGTCGCGTCACGCCGCACGCCGATCCGCCGGATCAGGCCGATGAGCCGTTGGTTGGCTTCGCGGGCCTCCGGCGCAAAGCGCGGGATGCTGTTACGCATGTCAGAGGCATCCAGCTCAGTCGCCACATCGATCTTGCCCGTCAAGAAGCCCTTGCCGAGCGGGCTGAAGGGAACCAGGCCTATACCCAGTTCCTCCAGGGTCGGCAGGATCTCTGCCTCGGGTTCCCGTGTCCAAAGCGAGTATTCGCTTTGCAAGGCAGCGACGGGCTGGACGGCATGAGCCTTGCGAATGGAGCCGGCTCCCGCCTCCGACAGCCCAAACCAGCGCACCTTCCCCTCCGCAATCAGATCCTTCACCGTCCCGGCCACGTCTTCCATCGGCACCTCGGGGTCCACGCGGTGCTGGTAGTAGAGATCGATATGATCGGTGCGCAGGCGTTTCAGGCTGCCCTCGATCGAACGGCGGATCTGCGCCGGCCTGCTGTTGACGCCGCCGCGGTGTTCGCCGGTTTCCTGATCGATATCCCAGCCGAACTTGGTGGCGATCTTGACCTCGTCGCGGAGGGGTGCCAGCGCTTCGCCGACCATCTCTTCGTTGGTCCAGGGGCCGTACACCTCGGCCGTGTCGAAGAAGTCCATGCCGCGCTCGACGGCGGCGCGGATCAGCGCGATCATCTCGGCGCGATCGGGTAATTCCCGGGCCTTACCGTAGCCCATGGCGCCCAGCGAAAGCGCCGAGACCTCCAGGCCCTGTCCAAGCATACGTGTCTGCATTGCCTTGTCTCCTGTTGTCGCTCAGTCTTGCGGAAGGATGCGCACGATGGCGCTCCGGGCCCTGTCACCGATCATCGACGCCAGGTAGCGGCTGCTCGCGTATTTGGCGCGGTAGGCCGCATCGATCGCATCGTTGATGACGCCGTCCACCGGCTCGAAACGAACATTCTTGTTCATGCCGGCCACCTGGATGCGGCCCGCCTTCTGGCCCATGGCCGACTTATACCAGCGCGACGCCTGGCCATTGTAAGCGCGAACGTAAAGGTCGCCGTCGACGACGACTGACCAGATCCACGTGGGGGTGCCGTAGGTAACCCCGTCATCTCTGAAGGGAGAGATGTGCAGGTCGTCGCTCGCTGCGATCCTGTTCACCTCGTCATCGAGCCAGCTCATGTGCCTCACCTTTCGCTTGTTGAATGGTTACCTCGAGGGGGCCGGTTTGCTGCAGGATCTCCAGACCATTCCGGATCCGGCCGAGTTTCACCAGACCTTCGGAATAGCGGAAGCCCTTAATGAAGATCGCGAGGTTGCCCCAGGGGGCATAATAGGTGAGGTCTCCCACGACGGGTGTGATGCCGGGCGGCGCACCGTCAGTGACAAGCCTTTCCGGCAAATCGCTGATCTTTTCGGTGGCGGCGTAATCGGTCAGTGTCAGCTTCAACGGCAGCAGGTCGGCAAAGCTTCTGGCGGTCGCATTGTCTTCGAGTGTAGCTTCGATCACCTGATCGCCGGCTTCGATCCTGATGTTCATGGCTTTCTCCGCCGCTTCGGGTGAACCCGCCAGTCCGGCCGAGAACAGCCCGGCAAGGACATTGCTACGCAAACGGGTCATAGCCGGGCTTCTTGTAGATCTGCGCCGCCTTTTCCTGAATGTCGGGAACATACACTTGGGCGGCCCAGTCGGCCTCCGCGACGTCTTGAATAGCGACCGAGATGCTGGCTCACCAACACCAAGGACATCCACCACGGTCTGCGTCAGCCGCGCGGCCGCCTCCTGCTTGAGGGTCTCTGGCCGGCCGCTGATCGTCTTGAGGACGATATGGGGCATCACGCACCCTCCGGCTGACCCAGATAATGCCTGTCGTTGACGTGCTCCATCCAGTCCACCACCTTGCCGTCAAGGTGCTCGTGAATGGCGATATGGGTCATCGCGGTCGTCGGCGAGGCCCCGTGCCAGTGCTTTTCTCCAGGCTCGAAGAACACGACATCACCCGGCCGGATCTCTTCGATCGGACCGCCTTCGCGCTGCGCCCGCCCTACACCGGCGGTCACGATCAAAGTTTGGCCAAGTGGATGCGTGTGCCACGCCGTCCGCACTCCCGGTTCGAAGGTCACCGAGCCTGCGGCCGCACGTCGGGCATCATTTGAGCCAAACAGGGGATCGACCCGGGCTGTCCCGGTGAACCAATCCGACGGACCTTTCCCCGAAGGCCGGCTGCCATTGCGTGTGATTTGCATGATATCTCCTTCCCGGCCGGCTGATGGGAAGCAAAAATGGCCGACGTTCGGTCAGAGAGTATCACCTTCGGATAAATGCATAATCCCAATCAGACTGCATGGACTTATTTCATAGACTAATAAATGGCGTGCAGGAAAACCGACCGGACTGCAGGATCCGGGTGGCAAGCATTCGTTCAAGAAGGGATTCTGACTGCCACCGGTCATCGGCAGCTTCGAGCACGCGCCATGGTGACCTGGCGTGAAATTGCCTCGTCGATCGAGGCTTGAAATTCATCTCCGAGTCCTGCTCCCAAACTAAATGCCGTTAAGGCGACGCTACCTTGTGACTGACTGGGGAATGCCGACGGTAAAGCGCCAGCGCTAAGATACCCGCAACGATGTCGACTAATGTATCTGGCTCCGATGGACGGTCGTCGGGGTTGAATACGAGCCCGATGACAACATCCTGGCCCACCGCCGTTATCACGGGCCAAAAGTCAAAGCGCGAGTCCAACGCCGGATAAATTCCGGCGCGCGCGGCGGTTCCAGTCGTCAACGATGATCGCGCCGCCTCCAACTCGCCCTCCTGGGGCTCCACGCCGCCAACTCTGTTGACGGAAACCACCTCGCCCCCCGTTACGAATATCACGGCGACGGGAACTTGGAACAGCGCTGCAAGCGCTTGGGACGTGATTGAAATGATGGCCTCCGTATTGTCGGCCGCCACGACGTCGCGGCTGTAGCCTTGCAGCAAAATCGTCTGCCGTCTCAAGTGTGCCGCATCGGTCGCCCTTCGCCCGGAGGTATGGGCAACGCCACTCACGATAAGTCCGACGACAAAAAGCAGTCCGATCGCCCAGATGTTTGCCGGGTCGTCGACGGCCAGTGAATAGCGAGGCTCGGTCAGGAAGAAATTGTAGGCGAGCGCACCAAGCACGGCCGAGAAGAGTGAAGGCCCCAAGCTAAAGCCAACACCCGTGATGATCACCGGCACTACAAAAATGAGGGAGAGGTTCGGGATCGTCACCTCGCGGTCGACACCGACAGCCACAAACGTCGCGAGGGCCGTCATTGCAAACGAAGCAAGATAGCCAACGACAGCGGGAGCCTCCAATGGCGGCGAGCCCAGGAGCGGATCGGCATCCGGCTTCGGTGTGATGTCCCGTCGCAGCTTCGAATTAGCACCGGCCATGGGTTCAACTCCTGCCCAATGATTGCCGTCCCGCCGCCCGAGGAGTGCTCGCGGCCACGACAAGCGAACCGAGTATACACCAGTCCATTCGTGCGTGGGCGGCAAGAATCGCAAATTCCACGTATGCCCGGGGTGTTGACGGTTCGAAAATCTTCCTGCCGAACCAGGAAGTGAAACGCGTCGCTCGCAACGAGTAACCGACGGGCAACAAGTAGGCCAACACGCAACCCGGCCGCGGCTCTCAAATACGCCAGAACGCTGCGCGACAGGTTGAACTCCGTCAGCGCCAAGTGTTTGCGCTCGCGGCGCTGGTGTAGAATATTAATTGACGTACATCATAGGAGGAAACTTGCCCGACTGATATGCGATCGCTTACGGAAACCGTTTAGGAGGCGTCCATGATGACGGCTATCCAAATGCGCGAAAGGGCAGATTACTATTTCCGTCGTGCCCGCGATGAGGGTGATGACCAGCATCGCGAGACACTCATCGATCTCGCAATCGACTTTGACAAGATTGCGCTTGATCTTGAAGCTTGGGAAAGAGGGAGAGTTTCACCTATTTCGACTTCGAGGAACAAGCAATACCCCCAGGCAAGCTTACTGGGCCTATTCAGGTTTGGATTTCAGCGAGTTACCTTTCTCTACAAAGTTGGGCTGGAATGACCATGTGAGAGCCTTGACAGGACCGCGCCTGCGAATCTGGATTTCGAACCGGTCAGCAAGCTGGCGCGAAGGAATAATGGCGGATCAGGCTGCCCTCATCCGTTGGGATGTCAAAAGTGCCTGTCGATCCTGAGTTTTGAGTTCCGCTTGGCCGCTGGCTACTCCAATAAAAGAACACAAGGGGCAAAATACCTCCATTTGGCGGCGCTCCTTGTGTTTCCGGCAGTACCGCCATTGCGCATCGCCGTGGCTTTTCACGGCCGATGGACCGGTTGGATTGTCACGAAGCTGGATCGGCTCGGCCGAGACGCCATCGATGTCGGCACCACGGTAAGGACGTTGTCTTTGGTTGACAAAAACCGCGTACGATTTGGAGCCGTATTTCCTCCGCCCATCTACCGAAGCGCCTGCGCCTTGATGGCTGATTTTGGATAACGTGCTGCAGAAACTTGCGATTCCGGAATATCTGTCCTCGTCCGTCTCCTGCGGACGGGCGTCCACCTTTGCGTTCGGCTTGGAGAGCTAGGGTTGTGTTTTGATTACCCTCAAGAGATAGTCGCACGAAGGGAGTGGTTTCCGCTGCGGTCCACTTGTCGCCATTGCGGAGGACACAATGAAAAGCGAGCCGCACCCATCCGCGTCGCCCAAGCTCAAGCTCATGTTGGGCGCCACGGGTGTTGTCTTTGGCGATATCGGCACCAGTCCACTCTACGCATTCAGGGAAAGCTTCATTGGCCATCATCGCCTGCCACTAGATCAATTTCATGTGCTAGGCGTGCTTTCGATGCTCGTCTGGGCGTTGATCCTCGTCGTCACAGTCAAATATGTTTTCGTGACCATGCGCGCGGATAACCGTGGTGAAGGCGGAAGCTTCGCTCTCCTTGCTCTTGTGGAGCGTGTAGCGAAGCACTCGTGGGAGTTGCCGTACATTGCAGGAGCCGCGCTGATCGCAACGACGCTATTCTATGGCGACGCGGTGATCACGCCGGCGATCTCCATCCTCTCGGCGGTCGAAGGCCTCACGCTTCTCAACAGCAGCTTCTCCGACTATGTTATCCCTCTTTCGATCGTAATCATCGCCGGGCTGTTTGCCATCCAGCGGTTCGGGACGGGGCTCGTGGGAGGCCTGTTCGGCCCGGTGATGGCGATCTGGTTCCTGACGATAGGCATTCTCGGTGCCGTCCATGTGGTCGCCAACCCGGTCGTGCTGCAGGCAGCAAGCCCGACCTATGCGCTCGGATTTTTGGCGGCCGATCCCGTCCGCGCCTTCTTTACGCTCGGGACCGTTGTGCTGGCTGTCACGGGTGCAGAAGCGCTCTATGCGGATATGGGCCACTTCGGGCGCTCGGCCATTGCACGGGCCTGGCTGTGGCTGGCGCTACCCGCACTGTTACTTTGCTACGCCGGGCAGTCCGCACTTGTACTGGCAGACCCCACAGCAATCGAGTCGCCCTTCTACCTTATGGCCCCGGTTGGACTGCTGATCCCCCTCCTTTTTCTGGCTGCTGCCGCTACCGTCATTGCCAGCCAGTCGATCATCAGCGGTGCATTCTCGGTGACGCAGCAGGCCGTTCAGCTCGGATACCTGCCGCGCGTCAGGATCCATCACACCTCGTTCGAAGCGCGGGGGCAGATCTACGCACCGACCGTAAACATCATGCTGTTCCTTGCCGTCATCGCGCTTGTTCTTGCTTTCCGTAGCTCGAGCGCTCTTGCCGCGGCCTTTGGCCTAGCCGTGACCGCGACCATGGTACTGACGACACTTATCATCGGCTTCATGATTTTTCGCGTCTGGCGCTGGAACCCCATCTGGGCCATACCGCTATACGCCATTCTACTCATATTCGACCTTGGCCTTTTCGCTGCCTCGGCCACCAAGTTCACCGATGGCGGTTGGTTGCCGGTCACCATCGCCGTCGTACTGATCATCATCTTCTCGACCTGGCGACGCGGGCGCGCGCTCCTCAACCGCAGGCTCGCATCCGACACGATGCCCGTCGAGACCTTTCTGAAGTCGACCGCCAATGTTACCCGAGTTCCGGCAAGTGCCATTTATCTGACAACAAACCGGGAAGGCGTTCCTCCGGCGCTGCTTCACAACCTCAAGCACAATCTTGTGCTCCACGAAAACGTGCTTCTCGTCACCATCGAGACGGCACTCACACCCGTCGTCGAGCAAGTCGAAAGGTTGGCGGCAACAGATCTGGGCGGCGGCTTTACTCGGGTCATCATTCGCTACGGCTTCGCGGAGCATCCCGACGTGCCGTTAGCGCTGGCGCCGATCTTCGAGCGCATGCCGCATTTCAATCCTCTGACCGCTGGCTATTTCCTCAGCCGTCAGACGCTCGTTCCGTCAAAAAGGCCTGGGATGGCCGTGTGGCGGGAAAAGCTCTTCGCAGCGATGATGCGCAACTCGGAAACACCAATGACTTTCTTCAAGCTCCCTGTCGACCGCGTGGTCGAACTGGGCAGTCAGGTCGAGATCTGAAGAGCGAAATCTGGAGATATTGGCGGCCCGCGACGGCGGACAGGTGTGCTGGCTCATCACGGCGCAGCCATAAGCTTCAACCATCTTCTTGTTCGCTCGGCGAGAGGCACGTTCCTGGCCGCGATTGCCGATCAAGCGGAATAGATGGAAAGAAGCCGTCACGGCCAAAACCAGAAAATATTATAAGTTTCTTATAATTATCAGCCGCAATTGCCCTGGATTTCATACAGCCTCGCTCACAAATTATCGCATTGGATACGGTCTCGATCTTTGATGATTTGATGACCGCCAATAGCAAGCTGAAGGAGCTGGTCCTTGACCACACGACACTATCATCAGCATCGAACAGGTGTTTCAAGCCGTGAGGTAGCGCGAAATAGACTTATCGGTCGTATCCTCGCCTGGACTGTCATTTGTTTGATTGCCGCCATTTTCATCGTCGCCTTGTACCTCGGCGCACGAGGATAGCAGCAGAATCGGGGAGAGCACCGGCCTCCGCTCCACCAACACTCCGATAGTCTCGCTCGCCACAGATAGACAATTTGGACGACCCCGTCATGGTGGACATCACCATTGGACTGTTGTCGCGATAAGGCGAAATCCCAACCCTAAGCGCAGGAGGATCTTCTCAGAAGCATCCGCTGAGTCTGTCTGAAATCCTGATCGGGTCGGCGAGGGTTCCTGCCTGCATCTTGCGCATGACCTGGCTGCGCCGGACTTTCACCGTGACTTCGCTCACGCGAAGGGCTGCGGCGATCTGCTTGTTCAACAGGCCGCGGACCACCAGCCGCATGCAGATTCAAACCGTACTACTGGTACCAATCCGATGTAAATCAATGCCTTGGCGCGGAAAGACGGCTACGAGATGATCCACCGGCTCGGCGATCACGTAAGTTGATCTTGCCTTATGCGGTCAGTTGCTCGTCATATCGCATCAGCCGCCCGGCATTCGCCAGCACCAGCAGGGTGCTGAAATTATGGAGGAGGGCAGCAACGACGGCTCCCGCGCTTCCAAGAAAGCCAAATCCCGCCAATGCGATGATCGCCACGGTCCAGCCGAGGCCGATGATGACGTTGGTTTTCAATGTCCGCCGGCACAATCTGCTGAGGCGGACGCATGTGCCGAGCCGTCGCAAATCGCTGCCGATCAGGATGATGTCAGAGGAGGCGAGCGCGATATCAGCACCACCTACACCCATGGCGATGCCGACGGCACCGGCCTTGAGGGCGAGCGAGTCGTTGATCCCGTCGCCGACGACCAGAGGTTTGAAGCCGCTCTTAGTCTCGCTCAGCACGCGTTTCAGCTTGTCGGCGGGCAGGGCCTCGGCCGCGACATCGGTTATGCCGATCTCGCGCGCCAGGGCATGCGCGACCGATTGACGGTCGCCGGTGAGCAAAAGCTGACGACTGAGCCCGAGCGCTCGCAACTCCGTCATCGCGACCGCTGCCTCCGGCTTGACCGTGTCCGACAGGAGAAGCCAGGCGACAAAGTCTCCACCGATGGAAAGGCCTGCGAGCGGACCGTCATGTGGGGGAGCCGAGGGAGTGACGACGGACAGGCGTTCGAACAATTCAGGACGTCCGAGCGCCACTTCGCCCCTTGCCGTACCCGCGACGATACCCAGTCCTTGAAGTTCGCGGACGTTGGTCAGCGGATGGTAGGCGTTATGAGAAACAAGCGAGGCTAGCGCCCGGCTGACCGGGTGGCTGCTGGCAGCGCCCAGAGAGGCCGCCAAGGCCAGAACGGCTTCCCGGTCCCTATTGCCCGTCAGTCTAATATCTTGCAGCCGAAGCCGGCCGAAGGTGAGGGTGCCGGTTTTGTCGATGACCAGGGAAGTCAAATCTGCCAGTTCTTCGAGAAATGCCGAGCTGCGGATAAGGATTCCATGGCGCGCGGCGACCGCGATGCCTGCAATTGCCGTTGCCGGCGCGGACAGAACCAGGGCGCAGGGGCAGGCCGCGACCAGGATCGCCAGCATGATCTGGTCATTGTAGGTGAGGAACCAGGCAAGGGCGGCTATTGTCAGCACGAAGCCCAGATATTGCTGGGCGTAGCGCTCCAAGAGCCGCGTGATCGGCGGCTTTGAATTTTCCGCGCGCTGCATCAGTGCGATGACTTTTCCAAGCGTCGAGTCCTCGCCTGTTCGGGTCACCTCGATCTCGAGACGGCCGTCCAGATTGATCGCACCGCCGAAGACCTCCATGCCAACTGTGACTTCGAGAGGCACGGATTCGCCGGTGATCGGCGCAGTGTCGAGGCTTGCCTGTCCCTGCCTGACACGACCATCGGCGGGAATGCGGTCTCCCGCTCTCACCTCCACCAGATCGCCTGGCTTCAGCGTGACATTGTCGATTTCACGCGTCGAGCCGTCCGGCGTGATCAGCCGTGCGTGGCTATGGGTCAGACGCGCCAGCGCCTCCATCGCTTCTTTCGATCCGATGACGCTGCGCTCCTCCAGCACATGGCCGAATATCATGATGATCGGGAGGAGGGCGGCGGTCAGCAGATCGCCCGTCGCCCAGGCGGCCAGCATGGCAAGAGCGATCAATTGATCGGTGATGCCATGCAGGCTCGGATGGCGCAGGCTATGCCAACCGGAGCGGATGACCGGAATGGCAACGATCAGTGAGGCGGCCGCCAGCAGAAGCTGGCTCACGCCCTCTTCATCCGGCGCAAGCCAGCGCCATGCGATGCCGAGCGCAAGCAGGCTCAAGGCGATCATGGCGAGGGTCAGCTGAACGGCCGCCGCCTGCTTTTCGTTGGCGGTCAGAAGGCCGGCACTGAGCATATGGCCATGATGATGCGTGTGGCCATGGGAGCCGTGGGGATGATCGGTCGCGACAGTCATTTGTCGGCTCCCTGCAGGATGAGGCGTGCGTCGTCCCTGGGGTCGACCGTGACCACCGAGCCTGCCTTCGACAGGATTTTGGCAACGCGATCGCGATAGAGGCGCCAGAGAAGGCCGGGATCGCTATCGGACCCTTGCGCGCTTGCAAAGCCGGCGACGATGGCCGTGTCAGCACGCGCCTTTGCCAGACGTTCGCTGGATTGGGCTTCCGCCACCTGCACGATCCGATCGGCTTCCTGATCGGCGGCCTGTCTGTCCTTTTCCGCATCGTTCTGTGCCGACGCAATCGCCTGCTCTGCCTGCTGGCTTGCGGTCAGCACCCCGTCGAATGCGCTTATGGCTGTCGCCGGAAGTGCGGATTGGACATCGGCACGATCGATCTCGATTCCCAGGTTCAGGCCCTTCGACTTCAGCGAGCCCAGGCTTGCGTTGATGCTCTTGACCAGATCGGCGCGCAGGCGTTCGCGGCGCTCGGCGACATCGCTCTCCGCGGAGACCAGCTCGGGGCGCGCGACCAGAATACTGTCCAGATCGCGGGAAGCGCAGATTACGACGGCGCTGCGGGTCACGAGGCGGTCGAGTGCCGGCAGAACGTGGTCCTGCTGCAACACATAGGCCATAGGGTCGATTACTCGAAAGAAGACGCGGATGTCGAGCTGAACGACGCTGGCGTCTGCGGTCAGAAGATAGCCCGAACCCGCCAGGGTATCGCTCTGCGCCTCGGTGTTGGCCTCGCCGGCCTGAGCCGCGGGAGAGCGAAGCAATCCGTCGATCCGGCGTTCCAGAACCGTTGCGCCGTCGGGTAGCAGCAAGACCTTTTCGAAAGGCGCGGGGAAGGCCCACAACAGGCCGGATTCCTGCACCCGGTTCAAGGCGCCGAGGCGAAAGACGACGGCCCGGTTTTGCGGTGCGATCTCCCGGATATTGGAGGTTGCCCAGCCGACGGCCGCAAGCACCATGATCGCGGACAGCAGCATGGACACCAGGTGAACGGCCTGATGCTGCGCCATCGAACTCCTATCCCCGACCGTACCCATCTCTAATGTGCTCCGCCAGCTGATGCGGCGCTGGGCGGTCCATCGACCAAAGCCCTGAAAGGTGCTGCATCGGTGCGCAGGACAAGGCGCGTGTTGGAATTGACAATCGTGCCAAGCGTGTCGAGGGAGCGGAGCAGTTCGTAAAGCTCAGGCGCGCTCTTATAGGCCGCTCCATAGATCCGTGCCGCTTCGACTCGGGATTTCGCTTCTATATCGGCGGCCTTCACGGTCGCGTCCGCTTGAAGGACGCGCGCGTCGCGCTCGGCTGCGGAGCGGATTTCCGCGGCCTGGCGCTTGCCGACTGCCGCACGTTCAGTGGCGATGGTTTCACGCTCGGCCCGCATTCGGTCGACAGTGGCGCTCAACGTCACCGAAGGCAGGGTCAGGCGTTCGATACCGACATCAACCACCTGCAAGCCGTAAGTGTCGAACAATTGCTGTGCGATCTGGGCCTTGAGCTGTGCTTCCAGCGCGTCGATCCGCAGCTTGTCCGGATTGGGGTTGATCAACGACGACAGGTCGAAATTGCTCGCCGCCGTCTCGAGCGACGATCCAAGAAATGTGCGGATTTGTGCTGCTGCCTGATCTGGCTGGTTTTGAACCGACCGCACGAAGCGCTTGATGGCATCCGGATCGGGCGGGACCTGCCAGATCGCATAGGCCTGCGCGATGATCCGCAGCCCATCCTTGGTTCCGACATCCTGCAGGCCGCTGGACGTCGATTTGGCACGCAGATCGACGTCGATAGTCTTCTCCAGGGGAATGGGAAGCCGGAAGGCAAGGCCGGGATCAATCAGAACGCGAGCGGGATTGCCAAACCTGGTGATGATAGTCGCCGCTCCCGATCTCACCTGGACGAGGCAGGCAGCGACCAGAATGATGGCGACGACGATCGTCGCGACCACCAGGCGGGACCACCGAAAGGGCATAGTTTCTTTGTGGTCATCGCCGTGATCATGATGATGATCGTGCTCGTGATGGTCCGAGCCCGGATGGGCGTGCGCGTCAGTCATGGGCCGGTTTCTTCGCTTTGATATGGGGTGTTAGGTTCGGCACTCGTGTCGGGATCGACTGGTGGCATCACGCTCCGGAGATCAAGGGTTGGAGCGATGTTTCCGCCGATGCGGTGATCGAGGACGAGAGCCCTCGAGTGGGATAGCCCCATCGTTAGTCGGTTGAAGTATTCTTCTGTCAAGAACGCCTGTCCCGCGTCGTGGAAGGCTGATTGTTCGGCCTGGAAGCGGAGTTTTGCGACCTGCGAAGCCGCGACACCTTCTCTTGCCGTTGCCGTCGCATTGTCCTGCTGGAGGCTGGCATTCAATTGTGCCTCATTCGTCTGTTCGGCGGCCGTTCCCCGTTCGCGCGCAACCAGCGCCTCTGCACTGATCTGAGCCGCCTGGACCCCGTGGAAGGCATTGGCCGCGCCGGCAGGCGGGTGGATGGCCTCGACGACCACCGCCAGGATTTCGACGCCGCTGTTCAGCTCATCCATGTTTTTCTGGACTGCCGAGGCGATATCGTTTGCGAGCGACAACCGGCCTTCGCTCAAGACGTCGTTGAGCGTTCTCCTGGCAAAGTCATGAACCAATACGCGGTTTGCGGTGCTTTCGATCAAGGCTGGGAGATCGGCGACCCGATAGGCCGCCTTTACCGCCGCCTGGTCCGAAAGACCGATGCGGTAGACGAAACGTACATCCATGTTGACGATCTGAAAGCTCTGCGCGCCGCCGGTGCCGCTGGCGATAAGCTGAGATTTCTCGCTGATATGTGAGGCGTCCCACAGCCGGTTCGCGCTTTCCGGCGCTGGCCCTTCGGCATCGGCCAGCTTTTCGCCATCACCGCTCGTGCTGACGGAGGTTGCCAGCTCGTGCACGCTGCCGTTCTCGATGGGAATAACTCGGCCAAACGGCCAAGGAAGGCCGATGTGCAGGCCGGAATGCAGGATGCCCTCGGCCTTGCCGAACCGCTCGTAGATGCCTCGGCCGGTCATCGGAACTTCGTGCACGCTGCTCAGCAGCCAGCCTAGAAACAGCGTTCCAAAAATAATGGCTGGAGCGGCCTTTCGAATGAACGAAAAGGCCCAGATCTGCTGTAGGTCGATGCCGTGCCTTGTCTGTAACTCAGATTGGATGCCGACCCAAGGCCGGGGTGGCCACTGAAGAATGCCCGCCACAAGGCTTGTCGCGATCAATGCCGGCTCGCGGCTATCGTTTTGCGGGCGAAACATGGACGCAATCGCGCGAAGCAGGAACTCGACCGCGACAACGGCGACAAAGCCTCCCAGCGCTGCGAGCATTTTTATGGACAGACCGGATCCACGCGTACTCACAAATAGGCTGAAGCAGGACAATACAAGCACGAAGATAGGAACGCGCGCCAACTGCGAAATCGCTCTTGCCTCTGGCCATTCCGGTGCCTCGATCGCGGCCAGGCGTCTTTCCGTCACAAGCAGAAAAAAGGCGAAAGCCAAACAGGCGGCTATGATAAGAAGGGTCATCGTTCCGATCGTCATGTCGTCCGCCTTCAGGCTCCAACCGGCATAGACGATCAAACATGCAAAGAGGGAAAGGCAGAAGACCGAGAGCGGGCGGGCACCTATACGTGACAAAACCGATTGCCCGGCGAAAAACGCGCTCTCGGTCCAACGCTCGACCGGATCCGGCTCTTGCGCCTGTCGTGACGACCACGGCGAGGTTACGAAGGCAATGAGCCATTGCATGAACCGTCCGAGTGGAATGCTGGCAAGGCCGGCCTGCTCCCGACGCCACCGCGCGATCTCGTGGGCAGATCGAAGCCCGGTCCCAAAGAGGATAAGTGCTGCCGCGTTATCGCAAAAGAACGCAATCCAGATCGCATTGAGGCTGAACGTGCTCGCGATCCAAGCACAGAGCAAAAGCAGAGTGACGAAAATCGACACAATGGCGCCCTGGCTTGCAAGGTCACGGGCTTGAACCGCCGCAAGTTGGAAGTCTGCTCGGCTTTTGATCTCAGGAAGTTGCTGCGAATGGCCGGCCATGGAATGCGGCATTGTCATCCTTGATGCGTTTTTCCGTGCTCAATTGAAATGGTCCCTGGTTGCCCGCAAAACGGCGACCAGTTCGGGTTAGAGAGACGTTATTACGTATCGCGCCCATATCGACAAGGTTTTGCTTTGCGCAGGAGCTCAATTGGCGGCGTAACCTGGGGGTTGAGTTCTGATCGCCGGGTTGATCAAGAAACTCCGACGAGCAGAAAACTGCGCCCGGTATTCAATGGAGTGGCGAACGCCCGATCGAATGTCATTCCTCTCCATCTGTGAGTAATGAGCCCGATTTATGATCGGCCACCGTTAGAAAGCTGGGCGGTTGCGGACCATTCGGGCATATAAAGACATCTTCATGTGATCCTACGGTAGTCATCAAGCACCCGGCGCACCGCTTGCCGAAGGCCGCAGTACCCCAAGCTGCAACCGAAATCGTGGAGCGCGCGAACCAAGCGTGATGGTCACTGCCAGAGCGTGAGGTCGTTCCGCCCAGGGTGCTCGAGCGGATCGCTGTGAACGTCAAAATGATGACGCCAATCATCGGCATGCGCACTCACTAGCACTGTGGTTTGGTGGGTCGACGGTTCATATCTACTCAAGGCGGGTATCGTTAACTTTCGCAAATAGCCCTCATTGCAGGGATTAAAGCTTAGATTGTTGAATGACGGCTTCGCGCCCACATCCAATCACGGGGCATTCCCGAGCAGACCCGTAGATCTGCGGCAGCATCATGTTGCGCCTTCAACACGAGCATCATGGCCGCCGTAAAACTCCCTATGCGGCGACGTGGCAAAAGTCGGGGAAAAAGTCCCGCTTAAATCGAGAATTTGCGACGGGGGGCTATTCATCAGGGGCCCAATTGATGATGAAACCGGACGAATTTAGATCATGCGTCGCGCTTGTGCGAAGCACGTCACGGCGACTGTTCAAGTTGTCGCTAGCGGGTTGAAACAGTCTTTGCCGAAGTGCCGCGAGAACATTTCCTCGATCGGCCCTGGCCAGTCTTCCGAATGCGGAAAAGCCTATGTATCAACCCAGGTGAGCCATTTTTCGAAGTTCACTAATCGCTTTTTACCAGGATTAGAATGAAGGCAAGCCCACCGACAAGGCCGGTGACGATACCGATCGGCATGTCTTCGGGTGCCATGATTAAGCGCGCGACGACATCGGCCCAGATAAGGGTGAGTGCACCGATCGCAGCGCTGAGCGGCAGGACGCGGACATTGTCGGCCCCGGCTACCATGCGCACAAAATGTGGCACCATCAGTCCGACAAAGCCGATGGCTCCCGAAAAGGCTACCATGACGCCCGTAAGGAGCGCTGTCGTGACGAACAGGAGGAAGCGAAATCGGGCGACCGTTATTCCGAGCGTTGCAGCGGTTTCATCTCCCATGGCGAGAGCGTTCAGCTCCCGGGACTTCGGCAGAAGCAGGGCCAGGCAACCGGCAAGCACTCCAGCGGGATAGATGAGATGCTGCCACTGTGCGAGCCCGAGGCTGCCCAGCATCCAGAAGACAACGGTATTGGTCGCCCGAGGATCGCCCAGGAATATCAGAAGATTTCCAAGCGCACTGAAGACGAAGGCGACGGCAACGCCGGACAGTACCAGCCGATCGGCAGAATGTGATCGTGTTAGGTGTGTAACGAGCGCCACTGCAGCGGTGGCCAGCAAGGCTCCGGCGAAGGAGAAGAGCGGAACGGTCAGGAGCCCGAGAATAAGGCCGGTATGCAGCAGTGCCAGGATTGCGCCGAAGGCAGCGCCGGACGACACGCCGAGAAGATGCGGGTCCGCCAAGGGGTTTCGCGTCAGCGACTGCAAAACAGCGCCGGTTACGGCGAGGCCTGCGCCGACCAGAGCCGCCAGGATTACGCGTGGAAAGCGGACGTCCCAGACTATGCTTTCTTGCCCTTTCGACCAGGTCGTGGCGAAGGTGTTCGGGTGAAGCTTGTTGATGACGATCGACCAGACGGTATCGAAATGGATGGATGCCGCCCCAAGCGAGACACCCGCCGTGATCGACAGGACGAAGAGGACGATCAGCAAAATGGTGAGAGACAACAATCGGGAACGCATGCAAACATCCATGGAGAACCAGCGCCCGGCCTTTGGCCGAGCACTTATGTCAAATAGCCGAACGGGTCAGAACATGTCCGGATGAAGAGCCTTGGCGAGCTTGCCGATCGCTTCGATATTGCGTGGCCCGGGAGTTGCCTCGACATAAGGCAGGACGACGAAGCGATCGTTTTTCACCGCCTCGATATTGGCGAAGGCCGGATTATTCTTCAAGAAAGCGATTTTCTGGGCAGCTGTCACCTGACCATAATCGACGATAGCGATTACCTGCGGATTTCTTTCGATCACTGGCTCCCATGAGACTTCCGTCCAGCTTTTTTCAACATCATCCATAACGTTGGTGCCACCGGCCGCCTCTATCATCGCGGTCGGAATACCGTAACGGCCTGACGTAAATGGCTTCTCCGCGCCGGAATCATAGACGAAGACTCGGGTAGGTTTGTCGATATGACCGATGTTGGCTTCAATCTCGCCAAGCTGTTTACGATAGTCGGTAACCAGCGCCTGCGCGCGATCCTCGACATGGAAGATCTTGCCAAGATTCTGCAGATCGACGAACATGTCGTCCATGGTGGGCTTGTTCTTCGGCATGATGAAGATGCACGATTCCGTAAGCTCATAGACCTTGATCCCGAGAGGCGCCAGGGTTTCAGGGGTTACCTCGCCACCGACTTTCATGCCGTAATTCCAGCCCGCGAAATAGAAGTCGGCGTTGGCGTTCAGAAGGACTTCCTTCGTCGGATATTTAGGGGAGAGTTCGGGCAATTCCTTGACGCCCTCGCGGAGCTTTTCATCAAGGGTCTTCCAGCCGGATACCCCGGTATAACCGACCATGTGATCCTGAAGCTTCAGCGCAAGCATCATCTCGGTGAGGTTGACGTCGTTGGAAACGGCGCGCTCCGGGACCTTATCGAACGTAACATCGCGATTGCAACTCCTGACCGTCACGGGATCGGCCATGGCTGTGCCCGAAAGGGCGGCTACGGCGATAAATGCCGCAGCCTGGATCGATATGCGGAAAGTCATCAAAACTCCTATGATTGAAGGGAAAAGGTAAAACGGCGGGCGGTGTTGCCGCCGGTGTGATGGATCTCGGCGGAAACGCCGAAGGCTGCGGTGATCTGCTGCGTCGTCAGCACGTCATCAGGCGTTCCATAGCCGCTCGCCCTACCAGCATGGATGACGGCCACATGCGTGGCAAAATCGGCGACGAAATTGATGTCGTGCAGCGTCGTGACGATTGTCAGGTCGAGCGTTTTGAGCAATGCAAGGACTTCAAGCTGGTGGCGGATGTCGAGATGATTGGTGGGCTCGTCGAGGATGATCACCTCCGGGGTCTGCGCGAGTGCACGGGCAACCAGCACGCGTTGCTTTTCGCCGCCGGACAAGGAGGAGAACCGCCGGGACGCCAGGCTAAGGAGATCGAGACGTGCCAATGAGGCGGCGGTCGCGTCGTGATCCTCGTCGCTCCAGCGCCCAACGCCCTTACGATGCGGAATGCGGCCCATCATGACGATGTCGCGGACACTGAAGGGGAAGTCGCCCGGCGTTTCCTGAAGAACAACCGCTATGCGGCGAGCGACCTCCCGTGGCGCGATTGACCAGAGGTCATTGCCATCGAACAGGACTGAACCTTTGAGCGGTCGTAGATTGCGATAGAGGCAACGAAGCAGAGTCGATTTGCCTGCTCCGTTCGGTCCTATGATTGCCAAACGATCGCCGGCTTCAATGGAAAGGCCGACGTCACGGATGATGAGTTTGTCTTTGGAGGGCCCCCAGGCAAGCTGGTGGGCCGCCAGCAATGGGTGTCTTTGCATGGTCGCCACGGTGGAATTCCTACTGCAAAGATTCGGGGCAAGATTCGCTGGAGAGCATCGCGGAGGGAATGCGCGCCAACGTCTTGCCGGCCAAGGTTTTCGAGCGCTCGGCTGCCCGTGTCATGCCGTCGGAACGCTCACGATAGATACGGGCAAAGGCGACCAGCTCACCGATGTCGGCCTCACCCTCGATGTCGCCGAAGAGATAAGTTGCCTTCGCTGTCGCCTGAAACGCGACCGTGCAGGGCCGCGTGCAGCCGGCCATGCAGACGCTGCCTGCTACGCTGAAATCATCCGAGAGGGCCGTGCCGGCCTGAGCGATTGCCGCCTGCAGTTGGCTCAGCAGCCGCAGCCCCGGTTTGCATGGTGTACCAAAGTGGCGGCAATCCGTGCACACGGTGATCCGGTGCATCCGTTCGTTCGCATTGTGCATGAATAGCCTCCTTGAGCATTCGCCGGAGGCAAAATCACGATGGGACGCAAAGGCGCAAAAGCGCTGCCGCCCAACCACGTATTTTCCATCGGAACACCCCGTCCGTTGCGGTTGACATCATTGATGGCAGGTCTCCTGGCTCGCGGGTCACAGCCCGTTCGCACCTTCCCGGCTTTGACGCCAGTGGTATTTGCGAACGTGCTCTCCGCTTACAGTTGCGGGGGCAGCCACGGTTTAGGCCCCTGATGGGTAATCCGCACCGTGTTCCCTTTTCAGCCGCATGCCGAATTCCTCGACAGCAGCACCATCACGTCTATGGATGACACACCGCAAGCTCAGTGACAATCGTCTGTCGAACTCTATACACATCGTCTATTTTCCCTGAGAGTGTGCGACTTGAATAAGTTCGACCTTTGTTATGATATAACGTTTACAATAACAAGTATTCTCTATCAAGTCGATGCTAGCGGGAGGTGGGCTTGCCCTAAGTGGAAAAGCGACGGCATAGAGCGTTGTTGCTAGACGATGTCACCGTACGGCTGGAGCTGAGTAAGTATCTTCCAAAAATTATCTAGCAAGGCGCACTTAGCCACAGCTGCTCCAAACGGATTTGATTTCATCACGGCAAGACGGTGAATTCCGGCCAACCGGATACCCTTCAAAACTTGTTTGGCGTTGATATAGGCAACTCTGATCGCCTTGCGCGAGCGAGGATAAGCGCAAAGATCGCTGCCGATGGGGCGAAGCGGTCGGACAAGAGGGGCGATCACGGCCGACCTGCGGTGGGGGTCTGCCATAATCTCGGTGGTGGTTTTCTTTAGAGCTGCGACGGCATGCTGGCAGAGATTTCTCATTGACATCACGGATCAATTAATCCAATATTCTATCTAACAATAGAATATTGGATTAATGGCATGGCCACAGAGCAGCAATTGGATGTCGCCGCGACAATGTTCAGGGCTCTTTCAGATCCTCTGCGGCTCAAAACGCTCATCCTCCTGGCCCAGAAGGAACGAAGTGTCGGCGAGCTCTCCGAGATCGAGGGGGAAAAGATCGGCACCATGTCGGCCCGCCTCAAGGTTCTGCTGACCGCCCGCCTGGTCAGGAGACGCAAGGATGGACAGAACGCCATTTATTCCATTGCTGACAACCACGTTCTGGCCCTGATCGACAACGCGATCGACCACGCCTGCGAACACCATTGAAGCGAAAGGAAAGATCCATGAGCAACTGCAATCTGCCGCACCACGACCACCATGATCACAAGCACGGCGCCGGCTGCGGCCATGTTGCCGTCAAGCATGGTGATCATATCGATTATCTCCATGATGGACACCTCCATCATCCGCATGGGGACCATGTCGATGAACATGTCATCGAAGTGACGACAACCAATCCAGATGGATGCCGCCCGCTCAAGGATCATATTGGCCATGCTGCCGGCCACGTTCATGGACCAGGTTGCGGTCATGAGGCGGTCCCACATAGCGATCATACCGATTACCTGGTCGATGGACGTCTGCACCATCAGCATGGCGACCATTGCGACGATCATGGTCCGCTTGAAGTCGTGGCGGCCTGATTTCGAGTTTTTGATGGGGCGAAGCGCACACTCGCCCTTGCCCCATCGCACCTTTATCGGCCTTCGATAATTACGCGCTCAACCGGAAGTTTTCGATCGAACAGCAAGGCGGATGCCTCACCAAGAGTGCAGTCGTCATCGATCACCGGTTCGGGCTTGAGGAAGGTGAAAGGCCAGACGTTCTCGTCTTCGCCATCCTGATCCTGGACCTGCGTGCAGGCAAAACGGGAAATACTGATAAACATCCTTGACCTCAGGCTGCCTGCCGGTTCCAGGGGGCGAAGGGGTCGGGAAGATTACGCCAGCGATCCGGCTCAAACTTTGTATCCTTCACGAGGCACGCATCGAGTTCGGCTGAGATGTTTGCTTCGTTCATCGGATCGCAACCGATGAACACGAGCTCCTGGCGACGGTCACCCCAGACCGGATCCATGAACGATGCAATCATCTCCCGATTCTGACGATCCTGCGGCCATTGCTCCGTTGGAACGGCAGCCCACCAGAGGCCCATTTTGCCTGTGCGCACCAATGCGCCCGCCTGGCTGAGCTCACCGACCCAGTGGGGACGTGTGGCAAGCCAGAAGAACCCTTTCGCACGCACGACGCCGTCCCAAGATTTGTTGAGGAACGCCTGGAATTTCATCGGATCGAAGGGACGCTTTGCACGATAGACGAATGAGCGAATGCCATATTCCTCGGTTTCCGGGATGTGCTCCTTGAAGCCGTGCAGTTCCTTGAACCAGAGCGGATGTGTTTCCGCTTTCGCCAGATCGAACCTGCCTGTACCCATAACCTCGGACAGATCAACCCTACCGAAATCCGTTTCGAGGATCTTTGCATCCGGGTTGAGGCCGACGATGATCTTGCGCGCTGCGTCCAGTTGGTCCGGCGTGGCAGTGCTGGCCTTGTTGAGAACCACGACGTCCGCGAACTCGATTTGTTCGACCAGCAGGTCGACCAGCGTTCGGTTGTCACCTTCACCGGCGGTTTCGCCGCGATCGGCAAGGAAGTCGGAGGAGCCGTAGTCGGCAAGCAGATTGGCGGCATCAACAACTGTGACCATCGTGTCAAGCACCGATACGTCGGAGAGGCTCTGACCGTCTTCGTCGCGGAAATCGAACGTGGTGGCCACGGTTCTGTTGCAAACTTCCTGGTTACTGGTGACATGGCATTGATCTCCGGAAGTCGCGGAGATTGGCAATGTTCAAAGGTCGGCATTTCGAGCAGTCGGTGATCT
>NZ_JACIAR010000010.1:0-94431 GCF_014194925.1 Rhizobium sp. BK491
CGTCAGTGATCGGGCTTATAGACCCTACCTCCGAACCAAGTCAACACTCAGACTGTAAAAATTCTGACATTTTTGTAAGGGCTTGATTTTAAACGAGATTTTGTCTTAGTGGGCGGAAGAGAGGGGAAAGTTTTCCTCAGCAGCCTTAAAAATCTTGTCCAGATGGTCAAATTTTGCTCGGAGCGGCTAAATACGCGCGCTTTCGCTCTATATGGCATCCTCCGTCCAGCAAAACCCGTCCCGTCGAGCAACCGGACGGCGCCTCGGGGCTTCCGTGTAACCTATTGGCTCCAAGCCTTAGAAAGGCCGAGATTTTCCATGAGGTTTCTGCTATGGTTTGAGGCAGATAAAAAGGGAAGGGAGGAAACAATGCATACAACAAGACCGGAATGCATCATCGAAGTCAGCTTCGACAGCGCCAGTGGCCGCCGCGCGCTCGGTATTATGAGCATGCGCCAGGCATTGGATCTGCCCGACCTGCCGAGCTTTACCTATACGCATCCCGATCCGCAGAAAGCAGCCGCCGGTATCGTCTTAAACCGGCAAGAGCTGCAGAGATTCCTGACCTGTCATTGAGCAGGCCGCTCCGCGCAAGGAGACGATCGCGTGCCAGTGCGATCGGCTGACGGGCGCGCCTATTTCACGCTGCCTTTCTTTCCATCATCATCGGCGGCAACAGGACGACGGCATTCAATCCGCCTCCTTCGCGGTCTTCCAGACAGAGCGTGCCGCCATGCGCATCGAGGATCTGGCGGACGATCGCCAAACCAAGCCCGCTGCCTCCGAGGTCACGGTTGCGCGACTCCTCCAGCCGCACGAAGGGTTCGAGAACCTCCTTGCGCCGCTCTGCGGGAATACCCGGTCCACGATCGCCAACGATGATGGCATCCTGATCACCGCGGCGCCCGACGACAATATCGGCCCGGCCGCCATAGCGCAGCGCATTGTCCATGAGATTATCAAGCACTCGAACGAGAGCAGTCTCCGTCATCGCGACGGCAATCGGCTGCCCGATCGGCATGAAACCCACCAGGCCCTGGCCGTCCTGCCGCTCGGCGAGGTGACCTTGGATGGCAGCGTCGAGATCGACAATGGTCTTGCCGTCCGAGATGACGGTGCTGCGGGCGAAGCCGAGCGCATCCTCCACCAGCCGCTGCATGGCCTCGACATCGGCGATCGCCCGCTCGCGATGCGGCGTCTCCGGCATCATTTCCATGCGCAGACGGAAGCGAGTGAGGTAGGTCCTCAGATCGTGCGAGATCGCTCCGAGAATAAGGGTGCGGTTGCTGACAAGCGCGGCGATGCGCAACTGCATGGCGTTGATCGCCTTGATCAGCAGGCGCAGCTCACAGGCGCCTCTTTCGGGAATATGAACCGGCTGCAGACCATTGCCGATCGAGTTGACGGTTCGCGACAGGCGCGTCAGGGGCCGGGTTTCCCGCGCTACGGCGGCAATGGCGATGACGGCGACCAGCATGCCGAGGATGCCGGCGATGAGGCCGATGGGAATGCCGTTCAATCGCACCGTCGGCGTTTCGGGCAGGTTGAAGACGGCGATCTTGCCGCCGGCAACGCCGATCGATACCTCCACGATCCTGTCCGGCGCACCGACGGAGAACCAGCCCTGCGGCTTTTCCGAAAGCGAGCGCATGTTGAAATAGCGATTGCCGAGCGCGATCGCGGCAAATTCGCGGGCGAGCTTGTCGGTGAGCGTCAGATTGGAGGCCTCCTCCCGACCCGGAGCCGGCGGATCGGCCAGGTGGATCGCCAGGCCATTGGCATTCAGTGCCCGCACGGCTGCCTGTTGCGCCTCCGGCGGAATGGCATCGAGAAGACGGATCGCAGTCTTCACTTGCTTGGCGGGCGACCGCTCCGGATTGAACGGCGTATCCGGCTTCAGCTGTGCGGCCGCAAAGGCCGCAAGCTGAATGATGAACAGCGCCACGGCCACAATCATGATGATGCGGGCGACCAGACCGAGTTTCAGCATGGTTCAGACATCCTTCACGTCCCTTGTAAGGAGATAGCCGGCATTGCGCACCGTGGTGATGATCTGAGCGCCATCAGGCAGGCAATGGCCGAGCTTGGTGCGCAGGCGGGAGACCGTAACATCGATCGTCCGGTCGAAAGGATCGGCGCCACGGCCGCGCGTCCAGTCGAGCAATTGCTCGCGCGACAGCACGCGGCGCGGTCTTTCGAGGAAGCAGACGAGCAGATCGAACTCGGCGGTCGTCAGATGCACGACGCGCTCGCCATCCATCTCGATCACCCGGCCGTCGAGATCGACGATCAATCCGGCGAAGCTTTTGCGCCGTGATGGAATGCCGGCATCCTCCGGCCGCTCCGGGCCGGAGCGGCGGAGAATGGCGCGGATGCGTGCCAGGAGCTCGCGCGGGTTGAAAGGCTTGCCGAGATAGTCATCGGCGCCCATCTCGAGGCCGAGAATGCGATCGATATCCTCAGTCTTCGCCGTCAGCATCAGGATAGGCACCTTGCTGCGGGTGCGGATGCGCCGGCACGCGGAGAGACCATCTTCACCCGGCAGCATCAGATCGAGGATGATCAGATCGGGGAACCCCTTGGATAGAATGCGATCCATAGCTGCGGCGCTGTCGGCGGCCTGCACGGCAAAACCTTCACGGCTCAGGAACTCCTCCAGGAGCGCCCTAATCTCGCGGTCGTCTTCGACCAGAAGCAGCGATGCGGAAACCATGGCTCTTCCATGCGGGGCGAGAGGCGGTTTTGGCAACAGGGAAACGACCGACGTTACAAACTGTAACAAATTTCCCTTCTTTTGAAAAATCCCAGCAAAAGAAGGGATGCAGTTTCTCCGCAGCCGGATCCCTCCGGAGCGAATGTCGGCAGCTTCGTTGCCGCCTACCCGACCCCATCGCCCGCTCCGGCCCGCGACAGGGCTCGCATCCACGAAATGCGAGCCCTGTCTGCTTTTCCAAACCGCCGATCCTTTTCGACAATGCGGGTTTGCGTCCTGCTCGCCGCCGTGCGAAAGGATTGACCTTCACCGACAGCGATGTCGGGCCAGAGAAACATGCTCATGAGGCAGGACGGTTGAGCCAAAGGCAATCACCGCAGAGATCCGGCAAAGCGACAAGGCGCACCCCAGAGCCGGAGGGCAAGCGCGTGACCTTGCCGCGAGCGCTTTCGAAGCTTGGCTATTGCTCGCGCACGCAGGCGGAAGCGTTGATCGTCACCGGCCGCGTGACCGTGGACGGCCGCCTGATCTCCGATCCTGCCATCTGGGTCGATCTGGAGCATTCGAAGTTCGCGGTCGACGGCATGGAGATATCAGCTGAAAAGAAGCTCTATTTCATGCTGAACAAGCCGCGCGGGCTGGTGACGACGCGCGACGATCCCGAAGGACGGCCGACCGTTTATGATTGCCTGAGGGAGATCGATGCCCGCCATCTCGCGCCCGTCGGCCGCCTTGACAAGGCGAGCGAGGGATTGCTGCTCTTTACCAACGACACGGTATTGGCGCAGGCCCTGCTCGACCCCGTCAGCCATGTTGGCAAGGCCTATCATGTGCAGGTCGATCGCATCATGGACCTGGAACAGCTGGCACGCATGGAGCGTGGCATCGTCGACGATGGTGAACTCCTGACCGCGAGCTCGGCCCGGCTGCTGCGCAGCGGCGACCGCAACAGCTGGATCGAGGTGGAGCTGAAGGAAGGGCGTAATCGCCAGATCCGTCGCATGCTGGAGGCGCTCGGCATCGAATGCCTGCGGCTGGTGCGCGTTGCCTTTGGCGATATCGCGCTTGGCGATCTGCCGAAGGGCGGCGTGCGCGCCTTGACCGAGGCCGAAATACTGAGCTTGCATCGGCGCGCCGGAATGAAAGTCAATCGGTAGAAGGCTGAGCGCGATGCAACCTCATGACTTCTGGCAGGAGCTGGATGCGCCGGGCACCTTCGATCCAATGGTGGAGCGTGCGGATTTCTATGTAGCCGAGCTGCCGGACGGGCGGCAATTGCGGCTGCCGATCCGCGTGCTCGCCGACGGCGAACATGCGCTGGCGTCGCTGATCGTCAATCAGGCAAGCTTCACCGTGTTGGACGCTCTTGCGGAGACGCTTGCGAAGCGAATGGCAGCACATGATATCAATGTCGTCGCCGGATTGCCGACGCTCGGACTGACGCTGGCGGCAGCAGTGGCCCGCGCACTCGGCCATACGCGCTACGTGCCGCTCGGAACATCGCGTAAATTCTGGTACCGCGAGGAGCTTTCGGTCCCGCTCTCCTCCATCACCACGCCAAACCAGGAGAAGCGTCTTTATATAGATCCGCGCATGCTGCCGCTGCTGGAAGGAAAGCGCGTCGCGCTGATCGACGATGTGATCTCCAGCGGCGCCTCGATCGTTGCAGGTCTTTCTCTTTTAACGTCTTGCGGCATCGAGCCCGTGGTGATCGGCGCGGCGATGCTGCAATCCGAACGCTGGCGGGATCGTGTCGATCTAGGCGGCAAGCGCTGGAGCGAGAAAATCATCGGCGTGTTTTCGACGCCGATCCTCGAGTGGAGTAGAAGCGGCTGGCGTCGACCGAGCTGACCGCATTTTGCTGTTGCGGCCATGCGATGGAAGGCAAATTGCATAATATATGTGAAAACCGTTCCGCTTCCGGCCGCAATACGCTAAGGGTCCGCTCAAGAAGCATCCGTCGGGCGGATGCAAGAGCCTGTTGGTGGACGCGTTGCGAACTCTCTCCGAAGCCTATTTTCCGGAATTGCCCAACTACTATCGCGGCAAGGTACGCGAAAATTACGATCTGCCCGACGGCAGCCGCATCATCATCAGCACCGACCGGTTGAGCGCGTTCGACCGCATCCTCACCTGCATTCCCTATAAGGGCCAGGTGCTGACGCAGACCGCCCGCTACTGGTTCGAGCAAACACGCGACATCTGCCCCAACCACGTGATCGACTATCCCGACCCGAACGTGGTGGTCGGCAAGCGGTTGAATATCCTACCTGTCGAGGTCGTCGTTCGCGGCTATCTCGCCGGCACCACCGGGACCTCGATCCTGACGCTCTACAAGAAGGGTCAGCGCGAGATGTACGGCATCACCCTGCCGGACGGCATGCGCGACAACCAGATCCTGCCACAGCCGATCATTACCCCAACAAGCAAGGAATTCGACGGCGGTCATGACGAGCCTCTGACGCCGAAGCAGATCGTCGAGGGCGGGCTTCTGACACAGCAGCAGTGGCAGACGCTGACGAATTATGCTTTTGCGCTGTTCGCGCGCGGACAGGAAATCGCCCGCAAGCGGGGGCTGATCCTCGTCGATACCAAATATGAGTTCGGGACCGATGAAAACGGCACCATCATCCTTGCCGACGAAATCCACACGCCCGACAGCAGCCGCTATTGGCTCGCCGATAGTTACGAGGACCGCTTCAAAAACGGTGTGCGCCCCGAAAGCTTCGACAAGGATTTCGTGCGGGCCTGGGTCACGGAGCGCTGCGATCCCTATAAGGACGAGATCCCGGAAATTCCACGCGAGTTGGTCGAGGAGACGTCCAAGGTCTATATACGCGCCTATGAAGCGATCACCGGCATGACTTTCGTGCCCGATGATCGCGACGCAACGCCGCTTGACCGGGTTCGCGCAAGCCTCGCCCGCTATTTCCCTTAGGAGACCGTTTGAACGGTCTTTTCGCTGAATGGGCATGCCGAAGCTTCCCGGAAGTTGCGGCAGCGGCGAAGTTCTGCGCCATTCACATCCCTTGATTGTGGATGCGAGGGTATGTTTTTTGCAACACTTTAGATTTTTTTTACCGACAAGCTGATATTTCGCCCGATCCCACATATGTTCGCTGCCGAGAATTCGTAAAAGCCACTGTGCTATTGCAAAACTCGTTGCTAGATTGACGCCGACCGCTTCGGGTCGTTGTTTGTGTTGCGTAAGACTGGAGCGCCGGCATATGGGGTCAAGCCGATCCCGAAAAACACTGATCAGTAAATTGAATTGTGGGACAAAGTGATGGTTTCCATTCGTACTGCCGCCCCCGCCCTGCTGCTTGTTTTGGCAGGTTGCGTCAGCGGCCCAGACCATAAGCCACCGGAAATGCCTCTCCCGGCCAAATTCTCGGAGGGCGGTACGAAGGCGAACGGCGATATCGCCGGCTCGCAATGGTGGACCGCTTTCGGCGACGCCAAGCTGAATGCCTTCGCCACACAGGGACTTGCCCAGAACTTGACCATCCAGCAGTCGCTGGAACGCATCAACCAGGCGGAAGCTGCCGTCGTCACAGCAGGTGCAGGCGGTCTCCCAAGCCTCACCGTGTTGGGTGACAATACGACAAGCGGCCAGAAGGGTGGCTCGAGGGTATCCAGTTCCGGTGGCCGACGGAATACGACGACGGGAACCGCTTCGGCTTCCTGGCTGCTCGACCTCTGGGGTCAGTATCGCCGCGCTACGGAAAGCGCCAATGCTTCGGTTGACGCCGCCTATTCCAGCGTTGACGTTGCACGCCTGACATATCTGCAGGATCTCGCCAACAGCTATGTCAATGCCCGCTATTATCAGAGGCTCATCTCGATCGCGCAGGAAAACCTGAAGTCGCGGCGCGATACGCTTTCTCTGACCAAGTTCCAGCTTGAAGCCGGTGCAGCATCCCGCCTTGACGTGGTTCAGGCCGAGGGCCTCGTCAACCAGACGCTGGCGCTGGTGCCTGGTTATGAAATCAGCTATCGCCAGCAGGTGCACCACATCGCCACGCTGCTCAACGTTCCTTCATCGACCATCATCGCGCAGATGCAGGGCGGCGGCAGGCAGCCGGTGTTCCGCGGCAGCGTCCGCACCGGTGTTCCGGCCGACCTCATCCGCAACCGCCCTGATATTCGCGTTGCAGAGCGTCAGCTTGCTGCCTCGACGGCCCAGATCGGTGTGGCGGAAGCCAAGCTCTTCCCGTCGATCACCCTCAGCGGTTCGATTTCGCCGACCTATATCCATACATCGGCAGCGAGCGGCGGCCTGACCACCTGGTCGTTCGGCCCATCGCTGAACCTGCCTATCTTCGATGGCGGTGCCCTGCGCGCCGGAGTCAAGAGCGCCGAATCGACAAGCCGTGAGAACTATCTCGCCTGGCAGCAGACGGTTCGCTCCGCGATCGAAGACGTGGAAAACGCTCTGTCGGCAGTTGCCCGTGATGCTCAGACGGTCGCGGCGTTGCAGGCTCAGGTCAAGTCCTATCAGGAAGCCCTGCAGCTCTCGACAGCAAGCTACAAGGACGGTGCATCCTCTCTGCTCGACGTTCTCGACGCACAGCGCAACGTGACCGCTGCCCAGCAAAGCCTGGCACAGGCCATTCAAGCGAGCGCTCTCGACTACATCTCGCTAAACGTCAACATCGGCGCAGGCTATGTGCCCGCCGATAAGGCGATCGCGGCCGCAGGACCGACCAGAGCCAAGGCCGAGGCCATCAAGGTCGCGGCCAAGAAGGCGATGTAAGCCTATAGCTTGGGCTGTAGCAGGGCCTTACCGCTTGAACTTGAAAACCGCCGCAGGGATCTGTGGCGGTTTTTCTTTTGGGCGCACGGAGATGGCTAAAATGAAAATGGCGCGCTCCGCTTCCGCAAGAACACGCCATCGCCAAAAACAAAAAGGCCGGAATGACCCGGCCTTTCGCCATCCGCCTTCACATCAGTGCCAGTACATCCGTGGTCAAAGGCAAGGGCGGAACTGCAGCCAGATTGATCATGAAAGGTCAACGAAGAGTTAACGCCGCTTTCATGATATTAACGGACGAAACGGCTCACTTTCCAGCGCGCCAGCGCCCATCGGCTGCATGACTGAAGCGTATATGAGAGGGCAAGGTGGCAATTTCAAGGCCGCTTTGTTGTTTCTGCCAGAAACCTTCTAAAGCAGCCCGGCAGCCTTGATCGAAAACCTTAACGCCTTTTCGGTTTCGAACTGGCGCGTTCAAGCTGTATTCATGCAAATGCTTCTACAACACATGCACAGATTGAGGAGGCACTTGGGATTCCTATCAGATCCCGTGCATGGAGAAGCCTTTATCTTGCCGAAGTTGGCTAGTGTTACCAAAGAGCGCCGGGGTAGGCGCATGAGTGTGAACAAGCGCCGGGGCGGCGAAGTGCGCGAAAGGGAGAGTGATTTATGAAATTCAAGGTTCTCGCGGCGAGTCTACTGACAGCGCTCATGGCGCTGCCAGCCATTGCGGAAGCGGCGGAAGGCTTTGCCACGGCAAACGTCAACATGCGGTCAGGCCCAAGCACCGCCTATCCGGCTGTCACGATGATTCCGGTCGGTGTACCCCTTCAGATCAATGGCTGCCTCAATGATACGCCGTGGTGCGATGTCTCCTTCTACGGTGGCCGCGGCTGGGTTGCAGGCCGCTATATCCAGGCGACCTATCAGTCGCGCCGCATCTATGTCGACCGGCAATATTACCGGCCGCTCGGTATTCCGACAGTGGTGTTCAATTTCGACGACTATTGGGGTCGCTATTACCGCGGCCGCGACTTCTACCGCGATCGCGATCGCTGGCGCCGCGGCCCTGGCTGGGGCGATCGGCGGCCCGACAGCGGCTGGGACCACCGCAATTCTCCGGGCTGGGACCGCGGCTCCGGCTGGAATGATGATCAGGATGGCAACTGGGACCGCCGCCCTGATCGCAATCGCGACTGGAATGACGGACAGGATCGCAACTGGGATCGCCGGCCTGATCGTGATCGTAACCGCGATTGGGACAGACAACGCGACGGCAATCGCGACTGGGGCAGACAGCGCCTGGACGATAACCGGGACTGGGGTAACCGGCCAGACCGCCAGCGCGACAACAACCGTCCGGACAATAATCGCCCGGACAACCGCCCGCGCCCGGAACCGCAGCAGGCTCAACCGCAACCACAGCCGCAGCAGCCACAGAACAATCCGCGGCCGAATGCAAGCGACCCGGGACCTTATAGCCCTAACCACAGAGATCCATGCCCCGCGTCGGAGCCCAACTGCCGGATGTCCGTGAGAGGCTCGAACCGCTGACGGCCGGCCCTGCAACCACCTGAAAAGCTAAAAGGCCGGCGACTTTGAAAGTCGCCGGCCTTTTTGGTGAAGTGCATTGCCTCCCAGAAGAACGCGCTCCCGTGCGGGAGCTTCACTCAGCAGATGATTTCACGGAAGAGCACGCGCGCAAAACTCTCGACCTCTGCCGCGCTTTCGCCGGTTCGCAAGGTTTGGACAGTTAATGCGATGGTAGCGGCATGCTTCAATGCATCTTTAGACGCGCTTCCCGAGTCGCCGAAATGAACATCTCGCGCGCTTCTTCGGCAGACTTGCGGCCGTCAATGGCAGCCCGGCAAAGGCTTCGAGCCGCCACATAGAGGGGGCCGCGGCGGTCGGGCCATAGATTGGCCATGCAATTAAGTGCCTCGGAAGGGCCTGTCACGACCTGGAAGCTATCCTGAGCAAAACCGACCTCGATCGGATTGCTCCATTTGACGTGTCGCATGAACACTCCTCCTCACGCGCTACCAATTGCTTGGAACCGTCGATCAAGACGGCCACATGACAATACTATAACCTTGTTCAGAGCATTCGAAAATATGGAAGATTGCTTGTTGTCCGTGAAGTATCGACGCAGTCTCATCCGATACGAGTGCGATAGTATCCCCAAATTGCAGGGGAACACCGGCGGCCTACTTTTCACGTGCGATCCGCCTCGCCTCATCCGGAGAGAAGCCGGCACGGCGCGCAAGCCGCTCGAGGCCGAATATTCGGTCGATCTGGTCCACCAGCCACAGTTCGAAACGTTTCCACATTGGCTCAGCCTCCTCCGCTGCGATCCGTTCGATCGCAGCGGCTCACGATGAACATCGCACTGGCCAACCACTTCATTTCAACGGAATTGGGGCGGCCGCTGCGCGTTGGAGAGCAATTCCTGCTTCGTTGCGAAGTCGCCGAACAGCTTCTTCAGCCGGGCTTCCTCCTCCTTGCAAATCCGATGGCGTCGGACGAAATCCTCGACGCTCCAGACCTCGCGTAGCTTGCTCTCTTCAATTTGCTCTATCTTTAGTAATGAAGTCATGGGCTCGCCCTCTTTGTTTTTATGACACGATAATGCTCAGAGTGGCGAAAAGTTCCTTGCGCCCCCGCGGTTGCAGGGCGAGATCGCCGTCATTGCGGGGCGGAATGTTCTTAATCCCTCCTTAAATCGCCGCATTTACAATTCAGGCGGGATTTGATGTCTTCAGAAGAGGCGCGAACCAAGGCGGGTTGCTTTACCTCGATCGCCCATTGGCTGAAAGATCGCTACCGCCAATGCGATCAGCCTGATAGAAGGCATGGAATACAAGGGCACCGAGGTACGACCGGCCGGCAATGGCAGATAAGAAAAAATCAAGCCAGAGAATAGAACCATCCTTTTCCAGCGGCCGGGAACGCATCGAGGACGGATTCAATGCCGGCGAGCGCATCATCGGCAACAGGCACTCGGCCAAGAAATATTCGTCTTCTTCCAAAACATACTACGAAGAACCGGAACCCGACGACGATGACGACGAGGATGAGCCCGTGGTCGAAAAGCCTCGCCGAACTCGCGCCCGCAGCCGCCGCAAACCGGCACGCCGTGCGCGGCCGCGGCGCGGCTTTTTCGGCTTCATCCGTTCGACGATCTACTGGGGTCTCGTACTCTGCCTCTGGGCCGGTATCGGCCTCGCCGGCCTCGTCGCCTACTATGGCTCGCGCATGCCGAGCGCCAGCACGTGGTCGATCCCGGAGCGGCCGCCGAACGTCAAGATCAACGGTCTCGACGGAACCCTGATCGCCAATCGCGGCACCACGGGCGGCGAGGCCGTATCGCTGAGCGAGATGTCGCCCTATATTCCCGAGGCTATCGTCGCGATCGAGGATCGGCGCTTCTACTCGCATTTCGGCTTCGATCCGATCGGCCTTGGCCGCGCGGTAGTGACGAATATCGTGACGGGACATGCCGTTCAGGGCGGCTCGACGCTGACGCAGCAGCTTGCCAAGAACCTCTTCCTGTCGCCGGACCGCACGCTGGAACGCAAAGTGCAGGAAGTACTGCTGGCGCTGTGGCTGGAGCACAAGTACACCAAGGATCAGATCCTGACGATGTACCTGAACCGCGTCTATTTCGGCTCCAACGCCTATGGCGTCGAGGCCGCCTCGCGGCGCTACTTCAACAAATCGGCCAAGGACGTCAATCTCGGCGAGGCCGCCATGCTTGCCGGCCTGGTCAAGGCGCCCTCGCGGCTGTCGCCCGCCCGCGATCCCGCCGCCGCCGAGGCGCGCGCACAACTCGTGCTGCAGGCGATGCAGGATCAAGGCTTCATCACCGAGGCCGATACCAAGACGGCGATGTCCCAGCCGCCGACACGATCGAAGAGCTACTGGAGCGGCGCCGAGAATTACGTCGCCGACATGGTCATGGACCAGCTACCGAAGCTGATCGGCGGCGATGTCAAGGAAGACCTGATCGTGGACACCACGCTCGACATGTCGCTGGAGGAGAAGGCAGAGAAGGCACTCAGCGATGTGCTCGAAAAGGAAGGCAAGAAGCTGAACGCATCGCAGGCCTCACTGGTTTCCGTCGACGCAACAGGCGCCATCCGTGCTCTCGTTGGCGGCCGCGACTATGCACAGAGCCAGTTCAATCGCGCGGTCACCGCCAAGCGCCAGCCGGGCTCCGCTTTCAAGCCGTTCGTCTATACCGCAGCGCTTGAGATGGGCCTGACACCCAATTCCATCCGCAACGACATGCCGGTCAAGATCGGCAACTGGGCGCCTGAAAATTATGAACAGCGCTATAGCGGCCCCGTCACGCTTGCCACCGCGATCGCGCATTCGCTGAACACCGTTGCCGCGCAGCTCGTCGCCGAAGTCGGGCCGGACCAGGTCATCAAGGTCGCCCGCAGGCTCGGCATCGAATCGGATTTGCAGGCCAATGCCTCGATCGCGCTTGGCACGTCCGAAGTGTCGCTGCTGGAGCTGACCTCCGCCTATGCCACCTTCATGAACGGCGGTTTCAAAGTAGCCCCGCATGTCGTCACCAAGGTAACGACCGCCTCCGGCAAGGTGCTGTACCAGGCCAATACGGACAATCCGGAGCGCGTGCTCAGCCCGGATATCGTTGCGAACATGAACGCCATGATGGCCGGTGTCATCACTAACGGCACCGGCAAGACAGCACGCATTCCAGGCTGGCAGGCGGCCGGCAAGTCGGGCACGACGCAATCCTTCCGCGACGCGCTGTTCGTCGGCTTCACCAGCCACCTGACCACGGGCGTCTGGTTTGGCAATGACGACGGCAAGTCGATGCGCAAGGTGACGGGCGGCGGTCTGCCGGCAAAGGCGTGGAAGGAATTCATGGTCGCCGCCCATAAGGGCATTGCGCCGACACCGATCTTCGGCGGCGGCCAGATCATCGACAACGGCCTGCCCATGGCGCAGACGGCGCCGAACGGCGACCAGCCGACCACCATCGGCAACATCATCTCCGGCGTCGCCAATGGCGGACAGCCGATGCAGCAGCCGACCTTGCAGCAAAGGCCGTCGCAACAGCCGATCCAGCCGCAGGTTGTCAACCAGGCCTCCGCGAACGACGACCCGCAGGACCTGCCGCCGGCAAATCTGGCCGACGACACCAACCCTTACAGCTCCAATCGATATGACAGCGATATACCGCCCGCCGATGTCGGCGATGGCGGCGCTCCGGTCGCCACGGCGCGGCCGCACCGCTCGTCACTGCTCGATGTCATCCTGGGCCGATAAAATCGCAATTTCGCCCTCACAGCACGGCGCGTCATGTAGGCGCGCTAAGGTCACTGCGGCACTTTGGACCTGCTGCAGAATTTTATTCTTAAATCGATCCCGATTTAGAGAATCATGCAGTAGACGCTTGCATGGCCGCAGCAAGGCTGCTCTGATACGCGGTCGCGTCAAATCCTGAGGTCCTCGGCGCATATGGGGCATGTGGAATTTGAGCGACAAACCATTTGTTTTGCTGGATTTCGGGCCATTTCCTGCCTTGCAGTCAGTAAAACCGCTACTTATATACGCGGCATCACCGCAGTCATGGCTGCGCAATCCTCAAGACCATCCCGTAAGGGGCTGTCAATGGAATGCCTGACAGGGGTTCCGATAGCTTGCTTCAAGGAGAGAATGACATGGCAAAAGTAATTGGTATCGACCTTGGAACGACAAATTCCTGCGTCGCCGTCATGGACGGTAAGGACGCAAAAGTGATCGAAAATGCCGAAGGCGCCCGGACGACCCCCTCCATGGTTGCCTTCACCGACGATGGTGAACGTCTCGTCGGTCAGCCGGCCAAGCGCCAGGCTGTCACCAACCCCACAAACACCCTCTTCGCTGTCAAGCGCCTCATCGGCCGCCGCTACGAAGATCCGACCGTCGAGAAGGACAAGCACCTTGTTCCCTTCAACATCGTTCGGGGCGACAATGGCGACGCCTGGGTAGAAGCCAACGGCAAGGGCTATTCGCCCGCCCAGATTTCCGCAATGATCCTTCAGAAGATGAAGGAAACCGCCGAATCCTATCTCGGTGAAAAGGTCGACAAGGCTGTTATCACCGTTCCCGCATACTTCAACGACGCTCAGCGCCAGGCAACCAAGGATGCCGGCAAGATCGCCGGTCTCGAAGTTCTGCGCATCATCAACGAGCCGACGGCTGCAGCCCTTGCTTACGGCCTCGACAAGAAGGACGGCAAGACGATCGCCGTTTACGACCTTGGCGGCGGCACCTTCGATATCTCCATCCTGGAAATCGGCGATGGCGTCTTCGAAGTGAAGTCGACCAACGGGGATACCTTCCTCGGCGGTGAAGACTTCGACATGCGTCTCGTCGAATATCTCGTTGCCGAGTTCAAGAAGGACAACGGCATCGATCTCAAGGGCGACAAGCTTGCCCTGCAGCGCCTGAAGGAAGCTGCCGAGAAGGCCAAGATCGAACTGTCGTCCGCACAGCAGACCGAAATCAACCTGCCCTTCATCACGGCAGACGCCACCGGCCCGAAGCACCTGACGCTGAAGCTAACCCGCGCCAAGCTGGAAAGCCTGGTCGACGATCTCGTTCAGCGCACCATCGCTCCGTGCAAGGCAGCCCTCAAGGATGCCGGCGTTACCGCGGCTGAAATCGACGAAGTCGTTCTCGTCGGCGGCATGAGCCGCATGCCGAAGGTACAGGAAGTCGTCAAGCAGCTGTTCGGCAAGGAGCCGCACAAGGGCGTCAACCCGGATGAAGTCGTCGCGCTCGGCGCCGCTATCCAGGCCGGCGTTCTGCAGGGCGACGTCAAGGACGTTCTGCTCCTCGACGTGACCCCGCTGTCTCTCGGCATCGAAACGCTGGGCGGCGTCTTCACCCGTCTGATCGAACGCAACACGACGATCCCGACGAAGAAGTCGCAGACCTTCTCGACCGCCGACGACAACCAGTCGGCCGTAACCATCCGCGTCTCGCAGGGCGAGCGCGAAATGGCTGCAGACAACAAGCTGCTCGGCCAGTTCGACCTCGTCGGCCTGCCGCCGGCACCGCGTGGCGTTCCGCAGATCGAAGTCACCTTCGATATCGACGCCAACGGCATCGTCCAGGTTTCGGCCAAGGACAAGGGTACCGGCAAGGAACAGCAGATCCGCATCCAGGCTTCCGGCGGTCTTTCCGACGCCGACATCGAGAAGATGGTCAAGGATGCCGAAGCCCATGCTGCCGAAGACAAGAAACGCCGCGAAGGTGTCGAAGCCAAGAACCAGGCCGAAAGCCTGATCCACTCCAGCGAGAAGTCGCTGAAGGATTACGGCGACAAGGTCACCGAAGCCGATCGCACCGCGATTTCCGATGCGATCGCAGCGCTGAAGGCGGCAACCGAAGCTTCCGAGCCGGATGCCGAAGACATCAAGGCCAAGACCCAGACGCTTATGGAAGTTTCCATGAAGCTCGGCCAGGCGATCTATGAGTCGCAGCAGGCGGAAGCCGGTTCCGGCGATGCCTCGGCAGCAGGCGGCAAGGACGATGTCGTTGATGCCGACTACGAGGAAATCAAGGACGAAGGCGACCACAAGCGGTCTGCATAAGCGCGAACCGAAAGGTTCTAGGAGACTTAAATCCGGCTGCCTTCGGGGCAGCCGGAAATCCATTTCCGGGGTCTAGTCCTTAATGGCAAAAGCGGATTTTTACGAGACATTGGGCGTCTCAAAAACAGCGGACGAGAAAGAGCTGAAGAGCGCCTTTCGCAAGCTGGCGATGCAATTTCATCCGGACAAGAACCCGGACGACAGCAATGCCGAGCGGAAGTTCAAGGAAATCAACGAAGCCTACGAAACGCTCAAGGACCCGCAAAAGCGCGCAGCCTATGACCGCTACGGCCATGCAGCCTTCGAGCATGGCGGCATGGGCGGTGGCGGCGGCTTCGGAGCCGGTTTCGGCGGCGGCGGTTTCTCCGATATTTTCGAGGATATTTTCGGCGAGATGATGGGTGGCGGACGCGCTCGCGGTCGCTCGTCCGGCGGACGCGAGCGCGGCGCCGATCTTCGCTACAATATGGAAATCTCGCTCGAGGAAGCCTTCAGCGGCAAGACGGCGCAGATCCGCGTTCCGACCTCGATCACCTGCGACGTCTGTTCCGGCTCGGGCGCCAAGCCGGGCACGCAGCCGAAGACCTGCGGCACCTGCCAGGGCTCCGGCCGCGTGCGCGCAGCACAGGGCTTCTTCTCCGTCGAGCGCACCTGCCCGACCTGTCACGGTCGCGGCCAGATCATTCCCGACCCCTGCACCAAGTGTCATGGCCAGGGCCGCGTGACCGAGGAGCGTTCGCTCTCCGTCAACATTCCCTCGGGCATTGAGGACGGCACGCGCATCCGCCTGCAGGGCGAAGGCGAAGCGGGTCTTCGCGGTGGTCCTTCCGGGGACCTCTACATCTTCCTCTCCGTCAAGCCGCATGAATTCTTCCAGCGGGACGGCGCCGATCTCTATTGTGCCGTGCCGATCTCGATGACGACGGCGGCGCTTGGCGGCACCTTCGATGTAGCGACGCTCGATGGCACGAAATCGCGCGTCAGCGTTCCCGAGGGAACCCAAGTCGGCAAGCAGTTCCGCCTGAAGGGCAAGGGAATGCCGGTGCTGCGCTCCAGCCAGGTCGGCGATCTCTACATCCAGATCCAGATCGAAACGCCGCAGAAGCTCACCAAGCGCCAGCGCGAACTGCTGCAGGAATTCGAGCAGATCTCCTCGAAGGACAACAATCCCGAATCGACAGGCTTCTTCGCCCGCATGAAGGATTTCTTCGATACGTTCAGCGACTGATTCGCCAAGCAAAGCTGTTTCACATGAATCCGGCCGATGATTCGGCCGGATTTTTGTTGGGGTACGCGAATCAGCCGCCCTCGTGGTTCGAGACGGCCCTGCGGGCGTCTTCACCATGGAACGTCCGCTATTACAAGGATTGCTCTGCTGAACTTGGCGCAGAAGCCACTCCATCCTCATCCTGAACACGTCGAAGGACGGCGGTGGTCTCTGGAATCGTCCTCGATCTCTCTTGCACCCATTGCCGACGGCAAAAACCTTGCACTTGGCCGGGGTTCGGCATACCCCTCGCCCATCGACCCAGAATCCGAAAGACAGATGCCGAACAAGGTTTCCATCTCGCGCCTGAAGCTGACCGACTTCCGCAATTATGCGGCGGCGGCGTTGACGCTTGACGAGCGGCATGTGGTGCTGACCGGCGATAACGGCGCCGGCAAAACCAATCTCATGGAGGCGGTCTCGCTTCTTTCGCCTGGCCGCGGCCTGCGCCGCGCGGCCTATGCCGATGTCACCCGGGTTAATGCGGCAGGCGGATTTTCGATCTTTGCCGAGCTCGAAGGCATGGAGGGTGCCGTCGAGATCGGCACCGGCATTGATACGACCGACGAATCAGCCGCCCGCAGGCTGCGAATCAACGGCACGCCGGCCAAGACCGTCGACGAGCTGACCGATCATTTGCGCATTCTCTGGCTGACACCGGCCATGGACGGCCTCTTCACCGGCGGCTCCTCGGAGCGGCGCCGCTTCCTCGACCGGCTGGTACTGTCGCTCGATCCCGCCCATGGCCGCCGCGCCAGCGATTTCGAGCGCGCCATGCGCAGCCGCAACAAGCTGCTATCCGAAAACCGGTTCGATCCCTCCTGGCTCGGCGGCATCGAGGAGCAGATGGCAAGCCTCGGCATCGCCATGGCGATCGCGCGGCAGGAAATGCTCGGCCTTCTCTCGCGGCTGATCGCCGAAACGCGCGAGACGACGCCGTTTCCTTCAGCGGCGCTCGGGCTTTCCGGCTTTCTCGACGGACAATTCGACCGGCCCGCCGTCGATCTCGAAGATGCCTATGCGGATATGCTGCGCGAGGGGCGTTACCGTGACGCCGCTGCCGGCCGGACGCTGGACGGGCCGCATCGAGCCGACCTTCTCGTACGCCACCGCGAAAAGGACATGGAGGCAGAACGCTGCTCCACCGGCGAGCAAAAAGCCCTTCTTGTCGGCCTCATCCTTGCGCATGCACGCCTGGTCGGCAATCTGACGGGCTATGCTCCGATCCTGCTGCTCGACGAGATCGCCGCGCATCTTGACGAAGGACGGCGTGCGGCCCTCTTCGATCTCATCGACGGGCTCGGCGGCCAGGCCTTCATGACAGGCACGGACAAATCCATGTTCTCGGCGCTTGGCGAGCGTGCGCAATTCTTTACCGTGGCGCATGGCGGCATTACGAAAACCTAGCGCCTCCTTCACCGCGATTGTGCTAAACTCGAGCACATGGATCCTTTGAGCTCAGACGAAATCGCCCGCTATCACCGCCATATTCTCCTGCCGGAGGTCGGCGGCGCCGGCCAGCAAAAATTAAAGGCGGCCCGCGTGCTTGTCATCGGCGCAGGCGGCCTCGGTGCCCCGGTGCTGCAATATCTCGCCGCCGCCGGTGTCGGTACGCTCGGCATTGCCGATGACGACCGCGTTTCGCTGTCCAACCTGCAGCGACAGGTGATTCACGACACGGGCACGATCGGCGAGATGAAGACGCAGAGCGCGGCCGACGCCATCGCGCGGCTGAACCCGCATGTGCGCACCATCCGCTTCGAGGAGCGGTTCAGCCTCGATACGGCTGCGCGGCACCTTGCCGGCTTCGATCTCGTCATCGACGGCTCCGACAATTTCGACACGCGCTATGCCGCGGCCGATGCGACCGAAGCGACGCGTTTGCCGCTGGTGACCGGCGCTGTCGGAAGATTCGACGGGTCCGTGACGACACTGAAGCCTTACGAAAACGATGCGGACGGCAATCCCAATCCGCGCTATCGCGATCTCTTTCCGGCACCGCCACCGGAGGGCCTGATTCCCAGCTGCGCGGAAGCGGGCATCATCGGAGCCCTGACAGGTGTCATCGGCACGCTGATGGCAATGGAGGCGATCAAGCTTATCGCAGGCATCGGCGAGCCGCTGATCGGCCGCCTGCTGCTCTATGATGGGCTTTCCTCGCGCTTCGAAACCGTACGCTATCGCCGCAAACGCGCTCGGGCCGCGGCGGAATGAGCGAAATCGGGTTTCGTCGCCTCGATGACGGCTTCGACCGCTGGGATGCGTTGCTGGATCTTATCTTGGCATCCTTCGCTTACATGAACGGCCGCATCGATCCGCCCTCCTCCGCCCTTGCGCTGACACCGGAAACATTGAAAACGAAGGCCATCAGCGAGATCGCTTATGCCGCGCTTGATGATGAGCATTTAGTCGGCTGCATTTTCTGCCGGCCGGAGGCAGAGAGCCTTTATGTCGGCAAGCTCGCCGTGCTGCCGACAGCGCAGGGCAAGGGCATCGGCAGACGCCTGCTTGCCCTGGCCGAGACTAAAGCGCGCGAGCTCGGTCTAAAAACCTTGCGGCTGGAAACGCGGATCGAGCTCACCGACAATCACGCCACCTTCGCCGCCTGGGGCTTTCGGAAGACGGCCGAAAATCGCCATGCCGGTTTCGATCGCACGACATCAATCGAAATGCGCAAGGCGATTGCCTAGCGCATCTTCAACCGTTTAGCCGCGTCGTTAGGCTTCGCGCGGCGGAATGCGTGTAATGCGCGCACCCATGGCATTCAGCCGCTCCTCGATGCGCTCATAGCCGCGCTCGATCTGCTGGGCGTTGTTGATGACGCTGGTGCCCTCGGCGCACATGGCCGCAATCAGCATGGCCATGCCGGCGCGAATGTCAGGGCTTTCGAGCTGGGCGGCACGCAGCTTGGAGGGGCCGGCGACGATGGCGCGATGCGGGTCGCACAGCACGATGCGGGCGCCCATGGCAATCAGCTTGTCGACGAAGAACATGCGGCTTTCGAACATCTTTTCGAACATCAGCACGACGCCATCGCATTGCGAGGCGGTGACGATGGCGATCGACATGGTGTCAGCCGGAAAGGCCGGCCAGGGCTGATCTTCGATCTTCGGAATATGGCCACCGAAATCAGGCTGGATTTTCATCTCCTGACCGGAGGGAATGACCAGATCATCGCCGTCGATCTGGCAGCGGATGCCGAGACGCTCGAAGGTCATGAGGGTGGAGCGCAGATGCTCTACGCCAGCGCGGCGGATGGTGATTTCCGAGCCGGTAACGGCGGCAAGGCCGATCAGCGAGCCCACCTCATTGTGGTCGGGGCCGATGCGATGCGATGCACCGCCGAGCCGCTGGCCGCCGTGGATGGTCATCATATTGGTGCCGACGCCTTCGATTCGAGCGCCCATGGCAATCAGGAACCGCGCAAGATCCTGCACGTGCGGTTCGGAAGCACAATTGCGCAGGATCGTCGTCCCCTCGGCGAACACGGCAGCGCAAAGCGCATTTTCCGTCGCCGTCACGGATGGCTCATCGAGGAAGACATCGGCGCCACGCAGCCCATCAGTGCGGAAGCTATAGACGCTATTGACCTCGATCCTCGCGCCGAGCTGTTCCAGCGCCAGAAAATGCGTGTCGACGCGCCGACGGCCGATGACGTCTCCACCGGGCGGCGGCAGGGTGATCTCGCCGCAGCGTGCCAGCATCGGACCGGCAAGCAGGATGGAGGCGCGAATGCGGGCGCAGAGATCGGGATCGAGATTGGCGGGGCGAAGCTCGCGCGCTTCGATTTCAAGCTCGTTGCGACCGAGCCAACGTGCTTTCGCACCGACCGACTGGATCAGCTCCACCAGCGCCTCGACGTCGCGGATGCGCGGCACGTTGCTGAGCTCGACCCGCTGATCGGTCAGAAGCGATGCGGCGATAATCGGCAATGCGGCGTTCTTGTTGCCGCTCGGTTCGATCTCTCCCGACAGCTTGAAGCCGCCCTCGACCACATATTGAATCCGCTCATGCGGCAACGCGCGCGCCATGATTTCCGCCCTTCCTGATTTGTGTTTGTGGTCACCTCTGGGCCGGCTTTGTGACATGCACGTGACCAGCGAGAGGGAAATGAGATCAAATTTGCAGCGGGGTATTCAGCCCCGTTTCAGCGGGCGAATCAGCATGCTTCCGTCATCGAAAGGGCAGCACGCGATTGGGCGGGCGATGGCCGTCGATGAAGGTGCGGATGTTGATGATGACTTTGTCGCCCATGTCGATTCGGCCCTCGAGCGTGGCCGAACTCATATGCGGCAGGATCACCACCTTGCCCTCATTGGCGAGCTTCACCAACTTCGGATTGACGGCCGGTTCGTTCTCGAACACGTCGAGGCCGGCGCCGGCGATCTTGCCCTCGCGCAGGATCTTGATCAGCGCCGCTTCGTCGATAACATCGCCGCGCGCCGTGTTGACGATGTAGCTCGTCGGCTGCAGCAGCGCCAGGCGGCGGGCAGAAATCAGATGGTAAGTCGCAGGTGTCGACGGGCAATTGACCGAGACGATATCGACGCGGGCAAGCATCTGGTCGAGGCTGTCCCAATAGGTTGCCTCCAGCTCGTCCTCGGTCGCCGGATTGACGCGCTTGCGATTGTGATAGTGGATCGAAAGGCCAAAAGCCTTGGCGCGACGGGCAACGGCGGTGCCGATCCGCCCCATGCCGACGATGCCGATGCGCTTGCCGTGGATGCGGCGGCCGAGCATCCAGGTGGGCGACCATCCGGCCCATTCGCCGGGGTTGTCGGTCAGCACACGCGCACCTTCCGCCAGTCGCCGCGGCACAGCGAGGATGAGCGCCATGGTCATGTCGGCGGTGTCTTCGGTCAGCACATTCGGCGTATTGGTGACGGTGATGCCGCGGCGGGCGGCGGCCTCGACATCGATGTGATCCGTGCCGTTGGAGAAGCTGGCGATCAGCTTCATCTGCGGGCCGGCTTCTTCGATGATCTCAGCATCGATGCGGTCGGTGACAGTCGGCACCAGCACATCGACCGAGCGGACGGCCTCTATCAATTCGTCCTTGGTGCGTGGGCGATCATCTATGTTGAGCTCGGCATCGAAGAGTTCGCGCATGCGCGTCTCCACCGCGTCAGGCAGTTTGCGCGTGACGTAGACCTTCGGTTTTTTCTTCGTCGTCATGGCGAGCGGCGATGCCTTGTTCAGATGTTCTTAACCAAGAAGCAGGATAATTTTCCCGTTCCGGGCATTTCTACCAGACCCGCAGGCGAAGACAAACAAAACTCGCTGACGCGATCCGAGGATTTGCCGCTCACCGGAGCGAAAGGTCGCCGGAATGGCGCCTTTGTCATGACGAACGAACGGAACTCCCATGCATGGCAATGTCTTGAAGTCCTGCGCCATTTTCGCAATCGGCCTGATGATGGCCGCTGTGTCGGCCGATCTTGCCGTCGCCCAGGCCGCCAAGGGGCCGAGCGGCTTGCCGCTGCCGCGCTTCGTCACGCTGAAGTCGAAGCGAGTCAACCTGCGCATCGGGCCGAGCGCGGATTATGCCGTGTCATGGCTCTATCTCAAGCAGGGCCTGCCGGTCGAAATCATTCAGGAATACGATAATTGGCGGCGCGTGCGCGATGCCGACGGCACGGAGGGCTGGGTCAACCAGTCGCTGCTGTCGGGCCAGCGCTCCGCTATTGCTGCTCCCTGGATGAAAGGCAAGGGCAAGGCCGTCTTTGTCAACATGCGCCGCGAATCCCAGCCATCCGCCGCCGTCATCGCCAAGCTTCAGCCCGGCGTGATGATGAGTGTCAAGGAATGCACGGGCGACTGGTGTCTCGTTACCGCCGACGGCACCGAAGGCTGGGTGGCGCAATCGGAAATCTGGGGTGCCTACCCCGGCGAGGCCTTCAAGTAGCGTACTCCCTGGCTTTTCACACATAAGCGATAGTACGACTTTCCGGCACAATGATGTATCCGGTATGAGAAACGGAGACCGGTTACCTTGGCGTATGTGCTCGGCGTTCTTGGCGTTGCAATCGCCACGTTCACATCGACGAACATAGACGATATCTTCGTGCTTCTCGGCTTCTTTGCCGATCCGAAGTTCCGATTGAGGCAGATCATCATAGGCCAATATCTCGGTATTGGCGTTCTTTACGGCGTCAGCGCCATTGCCTCATTGCTCGCTCTCGTCATTCCAGCAGCCTATATCGGCCTGCTCGGCCTTGCGCCGATCTATTTCGGCCTCAGCAGGCTATGGGAGCTCTGGAACGGCAGGGAGGCCGGCGATAATCCGGAAGATCACGCCAAGGCCTCGGCAGGACATGGAAACATCGTAGCGATCGCCTTGGTAACGATCGCCAATGGCGGCGACAATATCAGCGTCTATACGCCTCTCTTTGCGACGCGCTCGGCCTATGAGGTTTTGGCCATCGGCTGCACCTTTGCAGTGCTGACGGCAGTCTGGCTGGGTGCAGCACATTCTCTCGTCAATCATCCGAAGCTCGGCGCACCGATCAGGCGACATGGACACAGGGTCGTGCCCTTCGTGCTGATCGCGCTCGGCATCCTCATCCTCTATGAGGCGGGAACCGTAACGCTCTTTCGGTGATAAGCTTGCTTCGGCACTTTATAGCAAAGCCGCCCCTGCGATCTGCCGAAGGCGGCTTCGATGATCTGTTGATAGAGATAAACTTCGTCAGATAAGCCCGAATTCCTTGGCGGCTTCCGACAGCGACCGCATCGGCCGCGGGCCGATCTGCTCGATGACGATGGCAGCCGCGAGATTGCCGAGCTTGGCGCAGTCTTCCAGACCGCGGCCTTGCGTGTAGCCGAAGAGGAAACCAGCAGCGAAAAGATCGCCTGCACCGGTCGTGTCGACACGCTCCTCGATCGGATGGGCATCGACGACATAGCGCTCATCGCCGCGCACGACGACGGCGCCATCCTTGCCCGTCGTCACGGCGGCGATCTTGCAATCGGCCGCGATCAGAGTCAGCGCCTTTTCAAAGTCGTCGGTCTCGTAGAGCGAGAGGGCTTCGTCACGATTGGCGAAGACAATATCGACGGTACCGGAGCGCATGAGGTCGAGGAACTCGTGGCGGTAGCGGCCGACGCAGAAGCTGTCGGAGAGCGTCATCGACATTTCCCGGCCATTGGCATGAGCAATGCGGGCGCACTCGCGGATCGCTTCCTTGGCGCGTGGCGGATCCCAGAGATAGCCCTCGAAATAGGTTACCTTTGCATCGGCGACGACATCTTCCTCGACATCTTCGGGACCCAGCTCGACGCAGGCACCGAGATAGGTATTCATGGAGCGCTCGCCATCCTCAGTGACGAAGATCATCGAACGGGCGGTCGGCGGGAAGGTGCCTTTCGCCTTGGTTTCGTAATGAACGCCCTGGGCGCGGATATCATGGGCGAAGATCTGGCCGAGCTGGTCTTCGGCAACCTTGCCGAAATAGGCAGCCTTGCCGCCGAAATTCGCGACACCGGCCGCCGTGTTACCGGCGCTTCCGCCGGAGGCTTCCAGAGCCGGGCCCATGCGCGAATAGAGAAGCTCGGCGCGCTCGGCGTCTATGAGGTTCATCGCGGCTTTGGTGATGTTGTTTTCGATCAGAAACTGATCGTCGCAACGGGCGATAATGTCGACGATAGCATTGCCGACGGTCAGTACATCGAAGCGAGTCATCTATAGGAGGGTCCCGGATCCTGGTGATAGCCGGTATCCGGTATTATCGGTTTTTCTGAAGTTTTAAAGAAAAATCCGCGCCAACGCGGCCGACTTGATTGCAATCAGTCATTTGCCTGTCACTTTCTATCTTTAAATGCTTATCACGCGACTGGGATGGGAAGCTCGAAAGACTTCCGAGCCAGTTTGGGAAGGAATGATGCCTTCCGCCTCACCGGTACGCGGGTCGACCACGGATGAACTGGCGGCATGTGCACCGGGGGGACCTCCCCACCGGGGCGAGATCGACAAGAGCGGGCCAAGCCCGCTTTTTTTGTTTTGCGGGTTTCCAGCTCCGGGCAAGCTGCTACAAGTTTCGGGTCCAATTCCTCGAAATCACGAGCTTCATACCCGCGTGTCCGAAATCCTCACAGACGTTCTTCCCGTCTTCCTGCTCATTCTCGTCGGCTGGGTCATCGTGCGCACGGGGTTGCTGAAAACCGATGTCGGTGAGGCGATGAGCGAGTTCGTCTTTAAGGTCGCGGTGCCGCTCCTGCTGTTCCGGACCATCGCCGAAGCGGATTTTCGTGGTGCTTCGCCGTTTCGATTGTGGATCGCCTATTTCTCCGGCGTCGCCATCACCTGGACTGCCGGCCATATCGTCGCGACACGGCTCTTCGGGCGAGATGCGCGCATCGGTGTGCTCGCCGGCGTTTCCTCGGCTTTTGCCAATACGATCTTCATCGGTCTGCCGCTGGTCGGGCGCACGGTGGGGCCTGACGGCGTCATGGCGATGTCGATCCTGATCGCCGTGCATCTTCCAACGATGATGATCGCAGGCACGCTGCTGATGGAGCAAGCCGAGCGCAAGGAGAATGCCGGCGCCGGCCGCAGCACCGGCGAGTTGCTGCGTCAGGTTGGTAGCAATCTCCTGCGCAATCCGCTCGTCATCGGGCTTTTCTGCGGTCTCATCGTCCACCTGACCGGCCTTCCCATCCCCGCAACGCTCGGCACGGTCGTCGACAACATTGCCAACATCGCCGGCCCGGCTGCGCTGATCTCGCTCGGAATGGCGCTGCGTCAATATGGGCTGTCGGGCAATCTCGGCGTCACCAGCGTCATTGCCGCCTTCAAGCTTTTTCTGCTGCCGGCCTGCGTGCTGGCTGCCGGACTTCTTCTCGGCCTGAGCCCGGAATGGCGGGCCGCACTGGTCCTCACGGCCGCTGTTCCTACAGGTGTGAACGCCTGGCTGATTGCCAATCGCTTCGGCGTGGGCCACAGTCTCGCGGCCTCGACGATTACCTTGACGACAGCGCTCGGCGCATTCTCGGTATCGCTCTGGGCCTATCTGCTCGGATAACCGAGGCAAAAACCCGCCGATCGTAACGGCATCTCTCCGCTTTCGGAGAAGCAGGCAGGAAAATGGTCATATATTTTGCGCATCCCGGCCTTCCCACCCGGAGCGCAGCAAAGGATGGCACATGAATATTGCAGCTCCGCTCACCAATCCCGCGTCAGCCTATGCGCAGAAGGTCTTCGTGCTCCAAGGCGGCGGCGCGCTCGGCTCCTATCAGGCGGGTGCCTTCCAGGCGCTGAGAGAACAGAATATCGAGCCGGACTGGATCGCTGGCATCTCGATCGGCGCGATCAATGCCTCGATCATGGCCGGCAACGTGCCCGGCGAACGGCTTAAGGCGCTGAGCTCCTTTTGGAACAAGGTGACCGTGCATCTCCCCGTCGATCTACTGATGGAAGATCGGCGCGAGACCAACCCTTTCTATCGCTCGGTCAGCAGCTGGTGGGTATCAACCTTCGGCGTGCCCGGCTTCTTTTCCCCGTGGCAGCTTCCAACCTGGTTCCAGACGCGCGGCTCGGCGGGCGCGACCAGCATCTACGATACGGAGCAATTGCGCCAGACGCTGCTCGATCACGTCGATTTCGACCGAATCAACCACGGCCCGGTGCGTTTGAGCCTCGGCGCCGTCAATGTGCGCACCGGCAATTTTGCCTTTTTCGACAACAAGGAGATCAAGATCGGACCCGAGCATGTGATGGCGAGCGGCGCATTGCCGCCGGGCTTTCCAGCGGTCAAGATCGGCAACGAGCATTACTGGGACGGTGGCCTGGTCTCGAACACGCCGCTCAGCTACGTGCTGCGCAATGGCGCCGATATCGATACGGTCGTCTTTCAGGTCGATCTCTTCAGCGCCGTCGGGCCGCTGCCGCAGGATCTGGAAGAGGTCGAGGAGCGGCGCAAGGACATCACCTATTCAAGCCGCACCCGGCTCAACACAGATCTCTTTCTGGAACGCCATCGTCTGCGGCGCGCGATATCGGAGCTCTATGCCCGCCTTCCCGAAGAGGCCAAAGCCGATCCGGAGATCAAGAAGCTGGAGCAGCATTGCTCCGATTACGGCGTCACCATCATCCACCTGATCTACCGCAACAAGCAATTCCGGTCGCATTCGAAGGATTACGAGTTTTCGGCACTGTCCATGCACGAGCATTGGGAGGCCGGCTTGCGCGACGCCCGCAAGGCGCTGGTCGCCGAGGATTGGCGCATGCCGCCGAGCGCCGAGGACGGGTTGAAGGTGTTCGACCTCGATCAGCGGACGCGATCCCGTCGGCATTCAATCTGAGCGAGCAACACAAAAACGCGGCCTGACGGCCGCGTTTTTCAATCGATCCGGTAATTGCCTCAGTTCGTGGCGGCCGGTGCGTTCGGGTCGGGCAGCGGCACCTGGGTATCGGCAAGCGTGCGCAGATAGGCGATCACGTTGGCGCGATCCTCTTCCTTCGGCAGGCCGGCAAAGCCCATTGCCGTTCCGGCGACGAATTTCTTCGGCGCGGCCAGGAAGTGATAGAGGTGGTCATAGGTCCACTTTTCCGTACCGCCCTTGGAAAAATCCTTCATGCCGGACGAATAGGCGAAGCCTTCGTGCTCGGCGACCGGGCGGTCGACAATACCCCAGAGATCAGGACCAACCTTGTTCGGACCACCCTTTTCTCCGGAATGACAGGCCTGACACTTCTTGAAGATCGTTTCGCCGACCTTGGCATCAGCCTTCTGCAGGAGCTGAGCGATCGGGGTATCCGGCTTGGCAGCCGCGCCCTTGTCACCGCCCGCAGCCGGTTCCTCGGTCGCGACGATGGCAAAACCGGGCTTTTCCGGCGCCTCTGAATGGAAAATAAATCCTGACGCGAGCGACACGGACTTCAACACGAACAGCGTGGCCAAAAGCGCCCCGACACCCATGTTCACGTAGGATGAATTCATCTGCTATGCTCCCCTCGCCGCCAGCATCCTCCGCTGGCCCATCTTGAATTCGCGCGAAACCTATGTCTTTTGGCTGTTTCTTGCAACTCTGTAAACGGTCTCCACCATGAGACGTTTTGACACTTTTCCCTCGGGAATAGAAGGCCCAACAATGACTGATTCAAATTTAGACAAGACGCTGGTCCTCATTCCCGCCCGCATGGCCTCCACGCGCTTGCCGGGCAAGCCGCTCGCGGATATTTGCGGTCTGCCGATGATCGTACAGGTTGCCAAGCGCGCGCGCGAGGCGGCGATCGGTCGCATCGTCGTCGCCGTCGACCATGAGGATACCTATGCCGCAGTCGCCAATGCCGGCTTTGATGTCGTGATGACCGGCAAGGATCATCAATCGGGCTCGGACCGCATCTACGAGGCGCTGCAGGCCGTCGATCCGCAGGGCCGGGCCGAAATCATCGTCAACGTGCAGGGCGACCTGCCGACGATCGATCCCGAGACCATCCGCGCCTCGCTGCGCCCGCTGGAAAATCCGGCCGTCGACATCGCCACACTGACTGTCGAGATCAAGGACGAGGAGGAAAAGACCCTGCCGAGCGTCGTCAAGGTCATCGGCTCGCCGATTTCCGAAAATCGCCTGCGCGCGCTCTACTTCACGCGTGCAACAGCGCCCTACGGCAAGGGGCCGCTCTATCACCATATCGGTCTCTATGCTTACCGCCGCGCTGCACTCGCGAAATTCGTGAGCCTCGGCCCATCGCCGCTCGAACTGCGCGAATCACTAGAACAGCTGCGGGCGCTGGAAGCCGGCATGCGCATCGATGTCGAGATCGTTGACACGATCCCGCTCGGTGTCGATACTCCCGCCGACCTCGAAAAGGCCAGACGCATCCTCTCCGCCGCTTCTCATTGACGGCATTCCCCCAAGGGCAGTCCCATGATTACCAAGACCAACAAGATCTCCTTCCAGGGCGAGTACGGCGCCAATTCCGATATGGCCAGCCGTGATATGTTCCCGACCATGGAGCCGCTGCCCTGCCAGACCTTCGAGGATGCCCTCACTGCCATCGAGAACGGCGACGCCGATCTCGGCATGATCCCGATCGAAAACACGATCGCCGGCCGCGTCGCCGACATCCATCATCTGCTGCCGGAATCGCGCCTGCATATCGTCGGCGAATATTTCATGCCGATCCGCTTCCAGCTGATGGTGCTGCCCGGCGTCAAGAAGGAAGAGATCCGCACGGTCCACAGCCATATCCACGCGCTTGGACAATGCCGCAACATCGTGCGCGCCAATGGCTGGAAACCGGTCATTGCCGGCGATACGGCGGGTGCAGCCAAGCTGGTGCAGGAAACCGGCGACCGCAGCATGGCGGCGCTGGCGCCGCGGCTCGCGGCCGATCTCTACGGGCTGGAGATCATAGCCGAGAATGTCGAAGACACCGAAAACAATATGACGCGTTTCGTCATCCTGTCGCGCGACGAAGACTGGGCGGCACGCGGTTCGGCGGACGAAAAGATCGTCACCACTTTCGTCTTCAACGTCCGCAACATTCCCGCCGCCCTCTACAAGGCGCTCGGCGGTTTCGCCACCAACGGCATCAACATGACGAAGCTTGAGAGCTATCAGCTCGGCGGCCGTTTTGTCGCAACGCAATTCTATGCCGATATCGAGGGCCATCCCGCCGATGCGCATGTGCGCCGCGCGCTGGAAGAATTGCGCTTCTTCTCCGAAAAGGTCCGGATCCTCGGCGTCTACAAGGGGCACCCGACGCGGGGCGATCTTTAAGCAGGCGGTTATGGCGACGCCTTGGTTACGACCTCGATTCGATGCCCATCCGGATCGATGACGAAGGCCGCGAAATAATCCGGGCCGTAATGCGGCCGGAGACCTGGCGGCCCGTTGTCCGTGCCACCGTGAGCGAGTGCAGCCTCGTAAAATGAGAGGACGGCTTCCCGGTTTGGCGCGGCAAAGGCCAAATGAAAACCGGAGCCGGGTGCCCGAGCTTCCTTGCCACGCAATTTGATGGCGAACTTGTCGCCACCGCCCGCCGGGCCGTATCCGATCGCCTGGTCGGGATCGCCGGCGGTCAAGTCTTCCCAAACCCTGACATAGGCGAGCGGTGCGAATGCTGCGTCGTAGAATGCGGCGGCTTTCTCGATATCGGAGACACCGAACGAAATATGATGGAGCAATTGATCCTCGCGTGACTCTTTATCTATCGATCAGTGTCTTTTGCGTCGGCCATGAGAGTCAACCCGGACGATTGGCATGACTCCCTGGCAAGCCACTTTGATGAAACAGCCTGCGGAGGTCGCCGCCAGCCCCTCATCCGGCCTGTCGGCCACCTTGCCCCGCGACCGGGGAGAAGGGATAGACACACCTGCGGCCTACCTTTCATTATGGACTTGGCGAGAGCCTGAGGTCGTCTCCTCTCCCCGCGTGCGGGGAGAGGGTTAGGGTGAGGGGCACGCTGGACAGGGATTCACTTATCCGGCTCACATACCCGAAGGCGATGGCCATCCGGATCGAGCACGACGAAGGTCGGGCCGAAATCCATGGTCGTCAGCTCCTGTGCGATCGGCAGGCCGCGTGCCTTCCAATCCCTGTAATGCTGCTCAACCGCCCCGGTGCCTTCGACCATGAAGCCCAGTTCGCCGCGATTGCCGATGGCGGAGGGCTGTGGCTCGACGCTGCTGCGGCGCCAGAGACCGAGACTTAGGCCATTGTCGAGCGAGAAGGCCACGAAGTTCGGCGACGCGAATGCCGGCTCACGGCCGAAGAGATCGCGGTAGAACGGCGTACTTTCGCTGGGATCCTTGACATAGAAAATGATGAGGTTCGGGCTGGTCATGTGGATGGTCCTTTCGTTTGGGTGAATTTAAGGGCATGCGGACAGGAACCGGCGAACGGAGCAAAGTTCGCCGGGAGTGACTGTGTCATTGCGTGGTTGAAGGCGTGCGGAGATGCGGTTCCAAAACGCGTTGCGCTATTCGGATCAGCGCCTTGCGCTCGGATCTTTGATTATGCGCAGGTCGTTACCGCGAAGGTCGCGACGAGTTCGCGTCGATTGCCTCAGCGCATCCGATCTTCCTCTCGATACGGCTCACAGCCGTCGAGAAAGCCAAGATCCCGCTTCACGGAATCGGGCACTTCTTCGATATCGAGGCGATTCCAGCGGCGGCTGAAATAGCCGAGGGCAACCTCAGAGAGACGAGCGGGCCATGACTGATGCTTGCCTTTAGGCGCCTCAATGCCGCCGCGATGCACATGTTGCGAAATGATGGAAACGTTGCCTGCCATGATCGGTCCTCCTTCCTACTTGGATGGCGCTGATTATAGCCAAGCCTACTGACAGTTTCTGGCAGTAGCATTGCGCCCCGGAGATCAATTATGGGCCAGGCCCTCGCGCGCCTGCCATTCTCTTGCCAGAGCGACGCGGCGGCGTGGGTAGCGCGCCTCGAGCACCGCGAAATCGACGATGCGATCGGCGCGGAAATGGCGGAAATCCTGGCGTAGTTCGCACCAGGCCATGATGATGCGGGAATTGTCGAAATAGCCGAGCGCGAAGGGCCAGATGCGCCGGGTCGAGATGGCGCCGTTCACATCGCCATAAGTCAGCTGCACCATGCGCTCGGTCTGGATCGCCTTGCGCATCAGGGAAAGATCGGCCTTGTCTTCGGTGATGCGGCGCGTGCCGACGACCACGGCCGCCTGGTCGACCGCCTCGCGGAGGTCCGCGGGCAGCACGGCGGCAATCTTTGCGAGCGCATCGGTCCCGGCTGCCGCCAGACGAGCGTCGGTTGCACGCGCCACCCATCTCGATCCCAGCACCAGCGCTTCGATCTCATCCTGGGAAAACATCATCGGCGGCAGCATGAAGCCGGGCTTCAGGACATAGCCGATGCCCGGCTCGCCCTCGATCATCGCACCCTGCGACTGCAGGCTGGCGATATCGCGATAGAGCGTGCGCAGGCTGACGCCGGTTTCCTCCGCCAGAACGGCGCCGCTCACCGGACGACGATAGCGCCGCAGCGTCTGCAACAGCGTCAACAAGCGTTCGGAGCGGGCCATGGCAGAATAGTCCTAGCGCTTCCACTCCACCCAGTCGCGCATCAGGCGATGGGCGATGGCGCCCTTGGGCGGAGAGGTATTGCCGGATGCAGAGACGCGATCGAGCATGGCAAGCGTCTCTTCCGGGGTGAACCAGCGGCAATCCTCGAGCTCGGCCTCATCCATATGGATTTCCATCGACTTGGCTTCGGCATAGCAGCCGATCATGAGGGAATGCGGCATCGGCCAGGGCTGCGAGGCGTGATAGCGCACACGGCCGATATGAATACCGGATTCCTCGAGCGTTTCGCGGCGCACCGCATTCTCGATTGTTTCGCCCGGCTCGACGAAACCGGCGAGACAGGAATACATGCCCGGCGCAAAATGATGGCTGCGGCCGAGAAGACAACGATTCCTTTCCTCATCGATGCCAAGCATGATGACTACGGGATCCGTGCGCGGGAATATCACGTGTTCGCAGACCGAGCAGACCCGCTTATAGCCGCCGATCCTGCTTTCCATGACCGAGCCGCAGCGGCCGCAGAAGCGGTTGTCGCCATTCCATCGGATAAGGCTCATGCCCTGCGCGGCTTCACCCAGGATTTCGCCTTCCAGCAGAAGATCGCGCCAGAGCGAGCGCATGTCAGCCGGCTTGTATTGGCTGGCAAGCTCGTCGGCATTGACGCGTACGGGCACAGCAAGGCGGGGCTCGCCACTCTTGCTATAACCGAGGAGAACGGCATCGTCCCAATTCGGATCGAGATCCTTCAACTCGTAGCGGGCAAACAGAGGGTCGAGCACCTGGCCATCATGCTTCAGCACCAGCCGGTCCTGGGCGAAGGCCAGGATGTGCGTGCCTTCCTTGGCGAGCGCCTGCTTGATCGATTCCTCGTCGCGATGCTCGGCATCCCGGTTGAGCTGGTTTTCCGCGAAAGCGGTGAGACTGCTGGCTTCCGGATGCGGGGCATCCGAGGAAAAGATGGAATGGCTCATTGTGAAAGCGTTTCCCGCAACTTGGCTATGAGGCTGTTCATGTCTTCGTCCGAATAGGGTTCCGCCTTGCCATAGCCCCAGACGGGACCCGGCCAATTGGCATCACCTTCGAACCGCGCGATGACATGAACATGCAGCTGGCGGACGATATTTCCAAGTGCCCCGACATTGATTTTTGTTGCCCCCGTCACCGTCTTCAGGACGCTTGCGACCTTATCCGTTTCAAAGGTCAGCAAGATCCGGTCGAGGGGCGTCAGCTCGAAAACTTCCGATTTGTCGGGCCGGCGCGGGATCAACACGAGCCACGGCCAGCGGCGATCCTTCATCAGCCTGACGTCGCAAAGGCCAGTTATGGTGACGGAAACGCTGTCATTCGCAAGACGATCGTCGAGCGTAAACTCCTTCAAAGGGGCATCCTCCATTGTTTTATCAAATGTTTAGCAGTTTTTTTTGACCTTGGCTTGCTTTTGATGACGATATTGCCGATATGTGCATCCGGGAGGTTGGTGGTGGACGAGCCACTCGCCAACCGGGTCAGGTCCGGAAGGAAGCAGCCCTAACGAGCCCGGCACGGGTCATTCGTGCCAGCCTCCCACCCTTTCCGAAAGCAAGACCCGGCTTTCCGGGCAACAAGCAGGGCGATGAGCGACACCGAGCGACAAGCAAAAGATGCCGCTTCGACCGGCACCGGTTACCGGGTGCTGGCCCGCAAATACAGACCCAAGGACTTCACGGACCTGATGGTCGGTCAGGAGCCGATGGTTCGAACGCTGACCAACGCGTTCGAGACCGGCCGCATCGCTCAGGCCTATATGCTGACCGGCGTGCGCGGCGTCGGCAAGACGACGACCGCCCGCATCCTTGCCCGCGCCCTCAACTACAAGACCGCCGCGGTCGATCGGCCGACCATCGATCTGCGCGAACCCGGCGACCATTGCCAGGCGATCATGGAAGGCCGGCATGTCGACGTCATCGAGATGGACGCCGCCTCCCATACCGGTATCGACGATATCCGGGAGATCATCGAGCAGGTGCGCTACCGGCCCGTTTCGGCCCGCTACAAGGTCTATATCATCGACGAAGTGCACATGCTGTCGACGGCGGCCTTCAACGGACTCCTGAAGACGCTCGAAGAGCCGCCCGAGCATGTGAAGTTCATCTTCGCCACGACGGAAATCCGTAAAGTTCCGATCACGGTGCTGTCGCGCTGTCAGCGGTTCGATCTGCGCCGCATCAGCGCTTCCGATCTCGTCGGGCTGTTCACCACCATTGCCGGCAAGGAAGGCATCGAGGCCGAGCCGGAAGCACTCGCCATGATCGCCCGCGCCGCCGAAGGCTCGGCGCGCGACGGCCTGTCGCTGCTCGATCAGGCGATCGCCCATGGCAGCGGCTTTGTCGCCGCGGATGCCGTGCGCACAATGCTCGGCCTTGCCGACCGCGCCCGCATCGTCGATCTCTTCGGCCATGTCGTCAAAGGCGATGTCTCGGCAGCCCTTGCCGAATTCAACAGCCAGTACGAGGCGGGCGCCAATCCCGTGGTCGTGCTCACCGACCTTGCCGATTTCACCCATCTCGTGACCCGCCTCAAATATGTGCCCGATGCCGCCGACGATCCGTCGCTCAGCGAAGTCGAGCGCACGAAAGCGGCGGAATTCGCGCAAGGGGTTGCGGTAACCGCACTTTCCCGCATCTGGCAGATGCTTCTCAAGGGCATTGCCGAGACGGAGAATGCCTCGCGCACCGCCGGTGCTGCCGAAATGGTGCTGATCCGGCTTGCGCATGCGGCCCATTTGCCGGCACCGGAAGATGCGGCGCGCAGGCTCGCCGAATTTTCTGATGGCAATGGCGCCGCTCGTCCGTCGCCCTCTTCGAGCGGCGGCAATGGTGGCGGCGCTGTGTCCTATCAGGGCAGCGCCGTGGCCCGCGCGGTCGAAACGCCGGCGCCAAGACCTACGCCTTCCGCACCGGTCGCCATGCTGCGCTCCGTGCCGAATACGCAGCCGGATTCGCAACCTGTCGGCCGTATCGAGTCGAAGCCCGCCGAAGCGCCGAAGCCGCTCGTGCCTGTCAATTCGATGGCCGATATCGCTGAACTTGCGAGCCAGAAGCGCGATCCGAAGCTGAAGGCGCTGGTGCGCACATTCGTGCGCCCCGTCAAGCTGGAGCCAGGAAGGCTTGATGTCAGCTTAACGCCGGGCGCGCCGGGCACGCTTTTGAACGAGCTTGCCGTCAAGCTAAAGGAATGGACCGGCATCCACTGGATCGTCAGCCTCAGCCGCGAGGAAGGCCAGCCGACGCTCGTCGAAGCAGAAGCGAACGCCCAGAAGCAACGGGTCGCCGATGCGCGGCAGGACCCCGATGTCGCGGCGATCCTGGCGCAATTTCCGGGCGCAAAGATCATCGACGTGCGGGTGCGGGCTCCCGAGACGGACGAAGAGGACGAAGCCGCTGCTCCGCCGGCAATCGCCGAATCCATTGATGGCGATATTCTACCCGGCGACGATATCGAATTCTAAGGCTAGGATGGGTGCAGGCGGAACCGCTTCGGCTTGAAGCGGTTGACGACCATGACGACATATCCTGCCGCTCAAACAGAGACTTGCAGAAGAAGGACCAAAGACGATGCGCGACATCATGGGCATGATGGGCAAAGTGAAGGAAATGCAGGCGAAGATGGAGAAGATGCAGTCGGAAATCGCCGACATTCGCGTCGAAGGCAAGGCCGGCGGCGGCCTCGTCACCGTTACCGTCAACGGCAAGGGCCTGATGGTCGGCCTCAAGATCGATCCGTCGCTCTTCAAGGAAGACGATGTCGAGATCCTCGAAGACCTGATCGTTGCCGCCAACAAAGATGCTCAGGAAAAGGCTGAGGCGATCGCAGCTGAAAAGACGCGCGAACTGACCGCCGGCCTGCCGATCCCGCCCGGTTTCAAGCTGCCGTTCTGAGCCTGGGCTATTTCTTTCAGCGGCCGGCCGCCTTGCGAATGAGATCGCGGCCGATCGCCTTTATGGGTTCGTTTCGCAGCACCAGCGATGTCGTCACCGCGCCATGGCGGGCAATGGAATCGACGATGGTTTCAAGGTCCGACGGTGTCGGCACGAGAACCTTGAGCAGGAAGCAATCTTCGCCTGTCAGCCTCAACACCTCGATAATTTCGGGCATTTCCGAAAACTGCTTCAGATACGGCCGGATATGCTCGTGTGTCGTGCGCAGGCGGATGACTGCCATCATGCCGAGCCCGACGGCGGCGGGATCGACCACAGCACGGTAGCCGGCAATCACGCCACGCTCCTCCAGCCGCTTCAGCCGCTCCGATGCCGCCGGCTGCGACAGGCCGACACGACGGCCGAGCTCCGATACCGAGATTCGTCCGTCCTGCTGCAGGATTTCGATGATCGACAGATCCGTCGGATCCAGTCCTCTTTCGATAGTGTCCATTGCTCACCTTCAATTCATCGGTTGGGATAAGTTTTATCCGATGGATTGCAATGTCAATCGGTATCCCAGCATGCGAGCTTTTCTCCATGAGAGACCATGGAGAAAGGATAGAGATGAGCGATATCATCACGCTACCGGGGCTTGGCGGCTCAGGCGAAGGTCACTGGCAGACATTGTGGGAACGGGACGATCCAGCTATGCGACGCTTCCAGCCATCAAGCTGGGACAGACCGATACTTTCGGATTGGATTGCCGCGCTCGAACGGGAAATCTCCCTTTCTAGAACGCCGCCGATCCTGATCGCGCACAGCCTTGCCTGCCAGCTGATCGCCCATTGGGCGCCTGTGAAGGAGACGGCGATCCTTGGCGCGTTCCTGGTGGCTGTGCCCGACCCTACTGGCGAAATCTACCTTGCCGAGGCTGGCAGCTTTGCCAATCCGCCACGGCAGCAACTACCCTTTCCGTCTCTGCTGGTAGCCAGCACCGACGATCCGTTCGGCTCCTTCGACCACGCACGCCATAGCGCCGAAAGCTGGGGCAGCACCTTCGTCGATGTCGGGCCACGCGGCCATATCAATGCGGCTTCCGGACTGGGCGACTGGCCGGAAGGCAAGGCAATCTTCGGGCGTTTTCGCGCCGAGCTTGGCTGAACATAAATCCGGCATTTGGAAAAGCCGCGCCGGAATGCTATCTCTGCCCCCTCTTCCAGACATCGTCTGGCCTGCCTGACCGGAGGGAATGCGATGAGCCTGTCGACGTTGCTTGTTTTTGCCGGTGCCTTGTTCATTGCGGCGGGATCGCCGGGACCGAACATCGCGGCACTCGTGGCGCGCGTGCTGACGAAGGGCGCGCGCAACGTGCTGCCTTTCCTCTCCGGCATGTGGCTCGGAGAAGCGATCTGGCTGACCTGCGCCGTTGCCGGACTTGCGACCATTGCCGAAACCTTCCATCTCGCCTTCGTGGTCATCAAATGGCTTGGCGTTGCCTATCTCCTCTATCTTGCCTGGAAGATGTGGTTTGCCTCCTCCGATACGACGGGAGAGGAGTTGCCGGAGGAGCAATCGGCCATACGACTCTTCCTCGCCGGCTTCACGGTCACCATGGGCAATCCGAAGATCATGGTCTTTTACGTGGCGCTGCTGCCCTCGATCATCGATCTGCATGGCGTGACGGTTTCCGGTTGGGCCGAGCTGGTCGCGACGATGTTTGCGGTGCTCGTCATCATCGATCTCTCCTGGGCGATGCTGGCGGCCAAAGCCAGAACCTTCCTCAAAAGCCGCCGGGCTGTGCGCATCGCCAATCGGGCCAGCGCCGGCACCATGGCAGGCGCGGCCGTCGCGATTGCCATGCGGTGATTTCAGGCCGCTGCGTCGCTTTCGATGAACGCCCGCAGCTTATAATGGATAGGCGCCGCCAGATAACGCGCCCGATCCTCCGGTGACAATCGCCTGCCGAAGGTCGCCATCATTTCCGGCATCGTCACTCTCGCGCCGGCATAAGGCAGATAGGTGACCGGCATGTCAGCGCTCACCGTGCCGCCCGCAAGAACGCGGCAATAGATGCCGGGCCGTCCGGCCCGGATATAGCGCTTGACGAATTGCGGATCGTCCGTCTTCGCTGCGAAGGTGGAGCAGGGAATACGCGCCGAGGTCACTTCCAGAACAAGATCGCCGGCTATGAATTGATCGCCGACGGCGATCTCGCGATTGTCCAGGCCTTCGATGATGATATTTTCGCCGAAGGCACCCGGCTCCATCGATCGTCCAAGCTCGCTTGCCCACCAGTCCAGCGTCACCGAACCTTCGACATAAACCGCCTGGTCACGGCCGCCGTGATGCTTGCGATTGCAGATAGCATCACCGAGCAGCCCCAGCTCGTCGATCATGACGGCACCGTTGACGGCATGCTTGTTGATGCCGGTCTTCGCTTTCTTGCCCGGCAGCATTTCAGGGGCGCCACGGCAAACGGCCAGAATTTTCATCGGTCAACCGTTCCTTCCGAGATTCCGTTCTTGAAGCTTATGAGCTAAAAGCCTCCCATGGCAAAGCGAGTCACCGGCCCCGAAATCGAAAAACTCATCCAGCTCCTGGCGAAAGTGCCGGGCCTCGGGCCGCGCTCGGCGCGCCGCGCGGCGCTGCATCTCATCAAGAAGAAGGACCAGCTGCTCGGGCCACTGTCCCATGCCATGGGCGATGCCTATGACAAGGTGAAGATCTGCTCGCGCTGCGGCAATGTCGATACCGTCGATCCCTGCACCGTCTGCACCGACGACCGTCGCGACCAGTCCGTTATCATCGTCGTCGAGGATGTCTCCGACCTCTGGGCTCTGGAACGATCAGGCGCGATGAACGCTGCCTATCATGTTCTCGGCGGTGTCCTGTCGCCCCTCGACGGTGTCGGGCCTGACGAGCTCAACATTCGCGGATTGATCGCCCGCGTCGGCGAAGGCGGTGTCCGCGAGATCATCATCGCCGTCAACGCGACGGTCGAAGGGCAAACCACAGCACACTATATAACTGACCAGCTTGATGGCCTCGAGGTCAAGATCACCCGCCTTGCCCATGGCGTGCCTGTCGGCGGCGAGCTCGATTACCTTGACGAGGGCACGCTTGCGGCAGCGCTGAGGGCGCGGACGGCGATTTGAGGCGATTATTTTCGCGAAGACATAAGGATTGAGCATGAGGAGAGTGCATACCCCCCTCTGTCAGCTTTCGCTGACATCTCCCCCACAAGGGGGGAGATTGGTCGCCTGTAGCACCGACCTGCCTCAAGCCAATATCGTATCCGCAGAAACTTCAGACCATCGATATGGCGTGAAGCGCGCGGCCAACAATCTCCCCCCTTGTGGGGGAGATGTCCCAAACGGGACGGAGGAGGGTATCTTTCGGCATATTCGATACCTGCTCGTCCTCCTCCTCGCCCTCCTCCCCCTCCCCGCTCTCGCCGCCTCGAAAGCCGATGTCGAAGCGCAGTTTCAGGTCTGGATCCAGAAGGATCTCTGGCCGGAAGCGCGAAAGGCCGGCATTTCGGAAAAAACCTTCCAGGCCGCTTTTGCCGGCGTGACGCTGAACTGGGATCTGCCGGATCTCGAGCCGCCGGGCTTCCCGAAACCGAAGCAACAAGCGCAGACACAGGCCGAATTTTCCTCTCCCGCCCCCTATTTCAATGAGGGGCGGCTGCAGAAACTGGCCGTAACCGGGCGGGGCCTCGCCTCGCAATATGGGCCGGTGCTGCGGCGGATCGAGAAGTCCTACGGCGTACCGGGACCGATCCTGCTGGCGATCTGGGGCCGAGAGACCGGCTTCGGCATCGCCAAGCTGCCGAATTCCGCCGTTCAGGTGCTGGCAACCAAAGCCTTCATGTCGACGCGCAAGGACATGTTCCGCAACGAGCTGATCGCCGGACTGCGCATCCTCGAACATGGCGACGTTACGCCCGATCAGTTCAAGGGCTCCTGGGCCGGCGCGCTCGGCCAGCCGCAGTTCATGCCGACCAACTATCTGAAATATGCCGTCGATTTCGATGGCGATGGCCACCGCAACATATGGACTTCGGTGCCGGACACGCTGGCATCCATCGCCAACTATATGGTTCAGAAGGGCTGGCAGCGTGGCCGCGGCTGGGGCTATGAAGTTACCATTCCGCGGAACGTCTCCTGCGCCCAGGAAGGGCCAGACCTAGCCAAGCCGATTTCGCAATGGGCCTCGCTCGGCATTCAGCGGGTTTCCGGCAAGTCATTTCCATCCGACGAAATGCGGGCGAGCGGCATGATGCTGGTGCCGGCCGGACGCGACGGGCCGGAATTCATCGTCACGCCGAACTTCTACGTCATCAAGGAATACAACAATTCCGACCTATACGGCCTCTATATCGGCAATCTAGCCGACCGCATCGCCAATGGCACCGGGGCCTTCCAGGAAAAATGGGGCGATGTCGGCAAGATGCTGCGCTCCGACGTCGCAAACATGCAGAAAGCTCTAGAGCGCAAGGGCTACGATGTCGGCGGTACCGACGGCCTGCCCGGCTACAAAACGCGGCGCTCGATCGGCCAATGGCAGGAGAAGAGCGGCATGAAGCCGACCTGCTATCCCGATAGCTCCATGCTCGGCGTGCTGAAATAGCCGCGGAAAAGGCTTTCGGCGCGAATGCCTTGCAATTTGCCGGAAAGAGGCTTATATCCGCATCAAATTCTTGATCGTGTGATGAAGAGTGGGCCGCAAGGACCCGCTCTTTTTTATTAGCGCGATCTCCCAATGCATGAACAATGCGGAGTGAATGCTTGTCGGACGTGACAAACGCAGACAATACCAATGAACCCAGGTTGATCGTCGAAACCGGCCTTGATCAGCGCGTCGCCGCCATCATCGAGCCCATCCTTGTGGGCATGGGCTTCCGTCTGGTGCGCGTGCGTCTCCTCAATCTGAACGGCCTGACGCTGCAGGTCATGACCGAGCGCAACGACGGCACCATGACCGTCCAGGACTGCGAAGAGGTCTCCACGGCCATTTCTCCGGTCCTAGATGTGGAAGATCCCATCGATAAGGCGTATCATCTCGAAGTGTCTTCGCCGGGCATCGACCGCCCGATGGTGCGAAAGTCGGATTTCCAGCGCTGGATCGGCCACATCGTCAAGTGCGAAACGTCGATCCTCGTCGATAACCGCAAGCGTTTCCGCGGCAAGATCGTCGCCGTCGATGCCGATGGCTTCACGATCGAACGCGATGAAGCGACCCGCGGCGAGGAACAGAAGGTAACCATTCCGTTCAGCACGCTGGCCGAGGCCAAGCTGATCCTGACGGACGATCTCATCCGCGACGCGCTGCGCGCCGACAAGCTGGCGAAAGCCGAGGCAGCGAACCAGAACGAAGCGGACGACGAAGAAGAATAACCGATCAACGAACCGCCTGACGGAACGGGAAACCTGAAGGCAGGAAGACGGAGACTAAGAACAATGGCAGTCAGTGCGAACCGGCTAGAACTTCTGCAGATCGCAGATGCAGTGGCGCGCGAAAAGGTCATCGACCGCGAGATCGTGCTTGCCGCAATGGCGGATGCGATCCAGAAGGCCGCGCGCTCGCGTTACGGCACGGAGTCGAATATCCGCGCCGACATCAACCCGAAGACGGGTGAAATCCGCTTGCAGCGCCTGCTCGAAGTGGTCGAGAAGGCCGAGGACTATTCCACGCAGATCCCGCTGGAACTGGCCCGCGACCGCAATCCGGACGCAGCCCTCGGCGATTTCATCGCCGATCCGCTGCCGCCGATGGATTTCGGCCGCATCGCTGCCCAGTCGGCCAAGCAGGTCATCGTGCAGAAGGTGCGCGAGGCCGAGCGTGACCGCCAGTTCGACGAATTCAAGGATCGTGTCGGCGAAATCGTCAACGGCACCGTCAAGCGCGTCGAATACGGCAACGTCATCGTCGATCTCGGCCGTGGCGAGGGCATCATCCGCCGCGACGAAATGATCCCGCGCGAAAACTTCCGCTACGGCGATCGCGTCCGCGCCTATGTCTACGACGTCCGCCGCGAACAGCGCGGCCCGCAGATCTTCCTGTCGCGCACGCATCCGCAGTTCATGGTCAAGCTCTTCACCATGGAAGTGCCCGAAATCTACGACGGCATCATCCAGGTGAAGTCGGTTGCCCGCGATCCGGGTTCGCGCGCCAAGATCGCCGTCATCTCGAACGACTCGTCGATCGATCCGGTCGGCGCCTGCGTCGGTATGCGCGGTTCGCGCGTTCAGGCCGTCGTCGGTGAGCTGCAGGGTGAAAAGATCGACATCATTCCCTGGTCCAGCGAGCCGGCGAACTTCGTCGTCAACGCGCTGCAGCCGGCCGAAGTCGCCAAGGTCGTTCTCGACGAAGATGCAGAGCGCATCGAAGTCGTGGTGCCGGACGAGCAGCTTTCGCTTGCCATCGGCCGCCGTGGCCAGAACGTCCGCCTCGCATCGCAGCTGACCGGCTGGGATATCGACATCATGACGGAAGCCGAGGAATCGGAACGCCGCCAGAAGGAATTCAACGAGCGTACGAACCTGTTCATGGATGCGCTCGACGTCGACGAAATGGTCGGCCAGGTTCTGGCCTCGGAAGGCTTTGCCGCCGTTGAGGAACTGGCTTACGTAGATCTCGATGAAATCTCCTCGATCGACGGTTTTGACGAAGATACCGCGCAGGAAATCCAGACCCGTGCCCGCGAATATCTCGAGAAGCTCGAAGCCGAGATGGACGAGAAGCGCAAGGCGCTGGGCGTCTCCGACGAACTGCGAGAGATCAACGGCATGACCGCACAGATGATGGTCGCCCTCGGCGAGGATGGCATCAAGACGATCGAGGACTTCGCCGGCTGCGCCGCTGACGACCTCGTCGGCTGGAGCGAACGCAAGAACGGCGAAACGAAGAAGTTCGAAGGCCTGTTCTCCAAGCTTGAAGTCTCGCGCGTCGAAGCTGAACAGATGGTCGTGCAGGCTCGCCTGCTGGCCGGCTGGATCACCGAAGCCGATCTCGCCGCTGAGACCGAAGAGGTCGCGGAGGACGAAACCGAGCAACAAGCATGACGATCACCGAGGGGCCTGGCGCACCGACCGAGGACAATGATCTCGGCGGTAACGACGCAAATGGTCGCATGTGCATCGTAACACGCGAAAGCGGATCACCCGACGAATTGATCCGCTTCGTAGCCGCTCCGGACGGAACTGTCGTTCCCGATCTGAAGCGGCAACTGCCGGGACGCGGCTGCTGGGTTAAGATAGACCGGGCACTGGTGGACAAGGCAGTGGCGAAGAAACTGTTTTCCCGCGCTTTGAAGGCGGAAGTGACAGCACCGGCAGATCTCGGTGCCGTCGTCGATCGGCTTCTCTTGGCGCAACTGGCCGGGATGATGCACATGGCCCGCAAGGCGGGCCGGTTCGTCAGCGGTTCATCGAAGGTTGATGGCGCCGTTCGCAACGGCTCGGCAATTGCCGTGTTTCATGCGATCGCCGCCGCCGCCGATGGCGTCCGCAAGATCGACCAGGCACGAAAAGCTTGGCATCTCGGTATGGAAACCGAAAAGGAAATACCTTCCTTCCGTGTCTTTACGGAAGCGGAGATGGAAGAACTGATGGGCCAGAATGCTTTTATCCATGCCGCAGCGCTTGCAGGGCAGGCGGGTGAGGGTGTAGTGAAGCGCGCAAACCTGCTCGAACGGTACCGCAACGGCGGTCAGTCCCGGGCAACGGGCGGCGCTGGCCGGCGAAAACAATGACGCGGTCACCGGCCTTTGCCGGACGCCTCATTAAGGTACATGCATTGAACGACAGGGTCTGACGGACGTTTCCGTGCCCTGTCCGAAGGAACAGGAACGGAATGACCGACAATCAAGACGACAAGACGCTGAATGTTTCAGGTAAGAAGACTCTCACCCTGAAGCCATCAGGCGTAAACCAGGGCACCGTGCGCCAGGACATGGGCCGCGGTCGCACCAAGGCGGTCGTGGTTGAGACCCGTAAGCGCCGCCCGCTACGTCCTGAAGACGAAAAGCCAATCACGCCGGTAACGACCGCCGCGCCCTCGGTGACGCGCGTCGCCGAACCGACGCCGCAGCCGCCGCGCCCGCCGCAGCCGGCTCCGCGCATTCATCAGCCTGGTGGCCAGCAACAGCGGCCGGGACAGCCCAACCAGGGTAGTCAGCAGCGTCCGCAGCAGGAGCGTTCGTCGCGACCGGTGGTCTTGAACCATCTGTCGGCCGGCGAAATGGATGCTCGCCGCCGTGCGCTCGCCGAAGCCCAGGTTCGCGACGCTGCCGATGCCGTGCGCCGTGCCGAGGAAGAAGCACGCCGCGCTCAGGAAGAAGAGGCACGCCGCATCGCCGAACAGGCTGAAGCTGCACGCCGCGCCGCAGAAGAGGCCGCACGCGCCGCCGAAGCCAAGGTCGAGACACCCGCACCGGTGGAAGCGCCGAAGCCGGCAGTCCAGACGCCTGCGGCTCCCGTCGTTGCACGTCGTCCGGATGCGGCTCCTCAGCCGGCACGCCCTGGCGCTCCTGCTGGCGAGGCGCCGGCCAACCGCCGTCGCGTCAATGAAGAAGAGAGCGATCGCGGCCCGCCCCGAGGCGCTCCGGCACGCGGCAAAATCGTACGCCCGGAACCGGCAAAGCCTGTTACCACGCGTCCGAAGACCGAGGACGAGCGCCGCCGCGGCAAGCTGACGGTTACCACGGCCAATGTCGATGAAGACGGCAATGCCCGCGGCCGTTCACTTTCGGCCATGCGCCGCCGCCAGGAAAAATTCCGGCGCAGCCAGATGCAGGAAACGCGCGAGAAGATCTCGCGTGAAGTCGTGCTGCCCGAGACCATCACCATTCAGGAACTGTCGCAGCGCATGTCCGAACGCGCCGTCGACGTCATCAAGTACCTGATGAAGGAAGGTCAGATGATGAAGCCGGGCGACGTCATCGACGCCGATCTGGCCGAACTCATCGCCGGCGAATTCGGCCACACGGTCAAGCGCGTTTCGGAATCCGACGTCGAACAGGGCATCTTCAACGTTGCCGACGAGGAAGGCGAACTGGTTTCCCGTCCGCCCGTCGTTACCATCATGGGCCACGTCGACCACGGCAAGACCTCACTGCTTGACGCCATCCGTCATGCGAACGTGGTCGCCGGCGAAGCCGGTGGCATCACCCAGCATATTGGTGCCTATCAGGTCGAGCAGAACGGTCAGAAGATCACCTTCATCGACACCCCCGGTCACGCCGCCTTCACGGCGATGCGTGCTCGCGGCGCCCAGGCAACCGATATCGCGATCCTGGTCGTCGCAGCCGACGACAGCGTGATGCCGCAGACGATCGAATCGATCAACCACGCCAAGGCGGCGGGTGTTCCGATCATCGTGGCGATCAACAAGATCGACAAGCACGAAGCCAACCCGCAGAAGGTCCGCACGGAACTGCTGCAGCACGAAGTCTTCGTCGAATCGATGGGCGGTGAAGTGCTCGACGTGGAAGTCTCCGCGAAGAACCGAACCAACCTCGACAAGCTGCTCGAAGCCATCCTGCTGCAGGCGGAAATCCTTGACCTCAAGGCCAATCCGAACCGCACGGCCGAAGGCACCGTCATCGAAGCCCAGCTCGACCGCGGCCGCGGCTCCGTCGCCACCGTGCTCGTGCAGAAGGGTACGTTGCGTCCCGGCCAGATCGTCGTTGCCGGCGATCAGTGGGGCCGCGTTCGTGCGCTCGTCAACGACAAGGGTGAGCATGTGAAGGAAGCTGGCCCGGCCATGCCGGTCGAACTGCTCGGCCTTTCCGGCGCACCGCAAGCCGGCGACAAGTTCGCCGTCGTCGAAAGCGAAAGCCGCGCCCGCGAGATTTCGGAATATCGCCAGCGCCTCACCCGCGACAAGGCAGCTGCCCGCCTGTCCGGCCAGCGCGGTTCGCTCGAGCAGATGATGACCCAGCTTCAGACGGTCGGCGTGAAGGAATTCCCGCTGGTCATCAAGGGCGACGTGCAGGGCTCGATCGAAGCCATTGCCGGCGCTCTCGACAAGCTCGGCACCGACGAAGTTCGCGCCCGCATCGTCCATTCAGGCGCAGGCGGCATCACTGAGTCGGACGTCTCGCTGGCGGAAGCCTCCAATGCAGCGATCATCGGCTTCAACGTCCGCGCCAACGCGCAGGCACGTCAGTTCGCCGAGCGTCAGGGCATCGAAATCCGCTACTACAACATCATCTACGACCTGGTGGATGACGTGAAGGCGGCGATGTCGGGCCTGCTCTCTCCGGAGCGTCGCGAAACCTTCCTTGGCAATGCCGAAATCCTCGAGGTGTTCAACATCACGAAGGTCGGCAAGGTCGCAGGTTGCCGCGTCACCGAAGGCAAGGTCGAGCGTGGCGTCGGCGTCCGCCTCGTGCGCGACAACGTCGTCATTCACGAAGGCAAGCTCAAGACCCTCAAGCGCTTCAAGGACGAAGTGTCTGAGGTCAATGTCGGCCAGGAATGCGGCATGGCCTTCGAGAACTACGAAGACATCCGCGCCGGAGACACGATCGAGTGCTTCCGCGTCGAGCATATCACCCGTACGCTGTAAGCAATCCTCGATTTGCGAGATATCAAAACCGCCGGCCAAAACCGGCGGTTTTTTCTTGCCCGTTACGAACAACAGGGAGCCAGTCCGAATCCTTCGTCACCTATATCCCGGCACCTGCCTTTGCCAACCGGGGCGCTCAGGATGCCGCATTCTCAAGGATTCTCGGCTTCTGGCGGGCCGCAAAACCTGTCCAGCCTTGACCTTTGCGCCGGATCGAGTCATTTGACCCCCTTTATCGCGTCCAATGGGACGCTGCTAACGGAACAACCATGACCAAACCAACTTCCTCCGCGCCTTCGCAGCGCATGCTTCGCGTCGGCGAGCAGGTGCGCTCAGCGATCACGCAGGTTCTGCAGCGCGGCGAAGTGCGCGACGACCTGATCGAGCGCACCGTGATCTCCATTTCCGAAGTGCGCATGTCGCCCGATCTGAAGATCGCGACGGCCTTCGTGACGCCGCTCGGCGTTTCCGACCACGGCGCCGTCATCGAAGCGCTGAACCGCCATGCGAAATACATCCGCGGCCGCCTCGGCCCGCAGCTTCGCCAGATGAAGTACATGCCGGAAGTTCGCTTTCGCGACGATACGAGCTTCGACAATTACAAGAAGATCGACGCGCTTCTGCGCTCGCCCGAGGTCAGCCGCGATCTCGACGACGACAACGACCAAGATCAATAAAGAGACAGAGAATGTCCAAGCCACGCAAGCCCAAGGGCCGTCCGATTTCGGGCTGGCTCATCCTCGACAAGCCGATTGATTTCGGCTCGACCGAAGCCGTTTCCAAGATCAAGTGGCTGTTCAAGGCCCAGAAGGCCGGCCATGCCGGCACGCTCGATCCGCTCGCCTCCGGCATGTTGCCGATCGCGCTCGGCGACGCCACGAAGACGGTTCCCTACGTCATGGATGGCCGCAAGATCTATGAATTCACCGTGACCTGGGGCGAGGAACGCGCTTCCGACGACCTGGAGGGCGCTGTAACCGCCACCTCCGACAAGCGTCCGAGCGAAGAGGATATTCGCGCGCTGCTGCCGAAGTATACCGGCGTCATCAACCAGATTCCGCCGCAGTTCTCCGCCATCAAAATATCAGGCGAGCGCGCCTATGACCTCGCCCGCGAAGGCGAGACGGTCGAGATCCCCTCACGCGAAGTCGAGATTTTCCGCCTGACGCTGCTCGCCTGCCCGGATGCCAACACGGCGCATTTCGAAGTCGAATGCGGCAAGGGCACCTATGTGCGCGCGCTCGCCCGCGATTTCGGCCGCGACCTCGGCTGCTACGGTCATATTTCCGGCCTGCGCCGCAGCTTCGTCGCGCCCTTTGCCGAGGAGGCGATGGTGCCGCTTGCCGATCTCGTAGCGCTGGAGGAGATCGAAGATGCGGACGAGCGACTGGCAGCCCTCGATGCGCTGCTGATCGATACAGCGGAAGCTCTTTCTTCGCTGCCGCATCTCGTCATCAGCGACGACCAGGCGCACCGCCTGAAGATGGGCAACCCGATCCTGGTGCGCGGCCGCGATGCACCGGTTGCCGAGACCGAGGCCTATGCCACGTCCCGCGGCAAGCTGATCGCCATCGGCGAGATCGGCCAGGGTGAATTCCGCCCCAAGCGCGTGTTCGGCTGACCTCAATCAACCGGAAATAGCGGCTATTGCGGGCAATGGCGATGCGATATGTTCCCCGACGGGCCATCATGGCCCGTCCAAAGGGGGCAAATATGCGCAGAGTTGCATTCGGAATACTTGCATTCCTTTCCCTGTTTCTGACGGTGACAAACGCCCAATCCGCCGAGCGGTGGGCCGGGCTACCGCCATTTCCGCCAATGCCGCAGCCGAAAACGAGCGGCATGGCCGATGTCGACGACATCAAGATGTATTATGCCGAATATGGCGCGGGCGACCCGATCCTCTTCATCCATGGCGGCCTCGGGAATGCCGACGTCTGGGGCGCTCAGGTCGCCGATTTCGCGAGAGATCACCTCGTCATCGTCGCCGACAGCCGCGGGCATGGCCGCTCGACGCGCAGCGAAAAACCCTTCGGCTACGATCTGATGACTTCGGATTATGTCGCGCTGCTCGACTATCTGAAGGTCGGCAAGGTGACGTTGGTCGGATGGTCTGACGGCGGCATCATCGGCATCGACATGGCGATGAAATATCCCGAAAAGCTGACGCGCGTGATCGCGCAAGCCGCCAATGTTACGACCGACGGCGTGAAGCCCGACGTCATGAGCAACAAGACTTTCAACGATTACATCAACGTCGCCGGCGAATATTACAAAAAACTATCGCCAACCCCGAACGAATATGAGGCTTTCGTCAACCAGATCTCGCAGATGTGGGCGACGCAGCCGGCATGGACCGCAGCCGACCTTGGAAAGATCACGGTGCCGGTGACGCTTGCCATCGGCGACCATGACGAAGCGGTGAAGCTTGACCATACCGAGATGATGGCGAAGGAGATCCCGGGCGCGAAGCTTGTCATTCTAAAGGATGCCAGCCATTTCGCCATGCTGCAGGATCCGGAAGGCTACAATGCCATGATCCGGGACGCCATGGCGGGGCGCTGAAAGGCGCTCAGGGAGAACCCTCTTTCAATTAGCGCTCAATTGGTTTATAGGCAGCGCCAGCATCAGGCATGCCTGATTGCATTCGCGGCCAATGCTGGACGACATCCCGGCGTTTGGCGACTTCAATCTCCTCTCATAGAAAGGACCATCCGATGTCGATCACTGCTGAGCGCAAGGCTGCGCTGATCAAGGAATACGCTACCGTCGAAGGCGACACCGGTTCTCCGGAAGTCCAGGTTGCGATCCTGACCGAGCGCATCAACAACCTCACGGAACACTTCAAGGACCACAAGAAGGACAACCACTCCCGTCGTGGCCTCCTGACGATGGTTTCCAGCCGGCGCTCGCTTCTTGACTACCTCAAGAAGAAGGACGAAGGCCGTTATACCAAGCTGATCACCAGCCTCGGTATCCGCCGCTAACGGAATTTCCGGCGGGCGTTCACCTGAACGTCCGCCGGATGCTTATGAAGGGTATGAACCCTTGAGACCAGTTTCCCTCGCGCCTTATGCCGGTGCGACGCGAAACTGTCGGCAGGCCGGATGGGCCGGTGCTGCCAACAACAACCGTTGACCTGTCATGGGGCAGGATTGCCGGATGCTTTCAGCCGAAGCCTAGCGCTTCGGCCTGATTTCGAAAGCCTCTCGTTGTCTTGCCCGTGATGCGTCACACTTCGTGCGGTCGAAGATGTGCCCTGCCGAATTCGTCGGCGACGGCGCCTTTTCCCGCATCATGCAAGGACAAGATATGTTCGATATCCATACCGTCGAAATCGAGTGGGCAGGCCGCCCGCTGAAGCTCGAAACCGGCAAGATCGCCCGTCAGGCTGACGGCGCCGTTGTCGCCACCTACGGCGAGACCGTGGTGCTTGCGACCGTCGTTTCCGCCAAGGCGCCGAAGCCGGGCCAGGACTTCTTCCCGCTCACCGTCAACTACCAGGAAAAGACCTACGCAGCCGGCAAGATCCCCGGCGGCTACTTCAAGCGCGAGGGTCGTCCGAGCGAAAACGAAACGCTCGTTTCGCGCCTGATCGACCGCCCGATCCGCCCACTCTTCCCGGAAGGCTACAAGAACGACACCCAGGTCGTCGTCACGGTCATCCAGCATGACCTCGAAAACAATCCGGACATCCTGTCCATGGTTGCAACCTCGGCTGCCCTGACGCTCTCGGGCGTTCCCTTCATGGGCCCGGTCGGCGGCGCTCGCGTCGGCTACATCAACGGCGAATACGTGCTCAACCCGCATCTCGACGAGATGGACGAATCGAGCCTCGACCTCGTCGTCGCCGGGACGCAGGACGCCGTTCTGATGGTTGAATCCGAAGCCAAGGAACTGCCTGAGGACGTCATGCTCGGCGCCGTCATGTTCGGTCATCGCGGCTTCCAGCCTGTCATCGACGCGATCATCAAGCTCGCCGAAGTCGCCGCCAAGGAACCGCGCGACTTCCAGCCGGAAGATTATTCCGAGCTCGAGAAGGAAATGCTCGGCCTCGCCGAAGCCGAACTGCGCGACGCCTACAAGATTACGCAGAAGGCCGATCGCTACGCTGCCGTCGACGCCGTCAAGGCGAAGGTGAAGGCACACTTCCTGCCGGAAGAAGGCGAAGCCAAGTACACGGCCGAAGAAGTCGGCGCCATCTTCAAACACCTGCAGGCGAAGATCGTTCGCTGGAACATCCTCGACACGTCGAGCCGCATCGACGGTCGCGACCTGTCGACCGTTCGCCCGATCGTTTCGGAAGTCGGCCTGTTGCCGCGCACGCACGGTTCTGCGCTGTTTACCCGCGGTGAAACGCAGGCAATCGTCGTCGCTACGCTCGGCACCGGCGAAGACGAACAGTATGTCGACAGCCTGACCGGCATGTACAAGGAGCGCTTCCTGCTCCATTACAACTTCCCTCCCTACTCGGTTGGCGAAACCGGCCGCATGGGTTCCCCGGGTCGTCGCGAAATCGGTCACGGCAAGCTCGCATGGCGCGCTATCCGCCCGATGCTGCCGTCGGCGGAACAGTTCCCCTACACGCTGCGCGTCGTTTCCGAAATCACCGAGTCCAACGGCTCGTCCTCGATGGCAACGGTTTGCGGCACCTCGCTCGCTCTGATGGACGCCGGCGTGCCGCTGGCGAAGCCCGTTGCCGGCATCGCCATGGGTCTGATCCTGGAAGGCGATCGCTTCGCCGTTCTCTCCGACATTCTCGGTGACGAAGACCACCTCGGCGACATGGACTTCAAGGTCGCCGGCACCGCCGACGGCATCACCTCGCTGCAGATGGACATCAAGATCGCCGGCATCACTGAAGAGATCATGAAGGTCGCTCTCGGCCAGGCACAGGGCGGTCGTGCCCATATCCTCGGCGAAATGTCCAAGGCCATCACCGAAAGCCGTGGCCAGCTCGGCGAATTCGCACCGCGCATCGAAGTCATGAACATCCCGGTCGACAAGATCCGTGAAGTCATCGGCTCCGGCGGCAAGGTCATCCGCGAAATCGTCGAAAAGACCGGCGCGAAGATCAACATCGAGGACGACGGCACCGTCAAGATCGCCTCGTCCTCCGGCAAGGAAATCGAAGCGGCCCGCAAATGGATCCACTCGATCGTCGCAGAGCCGGAAGTCGGCCAGATCTACGAAGGCACTGTTGTCAAGACCGCCGACTTCGGCGCCTTCGTCAACTTCTTCGGCGCCCGCGACGGCCTCGTCCACATCTCGCAGCTCGCTTCCGAGCGCGTTGCCAAGACGCAGGATGTCGTCAAGGAAGGCGACAAGGTCTGGGTCAAGCTGCTCGGCTTCGATGAGCGCGGCAAGGTTCGCCTGTCCATGAAGGTCGTCGATCAGGCCACCGGCCAGGAAATCGCTGCCGACAAGAAGAAGGACGACGCAGCCGAATAAGCTGCGCCTTCATCCAAGTTCCGGGGCGCGGGATCTTTTCCGCGCCCTTTTTATATTGAATGCCCGTTGGTTTGGCTGGACCGTGGAAGCTGCGTGCCTAGCCCCTCACCCTAGCCCTCTCCCCGCACATGCGGGGCGAGGGGACATGACTGTGCTCGATAACGGCCTCTACACCAAGGGGCATGTTTTCCGGCTCTGTCGTCCCCTCTCCCCGTCCCAACGGGGAGAGGGCTAGGGTGAAGGGTAAGCACGAGATACGATAAGGCCACAGATATCTGACGGTTCAAGTCCACCTTTCAAGACGAGACCACGCCCATGAGCCGCGATGCCCTGAAGACCCTGTTCCATCCCTTTGCCTCCGGCACTGTCGACGCACCCGGCGAGGGTCAGCGGATCCTGTTTCTCGGCGCGGAGGCAGGCTTTGCGCTGCCGGAGGGCTTTGCCGCTGAGCTGTCCGCCGTCCAGGGCTTCCGCCCCTTCTTTCGCCAGTTGCAGGCACAGCGGGTCAACGTGACGCCGGAAATCGAAGGCGAAGGCTATGACGGCGCGCTGGTGCTCTGCGGCAAGCACAAGGGCGAGAATGAGGATCACATCGCCGAAGCGCTGACGCGCGTAAAGGAAGGCGGCCTCATCGTCGTTGCAGGCGGCAAGGAAGATGGCATCCAACCACTGCGCAAGCGCATCGAGGCCTTCGGTCTCGAAATCGAGCACATGCCGAAGTATCACGGCGTCGCCTTCTGGTTTGCCCGCCCTGCCGATATCAAGCTGTTGACGGCGCAGCTCGCGAAGCCGGCAACGCGCGTCGACGACAGCTTCACCACGGCGCCCGGCATGTTTTCCCATGACCGTATCGATGCCGGCTCCGAACTGCTCGCCTCGCGCCTGCCAACCGATTTTGCCGGCGATGCCGCCGATTTCGGCGCCGGCTGGGGCTATCTTTCCGTCGAACTGGCAATCAAGTCGCCGAGGATCGAGCGCATCGACCTCTACGAGGCCCATTACGGCTCTCTGGAGGCGGCACGCGCCAATCTGCTGTCGCACTGCCCGAAAGTCGCCCAGCGCTTCTTCTGGCACGATCTGGCGAGCGAGCCGGTCAAGGACAAATACGACCTGATCATCATGAACCCGCCCTTCCATGAGGGCCATGCCGCCGAGCCTTCGCTCGGCCAGGCGATGATCAAGACGGCCGCTTCAGCGCTGCGCAGCGGCGGACGGCTCATGCTGGTCGCCAATCGCGGCCTGCCCTATGAGCCGGTGCTAGCGGAGAATTTCAGGGAATTCGGCGAGACCTGCCGCAATGCCCGCTACAAGGTACTCTGGGCGAAGAAGTAAGGAAGGATGGCGGTCAGATGGCCGCCATTTTTTTGAGCGGGCTCAGGAGGTTCGTTTCGGCACTCTTGCGGCCCACTCGCAGTCGAGCACGGCGTAGACGCATTCATCGCCCCAGACACCATTGAAGCGATCGTTTTCGATCAAAAGGGCCTCGCGACGCAGGCCAAGCCGTTCGACGACACCGACTGAGCCGGTATTTTTCGCATCCAGCCGTGCAAAGATCCGGTGAAAGCCGAATTTTTCGAAGCCGAGGGTAATCATGGCTTCCGCCGCCTCGGTAGCATAGCCCTTCTTGGCATAGGCCGGGTTGGAGGTATAGCCGAGCTCCGCTTGAAGTGCGGCCTTATTTGCAAATGTCAGGCTGACGTCACCCACCAAAGCGCCATCCTCCCGCCGAATGGCAGCGCACAGCAGCGTATCCCCATCTTCGGAGAAAGCGGAATTCAAACGGGCATCGAAACGCTCTCGCAACACCTCTGGCGAAGGTGGATCGCGATACAGGAAACGATAGATCTCCGGCAGGGAGCGATAGGCGCTGTAGGCGACAAAATTCCTCAGGCACGAAGCGGCGGAGGACGAGGCGATCAGTCGATGCCAAAAGTTCTGCGTCGTTTGACGTCATCGGGAATCCTCTGGAAGGATATCCGGAAATTCGATCCTCCCGGCCAAAACCGGGAGGACACGACTGAGATCGGGAGCTTATTCCGCGTCGGCGCTCGACAGCGTTTCCAGCGTCGGCATGGAGGTGATGTTGTAGCCAGCATCGACAAAATGGATTTCGCCGGTCACGCCGGCCGAGAGATCCGACAGGAGATAGAGCGAGGACGAGCCGACCTGATCGATGGTGACCGACTTGCGCAGCGGCGCGTTGCGCTGGTTCCACGACAGGATGGCTCGGGCGTCGGAAATACCGGCGCCGGCAAGCGTACGGATCGGGCCGGCGGAGACGGCGTTGACGCGAATGCCGCGCGGGCCGTAGTCGGCGGCAAGATAGCGCACAGAAGCCTCGAGGGCCGCCTTGGCGACACCCATGACGTTGTAGTTCGGGATCACGCGCGTCGAACCGTTATAGGTCAGCGTCAGCATGCTGCCGCCTTCCGTCATCAGTTCGGCGGCCCGCTTGGCGACCTCGGTGAAGGAGAAGCAGGAAATCACCATGGTGCGGGTGAAATTCTCCCGCGTGGTGTTGGCATAGAGCCCCTTCAGCTCATTCTTGTCGGAAAAGCCGATGGCATGGACGATGAAGTCCAGCTTGCCCCAGCGCTGCTTGATGGCGTCGAAGACGGCATCGACCGAAGCGAGATCTTCGACATCGCAGGGCAGCAGAAAATCCGAGCCGACTTCAGCTGCCAGCGGCTTGACGCGCTTGCCGAGAGCTTCGCCCTGAAACGTGAAAGCCAGTTCCGCGCCTTCGGCGGCCAGCGCCTTTGAAATACCCCAGGCAATCGAATGATTGTTTGCGACACCCATGATGAGGCCGCGCTTACCCTGCATAATTCCCGTCATTGCCTTATCCGTTGTAGCGCTGGAATACGAGCGTGGCGTTGGTGCCGCCGAAGCCGAAGGAGTTCGAAAGAGCGATATCGAACTTGGCGTTGTCGATACGCTTGCGCACGACCGGCACGCCTTCGAATTCCGGATCGAGTTCGGTGATATGGGCGCTTTCCCCGATGAAGCGCTCCTGCATCATCAGGATCGAATAGATCGATTCCTGAACGCCCGCTGCGCCGAGCGAATGGCCCGTCAGCGACTTGGTCGACTGGATCGGCGGGATCTTGTCGCCGAAGACTTCGCGGATCGCGCCGATTTCCTTGCTGTCGCCCACCGGCGTCGAGGTGCCGTGGGTGTTGATGTAGTCGATATCGCCTTTCACCGTGGCAAGCGCCTGGCGCATGCAGCGCACGGCACCCTCACCCGAAGGCGCCACCATGTCGTAACCATCAGAGGTGGCGCCGTAGCCGATGATCTCGGCATAGATCTTGGCGCCGCGGGCCTTGGCATGCTCAAGCTCTTCCAGAACCAGCACGCCGGCTCCGCCGGCGATGACGAAGCCGTCACGCTTGGCGTCATAGGCGCGCGAGGCGGTTTCCGGATGGTTCTCGTTGAAGTCGGAGGACATCGCGCCCATGGCGTCAAAGAGGTTCGACATGGTCCAATCGAGATCCTCGTGACCGCCGGCGAACATGACGTCCTGCTTGCCCCATTGGATCATTTCAGCGGCATTGCCGATGCAGTGCGCCGAGGTCGAGCAGGCCGACGAGATGGAGTAGTTGACGCCGTGGATCTTGAACCAGGTTGCAAGCGTTGCCGAGGCGGTCGACGACATCGACTTCGGCACCGCGAAGGGGCCGATGCGCTTCGGGCTGTTGTTCTTGCGGGTGATGTCGGCCGCCTCGATCAGCGTGCGGGTCGAGGGGCCGCCAGAGCCCATGATGATGCCGGTGCGCTCGTTGGTGATATCGCCTTCCTCGAGGCCGCTATCGGCGATCGCCTGCTTCATGGCGACGTGGTTCCACGCACCGCCCTGCGATAGGAAGCGCATAGCGCGGCGATCCACCAGGTCGGTCGTATCGATCTTCGGCGCGCCCCAGACCTGGCACTTGAAGCCATGCTCGGCGAAATCAGGAGAGAAGGAAATACCGGATTTGGCGTCGCGCAGCGAGGCGGTCACTTCTTGCGCATTGTTTCCAATCGAAGAGACAATACCCAGACCCGTAACAACTACCCGTCTCATGTCGATGACCTTTTCTAAAACATCTGTCTTTTTGGAGGCGGCGATGCCGCGGTTCAGGCAACCTTGTCCTTGGACAGGCCCACGCGCAGGTCCGTCGCCTGATAGATGGTCTCGCCATCGGCCTTCAGCCAGCCGTCGGCGGTGCCAAGGACGAGGCGGCCGCGCATGACGCGCTTGAAGTCGATGCCGTATTCGAGAAGCTTCGTGTCCGGACGAACCATGCCCTTGAACTTCACTTCGCCTGTCGAAAGCGCCATGCCGCGGCCGGGCTCGCCGAGCCAGCCGAGGAAGAAGCCGGTCAGCTGCCACATGCCGTCGAGGCCGAGGCAGCCCGGCATGATGGGGTTACCGGCAAAATGGCAGGGAAAGTACCAATCATCGGGGCGCACGTCGTATTCGGCGCGGATATAGCCCTTGTCGAAGGCCCCGCCCGTTTCGGAAATATCTGTAATGCGATGGACCATCAGCATCGGCGGCAGGGGAAGCTGTGCGTTGCCCGGGCCGAACAGCTCGCCGCGGCCACAGGACAGGATTTCCTCATAATTGAAGCTGGATTGTCTCGTCGTCATAAAAATTCCGTTTCCCCCGCATGAATGCCGATGGATGTGAAGCTTTAGTGCAAGATCGACAGAAAATGAAGCGTAACCATCACACTCTCATTCAGTCGTTCGATCGAACGCATTAGCTCTTATGTGGTGGTCGCATACAGGAACGCCAGAGCCGCTACCAGTGCCAAATGCGGCAAAAGCCCGATTTTTCCGGCTTTTGAGCACCTTCCCACCCCATGGAAACTATTGAAAGCAATCAAGGCAAAAGTTATATGGCTTAGTAAAGAATTATAGAGATCAGGAATCCGGAGTCCCTGAATGGCAGAACATGCCGAAATCGCGATCGAAACCAGGCTGCGCAATGTGGGCCTAAGGCCGACTAGGCAGCGGATCGCACTGGGAGACCTCCTTTTCGCCAAGGGCGACCGCCATCTGACCGTGGAAGAGCTTCACGAGGAAGCCGTTGCCGCCGGCGTTCCGGTTTCGCTTGCCACCGTCTACAACACGCTGCATCAATTTACCGAGGCAGGCCTGATCCGCGTGCTCGCCGTCGAAAGCACCAAGACTTATTTCGACACCAATGTCTCCGATCACCATCACTTTTTCGTGGAAGGCCACAACGAGGTGCTGGATATTCCGATCAGCAACCTGACGATCGACAATCTGCCCGAGCCGCCGCAGGGCATGGAAATCGCTCATGTCGACGTGGTGATCCGCCTGCGGCGCAAGCAGCAGCGCTGAAATAAGCGCCGCGTCAGCTCACCTGCGACAAGATTCTCCGTCACATCACATCGTCCGGATGCCGGCCTGGCTTATGGTGATAGGTCGGGAAGGTCCAGCCGAACCAGAGTGCGCCGCCGCGCACTGCAAAGGCCGCGATCACACCCAGCCCTGCAGAGGCATAAAGCGGCAGCATCGTTGCATTGGCGGCGGTGAAGACGCTGGCGCCGACGAGTGAAGCAGTCACATAGATTTCCGGACGCAGCAACACCGAAGGTTCGTTTGCCAAGAGATCACGTAAAATGCCGCCGAAGGTCGCCGTCAGCGCGCCGGTGACGATAGCGACGGTGGGCGAGCCCGTCGCCGCCATGCCCTTGGCTGCCCCCATCACGCAATAGGCTGACAACCCGACGGCATCGAGCCAGATGAGCAGCCGATAGCGCGATTCGAAGAGGTGCGCGGTAAAGAAGACCAGCACGCCGACCACGGCACAGATGATGATATAGGTCGGGTTCAGCACCCAGAAGACCGGTACCCGGCCGAGAACGATATCGCGCAGCGTGCCGCCGCCGATGCCGGTGACGGCCGCCAGAAACAGGAAGCCGATCAGATCGAGCTGCTTGCGCGAGGCCGCCAGCGCGCCGGTCGCGGCAAAAAGAGCGACGCCGGCATAATCAAGAAACGAGAGAAGCGACATCGAAAACTCCAGCGGAACGCCCGCGATTTTTCCGAAATGAATCACGACGGCAAGGGCCGCGCAAGCAGGCGCGTGCAAAGATGTCGCAGCGGCTGCGGCTGTTATCGCGACCGTAACGGCGCTTCGAAAAGGAATCCCCCCGTGAAATCCCTGCTGATCTTAATCCTCAACCTCTTCGCTCTCGTGGTCATGCCCGCCGCGGCCGAGGCGCAGCAATCGATCCTGCAGGACCCCGTGGCCTTCGAGAAGGACCATTTCACCAAGAGCTGCGACAGCCAGGTGAGCTTCGGCGACAAATTCGCCACCCAGCAGGACATCAACAACGACAAACTGATGGATATCGTCATCAATGAAGGTGAGATCACCTGCAAAGGCGAAAAGGGACCCTACTGCACGGACGAAGGCTGCCCCTACAATTTCTATGTCCAAGTGGCCGAAGGCGGCTACCTGATGATCGCCACGGCGAAGATCTACGGCTACGATTTCATCCAGCGCTTCGGCAACATGGTGCTGGTCATGAAGATGCATCCGCACTTCTGCGACCGCAAGGATGGCGAAGCGGTCTGCGAAATCACCGTCAGGGTGCGCGGCACCAAATTCGTCACCATATCCCAGAAATAGGTTTTACGGCGCGCGCATCGTTAGGGCCTGGACACGCCGTTACGGTCCTGGATACAGGGCGGAAGTGCGGCCGGCGGCGTAATAGCCGACCAGACCGACCCATTCACGCAATCCGGTCGCCAGCAGTTGCGCATTGCGCGAGGGCTGTGTGAAATCGAAGCCGAGACTTTCCTTGCCGGTGCTGCGATAGTCGACCGGCCAGGGCACGACATTCATGCCCTGTTTGCGGAAAATGCCCATCGAGCGCGGCATGTGGAAGCCCGAAGTGATCAGCAGGCACTCCGAAAGCCCGTTCTGCGCCAGCAGCTCCTTCGTATTGACGGCATTCTCGAAGGTGGTGCGCGAGGTCTTGTCCTCGACCATGCGGCTTGTCGGAATGCCGAGCGCGGTGAAGAATCGCTCGGAAATCACGGCATCGCCCTCATAGGTGCCGCCGATCGAGCCGTCGCCGCCCGAGATCACGACGCGCGCCTGCGGGTATTTCTGCGCGAGACGCAGCGCTTCGATCAGGCGATCGCCGGCCGAATCGAGTTCGTAGCCGCCTCGGACCGTCGTCACCTCGTTCTGCGTAGCGCCGCCGAGAACGATCATGCATTTGAGATCGGCGGGATCGGCAGCCGGATGTGGAAAGCGCTCTTCGAGCGTTTGAACGACATAGGCGCCGGCCGTCGTATAAAGCGAGACGAACAGGATCAGCGCCGACAAGAGCGCCGAGGTGATGACGGTTGCTCGCCAGCGCAGCAGAGCGGCAATGAATGCCAACAGGACAAACAGAAAGGCCAGCGACAGCGGCTGACCGAAGATCCAGACAAGTTTCGAAAAAACGAACACGGCACATCCTTACGCTTGTCGGCAAAACGATTCGCTTTACTCCCTAGCAGATTTTTGTGCACTGCAATGTGGCTATTTCGCCCGCCGTGCCAGCGGCGGCGGCGCGAAGCGCTGATTAAAGCGGCGCTGCAGCGGACGGGGGATGAAAAGCGTCGACAGCGCCAGGACAAGTGCGACCATCGACACCAGCCAGAGCGCGTGCGCGCCAAAGGCGCCGGCCAGAAGCGCGCCGATGATGGCGCCTGATATCATGCCGCTCCAGGGCACGATCTGCACCGTCCAGAGAAAATCCCGATCCCCCAGCAGGAAACGACCAAGACCACGCCCGAAGCGCGACAGCGCCCCGGTAACATAGGTGAGGCCGATCGGCAGGCCTTCGATATGCTCGACGGTGGCATTGACCATGCCCATGGCAAGCACCACCAGATAGAACTGCACGAGAACCAGCGACGGCTCCGCAAAGCCCGCGGCAGCGGCCAGAAGGATGCTGACGCAGGCAAGCACCACGAAAGCTCGCCGATCCGCGGCATGGGCAATGACGATGCCGAGCGCATTGCCGATGATGAATGTTAGGATGGCCGAGAACAGCACCGCCGCATGACCGAACTCGCCCATTCCGAGGGCAATCGCCGCCCGTGTCGTATTGCCGGTCATGAAGGACACAAAATTGCCCGTCAGCATCAGCCCGACGGCATCGGTCATGCCCGCCAGAAAGGCGATCGAGGCAACGAGCAGAAACCCCGTCACGGTACGGCGGGTCTTGATAAGACGACGGCGGCGCTGTCTGGTCATGGGCGATTCGGGGCGGGTTACGGAGGATGGGAGGTTAGCATGAAGTTGGGGGGATGCGGAGGATTATAGCGCCGGTTTGCAACGGAGGGCGTCTCTCCAAAGCGCGGTTACAATCTCTTTCTGGCAAAGGCGCGACCCGATCCGGATTTGAGATATTTTTCAAATGCGAACGCCTGCGCTTCATCGGAAAAGCCGATGTAAGTTTTGACCGACCACGGCGTATACTTCGATGTATGAGGCACTTCTCTGGCATTGTGCTTCGCCAGGCGAGCTTTCAAGTCTCCAGTCACGCCGATATAGTAACGATCAGGAAAATCATGGCTTTGAAGGATATAGACGTACTTCATGCATCGCATGATAGCTAATAGCAACGTCGACACAACCGATACATTGTCGACCAGTTGTACAAAAACTATCTTCCAGTTTAGCTCAGTGAGTCAGCTTGGAGAAAGTCCGCTTTCGTTACTGCGTAACTTCAGCGCGACAGCCTTCGTTTACTGGCTTGCCGAGCCGAAGCTCGGAGAGCGAAGGCTGGTGGAGCTAAGCGGGATCGAACCGCTGACCTCTTGCATGCCATGCAAGCGCTCTCCCAGCTGAGCTATAGCCCCATCAAGATGGTGCCGTTTGACCGGCCCTGGGTCCCTTCCGAGCGCTTCGCCCGTCGGGGTGGCGGCTTATTACTTGTGGTTTTCACAGATAGCAAGCCGAAAAATTCGGCCCGGGAAATTTTTTCTTTCACCGGGCCGATCGTCTTTCAGATCAGACGTCGTCTTCGTCGCCGGTGACGCCGATAATGTCGCTCATGTCGTCATCGTCTTCATCTTCGTCGGCTTCAAGGAAGGTATCGTCGTCATCGTCGCCGATTTCGACATCGTCATCGCCGATATCCGGAATGTCGTCGCCGCTTGCAGCCTCGTCGGCATCTTCGAGCGATACCAGTTCGACTTCCGTGTTTTCGGTATCGACTTCGGCCACTTCATCCTCTTCCGGAACTTCCTTGGAAGCGGAGGTTTCTTCGAAGAAGGACAAGGGCCAGGACTTGCCGGTATAGGGCGAGACCACCGGATCCCGGTTCAGGTCATAGAACTTCTTGCCGGTATCGGGATCGGTACGTTTTGTTCCAAGTTCCGCTTTCGCCACTGTCAAAGCCTCATGAATGGCCGAATGAAAATTCGGCAATGCCGGGGAAGCCGGCGTTTTAAGGGAAATATCAGCCGGTCCCCTTAATCGTTGCGGCCGTTTCTGTCAAAGCTAAAGTTCACGCCGCTTTGCATAGGGTTTTAGTATAGTGGTCGGCGGGCCTTTGCCAAAGGGCTGTAAGAAGCGGGAGGCCGTCGAGGAGATGCTCGCCCGGAAAATGCAATGGCCCAGGCACGCTTAGCCATAGAGCGTGGAAAGATGCGCTGCCGGAATTCATCGCAGCCCAGATGAAAGGCATCGCCGGCATCGAAATCGACATCGAGACGATTGACGGCAAATGGAAGGTGAGCCAGAACCGGCCGCTGGCTGACCGACAGGGCGTCGCCGAAGGCCTTTCGGCGATCAATCGCACGGCGTTGGCGGAAATGGCCGGACTGGTGCGTCGCTACAGCAAACAACGAGAGACCGGTTAGGGACGGAAAAGACATGATCATCGCCATCGACGGACCAGCGGCCGCCGGCAAGGGAACTCTGGCACGCCGGATCGCCGAAGCCTATGGCTATCATCATCTCGACACCGGCCTCACCTATCGCGCCACGGCCAAGGCGCTGCTCGATGCCGGGCTGCCGCTCGACGACGAAGCGATTGCCGAAGGCATGGCGCGCAAGGTCGATCTCGCCGGGCTCGACCGGGCCGTTCTGTCCCGACATGAGATCGGCGAGGCAGCCTCGAAAATCGCTGTCATGCCGGCCGTCCGCCGGGCTCTGGTCGAGGCGCAGCGTCGCTTTGCCGAAAAGATGCCCGGCGCCGTGCTCGACGGCCGCGATATCGGCACCGTGGTCTGCCCGGATGCGCCGGTAAAACTCTATGTGACGGCCTCGGCCGAAGTGCGGGCGAAGCGGCGCTACGAGGAGATTGTCGAAGCCGGCGGCAGCGCCGATTACGACGCCATTTTCGAGGACGTGAAACGGCGCGACGAGCGCGATATGGGACGCACCGACAGCCCTTTGAAACCAGCTGAAGACGCGCACTTGCTAGATACCTCAGAAATGAGTATAGAAGCGGCGTTTCAGACGGCGAAATCGATCATCGACGCCGCTCTGAGCCGAAATGCCTGAAAATTTGAGCGGCCTTCGCGCGCCTCGCGCCGGAAACCGCCGATTTCAAGATAGCCTGACATTCCGTCCAAGCGCCGGATAGCTTCCCGAAGGGAGGCGGACTGGGGTCAGGCCTGTTCAACGCGAACCACCGGCGCATCAGTGTCCAGATTGCATGATCGGGACACGCCAGGAGATTTTATGTCTGTAACTTCCCCCTCTCGCGAAGATTTCGCGGCCCTTCTCGAAGAATCCTTTGCCAAGAACGATCTGGCTGAAGGCTATGTCACCAAGGGCATCATCACCGCCATCGAAAAGGATGTCGCCGTTGTAGACGTCGGCCTCAAGGTCGAGGGCCGCATCGCGCTGAAGGAATTCGGTGCACGCGCCAAGGACGGCACGCTCAAGGTTGGCGATGAAGTCGAAGTCTACGTCGAGCGTATCGAAAACGCGCTTGGCGAAGCCGTTCTGTCGCGCGAAAAGGCTCGCCGCGAAGAAAGCTGGATCAAGCTCGAAGTCAAGTTCGAAGCTGGCGAGCGCGTCGAAGGCGTCATCTTCAACCAGGTCAAGGGCGGCTTCACCGTCGATCTGGATGGCGCTATCGCCTTCCTGCCACGTTCGCAGGTCGACATCCGTCCGATCCGCGACGTTACCCCGCTGATGCACAACCCGCAGCCCTTCGAAATCCTCAAGATGGACAAGCGTCGCGGCAACATCGTCGTTTCGCGTCGTACGGTTCTGGAAGAGTCCCGCGCCGAGCAGCGTTCTGAAATCGTTCAGAACCTCGAAGAAGGCCAGGTTGTTGACGGCGTCGTCAAGAACATCACCGATTACGGTGCGTTCGTCGACCTCGGCGGCATCGACGGCCTGCTGCACGTCACCGACATGGCATGGCGCCGTGTGAACCATCCGTCGGAAATCCTGTCCATCGGCCAGCAGGTCAAGGTACAGATCATCCGCATCAACCAGGAAACCCACCGCATCTCGCTCGGCATGAAGCAGCTCGAGAGCGATCCGTGGGATGGCATCCAGGCCAAGTATCCGGAAGGCAAGAAGATCTCCGGTACCGTCACGAACATCACCGACTACGGTGCGTTCGTCGAGCTGGAGCCGGGCATCGAAGGCCTCATCCACATCTCGGAAATGTCCTGGACCAAGAAGAACGTTCACCCCGGCAAGATCCTGTCCACGAGCCAGGAAGTCGAAGTCGTCGTTCTCGAAGTCGATCCGACCAAGCGTCGTATCTCTCTCGGCCTGAAGCAGACGCTGGAAAACCCGTGGGCAGCATTCGCCCGCAACCATCCGGCTGGCACCGAAGTCGAAGGCGAAGTCAAGAACAAGACCGAATTCGGCCTGTTCATCGGCCTCGACGGCGATGTGGACGGCATGGTTCACCTCTCCGACCTCGACTGGAACCGTCCGGGCGAGCAGGTCATCGAAGAGTACAACAAGGGTGACGTCGTCAAGGCTGTCGTTCTCGACGTCGACGTCGAGAAGGAACGCATCTCGCTCGGCATCAAGCAGCTCGGCAAGGACGCAGTCGGCGAAGCAGCAGCTTCCGGCGACCTGCGCAAGAATGCAGTCGTTTCCTGCGAAGTCATCGCAGTCAACGACGGCGGCATCGAAGTGAAGCTCGTCAACCACGAAGACATCACCTCGTTCATCCGCCGCGCCGATCTGTCGCGTGACCGTGACGAGCAGCGCCCGGAGCGTTTCTCGGTTGGTCAGATTGTCGACGCTCGCGTCACCAACTTCTCCAAGAAGGACCGCAAGATCATGCTGTCCATCAAGGCTCTGGAAATCGCGGAAGAGAAGGAAGCCGTTGCTCAGTTCGGTTCGTCCGACTCGGGCGCTTCGCTCGGCGACATCCTGGGTGCGGCTCTGAAGAACCGCAACGCCGAATAATCTTCGGTAGAAGCCTGGAAACAAAAGACCCGCCGGAGCGATCCCGCGGGTTTTTCTTTGTCCACCATGCGGTGCCCGTGCCGCCTGTCTGTTGCGAGCCGGCTATTCCCAGGCGACCATGCGCCGGTAGAAATCGAAGGCGTGGTCGTGCAGAGGGTCGCGCAGAGGCTGCGGCAAGGCAACGAGCTCCGGCCTGACGCTATCATCCCTCGCGGAGGCCGGGCCAGCTTCCGCTTCGTCAGATGCCTCGCCCTCTGACTTTGTCGATGCTTCCTCCGCATCGGCACGCTCTTCATCCTGACCTTGCCGGCTCTCCTCGTCCTGAGCTTGTCCGCCCTCCTCATCGCCGACGGGATCGACGCGATTGAGCAATTTCGATTCGCTGCTCTTGGCGGGGGCGTCTGCCGGCAGATAATTCGCCACGACGAAGGGAACGCCGAGCGGCAGAGGTGCCGGCATTGCCGTCTGCTCCGCAGCCTCATACACCGCCATCGGCGTTACAGCCGACGTCTGCAACATCGGCTTGCCGGAAGCGATGGCAAGAACGTCGGATGCTTCGGGTCCTTCCGCCAGTGACACCGGCATGGCCGCCGCCGCGACCGGACTCTTGAGGCCTTCATTGACGGCCGGCGGCTGCGCGGATGAGGCTTGCGCGGCAGCATTGCCGGTCAGTGCCTGGGCGATGATCTTCTCGACGGAAGAGGAGGGATTGTTGATGATCTGAAGAAGATCGGAACTGGTCGCCATCGCGGGCGCGCTAATGACGACCTGCAAGCCCTGTTTGATGTCGGCTTCTATCTGCTGGATATCGCGCGGCACCGGCAGCGGCGCTAGCGGCGACCGGATCAGCGCGACTTCGGTCGGTAGTTCGGCTTCGGTGGCGATCGCCGTCAGCAGTACGCTCGCGGTCAAATCATCGACAAGAGAAGCGAGCTCGGAAGGCTGGGCAATGACGGCCGCAGGGGCAGCGGCACCGCTGCCGGCAGGCGCGGCTTGCGGGGCGGCGACGGTAGCGTTTTGCGCAACCGTCTGTGTTTGAGCCGTCTGGGCAGCAGCCGGCGCGGATTGAGATTGTACGGGAATGCCCGATTGTGGCGTCGGCTGTGCAGCAGGTGCCGGCTGTGCAACAGGCTGAGCCGGCGGTGGTGTGGCCGGCGCAGGCGCAGGGGTCCGCATAGCGGAGGCCGGTTCTTCTGCGGCAGCTGCAAGTACCGTCGCCTGGGCGGCCAGATCGGCCACCTTCTGCAGCGGAGCCGATGTCGGTCCCTGCGCAGCCGGCGTTTCCACTTTGCCGGCATTCTGCCCATAGGAATTGACGACCGCCTTCAGGACGGCGTCCGGCTCGGTGACCGACGCCTGCTCCAGGCTGAGAGCCAGCTGCACCGCTCGCGGGCTTTCCGGATCCTGCAATGCCGCTGCCAGAAGCGGCAAGGATACCGGCGTCCTCATCTGCGCATCCATTCGCTGCTGCGCGGCGGCGAGTTGCGGCGGCGTCAGACTGCGGATTGCGGCGGCAACACGTTGCGCATAGGCGGTATTGCTCTCGCCCGGCTCACGGGAAACATTCACCACCTTGCTGGCGGCATCGATGGCGGAAAGCAGGCTGTCGAGCATGCGTTCGCGGGCCGCGACCAGCAGCATGTTCAGCTTTCCCTCGACGCTGGCATTGACGGTACTCGACAAAACGGCGAGTGGCGTTGCCGTCGTCTGAAGCCCGGAGGTCTCGGCCGTCGCGACAATCGGCTTCTCAACGGACACACCCACAGCGGACACGGCACCAACGGGAAGCAACATGACATGCTCCTTTGTCTGGCAAGACGACGATGGAAGCGGGAAGCAGGTTCAATTGAGGTCCGCTCATGCGGCCTGTGGATTTCCTAGCGCCGGATGACCGAACTGACGAGGCGCGAACGCGCAGAACTGGAGATCATCCGCAAAATAGCAGTCGAATCCTTAACAGATCCCTAAATAAAAGGGCCAATGCCACTTCCGCGACACTGGCCCCTGGATTTCGCGCTGCAAGCGAAGCAATCAGCTATGCGCGAAGATATCCGCCTCTTCCCAGCCAAGGAGGTCGAGCTTGGCGCGCGTCGGCAGGAAGGCGAAACAGTCATCCGCATAGTCCATGCGGCCATCGCGCAGCAGGCGTTGCGTCAGCTTCTCGCGCAGCGCATGCAGATAAAGCACGTCGGAGGCGGCATATTCGAGCTGCGCCGGGGACAGCGTTTCCGCCGCCCAGTCGGACGATTGCTGCGCCTTGGAGATATCTACCTCGAGCATTTCCTTGAGATTGTCCTTCAGGCCGTGACGGTCGGTATAGGTACGGCATAGGCGCGAGGCGATCTTGGTACAGAAGACAGGTGTCGTGGTGACGCCAAAGGTGTGAAACAGCACGGCGATGTCGAAGCGACCATAGTGAAAGATCTTCTGATGCGTCGGGTCGGCCAGCATGGCGACGAGATTGGGGGCCTGCTTCTGGCCAGCCGCAATGCGGATGATGTCAGCCGTGCCGTCGCCGGGCGAAAGTTGCACGAGGCAAAGTCGGTCACGACGTGGAACGAGGCCGAGAGTTTCGGTGTCGATGGCAATGGCGCCGGTGTAGCGGGCGGCATCCTCAGTGGAAATATCGCCTTCGTGATAACGGATGGTGGCGGCCATGAGATTCTCCAGGCTCTGTCGTTCTGAATTCGCTTTTCGTCCGTTCTATAGAACGGAGAGGATGAGAACCATACCGGCACCGCTCAAAATGTCGGCGGCGTATTGATCCAGAGCAATATGGTCTCACCATCATGCCGGTTGCGCCAGGAATGATAACGGCGGCTTTCGAAATAAAGGGAATCGCCGGGCAGAAGATCGAAGAACTGGTCGCTGTCGAGCACCAGCTCCAGGCGACCGGCGAGAACATGGATGAACTCCTCGCCCTCGTGGCGATAGGCACCCTCGCTCGTCGCACCAGGTGCGAGTACGAAGCGATGGCAGTCCATCATCGTCCGTCCTTCGGCGAGAAGCTGGACAGTGACGCCCGGCGTCGTTGCCGGCCAGGCACGCCATTCGCCGGATCGGACGAGCGCGGAAGCATCCTCCCGTTCCTCGCCGGACAGGCGCGATACCGTCGTGCCATAATAATCAGCCAGATCATGCAGGGTCTTGAAGCTGACGCCTTGCGAGGTGCGTTCCAGGGTCGACAGCGTCGACGACGTCATGCCCATGTCGGCGGCGACCTGGTCCAGCGTCTTGCCGGCGGCATGGCGCAGCGACCGGAGCCTACGGCCGATATCGGAGGAGGCCGGTTGCTCGCCATTTTCCAATCCGGCAGTCCCCTCCTCCGTCTCAAGCGCTTCGCGAATCGCTGCGGGATTGAGGCCACGTTCGGCGCGGAACCATGCAATACGCTTCAGTCGCGCCACATCCTCGGCGCTGAACTGGCGGTGTCCGGTCTCGGAGCGGGAGGGAACCACAAGGCCCTGGCTTTCCCATAGCCGCAGCGTTGAGGCCGACACGCCAGCAAGACGCGCCGCTTCCGCCACCTTATAGCGCACCGGATATCGCTCCGGCTCGATACTGCTCATTCGCCAAGATCCCTGATTGTCGTTTTTCGATCCGTTTAGCACGGATGAAGCGACTTAGCGCGCCTTAAAGGAAAGCGGCAACCTCCTGCCAGCCTTCGGCTCATTCCTGTCTCCCACACAAAATCCCGCTTGAAATCCTACAGGAAAAATGTAGGAGTTTTTTAAATAACTTGCAGAACTTCTGCAAGATAATTCGAAAACACCTTGTGGGAGCCACTGCAATGACCTTGACCGAGCGGAAGAACGCCGCCATTTCTCGCGGCGTCGGCATGACGACGCAGATCTATGCCGACCGCGCCGAAAATGCGGAGATCTGGGACAAGGAAGGCAATCGCTATATCGATTTTGCTTCCGGCATTGCGGTGGTGAATACAGGCCATCGCCATCCCCGCGTGATTGCCGCCGTCAAGGAACAGCTCGACCGCTTTACGCATACCTGCCATCAGGTCGTACCCTATGAGAGCTATGTGCATCTGGCCGAGCGGCTGAACGCGATCGTTCCCGGCGATTTCGCCAAGAAGACGATCTTCGTGACGACTGGTGCCGAAGCGGTCGAAAATGCCGTCAAGATCGCCCGCGCCGCCACCGGCCGCTCCGCCATTATCGCCTTTGGCGGCGGCTTCCACGGCCGTACCTTCATGGGCATGGCGCTGACCGGCAAGGTCGCCCCCTATAAGATCGGCTTCGGCCCGATGCCGGGTGATGTCTTCCATGCACCCTTCCCGGTGCCGCTGCACGGCATCGGTGTCGAGCAGTCGCTGGCAACATTGAAGAAGCTGTTTGCCGCCGATGTCGATCCACAGCGTGTGGCCGCGATCATCCTCGAGCCCGTGCAGGGCGAAGGCGGCTTCTATCCCGCGCCGGCGGCCTTCATGAAGGCACTGCGCGAGATTTGCGACCAGCACGGCATTCTACTGATCGCCGACGAAGTGCAAACCGGCTTTGCGCGCACCGGCAGGATGTTTGCGATGGACCACCATGAGGTGGCCGCCGATCTCGTCACCATGGCAAAGAGCCTTGCCGGCGGCTTCCCGCTCGCCGCCGTCACCGGCCGCGCCGAAATCATGGATGCACCCGCTCCAGGCGGCCTCGGCGGCACCTATGGCGGCAATCCGCTCGGCATCGCCGCAGCCCATGCCGTGCTCGACGTCATTGCCGACGAGGGTCTGTGCGATCGCGCCAATCAGCTCGGCTCGCGCCTGAAACAGCGACTGGAATCGCTGCGCGACAAGGTGCCCGAAATCGCCGATATCCGCGGCCCCGGCTTCATGAATGCGGTTGAATTCAACGACACGACGACGAAGCTGCCGAGCGCGGATTTCGCCAACAAGGTGCGGCTGATCGCGCTCGACAAGGGGCTGATTCTTTTGACCTGCGGCGTCTATGGCAACGTCATCCGCTTCCTGTCGCCGATCACTATTCAGGATGGCGTGTTCAACGAAGCGCTCGATATCCTCGAGGCATCGCTGCTGGAGGCAAGCGCCTCCCATTAACCGACGCGGTCCACCTATTCCCTTATCCGCCCGTGCGGTCTGCCGGGCGAAATCAGTCGGAGTGCATAGCATGTCCTTTACAACGGCAATGACCAAGCATGTTCCCTTTTCCTCGCGCTTCCTGCGCCCCGCCGGTTATATCAACGGCGCCTGGACGGCCGGCGGGGCGACGAAAACATTCGATGTCATCAACCCCGCGACCGGCGAAGTGCTGGCCTCGCTGCCCGACATGGGTGCTACCGAGACAACGGCTGCCATCGATGCTGCCTATGCCGCGCAGGTCGCCTGGGCTGCCCGTCCGGCCAAGGAACGAGCCGTGATCCTGCGCAAATGGTTCGATCTGATGGTTGCCAACGCCGACGAGCTGGCGGCGATCCTGACCGCCGAAATGGGCAAGCCGCTGCCGGAAGCCAGAGGCGAGATTCTCTACGCCGCTTCCTATGTCGAATGGTATGCGGAAGAGGCCAAGCGCATCTACGGCGAAACCATCCCCGCGCCCTCCAATGACAAGCGCATGGTCGTCATCAAGCAGCCGGTCGGCGTCGTCGGCACGATCACGCCCTGGAATTTCCCGGCGGCCATGATCGCCCGCAAGATCGCGCCGGCGTTGGCCGTCGGCTGCACCGTGGTCTCGAAGCCCGCCGAACAGACGCCGCTGACGGCGATCGCGCTTGCTGTGCTTGCCGAGGAGGCAGGCATTCCCCCAGGCGTCCTCAACATCATCGTCGGCATCGATGGCCCGGCGATCGGCCGCGAACTTTGCGGCAATGCGAAGGTGCGCAAGATCAGCTTCACCGGCTCGACGGAAGTCGGCCGCATCCTGATGCGCCAGTGCGCCGACCAGATCAAGAAGGTCAGCCTCGAACTCGGCGGCAATGCGCCCTTCATCGTTTTCGACGACGCCGATCTCGATGCCGCCGTCGAAGGCGCCATGGCTTCGAAATATCGTAATGCCGGGCAGACCTGCGTCTGCGCCAACCGCATCTATGTGCAATCCAATGTCTATGACGCCTTTGCCGCCAAGCTCGCCGCCAAGGTGGCCGAGCTTTCTGTCGGCGACGGCTTCAAGCCAGGTGTAACTGTTGGGCCGCTGATCGACGAACAGGGTGTCGCCAAGGCTGAAGACCATGTTCGGGATGCCGTTTCGAAGGGCGCGCGCGTCGTGACGGGCGGCAAGCGCATCGAAGGCGCCGGCACCTTCTTTGCGCCAACGATCCTGACAGGCGTCGACCGTAGCATGAAGGTCGCACGCGAAGAAACGTTCGGTCCTGTTGCGCCGCTCTTCCGCTTCGACACCGTCGAGGATGTCATCGCCCAGGCAAACGATACGGAATTCGGCCTTGCGGCCTATTTCTTCGCCGGCGATCTCAAGAAGGTCTGGCGGGTGGCCGAGGCGCTGGAATATGGCATGGTCGGCATCAATACCGGCCTGATGTCGTCGGAAACGGCACCCTTCGGCGGTATCAAGCAATCCGGCCTCGGCCGTGAAGGCTCGCGCCATGGCGCCGATGACTATCTCGAAATGAAATATCTCTGCATCGGCAACCTGTAGCCGGCTATCAGGTTGAGGTGATATGAATGCGGCCCTGCCATAGGCGGGCCGCGCTCAGCCGGTCAGTGTAAAAGGCGCCGGTATCGAGATTGAGCCTGAGACCATTGACTTCGGCCCGTTGGACTGGCGTGTGGCCGTGGATGATCAGCTTCGGCAGCGGCTGCGCGCTGTCGTAGAAACGCGAGCGGATGAAGACCAGGTCATCGTCTTGCTGGTCGGCAATCGACCGGTCGGGATCGATGCCGGCATGAACGAACAGCGCCTTGGGCGTGTCCAGCAGGATCGGCAGGCTACGCAGGAAATTAACGTGATCGTCGGGCAGCCAGGTTCGAATGAACGTATCAAGCTTCTTCCGCTTGGGATATAATTGCTGCAAACGAGGGATATCCACGCCATAGGAGGCGAGCGTCGCATCCCCGCCGAGCGCCACCCAATCCTCAAGCGATATCTCTCCGTCGACATAGGAAAGCATCTCCATCTCATGATTGCCGGTCAGGCAGATGCGGTCGAAACCGTTCGGCGGCGGCGCCATCAGCCGGCTGACGACCTGCGCCGAGGCAGGACCGCGATCGATGAAATCCCCCAGCATGATGATGAGTTTTCGGCCGGGAAGTCCCGCCGCGTCGGCAAAGATCTTGCGCTCCAGCGCGCTCAGGAGATCGTAACGCCCGTGGACATCGCCGATGACGTAGGTGGGCATGTCGAGGTGTTCGAGCCATTCCCGGCGTCGACGATGGCCGAAGCCATTGGTCATTTTTTCGCGTATCCTGGACGCCGCCATGAAACTGCCTTTCGAGCGCACACCCCGGAACGCCTCAACTGTGTCTGCAAAAAGAACTCAAAAGCGACGATTCTTTGCCAGAAAGGCGGAAATTATCGCTGGTGACGGTTCTGGCAGCAGGACCGAACCTGCAGCACCAACCCGCCTTGCGGCAAAGCGTCCCGAACGGCACCTTTATGCATGGAGAAAGTTGACAGTGCGTATCCGCAATCTTATCGCGCTACCCACGCTGGCGCGAGACCTTCCGCCGTCGACCCTGGAAACCCAGATATTGGGGCCTCGGCACGAGGGCTGCCGCCTCAAATTGGAACGTCCCATTCATGGCGACTGTAAACTTATCGTGAAGCCCTGATGGATACGACGACAGCGCTCCAACTCTGCCGCTTTCTGCATGATGCATCCCTGATGCTTCTATGGGGCGCATGCGCCTATCTCTCTCTCCTCGTACCAAGAGCACTTGCCGACACCGTTTGGCGCATGATTGCAAAACCGTTTGTGCTGATTGTCATGGTTGCGGCTTTAACGGCACTGGCCGCACTGCCGGTGACGACGGCGAATATCGGCAGCGGCTGGAGCGATGCGCTCGATGCCGGCATGATCCATGAAGTGGTTTTCGAAACAACGGTCGGGTTCGCCTGGCAGGCGCAGATGCTGGCGGCCATCGTGATGATTTGCGCCTTGCTGCCGCCACAGAACTGGCGCCGCCACAGGCTGGCCCTGGGCGCCAGCATTGGCCTTGCCTCTCTGTCATTGACTGGGCATGCCTCGATGCTGGAGGGATGGTTGCAGCAGGTGCACCGGGCCAATGATATCCTGCACGTGCTTGCCGGCGGCGGCTGGCTGGGGGCGCTGGTGCCGCTGATCCCAATCCTCAAGCTTCTCGGCCAGCCGGAATATAGGGCGGAAGCGCAATTCGCGCTGCGCCGGTTCTCCAATGCCGGTCACGTTGCAGTCGCACTGGTCATTCTCTCCGGCATCGTCAGCACGCTACTGGTCCTGAAACGCCTGCCAACGGACTGGTCTTCGCCGTATCAGAAGTTGCTTGCCATCAAGATCGCCCTGGTTGCCATCATGACGGTGCTGGCCATTATCAACCGCTACGTCTTCGTTCCCTGGATCGGCCGCAAGCCGGGCCGGGCGCTGCTGGCCCTCCGGCTCGGAAGTATCTCCGAGATCGTGATCGGCATTATCGTCATCGCGCTGGTTGCCGTCTTTGGCATGATGGAGCCAGTCTAGCCGCCGAGCGATTTCACGACCGACCGAACGGCCGCCGGATCTTGTGTCGTCGGCTTGTATTCCAGGCCCACCCTGCCGCGATAGCCTTGGGCGTACAGCCAATCCAGCCGTTCCGCCAGATCGATATGGCCTGTGCCGGGATCGTTGCGGCCGGGATGATCGGCAACATGGAGATGGACGATGCGGTCGATGCGATCGCCGACCACCTGCTGCGTGTCCTCGCCCATGACGGCCGAATGATAGAGATCGTAGACGATACCCACTTCCGGGCGGCCGACCTCGTCGACAATATCAAGGCCCTCCGCTGTCGAAGACAGGTAGTAGCCGGCATGGTCTATCTTCGTGTTCAACGGCTCAAGGCCGAGCCGGACGCCGGACCCTTCGAGAATGTCAGCACCGGCACGAAGAGTAGCGACGATGGCCGCGCGCTGCTCGGCGCGGGAAAATTCTGCCAGTTCATCGCCGGCCTGCGCGATCAGAACTGGCGCGCCGAGGCGCTGGGCGACAGCAACGGACTCCCGCAGTCCCTTCAGCCAAATTTCTTTGTTTGCCGGATTCGTCAGCGCGATCATGGGCTCCGCCACCATGCCGGACACCCCGATGCCGGTTTCGGCGACGGCAGCTGCAATTGCGTCCAGATCCTTGTTCGTCCAGTGCCAGAACTCGACCGCATCGAGTCCCGCCGCCTGTGCAAGCCGGATACGATCCGCAAAAGCATCGCCATCGCGCGCAAACAACCACTCGATACAGGCCGAAAACTGTCGCATGAGATCCTCCTCCCTCGATTTGGTCAGGAGCAATGCGCGAGATCATGCGCAACGGCAAGCCTCTCTAGCGATGATATTGCTGTGGCAGCCGCGGCATCGACGGTTTGATGGCCTCTACCTTCACCGCAGAGAGCACGCGCATATCACGGCGGAAATCGGAAGGCGACATCCCGGCAATATGGCGGAAGGACTTGTTGAAAGCGCTGATCGAACCGAAGCCGCTATCCATGGCGACCTGCAGAACATTGGCGCCGTCGCGCATCAGCATCGCCTGCGCCCGCGAAAGGCGCAGCAGGTTCACATATTTGGCCAGCGTCATGCCGGTGGATTTCTTGAAAAGATTCATCGCGTATTTTGGATGCAAGTGTGCCGCCTTGGCGATGTCAACCGTATCGATGTCATGCAGAAAATTATCGGCGATGAAATCACACATGCGCGCCAGGCTGCGCGAAGATTGCGGATGAGCCTGGTCATTGGCCGCATTTCCAGTCTTTTCCGGAACCATGCGATAGGGCTCGAAAGCGATGCGCTCCAAACGCAGCAGGAGTTCCGCGACGGCATGTTCCGCCTTGGCGCCGTCGCCGGACATGACATAGCGGTGCCATCGGGCGAAGTTCTCGTCATCCGCGGCATCGGTCGCCGAGCTTATCAATGCCTGCCCACGAATAAGACGGCCGGAGATATCAAGCGGCAGCCGCAAGCGGAAAAAATGCACGAGCGGCAGATGCGCGCCAGCATAGATCGAATCGTCGGACGGTTCGTCCAGCTGGTGCGGCTGGCCGCCCCAGAAAAGACAGATCTCACCGGCTCGCAAAGTAAGCTCGTGGTCGCCTATGCGGTAGTGCACGGTCCCGCGGACAATGTAATTGACTTCCACCTGTGCGTGCCAATGCGGCTTTGCCATCGGCAACGGCTGGTTATGAAACATCTGCAGGACGTTTGGGAGCCCTTCGACACTGCTCGCACCCGGCTGATAAACTGCCCGTTGACCCACCTTACTTTTCGCCAAGTCGATGTTCCCTTTTTAGGAGACAGAAGCGTACCGGCGGATAGTTTAAGCGTGTTCTACTGAGGACGGCAATTGAAAAGGGAGGATTTTCAATGCGTTTAAAACTTGCTGGAGCGACGGCACTTGCTGCCCTGCTTGCTTCCGGTTCTGCCTTTGCTGAGCAAACCACCATCACCGTATGGAGCTGGAACATCGCCGCGTCGGCGCTGAAATCGACGGTCGAGGGATTCAATAAGAAAAATCCTGACATCAAGGTCGAGGTTCAAGACATCGGCAACCCAGGGGTCTTCGACAAGATGCTGGCTGCCTGCGCTGCCGGCGGCGATGGGCTGCCTGACGTCATGTCGATCGAAAACCACAAAGCTTCGATCTTCTGGAACCGCTTTCCAGACTGCCTGACCGATCTCACGAAGCTCGGCTACAAGGATGAGCTGAAGAAGCAGTTCCCGGAATTCAAGCGCGCCGAGCTTGAGGTCGGCGATGCCGCCTATGCGATGCCGTGGGATTCCGGTCCGGTCACCATGTTCTATCGCCGCGACATGTATGAAAAAGCAGGCGTCGATCCGGCAACCATCAAGACCTGGGACGATTTCATTGCCGCCGGCAAGAAGATCTCCGCCGCCAATCCGGGCGTGATCATGACGCAGGCCGATCTCAACGGCGACACCGAATGGTTCCGCATGCTCGCCAACGAACAGGGCTGTGGGTATTTTTCAGGTGACAGCCAGAGCATCACCGTCAACCAGCCCGGCTGCGTCAAGGCATTGGAGAAGGTAAAGGAAATCAAGGACGCGGGCCTGATGAGCGCCGCGAACTGGAACGAGAAAATCCAGGCGAACACGGCAAGCAAGGTGGCATCGCAGCTCTATGGCGGCTGGTATGAAGGCACTATCCGCTCCACCTCGCCGGATCTTGCCGGCAAATGGGGCGTCTACCCGATGCCGAGCATGACGGCCGACGGCCCGCACGCAGCCAATCTCGGCGGCTCGTCGCTCGCAATCGCCAGCGGATCCAAGCACAAGGAAGCCGCCTGGAAGTTTCTCGAATACACACTTGGCACCAATGAGGGCCAGGTGACCATGCTGAAATCCTTCGGCCTCGTGCCGTCGCTGCTGACGGCGGTCCAAGATCCTTTCGTCAATCAGCCGCAGCCCTATTGGGGCGGGCAAAAGGTCTGGGCCGATATTCTCGCCACCTTGCCGAAAATCAACCCGAGCCCAGGCACCCAGTATTTCAGTGATGCGGATGAGGTCATAAAGGCTGTCCAGACGAAATATCTCGCTGGCGGCTATCCGAATGGCAAGGCCGCGCTCGACGATGCAGCCCAGCAGATCGCTTCGGCGACAGGTCTGCCGCTCGCGAAATGAGTGACACTACCGGGCGTGCCTCCCAAGCCGCGCCCGGCATCCCCGCCGCCCTAGAACCAAAGAAGTAGCGCGTGACGTCGTCCGAAAACCGCCTACACTTTTCGGCGTCACGCTCTAGGAGCGGCGGGGATGTGATGTCACGCATCATTTTCCTGCGCTAAAGGAGAAGGCTTTCATGCGGTTGCGAAACCGGAGCGCCTATGCGTTCCTTGCACCCTATCTTCTGGTATTCGCCGCTTTCTGGGTCTGGCCGATCATCGATTCGTTCCTGATATCGTTCCAGAATACACGGGTTAATCCCTGGACCTTCAATCTGTCGCTCAATTGGGGGCGGCTGTTCGGCGACCCGGCATTCTACAATGCGCTTGAAAACACGCTGATCATCCTGATCGTTCAGGTGCCGGTCATGATAACACTCGCCACCGTCATGGCGGTGCTGCTGAATTCGCCGTTGTTGAAGGCGCGTGGCATTTTTCGCTTTGCTTTCTTCGCGCCCGTGGTTGTCGGAGAAGTGGCCTATGCTGCCGTCTTCCGCCTGATGTTCAATGTCGACTTCGGCATCATCAACAAGCTGCTCGGGGGCGTGGGCATAGCGCCGGTGTCGTGGTTTGCCGACTCGCATGCCGCAATGGTACTCATCGTTATCGCCGTCACCTGGCGCTGGGCGGGTTACAACGCCATTATCATCCTTTCCGGGCTCCAATCGATCCCGGAGGATGTTTACGAGGCCGCGACCCTCGACCGCGTCAGCCGCTTCAAGCAGTTCATCCACATCACCCTGCCACTCCTGAAGCCGATCATCCTCTTCTGCGTCGTCCTGTCCGTCATCGGCACCATGCAGCTCTTCACCGAACCATATCTGATCACCAATAGGGGGGGCCCCGGCGGCGGGACGGAAACGCTCGGCCTGCTGCTCTATCGCCAGGCTTTCCAGTCCACCAACTTCGGCTACGCCTCAGCGATCGCCTATACGATGGCGGCGCTTGCGGTGGCCATCTCTCTTCTCAATCTCTGGGTGGGGCGCGAACCGAAATGAAATCAAAGTCCAAATCCACTCTGATCCGCTCGATCGCCTTGCACGGCCTGCTGGCGCCGCTCGCCATCATCTGGCTGTTCCCGATCTGGATGATGTTCGTCTTCTCGACCATGCCCGATTACGGCATTTTCAGCCCCGGCATCGTCCTGACACCGTCGACTGGTTTCATGGACAACTTCCGGAACCTGCAGGCCGACACCAACTTCGTCGGCGCGATGACGATCTCTATCGTCGTTGCCGTCGTCTATACCTGCCTGTCTGTGCTGCTGACGTCGATGGCCGGATGGGCGCTGGCGCGCTACCAGTTCGCCGGTCGTTCGGGCGTCATCGGCATCATCCTCGGCACGATCACGCTGCCCTACTCCGTCGTCATCATCCCGCAATTCATCATGGTGGCGCGCGATTTCGGGCTGGCGAACACGTGGGTAGCGCTGATCGTGCCGCCGCTCTTCAACTCGCTCGGCGTCCTCTTCATGCGTCAGGCCTTCTCGATGATGCCGGGCGAACTCTTTGACGCCGCCCGCGTCGAGGGCGTCAAGGAATGGCAGATCTTCCTGCGCATCGCCCTGCCGCTGGCGCGGCCGACGATGGCTGCGCTCGCCATCATCCTGTTCCTGGCTTCCTGGAACAATTATCTCTGGCCGTTGCTCATCAACTCCCGGCCGGGAATGATGACCGCGCCCGTGGCGCTCGGAACGCTGATCGGCCTCACCAGGGTCTCCTGGGGCGGCATCATGGCCGGTGCCGTGATGCTGACGGCGCCTATCCTCATCATCTTCGTTCTCCTGCAACGCCACTTCATCGCCGGCATTGCCGCCGGCGCAATCAAATAATTCCGGGAGACCCGTATGGCTGAACTGTCTCTTACCAATATCGTCAAACGCTACGGTTCGCTGGAAATCATCCACGGCGCCAATCTCGAGGTGAAGGACGGCGAATTCGTCGTCTTCGTCGGGCCGTCCGGATGCGGCAAGTCCACGCTGCTGCGCATGATCGCCGGGCTGGAGGATATCTCCGGCGGCGAACTCAAGATCGGCGGGCGCGTCGTCAACGATGTGGAGCCAGCCGATCGCGGCATCGCCATGGTCTTCCAGTCCTATGCCCTCTACCCGCACCTGACCGTCGAACAGAACCTCAATTTCGGGCTGCGGATGAACGGCAATCCGAAAGCCGACACGGACCGTCGCGTCAAGCAGGCGGCCGAGATCCTGCAGATTACGGAGCTGATGCAGCGCCGACCGAAACAGCTCTCCGGCGGCCAGCGCCAGCGCGTCGCCATCGGCCGCGCCATCGTGCGTGAACCGCAGATCTTCCTGTTCGATGAGCCGCTCTCGAACCTCGACGCCGAACTGCGCGTGCAGATGCGCGTGGAAATCTCCCGCCTTCACAAGAAGCTCGGCACCACGATGATCTACGTCACGCACGACCAAACGGAAGCGATGACGCTCGCCGACAAGATCGTCGTGCTGCGCGGCGGCAACATCGAGCAGGTCGGCGCCCCGCTCGATCTCTATGACGATCCGGCCAACCAGTTCGTAGCCGGATTCGTCGGCTCGCCAAAAATGAACTTCCTGCAGGCCGAGGTCGCGGGCGATCAGCAGGGCCGCATCGCAGTCGTGCTCAAGGGCCAGCGCGATATCCGTCTGGCCTTGCCGATCACGTCCGCCAAGGTGGAGGTCGGCCAGCCGGTGACGCTCGGCGTCCGCCCGGAACACTTCCTCGAGGCTGGGCGCGGCGATGTGGACATGACGGTTGACGTCGACGTCGCGGAGCATCTCGGCAATACCAGCTACATCTACGCCAATGTCGAAGGCGGCGAGCAGATCGTCATCGAGCGCGAGGAGTCCCGCAACACGGGCAATCGCGACAAACTCACCGTGGCGCTATCGGCCGCCAAGACATTCCTGTTCGACAGCGCCGGCAACCGATTGCGATAGACGCTAGAGCCGGATGAATTTAGGTCGGGTCGATCTAAAATCTGAATCCGCTCTAGAATCAAAGAAGTAGAGCGTGATGTCGTCCGAAAACCGCATACACTTTTCGGCATCACGCTCCAGCCATCCTCCCAAGACAGCATGCAGATTTAGGAAAGGATCGTTCCATGACCACTGAGACACCAATCCGCTGGGGCATCATCGGCCCCGGCAGGATCGCACAGACTTTTGCCGATGGTATCGCCCATTCCCGCAGCGGCAAGCTGGTGGCCATCGCCAGCCGCAATCCGGACAAGCCGGGCCTGGGCGACGGTTTCCCGGGCGCGCGCATCGTCAACGGCTACGAAGCGCTGCTCGCTGACAAGGAGATCGACGCCGTCTACATCGCCACGCCGCATACCGGCCATGCCGAATGGGCGATCAAGGCTATCCGTGCCGGCAAGCATGTGCTTGTCGAAAAGCCGATCGCGCTTTCCGCCTTTGATGCGGAAGCCATCTACTACGAGGCCAAGAAAGCCGGTGTCTTCGCCGGCGAAGCCTTCATGTATCGCGTCCACCCGCAGACGGCGAAGCTGATCGAGCTCGTCAAGAGCGGTGTGATCGGCGATCTACGCATCATCCGCACCTCCTTCGGCTTCAATATGGGCAAGGTCAATCCGGAACACCGGCTGTTTGCCAATGACATGGCTGGCGGTGGCATTCTCGACGTCGGCGGCTATCCGGTGTCGATGGCCCGCCTGATCGCCGGCGCGGTCGACGGCAAGCCGTTCCTCGATCCCGAAAAGATATCGGGCGTCGGCCATCTCGGCCAGACCGGCGTCGACGAATGGGCTTCCGCCGTCCTGAAGTTCCCCAATAACGTCATCGCCGAAGTGTCCTGCTCGATCATGGCGAACCAGGACAACACGCTGCGCATCATCGGCTCGGACGGCCGTATCGAAGTCAAGGACTTCTGGTTCGCCTCCGGCCATAAGGGCGGGATCGGCAAGATCGAGGTCATCAAGGGCGGCGAAACTCAGACGATCGAGGTCAAGGAGGAGCGCTGGCTCTATTCCTTCGAAGTCGATGCGGCCGGCGATGCCATCCGCGCCGGACAAAAGGAATTCGCCTATCCCGGCATCAGCTGGGCCGATTCGATCGGCAACCTCAAGGTGCTCGACCAATGGCGTGCTTCGATCGGCCTCGAATATGGTGTCGAGAAGGCGGCAAAACGGACGAAGAACATCGCCGGCGCGACCGTCACCAAGGGCAACAGCATTCCGAAGCGCAGCATTCCCGGCATCTCCAAGCCGGCAGCGCTCGTCACGCTCGGCTTCGAGTTTTTCCCGAATTTCGCAGCCGCTTCGCTGACGCTTGACGCCTTCTATGAAACCGGCGGCAACGCCTTCGACACGGCCTATGTCTATGGCGGCGGCAAGACGGAGAGCATCTTCGGCGACTGGCACACCAGCCGCGACGTGCCGCGCGAGGAGATCGTGCTGATCGGCAAGGGCGCGCATTCGCCGCTTTGCTATCCGGACGTGATCGCCAAGCAGCTCGACCAATCCCTTAACCGCCTGAAGACCGACTATGTCGACATCTACTTCATGCACCGCGACAGCACCGACGTTCCGGTCGGCGAGTTCGTGGATGCCATGGATGCAGAGGTGAAGGCCGGCCGCATCCGCGGCATCTTCGGCGGCTCGAACTGGACGCGCGCTCGCTTCGACGAAGCGATTGCCTATGCTCAGAAGAACGGCAAGACGGCACCGGCTGCCCTTTCCAACAACTTCTCGCTGGCGGAAATGCTCGATCCGATCTGGGCCGGATGCGTTGCCGCCTCCGACGACGAGTGGAAGGCCTGGCTGAATGCCAAGCAGATCCCGAACTTCGCCTGGTCGAGCCAGGGCCGCGGCTTCTTCACCGACCGCGCCGGCCGCGACAAGCGAGACGATGAGGAATTGGTTCGCGTCTGGTATTCCGACCGCAATTTCGGCCGCCGCGACAGGGCGATCGAACTGGCGCAGAAGCTTGGCCGCAGCCCGATCCACATCGCGCTCGCCTATGTCGTCGCCCAACCCTTCCCTGTGATACCGCTGATCGGCCCACGCACGGTCGCCGAATTGGAGGACAGCCTTTCGGCGCTCGACATCAAGCTGACGCCGGAACAGGTGAAGTGGCTCGAAGGCTGAGATAGGCCTGTCGGCTGGCGGGGTTCACGGTCGGCTGCTGAGTCTAAATTCGAGAAATGAAAGCAGCCCATCCGGGAAACCGGATGGGCTGCTTTCACATGGGAAGAGATCGTTGTTACCCCTTCTCCCCTCGGGGGAAGGTGCCGGCAGGCGGATGAGGGGGATTCGCCAAGAGCATGAAAACCAATTAAATCAGCGCAGTTAACCCCCTCATCTGACCCTTCGGGCCACCTTCTCCCCAAGGGGAGAAGGAGTTTAGAGTGCCAAGCATGAGAGATCAGGCAGCGAAATCGAATGTCTTCGTATCCGCTCCTTCGAGGCGCAGCAGATAGGCCTTGCGCTTGAGACCGCCGGCAAATCCCCGGAGATCGCCCGCCGATCCCACCACGCGATGGCAGGGTGCGATGATCGAGATCGGGTTGCGGCCATTGGCTGCCCCGACCGCACGGATCGCCTTTGCCGAGCCGATCTCGGTCGCAATCTGGCGGTAGCTCCGTGTTTCGCCGAAGGGGATGGCGAGCAGCGCCTGCCATACCTTCTGCTGGAACTCCGTCCCGGCAAAATCGAGCGGCAGATCGAAAGCCTGTCGTTCGCCGGCAAAATATTCGCGGAGCTGCCGCTCGGTTTCCAGCAATACAGGATGGCTGTCATCTTCAGCGACAATCAGCAGCGGCACGCGGCCCGGGCGATCATTGTCCCAGAGGATCGCGGCAAGTCCATCATCGCTGCCGACGAGTTTCAAGGCGCCGACGGGCGAATTCACAATCCGATAGACATACTGCTTTTCCGCATTTTTCCGAGCTTTGGTCATGCCGATATCCTTTCTTTGATTTGCGCTTGCGGCTTCGGGCGAGATTGCCTCCGATGGAGCGCTGATGTCCGTATTGGACCTTAAATGAGCGTTCGCAACCACCCGAAAACGGACGGCCGGCAAGAAAATCCCGGCATTTCCCGGTTCCTGTCTTCAGCTGCAAGATGACGCAGCCTCCATGCGCACGCTTGGGGAATGGGCTGGAATTGTATAGAATCGTGGAAAGCCAGATCATCAAGCATGCGGAGCTCGATATGACAGTTCGCCCGCCACGCAACTTCAATCCATCTCAAACCAAAGAAACCGGCCTCGGCATTCTTGAGTATGAGATGCTATCGGAACGCGCCAGCACGCTCGGCCATCATGGCATGAAGGTGGAAGCGGCGCTTGCAGCCTTGCAAGAGGGCGAAGCCAAGGGCAAGGCGGGCGTGGAGCACGAGCGGCTGGTGGATATCGCGGCGCAAGCCGTCTGGGGAATGTTCATCCATCGCGAGATCTGCGGTCTGCGCAACGGCCGCGATGTCATCCAGCGCTATGGCATTCCGAACAAGGTGCTTGCGCGCCTCGGCGCCAGCCCGCGACACCCCTGAATATCAGGATTTCAAGATCGCCTGGAAACGCGGATCGAAGGCGTGGCCGATCGGCTCGGCAGCGGCACCGCGCGCCACGGCCCAGGGATCGGTCATGCCGAGCTGCAGGCGGGGTAGCAACCGGTCGGGGCGATCGGCATTGGAGGGCAATAGCGGCTGCATGGCCGCGATCAGCCGCGTTGCGAGCGCTACGGGCGCACCGCCGCAAAGAATCACCGTTTGCGGGTCGAAGATGGTTTCGATGAGCTGTACGCTCCAGCGCAGGTCAACTGCCGCCCTTTCGATCCAGGCGAGAATATCCGGGTCATCGGCAGCGGCGCGCTTGTCTATCAGCGAATAGATATCCGGCGCCATCGGATCGACGCCGAGGTGATCATACAGAGAAGCCAGCGAGGCGCGATGCTCCAGCTGGGTCTGTTTTCCGCCTGATGTCAGCAGCGCCATGCCGATTTCGCCGGCATTGCCATGGGCGCCGCTATAGAGCTCGCCGCCGAGGATCAGCCCGGCACCGATACCGTAGCCGACATAGAGGCAGACGGCGTGATCGAGCCCATGCGCGGCCCCGACCATGCGCTCGGCGGTCGCGCAGGCGGCGGCGTCGTTTTGCAGGGTGACGTTGAGGCCGGTTCCGGCCGACAGCGTTTCCAGCAGCGGAAAACGCTGCCAGGCGCCCATCATCCAGGGATTGTCGGCATCGTCCTGCTCGATGCCGAACGGGCCCGGCATCGCCGCACCGAGGCCGACGAGCCGCTTCTCCGCCTGCGCGACACTTTGCTTCAGTTCGCTGCGCACATCCTCTACCAACTGCAGGACGACGGGCGTGCCCGTTGCCGGGCCACCGGCCGGTAGGTTCGCTTCCTTGCGGATGAGAACATTGCCGACGAGGTCGACGGCGATCGCGCGGGTGATATGGCGGTCGATCTGCAGACCGATGGCGAAAGCTCCCTCGGGCACGAGACCATAAGGTGTCGAGGGCTGGCCGCGGCCGCGTCGCACCGTTTCCCTTGATGTGACGAGCCCGTCGTGTTCCAGCTCCTCCATGATGTTGGAGACTGTCTGCTTTGTCAGGCGCGTGGCGCGTGCAAGGTCGGCGCGGGAGAGCGCACCATTGAGCCGCAGGGCATCAATGATCACCCGCCGGTTATGGGCGCTGGTGCCCTCGTGGTTCGTTCCGCTCGTTGCCCTGATCGGGCGAATATCGTTCATCTGTTTTTGCCTCTTGACAGCAATAGAATATTGAAGAACAAATTAGTCAAGACAATTGACTTAAAAGAAACCACAGAGTTTCATCAGGGAACAAAACGGAGCCTTCTGGCTCTAGAGACGCGCCGATCGATGCTCGGCGGCCAGCCCGGCCAATTGCCTGCTCGACAACCGATGGCGACGCTTCAGCCGCCATTGGAAAAATCGCGTGACTGTCAAAAAACCGGAGGATGGAATGTTGAAATCATTGAACAAGACATTGCTCGGCGCAGCGCTGATCGGCGTATCCTTCGCCTCGCACGCTTTTGCCGAAACCACGATCAATGCCCTTTTCATGGCGCAGGCCGCCTATAGCGAAGCCGATGTGCGCGCCATGACGGACGCCTTCTCCAAGGCCAATCCGGACATCAAGGTCAATCTTGAATTCGTCCCTTATGAAGGCCTGCACGATAAGACCGTGCTGGCTCAAGGGTCCGGCGGCGGCTACGACGTCGTGCTCTTCGACGTGATCTGGCCGGCCGAATACGCGACGAACAAGGTTCTGGTCGACGTTTCCTCGCGCATCTCCGACGACACGAAGAAGAGCGTGCTGCCGGGCGCATGGACGACGGTGCAGTATGAGGGCAAATATTATGGCATGCCCTGGATCCTCGATACCAAGTATCTGTTCTACAACAAGGAAATCCTGGAAAAGGCCGGCATCAAGACGCCGCCGAAGACCTGGGACGAACTGAACGAACAGGCCAAGATCATCAAGGACAAGGGCCTGCTGGCAACGCCGATCGCCTGGAGCTGGTCGCAGGCGGAAGCCGCGATCTGCGACTACGCCACGCTCGTCAGCGCCTATAAGGGCGACTTCATCAAGGACGGCAAGCCCGACTTCCAGACCGGCGGCGGCCTCGATGCCCTGAAATACATGGTCACCAGCTACAAATCCGGCCTCACCAACCCGAACTCGAAGGAATTCCTCGAAGAGGACGTCCGCAAGGTCTTCGAAAATGGCGATGCCGCCTTCGCGCTGAACTGGACCTACATGTACAACATGGCGAACGACCCGAAGGACAGCAAGGTCGCAGGCAAGGTCGGCGTCGTTCCGGCACCGGGCGTTGCCGGCAAGAGCGAGGCTTCGGCCGTCAACGGTTCGATGGGCCTCGGCATCACGTCCGCCAGCAAGCATCCGGACGAAGCCTGGAAGTACATCACCTTCATGACCTCGCAGGCGACGCAGAACCAGTATGCCAAGCTCAGCCTGCCGATCTGGGCATCGTCCTACAGCGATCCGGCCGTGACCAAGGGCCAGGAAGAACTGATCGCGGCCGCAAAGGTCGGCCTCGCCGCCATGTATCCGCGTCCGACGACGCCGAAGTATCAGGAACTGTCGACAGCACTTCAGCAGGCGATCCAGGAATCCCTGCTCGGCCAGTCTTCTCCGGAAGATGCGCTGAAGTCGGCAGCCTCCAACAGCGGTCTCTGATAGTCTTATCGGGCGGCGCCAAGCGCCGCCCGCCTCTAACCTCCATGAAGAATGAAAGAAGGGGCCCGCCATGTCCGGCACCTCGATGACAACTCGCGCCTGGCTTTTGATGCTGCCCCTGCTAGTGGTGATGATCGCCGTCATCGGCTGGCCTCTCGTCGATACGGTCGGCCTTTCTTTCACCGATGCGAAGCTTGTGGGAACCGGCGGCAATTTTGTTGGTATCGACAACTATGCAAAGATGCTGGCGAATTCCAATTTCCAGCGCACCCTGATTACCACGGCGTGGTTCGCAATCATCTCCGTCGCCGCCGAAATGGTTCTCGGCGTGCTGGCCGCCCTGCTGCTGAACCAGGACTTCAAGGGCCGGGGCGTGCTGCGCGCGCTGATGATCCTGCCCTGGGCGCTGCCAACCGTCGTCAACGCGACACTCTGGCGGCTGATCTACAATCCCGAATATGGCGCGCTGAACGCGGCACTCACCCAACTCGGCCTCATCGACGCCTATCGCTCCTGGCTCGGCGAGCCGGGCACGGCGCTCACGGCACTCATAGTCGCCGATTGCTGGAAGAATTTCCCGCTGGTGGCGCTGATTGCGCTCGCCGCCCTGCAGGCCGTGCCGCGCGATATCACCGCCGCCTCGCTGGTCGACGGCGCCGGCCCCTTCAAGCGCTTCCGCTTCGTGATCCTTCCATATCTTGTCGGGCCATTGATGGTCGCGTTGGTGTTGCGCACCATCGAGGCTTTCAAGGTGTTCGACATCATCTGGGTGATGACCCGCGGCGGCCCGGCAAACAGCACGCGCACGCTGTCGATGCTCGTCTACCAGGAAGCCTTCTCCTTCCAGCGAGCGGGGTCAGGCGCATCGCTCGCCCTTATCGTTACGCTGCTGGTTACGGTGCTGGCCGCCGCCTATGCCGCCCTTGTTCGCAAAACCGCAGGGAGTGCCACCTGATGGAACGCAAGAGCCCGCTCTTTACCTGCTTCATCTATATCTGCGCCATCCTACTCGCCATCGTCATCCTGGCGCCGATCGCCTGGCTCTTCATCATGAGCATTTCGCCGGCTGCCGATCTTGCCGCCAAGCCGCTGCGCTGGTGGCCGCAGACGGCGGATTTCTCGCGCTACAGAGTGCTGCTGTCGACGCTGGAAAACAGCGAAGGCGCCGCCTTCACCTCGTCGCTGCGCAACAGCATCGAAGTCGCCGGCATGGCGACCATCGCCGCTATTGCGCTCGCCTTCCCCGCCGGCTGGGCCGTGTCGCGCACGCCGTCCGTCGGGTGGTCGCTCTCTATGGTCATCGCCACCTATATGCTGCCGCCGGTGGCACTCGCCGTGCCGCTCTATATGGGGCTTGCCTATCTCGGCCTGCTCAACAACGTCTTCGGCCTGGCACTCGTCTATCTGACGATCCTTGCGCCGTTCACGACCTGGCTGATGAAATCCGGCTTCGATTCCATTCCGAAGGAAATCGAGGCTGCGGCGATGATCGATGGCGCCGGGCTGTTCAAGACGCTGAAGATCATCACGCTGCCGCTTGCCATGCCCGTGATGGCGACCTCGGCGCTCTTCGCCTTCCTGCTTGCCTGGGATGAATTCTTCTACGCGCTGCTCTTCACGTCAGACCAGCGCGCCAAGACGCTCACCGTCGCCATAGCGGATCTGGCCGGCGGCCGTGTCTCGGATTACGGACTGATCGCGACTGCCGGTGTGCTGGCCGCCCTGCCCCCGGTGTTGATCGGCCTTGTCATGCAACGTGCCCTGATCTCGGGCCTTACCAATGGCGGCGTCAAAGGATGACCATGACCAAGGAGAACACACGCCCCGAAGGCCTTGCCGCCATCGACCGCGAAATGGCTCGCCAGCACGCCGACGCGCTTGCCTCCTTCGAAGCATCAGCCAATATGGCGGCCAAGGCCGCCGCTTCGCTGAAGCGCACAGGCAAGCTCTTGCTGCTCGGCATGGGCGGCTCCCATGCCGTCAACCGCGCCGTCGAGCCACTCTATCGCGCCGCCGGCATCGATGCGATCGCACTGCCGCTCTCCGAGCAGCTCGGCCAGCCATTGTCGTCGGATGGACGCACGGTCTTCATGACCTCGCAATCCGGGGAAAGTGCCGAGGTCGTGCGCTGGTTCAAGGAAACGGGCGGTACTGCCGACACGTTCGGCCTGACGTTGGAGGGCAGCTCCTTCCTCGCGAAGACAGTTCCCTCCCTCGTCGGCGTTGGCGGCACCGAGCTTGCCTTTGCGGCAACCCGCAGCCTCACCGTCACCTTCGCGCTGCATCTGGCGATCTTCGCAGCCCTCGGTCAGGATCCGGCATCTGCGCTCGCCGTGCTTCGTGCCCCGGAGACGCTCGATATTAAGCCGGCTCTCGCGGCTCTCGCCAATGTCGCGACGGTGGTTACCTCAGGCCGCCGCCTGCAGGGCGTTGCGGAGGCGCTGGCGCTCGGTCTCACCGAGCTTTCCCGCCGTCCCTGCTTCTCGCTTGAAGGCGGTCAGCTGCGTCACGGGCCGATGGAAATGCTCGGGCCTTCGATCGGCGTCGTCCTCTTCCGCGGCAATGATGCGACGGCTGGTCTCGTGACGGCTATGGCTGTTTCTGCCGTCGAGACGGGTGCGCCCGTAATCGTCTTCGACGGTTCGCAAGAAGAGCCTGTGTCTGGCTGCGTCACCCTGCGCTTCAAACCGGAAACAGGTATTGCCGCCATCTTCCAGATGCTGCCCGTCGCCCAGTCGCTGATGATCGCCTTTGCCAACGAGCGGGTGGAGAATGCCGGCACGCCGGTGCGCTCTACCAAGATCACCCGGAGCGAATGAATGAAGCCGCTTGCAGTCATCGGCAACGTCAATATCGACCTGATCCTCGGGCCGGCGGCACCTTGGCCGAGGGCCGGCACCGAGATCATCGTCGATCATGACGAGCTGCGAGTCGGCGGTCAGGCGGGCAATAGCGCGCTTGCCTGGGAAGGCCTCGGCGTCGATTACGAGATTGCCGCCAATGTCGGCAGCGACCAGTTCGGACGCTGGCTCAGCGAAGCCTTCGGGGCGCGCAGCAGCAAATGGCCGGTGCGTCCGGAGGGCACGACGCTCTCGGTCGGCATCACCCATCCCGATGGCGAGCGCACCTTCTTCACGACGCGTGGGCACCTGCCGCGGTTCAATATCGATGACGTGTTTGCGGTTCTCGACGGCAACAGGCTTGCCGGTGGTTATGCGCTTCTGTGCGGCGCCTTCCTCACAGAAGATCTCACGCGGGACTATGATGCCCTGTTCGACTGGGCCGACAAGCATGGGATCACCGTCGCGCTCGACACCGGCTGGCCACTCGACGGCTGGACGGATACGAATTGCAGCGCGACCCGTAACTGGCTTGCGCGCTGCGGCGTGGCGCTCATGAACGAAGTCGAGACGACGACCTTAGCCGGCATGGACGATCCGGCCGAAGCCGCGCGCGCGCTCCATGCGTTGATGCCTCAAGGTGCCATCTTCGTCGTCAAGCGCGGTCCGGATGGCGCGATCGCCATCGATGCTGACGGCAATCTCGTTTCGGCCGCGGCGCCCTGCGTCACTGTCGTCGATACGATCGGCGCCGGTGATGTCTTCAATGCCGGCTTTCTGGCCGCCCTTGCCCGCGGCGAGCCGCCTGCGGCCTGCCTTTCGGCGGGGACCGCGGTCGCATCCCGCGCCATTTCCACACTGCCGCGCAGCTACGGCCCGGCCCAAGCATCCGAGGAGGCCGTTTAATGAGCGCGCTCGAAATCCAGAACATCCGCAAGAGCTACGGCGAAGTGGAGACGCTGAAGGGCATCGATATTTCGCTCGAAAGCGGCGAATTCCTGGTGCTGCTCGGCTCTTCGGGCTGCGGCAAGTCCACACTTCTGAACATCATCGCCGGGCTTGCCGAGGCGACGAGCGGAGATATCCGCATCGGCGATCGCTCCGTGCTCGGCGTGCATCCGAAGGACCGCGACATCGCCATGGTGTTCCAGTCCTACGCGCTCTATCCAAACCTCTCGGTCCGCCGCAACATCGGCTTCGGCCTGGAAATGCGCAAGGTGCCTGCCGCCGAGCGCGACAAGGCGGTACGCGAGGCGGCGAAGCTCTTGCAGATCGAAGCACTGCTGGAGCGCAAGCCGAGCCAGCTTTCCGGCGGCCAGCGCCAGCGCGTAGCGATCGGCCGGGCGCTGGTGCGCAAGCCGGAGGTCTTCCTCTTCGATGAGCCGCTCTCCAACCTCGACGCCAAGCTGCGCATGGAGATGCGCACCGAGTTGAAGCGCCTGCACCAGATGCTGAAGACCACGGTCGTCTATGTGACGCACGACCAGATCGAGGCAATGACGCTCGCAACGCGCATCGCCGTGATGCGCGACGGCCGGATCGAGCAGCTCGGCACGCCGGACGAAATCTACAATCATCCGGCAACACTTTACGTCGCGACCTTCGTCGGTGCGCCGCCGATGAACCTTTTGAACGCGACCGCCGACCAGGGTTCGCTGCGCATCGACGGCACCTCGATCATCCTGCCGATGCCGTCGACGAAAGCGGCGATCAACCAAGGCCAGGAGCTGGTCATCGGCATCCGGCCGGAAACACTGCATCTCGATGAGGGCGGCAAGCTCGAAGCCATATGCGAAGTCGCGGAATTGACCGGCCCCGAACTGATCGTGACAGCGCAGGCGGGCTCGCAGCGGCTGATGGCCTGCCTGCCGCCGCGCACAGTGATTGCCGAAGGGCAGAGCCTCAAGCTCGGCTTCGAGGCAGGCGCGCTGCATCTCTTCGATCGCGCCACCGGCCAGCGCTGCGAATAGATCTTCGCACCCTGGAGACATGATCGCTGCGGGTGCGCAGGTGGCCGCTGTGGTCCCCGCTGCAATAATTTTATTTCCGTAATGTTGCTGCAAGGCGGAGCGCCGAACCTGACGATGAAAACGATCGTCAGGAAAGAGTCATGTTTCAACTTCAACGCCGCGTGCGATGGCCTTTCGTCGGGCTTCAATTGAGCAATATCGCTCTGAATTCCAGCCATGCCTTTGCAGCCGTCCTCTATCCCTGGATCATGTACGATCTCACCCGTAGCGTCGTGTGCATGGCGCTGATCGCTTTCGTGAACGGCATGGTTCTTCTGATCGGCATGGTCTTTGGCGGCTATGTGGCGGAGATGCTGGGCACGCGTCACACCGCGCTCATCTCCGCGAAGATCGGCATGCTGGCGTCGCTGATGATCGCGATCCTCTATATGGCGGACTTCCTGCATCCGGGCACCCTCCTCCTTCTCAGCTTCGCAGGGTCGATACTCGACGGTCCGGCGACTGTCGCCACCGAGGCGAAGACGCCGGAAATCGCGCGGCTTTCGAGGCTGTCATCAGCCGCGGCGGTTTCCATCGACGATACGATCGATGGCCTCTTGCTGTTGACGGCTTCTGCCGCCAGCGCTTTCATCATTGCCGTCATCGGCCCGAAGGATGCGGCATGGTGGATCGTAATCGGCAATTTCATCGCCATGATGCTGCTGTCTTTCAGCCTGCCGCGGTTCCGGCTGGGGCCGGCGCCGAAGCTTGGCGATATCCTCCACGCCGGCAGGCGGTTCCGCACTGCAGCCGTGTCTTTGCCATTCGCTCTTTGCGCAAGCGCGGCGCTCGGCTTCTTCATGGTGCTGCAGATTTTCATCGTGCCGGCTGCCTTGCGCCTGCAGGGTGAATCGGTGGCGTGGCTCGGGCTCTTCATTGCAGCATCGGCGACGGGCACGATCATGATGAACCTGCATCTCGCATCGCGCCATGCCTTACCGGCGCCTACGGCTATCGTTTCCAAGGCTCTGCTCGGCCTAGCGCTTTCGATGGGCATTCTATGGATCGAGATTTCGCCGATGACGATGATGGTGGCCGGTCTCGTTGCCGGATTGGCGAACGGCTGGCTTTCACCCGCCTTCGTCGCGATCCTGCAATTGAAGCCGCCACGCGACTGCCGACCCCATGTGATGGGTCTTTCCTATTCGATCGCTCTGCTATTCCTGCCGGTCGAATACATGCTGACGGGCGCTGCGATGGGTCTGACCTCGTTTCGCACGGCCTGCATCTTTCTGGCATTCTTGCTGTCGCTGGGCGCGGCCGTCGGCGCGGCGTGGGTGGAATCCGCTCGTGATGAGGAGCCGCAAGCAGTCGACTAAAACGAAGGATGGGCAGGTAGGCTGCGCGCAAGGACGCTGATCGGTCAAGAAATGAACTTCACGATCGAGATTGGCAGAGGCGCCATCATCAGGCAACGGACGAAGATCCTGCATACCCATCACGACGCTCCGACTGCTAGACTTTAAGAAATAGTTAAGGAAATCCGATCAACTATCTTAAAATACTAGATAATTTCTGAATATTTTTTCAATCCTGCAATGTACTCGCAATTCTCACCGGCAAAATGACCTCCATCTCCTGAAGGCGATCCGCTCCCCAAGGCGGTCGGTCCCGGAGAGCAGCAGGAACCGATGTTCGGTTCTCCAACGCAACTGAGACCTTGCGAGCGTCGAGAGTGGCGCATGGGTTTCGTATGGAGTTAGCAATGTCGCTCAGCGTAAAATCGATTCTGTTCGCGGCTCTGGCCATGGCGGCCGCAAACAATGCATCAGCCGCCGATCTCACCACCTACCAGGCCCCGGATGCCTCCGCCTATGACAGGCCGGCGGCCTTTCAGTGGAGCGGCGCCTATTTCGGTGCCCATGGCGGTATCGCCTCGCCTAAGTTCAATCCTTTCGCCAGCGGCAAGGGGCTGACCGGCGGCGCGCAAGCCGGCTACAATTTCCAGGTGGGGCCAGGTATCGTCGGCGCAGAACTGGAAGGCTCCTATCTCGGAAACAACGAACTGCACGTACCGAACGGCAAGGTGGAAGAACGCTTCCGCGCCGCCGCCAAGGCCAAGGCCGGCCTGACCTTCGACCGCACGCTGGTCTATGGCACTGCGGGTCTGACGATGACCAAATTCGAAGGCGGCAAGGGCGTTTCCACCTCTGGCGGCTGGAAGCAGGGTTATCTTGTCGGCGGCGGCGTCGAACAGGGCTTCGGCGGCGGCCTGTCGGCCAAGATCGAATATAACTACGTCATGACCAACGACGTCTCCACGACGACATCGAGCGGCAAGTCGAAGACCGATCTGCGCGATCACGTCATCAAGGCCGGCCTGAACTATCGCTTCTGATGCCCGGTTCGCCGAGGTCGGCACGCTTTTTTCAAGCCAGGGCGGGCCTGACGGAGAGCGGCGGAGGATGGCTGATCGAACCCCAAATCAGCGCTTTCGCCGCTTTCGATCATGAAAGCCAGCCGCGTCATGCGTACGCAATCGAACCATTCGCTGCCATCGCGTTTCGCACGATCGGCGGTCTTGCGGTTGCCCGAAAGTTGCCGGACAATCCTGGTGGAGAAGTGCAGCGAAGCGATGACTGATCCGCCAAGGGATCCGACCGCGTGAGATACCAATCCCCGTGGTTCCATGTCAAAGCCTATGGTTACGGAGCCGGCCGGCCTTGCTGCTGGCAGGGCTGGATGGCGCTTGTTATCTATGCGCTGGTGCTGATGGCCTTTATCTTCGTCGGCGGGCCTAATGCGGATAGTCATCCAATCGGCTACGCCACAGCGATCATCGTCCCGACGGCATTGCTGATTTTCGTTGCCTGGTGGAAAAGCGATGCCCCATGGCGTTGGCGATGGGGCAAAATTGACGAACCAGGTCAGGATTGAGTTGTTCCCTTGCGAGCAGCGGAATCATCCGGCTTCCGCTGGGCCGCTAGAGGGATTTATTCGCATTCAAGCGAAGGTTGGCGAAAACTCGTTACATACCAATCGGGACCGGAGCCTCGGGTATAGAAGGTGTAGAAACATTCCGTATGCTCGACGTAACCTGGCGTTTCGGTGACTTCATAACGTTTGCCGCGACGTGTATCCCGGATTTCGCCGCTGGATTGGCCTGACACCACCTGCGTCTTCTGCTTGCGCCATTGATAGGCACGCGCGCCCGGGCCTAGATCATAGACATTATCCGGCGGACCATAGTCCAGCATCACGCTGCTGATCGGCGCGCCAATATAGCTCTTCATGATCTGCGAGGCACAGGCCGGCAGGATTAGCAGGACTATGAGCGCAGCAATTCCACGGGGGAGCTGCTTCATGCGAATGGCAGTCATCAGAACGTCCTTTGCAACTGGAGAGAGATCGCAGGCAGGGGTACGTCTCATGGATTACGGCAGCATTGCGCTTTGCGGCATCAGCCGCTTTTTGTCGGGCGCCCAAGGATCTGGCGGATGCCTTCCTTGCGGAAAGGCTGCGCCAGCTGGCCGAGAAAATTTTTCGCGACCTCGCCGCGGATGCCAATATCCGTCGAAGATGGTCGATCGGGATTGAAATAGGTGCCAAACAGCAGATCGAAGAACACGACATTCTCACCGTAGTTCGTGTTGCCCTCGCGCATGTCCTTGGAATGATGCCAGCGATGCAGTCGCGGCGTGCTGAAGATATAATCGAAAATACCGGTTCGCATATCGACGTTGCAGTGGGTGAGAATGCCCATGAACGCCGTGATCGCACCAAGCCACCAGAAAACCTGGAGCGGTGCGCCCAGCAGATAGATCGGCAGCTGGCTGAGGGCTACCTTGAACAGCGAATCGGCAATGTGGAAGCGGCCTGTGTTGACGACCCATAGCCTGATAACGCTGTGATGCAGCGCGTGAAAGCGCCAGAAGAACAATCTTTCATGGGCGATCCGATGCGCCCAGTAGAGGCCGAATTCCGCGACGACGACAGCGATCGCCACTTGAAACGGCATGGGTGGTGCCGTCGGCCACAGATCGAAGCGGGCACCGGCGAACGGCTGCAGCACAGTGGCCGTCAGCATCGGGAAAACGGCGCCGACTAGTGCAAACAGTTGCACCGCCCCCTTGGTCAGCAGCGTATGGGCGATGTTATTAGCCGTTTCGCCATCAGGAAGCAGCCAATGCCGCTCATAGGGAATATAGCGTTCGAGCAGCAGGAGCAGCAGCACCTCGCCGGCATAGACAAGCGCAAAGCCAAACATTGGCCGTTCGCTCTCGAAAGCGAAATGAGTGAGAAGCAGGCCAGAGAAGAACACCAAAGGCCAGGACGACAGCGAGAGGACCGTTTTCATTGCCAATCCAGCCAGTCCAGCAGCTCCCGGCAAGATCGGGGCTGGCCGTCGTTAAAACGCCCGTTGGTACATGGATTGATAAAGGATCGTCGTGTACGGCTATATTTTTCATCCGGCCAGTCGCGCCATCGGTCATGCCGCCAGGCGCGCCACAACTCCTCGCAACTCCTCGGACGCCCGTCGCTCACGCGGCCATCGGTACATGGGTCATATCTATATTGAACGAGGAGAGGGTGCCGATTTCTGCGCTCCGAACCGAGTTCGGCGGCCGATAGACAGGAGCTGCCGACCGCCAGGATGCAGGCCAAAAGAAGAAAAAACCGCATAACCACCCGCCTTTGATTGCTTTGATGCACGGATGGTCTGCGAAGCAGATTACGGGAGCATTGCGTTATTTCGGGAAAATGTGCGGCTAGCTTTTCGACAGACGATTGCCAGGGCAGCTGCGGGCTTGGCTAGTATTGCCCTGGCTAGGAGCTGAGGGGGGATAGATTATTGGTTGCGGGGGCAGGATTTGAACCTGCGGCCTTCAGGTTATGAGCCTGACGAGCTACCGGGCTGCTCCACCCCGCGTCACCAGCGCAAACCGC
>NZ_JACIAR010000011.1:0-81064 GCF_014194925.1 Rhizobium sp. BK491
CGAAGTCATCCAGCGCAATCTTGAAGCCAGCCGCACGCATCGCGGCTATCTTCTTGGCAACGATCTGATCTCGTCCGCCGAGATAAACGGATTCGCTCTTGAAGAGAATCGAACTAATGGCATGCCGAACGTCTGAACTTCATCCTGCGCCGACGTTGCATCGTTTACCCAATCTTCATGCCCGTGACGAATTCTTATAACGAAGATGGTCTCATCTTCGACTATCCGATCAGATGCGCTTTAAAGGGATGAACTCCGACTGGCGGTTCAATCTCAATTCTTTCGCGCGCGATACGTGGATTATCGGCGAGCAAATCAAGCAAAGCAAAAAGGTCATTGTGGTAACGACGCGCCTGCTGGGCGCCGAATACACGCACACCTTGCTCAGCGATCGCGATGATGTCTTCTTCCGCCTTGACCGAAAGCTTATAGCTCATGATTTATTGGCACGAGCCTCAGCCTCGGCAAACAGCTCATCCTTCGATCGGCTTCCAACCCCACTCTGGAGCCCGGCGTCAACGAAGCTTTGCATGGCAGCAATCTTGTCATTCGCGCTTGATCGCGTCGGACCAAATCACGCACATAGTCACTGGCATTGGAATATCGTCCCGTCGTAGCCTGCGCCTCAACCCAGTCCTTCATCGGATCCGGTAGGGACACGTTCATCGTTGCCATCAGCTTGCTCCATTTCCAACGGGTGTAAACCACTTTGGCAAAGATTGCCAAAGATCCGGCATTACGCTCTTGAACGGATCAGAACCGACGACCTAGCAAATTCAGATCACTAGGTCACGAGAATCTCTGAGGATGGTCCTTATTACAGCCAGGGACTGATCATGAGGTAGGACGAATATAAGTGCAACCGCAAGGCGTGAATTTCGGGCCATTGGGTCATACAGCCGAAGGCACGGTTTGGCGCGCGGAGCAGGCACCAACTCGTCCGAGGACGTTGAGGTCCATTCCTAGGATAGGCCATGCCGTTGGTGTCGCGTGACCTGCGCCTCATCAGCCAAATTTCCGCATAGGAAAACTTTGTGCACGCTCAGTCAAAACGGACTGCACAGCTGGACGCGACGCCTCTGCAAGCATCGGTCATGATGAACCCGAAAGCTAAGAGGAGGAAACATGCGTTTCAAGAACAAGACCGCCCTGATCACCGGCGGCGGTACTGGCATCGGCGCGGCGGTTGCGCGCCGCATCCGGCAGGAGGGCGGCAATGTCGCGCTCGTCGGGCGCCGTCCCGAGCCGCTGAGAAGCGTTGCCGATGAAATCGGCGCGACCATCGTCGCGGCCGATGCCGCCGATGGTGCGGCGATGAAGGGCGCCGTCGCGAAGGTTGTCGAGATCTATGGCGGCCTCGACATTTTGATTGCCAATGCCGGCGGCCATGGCGTCGGGCCGACGGTCAGCATGTCGGACGAGACCTGGGATCTCGCCGTACGGCTAAACCTCAACACTGCCTTCGTCAGCGCCCGCGAATCCCTGCCGCATCTCATCAAGAACCAGGGCAACATCGTCGTCCTCGCCTCGATCGCCGGCCTCTTTGCCGGGCCGGATGCGGCGGGCTATGTCACGATGAAGCACGGCTGCATCGGGCTCGCGAAATCGCTCGCGCGCGACTATGGCCGCAAGGGCGTTCGCACCAATACCGTCTGTCCCGGCTGGGTCACGACTGCCATGGCCGACGAGCAGATGGAGTTCATTGTCGAGAAGTACAAGCTGAAGAGCATCGCGGAAGCCTATGCGCTCGTCACCAAGGACGTGCCGCTTGGCCGGCCGGCAACCGCCGAAGACGTCGCCAATGCCGTCTGCTTCCTCGCCTCGGGCGAAGCATCGATGATCAATGGTGCCGTCCTGACGGTTGACGGCGGCGCCGGCACAGTCGATCTGCCGACACTGGCCTTTGTAGAATGACGGGGAGGACATACCGATGAACCAGAATCCCACGGACTGGAAAACCTATGACGAATTCGCCTATGGCATCGATACGAACCGACTGCCGGCGACACAGGCTTTGACCGGCACGTCTCACAAGATCGCGTTCGACGACGGCCGCACCCTGGACCTTGCATTCGGCAAGGGCGAGGTCGAATGGTCGGATGGCAAGGACAGCGGAAACGATTTATCCGAGGTGATCGAAGTCGCGCCGAAGATCTATTTCGTCGAGATTATCTTTGCCGGCCGCCCCAAGGAAGCCGAGACGCTGATCCTCAACACCGAAACGCGCCGCGTGCTTTCCATCTATTCCGTCGTTCGCGAGTTCGAAGATTTCGTCGGTGAGCCGCAGGTCGCGCAGATCTTCCGGCCGGGTGTTATTGAAGGTGGCGCCGCAAGCGGGCCAGTGCCGCACGAGAGCCGCGACCTGATCGGGCTCAGGGCGCACTTCACCTACAGCCCCAACCACGTTTACGAGCACACCTATCTCTCGTCGCAACGCTATGCCTGGCAATGCCTCGTCGGCGTGCAGCGCGGCCATGGTGATGTCGACCTGACCACGACCTACAAGTTCGACGACAACCTCTACATATTCACCTTCCGCGAGTTCAAGATCGCGGTCGCATCCACTTTCTTCTACAATTTCAATGATATGCGTTCGACAGGCAAGTTCCTGGGCATCACGGGGGACGGCCGCATCCAGAATAGCCCGGCAGGCGCCTTCATCCGCAAGGCCTCGATGACCTATTACCTGCCCGGGCAGGAACCCGTGTGAGGACCCCATGCGCACAGCATTCGATATCGTAAAGGCGCATTACGACGCCAATGACCGCCGCGACATGGATGGCATGCTTGCGGACATAGCCCCTGACTGCCGGTGGACCGAGATGGACGGATTTCCCTGCGCCGGCACCTATGTCGGCCCGCAGGAGATCTTCGAGAACGTCTTCCAGGCGCTCGGGCAGGCCTTTGACGGATACACCTTCAAGCTCGAGCGTCTCCTCGACGCCGGCGACGAAGTGGTTGCCGTCGGGGATTACAGCGGCACGAACAAGCGAACTGGAAAGGCATTCAAGGCCCGTGTCGTCCATGTTTGGGGTGTCGCTGAAGACAAAATCCGACGTTTCGAGCAGTTCACCGATACGCTGAGAGTGGCGGAATCCATGCACTAACCGTTGAGGCGGTTCGGCTCCAGCCGGGCCGCCTTATCCCATTCAGGACACACGGACCTTGCGCCACTGCGACGGCGAAACGCCATAGCGATGGCGGAACGCCCGCGAAAAATGCGCGCTGGAGGAAAAGCCGAGCGCGAAAGCGATCCCGGATATTTCCCCGGCATAGCCGCCGGCTTCCCGCAGTTGTTCCGCGGCTTTCTGCACCCGCAGATCCCAGATGTAATCCGAGGGAGTCAGGCGTTCGACCTCGAATGCGCGGTATACGTATCGCACCGAACAGCCCATGCGGCGCGCGATCATCGCCACGGTCAGGTCCGGTCGTTCGAGGTTGCCATCGATGAAGTCCTTGACCCGCTGCAGCAGCACGCCAAGCGGATTGGCGATGGATTTTGGCTGCGGCGGATCAGAACCGATCATGGTGCGCACAAGCTCGATCATGGTCTGGCCGACACTTATACGCCGAGCCTCATCAAGATGATCGATCTCATGAATGGTCGAGTCCATCAGCGATAGAAGGATCCGGCACATGCCGTCCTGCTCGGCATGCGCCGTAAAAGGCCGTGCCAGTCGTTCCACCGCTGTTGCAGGCAGCGCGTGACGCGGCAATTGCAGCAGCAGCTGGCGGACCGGCGTGCTGTTCGTCAGCATGTAGGGGCGGCTGGGATCGTAGATGACAAGCGCATTCCGCGAGATGGGCGCATGCAATCCACCCTGCGTGAGCGCGGCGCTGCCCTCCGTCTGCACGATCAGCTTGATCGCGTCGGGATCGTCGGGCGCCGCCGTCACATGATCGCCGAAGACGACATGTCGGTCCGCTTCCAGTCGCGTCAGCCGGCATGCACCCAGCATGGCGGATGTCATCCGGCTCTTCTCCTCGTCGGCGCTGCCGAAATCGAGCCGAACATTGCCGAAGAGATTGCGTGCCAGCCCCGCAAACGCTCCGCCGCTGGCGCTGTCGATATGTCGATGAAGTATTGCCGCCATGATTGCTGTCCTCAGGAGGTGAGATAACCGCCATCGACCGGCAGGCAAGCGCCGGTGATATAGCGCGCAGCGTCGGATGACAGGAAGACAATCGCATCGGCGACTTCCTCGGAAGCGCCCCAGCGGCCTGCCGGAATGCGCCTCAGGATTGAGGACGAAGCCCGTTCGTCGGCAAACAGCGCACGGCTCAGAGGGGTGACGATCCAGCCGGGTGCTACCGCGTTCACGCGGATATCGGCCTGGGCATATTCCTGGGCGAGAGACTTCGTCAATTGAACGATCGCGCCTTTGCTCGCCGCATAGGCCGGCCGATCCGCAGCGCCGAAAGTCGAATACATCGAGGCGATATTGACCATCGCCGACCCCGCCCGCATGCGCGGACGCGCCAGTCGGCAGCAATCCATGACCGATGTGAGATTGATCGCCATAACTTCATCGAAGGTCGCCTTCACCCATTCGCCTCGATCGCGGCTGACGCCAGTGCAATTGACGAGAACGTCGATCGTCTCGACAGCGGCAAAGAAGGTCTCCAGCGCGCCGGGTTTCAGTACGTCCACCTCGCGACTTTCGATCCGCGGGCTTGCCGGCGACATCGAGGCGCCAAGCCCGAAACTCATAACGCTGGCTCCGAGATCCGCGAAACGCCGGGCAGTCGCCGCTCCTATACCAGAGGTACCGCCGGCAACGACGACCGTTCGCCCGGCAAAAAGATCGGCAGAGAATGTCATGAAGGCTCCTTCGCTTTAGCTTGCCAGATAAGCGCCGTGCAGAATGTCCGGCTGGGCCTTGAGTGCCAGAGCGGCGCCGGAAAAGACGAGGCGCCCGCGTTCCAGCACGAGAGCCTGGTCGGCGAGATCGAGTGCGAGATTGGCGAACTGCTCGATCAACAGGACACCGATGCCGCGCGCAGCCGCGATCTTCAGCGCCTCGGCCAGCCGCTTGACGACAGCCGGCGCCAGGCCGAGCGACAGCTCATCGACGATCATGAAGCGCGGCTTGGCAATGAAGGCCTGCGCCATCGCCACCATCTGCTTCTGGCCACCGGAAAGATCCGATGCCGATTGGCGCCGACGCTCCGAAAGCTCGGGAAATATCTCATAGGCGTGAGCCAACCCCTCTCGCCGCGCAGTCGCCGATCCTTCAAGGGCCGCCACGAGGATATTGTCCTCGACGGAAAGCTGCCCGAGCACGCGATGCCCTTCCGGTACGAGCGCGAGACCGGCACGACGAATGCGGTCGGGTGAAAACCCTTCGAGCGCCGCATCGCCGAGTCGCACCGAGCCGCCGCGCGGCAGGACGCCGGCCATCGCCATGACCGTGCTCGACTTGCCCGCCCCGTTGGCGCCGAGAAGCGTCGTAATCTTGCCGGCTGCGACCGAAAAAGAAACATCATGAATGACGCGCTTGCCGCCGCGCTCGACGACGAGATGCTCGACGCGGATTTCGGATTTGGTGTCCATGTCAGAACTCTCCCAGATAGGCGCGCCGCACATTGGGATCGGCCAGCACGGTCTGCGTCGGGCCGAGCGCCAGAAGCTTGCCATAATCGAGCACCATGGTTTCGCTGCACATGGAGCGGATGAGATCGACATCGTGGTCGATGATCAGAACCTGCGCCCGGAATTCCGCCGGGATGCGCAGCACTAGCTCGCGAAAGGCTTTACCTTCTTCCTCAGTCAACCCGGCGGCCGGTTCATCGAGCAGAATGAGCTTCGGCTCGCCGACGATGCATTTCGCCAGTTCGACAAGGCGGCGCTCGAAGAGATTGAGGGATTGCCCGAGCCTCTCGGCAACATCGGTCAAGCCAACAAAAGCAAGTGCCTGGTTGACCGCACGGGCATGATGTCCAGCACCAACGACATGATCAGCGATTGCGGCGATATTGCCTGCAACCGTCAAGTCTTCCACCACCTGCTCCGTCTGGAACGAACGGCGCAGGCCTGCGCGCACCCGCTGCAGCGGCGTCATAGGTAATAACGCCCGCTCGCCGAGCGAAACCGAGCCCTGGATAGGCTTCACGAAACCGGACAGCACATTGAGCAATGTGGTCTTGCCCGCGCCATTCGGACCGATGAGACCGGCGACGGGTGCAGTCAGCACGGCACTGAGTTCATTGATCGGCCGCACGCCGCCGAACTGGACGATGAGATTGTCGATCTTGATCATCGCGCCCTCCCCCGGGAAAGAGCGGCATTCAGCCTGATGATGAGAGCCGAGACCTGCCCGGCAATGCCGGTCGGCGCGGTTGCCAGCGCATGGAACAGGGCGACGCCGAATATCCCGATCGTGACGTAGCCATCAATGCCGAGATCGGTGAGCAGTGCCGGCACTGCACGCAAGAGAAGGCCGGCGATGACGGCGCCGTACCAGTTGAAGACACCGCCGACGATGGCAAGCGCAAAGAGATTGAGGCTTTCGAAAGCGCCGAAGGCGCGTCCATCGAGCTGGCCGACATTGCCCGCCAGCAATCCGCCGGCAAGGCCGGCGAGAAATCCGCTCAATGCAAACGCCCAGGCCTTATAGATCAGCACATTGACGCCGCTGGCAACCGCAACCGCCTCGCCCTTGCGGATCAGTGCCCAAGCCCGGCCGGGACGGGCAAGCTTGTGCCACTGCGCGATCAGCAGGGCGATTGCCGCTATCGCACAGACATAGAGGAAATACGAGACTTCTCCATCGGCGAGGACCGGCCTCGCCAGCATCGCGCGGCCAGAACCGTCGGCTCGACCCAGGAAGCCGGGACCGCCATCCGGAAAACCCCAGGCGCTGATGACGATCTGGAAGGCGCCCGCGAGCATCAGCGTCACGAGCGCGAGATAAAGACCGCGCAAGCGCAAGGCCGGTACGCCGAATGCCAACCCCACCACCGAAGCAACGACGCCGCCGGCAAGCAGGCTCAACTCGAATGGCGGATGAAAAGCGTGGCCCACGCGAAGCGTCACCCAACCGCCAACGCCGACAAGGGCGAACTGGCAAAGGGAGACAAGACCGAGCTGGCCGTAGAGAATGGCAAGTCCGGCAACAGACAGCGACAGAGCGACAGCCGATGTTGCCGCGGACAGCCAGAAGGAATTCGCAAGCAAGGCGACGACGAGCGAGAAGATCGCCATCGTCACGGGCACATGAAGAAGCTGCTTGGGCAGACGCACCATCGATATGCTTTCGGCTGTTGGGGCGATTGTTTGCTCCTGAATGGTCATCGGTCTTTCAACACGGCGCGCGCCGTGCCTCCCAGAATGGTGACCGCGATAAGCGCGATGATGAAAGGCGCTGCTGCGCGATAGGGCGATATCCAGGTAATCGGCGTCAGCACGGCTTCGACGATCCCGATCAAAATGCCGGCAACGGCTGTTTGCCAAAGCGACTGCAGTTGACCAAGGATCGCCGCCGCGATTGCCGGGATCACCAGCAGAGTCAAAAACGTGCCCTGCAACCGGACGAGATCGGCAAGCAAGAGGCCGGCAAAGCCGGAGAAGATGCCGGTCATGATCCAGGCGGCTGTTTCGGTGTAAAGGATGCGTACGCCGAGGACGGCGCTGAGATCGCGATCATTGGCGAGTGCGCGCATATCCAAACCAAGGCGCGTGCGGGTGAGCAGCAGCGTGATGGCAACGACCATGACGATGGCGAGGACGATGGCGATGATGCGTGTGAAGGTCAGGCGCACTGCGAAGAGAGAAACGAACATCTGGTCGGTCGGGAACTGCAGGCGACGCGGCAGCTCGCCCCAGATAACGCCCATGATCGCGATCAGGACCAACGCCGGCGCCAAGGTGCCGACAGCGCGCACGACGATATCGCGATGCGACAGCATGGGCGCGAAGACGCGGCCATAGAGGAAGCTGATCGCGGTCGAAACGGCAACGGCAGCGAGAATGGCGACGGCGAGCGGCATCTTCCACTCCAGCAATTGCCAGGCACAATGGGCTCCGATCGCACCGAAGGCTCCGAATGCGAAGTTGAGAACGCCCGTCGCCCGAAACAGGACGACAAGACCGACACCGGAGAGCGCATAGACGGCGCCGATGCCTAGCCCGGAAATGACGAAGGGTAGAAGATTCATGGATCAATCCTCTACGGCGCAGCGCGTCTTCAGACGCGCTAGGGACGCCGTAACACTTTAGATCAGCGCATCGAGTTTTCCGAAAATCGATCCCGATTTCCGGGCCGATGCGTGGGGTCGTTCGGTCCCGCGGATTTACCGCGGAACCGGTTGCAAGTGTGAGAGCTCAGTTGATGCCGGCGGACTTTTCGAAGGCGCGGATATCCTTCAGCTCCGGATCCGGCGACGGCGCGCAATCGGAGACTACCTTCCACTTTCCACCCTCGGCAACGGCCATGCGCGTCGTCGAATTGGCGTTGTGGCGCGGCTGACCATCGCCGAAGTACCAGGGAGCGCAGAAGATATCGCTCTTGAAGTCTTTTATCTCTCGCACGGCGGCAGAGGCGGTCTCGCGGTTGATCTTGGCCGGATCGAGAGTCATCAGCGCCTTCTCGGCGATGCGAGCTGCGAGATAGCCTGCCTGAGCAAAGGTATCGCGCGGATCGGACTTCTGGCCGTATTGATTCATGACGGCGAGCCAGTTCTGATTGTCCGGCGTCGTTGCCTCGAGATCATTGAATTCCATATTGACGTAGAACTTGCCATCCCAACCGGAGCCGATGGTCGACGGAACCGAGAGATCATAGGCGGAGGCGGCGCTCAGGAAGGTGATCGTCTGGTTGAGGCCCTGCTCTTCGGCAGCCGTCAGCAACGGTACGGCAACACCCTTGGAAAGACCAAGAACGATAACATCCGGTTTGCTTGAAGCAGCCTGCAGGATGATCGATGTCGCATCGGCAGAGCCGGGATCCATCAAAATCGTCTGGGCGGCAAAGCCCTTTTCCTTAGCGAGCAGCATCACACCATCGCAGGACCAGGTGCCGACATTCGGGATGTTCGGACCGATGCAGACTACGGACTTGGCATTCAGCTTGTCGAGCGCATACCCCATGGCGCCGAGCATCGAGACGCGCGGCCCGGCGTTGGTCGGCGCATAATTCTCAGCGAAGTAGCACTCACGCGGCACACCGACGCCGGCGACGACAAGAATGCCCGACTTCTTGTAGAAATCGGCATTCGCGCCGCATTCGACATAGCTGGAATTGCCGACCATAAGTACGGCCTTCTCGTCATTGACGAGTTTTGCAGCCAGTTGCGCCGCAATTTCGGGGTTCCACTGGTCATCCTCGACCAGATATTTGACCGGCCGGCCATTGATGCCGCCGTTGGCGTTGAGGCAATCGAAATAGGCCTTCGCCGCCTTGGTGGAATTAGAAAAGTCATCCGGTCCGGTCTTGCCGGTGATGGCGCCGATGATGATCGGTTCACCCGTTGCTGGCTTGCCGCTATTGTCGCCGCAGGATACGGCCGCATGCGCGCTGAATGCTGATGCCAGCGTCAGCAAAAGGCCGATCACCAGCCCTCTTAGATTAATAGGCATAGTCTCCTCCCAATTTGTTGTCCCGTTCCCCACGGGCTTATTGCTTCCCCGATTTCCGGCTCAGCCGGAAATCGCCTTTCCAGTCATGAAGGCAGCAGCCTTTGCCGCAATCATCATCGTCGGTGCATTGGTGTTGCCCGATATCAGGGTCGGCATGACGGAGGCATCGCAGACGCGCAGCCCCTCGATCCCACGTACCTTCAGGTCGGGCCCGACGACGGCCATGCGATCGTCTGCTCGACCCATGCGCGCCGTGCCCGCTGGATGGAACACGGTCTTGCAGGATTGGCGGATGTAATCGCGCAGCGCTTCAGGGTCCTTCTCGACACCTGGCTTTGGCAGCAAGCGGCGCTTGACCAGCTTGGCAAGCGCCGGCGCATCGAGAATGCGGATCGCCGTTTCGACGCCGCGCACCAGGGTTTCAAGATCGGCCGGATCGGACAGCAGGTTGGCGTTGAAATCCGTCTGCTCGGTCGGATTCTTGCTCTTCAGCCGTATCCAACCGCGCGAGCGTGGCCGCAGATAGCATGGACCGATGCTCAAACCATGACCCGGCTCCGGATCGCGATCAACGAAGCCGATCAAGACAGGTAGGACATGGAACTGCACATCCGGCTGCCCGGTGCCCGCGGTGTCGATGAAACCGCCGCATTCGACAACGTTGGACGTCAACAACCCCTGATGCGCCGTCAGATAGCGCAGCATATGGCCTGCCGCCCGCAGCCCCTTGTCATGGCCGAGGATCGAGATCGGCTCGCGTGTTTCGCCTTGCACCGGCACTTCCAGATGGTCCTGATAGTTGCTGCCGACACCCGGCAGGTCGGCGACGACCTTAATGCCGATCGAGGAAAGATGCGCGCCATCACCGATACCCGACAGCTGCAGAATCTTCGGCGTTGCGATCGCTCCGGCGGTGAGCGCGATTTCGCGCGATGCCTTGAAGATCGCGCCATCGAGCAGCTCGACGCCAACGGCCTTCAGCCCTTCGAACAGGATGCGAGCGACCTTGCGCTCCGTGAGAACGGTCAGGTTCGGCCGCTTCTCCGCCTCGCGCAGGAAGGCCTGCGCCGAACTCCAGCGGCGGCCGCCATGTGTCGTGCTTTGATAGAAGCCGACGCCGCCCTGATCCGCACCGTTGAAATCGTCATTGCGGGGAATGCCGATTTCGGTCGCCGCCTTGATGAAGGCTTCGCTCAAAGGGTGGCGATGGCGGGGATCGGAGACGCGCAGGTCGCCCTTGTTGCCGTGATAGTGGCCATTCAGCCGCTCATTATTCTCAAGCGAGCGGAAGGCCGGCAGCACATCCTCGTAGGACCAGCCCTGGCAGCCCATTTGCGCCCAGGTATCGTAGTCGTTGCGATGACCGCGAATATAGATCATCGCATTCACCGAACTGCCGCCGCCCAGCACATTTCCCTGCGGCACGATGCTGGGCCGGCCATTGAGGCCCCGGTCGGGATTCGATGCATAGGGGTGGATATCGATGCCCTTGCCCAGCACCTTGAAAAAAGTGGCGGGGATATGGATCCAGGGATCGGAATCCCGGCGACCGGACTCGATCAGCAGCACCTTGTGCGCCGGGTTTTCCGAAAGCCGGTTTGCCAGTACGCAACCCGAAGAACCGCCACCGACGATGATGTAGTCGTAAGTCGTCATGACTCAGCTCAATACGGTCTGGATTGTCGTGAATTCCTTCAGCCCTTCGGCGCCGAATTCGACGCCGATGCCAGACTGCTTCACACCGCCGAAAGGCGCATTCGGCTGGATCGTGCCGTGCTTGTTGATCCAGACCGAGCCGCACTCGAGTTGCAGTGCATAGCGCTTCGCCTTCTCCGCATCGGAGGACCAGACGGAGCCACCAAGGCCAGCCGGGTTCTGGTTGGCACGCGCGACCACTTCATCGATGTCGCTGTAGCGGATGATCGGCAGGGCCGGACCGAACTGCTCCTCGTCGACCAGGCGGATACCGTGGTCGACATCGGCAACGAGCGTAATCGGATAGAAATAGCCCGGGCGATCCATCGGCGCCCCACCGGTCAGGATACGACCGCCATTCGCGCGCGCATCGTCGACGAGTTCGCGCACCTTGTTAAACTGCATCTCGTTCTGCACCGGACCGAGAATACTCGCCTCATCCAGCCCATCACCGACGGCGATCTTGCCTGCATATTCCGCAAGACCGCGGCAGACCTCCTCATAGATGCTGTCGTGCACATAGAGCCGTTTCAGCGCCGCACACGTCTGACCATTATTGATGAAGGCGCCCCAGAAGAGTCCTTCGACTATGACCTTGGGGTCGGCATCGGGCAGGACGATGCCGGCGTCATTTCCGCCAAGCTCCAGCGTGAGGCGTTTGAGGGTCGCGACCGCGGACGCCATGACTTTTTTGCCGGTTTCCGTCGAGCCGGTGAAGGTCATCTTGGCGATACCAGGATGGGAAGAAAGCGCCGCACCGATACTGTTTTCACCAGTGACGACGTTGACGACACCGGGCGGCAGAACCTCGTTCATGATCTCCACCAGACGAATGGTCGACAGCGGCGTCAGCGGCGAGGGCTTGATGACAACGGTATTGCCAGCACGAACGGCCGGAACTATATGCCAGCAGGCAATCATCACGGGCCAATTCCAGGGCGTGATCGAACCAACGACGCCGATAGGCTTGCGATGTAGTTCGATGCGGCCTTCATTGTCGTCTTGGAGGATTTCCACTGGCAGATCGAGTTCGGCAGTATGGCGCGTCCAGGCCAGCGCGGCACCGATCTCGAAGCGAGAGCCGAGACCATTGAGCGGCTTGCCCTGTTCGCGGGTCAGGATTTGAGCAAGTTCCTCACCGTGCTCGCCGATCTTTTCGGCGACGGCGCGGCAGGCCGCCGCGCGCTCCTCGCTGGAGATCTGCGACCAGCCCTTGAAGGCTTCGGCGGCCGCGGCAACCGCGCGGTCGAGATCCGCCTCACTGGCGAGTGGCATATGGCCGACAATGTCACCATTCGACGGATTTTTAACCGGTGCATGATGAGATGTGGCAACAGCCTCGCCACCGATAAGCAGGGTGTACTGCTTCACGACATTTTCCTCCCGTGACTTTCGAGAGGACTATGGCCCTTGCCCTAAAACCCGTCTTGGGGAGAAGCGCGCCTCGTCTTGGACTGGAGCGCAGTCTCGCGCTTCAGTCCAACCTATGAGCCGGCTCGGCGGCGCGCAGCAGCTCGCTCGGCGCGCAATCGAACAGCTCCTTGAAGCTGCGATTGAAATAGGAAATGTCGTTGAACCCGGCCGAATAGGCCACTTCGGCTATCGTCGTCGGGTTGCGCTGCTCTTTGAGCTGCTCGATCTTTTCCCGCGCAAAGCGCAGCCGCTTGTCGCGAATGACCATCGTGCAGGTCATGCCCATGCCCTGGAAATCCTGCTGCAGGGTGCGGATGGAAATGCCGAGCCGTGTCGCCAGCCATTTGGCGCTGAGGTCGCTGTCGGTCAGATGCTTGTCGATAAGGATATCGACCATCTGCATGCGCTTACTGGCACTTTCATGCAGCGAATTCAGGCTTGCCGTCTGGGCGCCTGTGGAGAGGAATGCCTGGCGGGTCGTGTCGAACATCAGCTGGCGAAGATAGGGCGAAGCTGCTTCATTATCCGGCGTGGTCATCATCTTGGCAATCAATGCACGTAGCATCATGGCCATCGGGTCGCTCGCCTCGAGCTTGCGCGCAACGTCAAAATCGATTTTGCTGTCCGAATACATTAGCTGCCGGGGCAGATGAAGCGACAGATGATTGGAGAAGTGCCCGCGGAAGTAGAAGGTGGTCGGCCGCGTCGAATCGACAAGAATGCATTCGCCGACATCGAGAATGTTCTGTTGGCCGGAATGCTCGACACCGCAGACGCCCTCCAGCTGCAGGATCAGAAACAGATGCTCATTGGCATCACGGCGAATGTCCTCCCAATCGCGATGGACATAATCAAGATCGTTGGAGACATGGGCGAACTCCATGCCGCAGACGTCGATACGGCTCGCCGTGCCGATGACGCTATCACCGCGCTGCATACTGTGCGGATTGAAGTTGCCGCAAATGCTTTGAAGGTCGTCAACCCACTGATCGTAGGGCGTCGGCGACCAGGTCCGGTCAACCAGACTGCGATTTTGCAACAGGTCCAACTCCGCCTCCCAACAGTGTCAGCACTGCGGAAGACTGCTACAGATCTTCTGGTCCGTCAATCTAATACTTAACATATTAATTACATCGAAGAGGTCTTCATTTGCCGTCGACGGGGCCCTTCTTCAATTTTAGTGAGACCGGCTCCTCAAACACGGCAAACGTCTCCACGCGCGCGCTCGCCGGCAACGATATCGGCATTCCACCACGTCCATTCGATTGGCGACATTTTCTAAGCGGAGCTTCGCAGCCCGGTAGCTCCGACGTGCAGTGCGCGCTTGCGGTCGCGGGCCGCATCCAGTCTGGCATCCGCCACATTAACGGCCCGACCCTGCATGACCAAGCGCAAATGCCCTTCGGCGGCGTCAAAGGCAGCGGCTACGGCCGCTTCGGCGGCAAGGCGGCCATTACCGAATTCACCGACCTACGCTGGATCACCATCGAGGATTCCGCCCATTATCCCTTCTGAAGGTCAGAGCAGAGCGCTCGCGACCATTGATACACGTGAGGCTCTGTTGATGGCATGGACGCCCCTACGCCGGCATTGCAATGTGCCAATGTGAAGAGGGCGGAAGACATCGCAGCAGCAGAGGACATCCATGCCATCAATAGAGCCCGATTTTCTCCCCGTTCGGTGTTGTTTCACAACTCGTGCGCCTTATTCTGTGTTTTGGAGAGAAATGCCGTCGGCCGCAACTTCCAAACCTCTCTAGCCTTACCACAAACCGGTGCTAATCCGCTTGCGAATGTATACACCGCACCGGTGGCAAGAGATTATGCCTGAAGGGGGTTCAGGCAGTTGGGTGCCGTAGCGGGCCGGCAGCTACGCAGCGCTACGGCATATTCCATGGCGCTGAGAAGATCCGGAGCAAAGACTGGCTTAACAAGAGCCCCGATAGCGTTAGGATCCGCGGCTACGATTTCCGGATTGGCGGTCGAAAATATGGCGGTGACCCCATGTGCCTGACTTAGATGCGCGGCCACTTCCGGGCCGGTCGCGCCATCCCTGAGATGAACATCGACATGGGCGATATCCACGCCAGCTCCCAGCCGCAAAGCTTCCTCGCTGCTGCCAACCGGCCCGACAACGTCATAGCCGGAGCAGCGCAGCACATATTCCGCGTCAAAAGCAATCAGGAATTCATCTTCGACGACGAGTATTCGCATGGAAGGCATGAGCGCTGCGCCTCATCTTAGAGACTAAGACGGCGGGGCACGCCTTATAAGCACCATTCGAGAGATGTCTGTCCTATCCCAAAGCGCTTTGCGCTGCGCAAATTCTGTCGATCAGTGCATCGAGTTCACCCTTTGGGGGGCGAATTTTGGAGAGGCGATGCTTAAAATGCATGATCGGTTCGGCGAGGATTTCCTCCAAGTTCTCGGCGCAGGTGAAGCCACCGGCGACGCGCTTGACCTTCGAATTGTCGAAGATCGCGGTCCAGGCCTTGTCGCCAACCAGGGGGCCTACCCAATCCGGATTATACTTGATCAGCGTATCCGTCGGCACGTGGACGATTTTCGCCTCGACACCCAGCAATCTGGCGATCGCCTTCTGAATGTCATCCCATATATGGGCGCGATCGGAGGTGATATGGAAGATTTCAGTCAGGGCTGTCTGTTTGCCGAAAAGCGCGACGAAAGGCACTGCGAAATCGACCGAGCGCGTCAGTGTCCACAGCGTGTGGCCATCACCCGCGACGATCGTGGGCTCGCCATCCAGCATGCGCCTCGCCATTATGTCGCTGTCACCCATCATGATCGGCAGGCCGGTGCGCACGGTGTGACTGGGACGGACGATCGTCCAAGCTAGCCCCTTTGACGCCATAAGCAGCTCCTCGCAGGCGATCTTGGCCTGGCTGTAGGGCCAGTAAGGATTGATGGCCGGCGTTTTTTCGGTGATGATATAGTGGCGTGCCGGCTTCTCGTAGACCGAAGCCGAAGAGATGAAGATGTACTGGCCGCAATTGCCCGCAAACACCTCGATGTCTCGCGCAATCTGATCCGGCGTGAACGCGATGAACTGGCATATGACGTCATAGTTAGCCCTGGCGAGATCGGCATAGGCAGCCGATCCGAGTTCGCCGGTGATCGAAATCACACCCGCAGGCAACGGTTCGCCCCTCAGGCCGCGGTTGTAGACACTGACGCGATGTCCCTCGCCAACAGCACGCTCGACGCAGGGATATGAGATTTGGCCGGTACCGCCAATGAAAAGCACGTTCAGAGCCATATGAGGACCTCGGCGTCTAATTGGTAGGATCAATGACTACCATTCATAACGCGAAAAAGCCTTATCGTCTCCCCTCGATCCCTCTTGCAACGACCGTCACCATCAGAAAACTGGTGCGGCTTCAGATCGGCCGCGTGCGGGGCCAGTCGGCTGGCGAAAACGAAACTACCAGCGCAGGCTGACTTTGCCGACCAGGCTGCCAACCAACCCGCTCAGCAGGATCCCGAGCGTGTACCATATTGCGATAAAGGGGATACCGTTTTCGACACAGGCCCAGGAATATACCCAGCCGCCGACGCCCCCTGCGCAAGCACCCGCAACGAAGCCGGCAAGCGCCGGACGCGTTGGGGCTGCGCGCCTGAGAAACCACATGTTGGCACAGAAAGCGGGAATGCCGAAAGCCACGATCAGGAACGGGCAAAAGGACGCCGAATATCCGATGATCAAACCCGGGTAGGATGAAACCGGCGACAGTGTGAGTTGAGCGACGGCCAGAAGCACGACGATGCTGAATGCCACGACCAGAACCAGAACCATACTCCTGATCGCCCCCCCGGGGCGCGCAACCCGATCAAGGGCCACGATCGTCGCGCTCATCAAGACAGCAGTGTATAAAAACTTCACCCAAAACGCCGTCACCGTCACATGGTGCAGATGCGGGCGAAAGCTGAGCGATATCAGCAGCGCAGCAGCCGCGCCGATCACGCCGACAATGATCGTAAGCGCAAGCCGCATTCGCAGCGCATGACGGCGAACCGGGGTGAGATCGCTCACCAGAGCCTCGATGAATTCATCATTTTTCGTCATTGGCAAAACCCAGCTTGCGTCCAATCGCGCGCATCCCGCGATGAATGCTGACACGAACCATTGCTTCAGACTGCCCGCTCTCGATCGCGGCTTCAGCGGTGCTCTTTCCGCTAATCTTTACCTGCCGCACAAGCTCCCTCTGCTTGGCAGGCAATTGGTCGAGAAGACGGTCGATGTCGAGGTGAGCAAACAGCGCCTCCTCTCGAAATTCAGCAGCGATCTCGTCTCCCAATGCTATTTCGACGCCCCTTTTGCTGCCATTTGTCCTGAAGTGGTCGATCAGCTTGTATTTCGCGATTTGGAAAAACCACGCAGTGAACGGTCGTTCCCGATCATAGGTAATGCGCCGGCCATGCACCGCCAAAAGCACCTCCTGGACCAGATCCTCAGCGTCGCGGTCGGCATTGGACCCAAGCCTCCGCCGATAAAAGGCCAAAAGCAGATCCCGCAAAATAACAAGCAAGCGCCTGTATGCAGCTTCATCGCCATCAAGCGATAGAAGCATCAAGCCTTTCAGGACCTGTTCCGACGCCGATTTCGTCATCCACCGACAGTCATTCGTTGACGAGCGCTACTTGTTACATCCTGAACCCGATTTTTTGTCGCCCTTCTTGCGATCACAACGGCGTGATCGCTGTAACGCATTTGCACGAGTTCCGAATGAGGGTGCGGAATTGAGGGACAATCTGCTGTCGCCGACAGGATGCGATAGCCACCTTGCCCCGTTTCCAAAGCGATCGCCCTACCCGCTCCACATAGCCGGATGGGCATCATGTCGAAAAGATGTAAGATATGGAGAGCAGAATGTCGCTCACGAAGTTGAAGATCATCAGTATGGTGCTGGCGCTTGGTGCCGCAACCACACTATCCGCACAGGCTGCCGACAAGGCACGCATTCGCGGCGTGGTGGAAAGCCTCAGCGGCGATACCCTGATGGTCAAATCGCGCGAAGGCAAGGACGTGAGGATCAGGCTGAAACCCGGCTGGGCCGTCAACGGTATCGTCAACGCCTCCGTGACAGACATCAAGCCTGGGGATTTCGTCGGCATCGCGTCCGTTCCGACCGACAGCGGCATCAACGGGGCGCTCGAGGTGCTGATCTTCCCGGCCGCGATGAAAGGCACCGGCGAGGGCGACTACGGCTGGGATCTGAAGCCGAAGAGCTCGATGACGAATGCGACTGTTGCCAGTGCCGTCACCTCGGTCAACGGTCCCACCCTGTCGCTCACTTACAAGGGCGGCGAGAAGAAGATCTCGATCCCGCCGGGCACGCCGGTCGTCACCCTCGGCAACGCGACGAAGGACGACATCAAACCCGGTGCAGGGGTCATTATCAACGGCACGACCAATGGAGACAACACGATTGAATCCGACCGTGTTCTGGTCGGCATAAACGGCGTCATTCCGCCAATGTGACGCATCGATGCCGACATCGTGGGTTGCCCGGTTGCGAAGGCATCCGGGCAACCTCAATGGACAGCGACATCGTCGCAGCATGTAATTTCAGATGCCGCTTCCCGGCGACACGTCAGGAGAGTAATCCATGGCAAGCATCGAAGAGATCGGCACCGCGCCGCCATCTCCCCCGGCCAAGATCTTCATTCGCCGTCATTCGGCTCTTACGCGGATAACGCACTGGGTCAATGTGCTCTGTCTGACCTTGCTGTTGATGAGTGGCATGCAGATATTCAATGCCGATCCACAATTACATTGGGGAAATTACGGAGCGGTGGAAGATCCGTCGTGGTTCGAAATCGCCAGCAATCAGGATGGCGACAACATCATCGGAATATTGCGCATCGGCCGTCTCTCGATCACCACCACCGGCATACTCGGCGCTTCCACGGCCGACGGCGAGATGATGCCGCGCGCATTCCCGGCCTGGGCGACGATACCGAGCTACCAGGATCTTGCGGCCGGCCGGCGTTGGCATTTCTTCTTCGCTTGGCTGTTTGTCATCAACGGGCTCGTTTACATGATCTATGGCCTGATCGGCGCTCATTTCCGCCGCGATCTGACACCGACGATAGAAGATATCCGACCGGGAAACATCTGGCATGAAATCAAGGATCATGCCCGGTTGCGCTTCCCGCAAGGCGAAAAGGCGCGGCGCTATAATGCGTTGCAGAAGCTGACCTATCTCATCGTTATCTTCATCCTGCTGCCGCTTATGATCGGTTCGGGATTGACCATGTCACCCGCGATAGATGCCGGTTACCCCTTCCTGCTCGATATTTTCGGTGGTCGGCAATCGGCCCGCTCCATTCATTTCATCACCGCCTGGAGTTTAGTGGCCTTCGTCGTCGTTCATGTCGCGATGGTCATTCTCTCCGGTCTTTGGAACAACATGCGTTCGATGGTGACCGGCCGCTACGCTATCATCAACGAGGAGACCGGCCGATGAGCTCCATCTTTACCCGCCGCCGGTTTCTCATCGGCTCGGCCGCCAGTCTGGGCGCTGTCGGCCTGACCGGATGCGATGACATTTCTCAGAACCAGCATGTGCAGAAGGTGCTTGCGCTGGCGGAGCGCCTGACCATGGGCACACAACGGCTCATCGTCTCTCCGCAAACGCTTGCCCGAGAATATACCGACGCGGACATCTCGCCGAGCTTTCATCCGAATGGATCAATTCAGCCAAACAGCGCCGAATATGTCCGGATGGTCGAAACCCAATTTGCCGACTGGCGGCTCAAGATCGACGGCATGGTCAACAGGCCGATGGAATTTTCGTTGGCCGACCTAAAGAAACTACCTTCTCGCACCCAGATCACCCGCCACGACTGCGTCGAAGGCTGGAGCGCCATCGGCAAATGGCAGGGCGTTCCTCTCGGGTTGATCCTGCAGACTGCGGGTTTAAAGCCAGGCGCTCGCTACGCCGTCTTCTATTGTGCAGATGAACTGGAACAGACGCTCGATGGCAGCGGCCGCTACTACGAGAGTATTGGCCTGATTGACGCCTTTCATCCGCAGTCAATCCTCGCCTACTCGCTCAATGGCAAGGATCTGGAAGTCGAACATGGCGCTCCCTTGCGGCTGCGCGTCGAACGTCATCTTGGTTACAAACACGCCAAATACGTCATGCGCATCGAAATCCGTGACCGGTTTGATGATCTCTGGGGTGGTAACGGCGGGTTCTGGGAAGATCGCGGCTACGAATGGTATGCCGGCATTTGAGATGTTATGCCAGACGTCAATAATTGGGCGCGGCGACGATAGACGATAGACAATAGACAATAGACAATAGACAATAGACAATAGACAATAGACGATATCAGTGGCATAGGCGTACTCAAGTACGCAATATATAGCTTCGCCTTGAACGGAATCGAACCCACCGCCCTTCAGTGCTACAAGAGCCAGCAACAACGGTCGGCGGATGGAATGCACCGTCGCACTCAGCAGGCGGCGGTTGCGAACAAGCCCGAAGTTAAAGTTCAAAGGATCGGCGACAATGCCTCGCGAACCCACTGCCGAAAACTGGTCGGCCCAATGATCGCAGTGGAGCGCGGAGCAACGTTGTCCATGCCTTCGTCTTTCGCCTTCAACATCACGATGTAAGCCTCGGCGAAGGGCTCGGGCCATCCGACACCAATAAGCCGCGCTTTCCATTCGTCAAATGGAGCCTGCTGATAGCTGCATCGATATCGGGTCTCTTCGCTGATAATGCGGGAGATATCGGTATAGGAATGCTCTCGGGTCCGAGCACGGGAACGTGCTTTTGTCCAATCCAGGAACGGTCCAGCAGCAGGTTGGCTGCAGCGGCACCCACGTCCCGTGTCACGACATGCGGCAGCTTTACGTCCGGACTAATGGCACCGTAGATGCAGCCCGCGCGAATGCTGTCCGTCAAACGGAGCGCGTTGTCTATGAAGGCTGGTAGAGCAAGTCCGCGCACGGCTACGCCTGTTTGTTCGCAACAAATCGACCATGCGTATCGAAGCGGTTGCCATGTCTGCGCGATCTTGCCAGGGTGTATCCCGGCCGAGAGTCGTTCCAGCCCGCCCTACAAATCCTCACGCTCCCCTATCTGTCGTTCACACATACATGCTCCCTCACCTCCAGTACTTGAAAATGCGTGGGTTGAAGATGGCGACCCACGGTAGATATCACTATAGATGCAGTTCAATGGCTTCGCCGACTATGAATACTTTCCGACCCCTCACCTGTAATCGTCTTAGGCCCAGAAATGCTGCGCCTGCGCGTATAACTTCCTGACCTCTGCAGCGCTTCATCCATATCGCTGCGAAGACATATCCCGGCTCCGTTTAGGCTGAAGCACCTTCCCCCACCTCATCAATAATGATGAGGCAAGGCGAACGACCTCCACCTTCCTCAAGGCTTCCCCAGGCTGCATACTGGCGTTGCGGCCTTGGACTTAACGTCCGGCGTTCGTAGCTCCCCTCGTATGGAACAGCGTCCGTTTGGGAAGCGTCGCAGGCGGGACATGTACATGAAGCTATCGCACCACTCTCCACACTTGTTCTTTCGAGCTGCATCTGTCATCGGTGTAGTCGCCTTCCTCTTCGGAGCAATGTCGCCAGCACACGCCGATGGCGGTCCCTTTGTTTCGCAGACTAGAATGCGCCTGACAGTTGTCCAATGGATTCAATCGAAAGGCCAATATGAACGATGGGATGCGCTTGGGGGCGAATATACAGTCTCGGATGAAGGTGCCGTCCTTTTACCCTTTCTAGGATCCCTTCCCGTCGTAAACCGCGACAGCGCCAGCGTTACAGGCGAGATTGCCAGGCGTCTGCAGGAAAAAATCGGCTTGGTTCAGCCACCCGCAGTCACCATCGAAATTCTCGACTACCCCCCAATTTATGTCGTGGGGGACGTAACCACACCTGGCGAGTACAAATTCCGTCCAGGACTTACCGTCCTGCAATCCCTTGCAATGAGCGGCGGCCCGTTCCGTGAAAAAAGCCAACCGCAAACGCAGTCGATCAGGTTTGCAGGCGAATTGCGAGAAATCGATCACTCTATCCTGCGCAGCGCGGCAAAGTTATCGCGACTAGAAGCAGAGATGGAGGGGGCGAAGGAGATAACGTTCGACAACGCGCCGGATGTCGACCAGCAATATGTCGCCGGGATCGACAACGAGGAAAGGGTTATCTTTCAAGCTCGCGCAAACGCGCTGGACAGGCAGTCAAAGGCGCTCACGGAATTGCGCGATCTTTTGACCACCGAGATCGCAACACTGACGGAAAAGCTGGCAGGTGCCGATGACAACATCAAATCGGTCGAGGACCAACTGAGCAGCGTTAAGGGCCTGGTCGAGAAGGGCCTTGCGCTCTCGTCGCGTCAACTGGACCTGGAGCGATTGCTCACGACCTACCGCTCCGATAAGCTTGACCTCGTTACCGCCGTCATGCGGGGCCGCCAGGCAATCAGCGAGACAACGCGGAACCTTGAGGGATTGTCTGACACGCGACGGAGCGAAGTCGCTTCCGAAGCGCAGTCGGAACGGGCAAATCTGGATCAGCTCAAAATGAAGCGTGAGATGACGCAAAGGCTACTCGTCGATGACCTCGCGACCGGCGGCGGCGCAAAAAATCGAGGCGAAGAACTTCCGCTCACTTTTACCGTAAGCCGGCGGAGTGAAGGACAGATCAAACAGTTCGAAGCCTCTGAGACAACCGCGTTGGTACCGGGCGATGTCGTGAAAGTTGTTCAGCACCACATTTCAGACGCCTCGTCTGAGGCCGCCTCTGATTTCTCTTCTGATCCTGAGACGCTCGCCAATAGGTCAAATCAATGATCAGCGAAAAGCAAGTGTTCCAATCAAGCCCTTTGTCGGCTGGCTTCTTGCGCTCCACAGGCAAGATCAACGCGGAAGCGGTCGTCCACTTGGGCTGGGTCGAAGGCAAAACCTCAAGCAATCAGGACAAGTCGGCAAAGCCGAGTTCCGTTAGACACCGGAGATCCAATCCCACAAGACAACTGGCCAGGGATATCTGACGACTTTGCGCACAATCCCACCCAGCGGTCAGACTTATACCCAGATCCTCAAGTCGACAATGCTGATGGGCGGCTCCTCGCTCGTGAATGTTGCCCTTAGCATCATCCGCAACAAAGCTCTGGCTGTTCTGCTCGGACCGGAGGGTGTGGGGCTTATCGGCCTCTATGGGTCCATCGTCGATATTGCGCAAACGGCAGCGGGCCTGGGATTGGGAGGCAGCGGGGTACGCCAGATCGCCGAGGCTGCGGGCACCGACGATGCCGCGAGGATCGCACAGTCGGCTAAAGTGCTCAGACGCATATCAATGGTGCTCGGCTTGTTTGGCGCACTCTTCCTCGCTGCGCTGGCATTTCCGGTCTCGAATTTTACGTTCGGCGACTATCAGCACGCCGGCGGCATTGCGCTGCTCTCCCTGGCCGTATTCTTCCGCGTGGTATCTTCTGGACAGACTGCGTTGATCCAAGGATTGCGGGGCATAGCAAATCTTGCGCGCATCAACGTGCTCGCAGGTCTTCTCGGCACCTTGATCAGTGTCCCGCTGATCTACCTTTTCGGTGCTTACGCCATTGCGCCTTCCGTCGTGGCCGTAGCAGCAGTCACAACCCTTTCGACCTGGTGGTACAGCAGACGGATAGGCGCAAGCCCGCCTCCGATGTCGATGCGCCAGTTTAGCCGGGAAGGTAACGTATTGTTCAGGCTCGGGATCGTCTTCATGGCAAGCGGACTGCTGACCTTCGGCGCAGCCTATGCCATCCGCCTCATTATGCTCAAGGAAGGGGGCGCCGTAGCCGCGGGATTATATCAGGCGGCCTGGGGGCTCGGCGGTCTCTACGCAGGCTTCATTTTGCAGGCGATGGGAACTGACTTCTATCCGCGCTTGACTGCGACCGCAGACAACCATGCCGAATGCAACCGGCTGGTCAATGAGCAGACAGAAATCAGCATACTATTGGCCGGCCCCGGTCTGCTTGCCACATTGACACTGGCGCCGCTCATGATGAGTTTGTTCTACTCCGCGGAGTTTCATGGAGCGGTGGAACTTCTTCGCTGGATATGCCTGGGGATGATGCTCAGGATCGTCGCGTGGCCGATGGGTTTCATCGTCGTGGCGAAGGGTGCGCAGACTATTTTTTTCTGGACCGAGGTAGCGGCGACGCTGGTGCATGTGGGGCTGGCCTGGCTCTTCGTATCAAAGCTCGGCGCGCCAGGAGCCGGCATGGCATTTTTTGGCCTCTATGTCTGGCACGGTATCCTGATTTACGTGATCGTGCGGCGGCTTACCGGCTTCCGCTGGTCCATAGCCAATCGCAGGCACTCGCTGCTTTTCCTGCCCGCATCAGGATTGGTATTTTCGGCCTTCCTGGTCTTGCCGCCGCGGTCGGCGATGGTAGTTGGCTTCATCGCCGTGGCTCTCAGCGGGCTGTACTCGCTGCGCATGTTGGTCGAACTGCTACCGCTCGAGTCAGTGCCCGCATTTATCAAGGGGTGGATCACGAATTCCGCGTGACAAACGATGGGCATCGAGCCCTGCAGCATGCAAATGCTACATCACGCAAGAGCGATGTTCCGATCGCGGTAAATCGCGTCTGTGGTGGCGCCTCCACCAAAGGATCTGCGCAGTTCCTCGACAACCCTGATGATGTCAAGGTCCGTCATCTGAACAAAAAGCGGCAGAATTATCGTTTGCCGCTGTGCCGACACGCTTCGAACCAAGCTTTTATCGGCACGATGGAAGCCTGCGCTGGTATAGGCTCCCTCCAGATGAATGTTCATCACACCGCGCCGGGTCGAGATCCCCTTATCGAGTAGCGCCTGCATGACTGTTCGTTGGTCGACCGTATCAGGCAATCTCACGCAAAAGCTCTGCCAGTTACTGCGAGCCCAGCCAGGCTCGATCGGCAGCGTTAGTCCGGTGATCGTTGAAAGCCGCTCGCAATACTGTTCGGCAAGCCGCCTTCGCTGCGCAATTAGGTCCGGCAGCCGCCGCAACTGCACCCGTCCGACCGCCGCCTGAAGATCGGTCATACGATAGTTGTAACCCAATTCATCGTAGTTCTCGAAGATCACCTGTTTCGAACCGTGGCGGACTGCATCGGTGACGCTCATGCCATGCTGGCGCCATAGCCGGAATTTTCGGTCATATTCGGGATTAGCAGTAGTCAACATGCCGCCATCACCTGTCGTGATCACCTTCCGGGGATGGAAAGAGAAGCAGGCAATATCGCCATGCGGCTTGCCGATCTTCTCCCAACGCTCATTCCAGAAGATTTCGCTTCCCGTCGCGCAGGCAGCATCTTCAATAATCGGTATGGAGTGGCGCCTCCCGATTTCCACGACGGCGCGGAGATCACAAGGCATGCCGAGCTGATGCACACACAGGATTGCCTTGGTACGGGATGTGATTGCTGCTTCGATCTGACTGGGGTCGATGTTGTAACCATCCGCCTCGATGTCGATGAAAACAGGCACGCCATCGCAATATCGAATGGCGTTCGCCGTTGCGATGAACGAATGGCTGACCGTAATGACTTCATCACCGGCGCCTACGCCGACCGTCTTCAAGGCCAGATGAAGCGCAGTCGTGCAGTTGGAAACGGCGCAGGCGTATGTGGCGCCGACAAAGGCCGCAAATTCACGCTCGAAAGCTGCGACTTCGGGTCCCTGCGTCACCCATCCCGACAGAATAACGCGGCGAACAGCCTCAGCCTCTTCTTCTCCGAGAACGGGCTTGGCGACTGGAATTGCAGAGAGCGATAGTGTCATGCAGCTTGACCTCCTGTCAGTGCGGTCTTCAGCCGCCACCACGCGACGAGGTCACGAAGTCCCTCCTCTATCGGCATCTCTGCCTTGAACCCCAGAAGACGTTCGGCTTTGCCCGTGTCGGCAAGACGACGGGTCACGCCGTTGACCGTCCGCGCCTCGAGGTGCTGCGGTTCGAGCGCGGCCCCCATGACGTCGCTCAGAATTTTCGCGAGTTCCCGGAGGCTTGTCTCTTTGCCGCTGGCGACATTGAACACCTCGTCCGTGACATCACTCGTCGCGGCCAACAGGTTAGCTCGCGCAATGTCGCGGACATGCACGAAGTCCATGGTTTGGTTGCCGTCTCCGTAGATGATGGGCGGCATTCCGGCCGCCAGTCGCTCCATCCAGCGGATCAATACTTCCGTATAGGCCCCGTAAACGTCCATTCGTGGGCCATAGACGTTGAAATAGCGCAGCGCGACATAGCGCAGCCCATACATCTCCGCGAAACTGCGAAGGAGCCCCTCGTTGAAGGTTTTCGCCGCGCCGTAGATCGTCCGATTGTTGTAAGGGTGATGCTCTTCAGTCGTCGGAAAGCTCTCGGCAAGGCCCAGCACCGAAGCGGAAGAGGCTGCAACCACCTTCGAGACGCCTGCCCTAACGGCAGCTTCGAGAACATTGAATGTGCCTTCCGCCAGAACCTCGAAGGCAAGCCGCGGCTCTTCGGCACATTGCGTAATTCGGATGGCCGCCTGATGGAAGACGATGTCCACGCCTTCGAAGACTTTCGCCAACAGCGATCTGTCTCGGATATCTCCGTCGATAATGTTAAGCGGCCCGCGGCTTATTGCCGTGCTGAGATTGTCGCGGCGACCGCGCACGAAATTGTCGAGGATGATAATCTCACGCGGCTTTTCCAATGCAACGAGATCGGCAATATGCGAACCGATAAGACCGGCTCCGCCGGTAATGAGTACCCGTTTATCTCTCATGATCTTTCCCACGCGAAATATCCATCACCGGATCGGCGTCGGTGCGCCAACGTATGAACCTCGCCGGCACACCGGCTACGACTGAAAACGGCTCGACGTCAGAGACAACGACTGCTCCCGCTCCAACGATCGCGCCTTTCCCTATGCATACGCCGGGAAGAATTGTCGCATTCGTTCCGATGTCGGCCCATGCGCCGATGCGCACCGGTTTGATTTCCAGGTCCGTGCGAATGATTGGCACGTCCACAGGCAGCGCTGTGTGGGTCGAGCCAAGCACCTTGGCGCCAGGCCCCCACCCCACGCAATCCTCGATCACCAGATCACGCGCGTCGAAATAGGCCATCGGCCCGATCCAGACGTTGTCCCCGATCACGCATGTGCCATCGTAGCGTCCCTGGATATAGGCCTGAGCTCCAATGAACACTCCGTTGCCGATTTCGAAAGTTTCGGGGTGTTTGAAGCCGGCGCCGCTTGAGACGTGCAAAGCTTCACCGCAGCGTCGCGCGATGCTTTGCCAGATAGCTTTCCGCATCAAGGTGTCGACAACCCCTTCGCCTGTCGCGAAGCGACCGTAGAGTTCGATCAGGCCGGCACGTCCGTAGGATTGCCTGAGTTCTTCGACCAACCCGGCCTGGTAGGCCGGATCTGCCCGCTTTTCATGGCGGCCATGGACCGCTTGTACGAGTCGAGTCTTCCCTGCGCGGTTAACTGACATAGGCATGCTCCAGCGCGGCGACCACCTGGTCAAGATGCCACGCGGGCATCTCGGGATAGATCGGCAGTGAGAGAACCTCCCGTGCGGCGTCCTCCGAGATTGGGAAATCATTGGTTTTGTAACCAAGATCGGCATGGGCCTTCTGCAGGTGAACAGGAATGGGATAGTGCAGTCCGGATTGGATGCCTTCCGCGCTAAGCGCGCGCTGGAGCCCGTCGCGATCGCGACTTCTTATCGCATAGACATGATAGACGTGACGCCGGTCGGCTGCTTCCACAGGGGTTATCAAATCCACTGATCCGGCAAGCAGCGATGAGTAGCGGCGGGCATGAGCACGACGCGCTTCGGTCCAGGCTTCGAGATGCCGAAGCTTGACACGCAGGATTGCGCCTTGAATGGCGTCCATGCGGTAGTTAAAGCCTTTCAGCAGATGGTGATAGCGCTGTTCCTGACCCCAGTCCCGCAGCATGCGTATCGTCTTGGCCTGCTCGTCGCTGCTGGTAACGACCATCCCCCCCTCGCCGCAGGCGCCGAGATTTTTGCCGGGATAGAAGCTGAAGCAGCCGGATACACCGATGCTGCCGGCACGGTCGCCTTTGTAACGCGCGCCATGGGCTTGGCAGGCATCTTCGATGATCGGTATCCGGTAGTGGCCAGCAACCGCCTTGATTGCGTCCATATCCGCCATTTGTCCGTAAAGGTGGACAGGAACAATGGCCTTCGTCCGAGGCGTAATCTTTGCCTCGATCCTGGCCGGATCCATTGTGAGCGTCACCGGCTCAACATCGACGAACACGGGTCGCGCGCCTGTGTAGCAGATTGCCGATGCGGTTGCGACAAACGTGAACGGCACGGTGATGACCTCGTCGCCAGGGCCGATGCCCGCAGCAAGAAGGGCAAGATGCAAGGCACTCGTTCCGGTGTTGACGGCAATCGCGTGCTTGACGTTGCAATAGTCCGCGAATTCCTGCTCGAAACGCGCGACCTCGTCGCCCAAAGCGTACTGGCCCGATGCCAGGACACTGAGCACTGCCGCGTCGATCTCGTCCTTGATCGACGCATATTGTGCTTTGATGTTCAGGAAGGGGATCATGCGATGCGCCTCACCTCTTCGAGCTCAACGATACGGCCGCGCTGGGCGAGCGATCGGGTCGCGGCTTCCAGGATGCGAACGACACGCAACCCGGCAAGGCCGTCTGTGATGGGCCGCGCACTTTGCTCGATGCAATCGACGAACAGTTCCAGTTCGCGCTTCAATGCCTCGGTCATATCAAGCTTGGGCGCCCACATGTCGCCACTGCGATAGCCCACCAACATCTGATGGACGTTCTCGCCGTATGCGAGAGAATTGGGGTTCAGCGTGATGCCCCTGTCGTAGACCTTGATCTTTTCACTTGGTTCCAGATCGTCATAGACGATCATCTTATTGCTGCCGCCGATCAGCGTGCGGCGTACTTTGACCGGCGCCAGCCAATTCACGTGGATGTGCGCAATGAGCTTACTTTCGAAGAAGAGCGTCAAATAGGCGATGTTTTCCGGTTCGCCCAGCACATGGCTCATTCCCGTGGCCGAAACCGCCACAGGCTTCTCCTGCAGGACATAGTCCAAGATAGACAGATCATGCACCGCGAGGTCCCAAATGACGCTGACATCGTGCTGGAAGAGCCCCAGATTGACCCGAACAGAGTCGTAGTAATACATGTCTCCCAGGCCGCTTTCGACGAGTTCGCACATCTTACGAACGGCGCCCGTGTGGACGAAGGTATGGTCCACGGCCAAGACGACGCGGCGGCGCGCTGCTTCGTCGACCATCCGCGCGGCTTCCTCCCCCGTCGCGGCCATCGGCTTTTCGACAAAAACATGCTTTCCTGCCATCAAAGCCTGCATGGCAAGCCTGAAATGGCTTGAAACGGGCGTCGCGATTGCGATGGCATCCACAGTCGAATCGCGTAAGACTTCCTCGAAATTATCGGTGGTCTTTATTGCCGGATACCGGCTCCGAACAGCAGCCAGTCGCTCGCTATTGAGATCACAGACCGAAACGAGGCGTGCTCCAGCCGCCTCCGAGATGTTGCGAACCAGATTAGGGCCCCAATATCCATACCCGACAACAGCGATGCCGATCATCGCATTCCCTCCAACGCATGCATATCATCGTCTGGCCCGCCATTCACGCGACCGATTATTCTGGCCGGGACGCCAGCGACGATGCCGCCGGCGGGCACATCCGTTGTCACAACCGCTCCGGCGCCGACCAGCGCAGCTTCTCCGATCATCACACCAGGCAGAATGGTGGCGTTGCTGCCGATCGACGCGTGGCGCTTAACCAGCGTAGGGATGACCATCCAGTCGGCCTCCGTCTGGAGGCTGCTATCCGGATTAACGGCACGCGGGTAAATGTCGTTTGTAAACATGACTCCGTGGCCTATGAAAACGCCATCTTCCAGGGTCACCCCCTCGCAGAGGAAGGAATGGCTGGAGATCTTGCAGTTTTTTCCGATCACAACGTTTTTCTGAATCTCAACGAAGGTACCGATGCGCGTTCCTGAGCCGATTGTGCAGCCATACAGGTTCACAAGGTCTGGATGATGGATAACGACGCCGTCTTCCAGGTTGACGTTTGATGCAATCATCCTGCCCCCCTAAACAGGCCCTGATTTTCAGCTGAAACCTGCAATCGCGTGATTTGCGCTCAAGCTTTCTTTGCTACAGGGCCGATATTTCTTCCTTCCAAGAGAAATGTTTTTACCAACCGAGTAAAGAAACAATACGTTTGAGCTGGCTCACCTAACGACGTATCTTTTTATGAAGGAGAACCACAAAATGTATGATGCACAATAACATTTGTAATATATCTCGCTCAATCGCGACACAATGAGCACAGTTTTCGTCCGTGTTGTCGCGACAATCTTACTGATTGAATTTAAAATTTAAATCACCGTTAAATACCTCTACGACAAGTGTAGTATCTAACAAGTTTCATTTATGAATAGAACTATTTTATTATTTCTCGTGAAAGTTCTATTTTGTTGTTGTATATTTCTTAGTGTAATTCTTTATAAATTATGTTACTCAATTCCTAATTTAATGTATTTACAGAGCCCACGGATCAAAGAGGGGCTAAATGTTTCGCCTTAGTGGCGGAGAAACTAGGTAAGGGAGGATGAAGCGGTGAATTCAGCGCTTATACAAAATTTGAACCTTCGGCAGGAAAACGCAGCTCCTCCCCTCAAGATAGAGAACAGTTCGCCAGCACTTACCCTGCCGCCAGAGCCAATGCGCTCGCTCGTCATACTCGACAACCGTGAACTGGACAGGCAATGCCTTGCGCAATGCATGGCCGCCCATAAGACGGATTTGCTTATCCTGGCATTTGGATCGATTGAGGAGTGGAAGCAAAAACGCGAGGAGTATCCCCCGCTTGCAGCAATCCTCCTAAACATCGGTGGCAAAAAGATCGACGAGCCTGCAGTTTCGGAGCACATCAAAAGTCTTTCGTCGGAATTCGATCCGACACCAGTCATCATATTGGCGGATAGTGACGATTTCACCCAAATCGTGAAGGCGTTCGAATTGGGGGCCAAGGGTTATATACCTACGTTGGTCAGCATTCGCGTGTGCATGGAACTGATCGCTTTGTCCGTGGCCGGCGGACTTTTTGTGCCTGCAAGCGCCCTATTCGCCATGCATCACCTACTGGAGTCGAGCAACTCAACCACGCGCCCATTGGCCGACATATTCACGGATCGCCAGGCCGAAGTCGTAGAGGCGCTCCGGCGCGGAAAAGCGAACAAGATCATTGCCTACGAGCTCAAACTGCGCGAAAGCACCGTTAAAGTGCATGTTCGCAACATCATGAAAAAGCTCAAAGCAACGAACCGAACCGAAGTCGTATTCAAGCTTAACCATCTCTTGGACAAGCCTACAGGGTCGGGGGCGAATAGAGCACAGCTCTGATGTCCTCAGCCACTCAAGACTTCCTTCACATCATAAGCGATTACTCGCTTTGAACCATAGTCGGTGGCGCAAAACAAACGCACTGACCAAGACCGAGATCTAGTGCCGAGGTCTCTCGGATGGGCGGCCCCGAAGGTCTCGCTTGCGGCGACCTCATGCACAGGCGTGATTGTAAGGTGCTTCTTACTTAATATCACCCATAGTAATTACCAACGGTCATAGAGAAAGCCTGGAAAACGCTATTCGGATCCTCCGCAACGCGCTTCTCTGCGAATGAGGGACCAAGCCGCGTGCAAGCTGCCAAAGATACTGAAATTCCGGGAGGGGTGGTACGTTTGGTCTGAAGTCACTCAGGTGCAGTTTAATCATCAGGCTATCCACGGCTGAGTAGAACCGCAGATGCCAATCAACGTCGCGTTTGGAGTGTAGAGACGGTACGGTCTCGGCCGCTCCGCCGCCTTCAAAGGCAACATGACGAAGAACCTTTGCAAGATCTGGCTGCTGACAGCGATCGAGAATATCGGAGAACCAGGCAAGCCACTCGGGATCGCTCCGTTTAGGGATTTGGTGAATGCTTTTTCGATCGCTGCAATGCTGGCTGGAACTAACACGCTCATCCTTGCGGTCGAGTTGATCAAGGACAATGCGAGCGCGCCTGAGTTCGTCGTGGGATAAGCGTGGATAAAAGTCTTGCAGCCTGCGCGCCTGATCAAGGTGGCCTCTACAGATCATGGCAAGTAGGAAATACGCCCATTCGACTGGGTCCGGGTCGGCCGCCCCATAGTCAATCATCGTTACCTTGACCATGTTGACCAGAAGGCCGTAGGCGCGATCAGCATCGCCCTGCCGCAATGCGCATATGGCGAGACGGAATTTGGCTTCAGGCAGATAAGAAACGTAGTCCAGGCAGCGGATATAGCACTGCTTGGCCTCCTCCACTCTGTCCTGTTCAAGAAGAAAATCGCCTTGCTTCAGTAAAGCGCGATCACTCGCTTCCCCGATAATGCGGATGCTCTCTCGCTGTGAGGTACGCTCCACCTTGATAAGATCGCTGAATGGTCCGGGCTGGATGATTTTTTCGTCGGATCGCAGGCCTTTGTTCAACATGAACCATTGATATATTTGCGGCCTGTCATTCAGCGTATGACGCGAGTGGATCAAATTATAACCGGCTGCAGCAATTCGTTGTACTTCGTCGGGATGAGCAAAGAGATAGTCTAGTCGGTCCACAACGTTGCGGTGGTCGGCAAAGACACAGTTCTCCATATCGGTAAAGCCAGCCGCCTCCACTGCTGCCGTGCGTTCCGTCACTAAACAGGCATTCGCCCCTGGAATCTCAAAGTGCTTCCGCACAACCTCTCCAGCAACAGTTCCGCATGTAGGGACGACGAGGCTTGCGTTAAGGACGCGCGCATAGGCCTCTCCCGATAGCTGCTGGGAGGCAAGCTTGCTCTCATATGTGTGTTGCGGTGATACTAGGCAGGGGTAACGGTCGCGGATTAACGGGAAGACCTTCTCTCGCCAAGGGTACAGGCCACTGACCTGGCCCGTTAGCGTAACCGGTATGATCTTGTGCTGGCGATAGTCGTGGTAAATCTCGGGATCGATGAAATTGGGCCAGACGAATAGGTTCTCCTTCAACTCCGGCATATATTCTGGTGTCATCGTTCCGATCGAGAAATATGTATCGATACCCCACTGCTCCATATCGGAAAGGAACCCGGTGCGCCGATCGCACCATGGATCGGCATTATGAAGGCCAAGCTTCGGGACGTCGATATGAGAACGGGTGTTGGTGATTTTTATCCGCCGCGAACCATGTGACCGATAGCCGCTTTCAAACAGCGTCAGATCCGGTTCGTACCTGTCGCAGATCTCAGCGTAATCACAGTCGTGGTTTATGACGACGACATCGAAGTGCGTCTCAAGGCATTTGACCTGCTGCTGCATATGCAGCAGCAGGTAACCGGCGCCGTTCACATTGGGATGATGATCCCACTGAAAGAAAACGAGCCTTGGTTTTTGATGATCTGCGTTGCTATCCATGTCCTTATCTGATGGCTTCTGAAACGGGAAGGCCGGCGTTCGGAAGCAGCTGATGCGGATAAGCCTGGTGCAAGGAATTGGCGCTGAGCATGTTCCCCACCCCTCCCGAAAGCTTCCACTCGAAATAGGCGATCGTTCTCTCGAGCCCTTCACGCAGGCTCACCGTCGGCTGCCAGCCAAGTTCCTTCGTTGCGCAGCTGATATCCGGCTTCCGCTGTGTCGGGTCGTCCGCCGGCAGAGGCTTGAAGGCGATGCCTGATTTCGATCCCGTCATTTCGATCACCATTTCGGCCAATTCACGCACCTGGAATTCTACAGGGTTGCCGAGATTAATTGGACCCGTCACCCCGGTGGGCGCACCCATTAGACGGATGAAGCCGTCGATCAGATCATCCACATAACAGAACGACCGTGTCTGCGTGCCGTTTCCGAAGATGGTGATCGGCTCGCCTCGAAGCGCCTGAACGATGAAATTGGAGACGACTCGGCCGTCATTGGTCTGCATTCGTGGCCCGTATGTGTTGAAGATCCGGGCCACGCGGATTTCCACGCCATATTGACGATGATAGTCGAAAAACAGAGTTTCGGCGCACCGCTTACCTTCATCATAGCAAGCTCGCGGGCCTATGGGATTGACGCTGCCTCGATAATCTTCAGTCTGAGGGTGGACTGTCGGATCGCCATAAACTTCGCTCGTGGATGCCTGGAAGATCTTCGCCTTGGTGCGTTTGGCCAAGCCGAGCATGTTGATGGCCCCGTGAACATTGGTCTTCACGGTCTGCACGGGATCGAACTGGTAGTGGACCGGTGATGCTGGGCAGGCGAGATTGTAGATCTCGTCGACCTCCACATAAAGCGGGAAGGTGATGTCGTGGCGAAGAATCTCAAAGCGGGGATCGTCAAGAAGATGCAGAACATTTTCACGTGATCCGGTGTAGTAATTGTCCACGCAAAGGATGTCATTGCCTTCTCGCAGAAGCCTTTCGCACAAGAATGACCCCAGGAAGCCGGTGCCACCGGTTACCATAATTCGCCTTTGTCCATGCATTGTGTGCTCCATTGTTGATGGTTGCCTCGCAGATTGCGAGGATGGTCAGTAGGCTCCCCTGCCTTTAAAGACCGCAGGGATTGTGCTGAGAAGAATTTGGCAGTCCAACCATGGGGACCGGTTGTCGATGTAGTATTCGTCGAGTTGCTGCTGCAGTTCGATGTCCGCGTTGCTTCGTTCGGATATTTGCCAAAGGCCTGTGAGCCCCGGCATGACGGAGCGCCGCTTGTCTCGAAATTCGCCGTCCATGGCCCGAAGGTGGTAGTCCGGAAACGGGCGGGGTCCGACGATGGCCATCTGACCCGCAACGATGTTCACCAACTGCGGGAGCTCATCGATGCTCCAAGAGCGCAGCAAATGACCTATAACCGGAAGGATGCGCGGGTCATCCTGGAGCTTGAAGTGGCTCAACCACTCGGCTCGCATGGCAGGGTTGTCCCGGAATAAGGCTTCAAGACGCTGCTCCGCATCTTGATACATTGTCCTCAATTTCAGTACGCGCACCGGCTTGCCGGACCGCCCTTCCCTGGTATGTCGAAAGAAGACGGGACCTGGATCGATGGCATAGATTGCGACCGCTGCAAACGCTACGAATGGCGCGGCCACTATCATTGCGGGGATGGCAATTGCGAGATCGAGGATCCGGCGAACCAGATCCGAGTTGACCCAACTCCCCCCGCTGATGAGGCGAACGCCGATCTCTCCGCCGATATCCGCAGGTCGCAAACCGCTTACCTTGAGCCTCGGCGTGTCGGACAGCAAAATGACTTCGGCGAACTTTCGACGCATCGTCGCCAACTCGGCAGCAAGGGAGCCCGTGTCCCCCGCAATCAGGGCAATGGATGGCCCGTCCTCGAGTGATATTTCCAAAGCGTCGGGTGAATAGAATTCCGGCCTGATGCCATACTGCCAATGGTCGGTGAAATGCGCCATGAGAGCGGGCATACGATTGCGGTTCCCTATGATTACCGCCCGTTCTCCCCAGATTCCAAGCCTCCGGCACAGGTCTCGTACGACCCAATGCAGGACAGGTTGAACAATCAGCCCGAGGCCAACAAAGCCAAGGACGCCAATCAGCAATCGCGATCCTTCTGGCAGGAGGATCGCCCCGAGCGCCGCAAAGACAGCCACTTTCACGGAAGCTATCGTGCGGCGGCGCAGATGCTCGTGGTCATGAAGCCGATATCCAGGATAGAGAGCGTCCGATGCATAGAGAATGATCGCCGCCAAGGCTGCGAAAGCGAAAACACGCTCCAGAACCGCGTTCTCGGAACCGTTCGGAAGAAACGGCAGAAGAAGAAAATAAGCGATGAGATAGCTCGCGACATCGCCAGCGACCAAAAGTGACGACGTAGCAAGCCGGCTCTGCTTACGGGATTCGGCGACCTTTGCGGGGTTTGTTACGGGTCGGACAGACGCCGGCGACGCAAATGAGGACATGATGGTTTTACTCCCCTACATTCGTTGTCTCGACGCGCTCGATCCACCAACCTCATCAGCGATCGGAAACGTCCGAAGCCCCAGTCTCTGGACTATAGTCAGTGAGATGAAGGTAGGCACGACGACCGCATAACGCAGCCACAGCCGCCGCGGCTCGCATAGAAGGCGGAACGCCCATTCAAAACCACTTCTTTGGATTATCCTCGGAGCTTGCCGCTTGAGACCTGCGTGGAAATCGAAGGCAGCTCCGACGCCGATGAGCATCGAAGCATCCAGGCGCTCGCGCATGCGCGCCATCCAGAGTTCCTGCTTGGGGCTGCCGAGTCCCACCCAGATGATATCGGCGCCCGATCGATTGATCCGGTCAACGATATCGCCTTCCTCTTGCTTAGACAGTTCGCGAAAAGGCGGCGCATAGGAGCCGACTATCAGCGCCTCCGGAAATCTTAGAAGGAGTCGCGCCTGCAGCTGCTCAAGCGTCTTCGTAGTTGCACCATAGATGAAGTGGCGTAGGCCGTTGGCTCTGCCGGCCTCAAAAACAGATAGCATCAGATCAGGTCCGTAAACCCTGCCGCTTTCCGAATGGCCAGCATGCTTCAATGCCCATACCAGCGGCATGCCGTCAGGTGTCACTAGGAACGCCCGATTATGAATAGACCGAAGCTCGGGGTCCGTTTGACAGCGGACGACGCCGTGTGCGTCGCGAACGCACACATATTCTTTCTTTCCCTCTGCAACCGCCTTTTGAATGAGTCTGGTCGCGCTTTTAAGATTGACCGCCGAAATGCGAACACCGAGGACATTAGTCCATTCAAATGAGCCCATTGAATTGGGAGCTGAAGTTTGCCCGCTGTCCGACGTTTGCATTCTCATGGCTTATGCTTTCACGACCTGAACTGACGCAAGGATATGACGCTAGGCCGATTGCCTCCATAGTTACCATCGCAGCTATTGGACGTAAAAAGACTGCCTATTTGTAATTCGGCGCTGACATGAACTACGATATTTGAAGTAAGGCACATACATCTTGGTCGACCGCCTTGCTCTTTTGGATGACCTCAACACTAAAAGAATGGTGTGACGCTCGCAGCGCTGCACAAGATAGTTGCTTTCGCGCAAATAATTCTGAGCAGTTCTGAGCTGCATCGACCGTTCATCAAATCCAGACGAAGACGGCGGATAGATGGATGAGCCCTAGGAAGTTGATGGCATATGTGGTGACGGGTCGCGACGCGACGGAAGTATTGAACTTGTCGAAGCAGTGCTTGATGAGTTTTGGGCCTAATAGGCTTTGAAGTCGTATGCGACGAGGTACTTGTGCGCGAAGGTGTAGCCATTTTTGCTGAACTTTCTCTCCCCTTTGCGGATGCGGATTGAGGGAAGGTTAGAGACCCGGTCGCCACATTCGCAAGGATGGTCGACAACCAAAGTCGCTTGGCGGCGTTGAACAATCGCGCGTCGAGCCGCGCCAATAAATTCACTCACCGGCAACGCGCATGAAATGGCAGTAGAGTTTACTAAATCGACACAGCTGGAACCCCTGTCTCCGGCAGGAAAGCCGCTCGTGCCGGGAAACGCCTTTATTGCGAACCCGACAGGACGCTGCCGGAGTCCACGCCAGCTTTCTGAAGATCGCCTAGGCTGCCAAACTCCCCGGATGGCAGGATCCTGGGATGTATTCGGAAGCTTTTGTCGTTTAGATTACCGCTGTAGCGATTGCGTGCGAATCGTACCGAGCCCGGCTTGTGGTCGGGCGCATAAACATAAGCGGCAAGCCCGTTGCCACTTTCGACGGATACGATATTGTCCTCGATCCGATTTGGATCTGCCCAAGGGGGATGCCATCCTATCCCGGTGCCGTCGTCAACGCGAAAGGCTGCGCCGGATCCACCTCGAATGATGTTTCCTATCACCAAGTTGCTCCAGCCGCCATTGATGCCAATCGCCGATACGTTGTCGGAGAGAGTATTGCCCTCGATGCGTACCCCACTGGCCTTCCCGTCGGTGTAGATAGCCCAACTGATAGGAGACGGCCATTCATCGATATTTTCATATCGGGGTGGCCAGAATGTACCATCGGCCCTGTTCATAAGCTGGTCTGTGCCGGTGACCAAATTGTAGCGGATACTGCTGTTCAGGGGATCGGACTGCTCGCCCATCATCTTGATGGCCCCACCATCCGCCGTTTGCTGATTGGCGTTGCGGATCACGTTATATTCGATGATCGCGTCATGCACAGCGTCCTGAGGCCCCCACAGGGAACCACCGGCTATACCGAACTGCGCGGCGTGTTCGATCAAGTTGTGAGCTATCCTGATATCGTCTGCCGCCTGGAACCATATCCCCGCAGTTTCAAAATAAACCCTTCCGATATCATGGATATGGTTCGACAGGATCCTGGCACGATCGGATTTGCCGAAGGTACCATAGGCCGTGCCAAGGTAAATCCCGTTACCGGCCACATTTCCGATCGCATTGCCCGCGATCAGAACATCCTTGCTTTCGGCCACGTGGATTCCAACGCCGACGTTTTCGATCACGTTGCCGAGCAGCTTGACGCGATCGGCATGTTCGAGCCGTATGGCGCCAAACCCTCTGGTGTCGGTCTCGAACTTGCCGCTACCCTGCGGGGCTCCATCACGAAAGTGAAGGCCTGACACAGCCATTCCATCGGCTCCATTCAGCCTGAAGAACGTAGGCAGAAGGCCGGCGACGACCTTGGAACTGGGTAAAAATCGGTCCGTAGGAATGTAGTCGAACTTTCCGCCACGGCTGTCGTACCACCATTCGCCGGGGGCATCGAGGAAGGCCGCCGCGCCGGTTAAAAAATAGCGACTGCCTTCCTCAGTGAAGAAATAAGCGGTGCCCTTGGTATGAATGGTCTGGGTTGCGGTGTCGATTGAGATCACTGGGAGCGTGTCGCTACCCCACTGGCTTCCGGGGCGAAAGCCACCCACGATGTTCGCGACAAGCCCTTTTTCATCGCTTAACGCCGGTAAGTCGCCTCTGTGAAAGCAAAAACGCGTATTGCCTTGCCAGGCATTGCTATCTGTTCCACACTTGGCCGCAAACAGCCACCCTTTCCGCGGATCTCCATCAAGGGGAGCATTGGGAAAACGAGCTTGCGTCTGGAGGACCCCATCTACGAAAAGGTCGCCCACCGCCTTATCTGGAGATAATTTCAGGGATGCCGTCCAACGACCGTCGGCCTGCAACACCCAATGCCCCACAAGCGGGCCGCCGTGCAGGACCGGCGTCTGGTTGCATCTCGAAGTAATGATCAGGCCGGAATCACGAGAGTCAAAGACGATCGATTGAGTGAGATAGTAATCTCCATTGCCCATCGCGATCGTGCTTTGGCCCCCCTTCGCGCGCGCGGCATCGCGCGCCCTCTCAATTGTGGCAAAAGGACCATCGGAGCGTTGAGAATTTGCTTTGGGAAGGAGGCCGCTCCAAGTGTCTTTGCCATCTGGAGAAACGTAGAGTATGGTCCGGGCCGCGGGTGCGCTGGCCAATAAATCGCTCAGGGAAGTCCCCTGCAGCTTGGCCGATAAGCTCGCTGGCGCAGCTTCCGCACAAGTCGCTTCGCTGATTGCCGTTTGCAGCCGGTCGGGTGCATCAGCGTCCGAACTCGACCATGCCAGCGCATCCGACGGTAGAAGCGGCGTCGCAAGCAAAATGCCCAGGATCGGAGTGAAGCGCAACCTCATAAGATTTGCTACTCCACTATTATACAGCCTGCGGACGGCTGACGCACTGAAGCCGGATTGCTCGAGACGACGGGCGCATATAGCGAGAACATAATGATCGCCGTGGCAAATAGAACGAAAATGGCGTCGTTCTGAAGAAAGAACGTGCTCTCGGTCAGATTCATCACCAAAATTGCGACCGTGAAGACGTTTAACCACAGCCAACCATATTTCCGATCGTGACAATGAAGAGCCGCGCCTTGATGCACCGCGTGGAAAAGCATCAGGACGAACAAAGCCATTCCGGTTATTCCGAAGTTCAACATGGTATCGCGGAATCCATTATGAGCGTGGGGAGCCATCCATTGGAGCTTTCCCCAGATAACCCATGCTTCGGGATTCGATTCAGTCCAAAATGCCTGATAGCCGAAACCAAGCAGCAGATGATCACCTATCTGACCATCAACCAGCTCCCATAGCGGCAGGCGGCCCGTCAAAGTAGAATCCTTGCCAAGAGCTTCCAGGAGCGGCACAAGGAATTCATGCAACGAAATCAGGAGACCGGCTGCTATCTGAACAGAAATCAGAACAAAGACGATACGGCTGACGCCGCGGATTCGTGGTAAGATGGAGTAGAAGCCGATCAAACAGTATGACGATGCCGTCACAATTATCGCGGTCACAGACCCTGAGCCTACGAGACACACCACGCCTGCGATCAACAGAGCCAAAGCAGTTCGCCGCAAGCTTAGAGCACCGTCCATCAGTACGGCGGTCGCCGCAAGTATCGTTATACTAGCATACCAACCGAGATTATTCTTGTGAATGAAGATACCCCGTATCGCCCCATCGGGCATGCGTGCCAGGTGCGGTGACGCTGCAAAGACGGCCAGGCTAAGGACGATGCACGTTCCAAACGTTGCGAATGCGAGTAGAAGCAACTGCCTCGGAGTGAAACGTATCGCCAGCACATAGGCCAGAAGCATTGTAAACAGGAGTGCGACGGCACGCCGCAAGGTCGTCGACGGGCCGACGGACCAGAAGACAGACACAAACGGCAAGGCAACCATCAGAGGGACAAAAAGATTCTGCCTTAGTGCAATCCGAAATTGCGGAAAGTTCCGCATCAGCATCAATAGGGTATATGCATATACGGGCAGGCAGAGGAGACGCAATATGGATTTGGCCGAATCGTTGAGGTCGCCGGCGGCATCGGCCAACATAAGCGGAAAAAGCGCACCGGTCTGAAGAAAAAGAGACATGGCGGCGCCCCAACATTCTATGGCTCGCCAACCGAAGGCCAGCCTACTCGCAACTTCGGGCGCATTCGGCCTCATCGTCGGTCCCAGCTGGCTTGGACAACCAAGTGAGTGTTGATCGCGGCAATTTGGAAAGACATGGGTTCCGTCTCATAGCTGCGCTAATCACCAAAGAACAATCATCCGGCCACCTCCGCAGTCAACTAACGCAAATGAAGGTTGGGGTAATTCTAACGCTTATGCCCTCCATCAAAAGACGGTGGTGCGTTTGAGCTCTCAGTCGACCTATTCCCCAAAGGGTGAATAGCCGGGTCGACCGGCTTGCCAATAAGAGCAGATGTTACCCGTGATCATTCATCAGTAGCTTGATGATGGGCGCTAACCACGAAAGCGCGGCGCTGAGCCGCAGCTTCCGGTCAAACAAGGCAATAGTTCTGGCGCGACTGACAATCCGCAGTTGAGGTATAGAATGGTTGGGACTCTTATGGTTTTGCGTGACGGTGCTGGTCCTCGTTCTTTACGTTATACGACAAGAACGTCACTCGTTGCAGCATTAGCGGCGCTGATCTCGCCAGCTCCGGCCGAAGGCGTGGTTGCAGGGAATGACGCCGGGCCGCATCTATTTTCTCCGCAATATCTCGCGCTGCCAAACGCGCGAAAGTTCGCAACTCTGCCGCACCAACGCGTTGCGCAGCGACCCGCGTGAGAGGTGTCATGAAGCGACCGGCCATCAGCGTGCTTATCAATAATTATAATTACGCTCGCTTCGTTGGCCGTGCGATTGACAGCGTCTTGGCACAACAGGCGCCGGACATCGAGATAATCGTCGTAGACGACGGGTCAAGCGACGAATCGTGCTCCATTCTGGCCGCCTACGGCGACCGCATTAAAGTGCTCTTTCAGGAAAATCAGGGGCAGGCCGCCGCGATCAATGCCGCAGTACAACTAAGCAGTGGCGACATCCTCAGTTTTTTGGATGCAGACGACTGGTGGGCGCCGGACAAGCTGTCCGCGACGTCGGCGGCTTTCCATATGAATCCTCAGGCATCACTCGTCTATCACCGACTTCAGCCAGCGCTGACCGATGGCTCGCCGGTCCTCAAGCCAATCCCTCGAACCTTGTGTTCGGGAGATTTATCGCCACGGCTCACTCAGTCGGCTGGCTGGTGGCCCTTCCCGATGACGTCTGCAATCGCTGTGCGACGCAGCGCGTGGGATGCTGCAGGGGATATTCCCAAACAGTTCCGCATATCTGCCGACGCGTGGCTTGTGGGCATCTATCCGTTCCTAGGGGACGTTGCTGCTTTGCCCAGTCCTCTTGGATTCTACCGTATTCACAACAATACATGGTATCGGCCGATCGATGATGCCGCCATGCTGCGAAAGCGAATGGCTCACTGGCTTGCGGTCGTTGAGGCGACAAACATCTTTCTTGCAAGCCGGGGGTTAGCAGAGAGGCTTCATCTGGCTGATCATTATCCTTACCGGATCGCGTCAGCGAAGCTGGGCGGCGTTGATTGGCGCACTCGGTTCAAAATTGCAGTCGAAGGACTTTTCTTTGCAGGAGAACCAAATTTGCTTAGGCGGGTGCGCGATGCGTTGCGCACAGCTTACAACCTCCCTCGGCTCGATCGAGACGCCGGCGTATCGGAGCCCGCGAAATGAAAGCGCTGTTGCTGGTTTCCGAACTGGAAGACTACACCATCTCCTTCGCCAACGGCGTTGCGGGACATGCGCAAGTCGTCCTGGCGGTTCCGCGCAGGCGCTATGCGCGCCTTGCCTCCTGGCTTGATCCGGCTGTCGATCTGCACCTTATGGACTGGCCAAGGCACCGCTCGCTCTCTAATCCATGGTTCCTTCACCAGCTCACACGTCTCATCCGGCGCGAACGGCCCGACCTCATCCACCTCTTAAGCAATTCTACCCTTTGGTTGAACTTCGCTGCTCCGTTCTGGCGACCCATACCGCTTGTCACGACCGTGCATGACGTGGATGTGCATCCTGGCGATTCCGATACCCGGACGCTACCTGCCTGGGCATCCGGATGTATGGTGAGGCAATCAAAACATGTCGTCGTACATGGCGAGGGGCTGAGGCAGATGATCCTCGACCGATACAAAAAAACCGCCAATTGCGTCCATGTTCTGTCCCATCCGGCCATTCCTCGTTATGCCGACCTCGCTCGGCAGCAGAAATTGGCGCGACGCCGCGCAGACGGAACTGTGCGCGTCCTGCTCTTTGGCCGGATTTTTGCTTACAAGGGCTTGGAGCATTTGATCCGTGCCGAGGCGATGCTCAAGGACTCGCTCCCCAATCTACGCATCACCGTGGCGGGCCGTGGCGACGATGCGTGGGCCTTCCAGTCACTCATGGGGGAAGCTATCCGCTATGATATTCACAACCGCTTTATTGAAGATGCGGAGGTTGCCCAGCTTTTCCTGGACGCCGATATCGTTGTTCTCCCCTACACGGAAGCCTCCCAAAGTGGTGTCCTCAACATCGCAGCGACGTTCGGCAAACCCGTTATCGTCACAGACGTCGGCGAATTGCGGGCCACTGTTCAGCCCAATAGGTTGGGATTGGTGGTTCCCCCACGGGATGCCGAACAGCTTGCGAGAGCCATCAGGGTACTGGCAGAAAACGGCGAGCTCAGAAGCCGCTTCGGGACCAACGCACTCGAATGGGCGACCGGACCGAATTCGCCTAAACAGGTCGGAGCTAAGGCCGCCGCCGTTTATCGGGAGGTGGTCGGGGCATGTTGATGAAGGCATTCACGAGCGGAAATCAGACAGCACCACGGAATGCGGCAACCGTACGCCACTATGTGCCGGGTGGCTGCGAGAACGGCGGCGGTATCGGCAGGCTGGTTGGCTATATATCCGGTGCGGCAAGGGAGTTAGGCGGAAAACATCTGGTTACCGATACCAGAGGAGCTCGATGGTCCGTGGCGACGTCGCCGCTGCACCTATTGGGTGCCGTCTTGATGATGGTGAAAGATAGGATCGTTGCTCCGGCACGCATTCACCATATCCATGTCGCGGGTCGCGGCAGCACTTCGCGAAAACTGATCTTAACGCAGGCCGCCCGTTTTCTTCGGTGCTTTCATGTCTTGCACCTGCACGATTACGATTATGCGAGCGACTTTGCTGCCCGCTCGCCTCGGCAACAATTGCTCATCCGCCGGATGTTTCAAAATGCTGATTACGTCGTGGTGCTCGGCCAGCGTGATCATATGACACTAACGACACTGCTGGGCGTGGAGGAGTGCCGTATAGTCGTCGCACATAATTGCGTTCCCGATCCCGGAATGCGCAATGTTCGGGTCGGCGAGACGCCGTTGATCGTATTCCTCGGTCGATTGAGCGAGCGTAAGGGTGTTAAGGAGCTTCTGCTTGCGCTAAGCGACCCGATCATGAAAGAGCTCCGGTGGCGAGCCGTGCTGGCTGGCGACGGACCTGTAGAAGACTACAGACGCCAGGCCGCAGATATGGCGCTTTCAGATTTAGTGGAAATGCCAGGCTGGCTTGACGCCAACGCGGCGCGGGCCTTGTGCGCACGGGCAGATATTCTGGTCTTGCCCTCGCATGCCGAGGGCATGGCGATGGCTGTGATTGAGGGTCTTGCCCACGGCCTCGCCGTCGTCACTACCCGTGTTGGGGCCCATGACGAAGCTATTTCCGATGGCGAAACTGGCATCTTCGTGCCTGTCGGAGACAAGGATGCTTTGGCTGTAGCATTGGCAAAACTGGTCAGTGATCCTGACATCAGGAGCCACCTCTCCTCCAAAGGCCGTGCCCACTATCTCAAGCACTTCAGTATGGACGCATACATGCGATCGCTGGAAAATCTCTACGAAGCTGTCTCCGCGCCACGCAAAAAAAGGGTTGGAGCACCATGACAATCTCAACTCCTCCTCCGGCCCGCAGCGGCTCGTTCCCGTCGATGCGCTATGAGCCACAGTTCCAGGCAGGGGCCAAATCGGACGATTTTGACCTGACGTCATGCTTGCGCCTCATCCGCCGAAGGACCCCCGTGATCGTGGCTCTCACCACACTGCTATTGGCACCTGCCATCTCGGTGATTTGGGGACTGAAACCGAGCTATCATGCCGAATCCCGCCTGATAATTCACAGGCCTCTGGCGACAACGCTCGGCGCGGAGGATCCCGTCCGTAACGATCCGCTGGACCTTACATCTGAGACCGAGCGGCTTCTTTCCAGAAGTGCCGCAGAAAGAGTTATCCGCGAGCTGCGGCTCGAGGAGCGGCCTGAATTCAATCCGACACTGCGGAAAACCTCACTTGTCGGCAAGGCCAGAGAAACATTTCGCGATCTGTTCGACAATGAAGGAACGTCTTTGCCGATACGAAACAACCTGGAGCCGGTAATTCCGGCGTACTACAAAGCGCTCCGGGTATGGCGCGACGGCCAAGGCGGCGTTATCGAGATCGGGTTCGATTCAAGTGATCCCGAACTGGCAGCCGCGGTTCCGAACCGGCTTCTCAGCATCTACCTCGAAGAACGGAAGGTGAGTATCCGTGGCCGTCTGGACGCAGCGGAGGGATGGATTCAACAGCGAATCGCCGAACAGCAGGTTCGGGCAAAGGCAGCCCGTGATGCTGCCGACAGTTACCAGAAAACGATGAGCGCGACCTCAAACGACGACACGCAGGGTGACCAGATCAAGTCGTTGATGGAGCTGAGCGACCGGCAGATAAAAATCGAACAAAGCCGCGCCGAGCTAACCGCAACGATTTCCACTCTCGAAGCGGCCGACGACGCCTCGCTTGCTCTGCAGAATATATCCATCCCCGACAGCATTGGCGCGATGGTACGCGACCTTCGCGCGCAACAGCAAGATCTCGATCATCTTCTTGAGACATACGGCAATAACGCCGAAGCAGTGGTCGACTTGCGTGCAAAGATACTTAAGTCCCGCACGGATCTCGGTCTTGCGGTCGATCGATATCTCCAGTCAATGCGCGCCAAACTTACGGCACTTGATCGTGAAGGAGGCGCAGTCCGATCCGCGTTAGCGGCCGCTTACGAGCAACGTTCTCGCTCTGCCCTGGCACAAACTGAGTTGGCGCGGTTACAGCGCAGTGCCGAAAGGGAGCAAACGGCGTTAGATGAGCTCGAGGCGCAGCGCCGGACCTTGGCGGGACAAGCCATGCTGCCGGGAGCGGAAGTAGAGGTTCTGTCACCGGCTGCGGTGCCGCTCGCGCCACAGGGACGCGGACGGCTTTTCTATCTGATCGGTGCCCTGCTAGGTTCGATTTCGATCGCGGTGACGGCCGCTTTCGTGGTGGAGATGTTGGATAAGACTGTCCGCAGCTTCGACCAGTTGACCGGAATGGCGCGTATCTTGCCCGCCGGGTTCATACCACGCCTGAGAAGGACAGACCGGAAAAATCAATCCATACTCTTAGGACATGTTCAAGGCGGGATGTTTGAGGAAGCGATGCGCACCATCGTAATTTCGCTCAAACAATCCAATGGTGGAAAGTTACCGAGCAGTATTCTTGTAACGTCGGCTCACAGCGGAGAAGGTAAGTCTCTGGTCGCCAGATCGCTGGCAATCGAACTCGCCGCCAGCGGAAGCTCAGTGCTGCTTGTCGATGGCGATCTCCAACGCGGAAACCTCGACTCGATTTTCAAATCGGGGCTAAAGCATGGATTGAATGAATTCCTGCGCGGACAGGCTGGAATCCAGGAGGTTATCCACCACCACCCAAGTGGCATCGACTTCATCCCAGCCGGCGCTCTCAGTTTGCGTCGCCGCGCCGGTTTGGCTGCGGTGGCTGACATCATCGAGATGGCCCGCGCGCGCGGCCAAATCGTTATCTTCGACAGCGCTCCCGTACTTGCCTCGACTGATACGAGACACCTGGCAGCGTTTGCAGAACAAACGTTAGTCATAGTGAAATGGGGCAAAACGAGCCGCCGCGCTGTCGAACTCGGCTTGCAGCATCTGAAAAACTCACGAAATTCCGAAATTCCGATTGCCATCAATAACGTTAACCCGAAGAAGCATGCGCAATACAACTTTACAGACTCAGAACTATTTTCAAAATCATTGATGAAATACTATGTTCTCAAAACATAGTTTTGAATATGTTGGAAAATTTATCTTTCGAGACCAATAATTTTATCTGGGAGGTGAAAATGAGTAGACCAGAAATCTTAAGTGCCGGCTTTACAAGCAAGGATGGAGCCAATCCGTCCGAACGGTTTCGTCGCAAACCTGCCTTAAGAGCCCGCAATCCCATCCGGTTTCTGGCGGTCGGGCGACAAGCCGGACGATGGACTCGGTTGACAGGCGAAGCTCGCCTATTCCGTTTGATGTCAGCTTCTCGAAGCCGTCATGCCGACGGGTTCCATTTGGGAGGAAAATTATGGATGACGCGGTGAGAAATAATGGCAGAGTCGCGCTGATTTCCGGAGTAACAGGTCAGGACGGAGCGTATTTGGCCGAAATGCTCCTGGAGAAGGGCTATATCGTTCACGGCATCAAGCGGCGCTCATCCTCCTTCAACACCACTCGTATCGAGCATCTCTACGAGGATCCCCACGTCGAGAATCCTCGCTTTATCCTGCATTTCGGAGACATGACGGATTCAACGAATCTGATCCGGATCGTTCAGGAAACCCAGCCTGACGAGATCTACAATCTTGCGGCACAAAGCCATGTCCAAGTCTCTTTCGAGACGCCGGAATATACATCCAATGCGGATGGAACAGGCACCCTCCGGCTGCTTGAAGCGGTTCGCCTCTTAGGCCTGACCAAGAAGACCCGCTTCTATCAGGCGTCCACCTCCGAACTTTACGGCAAAGTTCAGGAAGTTCCCCAGAGCGAGACGACACCGTTCTATCCTCGCTCACCCTACGCGGCTGCCAAACTTTATGCCTATTGGATCGTGGTCAATTATCGCGAGGCCTATGGCATGCATGCCTCGAATGGCATTTTGTTCAATCACGAAAGCCCCATCCGCGGCGAGACATTCGTGACGCGCAAAATTACTCGGGCGGCCGCGGCTATCCATCTTGGCCTCCAGGAACGACTCTATCTTGGCAATTTGAATGCCAAGCGTGACTGGGGGCATGCGCGAGAATATGTCCGCGGCATGTGGCTGATGTTGCAACAGGATGAACCGGAAGACTACGTCCTGGCGACCGGCGAAACCCACTCTGTTCGCTCCTTTGTCGAGAAGGCCTTTGCCAAACTGGGCATGCCGATTGCTTGGCGTGGCGAGGGTGCTGAGGAAAAGGGATACGACAAGACATCGGGTCATTGTGTGGTGGAGGTCGATCCAGCTTACTTCCGCCCGACGGAAGTTGATCTTCTGATTGGCGATCCAACGAAAGCGTATAAAAAGCTTGGCTGGAAACATGAGACCAGTCTCGATCAGCTGGTTGCGGAAATGGTTCGCGAGGACCTGAAAGTAATGGCGCGAAATGTTCCGTCGATAGGTGTGAACAAAGGCTTGGCTTATGCCTGAGGTGATCTACAGCCTTGCTGGAAAAAAGGTCTATGTCGCGGGCCACCGCGGCATGGTGGGCTCTGCGATCGTGCGACGTCTCGCTTCTGAGGACTGCGAGATTTTGACGGCCACGCGCGCCGAGGTCGATCTGAGACGGCAGGAACAGGTCGAAGCCTGGATGGGCAAACACCGCCCTGACGCTATCTTCCTGGCCGCCGCGAGGGTCGGCGGTATTCTCGCGAACGCTACCTATCCGGCTGATTTTCTATACGACAATATGATCCTCCAAGCGAACGTCATCCATGCAGCTTATAAAACTCACGTCGAAAAGCTTATGTTTTTGGGCTCGTCCTGCATCTATCCAAAATTCGCCGATCAGCCGATCGCTGAGGAGGCGCTTCTGACCGGACCCCTTGAACCAACGAACGAATGGTATGCGATCGCCAAAATTGCCGGATTGAAGCTCTGCCAAGCTTATCGCAAACAGCACGGCAAAGATTTCATCTCGGCCATGCCGACCAATCTCTATGGTCCGGGTGACAATTTTGACCTCGAGTCGAGTCATGTCATGCCGGCACTAATACGCAAAACGCATGAAGCCAAGATTCATCAGCAGCAAGAAATATGCATCTGGGGCACTGGAAATCCACGACGCGAATTCCTGCACGTCGACGATTGCGCCGACGCGTGCGTCCATCTCATGAAGACCTATTCGGCCGAAAGTCATGTGAATGTCGGCTCCGGCGAAGATATCACCGTCCTCAACTTGGCGCATCTCGTCTCCATGGTTGTGGGTTTCGAAGGTAAAATTACTCACGATCTGACCAAACCGGATGGCACGATACGCAAACTCATGAGCGCCGACAAACTCCGCACACTCGGCTGGTCGCCTAAGATAGGGCTAAAAGAGGGCATCGCAGACGCTTATCGCTCTTTCCTGAACGGGCGCAATTTTGAACGCAGCAACGCAGTGCCGCTAAACGGCAACGCTTGAAGTGCTTCCTGGTGGATCCGTCAGTGATTCTTCCGCAGGGGCGTCCTCGCCGCCATGCTCGTCCAAGACGGTGCTGTTGACAGACATATCATCCTGGTCGTCGCAAGGCTCTGGCATCGATCATGTGGTTATTTGCGAAATCATCTAATTTGGGGAGGCGCGTTGCCCGTCCTCAGCTCTTCGAACCAGGCGAGCGACCACCTCAGTCCGGTTCTGGACCCGCAACTTGCGCATTATGTGCTGCAGATGCATCTTCACCGTATGCCCCGACAGGTTGAGCTTTCCTGCAATAACCTTGTTTGAGCAGCCACATTGCAACTCCGCGAGAACTTCCGCCTCCCGGGGAGTGAAATCGGCTATCGGCCAATATTGCGTCCTTTCATCCAAGCTTTTCTCCGCCTCGTTTCTGGCTGGAGCATGCTCGTCTGATCCATCTGCGACAACGCCCAGCAGCTGCGGACAGAATGTTCCTCCCGCCAGAACGAGACGAAGGCCGGCAAGGGCGATATCAATGGGAAGTGATGTCGAAAAGAAGCCCCGGATGCCCATCTTGAGCGCCTGACGAACTATGCCGACATCATCTGTACCTAAGAGCAAGGTGACGGGAGCCTCAGGAAAGCGCTCGGCGATCGCCGCAAGATCGTCACGCAGGCTTATACTCTCGACACCCCTGCCGGCCAAATCTAGCGCAATTAAGCGCACCTCGGCTCCGAGAGCTCTATCAAGACTCTCTGTCGAGTTCATATCGATAAAATTCCAACCCGCGAATTCGCGCTCAAGAAGCTTCACCACAGTCGTGCGCGCCAATGTGGAATGTTGAATAACGACAATAGTTGGTAAATTGCGCCCGATGTGACGCTTAGCTTTAGCACTGCTGGACACTTGACTGCTCCCCGAAATATTTGCAGCCCGTAATCTATGTTATTCTCGTTCTTGTTTCATGTCACGATACAAAAAGAGGTATTATTGATATCAATAGTCTTATTATCACGATAGTGATTATAGGATGTAAGCAATACGATAGATCAAACCTTTGCATGTATAATAAAATGAAATATTCATCTATGAGGATATATCGCTTCGATATGTCGCGCTGAAATCATAGGCAGAAAGCGCACCAGAGAAGCGTTGGAGGGTATTGGAAATATATATGACGTTATACAAACAAAGTCAGCAAATCCGGGTCGATGCAACTATCTATCGTTCAACTTTGTTTTAAGCGCGACTTTCAATTTAAAGCCGCTGCAATACTGAATTTCGCACCTACAGATCGCCGCCAGACACAACAAACGCAGACTGTCCGGATCTATAACAGCGTAAATATTGTTATGCCGGAATATTCCGCATCCCGGTGACCGGCATTCCGCGCCGTGTCGCTCCGAGAGGCAAAGGCCACTCGGATGATGCGATTCGGCATATGTTTGAGAAATGGCACGCAAGACAACTTCATGAAGTTGAGCTTTCGCAATGCCAGCAGGAGACTATATGTCAGGTATGTCCGAAGCCCAGAATGTCGTCTACGAGGGCTGAGTGGGTGTCCATAAGGTTGCCACCGCCACCATGGCCGCCGATGCCGGCCACTTGAAGTGCATGCTGATCGTAGAGAACATGGTCGATCTGCTGGGCATCCGCAGTGCCACCGGCCGGAACTGCAATATTGATAGGATGGAAATAGGCCAGATTGACGTCCACCATGCTGCCGGTCGACGATCCAAATCCGCCGCCGCCGGCTTCGTGGTTGCCCGTAAAAATCGTCCCCGATGACATGTTGAAGCCACCACCGTTGCCGCCGATGCCGGCAATCTGCATGGTGCCCTGATCAAAAATTGCGTTGTTTGTCTGATGGGCTTCGGCCGAACCGCCTGCAGCGCCTACCGCGATGTTGATCGGGGAGAAGATGGCCACGTTCACATCGACCATGCTGCCGACGAAAACGCCGTTGCCGCCATGTCCCGCATAATTGTCTCCGGTAAATGTAACTGCAGTTCCCGGGCTCACCGCCGGGTCGTGGAGTGCGACATTATGGTCCCCGCCGGAACCGCCGATGCCGCCCATCTGGGTTGCCCCCTGCAGGAATAGCGCGTTATTCGATTGATCGGCGTGAGCCTCAGCGCCAGGCCCAACCGCCACAGCGGTGTTCACGGGGGCAAACACCGCAACATCGGAGCTAACGAGCCCACCAAAAAAGAGGCCGTTGCCACCGGTGCCGGCATGATTGACGTCCCCACCGCCGCCGATGGCAACATTGCCGCTTCCGCCATGCCCGCCGATCCCAGCTATTTCGGTGGGATGCTGATTGATCAGTGCATCGTTACCCTGGAAGGCGTCTGCGCTCGAATGAGGTCCCGCAATGGCCACATTCGAGGGCACGAAGACGGCCAGTGCGTTGCTGTCGATCACACCGTCGCTTATCCCGTCACCGCCGCTGCCAGCTGAATTGTAGGTCGGACCCGAAGCGACATCCAGTGGAAGCCAGGTCGGGACCAGAGCCAGATGCCCAGTGGCAGAATTGGAGGTGAGGTTCTGATCGGTGCCCGTTTTGGGCAAGTCTTCCAATACGGAACGGGTTTCCGTCATAACCATCTCCATTGCACAATTAACCCACATTGAGGTGGGTGGACAACTTATGCGGCCAGAATTTCCGAACATTGTGCATCTGAACGTGAGAAAAGCAGAGCCTGCAATTCGTCTACATCCAGTCGGCTAGTATCGTAGCCATTTGGCTATCATGGATGTAGCCTTTCATCATGTGAATTTGCGGGCGTCACAGCCGCCTCGCAGGAGAGACCCGACGTGTTTGCGCCGTTTTCTCGCAACTGTTTTCGGCTCTGAACCGGCCCTCCTCAGCCCCTAAAATTCAGCCTGTTCGCTTGAACTGCCTTTGCTTCGAAGGATTAAGCGCGTCGATCAGGCCCCGACCTGATCACGACCATCTCATCTACAGCCTATCACGACGCACTGAGGTCAAATTGCGCTCCGTCATCTCCGAACATGCGCCCGAACGAGTGTCCCCGAATATCTAGATAGTTCGCAGATTTGACCACAGGTAATATTCACCCGCGGTTATATTGCTGGCGGTGAAATACTGAGTACGCCTGCCATAGAACCCACAGACGAAACGAAAGCGAAGGAGGAACATCAATGCCTATTCCACAAATATCTGACACGATTCATTTCAGCGACCCGATTGCCGGCGACGGGAGCGCTGGCAATGGCGGCGCTGGCAATAGCCATGGCAATATCGACTACAATCCGGTTGCGTATGTCGCCAACGTGCAATCGGTCGAAGGAGCATCTACCGATCTGCACAACGGCGACCATGTCGGACAGATGGCAGATTGGACTGCCGGTAGCGGCGGACCTGGTGGCTTTACTCAGGCCCAGAATGGCTTCCTGGCGGCGGTCACGAATAGCGGCGCCGGAGGTGCCGGGGGAGATTCTCACTCCAACGGGAGCCAGGGAAGCGTGAGCGGCGGCGATACGGCGGCGGTAAGCGCGGGTACGACGGCGACGCAATATACTCAGCTTATGGCTGATCAGCATGCCACCATTCTCGCGGGAGTCGGCGGCAACGGCGGTAACGGCAACATGGCCCGCGGCGGCGACATCTCGGCAGCGCTAGTTCACACGGATCCCTCAACGACGACCGTGAACAATGCTCTCGATCATTTCACGAACGACTTCGGCCATATCGACCTCAGCCATCTTGGCTCATGAACCACGAGCCCAAGGGTCGCCGGGTTTGGCTGGCGACCCTTATAGGCTGCGCAATCTACCGGCAGCCTCGTCTTGTCAGCATCACGTGGAGCGAGATCGATAATGGCAACGCCTTCTGTAACGCCATCGCGCCCACAGACAGAGCTCGTTGTTGCGCTGCGGGCCTGCGCCGGAGCCCTAGGGTTGGTTTTCCTCTATAGCTGCGGCTACAATCTCTTCCTCTTAGCACCTTCCGTCTATCTCCTGCAGATCTATGACAGGGTTCTATCGAGCCGAAGCGCCGACACGCTTCTGATGCTGACAATGATCATCGCCATCGCCGTGGTGGTCGGCGCAATGCTGGACATCGTGCGGCGGGCAGCTCTCTCGCGCATCGGCAGCTGGCTGGATCACAGACTACGGCCCATGGTGCTCACCGCATCATTCGAATATGCTGCGCGCGCCGATGCGGGAGCCGCCACAGAATGCTACAGGGACTTGGCCACCTTACGCCAATTCCTGGATTCACCGGCAAGTTCCCTGTTTTTTGACGTACCCTGGGCACCGGTTTTCCTGCTCCTGCTCTTTCTTGTTCATCCCCTGCTTGGGGCGATCGGTCTTCTGAGCGCACTGGCGCTTCTGCTGTTTGCGTTCCTCACGGAATTGGCGACGCAACAGCCGCTCGCCCGCGCCAATCTTGCCCTTTCTAGAAGCTATATGCGATTTGCGAGCATCCTCAAAAACATCGAGGTGATCCGGGCAATGGGCATGCAGTATGGTGCAGCGTTGCTGGTCTATCGCGATGCGGAAATGGCAAGAAGGGCGCAAGACATTGCGATGCATCGAACGGAGATCATTCTTGGTTTCTCCAAATCGATCCGGACACTCGCGCAGATCCTGATGATGGGATCTGCCACATGGCTCGTGCTTGCGAGCAACAGCAGCCCCGGCATCATCTTCGTTGCGAGCCTGCTGCTCGGGCGCGGGCTTGCGCCGATCGAGGGCGCGATAGGTGCATGGCGCTCCCTGACCTTTGCTCGCAATGCTTTCAATCGCCTTAACCGAATGCTGATCGCCGTTGCATCGGAACGCGATGCCCGAACGATACCGCAACCGGAACCCAATGGCCTCGTTCTCGATAACGTCGGCTATATCCAGCCATTCGCCAACAGGCAGATACTGACGGGCATCACATTGCGCCTGGCGCCCGGCGATTGCGTCGCCCTCATCGGCCCGTCGGGATCGGGGAAATCGACGCTAGGTCGCGTCATCGCCGGCGTTGTGCAAGCAACAAGCGGCTGCGCTCTTCTTGGCGGGGTCGATATTTCGGCCCTACGCCTTTGCGGAGGGACCCACCACGTCGGATACCTGCCGCAGGACATCGAACTCTTCGGCGGAGCAATCAAGGATGTGATCGGCCGGCTGGATGGAGCAGATTCTGCCAAAGCGATCGATGCCGCGAAGCTGGTTGGATTGCACGAAGCGATCATGCGGCTGCCAAAGGGCTACGAGACCGATATCGGCGAAGGCGGAAGCCTGCTCCTTCGCGCTCAGCGCCAACAGCTGGGATTGGCACGGGCCGCCTATGGAAATCCGTCCCTCATCGTTCTCGACGATCCGAATTCGAGCCTGGATTATGACGGCGAGCGCATGCTTTACAAGGCGATCGAGCGCATGAAATCGAGGGGCATGACCGTCGTTATCATAACTCACCGGATGGGTATCCTGCCAGTTACCAACAAGATTGCGATTATGCGCAACGGGACGGTATCCGCCTTCGGCGACAGTGAGCGGATTTATGAAACCTATCTTCAACCGCCATCTCGAACAGGAACGTAGGGAGGAACGCCATGACCCTTGTTCGACTGGACGCAACGCTGGCAAGATTTTCGAATTCATCAAGAGCTAGCCAACGGTTCGCTGAACGATCAATTGCGGCGCCCAAGCAACTGGTAGCCTACGCGCCGGTGATCGAGTCGAAACAGCGCGGACCCGCGCCCCCTTCGCCGATACCGAGGCTTAGAGGCGTTATCTGGACAGGGAACCTATTAATCGGCGTATTTATAGTCGGATTGGGAATCTGGTCAGTTCTCGCACCGCTGAAAAGTGCAGCGGTTGCATCGGGCGTCATAGAACCGGAGTCCAGCCGCAAGACCATTCAGCACCTGGAAGGCGGAATCGTGCGACGCATACTCGTCAAGAACGGCGACGCGGTCACGGCCGGTCAAGTCTTGATAGAACTCGACGACACGAAGTCCCGCTCGGAGCGCGACAGTATCCAAGGCCAGCTTTGGGACGCCGAAGGAAGCCGCGCCCGCCTGCTTGCTGAGCAAACGGGCACCGATGATATAGTCTTTCCGCAGGATCTCAGGGTAGCAATGGACAAAGATCTTTCGGTCGGCGCGATTATAACCGGACAACGGAAAATCTTTGAAGCGCGCCGCGAGGTCATGCAGGCAGAAGCTGGTATCACCAATGAGAAAATCGCGCAGGTTCGGCAGGAAATCATCGGACTTAGCGCGCAAAAGGCGGCACTGACCGATAGAGCGGTAATCTCGCAGCAGGAACTGGATCAGGTTACGGCTCTCAACGCCAAGGGATTGGAACGAAAGAATACTGTTCTCAACCTTCAGCGGGAAAAAGCAGACCTTGCCGGCCAGCAGGGTCAGGTGGAGGCGCAGATTTCCCGCGCCTACCAAGTGATCAGCGGGGCGCAGGCCGATCTCGCAAAGCTTGAGAGCGACCGGCTGAGCGAAGTCGCGCAGGGCATGCGCGATACGGAAAACCAGATAATGCAATTGCGCGAGCGCTTGTGGGCGATCGACGACCAGCTTTCAAGGACCGAGATCCGTGCCCCCGAAGATGGAACAATCATGAACCTGCGCATCCACACCGCCGGCGGAGTGATCGGCGCGGGCGAGCCGCTCGTGGATCTTGTGCCGCGCAGCGATCGGCTCATCGTATCAGCCCATGTCAGACCGGAAGACATCAATCTCGTCCGTGCGGGGCTTGAGGCGCAGGTTCACCTCCTCCCATACAATCAGCGGCGCGTTCCATTGCTGAAGGGCCGGGTCGAATATGTATCGGCGGACCGTCTCACCGACGCGCAGAGCGGCCAGCCGTACTTTGCCGCGACGATCCGAGTGACGGACAAGCGGTTGGCGAAAATGAGCGACGTCGAACTGGTCGCGGGCATGCCCGTACAGACATTGATCGAAACGGGCAAAAGCAGCGTGGCGTTCTATGCCATCAGACCACTCCTCGACAGCTTCAACAGAGCATTTCGTGAGGACTGAAGCGGTGATGGGCAAGAGAAAATTCAACGACGACCAGATTACCGGCATTCTGAAGGAGCACCAGGCAGGGGTGACGGTGGCGGATGTTTGCCACAAGCACGGCATCAGCGAACCGACCTTCTATCGATGGCAATCCCTGCAGTCCGGAAATACCGGTCTCGATACCAAAAGATTGAGAGCACTGGAGGAAGAGAACCAGAAGCTCAAGAAGCTTCTGGCCGAAGCCATGCTCTCGGCGGCGACGCTGAGTGAGATGCTAGCGAAGACATCGAATGGGCGAAACTAACGTCTAATCATCGAGCGCAGCCGCGTTCGGCCTTTTGGGTCAGAGCGCGTAGCGTGTTTTTGGCCAAGCAGTCTCCGAGGTAAGGGGAAAGGAATACGGTTCAAAAAGGCAATGGCCTCTATCATCATTTGGCTAAGCTCTTGAAGGAATCTCACGCGTAGCGGTTCTAAAAATAATTCGCGTCGAAGGACGATCTTGCCGTGTTACATCGAGGCGACACTGAAAAACACCACAAAAAGATGGTCGACCGCGGCCGCAGGCGCCTCCGATCTCTTGGAAGCTGTCAAGTCGTTCTATCTCTCCAAGGATCACGGAGGAGAGAAGGCGGAAGGTTGCCCGCTGTGGCGCCGAGTGCGCATGCGGCTCGGCAAGGAAGAAACGTCGGGTGCTCGTTTGAGGACGTATTGCCGGCTTCGTCTTCGAGAGCGATATGCCTACTCCTTTTGAGGGAGAGCCAGCGCTGTTCGGTGAAGTTGAATAAAAAGCAACCTGTCGTATCATTTGCAGCTATTCCTTTTGGAAAAGGAGACGACCATGTCCTCCGGGAAAAATCCGACGCAGCCGCGTAATGCTGCACGCAGACATTTTTTAGGTGTTGCCGCAGCGGCCGGTGCCGGGCTTTCTGGCATAGCAGCCTTAGCGATAGCAATTTCTACCTCTCCCGCGAGTGCGATGGGGCGTCTTTGGGGGCGGGGCGACGCTGACGGACACGGAGACTCTCACGGCAGTGGTCCCGGTGGAGGCTATGGCGGCGGTGCGAACTGCTTTCTGCGTGGTACGGCGATCCTCACCGATCGCGGTGAAAAGCCCGTAGAAGATCTACGCATCAATGATTGCGTGACCCTTCCGGACGGAAGCGCCCGCCCGATCAAATGGATCGGACGCCAAGTCTTCAAGAAGAGCGGCGCACGCTGGCACAAGGACGTCATCCCGATCCGAGTTTCCCGTTACGCGCTGGATGGCCACACACCACATTCCGATCTGTACCTGTCGCCCGGCCATGCGCTGTTTCTGGACGGCGTTTTTATCCGTGTGAAGGAACTTGTGAACGGCACGACTATCGCACCTGTCATCCCAGCCGACGGCATGCCGATTGAGTACTATGCCGTGATGCTCGATACGCATGAAGTCATCCTTGCCGAGGGTGCTGCTGCCGAGACTTTTTGTCTAAAGGATAGCAATCACGAGAACTTCGCCAATTTTGCCGAGTACACGCGTCTCTATGGCGAAGAACGCACCGTGATGACATCCTATGCGCCGGTGCTTGGGGGCGGCTGGATGCATCTTAAAGCACTTATCCTGCTCGGCGTTTCCCCGCTAGTGCCAGTGCGCGATCCGGTCCGGGACGCCTGCGAGAAGATCAACGCACGAGCCAAGGAGCTATCGCCCTGATAAGCTGCGCGGCTGCGATCAAAGTCTTCCGGGCTTCAGGGTGGGTTCAAGTCGGAATTTACATACGTCCAACTCGGATTTCAACTTCGCCCAATCCGGAATTTTGGCGTCCGTTTCGGATGTCACTTTCCATTTAATTTGGCTCTTCCTCAATTTCTGTGATTCAGCGGCAGCATTCTCGCCCTCATCAGCTCTGGACCGGCGCGACCGTACATTGCTCGCTTCAGCATCTTGAGGCGGTTGATCTGCCCTTCGGCTTGCCCGTTGCTCCAAGGGAGTTCGATTGCATTTTTGACGGCATCAATATCCCGGCGCAAAATGCTGGCGAAACGCATGATTGCCGTGAGCTCGGTGTCGACGGCATCGTCGATCCATTCATCCAGTGCTTGCGAACTCCTGCTGCGCAATATGCCGTTGAAGCGCATGGCCAAGCCACGCATTATGGCGAATGCTCGAGAGCCCTGCTTCAAGGCATTGACCTTTCTGGCCTGACGATCTGTCAGCATGCCGCGCGGTTTTATGCACAAAGCTGCAGCCACTACGGACGAGATCATATGGCCCGTATCGGGATCGCGGACGGGTTCTGAAACATCCATTTCCGGAGTCGGCTCGTCGGGTTGAATGTTTTCGACTTCACGCCAAACCTTCAACAGCCGCTCCAGATTGGAGCGGCTGCCGGTATAGCCGCGGTTCTTGATGTCGTAAAACAGATGGCGCCCAACCCGGTTTCCATTCTTCCAGCACTCAGCCAGGAATGTTTCAAAATACAATGGCGATGTCGAATTCAACGCTGCCCGGTTTCTGTCACGAGGTGCATTGGAAGTAAGCCAATTCGCGATGCTGCGGCGCTCGTATCCGGTCCGCCTTGCAATCTCGCTGTAGGTGAGGCCCTGCTGGCGCAAAGCTTGAAGCGTGTCGAAAATTTCCTGACGAGATTGCCTGTGCGCCAAGCGGGCACGGCGCTGTTGTGACCTGGCGCTGGCGATAGCATCTTCGGAGAGTATCGGCCTAATATGGGCGTGACCATAAACGCTGATCTGCTCCTTGATTGCCTCCCTGAGATTTTGAACCAGATGAAAACGATCAGCCACCTGGCGGGCTTGGGGCGCCCCCTCTCGGGCTACCTGTGCATACAAGCCGCAGCGATCTCGGCTCACGACCTCGATCGTCGGACGCTCTCGCAACCAAGATTTTGCGCTCTCGACGCTGCGGTCCTCCAGAACATCGACGACCGAATGACGCTCAAGATCGACCATGATCGTCCCGTATCGCGAGGAATGCCGCCAGCTCCAATCATCAATGCCCACGACCCGAATAGTGTCTTTTTGTATGGATGCCGGATTACCGCGCTTCAACTGCCGCAAGATCGTGTCGTCGCTGACCGGCATGCCGAGCCGATGCATCAAGTTCTCTCCTGGACGACCACCTAGTCTGTGGCCAATCAAGCCGACAATCTCCGCCATCCGCCCAGTTCGTCGCATATAGGGTGCAACAATCCCGGGCAATCTGTCGGTGAAGGTTCGTCGCCCGCATTTCCTGTGTCGACACTGCCATCGGTTCAGAGCGAGTTTGATTCTCACCACTTGACCTTGAACAGGCAAGTCCTGGAGGCGGCGGTTGTGCCAGCCGTGCCTGTGTCGGCTTCGTGTTCCGCAATCTGGGCAGATGCCGACCGGTTTCGCAGCAGCCGAAACAACCCAGTTTTCTTCATCATGAAGCGTGATACCCAGAATTTTGACCCCTGGGCCGGGTGACCATTTCGATTGCGTTCGCATCCCCGCAGATAGCAGTCGTGGCGCTAACACTCTGTTAACCACAGAAATTGAGGAAGAACCCGGTTAAGTGGCAAACGACAGATCCTTGCCCTTTCAGAAGCTTGCGCATCAACCGCTTGGCAGCCCTGGCATCGCGGCGGCTTTGGACCAGAACATCGAGGACGAAGTCATGGTGATCGACGGCGCGCCACAACCAGCGTTTCTTCCCCCAATGGTGATGACGACCTCGTCGAGGTACCATTTGTCACCGAGCCGACCGGCTGATCGCCTCCGGATATCATTGGCGAACTACCTGCCGAATTTCTCCGCCCATAATCTCACAGTCTGGTGAGAGACGATGATACCTCGAGCTGCCAGCATATCCTCGACCCTGCGCACGCTGAGCGGAAACCGGAAATAGAGCCATACGGCATGGGCGATCACTTCCGCTGGAAATCGGTGGCGACGATAGAGAGGATCACGTGCAGATCTGGTCATGCCGACAGATCCCACATCTTCATCGCTTCGCGGTTAATGTTACGGTGCCGACAGAACCCACCTATGGGATTCATGGAAGGTCGGATCCAGAACTCATCGGCAAGGTCGGCTCTTATAGATGCGTCCGCCTGACAAACTGGGATGTAGAAGTGCTCGCAGGGATGGTTAAGGCGGGCGTAGTTGTTGAATTTGTCCACTGAACGCCAGCCGGCATTCTCGTTGCCATGGAAGGGTTTGCGATAGCGGTGCGCCTGACCAACCTCGGCACAAACAAAGCAGAGCGTTCTTGCCGCGCGGACCATCCCGGAATCGCCGCCAGTGATAAGCGTTTTGCGACCGAAGCCCTTCCGCATCTTTGCAGACGGTCTCGGTCTTTCCGGGAAGACAGCGCATACTTCGGCCGGATCGAGCCGGTAAGGCCTGAGTAACTGCGTGAGCTGGCCGGCGCGCAGTTACTCCCCGCCATTACGCGCGCCATACCCAGCTGCCAACGATTTAAAGTCTGCCTTCTTCGACAGCCGAGACGCACGCCTCCGTCACTACCCGGACTTTTATACCAAAATCGGCGACGCGTTGCGCCGCTCGGGCCGGCTGCGCCAGGTCGAGATAATCAACCAGTTCACGATCGCTTTATTGGCACCGCGCTTAAGCGCATAAGAGGCAGAGCGCACCGGATTGCAGTAGCGCTGCGTTGCCACCGCCGGCGACTGTTTGAGACTTTACGCTGCCCTGATCTTCGTCTCTGCATCGCGATCACGGTAAGCGATCAGATCCTCAATGGTGATAAGATGGAGGCCATGCCGCTCGGCGAACACTTCAAGGTCGGGAAGGCGCGCCATGGTACCATCGTCTTTAGCGACCTCGCAGATGACTCCGGACGCGGAAAGGCCAGCAAGCCGGGCAAGATCGACAGCAGCCTCAGTGTGCCCCGGCCTTCCGAGTACACCTTCGGGATGAGCGCGCAACGGGAAGATATGGCCGGGTCGGGCGAAGTCCTCAGGACGCGCACCCTCCGTCACCAAGGCGCGGACGGTCGCAGCGCGGTCAGCCGCCGAGATGCCCGTTGTCGTCTCCGGGATATAGTCGACCGAAACGGTGAAGGCGGTCTTCAGCATCTCCGTGTTGTTAGGCACCATCAAGGGAATGTCGAGTTCGTCCAGCCGCTCGCCTTCCATCGGCACGCAGATCAGACCGCGCGCATGATTCATCATGAACGCGATGGCCTCCGGCGTGATCAATTCCGATGCGACGAACAGATCCCCTTCATTTTCTCTGTCGCGGTCATCGACTACAACCACGATTTCACCACGGCCGATCGCGGCGATCGCATCTTCAATTCGGGAAATTGCCATTTCAATGCCTTTCAAGGGTTAACCGCTTTAGCGGCCGCATGACCAATGACGGCCACAAATATCCCTTGGGCGAACAGGCGTAAGAACGTCGCAACCCGCGACGCCCGCTGCATGCTCTCTTCCATCCGGACTATACCGTCGGCCCCGGCCTCTCACCGGATCTGCTGACCTTCCATTCGCGGAAGCGCTCGCGGGCTCCGGGTTTCCCCGATACCGCCGGTGGGGAATTGCACCCCGCCCTGAGAACAAATCTAACATAAGGGACCGGACCTCATCTTTGCAAGAGGGCCACGCCACCTTCCAACTTCCGAACCTTGCGATGCGATCGAACACACCGTTCTGGAATAGTGAATTACGACATGATCAGTCCGCCGTCGACGTTAATGGTCTGGCCGGTAATATAGGCAGCATCGTCGCTCGCAAGGAAGGTCACGAGGCCGGCCACGTCTTCGCCGGAGCCTGCGCGCTTCATCGGAATGCCTTCGACCCATTCTTTCATCAGTTCGCCAGGGCCATAGTTGCCGAGCAGCTTGCCCCAAGCCTGGTCGTTATAGGCCCACATGTCGGTTTCGATAATGCCTGGGCAGAAAGCGTTGACAGTGATTTTCTGCGTGGCAACTTCCTTGGCGAGGCTCTGGGTGATGCCGACGACGCCCATTTTTGAAGCGGCATAGTGCGGCGTATAGATGAAGCCGTCGCGAGCCTGCCCGGACGCTGTATTGATGATGCGGCCACCGCGGCCATGCTTGCGCATCCGGGCGATCGCTTCCTGGGCGCAGAGAAATACGCCCTTCGTGTTGACGGCCATTACCTTGTCCCACTCCCCTTCGGTCATGTCCTCGATCTTGGCGATGGTGATGACACCGGCGTTCTGGATGGAAACGTCTACTGTGCCAAAGGCCTGTTCCGCCGCGTCATAGAGCGCGATGACGCTTGACTTGTCGGTAACGTCGCCGAGGAAGGAGATCGCCTTGCCGCCGTCTGCCTTGATCTGCTCGGCAACTGCATGAACGCTGTCTTCGTTGGCAAAGACAACGAGGTTCGCGCCCTCGCGGGCAAAGCGTTTGGCAATCGCGGCACCGATGCCACGGCTTGCGCCGGTTATGACCACCGTCTTGTTTTCGAAGCGTTGCATTCTCTTTTCCTTCTAGGATGCGGCTGTACGCGCTCCTCAACCGGAGTGCCCGCTCAAATTCACGTGGCTGCCAGAACAATCTCGGCGAAGTCCGACGCATTCAATGAGGCGCCGCCGACCAGAGCGCCATCCACATTGCGCAATCCGAAAATCGCCGCAGCATTGACGCCTTTGACGGAGCCGCCATAGAGGATCCTCACGGCACGGCCATCGTGTCCGAAACGCTGCTCGAGCCCCTTGCGAATGGTGGCATGGACCTCTTCGATCTGTTCATGCGTCGGCACCAGACCGGTCCCGATCGCCCAGACGGGTTCGTAGGCGATGACGAGGTTGCGGCTGTCGGTTTCACCCGGGACGGACCCCGCCAATTGCTCGTTTACCACTTCGATTGCCCGCCCTTCGTCGCGCTCGTGGCGCGTCTCGCCGATGCAGACGATGGTCGTCAGACCAGCGCGATGGGCGGCTCTTACCTTTGCAAGCACAATCTCGTCATCCTCGCCGTGAGAGACACGACGCTCGGAATGCCCGAGGATAATGTAGCGCGCGCCGCTGTCGGCGAGCATTTCGGCAGAAACATCGCCAGTGAAGGCTCCGTTCGCCTGCGCGTGGCAATCCTGCGCTCCGACCGAAAGGGGCGAGCCAACGGCCTGCCGAACAGCGCGGTCAATCAGCGTAAAGGGCGGGCAGACGACGATATCGCAGGCCGCACTACCCGTTAGCCCCTTCAGCGCCTCGATCTCTGCCAGGGAGGAAACGAGACCGTTCATTTTCCAATTGCCCGCAATCAGCTTTCGCATGGCATCACCAGCAGCAGAAGCCGCCGTCGACGAGCAGGTCGACGCCCGTCACGAAGCTTGCGGCCTCGGACAACAAGAAGACTGCCGGACCGACCATTTCATTGACGGATGCCATGCGCTGCATCGGAGTCTGCTCTTCGAAGAGCTTCGTCTGATGAATCATTTCAGGCCGCGTATTCATCGGCGTTGCCGTATAGCCGGGCGATATGGTGTTGACGCGGATGCCGCGGTCGACCCACTCCATGGCAAACGACTTCGACAGGTGGATCACACCTGCCTTGGACGCATTGTAATGCGCCTGGCTGAGCCCCCGGTTGACGATGACGCCGGACATGGAGGCGATGTTGACGATCGAGCCGCGGCCATTCTTCAGCATGGCGCGCGCTTCTGCCTGGCAAGACAGGAAGATGCCCTTTAGGTTGACGTCCATCAACGCCTGATATTGGTCTTCGTCCATTTCCTCGGCCGGGTTTGCGTTGGCGATGCCCGCCGCGTTCACAGCCAGCGAAAGAGGTCCGAGCTCAGCTTCGGTTCGGGCCACCGCATTGGCGAGCGATCCCTTGTTCGTGACATCAGCGGCAATTTCGATCGAGCGACGGCCGGCAGCTCTGATGTGGCCTGCGGTTGTCGCTAAGCCGTCATCGCTGCTACGATCGAGAAGTGCGACGTCGGCGCCGCATTGCGCAAGGCCGATGGCGATACGTTGGCCGATACCGCTGCCGGCGCCGGTAACGATAGCCACCTGGCCGCCGAGATCGAATAGTTTCGGTGCATTGAGAGTGACGTCCGACACCGCTCTTCCTTTCTGTCTTGTTTAGATTGTCGCCAGTTCCATGACGGAGACGTCGTTGGCCTCGTCCCGGTTCAAAATGCCCGCCTGTTTGCCCTGCGCCAAAACGAGGATGCGGTTCGAAACGCCGAGGATCTCCTCGAGGTCCGAGCTGACGACGATGACCGCAACGCCCTGTTTAGCGAGGTTGACGATGATGTCGTAGATACCGGCGCGAGCGCCGACGTCGATGCCGCGCGTCGGCTCATCCAGTACGACAACCTTGGGATCGCGCATCAGCCACTTGGCGATGACGACCTTCTGCTGGTTGCCGCCGGACAGATCCGAGGCAAACTGCTCGGCGCGACCCTTGACGCCAAACTTGGCGACCGCTTTATCGGCGAAGGCACGCTTGACTGCGGACGTAATCCACCGCCCGCCCAGCTTGTCGAGATTGGCGTAGATAATGTTTTCGCCGATCCTGTGCGAAACGACGAGGCCTTGTTCCTTGCGGTCTTCGGGGACCATGACGATGCCGCGGGCAATCGCGTCTGCAGGACTGCGCAGCTTCAGGGCTTCGCCCTCCAGCCTGATCGTGCCGGAACTGACGGGATCGGCACCTGATATCGCCCGCACGAGCTCGGTGCGTCCGGCGCCGACGAGACCGGCGATGCCAAGGATCTCACCCGCATGAACGTCGAAGCTGACGTCACGGAAGGACTTTTCCGGCGACGATAGGCCGGAAACCTGAAGCACCGGCCGGTCGGTCGGTACTGGAAGTATTGGGAATAAACGATCGAGAGAGCGCCCAACCATGCTTTCGACGATCGTACGCACCTGCGTCGAGCTGTCGGCAAATTCGTGAACCCGCTCGCCGTCACGCAAAACAACGATACGGTCGGTGATCTTCTTGATCTCTTCCATGCGGTGCGAAATGTAGATGATGCCGACGCCCTCGGCGCGAAGCTTGCGCACCTGCTCAAAGAGAGCTTCCGTCTCGGCCCCGCCAAGGGCCGCTGTCGGCTCATCGAGGATCAGCAGCTTCGCGTTTAGCGCGAGAGCCTTGGCGATCTCGATGAGCTGCTGGTTGGCGGTCGACAGGCCCGCGACCTTGCGCGTCGCCGGAATGTGCAGGTTGAGCCGGGCGAGCTGTTCCTGAGCACGGCGAACCATCTCCTTGCGATCGACCACGCCATTCTTCATCGGCCAGCGGCCGATGAAGACGTTCTCGGCGATCGAAAGATGCGGCAGAAGCTGGAGTTCCTGGTGGATCAGCACCAAACCCTTGTCGATCGCCTCGCGTGGGGTGGCCGGGGCATAGGGCTGCCCCAGCCAGGTCATCGTGCCCTCGGAGGGTGTCCGCGATCCAGCAATGATGCCCGATAGCGTCGATTTGCCGGCGCCGTTTTCTCCGAGAAGCGCAACCACTTCGCCGGGATATACGTCCAGGTCCACGTTTTTGAGAACCTGAAGCACTCCGTAGCGCTTGGATATGCCCCTGAGGGAAAGAACCGGCTCGGTCACGACACTACCTCCTCTGGATATCGACTGATCACGGGTGGTTGGCGATAAAGCCAGCCACGTTTTCCTTGGTCGTCAGGGTCGCGTCGAGAAGCTGTACCGGCGGCACCTTTTCGCCGGCAACGAGCTTAACGGCATTTGCGACCGCATCGCGGCCCATCTTCTGCGTCTGCTGCGTAGCCGTCACGTCGAACACGCCCTTGCTCAGCGCTTCGAGCGCCGCGGTGTCGCCGTCAAACCCGCCGACGACGATTTTCTGGGAGGGATTGCCGACCTTGATTGCCTGGGCGGCGCCGAGCGCCAGAGCGTCGGCCTGTGCGAAGACGATGGAGATGTCCGGATTGGCCTGCAGCATGTTCTGCATGATCTGGAAGCCCTCGTCCTGGAACCAGTTGTTGGAATACTGTTCGGCGACGACCTTCACGTCCGGATTGGCCTTCAGCGAATCCGCGCATCCCTTTGAGCGGTCGAGCTCGGGCGTCGTGCCCTTCTGGCCATGGATGATGACCATCTTGCCCTTGCCGCCAGCTTCCTTGAGGATGTAGTCGCAAACGGCCTTCGCGGATGCAACCGAGTCCGTTGCAAGGAAGGTGTCGCCCGGCGCGCCGTCAGCGTTGCGGTCCACGTTGACAACCGGGATGCCTGCCTGCTTGGCGAGCTTCACCGGGACGGTTGCGGCTGCCGCACCTGCCGGAATGTAGATGAGGGCGTCGATCTTCTGCGTCAGAAGGTCCTGTACCTGGTTGATCTGGGTCGGGCCATCGCCCTTCGCATCGACCGTTACAACCTGAATGCCGCGCGCCTTGGCTTCGGCCTCAACGGCCTGCTTGATCTGATTGAAGAAGTTTGCCTGCAGGTTGGCGACGGCGAGACCGATCTTCTTAGCTTCCTTGGCCTGAACCGAGCCGAGCGAGACGGCCAGAACGGCGGCCGAGGTCAAAAGAATACGCGCAAGTTTCATTTTCTTTCCTCCATTTTGATGAACCCCTGGGTACCTCCCCATCGGGTCGTAGTCCGCTCCAACCTTTCGGAGAGGAATATGCTTGGCCCGCACGGCTCCCGGGCCGAAATCTCAAGCAGCCCGACGTCTGCGAATTGTCTCTGCGCCGACCGCCAGAACGATGACGATGCCGATGACGACCTGTTGCAGGAATGGGGAGACGTTGAGCAGGTTCAGGCCGTTGCGAAGGACACCGATGATGAGAACGCCAATCAGCGTGCCGCCAATGCCGCCGGTGCCGCCCGAGAGCGACGTCCCGCCAATGACCACAGCAGCGATCGTGTCCAGTTCATAGCCGAAACCGCTGGACGGCTGCGCGGAGTCGAGGCGAGCCGCAAGGACGATGCCGGCGAGGCCCGCGAGAATCGCGCTCAGTACATAGACGAGAATCGTGACGATCTGCACGTTTATGCCGGCAAGGCGCGCAACCTCGGGATTGCCGCCCACGGCATAAAGCATGCGGCCTTCCGACCGGAAATGTAGAAACAGCCAGGCGATGAGCGCAACGGCGAGCATCAGAAAAACAGTTGCCGTCAACACACCGAAATGGCGGTCGATCGCCAGCATCATGAACCAGTCTGGAAAGCCGACGATCTGCTGCCCGTCGGTGATCATGTTGGCAACACCGCGCGCCGCCGACATCATCGCAAGTGTCGCGATAAAGGCGGGCACCCGGAAGAGCGTGATGACCAGACCGACGATGAGCCCGCTGGTCGCCGAGGCCAGCAATCCGAGTGCGATACCGGCGCCGAGCGGCAGGCCGGCGGTATTGGCCGTCCAGCCCATCACCATCATCGAAAGCGCAAGAACCGACCCGACCGACAGGTCGATCCCGCCGATCAAGATCACGAAGGTCATGCCGACGGCCATGATGCCGAGCACGGTGATCTGGTCGAGAATGTTCAAGCCATTGCGCAGCGACAGGAATGCGTCGGTGGTGAATGTCAGGAACAGGCAAAGAAGAAAAAGGCCGACAAGCGGCCCCGTGGCTCCAGTGAGCTTGCTGCGCCATGTCCCAGACGAATGAGCCCGGTCTTGGATATCTACCGCCACCATCGTTCCTCCTGCAATTGCGACGTTACCTTGATATTTGTTCATATAAGAATAAATATTCAAGCATGGTGGAAAATTCGTAACAACTTGACGAAAGTCTGTCAACTACCGTTCTCCAGCCGCATCAATTATTGAAACGCCGCAATGGGGCTTGACTAAACCGATCGCTGTGCAAAAATATCATTATCTGAATAATTATGCACTATGAGGGAATATCATGGAGATTACCGACCTTGAGCGCGTTGCTCGACAGATCCGTGTGCGCGACCTACAGGCCGTCTACGAAGCCGGCGCCGGTCATATCGGCGGAGAAATGTCGGTGATCGATCTTCTGGCAGCACTCTATTTTCGAGTGCTGCGGGTTTGGCCGGATAATCCGAAGAACCCCGATCGCGATCGCTTCGTCCTTTCCAAGGGTCATACGGCCTGCGCGCTCTATGTCGTGCTGGCAAAGCGCGGCTTCATCCCGGAAGAGGAAATCTCGTCCTTCCTCAAGCCGCATTCGCGGCTGAACGGCCACCCCAACTGCAACAAGGTTCCCGGCGTTGAGACCAATACGGGGCCGCTCGGACACGGGCTGCCTGTCGCTGTCGGGATGGCCAAAGCCGCAAAGCTATCAGGTGCGCGCTACCACACCTATGTCATCACCGGCGACGGCGAGATGCAGGAAGGTTCGAACTGGGAAGCGATCATGGCGGCCGCCCAGTTCGGCCTCGACAATCTCACGCTTGTCGTCGATCACAATCGTTTCCAGCAGGGCGCGTCCCTCTCCGACACGAACGATATCGCCCCTCTACGCCCAAAGCTCGAGGCTTTCGGCTGGGACGTCACCGAGATTGATGGCAACTCTATGGCTGAAGTCGTTCCCGCGCTCGAGCGCCGCGGATCGCGCCCGCATTGCATCGTCGCCCACACGAACAAGGGGCACGGCATCTCGTTCATGCAGGACACAGTCGACTGGCACCACAAGGTTCCGAGCAAGGAACAATATGAAATCGCATTGGCAGAACTGTCGGAGGCAATTTGATGAACGCGCCCTTAAACACACCGAAGCTTCACGACTGCCGCGATGCCTTCGCCACGACGCTTGAACGCCTGGCGGCCGAAAACGAAACGATCGTCGCCGTCTGCAACGACTCCGTCGGCTCCTCCAAGCTTGGAGGTTTCAAGTCCAAGTTTCCCGAACGCCTCGTCAACGTCGGCATCGCGGAGCAGAACATGGTCGGCGTTAGCGCCGGCCTCGCAAACGGCGGGCGGCTGCCCTATGTCTGCGGTGCCTCGCCATTTCTGACCGGCCGCTCGCTGGAACAGATCAAGGCCGACATTTCCTACTCCAATGCCAACGTCAAGCTCGTCGGCATCTCCTCGGGCTTGGCTTACGGCGAACTCGGGCCGACCCATCATTCAATCGAGGATTTCGCCTGGACCCGCGTGCTGCCGAACCTTCCGGTGATCGCCCCCTGCGATCGCATCGAGACGGCCACCGCCGTCGAATGGGCCGCAAGCTACAACGGTCCCTGTTTCCTGCGCCTGTCACGGGTCGGCGTTCCGGATCTGCTGCCCGAAGGTCACAAGTTCGAAGTCGGCAAGGCGAACCTGCTGCGCGAAGGCTCCGATGTCACGCTGATTGCCAACGGCACGCTGACTCACCGGATGATGAAGGCCGCCGAGATCCTGGCCGAGCGCGGAATCCAGGCTCGCGTCCTGAACATGGCAACTGTCCGCCCGATCGACGAGGCGGCAATCATAGCTGCAGCCAACGAGACGGGCGCAATCGTGACGGCCGAAGAGCATTCGATCTTCGGCGGTCTCGGCTCGGCCGTAGCCGAAGTCGTCGTCGACAATGCACCCGTGCCGATGAAGCGCCTCGGCGTTCCCGGTATCTACGCCCCGACGGGCTCGGCCGAATTCCTCCTCGACGAATTCGGCATGGCGCCTATAGCAATTGCCGATGCCGCAGGCGCGCTGCTCAAGCGCAAATAATCTAGTAGCAGATTATATAAGCCGGGGCGCGCATCCGCCCCGGCCCTATATGTGAGGAGACGACGATGCGGGCAATTCTGGCAATCGACCAGGGTACCACCAATTCCAAGGCCGTATTGGTTTCCGAAGCTGGAGAGATCCTTGCCAGAGGCTCGGCCGCGGTTGGAATTTCCTATCCGCAGCCGGGCTGGGTGGAGCAAGATCCACGCAGAATTTTCGCTTCCGTCTGCGAAGCGATCGAGGCCTGCCTGACGAAGGCCGGCGAAGTCACCGTCGAGGCGGTCGCTATCTCCAATCAACGCGAATCCGTCACCGTCTGGGACGCCGAAACCGGCGATGCGCTCGGCCCGGTGCTCAGCTGGCAGTGCCGGCGAACCGCTAGCGATTGCGAACGCCTGATAGGCGAGGGCCATCTATCGCGTGTGGAAGCGCTGACCGGCTTGCCGCTCGATCCGATGTTTCCTGGCGCGAAGTTTCGCTGGCTTCTCGACCGTGCTCCAGCCGGCCGGCGGCTTAGGCTTGGGACCATCGACAGCTGGCTCATTCATTGCCTGAGCGGTGGCAGCCGGCATGTCTGCGATGCGTCCAACGCCGCGCGTAGCCAGTTGTTTGACCTCAAACATCAGAAATGGAGCGAGGAACTCGGCGAGATCTTCGGCATCGATGTCGGGCTCCTACCCGAGGTGCTCGACAGTTCAGCCGATTTCGGATCCACGCAAGGGCTGCCCGGCATTGCCGATGGCACGCCGATCCGCGCCGCTATCGGTGATAGTCATGCGGCGCTTTTCGGCCACGGCGCCTTTAAACCGGGCGACGGAAAGGTGACCTTCGGTACCGGGTCTTCCGTCATGAAGACGCTGCCCGCATTTATCGCACCGCGCAACGGCATCACGACGACCGTTGCCTGGCGGATCGGCGGAACGCCAACCTTCGCTTTCGAAGGCAATATCCTCGTTTCCGCCGCCAGCCTGCCGTGGATGGCGGAGATCCTCGGGCTCGCCGACGTTGCGGCATTGGTCGAACTCGCCGCAACCGCAGAACCGGGCGGCCCAGGCTTCGTCCCGGCTTTCGTCGGCCTCGGAGCACCCTATTGGAACTCGGAGGCGCGGGCTCTTTTTTCGCAGATCAACTTTTCCACGACGAAAGCGCAGATGGCGCGCGCCGTGACGGACTCGATCGCCTGCCAAGTGCATGACGTGATCGCCGCGATGCGCGCCCAAAGCGGAGGCGAGCTCGGCGCGCTCTACGTCGACGGCGGGCCAAGCCAGAACCGCTTCCTGATGCAAAGCGTCTCAAACCTTATCGAGCATGCCGTCATCCAGTGCGAAGCGCCGGAGGCATCGGCGCTTGGTGCCGCTTATCTTGCCGGGCTCTCGTTGGGTCTGTGGAAGGATCTCGACACAATCGCGTCCCTTCCCCGGGCCGTTCGGGCAATCACTCCTGAGGCTCGGGACCGTGCCGGTTTATTGAATACGTGGAATGATGCGCTCGCGCGCTCGACGGCGCGCCCGACACCGGCTAAGTGTGAATAAACATTCAAGCCGGAATTGCCCATGTCCCGCCTCAACGAACTCCGCCTGATTTCGAGAGTGGCCCAGATGTATCACATCGAGGGGCGACGACAGGCGGAAATCGCCCAGCATCTGAGACTGTCGCAAGCGACCGTCTCACGAATGCTGAAACGGGCGGAGGCCGAAGACATCGTGCGCACGAGCGTCATCCCTCCGGTCGGGACTTATAGCGAACTCGAGAGCGGGCTACGCGAAAAATACGGCCTGCCGGAAGCAATCGTCGTCGAATGCACGGAAGATCGCGATGGCGCGATCATGGCGCGCATCGGCGAGGCGGCAGCCCATCTGCTCGAATTGACGCTGTCCCCCGGAGAAATCATCGGCGTCTCGAGCTGGAGCCAGACGATCTTCAAGATGGTCGAAAACATCCATCCGCAGAAGAGCGCTCGGGCAAAATACGTCGTGCAGACGCTCGGCGGGATGGGCGACCCTTCCGTCCAGACGCACGCGACGCAGTTGACGACGCGTTTGGCCCGCCTAACGGGCGCCGAGCCCAAACTTCTTCCTGTTCAAGGCGTGACCTCCTCGCGCGAGGCGAAGCTCCTCATGCAAGCCGATCCCTTCGTTCGCGAGACGATGGACCTGTTTGGCAGCATTACGCTGGCGATCGTCGGTATTGGCGCAGTCGAACCATCGGAGCTGCTCAGCCGATCCGGAAACATCTTCTCGTCACGCGAGCTAGCCGATCTCGCCGAGGCCGGCGCCGTTGGCGACATCTCGCTTCGCTTTTTCGACAAAGACGGAAAGTCTGTGAAAACCCCGCTCGACGACCGGGTCATCGGCCTTCCGCTCGAAGACCTCCACGGCGTCGACCGCGTTATTGCATTGGCCGGGGGCGCGAAGAAGAGCGCGGCAATCGCCGGCGCGTTGCGAGTGGGCGTGATCGACACGCTGGTGACAGACAAATTCACGGCACAGCGGCTAATCGGCCAGGCTGACCAATCCCACCCATAGTGTCCGCGGACGTCCGTCCTGCCGCTGATTAGATTGGCCGCCTTGAAAGGACTCGAACCGTCGACCCCGTTATTTGGCCGATAAGTTCGCGCTGAATTTCAGTATAGGGGCAACTACTTGCCCTCGGGAATGGCTTATATCGGGCCGAGAGCGGAATGGCAGCTTTCAGGACCGCAAGTGGAATAGCCGCCGCTGCGCTGCGGTCACCCGTGAGGCGCTCCAGCGTCGCTCTACGGAGTCGAGTTCACGTTTTTGGCGCGTTCAAGATAAGCCCTACTGTACAGCTAGCAGAATCGGCTAGCTCGGTTCTAATTGCCGGAGTGTTGAAGTAGGTGTACGCGGCAACCAAGCCGCTCCACAATGCCAAATTGGTGGCACTATTGAGGGCTGTTAGTCGGCGCGAGCGGGTGCGGACACTGTGGGCTTGCCATCGGCAGGCACCTTCAACCCGCCGTCGGAATAGGCAGTCACGATTGCTTGGCCGATGGTAACCAGGAGAAACGCATACAGTGCCCATGAGGCTTTGGCCGCTAGCGAGAACGCCCGTACGTACCATCGATCTTCGATGTGCGTGAGCTTTCCTATGAGATGTCTGAAGGGCATCGTAACGTTAAGCGGGCATTGGTGAAAATATGGGATCTGGCTGCATGACCAGACTTGCCCGAGATCCTCTTTATCGTCGCCATCGATTTCCGGCAGAAGTGATTGCCCATGCGGTATGGCTCTATTTCCGGTTTCCGCTCAGCCTGCGCATGGTCGAGGATATGCTGGCAGCCCGTGGCGTCATCGTGTCTCACCAGACTGTGAGATTGTGGGCGGAGAAATTCGGCAGGCAGTTCGCCAATGATATCCGGAGGCGATCAGCCGGTCGGCTCGGTGACAAATGGTACCTCGACGAGGTCGTCATCACCATTGGGGGGAAGAAACACTGGCTCTGGCGCGCCGTGGATCAGGATGGCTTCGTCCTCGATGTTCTGGTCCAAAGTCGCCGCGATACCAGGGCTGCAAAGCGGTTGATGCGCAAGCTTCTGAAAGGGCAAGGCCGTTCGCCCCGCGTCATGATCACCGATAAGCTCCGCTCCTACGGTGCTGCGAAGCGCCAGGTCATGCCCGGCGTCGAACATCGCTCGCACAAAGGCCTCAACAACCGAGCAGAAAACTCCCATCAGCCGATGCGACGGAGGGAAAAGATCATGAAGCGCTTCAAGTCAGCCCGACAGCTTCGGCGCTTCGTTTCGATCCACGACCCGATCGCCAACCTCTTCCGAACCCCCCGCCACGACATTCCATCTCATCATTATCGCGAGCTGCGAGAGGCCGCGATGCGGATGTGGAGCGAGATCGCCCATCTTCAGGTGGCGTGATCCCTGACCGGGTGGCCTTATCTTAACCGTCGGCCGATAAGTTTACAGTGCCGTGTCGACCGCTTCCTTGATCTGGTCGGCCTCAAAATCCCCATGCCTCCAACCCAGTTCTCAAGGGTTGGAGGCATGCGACAAGTATTTGGAGCTGCGGTAAGGCGAAGCCGAACCAAGCTTGCCATGGAACCACTAGGCAGCCTGGACTGTACCCCGGCCGACCAGGCTAATGTCATCCGGATTTATCAAATCAGAACCCGTCCATCCGGACAGGTCATATTCGCTCATGCAGTCTTTCACCAAGGACTGCATGGACTCGAGATCGCCGGTTACCGTCGCCGCCCCTAAGGTCTCGATCCTGAGGTTTTCATAGTTGCCAGCGTAATTGCGCTCATAGAGCTCATGGCGACCGCCGAACTCCGTGCCAATGGCATCCCATAGAAGCTTCAGGAGCTTGACGCGGTCGAGCGCGGCATAGCCGTTCGACCCACGGACGAAGCGGTCGAGGTAAGGGCGGATAGCCTCACTTTCGAAATCAGCAGCACTCGACGGCAGATAGATGAGGCCGCTCGCGACGTGACGCTCGATCAACTCCTTGATGCGCGGATACGCCATCGGCGCCAGCACGCGATAGGCAAGACCGGCATTGAGGTTCGGCAGGTTGTAGCCTTCGGTTCCCTGCCACGGAACGGGCGACTTCACCATCGCATCACCCAGTGCATGAAATGTGTTGCGCCACGCGATGACCTCGCCGACGCCGGCCTGCACGCCGCGAAAATCCTTCGAACCCGTTGCTTCGACAGCCATAGAGAAGAGGCCTGCGATGAAGTCGAGCTTCACCGACAGACGCGTAAGGCCATGCAGCGTGAAGCGCGGGACGAAGCCCGATGCCGGGAAGAACTGGTTGATCTTGTCGACGTCTCCATAGATGAAGATGTTCTCCCAGGGCACCAGGACTTTGTCGAAGACGAGGATGGAGTCGTTCTCGTCCATACGGCTCGAAAGCGGGTAGTCAAACGGCGATCCGGTCGCGGCCGCGTTGAACTCGTATGACGAGCGGGCAATGAGCTTGATACCTGGCGAGTCCATCGGCGCGGTAAAGATCAGCGCGAAGGACTTGTCCTTGATCGGGATGCCGTAGTGGGCGATGAAATTGTAGTGCGTGAGGGCCGAGCCGGTCGCGACAACCTTGGCTCCCGAGACGATGAGCCCCTTGTCCGTTTCCTTCTCTACATGCATGAAGACGTCGCGAACCTCCTCGATCGGGCGGTCACGGTCGATCGGCGGATTGACGATAGCGTGATTCCAATAGTCGAGCCGTTCCTGCGTACGGGCGTACCAGGCACGCGCATTCTGGGCGTATTCGCCGTAGAAGTCGGAATTCGCACCCAGCGTTCCGAGGAACGAGGCCTTGTAGTCCGGGGACCGGCCCATCCAGCCGTAGGAGACCTTCTGCAGCTCGGCAATAGCGTCTCGTGACTTGATGAGGTCTTCGCTCGTTTTGGAGCCGAGAAAGAAGGGATGCGTCAACTTGCCCGACCCCGTGTCGGTCAGCACGCCGATTTGCTGCTTCTTTTCATGGAAGCGATCGTACCAGCGCGCCACCATGCGCGCGGAATTCCGAAATGCCGGATGCTCGGTGACGTTCTTGACGCGCTCACCATAGATGTAGATCTCGCGGCCGTCCTGAATGCTCTCCAGGAACTCCGAACCGGTGTAGGCGTCGGTCGAGTTTGCGTTCTCCTCGGACGCGATAGCCAGATTGTGCATGTCGTTCACTCCTCCATTTTGGCCGGGTGGGCTGCGTGCCGGTGCGGCGCTTTGATCCGACAGGGCACTCCTTCCCTTTCCGAGGGAGAGAACTATGCGCTTAAAGGGAGCGATTGATAGGTATCATGCGATACCGCTTCAGGCATCGCAGAGCATGCCGTCAGGCGCTAGATATACTCATCGATGGCGCTGGCGAAGGCGCTACGGCTGGGAACATGGGAGGAGACCATGGATCATCAACCCCGCATTCATGTGCAGATTCAAGATGGGGCAGAATTGACGCTTTGCGGATCGGCCTTGACGATCGGAGCCTTCGACGGGGTTCATGGCGGCCATCAGGCGTTGATCCGGTCGGCTGTGCTAAATGCGCAATGTCTCGGCGTTCCCTCTGTCGTCTACACATTCGATCCACCTCCCAAGGCTCTGCTGTGCGGTGCCCGCCCCCTCACTTCGATCGATGAGAAAATCGAGCGGATAAGCGCCCTCGGCCCCGATCACATCGTCGTCGCCCGTTTCGACGCGTCCTATCGGGCCCGCACAGCAAATGATTTCATTCGCGAAATCGGTCGGATTTCGCCGCGGGTCATTTGGCTCGGCTCGGATTTTCGCTTCGGTTCCTGCAAGAAGGGAAACCCAGCGTTGCTCGCCAGCCACTTCGATACTCGCATCCTTCCGGCCGTATGCTGCGAGTCTGGAGAGGTCGTATCGAGCACCCGGATTCGAGCCCTTAGGGCCGCAGGACGCTTCCTGGAGGCGGAACGACTGGAAGGATGGTCGGAGCTTCCGCCGTTTCGAGGATCCAACGACAATGGAGGGCACCATGCGACTGCTTGATCCCCGCACGTTTCGCGACGCCTGTGGTGTCTTCGCGACCGGTGTGAACATCATCACGACCCACTGCGACGGCCACGATCACGGCATGACCGCGAACGCGTTCATGTCGATTTCTCTCGATCCGCCACTGATTGCCATCTCAATCGCCGAGAAGGCTCGAATGCTGGAGAAGATCCAAAAATCGGGCCGCTTCGCCCTCAGCGTTCTTGCGTCCGGCATGGACGCCGTGGCCTGGCATTTCGCAGGCAAGCCAAACGCTGACCTGCATGATCTGTTCGACACTCTCGATGACCTTCCAGTGATCCGCGGCGCGATCGTCACGTTCTCGGCCATCGTCCACGACGAAATCCTCGCCGGCGATCACACGATTTTCGTGGGCCATGTTCAGTCGCTCGCGGGAAGCGGAGGCGACGAACCACTGCTTTTCTTCAAAGGCAAATTCGGCGCCATGGAAAATACGCGAAAGACTACGGCTGGCCTGCTGCAGGTCGAGACCGAGTTTATGTGGTGAGGATGAACCGCATACTTACAGTTTGCAAGGAGGAGAAAATGCGAAACGTAACCCAGCAAAACATCTCGGATGTTGTAATCGCCGCGCTGTCTTCGGATATCCCGGCCCGAAACCGTGAGATTCTTGAGAGCCTCATCCGTCACATCCACGGCTTCTGCATCGAAGCGAAGATCACCCACGCGGAGCTGATTGAAGTCTGTCAATTCCTCGTCCGCGCCGGACACATCTCTGATGATGCTCGCAACGAGTTCATTCTGCTTTCCGACATCCTGGGCGTCGAAGTTCTGGTCGACATGCTCGACCACACCGTGACGGATGGTGAGAGCGAATCTACTGTCCTCGGGCCGTTCTATCGAGACAACCCGCCGGTTTTGCCGAAAGGCGCCTCCATTGTTCAGAAGAGCTTCGAAGGCTCCGAGACCGTGCGTGTCCGCGGAACCGTGCGCGATACCGCCGGGCGTCCGGTTGAGGGCGTGACGATCGACGTTTGGGAGGATGCTCCGAACGGGCTCTATGAACAGCAGGATCCTGAGCAGCCCGACTACAATCTTCGCGGCCGCTTCTTGACCGACGAAAGAGGCGAATACGAATTCGTCGGCATTCGGCCGGTTCCTTATCCGATCCCCTATGATGGAGCCGCCGGAGAGCTGCTGAACTATATGGGCCACCACCCGTGGCGGCCAGGCCATATCCACTTCATGCTCAAGAAGGATGGCTATCAAAGCCTCGTCTCGCAGATCTATGACGCTGACACCCAGTATCTCGACAACGACTCGGTGTTCGCAGTCAAGGAAAGCCTCATCGGCAAGATGGACAAGGCCGCAGCCGATGCGGATACCGACCTTGTCATGGAATTCGATTTCAAGCTCAAGCCGGCTGCGGGCGCTATCGCTGTCGCCGCCGAGTAATCACCAAACAAGCACTCAAGCATCGATCCGCCGAGACATGTCTCAGCGGATCAGCTCGAAAGGCAATAGGAAAATGCCCCTCGCCAGCGCTGAACCATCCTCAATTCCGGACCACTCTGCGGTCAACGCCCGGGACATACGGGTTCGCTCCATTGTGGCGACCATTCTCGAGGCTCCTACCGTTCGGCGGCACAAGCTTTCGAATACGGAGATTGCCCACCAGGGATTCGTCCTCGTGCGGGTTCGCCTTGAGAACGGCGTCACGGGCATCGGCGAGGCATCCACGCTCGGCGGGCCACGTTGGGCTGAGGAGAGCGTGGAGTCGATACAGGCGGTCATCGAAAACTATCTCGCCCCCGCACTCGCCGATCAGGATGCCATGCTGTTCGAGGCCAATGCGGTGCGCATGTCAAAGGCGGCGACGCGCAATTTCGCTGCGAAGGCGGCCGTTGAGTCGGCACTGTTCGATGCCGTCGGACGCACGCTCGGCCTGCCCGCCAGTGCATTGCTCGGCGGGCAGGTCCGCGACAGAATCGGCGTGATCTGGGCGCTTGCCTCCGGCGATGCCGGGCAGGAACTGGAAGAAGCACGCGAGAAGCTACGTCTGCGTCAGCACAGGGACTTCAAGATCAAACTCGGCTTCAACACGCCGGATGCCGATGTCAAGCGACTGCAACACTTGCGCGGCGGCTTGGGCGACGACGTGAGGCTGATCGTCGATGTCAATCAAGCGTGGACAGAAGCTCTGTGCATCAGGCTCTTTCCGGCGCTCGAGGAACTTGGCGTGGCGCTGATCGAGCAACCGGTTCCGGCATCCCAACGCGATGCCATGGCGCGCGTCGCTTCCCGAACCCGCATCCCGCTTCTCATCGACGAGGCGGCCTTCACCAACACGGAACTGGCGAGCGTCGCCTCGCAGGCCTGCGGAAGCGTTTATTCCCTCAAGCTGGTGAAAAGCGGCGGGCTCCTTGAGCTCAAGCGAGCGGCCGGCATCGCGCAGGCATTCGGCATCGAGCTTTACGGCGGATGCCTGCTGGAAAGCAGCATCGGCGCAGCAGCGCACATGGCTGTGTTTTCGACGCTTCCCAAGCTCGAATGGGGAAGCGAGCACTTCGGTCCCCGTATTCTCGTGGACGATCTGGTCGCGGAGCCGCTGGTCTTCGAGGAGTTCGAGATCCATGTGCCGACTGGTCCCGGCCTCGGCGTGACCCTCGACGAAGACAAGGTACGCTTCATGGCGCGCAAGGCAGGAAGCCAATGACACCGGAAATGCCGTACGCACTCCATCGGTTCAAACTCGAAGACATGGCGGAGAGGCTCAACGCCACCCCTCATCTCCTGCGCCTCGGACGCCTGTTCAATGAGACCGTGCTGCTCGAAATAGACCGGGATGAATTCTACCTCACCTTCGAGAAGGGCCGCGTGGTTGAGATCAAGGAAGGTCCGAGCAAGAAACTGCCGTGGCGCTTCGCGCTCAGGGTCAAAGGTGAGGCGCTGGACAAATTCTGGCACCCGCTGCCAGAGCCTGGGTACCATGACATCTTCGGCCTCGTGAAATATGGGCACGGCCGCATCGACGGAGACATTCTGACTCTCGTGAAGAACCTGCGCTATTTCAAGGAATTCATGGCACTGGGCCGACGGGAGGAACGCCCATGACATCGTCCATCGAACCGATCACCGGCCGGTATGTCCGCCTGACCGTCAATGGCACACCATTGCGGGTTTACTTCGAGGAAGCCGGCCAGGGCCGCCCGGTTGTCTGCCTGCATACCGCCGGAGCCGATACCCGCCAATGGCGGTTCCTTCTCAACGACGAGGCGTTCACCAGTTCGCACCGCTTCGTGGCATTCGACATGCCCTGGCACGGCAAGTCCCTCCCGCCGGAAGGCTTCGAGACGGCGGAATACCTGCTGACCACCGGAACCTACATTGAAACAGTGCTCTCGTTTTGCAGTGCGCTGGGGCTGGAGAAGCCACTGCTCGCGGGGTGCTCCATGGGAGGCCGGATCGCTCTGCAACTGGCGGCGCTGCATCCCGATCGCTTTGCCGGGTTCATCGCCATCGAGGCGTCCGATTTCCAGCCCGCTTGGTATGACATCGACTGGTTCCATCGTCCTGACGCCCACGGCGGAGAGATGGGCGCCGCCCTCGTGTCGGCCAATATTGCTCCCCAGGCGCCGTCTGTCGAACGCTGGAACACCCAGTGGATGTTCATGCAATCGGGGCCGGGTGTGTTCCGCGGCGATCTCAGTTTCTACACGAAGGATGACAGCCTCACCGGCAGGCTGGGAATGATCGACACGAGAAAAACGCCGGTACATATCATGTGCGGAGAATACGACCTGACCTGCACACCCGAGGACGCCCGCCGTACGGCGGAAGCGATTGACGGCGCCACCCTTGCCATCATGAAGGATCTTGGACATTTTCCGATGAGCGAGAACCCTTCTGCTTTCCGACCCTATTTTGAGGAGGCGCTGGAGCGTATGAGGCACTCCAGGGCGGAGCTGGCTCATATCTGAGGGACGATAATGGACTTCAAACGGCTGAGTTATTTTCTGGCGGTGGCGGAAGAGCTGCATTTCGGCCGGGCATCCGCGCGGCTCGGCATTGCCCAGCCCCCGCTCAGTCGCCAGATCGCTCAGTTCGAAAAGGAGATCGGCGCGGCCCTGTTTGATCGAAGCCGCAGCCAGATCAGGCTCACCCAAGCCGGCGAGCTGCTTCAGGAACGGGCAAGAGAGATACTCGAGCGCGTCGACCAGACGGAGCGCGAGGTGAGGCGCATCGGCGAGGGGGTTGCAGGCCGTCTTCGGATCGCCTTCGTCGGCACTGCCACGTTCGGTATCCTCCCCAACATCATCAAGGCGTTTCGACTCGCCCATCCAGACATCGAGCTGGCTCTCTCTGCCATGAACAATGCCGAGCTGCAGCGCGCACTGATCCAACGGGAGATCGACATTGCTGTCGCGCGTCCCGCGATCGAGGATCCGGAGCTGAAATCCGAGACGTTGATCGAGGAGCCGCTGGTCCTTGCGCTGCCAGACATATACGCTGACGCTCAAGGTTCAATGAAACTGGAAGACCTGCGAGAAACGACGTTCGTGCTTTTTCCGCGCCGGCCGAGGCCAAGCTATGCGGACTACGTTCTCGACGTCTGCAAGCGGAACGGCTTCATCCCAGCTTCACAGGTGATGGCCCAGGACTTTCTGACTGCCATCAGTCTCGTCTCCGTCGGCGTGGGTGTGTGCATCGTTCCCCAGTCGGTGGCCCTCAACGAGCGGACCGGTGTCGTCTACCGGACTTTTGAAGGATTCAATCCGGGCACCAAACTCTCGCTAAACTATCGACGCGACAATCGCTCTCCCCACCTGTTCGGGTTTCTGGCGCTCGCACGGAAGGTGGCCCGCATGTAGTTTCCAGACTCCTGGTGTTCCAGCCAGCATTTCCGTTTGCGCCTTCCCGATCTTTGCGGCGACCTGTTGGTCTAGAGTCGTCAACACGGCTCGCGGGCGTCGGGCGAGTCTTCTG
>NZ_JACIAR010000012.1:0-65620 GCF_014194925.1 Rhizobium sp. BK491
GAAATCATGCGTGCCGGGATTCAGCAGATTGTAGTTCAGCGTCGAGAAATAGATCGTCATCACGAGCGGGACGATCATCCAAGCGAAGAGGAGCAAAACCGAAGGCGCCATCATGACGCGTGCGGTGGAACGGGTGTGCAACGTTGCCATGGCAAGTACCGACCTATCTTTAAAGGAGGGGGTGGCCGCGGACCGGCTGAAACAAAAGGGCCGCCAAGGGCAGTTCGGCGCTCGGCGGCCTAGGGGAAAGCAGTGCTCGAGAGGGTGCGCTGCTTTCCTTAGCTTCGAAGGCCCTTACTTCGGGTAGCCGGCCTTCTTCATTTCGCGTTCCGTCAGCTGCTGGGCAGCCTTCAGAGCCTGGTCGACCGATATCTGGCCGGCGAGAGCAGCCGAGAACTGCTGGCCGACAGCAGTGCCGATGCCCTGGAATTCAGGGATAGCAACGAACTGGACGCCGACATAGGGAACCGGCTTGACGGTCGGATGCGTCGGATCAGCCGAGTTGATCGAGTCGAGCGTCATCTTGGCGAAAGGTGCTGCCTTCTGGTAGTCCGCATTCGCATAAAGCGAGGTGCGGGTGCCGGGAGGTGCATTCAGCCAGCCTTCCTTCTGCGCGACCAGGTTGGTGTATTCCTTGCTGGTTGCCCAGGAGATGAACTTTTCCGCCGCTTCGGTCTTCTTCGAGGAAGCCGGGATGGCGAGGTTCCATGCCCAGAGCCAGTTGCCGCGCTTGCCGAGGCCCTTATCCGGCGCCAGGGCGAAGCCGACCTTGTCGGCGACCTTCGATTCCTTCGGATCGGAAACGAAGGAGGCAGCAACGGTCGCGTCGATCCACATGCCGCACTTGCCGGACTGGAACAGGGCCAGGTTCTCATTGAAGCCGTTGGAAGAAGCGCCCGGAGGGCCGGCATCCTTCATCAGCTTGACGTAGAAGTCGAGCGTGTTCTTCCATTCCGGCTGGTCGAACTGCGCCTTCCACTTCTCATCGAACCAGCGAGCGCCGAAGGAATTCGACATCGCCGTCAGGAACGCCATGTTCTCGCCCCAGCCTGCCTTGCCGCGAAGGCAGATGCCGTAGACTTCATGGTCCTTGTCGGTGACCTTGCGGGCCGCATCGGCAACGAAGTCCCAGGTCGGTGCGTCCGGCATCTTAAGACCGGCCTTTTCGAACAGGTCCTTGCGGTACATCACCATCGAGCTTTCGCCGTAGAACGGTGCTGCATAAAGCTTGCCGCCGGTGGTCAGACCGCTGCGAATGGCCGGGAGAAGGTCATCCACGTCATAGTTCTTGTCGGCGGAAAGCTTGTCGAGCGAGGCAAGCCAGCCGAGCTTGCTCCAGATCGGCACTTCATAGGTGCCGATAGTCAGCACGTCGTACTGGCCTGCCTTGGTAGCGATGTCGGTCGTAACCTTCTGGCGCAATACGTTTTCTTCGAGCGTGACCCATTGAAGGTCGATGCCGGGATTCTTGGCTTTGAAATCGTCCGTAAGCTTCTGCATACGGACCATGTCGCCGTTATTGACCGTCGCAATCGTGAGGGTTTCGGCAGATGCCAGGCCGGCGAACATCAAGGCCGAGCAGGCGCTCAGCAGTAAAGTTTTCAATTTCATATCTTCCTCCCAGAAGATTAAAATGAGCATTCGCTTTGCTCGTGGGCAATTACTCACTTCTTGCGACAAAATGTCAATGCAGATTCGTTGCTGCATTGCCGAGCAAGTAGCCTATCCTTTTGTTTTTATGAGTTAAATTTTTTGCTCACGCCTTGAGCAAAAATTCGGCAACTGCCTCGTCGGTGATCAAACCATTGATCTGCTGACCGACGACGGCCGCCTTGATTGCCTCGAATTTGCGCCGGCCCTTGGCGATTCCGATGACGCTGCAGGTATCGCGCGACGGCAACGGCGCACTGGCGACGCGCTCGTTGACATCATCGGGCATGAGCTTGCCATTGCCATCGAAAACCCATCCGCAGATCTCGCCGGCAGCGCCCCGATCCATCAATGCCAGCATCTCGTCTCTCTCGAGAAAGCCGTCGAGACAGAGCGGCGCCTCGACACCCATCTCGCCGATGCCGACGAAGGTAACGTCGGCCTGCGCGCTGATATCGAGCGTCGAGCGCACCAGTGCCTGCGCATGCAACAGTTCGCGCTCCTCTGCGGAAGACACCAGTACCGGCAGCGGCATGGGAAAATGCCGCGCCTTGACGACATCGGCCATGCTGAAGATGACGTTGTAGTAGGCGGCCGAACCGTCGGGGCCGATATTGCCCGTCAGCGACACAACCCGGTGCTGCAGACATTCGATCGCCGGCAGCTGATCGACCGCAGCCTTCAGCGTGCGCCCCGTGCCGATCGCCAGCACGATCGGTTCGGGCCGCCGCAGCCAGCGCTCGATTTCGGCAGCACCCGCTTCGGCAATGCCGATGGTGGAGGATGTGCTGTCCGGATCGCTCGGCACGATATCGATATGCCGCAGATTGAATTTCTTCTTGAGCTCTGCCGCATATTCCATGCAGACGGCGATCGGATGGTCCAGCCGGACCTTGATCAGCCGCTCGGCGACGGCAAGCGACACCAGCCGCTGGGCCGACTGCCTGGATACTCCCATCGCGACGGCGATTTCGTCCTGCGTGCGGCCGGCAACATAATAGAGCCAACCGGCTCGCGCCGCATCATCAAGCCGTCCCTGGGAATCCAGCTTTCTCGCCATCGCCTTCCTTTATCGAAACAGCGCCCTTGCCGCCATCCGGATCAAGCGTGCCTGATCACTCAGCTTCCGGCGGGATGACGCCCTTGGTCAAGGTAAAACAACCGTAGAAACGGCGCTCGCCGGTCTGAATGACGCAAAAGGCATCCTTGGCACGCTCATAGAAGGCAAAACGCTCGACCGGCGTCAGCGGCCAATGCTTGCCCTCGGCCTTGTCGATCACGGCCTGAACTTCACGCTGCACCTGCGGCACCTCATCCGGCGCACCAACCACTTCCATGCGTGCCGCCGCATCATCGATGAAAGTATCGAGCGGCATTAGCGACAGGATCGCCGCAACCGCTTCGGCAGACGACACGTTGTCGATACGCAGCAGCTCGCCCAGAACGGTCTGGCTTGCCACCGATTCGGCGGGGAAGTTCGTGTCGACGACAGCGAGCATATCGCCATGCCCCATGGATTTGAGTGCGTAGAGCACATCCGCATTCAACAGCGGTGAAATTCCCTTCAGCATGACCGATATCCTCCGATAGCCTCCGGCGACACCCGTGCCGCCTCGTTCTCCGCACAAGTAACCATCGCGTTTCTGTCTGTCCATAGGTACCGGGAACGTTTTCGCTGTGTCAGCGAGCCATGAACTGTGCATCCAGTCATGGCTTATTTCAGCCGTTATTGACCCGATAGGTTCGTCGGCATTAACTGAAGTACGTTCAACGGTTGAGAGGTGCAGGTGCGCATTCTTGTGGTGGAGGACGACGACACGATCGGCGGTGCGGTTCGCGACCATATCGCGGCAGGGCCTCACGCTGTGGATTGGGTCAAGAACCTTGCCGATGCGGAAGAGGTCACCAGCGCCGTGCAATACGGCCTCGTCCTGCTGGATCTGCAACTTCCGGACGGCAGCGGCATCGATTTCTTGAAGCGGCTGCGCCGCAGGCCGGATGAAACCCCCGTCATCATCCTGACGGCACGCGACCAGATTTCCGACCGGATAGAGGGCCTGAACAGCGGTGCCGACGATTATCTCGTCAAGCCGTTCAATCTCGGCGAACTCACGGCCCGCATCCTGGCGGTTGCCCGACGGTATGCGGGCAGCCCGCAGCCGACCCTGCGCTTCGACGACCTGGAAATCGATCAACCGCAGCGCCGCGTCAAGCTGGCAGGCAAGGATGTCATCCTGACCGGCCGGGAATGGGCCGTGCTCGACCTGCTGATCACGCGGCCGGGCGCCATCGTCTCCAAGGACAAGATAGAGGAAGCGCTCTATGCCTTTGGCTCCGAGATCGAGAGCAACACGGTGGAAGTCTATGTCAGCCGCCTGCGCAAGAAGATCGGCAAGGATCGCATAAAGACGGCCCGCGGTGTCGGCTATTGCCTGGGCGAACGATGAGTGAGGCCAAAACCGCGAGCCGCGCCAGCATCACCCGGCGTCTGATCACTGCGCTGACCGGCACGGTCGTCATCTTCTGGCTGATCGCGGTCGGCATTGGCGTTTATGTCGTCAACAAGGAACTCTCGGAAACCTTCGACGGCGCATTGCAGGAAACCGCCGAGCGTCTACTGCCGCTGGTGCTCGACGATCTCGCCAACCGCGACCATTCCGGCGATCCCCAGAGCCTGGAAGCGCTCAACAAGGGGCTGAACCGCGAATATCTGACCTACCAAGTGCTCGATGGGAACGGCAAGGTCATCCTGCATTCCCACGATGCGCCTCCAACCGCCTATGAGGTGCCGCTGGCAATCGGCTTCCACAATACATCACGATACCGGATCTATACCGAATCCTCGGCTGATGGGACGATCTTCCTGCATGTCGCCGATGCCTTCAAGAATCGCCGCGAGGCATTGCGCGAGAGCGGCGTCGCGCTGCTCTGGCCGCTGCTGGCGCTCATTCCGGCGAGCATCATCGCCATCGGCATCATCGTTGGCCGATCGCTGCGGCCGATCGACCGCCTGCGCTCCGAGATCGCCACCAAAGACGGCGGCAACATGGCGCCGCTCGAGAGCGAAACGCTGCCGCTCGAACTGCAGCCGATCGCCCGCTCCGTCAATCTGCTGCTCGAACGCCTGCGGCTCGCCCTTGAAGCGGAGCGGGAATTCACCGCCAACAGCGCCCATGAACTGCGCACTCCGATTGCGGGAGCGCTTGCCCAGACGCAGCGGCTGATCGCCGAACTGCCGCAAGGGCAACTGGCGGAACGCGCCGGCCGCATCGAAACATCTCTCTCCAATCTCAGCCGGTTGGCGGAAAAGCTGCTGCAGCTTTCTCGTGCTCAGGCCGGTATCGGCACCGGCGACAAACCGGCCGATCTTACGGCCGTCATCGAAACGGTCATCGGCGATTACAACCGCGATACCGGCACGGCGGGCCGCGTCCTGTTGGAAAACGAGACTTCCGGGAAACTGATCCGCAATGTCGATATCGATGCCTTTGCGATCGTCATGCGCAATCTGATCGAAAACGCTTTGATCCACGGTCCGGCCGATGACGAGGTCACCGTGAGCGTTGACGATCGTACCGTCCGCGTCGTCAATGGCGGCGCCGTGCTGTCCGCCCATGAGCTTGCCGGCCTAAAGAAGCGTTTCTGGCGCGGCAAGACGAAAGCGGCGGGCTCAGGCTTGGGATTGTCGATCGTCGAGCGCATCGTTGGCCAGATCGGCGGTCATCTCGATCTGCTCTCGCCGGCGGCCGGCAGGACCGATGGCTTCGAAGCAAGAATCACCTTGCCGCTTCCGACAACGGATTGACGACTGCCCACGCGGGAAGGATTGGCCCGCACCGGATTGATCTTGCAAAGACCGGCAAAGGGTGCGAGCAAGTGCGCCATGTTTCCAGCGGGTCGGCATTCATGATCGTTTCCTTCGACATCGGCGGCAGCGCCATCAAAGGCGGCATCGCCCGCTCCATGACGGATATCGTTCCGCTGGCACGGCGCCCGACGCCCAGGCATGACTTCGTCGAATTCGTTGCCGCCCTGCACGACGTGATCGCGGAGGCGCAAGACAAGCCGGATTGCCTCTCCTTCTCGATCGCCGGCGTCGTCGATCCCGATACGCAGGCACTCACCTGCGCCAATATTCCCTGCATTCACGGCCGACACCTTGCCGCTGACCTCGAAGCGGAACTCGGCTATCCCGTGCTGATTGCCAACGATGCCGATTGCTTCGCCATGGCCGAAGCCATGTCGGGCGCAGGCCGTGGCCATCGCATCGTGTTCGGCGCCATTCTTGGCACCGGCGTCGGTGGTGGCCTTGTCGCTGATGGCCGGCTGGTCAATGCAGCCGGCGGCTTTGCCGGGGAATGGGGCCACGGCCCGATCATCGCCTCCCTTGCCGGCAATCCGCCGGTTGCCATTCCCGCCTATCCCTGCGGCTGCGGCCAGAGGGGCTGCGTCGACACGGTCGGCGGCGCCCGCGGCATCGAACGCCTGCACAAGACGCTTCACGGACTGGAACTTTCCAGCGAAGAGATCATCGGCGACTGGCTGAAGGGCGAAAGCCGCGCGGAACGCACGATCGACGTAATGGTCGATCTGGTCGCCTCGCCGCTGGCGCTGACCATCAACATAACCGGCGCGACCATCGTACCCGTCGGCGGCGGCCTTTCCAACGTCGAACCGCTCCTGGTACGACTGGACGAGGCAGTACGTGCCCGCATCCTGCGCAAGTTCGGCCGGCCTCTCGTCGTGCCGAGCGAGTGCAAGCTGGAACCTGGTCTCATCGGTGCCGCTCTGCTGGGCCTGCAATATGCCGAAGAGCGCATCCATGCTGCTTGAGGTCTGCGTCGAAGATATTGCCGGCCTCAAGGCCGCTGTCGAGGGCGGCGGCGATCGCATCGAGCTTTGCAGCGCGCTTCCTCTTGGTGGGCTGACGCCGAGTGCCGGGCTGATGGCCGCAGCGGCGAGGATGCCCGTCCCGGCATACGCCATTATCCGTCCGCGCGCCGGCAGCTTCGTCTACTCGGCGGATGAACTTGACATCATGAAGCGCGACATCGATGCGGCGCGGACCGTCGGTCTGGCAGGCGTCGTGCTCGGTGCCTCCCTGCCCGATGGGCGACTTGATGTTGACACGCTCTCGGCTCTCACCGCCTATGCGGAAGGCCTCGGCAAGACGCTGCACCGCGCCTTCGATCTGGTGCCCGACGTCGAGGAAGCCGTCGATGTCGCTATCTCCCTCGGCTTCGAACGCATCCTGACATCCGGCGGCGCAAAGACCGCGGCGGAAGGGCTCGCCGTGCTCGAACAGGCGATTGCAGCCGCCGCTGGTCGCATCTCCGTCATGCCTGGCTCCGGCGTGACGCTTGCGACGGTCGGCCAGTTATGGCCGCACCTGCAGATCAGCGAGATCCATGCCTCCTGCTCGGCACCCGTCTCCGAGACGGATGAGCGAGCCATCACCCTTGGCTTCTCGGCGCCATCGGCCCGCCGCACGGATGCCGCCACCGTCAAGGCACTCAAGGCATATTTCGCGTAGAACAGACTACACAGGGACGTGCTGCGGTTCTGCGACAAGAACATGCAAAAAGCCAGAAAAACCGGCTGCCCAAGATCGCGGTCTGCTTTGAGCAACATCATGAATTGACAAAGAAACATTAGAATGATCAATCGTTCATAAACGCATATGCTGTAGCCATGAACATGGCTGCGCAACATACAGTTATTGCAGCAAGTAAGTTTCCTCGGGAGTAGCTGTGATCTGAACCATGTCGGTGGCGCCACCTCGCAAGAAAAGCAGAGCTGTCTTTTGGATTGCCGCCGTTGTCATCGGTTCGATCATCCTCGCAACCGCGCTCCTGGCTAACGATATGCGCAATCTGCGAGCGCTGGATGATCGTTATCATCTCAATCTTTTTCCGAAACCGGAACAACACGCAGCAGCGCCGACTACGCCCGTGCAGGAACCGCAGCCATCTCATGCAGCCACGCCTCCGGCAGCGGCGCCAAAGACATCAGCCCCGGCATCAAGCAGCGTCCGCGTCAAGCCGGCGACCGTCACCGCCAAGCCATTCGTCAAGAAAAGATCCCATCTACTGGACGAGCCTATCGACGCGCTGCTGAGTGCCTTCGTGCGAAGCTGGCGGATATCGGGCCAGACGCTTTGCGCTGATCTCCAGAAATTCGGCCTATCCGTGGGCGAATGGCGGCAAAGCGAGCTGGGGACCGGCACTTCGGAGTGCAGCTATGCCGTTCAGAAGGGCGCCTATGGCGATCCCAAGGCGGCTTCCTTCTTCATCATCGCCAGGGGCAAACCATCAGGTGAAATCGATGCCATCCGCATCAAGGTCATCATGCCGGACAATGACGACGGAAAGGCCGTTGCCGGCACTTTTGTCGATACTGTCGTCCTATTGCTGAACGAGACCCATTGGTTGGACTTTCAGGCCGCGCTCGAGACAATCGGCAAGCTGCAGGACGTGACGCTGCAAGCCTTCGGCGCCAAGCTTGCCTTCTTCAAGGAATTCCAGAGCAACAACAATTTCAATCTGCAGCTGGAATTGCGCAGAACCTCGCCGGAGCAGCTCCGAACCGCGATCGTCTTCGACAAGGCACGCTGGACATTGCCCTCTCCCCCATCGACCAACTGATCAAATGGATTTCCGGGAATTCAAGAGGCCGTGTTCCTGTTGCACCGCGCCCGGGATGATGCTCATATAGGCAACGATTCCGATGGCCGGTGGATCACCGGATCCATGCAAATCGTCAAACGCGCCGGTCCCCAGCTGGGCGTTGGAAAGCCGTTACATTCCATGGATTCGATAGATCCCAATCCGCAGGGTCAGACTTTTGCGGTCGAACGCAATCCTCGCCTGCGCTACATCATCCCCGCCGTGGTCGCCGTCGCCTTCCTGATGGAGCAGCTGGATTCGACCATTCTGATTACCGCCGTTCCCGATATCGCCAAGAGCCTCGATACGACGCCGCTTCGCATGAATCTGGCCGTCACGACCTATATTCTAACGCTTGCCATGTTCATTCCGGTGAGCGGCTGGTTTGCGGATCGCTTCGGCGCCCGGCGCATCTTCACGCTTTCCCTTTTCATCTTCACGATTGGCTCGATCCTCTGCGGGCTGGCGACCAGCCTGCCGATGCTCATCGCCACGCGCGCGTTGCAGGGCTTTGGCGGCGCGATGATGACGCCGGTCGGGCGCCTCATCCTCATCCGCAGCTTCCCGCGCAGCCAACTCGTGACCGCCATGACCTACATGACCCTGCCAGCCGTCATGGGACCTGTCATCGGCCCGGTACTTGGCGGCTTCCTGACGACCTATCTGTCCTGGCGCTGGATTTTCTGGGTAAACCTGCCCTTCGGGCTGATCGGCATGGCCATGGCGCTGCGCTATGTCGAGGATACCGAACGCGACGCGACGATCAAATTCGATTTTCCCGGCTTCGTCATGGTCGGCCTCGGCTGCGTGCTGCTGCAATACGGCATCGAAAATATCGGCCGGCCGACGATCCCCGGCTGGGCTATTGTCCTCACGCTTGCTGCAGCGGGTCTGCTGCTCGTCGGTTTCATCCGCTACGCAAAAACGGCGGCGTCGCCAGCCGTGGATCTCACCCTCTTCAAGCTGCGCACCTTCCGCATCGGTACCCTTGCCGGCGGCATCTGTCGTGTCGGGCTTAATGGCGTGCCCTTCCTGCTACCGCTGATGCTGCAGGTCGGCTTCGGCTTGAGCCCGATCGTCTCGGGCACGCTGACTTTCGTCAGCGCCCTGAGCGCGCTTGTCGTGCGGCCGGTCTCGGCAAAACTGCTGAAGCTCTATGGCTTCGATCGCATGCTCACCTGGAGCGCCGTATTCGGTGCCGCCGTCGTCGCCGGCTTCGCATTGATCACGCCCGACACGCCGCACTGGTTCATCATCGTCTATGTTTTCATCTTCGGGCTGGCGCGGGCCGGTCAATTCATGACGTCCAACACGCTGTCCTATTCCGATACCCCGGCGGCACAGCTCAGCCGCGCCACCAGCTTGGGCGGCGTGCTGCAGCAATTGAGCGTCAGCTTCGGCGTCTCCGTCGCCGCCATGCTACTGGGGCTGGTGACCTTGGATGGATCGCCGCTGACGCCGGAAAAATTCCACATTGCATTTTTGCTAATGGCGGTCATCCCGCTGCTCGGCATACCCGGCTTTCTGAAGTTGCAGCCTGAGGATGGCATGCAGGTGAGCGGCCACCACCGGCTGCCGAAGACATAAAACGGGGATAGAGGTGTTTACGCCGCCAGCGCCGAAGACCGTGGATGCACAAGATGATCGCGCAGCACCGCGCCCGAGCGATCGACCTCTTGCATCAGCACGTCGTAGCTCCAGAGATCGGCCAGATGCTGCAGCACGCGCTTGGCATCCATGTCGTCGAGCATCGCGCCGTTCAGCACCGTATGCTTGACCAGCAGCCGCCTATCGCCGGCAAGATCCACATCGACGATCTCGATATGCGGATCGATCCAGCCGACATCATATTGCCGTGACAACTCGCGGCGGATACGCCGGTAGCCGCGCTCATCATGAATGGCTGCAACCCTCAGCCCCTCTTCCTCCTCGGGATCATCCGTCAGCTGGAACATGCGCATCTTGCGCATCAGGTGCGGGCTGAGGAACTGCGCAACGAAACTCTCGTCGCGATAATTGGCCCAGAGATCGCGCAACACTGCCATGGCATCGCCGGTGCCGGCGATTTCCGGGAACCATTGGCGATCCTCTTCCTCCGGCTTCGTTACGATGCGCTCGATATCCTGCATCATGGCAAAACCGATCGCGTACGGGTTGAGGCCGGAATAACGGGGATCGTTGAAGGTCGGCTGGAAAACCACGTTGGTATGCGATTTCAGGAATTCTAGAAAATCGCCGTCGCCAATGCCGCCAAGCTCGTGCAGCCGCGTCATGATGCGATAGTGCACATAGGTCGCCGTGCCCTCGTTCATCACCTTGGTCTGGCTCTGCGGATAGAAATATTGCGCGACATGCCGCACGATGCGGATGATCTCGCGCTGCCAGGGTTTCAGCCGCGGCGCCATCTTTTCCAGGAAATAGAGAATGTTCTCCTGCGGCAGACCGGCCAGCGCACGCCGGCGCTCCAGATCGAGATCATGGGTCTTCTTGCCAGACCCGGCCGGAACCGTGCGCCAGAGATCGTTGAAGATCTTCTCGTCATATTCGCGCCGCTCGCGCTCGCGCTTCTCCTCGTCGCGCAGGTCCGGCGTCTTCTTGCCCGCATAGCGATGCACGCCATGCGACATCAGCGCATGCGCGGCATCCAGCGTGCGCTCGACCGCGGCGTGACCGTAGCGCTCCTCGCAGCGCGCGATATAGCTCTTGGCGAAGTTGAGATAATCGAGAATGCCTTCGGCATCGGTCCAGAGCTTGAAGAGATAATTGTTCTTGAAGAAATGATTATGACCGAAGGCGGCATGCGCGATGACGAGCGCCTGCATCGTCGCCGTGTTCTCCTCCATCAGATAGGAGATGCAGGGCGAGCTGTTGATGACAATCTCATAGGCAAGGCCGCGCAGGCCCTTGCGGTAGAAGGCCTCGTGATGGGCGAAATGCTTGCCGAAGGACCAGTGCTTGTAGAACAGCGGCATGCCGATCGAGGAATAGACGTCAAGCATCTGCTCGGCAGTGATGATCTCGATCTGATTGGGGTAAACATCGAGACCGAGTTCGCCGACGGCGATCTTCTCACAGGCATCGTGAATTCGCTGGATGGTGGCGAAATCCCAGTCCGCACCTTCGAAAAGCCGCTCCATCGATGCCTTCTTTGCCATTATCCGCTCCTTGTTTCCGCCGTCCGGCGCTGGAAGAGATCGTGGAAGACCGGATAGATCTGGCTGCGATCGCTGACACGCCGCATGGAAAGCACCGGCCATCCCGCCTGCAGCCGTTCGTAGAGCGACCAGATCGCCGAGCCGGACGAGATTGCGACGCTGCGCGATTCCCCCACTTCGAGATAGGCGAAATATTGGCAGACGGGCAGGATCTCGCTCGTCATCAGCGCTGCCGTCGTCGCATTGTCTGAATAGGCGTTGTCGCCGTCCGACGCCTGGGCGGCGTAGATGTTCCAGTCGGACGCCGGGAAGCGGTCACGCACGATCCGCCGCATCGCCTCGAGCGCGCTCGAAACCTGGGTGCCACCGGTTGCAGGGCTGCGGAAGAAGGTCTCCTCGTCCACCTCCTCGGCGACGTCAGTGTGGCGGATGAAGACGATCTCCACACGACGATACTGCCGGGTCAGGAAAATATAGAGGAGCATGTAGAAGCGCTTGGCGAGATCCTTCATATGCTCGGTCATCGAACCGGAGACGTCCATCAGACAGAACATAACGGCCTGTGCCACCGGTTTCGGCTCGTTCTCGAAACGACGATAGCGAATGTCGATCGGATCGATATAGGGAATGCGCCGGACCTTCGATTCCAGCCTCTTGATCTCTTCTTCGAGCTGTGCGCGGCGCTTCTCGTCCGTGCACTCCTCGGCCTCCTCGATGAGCTTCTCGACCGTTTCCGGCTTCGGGCGATGCAGCGCGACGCGGCGCATCATCGCAAGCCGCATCGTGCGGTTGATGGCGAGATTGGCGGGAGATCCCGTCACCGAATAGCCTGAGCGCACCGGGTTGATCTGATCCGCCGACATCAACCGCCGCTTGGCAAGATCGGGCAATTCGAGATCATCGAGGAAGAGATCGAGGAACTCATCCCGCGTCAGGATGAAGCGGAAGGCATCCTCCCCGGAGCCGTCACCACCGGCGCGACCTTTGCCGCCGCCACCTTCTGGCCGCGGCAGAACATCACCTTCGATGAAGTCTTTATTACCGGGAAGAATATGTTCCTTCAGACCCTCTGGGCCACGATGGAACCGAGGTTCCTCGGTTCCATCCAGGGGAATGCTGACTTCGCCACCCTTCAGAATGTCCTGAATGTCGCGATTTTGAGAGGATTCATAGACCGCTCTCTGCACCAGCGCTTTTGCTCTTCGCAAAAATCGTTGACGATTTTCCAGACTTTTTCCGCCTGGGTTCAGGCGTCTGTCAACAATGTGCATTCCTTCTTCCTTGGTGGCTCATCCCGCCTGTTTCACACGCATGTACCATTCCACAAGGCGCCGGACCTGCCGTTCGGTGTAACCCCGCGCGACCATCCGCTCGACGAATTCGCCATGTTTCTTCTCCGTCTCGCCATCCTTCTTGGAACCGAACGAGATGACGGGCAGAAGGTCCTCGACCTGGGAGAACATCCGCTTTTCGATGACTTCACGGATCTTCTCGTAGCTGGTCCAGGACGGGTTCTTGCCGCCGTGGCTCGCTCGCGCCCGCAGGCAGAACTTGACGACCTCGTTGCGGAAATCCTTCGGATTGGCGATGCCGGCCGGCTTCTCGATTTTGGTGAGCTCCTGGTTGAGAAGCTCGCGGTCCAGAAGCTGGCCTGTATCGGGATCCTTGAAGTCCACATCCTCGATCCAGGCGTCGGCATAGTCGACGTAGCGATCAAAGAGGTTCTGTCCGTAATCCGAATAGGATTCCAGATAGGCCTTCTGGATCTCGTTGCCGATGAACTCCGCGTAGCGTGGTCCGAGTTCGCTCTTGATAAACTCGATATAGAGCTTCTCGGTTTCAAGCGGCAGCTGTTCGCGGCGGATTGCCTGCTCCAGCATGTACATCAGATGCACCGGATCGGCACCGACTTCTGTCGTATCGTAATTGAAGGTCGCCGCCAGCACTTTGAAGGCAAAACGGGTAGAGGCCCCATCCATACCTTCATCGACACCGGCCGTATCGCGATATTCCTGCACGCTGCGCGCTCTCGGATCGGTCTCCTTCAGGCTCTCGCCGTCATAAACCCGAAGCTTGGAGAAGGCGGTCGAATTCTCGTGCTTGGAAAGCCGCGTCAGAACCGTGAAGCGGGCGAGAGTTTCCAGGGTCGACGGCGCGCAGGGCGCGTCGCTGAGCTCGGATTCCTCGATCAGCTTCTCGTAGATCTTCTGCTCTTCGGTGACCCTGAGGCAATAAGGCACTTTCACCACGCAGATACGGTCGATGAATGCCTCATTGTTCTTGTTGGCCTTGAATGTCTGCCATTCCGACTCGTTTGAGTGCGCCAGGATAATGCCGGAGAAGGGTATCGCACCGATATTTTCCGTACCGATGTAATTGCCTTCCTGCGTCGCCGTCAGCAACGGGTGCAGCATCTTGATGGGCGCCTTGAACATTTCGACGAACTCGAGAATGCCCTGGTTGGCACGGTTCAATGCGCCGGAGTAGCTATAGGCATCCGGATCATTCTGCGCGAGACTTTCGAGCTTGCGGATATCCACCTTGCCGACCAGCGAGGAAATGTCCTGGTTGTTCTCATCGCCCGGTTCCGTCTTGGCGACGGCAATTTGCCGCAGCCTTGAGGGCTGTATCCTGACGACGCGGAAGCGGGAAATATCGCCTTCGAACTCTTCCAGCCGCTTGAGGCACCAGGGGCTCATAAGCCCGGTCAGACGCCGACGTGGAATGCCGTAGCGCTCCTCGATCATCGGCCCCATGGTGACGGGATCGAACAGGCTGAGCGGGCTTTCGAAGACCGGGCTCAGCTCGTTTCCGGCCTTCAGCACATAGATGGGATGAACTTCCATCAAGGATTTCAGCCGCTCGGCAAGCGATGACTTGCCGCCGCCGACAGGCCCGAGCAGATAGAGGATCTGCTTGCGCTCCTCCAGCCCCTGGGCCGCATGTCGGAAGAAGGCGACGATGCGTTCGATCGTCTCTTCCATGCCGAAAAAGCCCGAAAAAGCCGGATAAGTCCGGATGGTCCGGTTCATGAAAATACGCCCAAGCCTTGTATCCTTGGCCGTATCGATCAGCAGTGGTTCGCCCATGGCTGCCAGTAGCCGCTCTGCCGCATTTGCGTACATGAGCGGGTCATCCCGGCAGGCTTCCAGGTATTCTGAGAATGACATCTCGACTTCGCGCCGTGCTTCAAAAGTACGGGCGAACGTGTTGAACAGAACATCGTTGTTTAACATGGCGCCTCGGTAGCTTGCTATTGCAATTAACGCCGGCTTTTACGAGATCACTTTATCCCGCCATATCTAAAGTGCGGTATGACTCGCTTCGAATCAATAGGTGATCTGTCAATAATTCGTACGCTTGATTCCGAATGTCATCAATATCTTGATGGGATCATGCACCGAATTAATGAAACACAACCATAAGATGGTTGCGATCAAAACACCGCACGCAAAAATCTTCACTTCAATGACCAAGCATGCACGGCGGGCACTCATCCGAAAACGCGATCTGAACGAAGAATTGGTCGAAGCCAGCGTCGCGCTTCATTGTCCGCATGATTTGGGAGAAAAGATGGTGCCCAGCGCCGGAATCGAACCATTCTACCATTCCTAGACATTCTAGCATGTCATGTCGCAATTGTATCGATATCGCAGCCGCGCAGCTCCGACGCAGGCAGGGTCTACCGATCACGCAATGAAGCACGTCGGGACATGTTCGATTACATCGAGATGTTCCACAAGCCGAAACGCAAACACGTCAGGAACGGGATGCTATCGCCTGTCGCGTTCGAGAAGCAGCAGAAAATCTGACCCGAGATCTCTACGAAACTCGGGCTATTCAATCTCTCCCAATGACAGAGCCAAAACAGTAAGTTACCGCTAAAATTAACAATCAAAAATATTATGAAAATTTTCTAAAAAATGTGATAGTATGCCCAAATCCTAGAAAATAATTATAACAAGGAGCCAAAATGCAAAACGTTCTTATTGCCAACACAGTACGACGCTCGATGCGCATGCTGATAGAGACCTCTGTCTTGATCGCTGGTGTGGCGGCTATTCTCAGCCTCAGCCTTCCGTCAGTTCATCTTTGGTTGTGATCATGTCAAAACGTTCAAAGCGGTTCCAATGCCCCATCAGAGAGAAAACCGACACGGTCTTCCGTCCCATTACAACGGGTGACGTTGCCGCCCGGATCGAGAAGGCTGCAATGCTTAAGGCCCTACGGATCGAGCGCGATCGGCCAACGCGTCCTCAAACTGTACTTTAGCCGCCCCCTGAATCCGGAAGCATTCAATAGTTCCTTTAGGCGCTTCCAGCGCTAGGCTGGTTGAAAGGGATACCATGGAGCGTTTGCAACGCCTCTCCAATGGCACTCTGATGCCGAACGATTTGGACAAAGTTCGAATAGTGTTTAATGAGGTGATAAAGCAGACATGGTTCGATCCAAATGACTATAGTAAGGAAGGTTTTGCATCAAAGCTGATCGTTTTGTTTCAATGCGGCATAGTCCGCCCTGATCAACTGACCAAGATCGCCTTTCTTTTGGCGCTGAACGATTTCTGTCATGACATACCGAACGTTCAGCGAGCGAAGCTGAAAGCTGCTTACAAACACTCTCCCTCCATCGGACGAGCGCCGTTGGCTATTTGGCTTTGAGCTGCGAGCCATGATCCTGAGGATCGCGGAGGAGCTGGCCTCCGCCGCGCCCATCGAAACGCCGAAGGACCCGACCCCGAAGAGAGCATCGTTTGATAATTCTTCCGACTTGATAGTCGGATGGACGCAAAAGCGTACTCCACCCTCGTTCTGATATCACCAAGACCGATCAGGCATCCGACAGAAGTGAAAAATTTCGAAAGTTGGTAGTGGTGCCCAGAGCCGGAATCGAACCAGCGACACGCGGATTTTCAATCCGCTGCTCTACCAACTGAGCTATCTGGGCATCCGTGCTTCGCGTCGAGAAAAGAGCCGTGAAAGGCGCTGGGCGGTTGGTTCACCCCGGAAGCGAGCGGGGTTATAGCATCTTGTTCGGCCATGTCCAGCCGCAAATGACTCTTTTTTGACAGGAAATCGAATTTTGCCAATTCGCGAACAAAATGAGGAGGTTCGCAACATAGAACCTCTTTGGAAAACCTCATTCAGTCCTGATCGGAGCCGCCGGCCTTCGTCTCGTCTTCGGTCACTGGGATGGCATAGGAGCCGTTGAGCCAGCGCGAAAGATCGACGGAACGGCAGCGATCCGAGCAGAAGGGATAGTGCTCGCGCACCGACTGGCGGCCACATTCCGGACAGGGACGCGTCTTGCGCAGCGGCTCGACCTTCGAGCCAACCTTGATCTCTTCAGCCTTCGTCATCAGCTCTATCCTTCCTGCCATCCGGCGTGGACGTCGAACCCCTCGCCCGCGAGCAGCAGCATGGTCTCATAAAGCGGCAATCCGACGACATTGGTGTAGGAACCGACCAGCTTCTGCACGAAGGAGCCTGCAAGCCCCTGTATGCCGTAGGCCCCGGCCTTGCCCCGCCATTGTCCGGAGGCGAGATACATGTCGATGTCGCGGCCGGAGAGCCGCTTGAAACGCACCTTGGTCTCAATGACCTTCTGGCGGGCCTTGCGGTCCGGCGTGATCAGGCAGATGCCGGTATAGACGACATGGCCGCGGCCGGAGAGCAGATGCAGGGCTGCAGCCGCCTCGTCGACAAACTCCGCCTTGGGCAGGATGCGCCGTCCGACGGCAACGACCGTATCGGCCGAAAGGATATAGCTCCCCTGCCAGGCGGCATCGCTCTTGATAGCCGCAAAGGCTGCATCACCCTTCTCCGCCGAAAGCCGCCGCGCCAGCGAGCGCGGATGCTCCGCCTTCTTCGGCGTCTCGTCGATGTCCATGGGCATAAGGCGCGCGGGCTCGATGCCTGACTGATGCAGGAGCTCGACGCGACGCGGCGATCCGGAGGCCAGTATCAGCTTGTGTTTCAACGCCATCAGATCTCGACCTGTCATGCGGGAATGAGAGCCGGCTCCGGAGCGTGATGCCGAAAAATGTCCGGGCATCCGGCTCCAGCGAGCGGCGTACTATTTGAAACGGTAGGTAATGCGGCCCTTGGTCAGGTCGTAAGGGGTCATTTCCACCAGCACCTTGTCGCCGGCCAGAACGCGGATGCGGTTCTTACGCATGCGGCCCGCGGTGTGGGCGATGATCTCATGCTCGTTTTCCAGCTTCACGCGAAAGGTTGCGTTCGGCAGGAGTTCGGTAACGACACCGGGAAATTCGAGGACTTCTTCTTTCGGCATTAAAGCTTCTTTTCCTGTCGGTTGAGGTCGGCGCCCGTGACAAAAAGGCTGGGTCGCCGGAAATTTGGGCGGAAACTACACAATCGCCGCGGTTTTGTGAACCACGTTGATAAGGGTTTCTGCATTTGTTTCACTTGCGGCTCTAAAGCGAACCACGATGTTCCACAAGCCTGCTCTCGATGAGACCGAGAAGATAGTCCCTTACGCCGCGATAGGCATCGAGAATCTGCTCGCGGGTTCCGTCCGTGGCGGAGGGGTCTATCGTCGGCCAATAGATAACGTCGACGGCATTGGCCCGCGTCAGTTCCAGCGCGGCGTGATGCGCCTCGGGAGAGAGCGTGATGATGACATCGAAGAAATCGTCCTCCAGCTCCTCCATGGTCTGCGGCTGGCGCCGGCCGAGCGAAAGCCCCATCTCGGAAAGCACGACATCGACGAAGGGATTGCGCTCGCCGGCACGCACGCCAGCCGAGGTGATATAGGTGCCCTGCGGCAGCATCTGCCGAGCGATCGCTTCGGCCATCGGCGAACGGATGGTATTCAGGCCGCACATGAAGAGGATGGCACCGGGGGATTTGCCCCCGGACGACCTGCCATTGTGCTCGATCGCCTGCGGCTCGTCCATGGCAGTCACCCGCGCCAATAGAGCACGCAGACGAGCGTGAAGAGCCGGCGCGCCGTGTCGAAATCCACGCTGATCTTGCCGTTCAGCCGGTCCATCAGCGTCTGCGAGCCTTCGTTGTGGATGCCGCGCCGGCCCATGTCGATCGCTTCGATACGGCTTGGCGTGGCCGAGCGGATCGCCTCGTAATAGCTCTCGCAGATCATGAAATAGTCCTTCACGATCCGGCGAAACGGCGTCAGCGACAGGATATGGGTGGCGACAACGCCGCCATCTTCCATGCGGATGTCGAAGACCAGCTTCTGGTCGACCAGCGAAAGATTGAGCAGATAGGGCCCGCCCTCATGCCCGACGGGCGTGAAGCTGTTTTCCTCAATCAGGTCGAAAATGGCGACGGCGCGCTCATGCTCGACATCGGGCGTCGAACGGCCGATCGTGTCGTCGAGGACCACATCGCTCAGCCGGAAGACGCCCTTGGTCATGCCTTACCCCTCGAGATTGAGGCGGATCGCGACCGATCGCGCATGTGCATCCAGCCCCTCGGAATTGGCAAGCGCGATCGCCGCCGGCCCGAGTGCGCGAAGCTGATCCGGCCCAAGCCGCAGGATCGAGGTGCGCTTGACGAAATCGAGCACCGAGAGCCCGGAGGAAAAGCGCGCGGAGCGGGCCGTCGGCAGCACATGGTTCGAGCCGCCAACATAATCGCCGATCACCTCCGGCGTATGACGGCCGATGAAGATCGCGCCGGCATTGCGCACGCCGGCAAGCAGCGGCTCGGGGTCGTCGACCGCAAGTTCCAGATGCTCGGCGGCGATCCGGTTGGCAAGCGGAATGGCCTTCTTCAGATCGGAGACCAGAATGACCGCGCCGAAATCCCGCCAGCTCGCTGCCGCCGTCTGCGAGCGGCTGAGCTGCTTCAGCTGCCGCTCGACCGCCGCTTCCACGGCTCTGCCAAATTCGGCATCGTCGGTAATCAGGATCGATTGAGCACTTTCGTCATGCTCGGCCTGCGCCAGCAGGTCGGCGGCGATCCAATCCGGATCGTTGTTCTTGTCGGCAATGACGAGTACTTCGGAAGGGCCGGCGATCATGTCGATGCCGACGGTGCCGAAGACCTGGCGCTTGGCTGCGGCAACATAGGCATTGCCCGGGCCGGTGATCTTATAGACCGGCTCGATCGTCTCGGTACCGTAGGCAAGCGCGGCAATCGCCTGCGCGCCGCCGATACGGTAGATTTCCTCGACGCCGGCCATGCGGGCGGCGGCAAGCACGGCCGGATTGACGGCGCCATCCTTGGTCGGCACGGCGATGACGACGCGGTCGACACCGGCGACCTTGGCCGGCACGGCATTCATCAGCACCGAGCTCGGATAGCTAGCCGTACCGCCGGGTACATAGAGGCCGACGGCCTCGATCGCCGTCCAGCGCGATCCCAGGCCGACGCCGAGATCGTCCTCATAGATATCGTCCTTCGGCAGTTGCCGGCGGTGATGCGATTCGATGCGGGTGGCGGCGACCTTCAGCGCGCCCAGGACCTCGGCCGGAACGGCGGCAACGGCCGCATCGATCTCGGCTTCGGTGACGCGCATCGGTGTCACGGCGAAATCGATGCCCTCGAATTTCTTGGAATAGTGAGCAAGGGCGGCATCGCCCCGCGCCCGCACATCGTCGATGATGCCGCGCACCACCGCATTCACATCCTCGGACACTTCCCGCTTGGTCGTCAGGAATGCGGCGAACTGCTGCTCGAACCCTTCCGACGCCTGATCCAGCCAGATAGCCAAACTGATATTCCTCTTTCACTGCGGCCGCCTGCTGCGGCAAAAATCCAACCGTCGCTATCTATTCGCCCGCATCGGGATGTCGAGGCTTATGGGCCGTTTCCCACGCGCCACCAATATCCGCAAGCTGGGCCTCGATGCATTCGACATCAAGCGCAATCGTGGCGTTGGCAGCAAGGGCAAGCTCGATCGTGCCGTCAGGCCCCTCGCCCTTCTGCTCGAAGCGGATGGCAAGCAGCGACAACACCTCGTCACGCTTGCGCCGGTCGATGCCACTGGAGCGGACTGCCTTGACGCGCTTGAACACCAGCGCGGAACGATGGCGTTCGTAAGGCTTGCTGCGCTGATCCGACTGCTCCCACACGAAACGGTTGGCCGCGAGCGAAAACTGCTCCTGCTTCGGCGCAAAGGACATATCGCCGACCTTGAAGACGCTATCCTGCATATAGGCAGAGATGACATCCAGGTCCTCGGTGTCGAGTGCCATTAGCTTGAGATCGCTCATTCGTCCTTTTATCCCTAATCGCGCCAATAGAGCGTTTCTGCTTTTCTTCGAATCGCGAAAACGCTCTATCCTTTCTACTTACGCAATTCCGGACGGAAAACCGCTACGCACTTTTCCTGGAATTGCTCTAGAACGCCCGGCAAGCACGATTGCCGAGGTTTCTCCATTCTGGACATAAAATGCGAGCGCAAAAGACGCAACCGAAGAAAGCGGGGTTGTCCGCTCTCTTCTCGCCGATGGATGGAAATAGGCCGGATCCCGCAAAATGCTGTCGCGCTTTTGCGACAGCGGGATGCAAAAACCGGAGCGCTGCTCGGGGGGAGCGCGACGATCTTAGTCGCTGATGCGCTCGACCACTGCACCACAGCGCGTCAGCTTGTCTTCGAGCCGCTCGAAACCGCGATCGAGGTGATAGATGCGCGACACCAGCGTCTCGCCTTCGGCGGCAAGGCCAGCGATCACGAGCGAGACGGAAGCGCGAAGGTCGGTCGCCATCACGGGCGCCCCCTTCAGCTTCTCGACGCCCTCGATGCGGGCGGTCTGGCCGGAAAGCGAGATCTTGGCGCCGAGGCGGGCGAGTTCCTGCACATGCATGAAGCGGTTTTCGAAGATGGTCTCGGTGATATGCGAGACGCCCGAAGAACGGGTCATCAGCGCCATGAACTGCGCCTGCAGGTCTGTCGGGAAGCCGGGGAACGGATCGGTGACGACGTCGACCGGCTGGATACCGCCGCCATTGCGCATGACGCGGATACCGTTATTGGTCGGCGAAACCGTGGCGCCGGCGCGGCGCAGGCTTTCAAGCGCGGTGTCGAGCAGCGCGACATCGGTATTTTCGAGCGTGACATCGCCGCCGGCCATGGCGACGGCCATGGCATAGGTGCCGGTCTCGATGCGGTCGGGTAGCACGCGATGGCGCGCGCCGGAGAGTGAGGTGACGCCCTCGATGGTGATCGTGCTGGTGCCGGCGCCGGAAATCTTGGCGCCCATGGCGATCAGGCAGTTGGCGAGATCGACGATCTCGGGCTCGCGGGCAGCATTGCCGATGATTGTGGTGCCGCGGGCAAGCGTGGCCGCCATCATCAGCACATGCGTCGCGCCGACGGAAACCTTCGGGAAGTCATAGCGGGCGCCGATGAGGCCGCCCTTGGGCGCGGCGGCATTGATATAGCCGCCGTCGATTTCCATGGTAGCGCCGAGCGCCTGCAGGCCTTCGATGAAGAGGTCGACCGGACGCGTGCCGATGGCGCAACCGCCCGGCAACGAAACGCGCGCCTGGCCCTCGCGGGCGAGCAGCGGCCCGATGACCCAGAAGCTCGCGCGCATCTTGGCGACCAGCTCATAAGGTGCGGTCGTATCGACGATGGTGCGGCAGGTGAAATGGATCGTGCGGGAATAGCCGTCTTCCTGGCGCTCGCGCCGGCCGTTGACAGCGACATCGACGCCGTGATTGCCGAGGATGCGCATCAAAAGCTCGACATCGGCCAGATGCGGCACGTTTTCGAGCGTCAGGGTATCGCTTGTCAGAAGCGAGGCGATCATCAGCGGCAGCGCGGCATTCTTGGCGCCGGAGATCGGAATGATACCGTTGAGCTCGTTGCCGCCGACAATCCTGATACGATCCATATAAGTAATACGGGCGAGGCCCGCCTTTCCTGATAGTTCCGAGCGCCCAGGTTGCGGGCGCCGAGTTTTGCGCACCTAAGTTTCGTGCACCTTGGTAAAAGGCGCTCTTTAGACGAAATAGATTAACGCATCAATTCGTTTGATGATGGACGACATCAATCATTGCGATTCGTCCCTTTTTGCGGCGGTTTCGGCATTATCCCCAGCCTTTGCAGCCGGCAGCCCATCCGTCTCGTCGGCCTGGCCGGCGCGGCGCGCCCGGACCTGCTGCTTGCGGCGGGACAGATTCTCCCGCAGCTTCTGCGCGGCACGCTCGCGCCGCCGATCCGCCTCCGTAACCTGCCTGCCGCCCACGGGCTCACCCGCCTCTACGCTGACCTCAGCAGGCACCGAACCGCCCAGCAAAGCCTGCCCTTCATCGATTTTCGTCTTGTCCGCACCCATGTCTTCCTCATAGCGGAAAACCTTAGGCGTCAAAAGACCGACACATTTTTTCCAACGATCTTTCACAGAACTTGCAATTTGCGGCTTGCACTCCGCCCCGACCTATGGCAATAGCCGCCTCGCCCAATACGGCGCACCACACCGCGCCACGGAATGCTGCTATAGCTCAGGGGTAGAGCACTCCCTTGGTAAGGGAGAGGCCGAGAGTTCAAATCTCTCTAGCAGCACCAGTTTTCCTAGACAGACTTTTAATTACTTAAAGCTGCGTAATCAGCGCGCGGCACCCAACATGCCATGTTGAGAGTATTGATTTGTCCGGATGCGCCAAGCGTTATTGGATCTGAGATGACTGTGGATTAAGCCACACGACGATGTCGAAGCTTACCGTACTTTTATATTTTGGATTCTTCACAACGAGTCTTGGCCATGACAAATCCAACTACAAAAGAGATAAAATACGGTTCCGTTTCATTCTCTCTGGAAGGCTTGAAAGCTATTTTTTCCGAGTTAGCTGAGATAGTTCGAGAACAAGGCGAGGTTGAAATCTCGCAGCTTGTGAAGGCTACAGATCAGTCTGAAGATGATTTTTCTAAATTAAAAGACAATCTCCGAGCAAATGTATTTCACGTATTGGCTACAGTAAATTATGAAGATGGATCGTCAATACACAGTAGAGAGCCATCTGTCCTTAAAATAGAACCCAATGGACCGTATATAAAAAGCTTCTACATTTCAAACATCACTCCCTATAGAAACAACGTTGGCGTCGAGCCTGAACACATGTTTCAATTTTTTGTCGATTTAAGGCAACCACCATTATTTGATGCTAGCCGCTTTGTATCAAGTGCTACCGACAACGAAACCAATTTAAGCATCCGAGGAACCAGGAGCGGCTGGAGAGCGGGTATTGAAGCTGCGGTTAACAAGCGTATTCTCCGAAGGCGGCCTGTTCGTACATTTTTTCACGGACCATTTGTGTACGATTTATTCCAGATGATAGTGGGATTTCCTCTTGCATTCTATGCTTGCTGGCTATCGTCGAATTGGATCAGCTTACATTTCGCGCGCACCGGACCTGTTTTAACGGGTGCCGTTTACATCTACATCGCGCTCGCGGCTATCTGGGCCTACAGATTCCTCTTCAGCTACACCAAATGGGCGTTCCCGATGGTTGAAATATCAGACCAAGCTACTCGCCCTGCTAAACATCGTAAAATTTGGTGGGCAATGATTACGGTTCTTTTTGGAAAGCTGTTCTGGGATTTCGTAGGTCCCTATATTTCGATATCCTCGCTATGGCAAAGTTCGCGCCCACTGCTCATGCCATAGCTTCCCAGAAACGCATCTCGGATGTAGGGGCCGGTGATTTAAAGATACATCAAAATCTTTCTACAGTGATCTTTTAGAGTACCTACCACCCCCTCCCCAATTCCGCTGCAATCCCGCGTTTAAACCCTTCTCCCATCACATCCTTTTGGCCGGGAGAAAAGCCTCTATGTCAAAACTACGCGTCGCCGTTCTGTTTGGCGGTCAGTCCAGCGAGCATGAGGTTTCCGTCATGTCGGCCCGCAATGTCGTCAAGGCGATCGATGGCGGCAGGTATGAGATCGTGCCGATCCTGATCGATCGCGGCGGGCGCTGGCTGCTGGTGGAGGAAAAGGGCGGCGTGCTGCCGGAGCCGATTGCTTATGAAGGCACGGAAGTCTGCCTGGTGCCGGGCGGCAAGGGCCGGCTGCTGGCGCTGGAAGGGTCGTGCGCCCGCGAACTGCCTGCGGTCGATGTGCTGTTTCCGGTGCTGCATGGGCTGAACGGCGAGGATGGCTCCATTCAGGGCCTTGCCCAGATCGTCGGTCTGCCCCTCGTCGGCTGCGGCATTCTCGGCTCGGCCAACGCGATCGACAAGGATATGGCAAAGCGCCTGCTGCGCGAGGCCGGGCTGCCGGTTGCCCGCTCCGTCACGCTCGTGCGCGGCGACAAGCCGGATTTCGATGAGATCGCGGCCACGCTCGGCTCGCCCGTCTTCGTCAAGCCCACCCGCCAGGGCTCGTCGGTCGGCGTCAGCAAGGTGCAGGATGCCGCAGCGTTCGAGAGAGCACTGGCCGAGGCTTTCCGACATGACCGCAAGGTGCTGGTGGAAGAGTTCGTGCGCGCCCGCGAGATCGAATGCGCGGTGCTGGAAGAGCCTGACAGTACGCTCTTCGTCTCCGTGCCGGGCGAGATCGCCACGGCGGCGACCCACGGCTTCTATTCCTACGAGGCGAAATATCTCGACCAGAACGGCGCCGTCGTCACCGTGCCGGCGGATATTCCGGCTGACACGGCAGAGGCGATGAAGCGCATGGCGGCGGACGGTTTTCGCGCGCTCGGATGCGAAGGGCTGGCGCGCGTCGATTTCTTTTTGCGGCCGGACGGCAGCGCTGTCATCAACGAGATCAACACCATGCCCGGCTTCACCAATATCAGCATGTATCCCAAGGCCATGGACGCCTCGGGCATTTCCTATCCGGAGCTTATCAGCCGGCTGATCGAGCACGGGCTTGCGCGGGCGCGGCAGGGGTAATGCAAAGGGGCGGCTGGCTTTAATGCCGCCCGCCCGTCAGACCTTTTCTTTCTTCTTGGTCTTGACCTTCGGCTCGGCGGGCGCATCCGGCGTCGGCGCGAGCAGCTTTCTGAGCGAGGCAATCTTGTCCTCCACCAGCGGGCGGAAGCGGCTGGCGCGATAGGGCATGTCGGCGGCGCCATAGCCCTCCGGCCCGTCGTCATTGCCGCGATGGATCTCCTCCAGCTTCACGCCGATGAAGGTGCCGTCGACATAATGCGTGTACTCGCCGACCCAGCGGATGGTGTAAATCGTCCCCTTGCGGATCAGCTGATCGATGCTGACATGCTTGAACTTGTCGTCGATGCAGACGACCTTCTGGCCCACATGGAAATCGTAGCTCACCCTGCCCTCCTTGAAGCGACTGAAACGATCCGCCGCGCCGTTCACTTACAAGCATATCCGCATATGCGCCAGTGGGTAAACGTGGGCAGACGTCGCAGTCGCGATCGATGTATCGGCGGGAGAATTGCATATGGACAGAAGAGCCCCTCATCCGTCCTCTCACAGTCTCGCTTCGCTCGATTGTTCGAGTCCACCTTCTCCCCGCACGCGGGGCGAAGGGGCTTGGCGGGATCGCCCCCCTCTCCCGTCAAAACGGGAAGAGGGGTTGGGGTGAGGGGCATTTTTATATTTCATATCCAGCGGCCCGACATGACTCGGTGACAAAGCAACCCGTTGACATCCTTCATGGAAGGCTGAAGATTGCGCTTCATCCGAGCCGCCGCAAGGCCTCACGTCCATTTCCATATCCGATACCCGCAAGGCCCGCTGAAGGCTTTTCCGCCAATGCCCACTCTCCGCCTCATTGCCGATGATTTGACCGGCGCGCTCGATACCGCCGTCGAATTCGTCGGTGTCTACGGGCCGATCGCGGTCGAGCGCAGCGATGCTCTTTCCACGACGCTGCCGGATTGCCTGGCGATCGACAGCGGCACCCGAGAGAAAACGGCCGCCGAAGCAGAGGCGATCGTCGCCGGCATTGCGCCGTTGCTGAAAGGCGCCGATCTCGCCTTCAAGAAGGTGGACAGCCTGTTTCGCGGCCCCTGGGCGGCGGAATTGGCCGCCTGCTTCCGGCTCGGCCACTGGCGGCATTGCATCCTCGCGCCGGCCTTTCCGCATCACGGGCGGCATACACGCGGCGGACGGCAAGTGCTATTTGCCGGCAAGGACACCTGGCGCGACATTAGCGGCGATATAACAGCGCATTTGCACGCCGAGGGTTTGCCGGCTTTCAACACGCCACTCGATGGCCTCGAAGGCAAGGCGCTTCCAGATGGCATCCATGTTTTCGATGCGCATACGGATGACGATCTGGATGCCATCATCGCATGGGTGTCGTCGCAGCTGGAAGGGCCGGTTCTCTGGAGCGGCACCGGCGGCCTTGCCCGCGCTCTGGCACGCAATATCGACCGGGCAACGCACCACCGCTCCCCCGCCAGGAAGAACGAGGGCAAACGCTACCCAACGCCATCGGTCCCCATCTCGCGCAAGCTGCAAAGGCCGGTGCTCGGCCTGTTCGGCTCGGACCAGCCGATCACGCTGGCGCAGCTCCAGGCCTGCGGTCCTAACTGGCTGAAGCTTGCGGAAGGCGCTGATGCCGATGCCATCGATCATCAAATCCGGCAAAGCGGCGTCGCCATGGTCAGTCTCGACCTGCCGACCGGACTTGAACGCGATGATGCTGCAAGGCGGATCGCGGCGAGCTTCGGCGGCATGGCCAAGGCGCTGCCGGCCCCGGGCACATTGATCGTCGCCGGCGGCGAGACCTTGCGCAATCTCTGCTCGGCGCTGGATGTAACAGCCCTCAGCATCACCGGCCAGGCCGCACCCGGCCTCCCCCGCTCGACGATCGTTGGCGGCCCTTGGGAAGGTACCACGGTCATCTCCAAGTCTGGGGCCTTCGGCGGCCCGACCCTGTGGCGCGACCTCTTGAATGAAAACGGGCTGATTGCCGGAGGAGAAGAACCATGACGCGGCATCTGGCGATCACCATGGGCGACCCCGCCGGCATTGGCCCGGAAATCATCATCAAGGCTGCAGCACAGCTAAAGGATCGGCTTACTAATGGTAAGTTAAAACTTACAATTATCGGCAGCGGCCCGGCCCTGCGGCTTGCCGAGCAGCAGCTTGGCCTCGATATCGAGATTCCCGAGACTGAGATGGAGGGCGACTGGCCGAACCTCTGCTTCATCCAGGCCGATGCCGAAGGAGATCCGATCCTGCCGGGCCAGCTTTCCGCAGACGGTGGACGCATGGCGTTCAAGGCGATCGAAAAGGGCGTTCAACTCGCCATGTCAGGCAAGGTCGGTGGCATCGTCACGGCGCCGCTCAACAAGGAAGCGCTGAACAAGGCCGGCTTCCATTATGCCGGCCATACCGAGCTGTTGGCGGAACTGACCGGCGCACGCGGTTCTGTCATGATGCTCGCCCATGGCAATATGCGCGTCAGCCACGTCACCACACATGTCGCGCTGGAGGATGTGCCGAAGCGCCTGACGCCCGAGCGGCTGCGGCTCGTCATCGACCTCACGTACAAGGCGCTCAACAATCTCGGCATCGCGAAGCCAAAGATCGCGGTGGCAGCCCTCAATCCGCATGCCGGCGAAGGCGGTCTCTTCGGTCGGCAGGATATCGACATCTCCGCGCCGACTATCGCCAAGGCGGTGTCCGATGGGCTCGATATCGTCGGCCCCGTCCCCGGCGACACCGTCTTCGTCAAGCTGCGCGCCGGCCAATATGATGCCGTTGTCGCCATGTATCACGATCAGGGCCATATTCCGGTTAAGCTGCTCGGTTTCGAGATCGACCCGGCGACGGGCAAATGGATGGATCTTTCCGGCGTCAACATCACCCTCGGCCTGCCGATCGTGCGCACCTCGGTCGATCACGGCACCGCCTTCGATATCGCCGGCAAGGGCATCGCCAACGAGCGAAGCCTGATTGAGGCGATCGAATTCGCGGAAAGGTTGGCAGCCGGCTGACATTTTGGTTTCGGCTCGACCGAGGTCGCCGAAAAATTTTCAAAAGCTTTGTCGGCCCTGCCGCTCCTCCTTCGTCCTAAGGGCATCCAATCGGAGAGAGGAGTACCAAATGTCCAAGATTGCCCCATGCCTGTGGTTTGCGCGAGAAGCGGAGGAAGCAGCGAACTTCTATGTCTCGCTCTTCCCCAATTCCCGGATCGATCATGTGCAGAAGAACATTGTCGACACGCCCGCCGGCAAACCCGACGAGGTTCTGGTCGTTAACTTCACGCTTGCCGGCCAGCGCTTCATGGCACTGAACGGCGGCGACCGCATCGAATACAATCATGCGATCTCGCTGGAGGTGGATTGCGCCGACCAGGCTGAGGTCGACCGCCTTTGGGACGGTCTTGTTGATGGCGGCAGGCCGGTGGAATGCGGTTGGGTGGCGGATCGCTACGGTGTCTACTGGCAGGTCGTTCCGACGGTGCTCAGCAAGTATATCGCCGATCCGGATCCGACCAAGGCGGCCCGCGTCATGCGAGCCCTTATGGGGATGGTCAAACTCGACATTGCCGGCCTCGAAGCCGCCTATCGCGGCTGAGCGGGGTACCCCTTCGGGAAGTTACACAAGGTGCGACCTCCCGAAGATGATCCCGAATCTTTCTGCAATTTCAGCGGTTCAGACCAATGCCGGCGCCCGTAAGACTTGCAGCAACTCGATGCTTGGAATACCGTTCGTTATAGGCTCGTCAAAAGCGGGTTTCTCGATACCATTCAAGCGATTGGACTGCCGCGCCGTTGAGGCACGTCCCGGCAGGAAACGGCGGATTCCATGCAGCAGCAAAGAGACCGCATCGATCTAACCGGACACGATTATACCGCGATCTATGCGCTCAGCGACATCCATGGCTGCTATGATGAGATGGTGGCGGCCGAAAGGCGCATCAGCGCGGATGCGCGCAATCTTCCCGGCCGAAAGCTCCTGATGTACCTCGGCGATTATGTCGATCGCGGCCCGCGCTCCGGCGATGTGCTCGCGCATCTCAGCGCGCCGCCGCCCGAGGGCTTCGACCGCTATGCGCTTTGCGGCAATCACGACGATGTCTTCCTGCGCTTTCTCGATGATCCCGAAACCAACAGCCACTGGCTCGAATTCGGCGCGCTGCCGACACTCGCCTCTTATGGCGTCGATGCCAGACATCTTCTCTTCGACCTTGGCTATGACGTCCGGCAATTGCGCGACGTGATACTGAACGCCATGCCGCCGACGCATGTCGATCTGCTGCGTTCACTGGCTGTAGCCGTCAGTTTCGGCTCGACGCTCTTTGTCCATGCTGGCATCAAGCCCGGCATCCCCTTGAGCGATCAGACAGATGAGGATCTGATGTGGATCCGCGAACCCTTCCTGTCGGAAGGACCGCAGCTGCCGCTGCTGGTGGTCCACGGTCACACGCCGCATTCGCACCCCACTTTCGGCTTGGGCCGCATCGGCATCGACACGGCCGTTTCCATGGGCGGAAGCCTGACGATCCTCAAGATCGCCGATGGCAGACCGACAATCCTGCAGTCGATCTGAACGGTTCAAATAAATATCCCGGCTCGAAGCCGGGATATTTGTGTCTTTCAGGCGTCCTATTCCGCCGCCACCGCCGGCGGCAGCTGAACCGTATTGCCCTCTTCCTCGTCAGCCTGCTCGCTGGCAACCGGCTCCGCCGACTTGCTCTTGGGATCGCGGCCGAAGAACAGGGCATAGCCGGCAGGCAGCACGAAGATCGTCAGCACGGTCGCAACCAGGATACCGCCCATCATGGCGTAGGCGAGCGGCCCCCAGAAGACACCGCGCGAGATCGGGATCAGCGCCAGCACAGCCGTCAGCGCCGTCAGCATGATCGGCCGGAAACGACGCACGGCCGAGCCGATGATCGCTTCCTTCCGGTCCATGCCCGCCGCGATATCCTGGTCGATCTGGTCGACGAGAATGATCGAGTTGCGGATGATGATACCGAGCAGCGCGATGACGCCAAGGATCGCGACGAAGCCGAAGGGCGCACCGCTGATCAGCAAGGCTGCCGCCGCGCCGATGATGCCGAGCGGGCCGGTGGCAAGCACCAGCATCGCCTTGCCGAAATGCTGCAGCTGCGCCATCAGGAGCACGACGATGATGACGAGCATGATCGGCGCCTTGGCGGCAATCGAAGCCTGGCTTTCAGCGCTGTCTTCAGCACCGCCCTGGATCTCGATCTTGTAGCCGGCCGGCAGGCTGTTCCTGAGATCGGCCATGTCGTTGTAGAGCTTGGCCGTCACATCGTTCGACTGCACATTGTCTGGCAGAGTTGCCCGTACGCTGATGGTCGGCAGGCGGTCACGGCGCCATTCTATGCCCTGCTCCATGACAGGCACGATCTTGGCGACCTGCGACAGCGGCACGAACCCGCCGCTATCGGTCGGGATATAGACCGAGTTCACCGAGGTCAGCAGATGGCGGCTCGCATCAGGCTCGCGGGCGACGATCCCGACGGTTTCCTCACCCTCGCGATAATTATCGAGGGTGAAGCCGGACATCGAAGCCTGCAGCATCTGGCGGATGCGCTGTGAGGTGACGCCGAGCGCGCGGGCACGGTCCTGATCGATCACCAGCTTCATGGCCGGCACCGGCTCCAGCCAGTCGTCATGGATGGCGCCGAGCAGCGGGTTTTGGGTAAAGCGCTGCTTCACCTCGTCGGCAATATGGCGAACCTCCTGCCGGTCGGGACCCATGACGCGCAGCTGCACGGGCCAGCCGGTGGGAGGACCGAGGAACAGGCGATCCACCTTGCCGCGCACGGATGGGAAATCGGCCGCCAGAATGCCGCGTAGCTTGGTGATCAGCCGCTCGCGAGCCGGCTCGTCCTTCGCCATGACCAGCATCTGGGCATAATTCGGGTTCGTCAGCTGCTGGTCGAGCGGGAGGAAGAAGCGCGGCGCACCTTGGCCGACATAGGTGGCAATGAAACGCTTGTCCGGATCGTCAGCCATGCGTGCCTCGAGCGCCTGCGCCTGACGCTCGACTTCCTTGATGCTGGTGCCTTCAGGCAGCCACAGGTCCACGAGGATTTCCGGGCGCGAGGACTGCGGAAAGAAGTTCTGCGGAATGAACTGGAAGGACCATAGGCTGCCGACGAAGGCGGCAAGCGTCAGAAGCAGAACAATAACGCGGTGGCGCACGGCCCAGGCAACCGAGGAGTGCAGGCGCCGATAAAAGCGGGTGTCGAACACGTCATGATGCTCACCGGCATGATGCCGCTGCTTGAGGATCATGTAGCCGAGCCATGGGGTGAAATAGACCGCCACGAACCAGGAGACGACGAGTGCGATGCCGACGACATAGAAGAGCGAGCGGACATATTCGCCCGCCGTCGACGCCGCAAATCCCACCGGGATGAAGCCGGCCGTGGTGATCAGCGTGCCCGTCAGCATCGGGAAGGCGGTAGAGGAATAGGCGAAGCTGGCAGCATCGAGCTTCACCAGCCCCTCTTCCAGCTTGCGCTCCATGAGCTCGACCACGATCATGGCGTCGTCGACGAGCAGGCCGAGCGCGATGATGAGAGCGCCGAGCGAAATGCGCTGTAGGTCGATGCCCAACTCGTACATGATGGCAAAGGTTGCGGCCAGCACCAGCGGGATGGCAATGGCGATCACGAGGCCGGAACGCCAGCCGATCGACAGGAACGAGACGATCAGCACGATGACGAGAGCTTCGCCGAGCGCATGCATGAATTCGCTGATAGCATCGGTGACGACGTCAGGCTGGTTGGCAATCTGATCGACCTGAACGCCGACCGGCAGCGAGGCTTCGAAGCGCTTATAGGTTTCCTCGACCGACGTACCGACATCGGTCACCTTGAAGCCTGGGGCCATGACGACCCCGAGCTGCACGCTTGGATGGCCGTTGTAGAGGAACTTGGCCGTATAGGGGTCTTGCAGCCCCGCGGTGACGGTGGCGATATCGCCGAGACGGGTTACCTGGCCGCCGGCGTTGAGCCGCAGGTTCTTGATATCCTCTATCTTGTTGACATCGCCCTCGACCGAGATGCGCACGGAGCGGGTGCTGGTATCGACATTACCGGCCGGATCGACGTTGTTCTGGCCGATAATGGCGTTCTTCAGGTCGTTGAGCGTCAGTCCGCGTTCGGCCAGAACCTTGGAGGAGACATCGATATAGATCTGTTCCGCCTGGTCGCCGATGATGGTGGCCTTCTCGACACCCGGTGTCGAAAGCAGCATGTCGCGCGCCTGGATGGCGAATTTCTTAAGCTCCGGATAGCTATAGCCGTCGCCGCTGATCGAATGCAGCGTGATGAAAGTATCGCCGAATTCATCGTTGAAATAGGGGCCGAGCAAGCCGGAGGGCAGCTCGTTGCCGATATCGCCGACCTTCTTGCGGATCTGGTAGAAGGCGTCCTTCACCTCGGCGGTGTTGGTGTCGCCCTTGATCTGGATGGTAGTGATGGCAAAACCGGCGCGGGTATAGGATTTGACCCAATCGAGATGCGGCGTTTCCTGCAGCTTGCGCTCGATCTTGTTGACCACCTGGTCTTCCATGTCCTGCAGCGAGGCGCCGGGCCAGACGGTCTGCACGACCATCACGCGAAAGGTGAAATCCGGGTCTTCCTTCTGACCCATATGGGTCAGGCCGAGCGCGCCGGCGATGATGATGAGCCCGAACAGAAAACGAGCGATGCTTGGATGAGCGATCGCCCACCGCGACAGGTTGAAACGCTTCCTCTCGCCGGAGGTGCTATTGATGGACATAATCTCGTCCCCCTCGATCCGGGTCAGCGTACGATATCCGCCGAGGCGGCGTTGGTTTCAGCGGAGGCCTGCTGGGCTGATGAAGCCGCAAGCTTGACCTTCATGTTCTCGGTCATGAATTGCGTGCCGGCGGCAACGACGACATCGCCGGCTTTCAGGCCATCGGCGACCCTTACGCCGTCATCGGCGAAATCGGCAACCTTGATCGCGCGGGAATGAACCGTGCCGGCGCTGCGATCGACCAGCCAGACGATCTGCTTTCCGTCCTTCTGCGCGAGAGCGCTGAGCGGAATGGAAACATAGGGCTGGGTATTGTCGGCAAGCGCCTCGATAGTCGCGGTCATGCCAAGCAGCACGCGCGGATCGTTCGGCACGCTCACGCGCACAGCGAAGGTACGCGACTGATCGGCACTGCCGGACACTTCCCTCACCTTTCCATTGAGCACGAGGGCGGCGTCGGACCAGAAGCGCGCCTTGACGTCCTTGCCGACCTTGAATTGGGCGATGTCCATTTCCGGGACAGCGACTTGCACTTCCTTCTCGCCATCGACAGCAACGGTGATGACGGGTGTGCCGGAACTGACCACTTGGCCGACATCGGCATTGATTGCGGTCACGATACCGTTCATGTCGGAGGTCAGGTCGGCATAGGCGACCTGGTTCTTGGCTTCGCTCAGTGCCGACACCGCAGAATCCCGGGTCGAGACGGCCTGCTCGTAGGAAAGCTCCGCCTGTTCGAGCTGCGACTTGGAGGTGACATTCTTGTTAAAGAGTGTCTGCGCACGCGTGCGGGCAAGCTCGGTCGTCTGCACCTGTTTCTCAGCCGCATCCAGATCGGCCTGCGAGCGGCGCACGGCGAGAATGTAGTCGGTGGCATCCATGCGGGCGATCACATCGCCGGGTTTTACCTTCTGGCCAATATCCACCTTGCGCTCTACGATCTTGCCGTTGACGCGAAAGCCGAGATTCATTTCAGTGCGCGCTCGAACGGCGCCGGAATAATCAAGCTTGCGCGTCGTGTCAGCTTGAGCGATTTCAACGACCTTGACCGGCCGGACCACCTCCGCCGTCTCCTCTTTCTTCTCATTGCAGCCCGTAAGCCCAAGCCCGAAAGCGGCAAAGAGAGCCGCACCGGCAATGGTCCGTAAAGTGTTGGTCGTCAGCGAAACCATGTCGCTCTCCTAAAGTCGAACAAAGAGTGAGAGCACGCCGGACATCCGGAGCGCACCGTTATTTCTTCAAAGCCCTAATGACAAATTCGATGATATCCTCGGGATCCGCCTGGTAGGGCTTGGCAAGGCATTGCGCCACCATCTGCGGATGACAGAGATCGACGGTGGTCGCGGCAAAGCATTTGGCGGCAAGATGCGGGTCCTGTTCGGCGAATTCGCCGGCAGCAATTCCCTCCGCGATGATCTCTGCGACCAACGCCTGCGTGCGCTCGATATGTTTTTCGATGACGTGCCAGTCGCGCTCGATGGCCACGATGACCATCTCGTGAACCTTCTGCTCATCGAGCATGGTCTCCAATATCATCTTGTACTGGGATAGCGCGTAGGTCCGCAGCCGCTCGGTCGCACTGATTGGCTGATTGCGGATGGCGAGAGCCATCTGGTAGCTCTGGCCGAGCATACGCCCACAGATAGCCTGGTGGATTTCCGTCTTGGAACCGAAGAACCGATAGATATTCGCCGTCGACATGCCGAGATCGCGCGCAATATCGGCTACGTTCGTCTTGCCGTATCCGTAGTGGCGAAACAGCCTTTCAGCGGCATCGAGAATGCGCGTGATGTTTTCCTGACGGGCAGGATCGGCGTTGACATCGGAAAGCTCGAGCATGAAGGAAGCCTGATAGATTACGAGTGACGATTTTCAATTTTCGTCACTCGTAATCTATCAGAGTGCCGATGTCAAGAAGCCGCCCACAACCGTAGGCAGCTTCAGATGCTACTGAATAAACCGATGATGTGGCGAAGAACTTGAAACAACAGTTAAACGTTCAACAACGTTCCTTGCGGAACGGGCTAAAAGTGTCAGGCATTTTGCCGCAGGCTGATCGCCGCGTGATCAGGCGCCTACAAAAGCCGGATGGAAACGCCGAATGCTGAAATAGCCAACAAACAGGCAGACCACCAAAAGCGCCACCTGCGCCGCAAGGATCGGCGGCTCGTTACCGGTAGGCGCCAGCGCATTGAGCGTCGGAATCTTCTGGAACGATTGGATGATGAGCACCAGACAGTTGAAGAACAGCAGCACGAGCGCGCCGATCACGAAGACGGCACGCCATAAGCCGGCAAGATGGAATGTGTAACGCGCCAGCGCCGTCGGAATGAAGATCAGCAGACAGATGATGCCGACGATGATCGCCGGCGTCACGCCATGAAACGGGAACAGAAAACCCGTCAAGCTGGTGAGAGCCGTCGTCAGCATATAGACGAGCGTCGAGCGGTTATGACGATCGGCGGTGAGAAAGCCGTAGGCTACCACGATGCCGCTGATGATGGCGACCAAGCTGATGACGACGTGAATCAAGAGAATTCCAGACATTCGCCCCTCCAAGGGGCATTGCATTCCGATAGAAATGACAGCCCAACGCCCCGAATGCGGAATATATACGAAACGCGCCGCGCCAGCCAGCGCGACGCGAAGGCCTGAAAAGGCCACTTAGGCGGCGTGAACTTCCAGGGAGATCGGAACTGAGGCAAGCGCCTTGGAAACCGGGCAACCGGCTTTCGCCTTGTTGGCAAGCTCGGTGAAGGTCGCTTCATCGGCGCCAGGCACCTTGCCGGTCAACGTCAGGTGGATGGCGGTGATGGCGAAGCCGCCTTCGACGCTTTCGAGCGTGACCTTGGCCGTCGTCTCCATGCTTTCGGCGGTGAAACCGGCCTCGTTGAGGATCAGCGACAAGGCCATGGTGAAGCAACCCGCATGAGCCGCGCCGATCAGCTCTTCCGGATTGGTGCCAGCAACGCCTTCGAAACGGCTGGCGAAGCCGTAAGGATGGTGATTGAGTGCGCCGCTTTGGGTCGAGATCTGACCCTTGCCGTCCTTCAGACCGCCCGACCATTGAGCCGAACCCGTACGATTGATCTGCATGTCGTTCTCCTTGTCGTTGAATGAACTTGGGGAGGCGGTCCCGCCTCCCCGTAACGATCGACGGCAGGCGGAATGGCCGCCTGCGTCGTCACCATAATCCTTCTATCTCTCGAAGACGACGCCGCAGTAACAGCAGGGGCGCCGACTTTGAAAAGCCTGGTGGTCGCGGATTGTTCCCAAACGGCTGGAATGCAGCAGGCTAAATCATCATACAAGAATATTGCCAATGTATGATGATTAGCGTATCTTCATCTCAATGCGAAAAGGGAAGGTGCCAATACGTCCAGCTCCTTCGCAGCGAGAGGTTTCCGCAGAGAATGCGGAATGGTGCGGAGGAAAAAGCGTGGAATCGCTGCAAAGGCAGGAGCATGGCGCGTCGGCCAAGCCTGAGCGTCGTCCCCGTGTGCGCAAGAATGTGACGGCGGCAATCGCTGAAGACATCTGCGCCGAACGCTATTCATCCGGCTCGACCCTGCCGCGCGAAAACGATCTTTGCGAAATGTACGGCGTCAGCCGCACTGTTATCCGCGAATCCCTCAAGGTGCTGGAATCCAAGGGCCTCGTGCGCGGCAAGCCGCGCATCGGCACCACTGTCTGCGACAGGGATGACTGGAACATTCTCGACCAGGACGTGCTGGAATGGATGGGTCCCTATATCGCCGATTTCGATATTCTCGGCTCCATCCTCGAGGCACGCCGCACCATAGAACCCGCCGCGGCAGAATATGCAGCCGAGCGCGCCACGGCTCGCGAAATTGCCGACCTGGAGAGCGCATGGCAGCAGATGCGCGACAGCGGCGATGATCCGGAAGGCTTTACCGAAGCCGACGTGACGTTCCACAAGCTGCTGCTCAACGCCAGTCACAACCAGGTGTTTCGCCGTCTTTCCAGCGCCATGCATGCCGGCCTGAAATATGCGCTGCACGCCTCCAACGTCGCCGCCGACAGCCGCGACGAAGCAATCGCCGTGCACGGCGAACTCGTCGAGGCCCTACGCCTTCGCGACCGCGATGCGGCGCGCGTCTGCGCTCACCGCATGCTCGATCTTGCCGCCCGTGATCTCGCCGTCGAACGACGGCTGGACAAAGGCCGGAAAGCAAATCCCGCAACCCAGAGATCCGCGGCATCGCGCCGCTGACGCAACCCAAAGCCAAACGGAAGCATTCCCATGAAAATCACCAAGCTGACGACCTATATCGTTCCCCCGCGCTGGCTGTTCCTGAAGATCGAGACCGATGAAGGCATCGTCGGCTGGGGTGAGCCCGTGGTCGAGGGCCGCGCGCTGACCGTACAGGCGGCTGTGCACGAGCTGGAAGATTATCTGATCGGCAAGGATCCGTTCCTGATCGAAGATCACTGGAACGTCATGTACCGCGCCGGCTTCTATCGTGGCGGCGCCGTCCACATGTCGGCGCTCGCCGGCATCGACCAGGCGCTCTGGGACATCAAGGGCAAGGCGCTGGGACAGCCGATCCATTCGCTGCTCGGCGGCCAGGTGCGCGACAAGATCAAGGTCTATTCCTGGATCGGCGGCGACCGTCCCTCGGACGTTGCCAACAATGCCAAGGACGTCGTCGCCCGCGGCTTCAAGGCGATCAAGCTCAATGGCTGCGAGGAAATGCAGATCGTCGACACCTATGACAAGGTGGAGAAGGCCGTCGAAACCATCGCCACCATCCGCGAGGCGATCGGCCCTTATATCGGCATCGGCGTCGATTTCCACGGCCGCGTCCATCGGCCGATGGCCAAAGTGCTCGCCAAGGAGCTCGAACCCTACAAGCTGCTCTTCATCGAAGAGCCGGTGCTGTCGGAAAACCGCGAGGCGCTGAAGGAAATCGCCAATCATTGCTCGACGCCGATTGCGCTCGGCGAGCGCCTGTATTCTCGCTGGGACTTCAAGTCGGTTCTGTCGGACGGCTATGTCGACATTCTGCAGCCCGACCTGTCGCACGCCGGCGGTATCACCGAGTGCCGCAAGATCGCGGCGATGGCCGAAGCTTATGACGTGGCGCTTGCCCCGCATTGCCCGCTCGGCCCGATCGCGCTTGCCGCCTGCCTGCAGGTCGATGCCGTCAGCTACAATGCCTTCATCCAGGAACAGAGCCTCGGCATCCACTACAACAAGGGCAACGACATCCTCGACTACATCTCCAACAAGGAGGTGTTCCAATATGCCGACGGCTTCGTTTCGATCCCGCAGGGTCCCGGCCTCGGCATCGAGGTTGACGAAGCCTATGTCATCGAGCGTGCCAAGGAAGGCCATCGCTGGCGCAATCCCGTCTGGCGCCACGAGGACGGCAGCGTCGCCGAATGGTAAGACCACGCTCGTCACCTGACGGACGAGACACCGCATATCTCCAATGATGAAAGGCCCGATGGCAGCAGATCTGCGCTATCGGGCCTTTTCTTTAGACGGTGCTCTCTTGGTCCGGCACCTTCCCCCTTTGCCGCCTGGCGGCGAAGGTGATTTTCGAGCGGTTTAGCCCAGTTGGCTCGCCCTCAAAAAAGTTGCGCCTGCAGTATCGGCGCAGATACTGCAGGCGCGTCATGCGTCTCAACAAGCCCCCAGGGAGACGCATTACCGGAGCATGATCACCAAAGGCGTGGAGTGCCCTTTAGCTTAGACCATGCTCAAGCAGGCAATTTCAAACTACTCCCGCTCGCCGGTGAAGTTCAGCAGCAGCTGGAAGATATTGACGAAGTTCAGGTAGAGCGACAGAGCACCGAAGACGGCAAGCTTCTGCTGCGATTCCTGATCGTAGTTTTCGGCATACTGTTCCTTGATGTTCTGCGTATCCCAGGCGGTCAGGCCGACGAAGACCACGATACCGATGACCGAGATGGCGAACTGCAGCGTGCTCGAACCCAGGAAGATATTGACGATGCTGGCGATGATCACACCGAACAGACCCATCATCAGGAACGAGCCGATGTTGGAAAGGTCACGCTTGGTCGTATAGCCGTAGAGGCTGGTCGCGCCGAACATGGTCGCGGCAATGAAGAAGGTGCGCGCGATGCTCGTACCGGTGAAGACCAGGAAGACCGAGGCCAGCGACAGACCCATGACCGCGCAGAAGGCCCAGAACATCATCTGCGCCGTTCCCGCCGACATCGACTGGATGCGGAACGAGAAGAAGAACACGAAGGCAAGCGGCGCCAGCATGACGACCCACTTCAGCGGGCTCTGGAAGATCGGCACATAGAGCGCCGGCGTCGTGCCGACGATCAGCGCGACGATTCCCGTCACGACAAGGCCGATACCCATGTAGTTGTAGACGCGCAGCATGTGCCGGCGCAGCCCCTCGTCGAAGAGCGCCTGAGAGCCGGCGGCGGCTCCGTAGCCGTATCGCGGATTAGTCGGGTTCATGGTCGTTCTCCTTTAATCCAAACTAGTAGAGGCTGCGGGCAAGCTTTTCGGCATCGCCGTCAAGCTGACCCGCCTTGCCGTTGCCGATCAGCGCATAGGCGACTTCGCCAATCTGCCAGTAGGCAGCCTGGACATCGTCACGCTTGATGTGACTGACATCCTGGACGGCGAAATTGCCCGGACGGACGGCAAACAGTGACAAATGTCCGTCTTCGCCGGCATCGACCATCATTTCGACGCTCGGCCCGAATTCGGACGGATAGATTTGCGCATCGGTGACACGCCAGCCACCCGGCAGCTCCGGCAATATGATTGCCGTCGATGCGCGGATTTCATCCGGATTGTAATTCGCAGACGCCGACTGCGGCTTGAGCTCCTCGCGCACGGCCGTCGTCTTGTAAGCGCGTACCGCGTCATCGACGAAGGCCGGTGGACGTGTCGACGCACTAACCTCGCTCGCCGTGAAGGCGCCGAAGGACGTATGCGCAACCCAGCCGGTGGTCACCAGCACGGCGATGGCGGCGATACGCTGAAACGAGCCCAGCACGCGGCCATAGGCCAGCCCGCGCTCCAGCCGCCGTGCGGCCTCCCGCGTTTCCGCCCGGACCACATGGCCTTCGCCGGCCAGAGCCATGCGCAGCTCGCCACGGATGCTCATGTCGGCCATCACCTTGGCTGCGATTTCGGGATGCTCCGAGAGATAGGATTCCACCTCGATACGGCGCGCAAGCGTCAGCTCGCCGTCGACATAGGCGTCGAGATCGGTATCGATGATCGGATCAACGATTTTCATTGCCGCCTCCCTCGATAAGCCTGAGATGCGAAACCTTGGAGGCTGCCTCCTCGAAACTACGCAGCGTCGCGCGAGCCCGTGCAATGCGGGACATCAGCGTGCCGACAGGAATGCCAAGCGCTGATGCCGCCTCCTGATAAGAGAGGTCCTCGATCGCCACGAGATGCAGCGCCTCGCGCTGCTCCTCGGGCAGACTGAAGAAGGCTTCGCGAACTTGGTTCAAACGCACCGTATGGTCCTGCGATGCCGGCAATGCAGTTTCGAGGTCGGCCGCAGCCTCCTCGTGACGACGGCTCAGCGACTTTTTCTGGCGCAGGCGGTCAATATGCACATTGTGCAGGATCGACAGCAGCCAGGTGCGCAGATTGCCGTCGCGCCTGAACGATGCCTTGCGCTCATAAGCCTTGACCAGCGCGTCATGCACCAGATCCTCGGCCTCGTCCGCATTGCGCACAAGCGAGCGGGCGTAACGTCTCAGCGAACCGAGCTGCCCCAAAACATCGAATGTGCGTCCTTTGCGTTCCATACACCTATATACGGAAGCACTCCGGATTCTATTCCATCGCCCGGCGAATATTTTTTTCTGATTTTTTACATCAGCAGGAAATCCTTGGGCTGCGGCAACGGCGGCAGGTCGGTTTCCCCAAGCGCTTCGCGCAGATTGATCTCGATCGTATCGGCAAGCGCGCCGATGGCGAGCGCATTGGGGCGCTTGCCGAAAGGGTCTTCCAATTCGTCGCCCAGCGCATCCAGACCGAAGAAGGTGTAGGCGATGAGTGCCGTAACAAAGGGCGAGCCCCAGCCGAGCGTATCGACATAACCGAAAGGCAGCAGGAAACAGAAGAGATAGGCAGTGCGATGCAGAAGCAGCGTGTAGCCGAAGGGCAACGGCGTGTTGCGCAGCCGCTCGCAGGCCGCCTGCACCGCACCCATCTGGCCGATCGTGATATCCAGCATCTGATATTGGATATCCGAAATCACACCCGATGCTTTCAGCCGTGCGAGATCGGCGGACATCAGGCGCAGAATGAGATCAGGCTTGTTGCGGGCCGCGTGGTAGAATTCCGCCTCGCTTGCGGTCAGCAAGCGAAACACCTTGCCCTCGTCGCTGCCAGGCCGCAGAAGACAGACGAGCGCCTGTGTGAAGGCGATGGTCAGGCGCAGCAGGTTATTGCGCGCCTCGATACCGGCCTCCCCTGCACTCTCCAGCACCAGCGTCTGCCGGGCGAAGCCGCGCGCGAGATGGACGAGCTGCCCCCAATCCTTGCGGCCCTCCCACCAACGGTCGTAGCAGGCATTGTTGCGGAAGCCGAGGAAGATCGAAAGCGCGATACCGAGCAGCGATAGTGCCGAGCCGTTGAAGGAAACGATGAGGTTCGGCCGAGCCTCATGACCCCAGACGATCAGCGCCGATAGCAAAAAGATGGCGATGATCTGCGGCAGGATTCGGCGGATGATCGACCCGCGGACGATGAAGAAAAGCTGGAAGAGATTCGGCCGGTCGCGGACGATCATGACGAAACGCACTCTCGATGAATGTCTGACGGCGCAGCAATACACCAGACGAGCCGGGAGTAACGAGCATTTCTTGCAAGGCGGCCCTGACCGGCTGATATCGCTCGCCGGTCAGGGCAGGCCATCATTTCACACTGGCGCTTGCCGTCACCAGAACCGGATCGGCGCGATAATCGCCGGGAAAGAGATGCTGCAGGTTCTTGATCTTGGGCAGGTCGTTGATGACGATATAGGGATAGGTCGGATGCGTCGTCAGGAAATCCTGATGATAGGCCTCGGCCGCATAGAATTGCCGCGCAGGCTCGATCTTGGTGACAACAGCCGCATCGAAGACCTTGGCGTGGTTGAGCTGCTCGATATAGGCCTTGGCGATATCAGCCTGCGACTGACTGGTCGGGAAGATCGCCGAACGGTACTGCGTCCCGGTATCCGGCCCCTGATAGTTCAGCTCCGTCGGATCATGCGCCACTGAAAAATAGATCTGCAGCAGATGGCCGTAGCTGATCTTGTGCGGATCGAAAACGATGCGCACGGATTCGGCATGGCCGGTATCACCTGCGCTTACCATTTCATAATGAGCCGCATCCTTGCTGCCGCCCGTATAGCCCGAAGTCGCGCTGATCACGCCATTGACGTGCTGGAAGACGCCCTGGACGCCCCAGAAGCAGCCGCCGGCAAGCACCGCTGTTTCCGTGCTGGTGGTAATCGCCTTTTCATCCATACTCGGCGCGGGAATGACGCGTGCATCCTCTGCCGAGGCGCGGCCGACGAATTGCAGCGCGACGCCGCCGAGTAATACCGCGAGCGCCGTAAAGCCGGCCAAGCGGGTGACGCGCGATGAATAAATGCGGGTCGTGTCCTTCGATAAAATCTTCATGGTGATTTCCTCTCGACCGCGATTGTAAATGCGACAGTCACAAGGAAATACGGGAAGACGGGCATTTTTGTTACACACGCCCGCGTGCAACACCGAAACGTGAACGCCGAACGCAGCTCAGTAGTGCGGCGGCTTGGTAACGGCCGGTGCGTCGAGCGACTGCTCCTCCAGCGTCAGAAACCGCTCGGTCAGGCGGTCGAGCTTCTGCCTGGTCTGCTCGACTACCTTCCATTGCTCGGCGAGCTGATCGGAAAGTTCCTCGATCGTCTTGGCCTGGTAGGCGACCGTTTCCTCAAGTCTGGTGATGCGGCTCTGTTCGTCTGACATGTCTGATCCCTTTCGCAAAGATCTATAGCACCGGTACCGTCGCGTACAGCCCTTCCATTCCGCATGAGGCGAGCTGCAGCGTCGTTTGACGGTAATGTGACAAAACTGAAAAACAGCTGAAAAGACCCGTTACCTAAATGACATGGCGGCCTTCTAAAGAGAGCGCAGAGACGCGCCGGTTTTGAAGGCCATTCCTTCCGCGGGCGCACCCTTTCTGAAGACTGCGGAGAAGCGCCTTGAAGATCATCCAGATCACCGACACGCATTTGAGCCCCAACAAGCCGCATTTCAACGGCAATTGGGAGCCGCTGGCGAAATGGATCGAGGCAAGCGGCGCCGATCTCGTCGTTCACACTGGCGATCTCAGCGTCGATGGCGCCGACAAGGACGAAGATCTCCTCTTTTCCATGGACCTGATGCGACAGGTGTCGGTGCCGATGCTGATCGTGCCCGGCAACCACGATGTCGGCCACCTGCCCGGCTCCTATCAGCCCGTCAATCCCGAGCGGTTGGACCGCTGGCGCCGCCTCGTTGGCCCGGACTACTGGGCGAAGGACGTCGGCAACTGGCGCCTGATCGGCCTCAACAGCCTACTGATGGGCTTCGAGGACGCCGAGGAGCAGAAGCAGTTCGACTGGCTGCAGGAGAAGCTCGAAAACCGTGGCGAGCGCCGCATTGCCCTCTTTGCCCATAAGCCGCTCTTCGTCGATGCGCCGGATGAGGGCGATACCGGCTACTGGAGCGTTCGTCCGGTACAGCGCCGCAGGCTCTATGATCTGATCGCGGCCCATGACGTGGCTCTCTTCGGCAGCGGCCACCTGCACTGGACCTGGGAAGGCCGCTTCAACGATACCAACCTGGTCTGGGCACCGCCCGCAGCCTTTATCCTCGGCGAGATGGAGCGCGAAATGCCGGGCGAACGCCTGATCGGCGCAGCAATTCACGAACTTGGCGAGATGGTCTCGACCGAGCTCGTCGCGGTACCCGGCATGAGCGCCTACCTCCTCGATGACGTCGTCATGGAAGTCTATCCGCAGGCCGCCCCCAAGGCAAAGGAGCCGACCGAATGAGTGCGCTTTCGCTTCGCGGCATCGCCAAATCCTTCGGCGGCAACGCCATTCTCAAGGGCGTCGATCTCGATGTCCAGCCCGGTGAGTTCATTGCGCTCGTCGGCCCGTCCGGCTGCGGCAAGAGCACGCTGCTGCGCATCCTCGCCGGCCTCGATCATGCCGACAGCGGCGAAATCATGCTCGGCGGCAGCGACGTATCAGGCGTCGCGGCGGCAGACCGCAACATCGCCATGGTCTTCCAGTCCTACGCGCTCTATCCGCATCTGACGGCCTCGGAAAACATTGCCGTGCCGCTCGCCATGCGCCGCCTGTCGCGCGTCCAGCGCCTGCCCCTCATCGGCTCGCTGATCCCCGGTCAGCGCGCTGCCCGCTCCGGCATCATCCGCGACGTCCGCGAAATGGCCGTCTCGCTGAAGATCGATCACCTGCTCGACCGCAAGCCCGGGCAGATGTCCGGTGGCCAGCGTCAGCGCGTGGCGCTTGCCCGTGCCATGGTGCGCCGCCCTGCCATCTTCCTCATGGACGAGCCGCTTTCCAATCTCGATGCCAATCTGCGTGTCCATGCCCGTGGCGAAATCGTCGATCTGCATCGCCGCGCCGGCGTGCCGACTGTCTACGTGACGCATGATCAGGCCGAGGCACTGTCGATGGCCGACCGCGTCGCCGTCATGATCGGCGGTCAGCTGCTGCAGCTTGCCTCTCCCCAGACGATCTATGACGACCCGGCCCATGTTGAAGTGGCCCGCTTCGTCGGTCAGCCGCGCATCAACCTTTTGCCGGCGCTCGCCGAAAACGGCATCGTTGCCTTCGGTGGCATCCGGCTTGCGCTGGAAGACGGCAGTGTTACCGGCAAGAACGTGACCCTCGGCATCCGTCCGGAATTCGTGAGCCTCACGCAAAACCGCCAGGATGCGCTCGCCGCCCATATCGAGCGAATGGAGTTCCTCGGCTCCGAAGTCATCCTCTATGCCAAGCTCGACGCTATCGGCGAGAGCATGGTCGTCAAGCTCGCCCCGGCAGAAGTCGCGGGCCTGTCCATCGGCATGCCGGTTGCGCTGACGCTTGCAGCCGAACAGGCGATGGTCTTCGCCGAAGACGGCCGCCGCCTGCGCGCGAGCCCGACGAGCGTCGACGCCACGCGGGAGAAGGCGCATGGCTAGTATTGCCGCCACATCCCTGCCGATGCAGGCGGCCGCAGCCCGCGAGCGAAAGGAGGCCCGCACGGCCCTGCTCTTCGCCCTGCCCGCCATCATCCTGATCGTGCTGTTCATCCTGGTGCCGATCGTCGCCGTCGTCGTGCTCGGCTTCACGGATTTCCAGCTCGGCGACAAGAGCCTGCGCTTCGTCGCCTTCGAAAACTACGCGCATCTGCTGCGTGACCGCGCCTTCGTAAAGTCGCTCTGGAACACTGCGACCTATACTGCAATCGTCGCGCCCGTCTCGATCGCGCTCGGCCTCGGCGTCGCGCTGCTGATCGAAAGCGAAGGTATCGGCCGCAGCTTCTTCCGCACTGCCTACTTCCTGCCCGTCGCTTCGCTGATCGTCGCGATGGCGACCGTCTGGCAGTATCTCTTCCATCCGACGATCGGCCCGATCAACGCCCTACTTGGCGAGATCGGCGTGCACGGTCCGAACTGGCTCGGCTCGTCGGCAACAGCGCTCTATAGCCTGTCGATCATCGGCGTCTGGCAATCGGTCGGCTTCAACATGGTGCTGTTTCTCGCCGGCCTTACCGCCATTCCGCGAGAACTCTACGCGGCGGCCGAAGTCGACGGCGCGAAATCGGCATGGGACCGCTTCTGGCTCGTCACCTGGCCAATGCTCGGGCCGACGACGCTCTTCGTGACCACGATCAGCATCATCAATGCGGTGAAGGTGTTCGACACGGTGAAGGCCCTGACCGACGGCGGCCCGAACCATGCGTCCGAGGTGCTGCTTTTCACCATCTATCAGGAAGGCTTCGTCTATCTCCGGGTCGGCTATGCCTCGGCGATGACGACGGTGTTCCTCGCCATCCTCGTGGTGCTGACCTTCCTGCAATATCGCGTCCAAGACCGGCAGGTGCATTACACATGACCTCGACAGGCTTCACTCCCGGCCGCATCCTGCGCCTCTCCCTGCTGATCCTGGGCTCGCTCATCTTCCTCGCGCCCTACATCTTCATGATCTCGACCGCCGGCAAGGCGCAGGACGACATCTTTACCTCGGCGCTGAAGCTGATTCCGACGCATTTCTATTACGTCGAGAACATCGCCAAAGCGCTGAGCAAGGTTTCCATGGGCACGCTGCTCTTCAATGGCGTCCTCGTCTGCGGCCTGATCTTCTTCTTCCAGGTACTGATCGCCATCCCCTGCGCCTATGCCATGGCCAAGCTGAAATTCCCGGCGGCGCGCATGATGATGGTGCTGGTCATGCTCGGCCTGCTGGTCCCGATCCATGCGACCGCGCTGCCGCTCTATGTCGGCTTCAACAGCCTATCGCTCCTGAACAGCTATACGGCTCTCGTCGCACCCTTCTCGATCTCGGTCTTCGCGATCTTCATGTTCCTGCAGTTCTTCCGTTCGATGCCCGACGATCTGATCCATGCCGCCCGCCTCGACGGCATGTCGGAAATCGGCATCGTCGCCCGTGTCATCGTGCCGAATGCCTGGCCGGCAGTCACCGCCTTTGCGATCTTCTCGGTCGTCGCGCACTGGAACGACCTCTACTGGCCGCTGATCGTCATCACCAAGCAGGAATATTTCACGCCGCCGCTGGGTCTCATGTATTTCCGCGCCGCCGAAGCCGGGGACGACTACGGCGCACTCATGGCGGCAACCCTGATCATCACCCTTCCCCTCGTCGCGGCGTTCCTTCTGGCACAGAAGCGCTTCGTCGAGGGCATCACCATGACCGGTCTCAAAGGCTGACCGGTTCGAAATTCGACAACGGAGAACGAGCGATGAAGCATATCACCCAGATTCTCGCCGCTGCGGCCATTTCTATGGTCGTGACGGTCCCGGCCTATGCCGAAACCACCCTGACGGTTCATTATCCCATGCCGGGTTTCTTCAAGAACGTGATGGACACGATCTCGAAGAAGTTCATGGAAGAAAATCCCGACATCAAGATTCAGTTCGCCGCTCCCTCGGCCACCTATGAGGAAGGCATCCAGACCATCCTGCGTCAGGCCGGCACCAGCGAAATGCCGGATGTCACCTTCATCGGCCTCAACCGCCTGCGCATGATCGACGAGCGCAACGTCGCCGTCGACCTCGGCCCCCTCGTCAAGAAGGAGGGCAATATGGCCGAGAAAGGCTTCTCGGACACGATCCTGAAGCTCGCCCAGGTCAAGGGCAAGCAGGTCGGCCTCGCCTTCGCGACGTCCAACCCGATCATGTACTACAATGCCGACCTAGTGAAGGCTGCCGGCGGCAACCCGGACAACCCGCCGAAGACCTGGGACGAGGTCATTACGCTTGCCGGCAAGATCAAGGCGCTCGGCAACGGCGTCGATGGCATGGACTTCCGCTGGCAGGGCGACGACTGGATGTTCTCCGCCCTCCTCTTCGGCGCCGGCGGCAAGATGCTGAACGACGACGAAAGCAAGGTTGCCTTCAACGGTCCCGAGGGCCAGAAGGCCGTCGAACTGATCCAGCGCTTCGTCAAGGAAGGCGGCATGCCGGTCTTCACCAAGGCTGCCGGCGAACAGGCCTTCGCTGCCGGCAAGGTCGGCTTCGAATTCCAGACCACGGGTGCTCTCGTCAACACCATCAAGAATGTCGGTACCAAGTTCGACCTGCGCACCGCCAAGCTGCCGCTGATCGACCCGGTCAATGGCCGTCTGCCGACGGGCGGTAATGCCGTCGTCATCCTGACCCATGATCCGGTCAAGGAAGAAGCAGCCTGGAAGTTCGCCAAGTTCGCCGCCGGCCCTTACGGCGCCTCGGTCGTCGTTCCCGGCACCGGCTATGTTCCGAACAACGAACTTGCCGCCAAGTCTGCCGAATATCTCGGCGACTTCTACAAGAAGAACCCGCTGTTCCAGGCCGGTCTCAGCCAGATGTCGATCATGGTTCCCTGGTATGCCTTCCCAGGCGCCAACGGCGTCAAGGTCACTCAGACCATCGTCGACAACCTCTCGCGCATCGTCGATGGCTCAGCCGCTCCAAAGGAAGCGCTCGAGGACGCCGCTTCCGACGTCGAAGGCCTGCTGCCGCGCAGCTGATCATTCGAACCGGCTGCACAACCTGCGCCGCCTCCCAACAAGAGGCGGCGTTTCCATTCCCAGGCAAGGGTCAGGATTGTATGGTGAGATCGCGCACTGTGCCACCCGCACGCATCCGATAGGGCACAGTCAGATGACGCGGGGGCGCGGCATTTTCCGCCATATCCAGCAGCAGCGAGGCGGCAGCGGCCCCCATGGTTCCATCCGGAATTTCCACCGTCGTCAGAGACACTTCACCCAGAAAACCGAGGGAAATCCCGTCGAAGCCGGCGACCGAAATATCGCGCGGAATCGAAAGACCCTGACGCCGAAGCGCGCCCATGACGCCGAGCGCCAGAAGATCGTTGGAAGCAATGATCGCCGTCGGGTCGAACCGCGAAATCGCATCGGAAAGATCGAGCTGTTCCAGGCTGTTTACGAAGGAAATTTCGAGCGCATCGAGGGGCTGTTGCCCCGCCGCTTCCATGGCCCTGATATAGCCGAGATAGCGCAGCTTCGCCCGATCCGACGCGGAGAAGTGGCCTGATATGAACAGGATGCGGCGATGACCCTTGCCTAGGAGGTGATCGGTCAGATCCCGGCCCGCGCCGAAATTATCGGTCGCGACCGCGGCGGTAAAGCGGGCGGTCGGCAGGTTACCGAGCAATACGGTCGGCGGCAGGGCGGAGGATAGAACAAGACTGCGCTCGGGATCGCAGAGCGTCAGGATCAACCCAGTCGGCTGCTGCTGGAGCAGCGAGGCGACGGCATCGACCTCCTGCGCCGGATCGTAGTTCGATTGCGCGATCAGCACGCTATGCCCCGCGTGAAGAGCTCGGTTCTGGATGCTGGAAAGCGAAGCCGCGAAAACCGGATTGGTGATGCTCGGAATGAGCACGCCGATCGCCGGTCGGCCGGTGCCGGTACGCCCACCTGTCCGATAGCCAAGCTCCGCCGCCGCCCGGCGCACGCGCCGCACCATCTCGTCGCTGACCGGACCGCTGCGATTCATCACGCGGCTGGCAGTCGCGACGGAACAGCCGGCGCGGAAGGCGATCTGCTGGAGCGTCGACATGATATCAATCACCTCCGGCTTCGGTTTCAGCCCTGGACTGGCGTAGTCTTATGGGAATGTGGGGGATTTATATCAGGCCGATGACACTTATTTGACAGCCCTCCCCGCACCCCGCGACATTCCGGCCCTTGATCTTTGCTGCAGCGCAGCAGATGCTCGTTCCGATCGCAGCGGCGAATGATGCTGTCATCAATCGATGCCATGATTGCCGCGCTATGATCCGCAGATCCGCCCCTCGAAAGGATGCTCTCATGTCAGAAGCACGGACGCCTGCCACCACCACCGACAAGACCGAAAGACTGTTTTTCCTCGATATCAACGACGGACGAATCCTCTCCTCCGCCATCGACGGCACCGATCTCAAGCTCATCGTCCAGCGGGCGGGCCGCAGCCCCGACGGCATTCTCGTCGACAGCGAGAACGGCTGGATCTACTGGACCGAGATGGGCAACGACTACAACGCCCATGACGGCTCCATCGAACGCATGGACCTCGACGGCGGCAACCACATCACGCTGATCCCGCCGGGCAGCACGCTCGTCACGCCGAAGCAAATCCAGCTCGACCGCGACAACGGCAAGCTCTATTGGTGCGACCGCGAAGGCATGCGCGTCATGCGCGCCAATATCGATGGTAGCGACATCGAAACTCTGGTGCAGAACGGCGACAGCCCGGGAGACAGCACCGATATCGCACGCTGGTGTGTCGGCATCGCCCTCGACCTGCCGCTCGGCCAGATCTACTGGACCCAGAAAGGGCCGCCGGATGCCGGCCTCGGCCGCATCTTCCGCGCCGGCATCAACATCCCCGCCGGCGAAACCGCGACGAACCGCAGCGACATCGAGACACTGCTGGACAAGCTGCCGGAACCGATCGACCTCGAACTGGACCTCGCCACCCGCACCATCTACTGGACGGACCGCGGTAATCTTCCGCGTGGAAATACCGTCAACCGCGCCCAGATGGATGATCTCGCCGGCACATCTGAAGTCGTTCTCGAAGGCCTCGACGAAGGCATCGGCCTCTCGCTCGATCTACCCAACAACCGCATGTTCTTCACCGACATCGGCGGCAATCTCTATTCCGCCAGCCTCGATGGTTCGGGCGAGCGCGAACTTCTTCATCATGCCGGCTCGTTCACGGGCATCGTCTACGCCGAAATCTGAATGTTGATCATCGTAGGCGCAGATCAGCGCGCCTACGACCCATCCTCCTCGGCCACCATCCGATCCAGATTCTGGTTCAGCCGGCGCATGAGCTGAACCAGCGTCTGAACTTCATCAGCGCTGAAGCCAGAAAGAACCCGGTCTCGCCCCTCTTCCAGCGCCTGGCGCGCTGCCGGGAGTTTCGCGACTGCTGCCTCGGTCAACGACACGAGGCTGCTGCGGCCATCGGCTGGATCGGGCGTGCGCCGGATCAGACCATCCCGCTCCATGCGCGCCAGCATCTGAGCCATCGACGGCTGCTCGATCTTGGCGAATTTCGCCAAATCCTTCTGCGACATCTGCGCGCCATTCCGGAGCAAATACAGCACCGGCAGCTGGCCGATATTGAAGCCCAAAGCCCTCACCCGACGTTCGCCAAGACGTGAAAACGCTCGCGACGCCATGTTGATGAGCGGCGCCGGTGTGTCGAACAAATCCCAATCCATCATGTCTTCACCACTTGAATAGGTGCCTATGTTAATTTATATAGGTACCTATGTACAAAATTATGAGGACCCTGTCCATGACATCCTATCCCCGCATCGCCATCATCGGCGCAGGCCCCGGCGGTCTGACCCTGGCCCGCATCCTCTATCAGGCAGGTGTGCCGGCCATCGTCTTCGAACGCGAGGAACATGCACTTTCCCGGCCACAAGGTGGCACGCTCGACCTGCATGTGGAATCCGGCCAGCTCGCACTGCGCCGCGCCGGCCTCTACCGCGAATTCCTGGCGATCGCCCGCTATGAGGATCAAGGAAGCCGGCTCTATGACAAGCGTGGCGCGCTGCTCTTTGCCGATGACGACGCTGATGAATCCGATAGGCCCGAGGTCGACCGCACCGCGCTCAGGCAAACGCTGCTCGCCTCTTTGCCATCAGAAGTCATCCGCTGGAACCACGGCCTGCGCGAAGTCCGCCCGCGCGACGATGGCACCTATGATCTGGTCTTCGAAAACGGAACGGTTGGTCCCTTCGACCTCGTCGTCGGCGCCGACGGCAGCTGGTCCAAGGTCAGGCCGCTGGTCTCCTCGTACCGCCCGCAATATAGCGGTATCACCTTCATTGAATTCGGCATCGACGACGTCGACGCTAGCCACCCGGACCTCGCAGCCCTTGTCGGCCGCGGCAAGATCGGCGTCGAGGCCGATGGAAAAAGCCTGATCGTCCAGCGCAACGGCAACGCCCATCTCAGAGGCTACGCGATCTTCCGTGTGCCGGCCGACTGGGCAGACAGGACCTTCGACTTTGCAGCGCCGGCAAAAGCCCGCGCGCGGCTGATGGCCGAGTTCGAAGGCTGGACACCGGAGATACTGCGCCTCATCGAAGCCAGCAACGACCATATCGTCTCTCGACCGATCTACGCATTGCCGGTCGGCCACCACTGGCAGAACCGCATCGGCATCACGCTGCTCGGCGATGCCGCGCATGTGATGTCGCCCTTCGGCGGCGAAGGTGTGAATATGGCGATGCTGGATGCAGCGGAACTCAGCCGCCAGCTTCTTGAGCAGGCGGACTGGAAACTTGCCGTCCAAGCCTATGAAGCAGAGATGTTCGAGCGCGTCATCGAGCCGGCAGAACAGGCCGCCGAGGCCGTGGCGACGGAACTTTCCCACCTCGGAGCCGAGCTATCGCTTCAGCACTACAAGGCCCATCTCGAGGCCCGTCAGAAAAATACGGCAGCGTAGCCGCACTCAAAGAAAAGCGGGCCAACCTGACCCGCTCCAAAGAATATCATCTATCCCGTCGGGGGCGGCTCAGCTGCCCTTGCGCACGCCATCCAGCAGATGCGGCAGCGCCCTGACGCCCTCATTACGCAATTCAGCCGGCAGCAAGCCTTCCGGCAGATCCTGATAGGAGACCGGACGCAGGAAGCGGCGAATGGCGAGCGTGCCGACCGAGGTTGTGCGGCTGTCCGAGGTCGCCGGGAAAGGCCCGCCATGCACCATGGCATGGGAGACTTCAACGCCGGTCGGCCAGCCATTGGCGAGAATGCGCCCGGCCTTGCGTTCCAGCACCGGCACCAACTTGGCGGCCGTGGCATAATCTTCCGCTTCGATCTGCAGGGTCGCGGTCAACTGGCCCTCGAGCTTTTCCGCAACGGCAATCATCTGGTCGACGTCCTTGCATCGCACGAGCAGGCTTGCCGCGCCGAAGACTTCATGGCCCAAACGCTCGTCTGCCAGGAATTCCGCCGCTTCCGTTTCGAAGAAGATGCCCGGGCTCCGGTTGACGCCTTCGGCCGGAGCGCCATGAGCGACGGTCTTGACAGACTCATGTTCCGCCAATGCGGCAACACCCTTGTCGAAGGCGGCGTGAATGCCGGGCGTCAGCATCGGCGCCGGCGCGCGGCCGCTCAGCGCATCGCTGGCCGCCTGAACGAAGCGGTCGAGATCCGGGCTTTCGATCGCGAAAAGCAGGCCCGGATTGGTGCAGAACTGGCCGGCACCGAGCGTCAGGGAATCGATGAAGCCAGTCCCGATCGCCTCAGCGCGTGCTGCGAGAGCGGCGGGGAACAGGAAAACTGGGTTGACGCTGCTCATCTCGGCATAGACCGGGATCGGCTCAGGCCGGGCCGCGGCAATGGCGCCAAGCGCCAGGCCGCCGCCGCGCGAGCCGGTGAAGCCGACGGCCTTGATGCGGGGATCGCGCACCAGCGCGGCACCGGTCTCGTTGGCACCGGTCAGCAGCGAGAATGTGCCCTCCGGTAGGCCGCATTGGCCGACGGCGGCGCGGATGGCGCGGCCGACAAGCTCGCCCGTGCCGGGATGGGCAAGGTGGCCCTTGACGACGACCGGGCAGCCGGCGGCGAGTGCCGAAGCCGTATCACCGCCGCCAACCGAGAAGGCGAGCGGGAAATTGCTAGCGCCGAAGACGGCGACCGGGCCGAGCGGGATCTGGCGCAGGCGCAGATCCGGCCGCGGCAGCGGCTTGCGCTCCGGCAGTGCCGGATCGACGCGCAGATCGAGCCACTCGCCGGCGCGGACCACCTGCGCAAAGAGCCGCAGCTGGCCAACGGTGCGGGCGCGCTCGCCCTGCAGGCGCGCCACCGGCAGGCCGGTCTCCTCCGTCGCGCGCTCGATCAGGGCATCGCCAATCTCCATGATGTTGTCGGCAATCTTTTCGAGAAATGCTGCGCGCTGCTCCGGGCTGGTCGCACGGTAGACGTCGAACGCCTGAGCGGCCAACTCGCAGGCTTTAGCGACATCGCTCTCGCCGGCGACCGCAAAGGCCGGCTCCAGATTTGCGCCGGTTGCCGGGTTGATGGCACGCACGGTTCTGTTGCCGCCGGTAGAATCTGAGCCGATCAACAGATCGCCGCGAATCTCGAAAGACTGTGTCATAGGTATTCCTCAAGGATGTCGGAGCGCTAGGGCGTTGCGCTGCGAGAGCAGATAGCAGGATGGGATGACAGATATAAGATGATAATCGTCATCTAATTATCAAGGTGCATGTCCTGAGATCAAGGCGGCAACGTCAATTAATCATACTTTTTCTGCATATGGCGCTGCGGCCTCTTTCATGCCAATTTAGCGCCCATCCGAAAGACCGAGTGCGACCGAGTCCCCATGTCCATTGCGCTTCTTGGCGATCCGATCGTCCAGTTCTTCATTCTGGTTGTCGTCGGCACATTCGTCAGCCGCGTCATGCTGCGTCATCAGCGGGCCGGCCGTCTGATCGGTCAGATGGCCTTCTTCGTCTGCCTGACCGCACTTTTATTCTATCACGGCATCGTCCCCTATGAGCCGAGCCCGTCGCAGGAATCGGTGACGCTGCGCACCTTCACGGGCTTTGCCAAGATCGTCTGGTGGGTCAACGGCGCCTGGGTGTTGATCGCCTGCGTGCGGCTGTTCCTGATTTTCGAGCGCAAGCCCCGCGAGGGCCGGCTGCTGCAGGATCTGATCGTCGGCGTCATCTATCTCGGCGCCATTCTCTCCATCGTCGGTAATGTCTTCAGCGTCCCGATCGGTACACTGATCGCAACATCGGGCGTCTTCGCCATCATTCTCGGCCTTGCCTTGCAGAGCACTTTGAGCGACGTCTTCTCCGGCATCGCTCTCAATCTCGGCCGCCCCTACTCCGTCGGCGACTGGATCGTCCTCGAAAATGACGTCCAGGGTCGCGTCGTCGAAACCAATTGGCGCGCCACGCAATTGCTGAGCGGCACCAACGATCTGATCGTCATTCCGAACAGTATCCTTGCCAAGACGCGGCTGACCAATCTTTCCTCGCCTGACGAAAGCCACGGCGCAACCGTCACCGTACGCATTCAGCCCACCGCCCTGCCACGCATCATCGCGGATGTGATGCAAAACGTCTTGATCAGCTGCAACTCGATCCAAAAGAACCCGGAACCCAGTGTCGCCATCACTTCCATCGATGGGCAGGCGATCGAACTGCAGCTGTCCTTTCGAGTACGCGATATGTCGCTGACACAAGCCGCAAAGAACGAGATCTATGATCTGCTAGTTCGTCACACCAAGGCGGCAGGCTTGAAACTCGCCGATCCGCCCGGCACGATCATGCTTCCGATGCAGCAAAAGCCTGAGACAGCCGACGAGAAGCAACATGCGCCCGGAACGCCCTGGCGGCTTGTCAGCAATATCCCTCTGTTCTCTTCGCTGACCGAGGATGAAAAGGAGCATCTGGCATCGCATATGCAGCGGCGGACCTATCGCAAGGATGCCGTCATCGCCGAACAGGATGCCCGCATGCGGGCGCTCACGATCGTCCGCTCGGGCGTCGTCAGCATCACCCGCCGCGAAGGGCATCGCCAGATCGAGCTGACGCGCCTTGCGCCAGGCGATTATTTCGGCGAGAACGGGCTGCTGATGGGATCCGGTGAAGTCGGCACGGTTCGCGCCCTTACCTTCGTCGTCACCTATGAAATCGGCGAGGAATGTCTGGCGCCGCTGCTGCACGACCGGCCGACCCTTGCCGAAGAGCTCGGTGCCATGCTGGCAAAACGCATTGAGGCGGAGCACCATCTCTTCGCCAATGCCGATATGCTCGGTCATGGCGCTCATGTGACCTCGCTAAGCTCGCGCATCAAGCATCTCTTTCAGCTGCAGCAGCACGATTAAGCCGCATCCGCTTTCTCGGGATGCCCTTGCGCGAGGCGGCGGTCAATTCGATTGCGTTGCCGGCACTGCCTTGCCCTGCCCGGCGTAAAACGCCCTGGCATCCATCGTGAACTGCTCGCGCGACGCCGGCCGTGTGTAGAACATGTGACCGCCGCGATAAAGCTTCATCGCCACTCGGTCAGCAAAGGCGGACGGCATATGGTCGAGCACATATTTGTTCACGCCGAAGGGGATGACGAGATCGCTGTAACCCTGCCCGATCATCACGCGGAAGGATGACGAGAGCGATAGCAGCTCCTTGAGATCGTCGCCAACACCGGCGGTCCCGCGCGAGCCGCCGTTGTGCCCGCCCCATTTCCATTCCCGGTTCACGGACGACGACAGCAGCGTGTAGGTCATGTCGGTATGAAAGCCCAGCTCGTCACGGGCATAGCCTGAAAAGGCGCCGCCATAGGCGCGAACAAAGCCATCCAGAATCGGGTCGCCGCCATGCTCGGCCTCCGACTGCGGATAGGGGTCCGGCGCGAGGAACGACGCGTCATAAGCACTCGCCACGTCCGCGCCGCCGCCATCGGAATGCTTCCGATAGACTGCGCCGAGAAAACCTTGGTTCTTGGCAACGACATCCTGCGGTATGCCCGTCAGCTTCGCGATGCGTCCGTAGAAGGCTTGGCCGGAATCTCCTGATGGCGGCCGTCTGGCAAGAGTTGGCAAATAGTCGTTGAAGGCGAAGGTTTCGGCATCCTGGACTGCTTTCTCGCTGAAGGCGTTTAGACGCTCCAGTTCGGCCGCCGCCAGTGACGGCAGCTGCAAGGCTGCGCCAAGCGCATCCTCACCGTCCCCGAAGACGAACCGGCCCTCCAGCAGCGGCGACAGCATGACGATGCCGGAAATCAGAATGCCCTGATCCTCGCGCAGGCTGTTGGCAATCTTGACCGAACGAAACCCGCCATAGCTTTCTCCGAGAAGGTACTTCGGCGACGACGCCCGGCTGTTATGGGCGATGTAGAGGGCGATCACCTTGGCGAGGCTTTCGGCATCGCTGTCGACACTATAGAAATCATTCTGATCATCGGGCTTGGCAGCGCGGCTCCAGCCGGTACCGATCGGATCGATCAGCACGAGATCGGTGAATTCGAGCCAGCTTTGCGGATTGTCGATCAACTTGGCATTGGCGCCGTCACGGCCGTCTGCGCCGAAATCGACGATGCGCGGACCGACGAGCCCGAGATTGAGGAAGGCCGAAGCAGCACCCGGCCCGCCATTGAACACGAAGGTCACGGGCCGGTTCGCATCCCGGTTCTTGGCGACATAGGCCGTGTAGAAGATCGCGGCGCTGCGCTGGCCATCCTGGCCGAAAAGATCGAGCGTACCCGCTGTCGCCGTATAGGGAATGGTCTTGCCATCCGTAGTCAGCACATGGTCGCTCACGGCATCGGGCGACAGGAGCGAGAGCACGCCGCTCGCACCGGCAGGCGCGCCATGACCCTGCTCGGGCGGAGCGGCGGATGCCGTTGCCGATAGCAGCGAAAGGGCCAGGGCCAGGCCAGGAACCATCTGGCGAAAAGACATGAAACGCATCCTCCAAAGGGATCATCGCATAGCTGTCGTTGCCGGCGATACTATGTCACAGACGACAAGCGCCGAAACTCAAGAGATGTTGATCGACGGATTGCCGGTCATGGCACTTCTAGAGAGTGGCGCGCTTGAGAGCGTGCTAGCCGGCGGGCTGCAGCAAATCAGAACTTGATCCTGTCGATGCTGGTCAGTGTCGTCTTCTGCGAAACGCCGGGCGCATTGACCATGTGCCAGGCCACATATTGCTCACCGTAAGGCTCTGTCGATGACATGCCGTCGACGGGCAGGACAATGTTCATGCCGTTTAACGCAGCATCCGTCGCCGTATCGAGCACCGCGCCCTCCGAGGCCGTGCCTGTCACGATGATGGTCTTGATGCCCTTGTCCGAGAGAATACTGCGCAGATTGGTGCCGATGAATTTGTCCGGCCCGGATTTGACGATCGGCTCGCTCGCCAGGGGCGCCAGCGCCGTTGCGATATCCTGCGGCTCGCCAACCCCGGCCAGGCTGAAGACGACGAGCATCTCCTTGGCGCGCGCCTGATCGAGTAGGATTTTCACCTTGGGGACGGACGCCAGGCAACGGGGCTTGGTCTTCACGTTGCACGGTCCCTTGGTCGGGTCCTGCGCGCCGTTGAAATCGAGGACCAGCAGTGCCGTCGTCTTTGGATCGACGGTAACGGTCTTCAGCTCCGGCGCCGCCGGCGGCTTTACCTTCTGCCAATCATCGATGATCGTCTGCGCTGCTGCCGGCGAAGGCAGAGCGAGGCCAAAGGTCCCAGAAAGAACCGAAAAGCCGAAGCCGAAAGCGAGGCCCGATTTCCGCCTCGCTCCATTTGTCTTCCTGATCAGGCTCCTCTCTTGCATCGGCACATCCCCTTCGCTTGACGGTCGTGGAGGAGAGATAGGCCATAAACCAGAACGGAGTAACGAAACTCTTCGTGATAGCGCTCCAAAGTGTGCGGCCGCATATCTCAGGCAGATCACCCAAACTCCTATGTCGCCGCCTCGTCCATCGGCTCTGCGGAATCCCGGTCGCCGCGGAGCTTGCCGAGCACCTCCTGCAAAGCCTGCTTCAACGCATTAATCTCCTCAGAACCGGCGATATCGGACCAGCGCTGATCCACAAGGCGACCGGTTGCCGCTGCTATTGGCCGCACGCCTCTGCCACGCTCGGTCAGAAACACAAGTCTTGCACGTCGATCATCAGGGTCCGGTCGGCGCTCGACATAACCCAGGCGCTCCAACTCCTCTACTGCCTGCGTCATCGTCTGCTTGCGGACATGGGAAAGCCGAGTGAGCTCACTCACCTGAATTCCTTCCGGACGCATGAAGGTAAACACATTGGCGTGCGGTGGTCGGATATCGCCATAACCGGCCTCTTCCAGCGCGGCTTCGACATCCTGTGTCCAATGTTGATGCACGAGCCGCAGCAGCAGGCCCAGGGACGGGCGAGTGGGAACACAATCTTTCATGATATAGACAGGCACCTGACTATTATGTTAAATAGACAGGTACCTTACCATTTTCTTTCACGAGAGGATACCCACATGCCCTCCCTCAATGTGCTGGACTCGACGATCTTCTACGAGGATGCCGGAACGGGAACACCCTTCGTCTTCCTGCATGGCAATCCGACCTCATCCTACCTATGGAGGCATATCAGCCCGGCCCTTGCCGTGCGTGCCCGCTGCCTGGCTCCTGACCTCATTGGCATGGGCCAGTCCGGCAAACCTGATATCGCCTATTCATTTGACGACCATGCACGCTATCTTGAAGCTTGGTTCGACAAACTCGCGCTCGATGATGTCGTATTGATCGGCCATGATTGGGGCGGCGCACTCGCATTCGACTGGGCCGCCCGCCATCCGGAACGCGTGCGCGGCATCGCCTTCATGGAAACGATCATCAGACCTTTGACCTGGAACGACCTGCCGAATGCACGGGCTCGCTATGAACTGCTGCGCTCATCGGGCACAGGCGAAGCGAAGGTTCTGGACGAAAATTTCTTCATCGAGCAGGCACTGAAAGCCACGGTGCTAAATGGATTGAGCGCCGAGGATCATGCCGTCTATCGCGCGTCCTACCCGACGCGCGAAAGCCGCCGTGCGCTGCTTGCCTGGCCGCGCGCGATGCCGATCGAAGGCGAACCCGCTGATGTCGTCGCGCGCATCGAAGCCTATGATGCCTGGCTTGCCCGCAGCGAAGATATCCCGAAACTGCTGCTGACTTTCGATGGTCCGGCGGAGACACTGCTGGTCGGCGAAAGGATGATAGACTGGTGCCGCGAGAATATTGCCGGATTGGAGATCGAAAATTGCGGACCGGCAAGGCACATCGCGCCGGAAGATCAGCCCCAAGCGATTGCGGCCGCCATCTCCAGCTGGGCCGCTAGTCATAGTCTGTCTCGCTGAAAAGCCGATCTTCGCGACAGGAAAGGCCGCCACCTCTGCTCGACGGCAGGCGATCAAGGACAATCCATCGTTGACAAAAAACCGTCAGGCCATAATCTGCGCCTAAGCCTTTGCGATTGCCCAATTTTCTTTTGGAGATCAGGATCATGCCGGCACATTGCATGAGACGACTGGTTCTGGCAGGCATTATCCTCGGCATATCCGCCTACACGGCAACGGCCGCGCAAACGCTGGATCTCATCGCCCAAAAGGGCACGATCCGGATCGGCTATATCAGCGACGAGGAACCATTCTCCTTCAAGAAGAAGGACGGCAACCCAACGGGATATGTCATCGACCTCTGCGGCAAGATTGCCGATGCTGTCGGGACCAAGGTCGCCAATCTCAAGCGTGACTATGTCGAAACGACGCTCGCCGATGGTTTCGATGCGGTGAAGAGCGGTCAGGTCGATCTTCTCTGCGGCGCCATCACCATCAATCTCGGACGGCGTCAGAGCGTCGACTTCTCGCAGCCGATCTTCATCACCGGTGCCAGCGCCCTGCTGCGCAAGGATTCGCCCGAGTATCTCATGGCTTTGTTCCTGGACAAGCGGCTGGCGCAAGTCTCCGCCAAGCCCGCCCCCGCAACGAGCACGATCGGCGTTCGCGCCGACACGACGACGGGCGCGACCCTGCGCGAGGCGCTAGGTTCCGACGTGCCGAAGACGCGGATCGCCGATTTCGCCACGCATCAGGACGGCTTGGCCGCGCTCGAAAACCATAAGATCGACGCCTATTTCGCCGATCGCGCCCTGCTCTTCGATCTCGCTTCCCATGCCCATAGTCCGTCCACGCTCGCGATCGGCAACCGTCTCTTCACGCATGAGCCCTATGGCATAGCCCTCCGGCAGGATGACTCCGCCTTCCGCCTGCTCGTCGATCAGACGCTGACCGAGACCTACCAGTCGGACGATTTCGCGAAGTTGCTGACGACCTATTTCGGCCAGGAAGGCCCGATCCTGCGACGCGAGATCATGATGCAGTCGATCCCGCAATAAGCGCATTCAGGAGATGCCGTCGCCTTTGCGACATCTCCGATCAGCATATGTCACCGACAAACCCAGCCATTTCCTGATAGGACAGCGTGATGGTCGTCGTGCAAGCATCTTGAATATGTCGTAGACAGGCTCTGGTCGCCGCCGCACACATCATAAAATCCGTTTTCAGTATCAATCAGGGTCGCACGCAATGGCAGTATTTCCTCAAAAGGCGAAGGTCGTCATCATCGGGCTTGGCGGTATCGTCGGCGCATCGATCGCTCATCATCTGATCGAGCGCGGCTGGGACGATATTGTCGGCATCGACAAATCAGGCATCCCGACGGATATCGGCTCGACGGCCCATGCCTCCGACTTCTGCTACACGACCAGCCACGATTTCCTCTCCTGCTGGACGACCCTCTACTCCATCGATTTCTACGACAAGCTCGGCCACTATGCCCGCGTCGGCGGCCTCGAAGTCGCCCGCGTCGGCGATGACGACCGCATGGCCGAAATCAAGCGCAAGGTGACCTCGGGCAAGGCCTTTGGCACGCGCGTGAGCTTGATCGACCCCGCCGAGATCAAGGAAAAATTCCCGCTGATCGAGGAAAGCATGGTTCAGGGCGGGATGTGGGACCCGGATGCCGGCCTCGTCATTCCCCGCTCTCAGACCGTTGCCGGCAAGCTGATCGACCAGGGCGAAAAGAGCGGCAAGCTGCAGTCCTTCGCCAATACGCCGGCCCAGTCCCTGATCGTGAAAGACGGCCGCATCAGCGGCGTCGTCACCCATCGCGGCACGATCGAAGCCGAATATGTCATCGTCTGCGCCGGCCTCTGGGGCCGCCTGATCGCCGAAATGGTCGGCGAGGACCTGCCGGTCATGCCGGTGGACCACCCGCTGACCTTCTTCGGCCCCTATAATGAGTTTGCCAACACCGGCAAGGAAATCGGCTTCCCGCTGATGCGCGACCAGGGCAATTCCGCCTATATGCGCGACACCGGCGACCCGAAGACCGCCGAAGGCGGCCAGATCGAATGGGGTTACTACGAAGAGAAGAACCCGCGCCTCTGCCATCCCCGCGATCTCCTTGAAAAGCATGAGGCCCGCCTTTCGCCTTCACAGCGCGATCTCGACATGGAACAGATCATCGAGCCGCTCGAACGCGCCATGGAACTGACGCCGATCCTCGGCGAACTCGGCTACAATGAAGGCCATTCCTTCAACGGTCTGTTGCAAGTCACGACTGATGGCGGCCCGTCCGTCGGCGAAAGCCAGAAGGTCCGCGGTCTCTGGTATTGCGTCGCCATCTGGGTGAAGGACGGCCCCGGCTTCGGCAAGCTCGTTGCCGACTGGATGACCGACGGCCGCACGCCGATCGACCACAACAGGATCGATTATTCCCGCTTCTACCCGCATATGCTGGAAGAAAAATTCATCGAAGGCCGCTGCACGGAGGCTGCGCAGAAGATCTACAATCCCGCAGTCCACCCGCGCGAGCCCTATGCCACCGGCCGCAACATCCGCCGCTCGCCCTTCTATGAACGAGAAAAAGAGCTCGGCGGCTACTTCATGGAGCTCGGCGGCTGGGAGCGTGCTCATGGCTATGCCGCCAACGAGCACCTGCTCGAAAAATACGGCGATCGCATCCCGGTGCGCGAAAACGAATGGGACAACCGCCATTTCTGGCGCGTCTCCAATGCCGAGCACTTGGCACTAAGCGAAGACTGCGGCATCATCAACCTCTCGCATTTCGCCATGTACGACATCGAAGGCCCCGATCATGTCGAACTGCTGGAATGGCTTTGCGCGGCCAAGATCGGTGGCGACGCCAATATCGGCAAGGGCATCTACACCCACTTCCTCGACGACGAGGGCATGGTGCGCGCCGACTTCACTGTCATCCGCATGGCCGACCGCTGCCGTCTGATCGACGGCGCCGATGCCGGCCCGCGCGATTTCCACTACATGCGCCGTGTTGCCCAGGATAAGGGCTTCAACGTCACCATCACCGATGTCACCGAACGCTATGTCACGATCGGCATCTGGGGACCGAATGCTCGCACCAACCTGCAGAAGGTGGTCGAAAGCCCGGAAAACCTCACGCACGAAAACTTCCCCTTCGCCGCGATCAAGCAGATCCGCATCGCCGGCAAGAACGTCACCGCATTCCGCATTTCCTATGTCGGCGAACAGGGCTGGGAACTGCACATGGCCTATGGCGACGCGCTGGCCGTCTGGGATGCGCTGCGCTCGACCGGCGCGATCGCCGTCGGCGTCGAGACCTATGCCAACAGCCGCCGTATGGAAAAGAGCCTGCGCCTGCAGAATGCCGACCTGCTGACGGAATATAACCTCCTCGAAGCCGATCTCGCCCGCCCGAAGGTCAAGGACGCCGATTTCCGCGGCAAGGCGAAGCACCTCGAATATCGCGCCCGCGAGCATCAGCCGGCCATGCTCTGCACGCTCGTCGTGACCGATAACATCGACTCCAACGGCGTTGCCCGCTACCCCGTTGGCATCCTGCCGGTCATGGATCCCGAAACCGGCGAAACCCTCGTCGATGAGCTCGGCCGCCGCTCCTTCACCACCTCGATCGCCTATGGCCCGACCATCGGCAAGAATATCGCACTCGCCTACCTCCCCTGGTCCTATGCCCAGGAAGGCCGCAAACTGAAGGTCGAATATTTCGGCGAAACTTATCCGGTCGAAGTTGCCGGCGTCGGCTACAAGCCGCTCTATGACGCCGAGAACCTGAAGCCGAGAAGCTGATCTCTAACGAACCGGAAAGCGAGGTCATGCCTGGCTTTCCGGTTGTCTCTCGGGCCGGTCGTCTGTCAGGCTGTATGATCGATGATGGCCTGCACGATCTCGCCAATGTCGCGCTCGTGGATTTCGTGCCCTCCACCTTCGACCCGGTGCAGCCGCACGTCTCGGACGACCTTGGTAAAGGCCTCCCCGTGTTCTATGGGAAACAGCGGATCGGCTGTGCCGTGGATCGCAAGGACCGGCAGCTTGATATCGGAGGCCTGAAGCCTTGCAGGCCTTTCCTCGCTCACGAGCGTGAAATGGTTTGTAGCACTGGCAAATGACGGCGCCCGTGCCATGTCGCGGGCGATCAGGTCCCTTGCAGCGTCGGGATCGTGCGGATGCCGGGTGCCGGCAAGCATGGCCGTCTCGCGGCGCAGGAAACCGGCAATGGCTTCGAGGTTCGACCAATCGATTGCTTCGGCCGACCCGGAATGCTCCTGATAGGCCTCCGTCGAAGAAGGCAAGCCCTCGACGCCGAGCGGTGATGTGTTGATCAGCGTAAGCGTCCGCACGCGCCGAGGATGGCGCAACGCGACTTCTTGCGCAACGGCGCCGCCCATCGACATGCCCGCCACATGCGCCGTTTCCAATCCGTAGCCGTCGAGAATGGTGATGGCATCGTCGGCCAGATCGGTGAACGAATACCGGGGTTCGCCTTGCGGATAATGTGTCGAGAGGCCGGTATCGCGCTGGTCGTACCGGATCACATAGCGCTGGCGAGTGGCAAGTGCCTCGCAGAACCTGTCCGGCCACCACAGCATCGAAGCCATCATTCCCATGATCAATATGATGGGCGGGCTGGAGGGGTCACCGAAAGCCTGGGTCTGCAGCTTCGCTCCCTTGACCTCGATTGACGTCTCGGTGGCGGCGAATGATCTCGTTCGTTCCATGACAAAATCCATCCGATTGCAAATTGCAACTGGAATCCATATTGCATGACTGATCTTATTATGCAATCAGTTTATGAGAGAGCTGCAAAACCGGGTATCGACTTCCGTCAGAGCAACTCCAGAAGAGCGTCCAGCGGTTTTCTAGCCGGAATTGTGTAGGAACAATGGGTTGGAGCTGTTCGGAGATCTTGCGAGAGCTGAGCACAATAGCGATTGAGGCGAGATAAGGGGGGCCTGTAGTGCTGCAATGTGCTGATTTTTACGACGCCGAACTGTCACGGCATAACCGGCATTTGCGAGCCGCAGCCAGCGTCCGGACGCATGACCGGGTACTCGATATCGGCTGCGGCGCCGGGCAAACCACCCGGCAAGCCGCTCTCGCCGCAACACAAGGCAGCGCGGTCGGCGTGGACACTTCCGCCGAGATGCTTGAGATTGCGCGCCAGCGTAGCGCTGAAGCAGGATTACGCAACGTCAGCTTCGAGCTGGGCGACGCGCAAACCTACGCCTTTCCAGCTGCCGGCTTCGACCTATGCATCAGCCGGTTCGGCGTCATGTTCTTCGCCGATCCGCCGGTAGCATTCGCCAATATCGCCCATGCAATCCGCCCGGCTGGACGCATCGCCTGGATGGTATGGCAAAGCCAGGAGCGCAACGAATGGTCTGGCGCAATCCGGGATGCGCTGGCTCCAGGAAGCGCAATTCCAGGAAGTGCCGGCAAGGCGTTTTCACTCGGCGATCCAGCCATAGCCACGAAGCTATTGAGCACCGCCGGCTTCACCTCGATCGACTTTATCGAAGTGGAAGAACCGGTATTTTATGGAGCCAATGTCGATGCCGCTCTTGATGCCCTTGCCGGCCTCTATATGGTCAAGGACGCGCTCATGCACACCGATGAGGCGCCCGACCAGCCACTTCTGCGGCTGCGTGATTTACTGGAAGCGCATATGACCTCCGGTGGTGTGCTCTTCGACTCCCGCGCATGGATCATTACCGCTGATCGAGCCGGCGGCTGAGTGGCTCCCACCCCTCTCCGCGAATGCACTACGGCGCAGATCTACGAACGCCCGCTTTTAGGTTCTCGCCCGAGATTTTGACATGAGTTTTGCGTCAGTCGGTAGGGAAGTGTAAGCGGCGTGCCGGTCGCACCTTGTCAGTGGATTTTAGATTTGATGGCGAGGTGGTAGCGCAGCCTTGAAGGGCACGGGAACTTTGTGCCCTT
>NZ_JACIAR010000013.1:0-1107 GCF_014194925.1 Rhizobium sp. BK491
ACAAGCTTGGCCGCACGCAGCAGGTCACTGCGCCCCGCCGGCTTCGACAAAGCGAGATCGCGGGCCAGGACATCCGGGTTCGAGGCGATGCGGAAGTAGCCGGCAATCGCTGCAACCGCAGCAAGACCACTGTCTGGTCGTTTCACCTCATCTGCTGATGGTGAGGACGCGGTCGGAGGCTGTTCCGCGTCTGCGGTAACTGTTTGATCCATGGAAATTTACGCCGGAGGCTTCAAGGTCGGCTGTCGGACATGAAAGCCCGACAGCCTGGTAGTTGGTGAGGGCTCGTTACGCCGCATTCTGTTTCGGGATCGCCGGCTGATAGGCGAGCGTGGCATCCCCGACCAGATAATGCGACGTCCCGTCCGCCGTCTGGTACGAGCTCGTGCCAGTAATCGCCGACCCATCGGAGAAGGATTGGCTGCCGTCTGTCGTCGACAGAAGGTTGATCAACTTTATGCCAGCTTGCGACATGGTCTGCAGTTCGCCATCGTCGACAGATCCATTCTGGTTGGCATCGCGCCAGACGCGGAACTCGCTCCAGCGGTCGTCATTGGCATCAAGCACATTGTCATGGTTGCTGTCGAAGGCCAGACGGAGACCGTCGAGGTCGGATACCGATCCGCCATTGGCCGCCACCTGATCCGGCGTTGCCCATTCTGAGAAGGCAAGCTCCTTGGACTGATCGATTTCGCCGTCCGGCCCGGCCTGGCCGTCCTCACCGAGATCAATCGCCAGGAAGCCATCCTGCGATCCTACCCAGGCGGTGCCATCCCTTGCTCCATCACCATTCCAGTCGAAGGTGACGGCCGAGCCGGTTGCCAAGGCGTTGGTGTCCAGCGGCCGCAGGTCGATATGGCCGTCGCCGTTCAGGTCGAGAAGAACAGGGCTTGTGGTTTTTGACCGCAAGTCCGCAGGACTCCAGACCGTCCCGTCGCCGAAGACGAACTGCTCAACACCGGTGCCGTTGCTGTTGTCGAGTGTCGCCTTCACGAGCACCGACCCGCCATCGCCGGCTCCCGGCGCACTCTCGGCGATCACGAAGGTGACGTCGTCGCCGTTGCGAACCAGCGTCACGTCGCCAGGGTTCACACCATTGAACACCAG
>NZ_JACIAR010000013.1:1203-57795 GCF_014194925.1 Rhizobium sp. BK491
ACACCAGCTGATCCGTGCCGCCCAGGAACCCATCGGTGATCGTGTCGTTGCCGTCGCCTCGACTGTAGTAATAGGTGTCGTCGCCGTTGCCGCCATTCAGCGTGTCGTTGCCGAGCCCGCCAAATATGATTTCAGAATTCGCGCTTCCAATGATCGTGTCTTGACCATTTGATCCGATGATAAAAGGGGTATCGACAATGTCTTCGAACAATCCCAACGTTGGGGGGGATAAGCTTGCGTGTGCGACAGCAGACAATAGGGTTCCGCCAAAGGCGGCGTCGTTAGCAAAGTCCAGGCGCAGATCAGACACCAATGCGACTGCTTTGTTCCAATATGCTGTCGCAGCATTGCTGTCTAAAGGCGCAAGCTCTGCCAGCGATTTAACCAGCGCAGGAAAATCAACCGAAAGATGGTCGGTCGCCACATCATATCGCACGTTTAAGAATGACACTAAAGGATCGTTAATGACAGCACCGGGATCGAGACCGTTTAATAACTGGCTTATTGACACCTGACTTGCGAACCGCGTCTCTAAGGCATCAATGATCATGCGATATCGAGGTTCGAACACAGCTGGTCCGTTGTGCCAATTTGGATTTTGGCTGTAAGCGGGATCGCGTGCCGGATCGATGCCATAGAATGAATAGACTACCGCGAGATGACGGGCATCCACATAGGCGCCCCGGCTTGTTGGATCGATTCCGGTAGCGCCTGCCCACTCAATTACCATAGCCTGGAAGGCATCATCAAAATCATCCCACGTCATAGATCCCGAATTAAAAACGAGGTTCTTCACATCGAGCAATAGTTCGGAATTCTGCGACATTGCAACGCGCAGGTTTGGCATGGTTCCATAGCCCGTAATCTCAGGCAAAAGGAGACTTTCCGAATTGTATGAAAACCCCTCTGGCGGCTTGTAAACAGTAAGCTGTTGGTTGGTGCCAAAATCGACTTCTGCCATCGATCGCTCGACGGAGCTCACTTCGCCAGTTGCTGGGTCAATCACATTCATCGCAAACGTCGCCGAGGAGACCACAACGTTGTCGTTGACCTCTTTATTCAGAAAGGTGTTCGTCAAATTGATCGAGGTGATTCCAAGATCGCTAAGATTATACAGTTCTCCTGAGGACGAAGTACCGTCAAGTCCGTCGTCGATCCACACTTTAAGCTGGGAGAAGGCGGCATCTTTACTATCAATGACCCCGTCACCGTTAGAGTCGAGCTGAGATAAATCATTAAAAGCATTTCCAGTTCTTGCCCCGAGTAGCTCCGACGCGGTAACGTTGCCGTCGGACCTACCATCGTCCAATATCAACAGACCTTCGCCGGAAGTAATCCACCCCGTCTTTGTCGCGAACCCTGAACCGCTAAAATCAAAGTGAGCAGTTGACGAAGAGGATGACGACAAGGTTATACCCATCCCCGAGAGATCCAGAACAAGCGGATCTGCGTAAGGGCTGGGGGCTCCTTTTGGCATCTGAGGAGCTGGCTTCGGAACCAAGAGACCAAGAGATCCGCCAGATCCGCCATTTGGCGATCCATCAGACCCTCCACCTGAGGGATCGTTGGACGCTCCGTTCCCACCTGGAGGCGAATCAGGCGGGCTCGGCTGATCAGGAAAGTTTTTGTTAAACCAGTCCTTGAACTCCTTCCATGTCGGAAACTCTTGATATGCGCCGACTTCCGCCCAGTCGGTAATCCCTGTGCCTTCAGTAAAAAAAACATGGCCTGAATATAGGTCGTACATTGCTGACCATGATGCGCCTGGCGTGCCGCTCGGCGAAGCAACGCCACCGTCGAGATACAGGGAGGAGTCAGCATTGCCGCCGCCCCACGTTACGCCCGCAGCGCCTCCCGCACCAAAGATTCCGGCTTGAATGCCGACACTTGTGCTTGGCGCACCGTCGGTACCAGTACCCCTCGAAACTGAAACAAAGAAGGCCTGAAAATAATATCCGCTTCCAATTGGAGAAGGAGGAATATCCGACATAGTTGGTTCCTTTAGCGATGAAGGTGGCTCGCAATAGGGGCATGGCGCAGAATCAAATGCAATCCTAAAAAGAGATCATGACAGATATCTGCGTGTTTGGCGCGAAAAGATATGGCAACTTTGGAGAAGTTCGCGCGGCTTGATTAGCCATTTATTAGATCGGTGCAAATATGCAAATTTTATATAAGAAAATCCTACTTATGCACGGAATACGGAGCAATCAATATCAGTATAAATATAAGCGGGAATACTATAACCGCAGTTATGACGAGCTTTTTTTTGGGAATAGCTTCTACTGATTTGTATCGCATCAGTGGATAAAGCACCAATACTGCGGCTATCATAATCAGAATCGACGCGTCGTTATAGATGTTCGAAAGATCACCCATCACGAAATCCTCCAAGTCCTCATATCCAAGCATAGATACCTGGCAAAAATTCACCAAAACCGGAATTACATCATTCTTGTGAGCAGTATATGTCGGCCATTATAATCTCAAAAGATTGGCAACTAAAAATTGAACAACATTTGTAATCCATTGCCTGAACTGTCAATGCGATTTCTACAACTAATCGGCGCGCACTCGATCTTATTTGTCAAGATAAGCCCGACCGCAGCAGGTGACTGCGTCCCGCCAGCTTCGACAGGGCGAGATCCCGGGCCAGCACATCCGGGTTGGCGGCGATGCGGAAGTAGCCGGCAATCGCTGCGATCGCCGCAAGGCCGCTGTCCGGGCGTCTCACATCGTCCACTGATGGCGAAGATTCCGTCGGGGGCTGCTCCGGGTCTGCGGTAACTCTTTGATCCATGGAAATTTACGCCGGAGGCTGCAAGGTCGGCTGTCGGACATAAAAACCCGACAGCCTGGTTGTTGTTACGGGCTCGTTACGCTGCATTTTGTCTCGGGATCGCCGGCTGATAGGCGAGCGTGGCATCCCCAACCAGATAATGCGACGTGCCGTCCGACGTCTGGTACGAGCTCGTGCCAGTGATCGCCGATCCGTCGGAGAAGGACTGGCTGCCATCCGTGGTCGCCAGAAGATTTATCAGCTTGATCCCCGCTTCCGACATGGTCTGCAATTCACCATCGTCGACCACACCATTCTGGTTGGCATCGCGCCAGACGCGGAACTCGCTCCAGCGATCATCGCTGGCATCGAGCACGTTGTCACGGTTGCTGTCGAAGGCCAGACGCAGGCCGTCGAGGTCTGATACCGAACCGCCATTGGCAACCACCTGATCCGGCGTTGCCCACTCGGAGAAAGCAAGCTCCTTCGACTGATCGATCTTGCCGTCCGGGCCAGCTTGACCATTCTCACCGAGATCGATCGCGAGGAATCCGTCCTGGGCGCCCACCCAGGCAGTGCCATCCCGCGCTCCATCACCATTCCAGTCGAAGGTGACCGATGAGCCGGTAGCGAGCGCATTGGTGTCGAGAGGCCGCAGGTCGATATGGCCGTCAGCGTTCAGATCGAGAAGAACTGGCGCCGACGACGCAGTCTGTTGGCCTTGTGTAGCCGGAACATTCTGCCAGATGTCCTGCAGGTTCCACGAAGAGCCGCCGGCAAATTCTATTCTCTCCACCCCCCAATCCTGGTCAGTCGAATAAAACTGCCGGTCGACGGTGATTATGTCGGCGGTGCCATTCACGGCAATCTTCAGATTGTCGCCATCGCGTGAAAACGTCAGGTCGGCCTGGTTGAGATCCCTAAAGCGGAGAACATCGGTATTGCCTTGCTCAGTCGTGAAGCCAACATTGTCATAGATGAGGTCGGAACCGTCGCCCTTCGAATAAATATAGGTATCGCTTCCGGCCTCCCCGCTGAGATAGTCGTTCCCCTTTCCACCTTCGAAGGTGTCCTGCTTACCCCAAACGGCGCCCACGATATGATCGTCTCCGCTGGAACCGTGATAGGCCCACACATCCGGAGAATGCTGCAATTCCATCGACATGCCATTGGCGAATTCGATTCTTTCAAGTCCCCAACCTTCGGAAGCCGAATAATACTGTTCGTCGAAGGTAATGACATGATTGGTCGAATTGACCGTCAAAACCAAATTGGACGATGTTGACAGATCATAGCTGAAGGTGACATCCGAATAGTTGAGATCCTTCAGCCTCAGGGTATCGACATCGCTCATCGAGCCGGCTTCGTCGTCGATATACTCGTCGCCATCGTTGACGGAATAGAGATAAGCATCACTTCCTAAACCGCCATTCACGTAGTCATTGCCACCGAGGCTGTCGAAAATGTCGCTCCCATCGGTTCCGAGCAAATGATCATCACCGGACGTGCCCGTGATGGTCTGGCCACTGGGATCGCCTGGATCGCCGACGCTTGCCAGGATATTGGCTCTGTTTATCGATGACCCGTCAGCAAAATCGATCTCCTCGATACCCCAGCCGGAGGCGGAATCGCGGAACTGGTTGTCGACGGTGATGACCGCGCCGGTCGAATTGATCGTGACCTTGAGGTTATTGCCGTCACGCGAAAGCGCAATATCGGAACTGTTGAGATCGCTAAGCTTCAGGACATCGATATTGCCAGCGTCAACGGCGCCGACATCGTCATCAATCTCATCGGAACCGTCGCCGGAGGCATACAGATAGGTGTCGCTGCCCACGCCACCTTTGAGATAGTCGTTGCCCAGTCCACCATTAATCAGATCGTCGCCGGAGCCTGCGTCGACTGTATCGTTTCCGTCAGAAGCAAAAATCGCGTCCGCTCCCGTGCTTCCAACCAAAGCGTCGTTGCCCGCGCTTCCCTCAATGAGATTTTTGCCTTCGCTCGCCAAAAGGTGATCGACGTTCACCAAACCGATCTGCGCGCCGGCCGCATCCTCGAATCTAACCCACTCTACGTTGGTCGCTATGATCGATGCGCCAGCCTGATTTCGGATGGAAATCAACTGATCTGTCTCTACGGCGAGCGTATAATCGCTGCGAGTTCCGGACACCACAAGGACGTCGTCACCAGCGCCTCCATCAACTATTTGCTGGCCCGCGGCGACATAGATCGTGTCATTCCCTGCACCTCCGTCAAGGTAATCGTTACCCCCACCGCTTCGAATTTCATCGTCGCCGCCGCCGCCGCTCAGAGAATTGTCGCCGCTGTTGCCGATAATGATATCGGCAAACTGCGACCCAGAAGCATTCTCAATTGAGACAAACGTGTCGCCTTCTGCGAAACCGCCGGACCCGGTGCCCGATGTCAAATCGACTTGAACCGAGCCGCTCGACCCCGAATAGTCGACGGAATCGTTGCCGGCGCCGCCAGTGAAAATTTCCGATGAAGATGATCCCTGAAAATTCTGATCTTGCGTGACCGAACCCGGGGATGGCCGCGCGCGATCGTAATTTTCCAGGGTGATGCCAAAGTCACCCTCGTAAAAATTCTTAATGGCTAAGACAGGGCTTGACGGATATCCACCCATCACAAACAGATAAGGAACAGGCGATCCGTCGAGGTTCACGTTGCGAACCGCAACAACCTTTTGAACCGACTGGTCGGAATAATCGGAATAAAATGAAGTCCCAAAATTGTCCGTATATTGGAACTCATAGTTCCCTGCCGGGGCCAATTCTATATATCGCCTATCCTGATCAGCAGACGGGTCATATTGTTGTATGCGGATTGTGCCGACGCCATCGCCGTCGGTCTCATCCACGGTATCGATAACTTTAAGAAGGGAGCCCACTTTTGCGTCATTAATATCGTAGAGGAATGCCCAGTCCCATGTGTCGCCGACAGTCGTGGATGATAGATAAGTATCGTTCCCCATCCCGCCGTCCAGAATATCGCCAGCGTGATCATTCCAATCCCTGTGATCCACAGTGAGATCGATCGTATCACCAATGGCGATGTTCGACTCGTCTCCGCCAATTAGGATGTCATTTCCGGCACCGCCGAAAATGTGATCGATTTCAGCGCCCCCGATGACGACATCATCGCCAAGCCCGCCGATGAGCGTATCGGGACTGGTGTTGCCGGCAATCTCATCATCACCCGCACCTCCATTGATGAACCATGCTTCGCCGTCGTTGTCGGCACCTAGGTTGTCTTGCCCGACATTTGTGCCCAATTTGATTGTATATTGCGAGACGATCGCTGCAGCCGAGGAACCTGTTTCCTTTTTTATCAGAAGGTCAGATTCATGCATGTCCTTCAAAACGAGTGATGTGGTACCGAGAAGCCCCAGCCCGTTGGTTTGCATCGTTTTAATGACGTTGATTGCCAGATCACTCAGGCTCTTCACCGGGCCAAGTGCATCGATGCTGCTTTTCACAAAGGTCATAAAGTCATAGCTGTCGCCAGCCAGAGGATCATTCTGGTTCGTCAGATGAAGAATAGTGTTCCGATAGAAAGAGTCGTCGCCAAGAAAGAGGAAGAGTGGATTGCCTGACCAGCCACTCTGATCGCCATTGAAATATTGCGAAATCGAGGTACTCGCATCCTCAACGCCGATTGTATGGAGGTCCGGCATTTTTCCTGTTGCAAGGATCGTATCCGCCACGGCCTTTGCGACACCGTTCGACACACTCTGGAGACTGGTCTGCGATGGCGTTCCAAAACGATATTGATATTGCGCCGAAGAATAGGTTCGGATGAACGCTGAATAGTCTCCGGACCCTACATTAACCGCGTAGGCGCCGTTCACCCAAACCCACGCCGCCGGATCAACCCCCGCTTTGGGCTCGCCGCCGTCCGTGATCGCGGACGCGATGGTCGCATAGACCGTGGCCCACGTTCCTGTGCCGGCCGTTGCGTTATCATAAGCCGTGTTGATTGCCGAAAGTTCGGATGAAGAAAAATCATACGCCATGAAAGTTTCTCGACATTATTGTGTTGTTGAGGGGGACGATATGTAAAATTGAACTATATGGGGAGCAATCTTGCGGAAGGCCGATAGCTCGTCCTCGTTCTGGTAACGCACATCGATCATGAATTCAGCGACAGCATCGCTGTCGATTGAAAGTCTGTATTTGCAATACCGCGGGAAATTTTCGTTTAAGCAATCTAATTCATCACCCTTGGAGTTGCTCAGTGCGTAAAGCCTAAATCTATCGGAAATTAGCTCGCCGGTGTCATGCCTGTGCGCGAACCAGTCCAGGACTGACGAACGCTCCGTAGTGCGTTTGGGCCGATACGAGATAGGGGCGAAAATATGCAGTTTGTTGATGTAAATGCTTGGCTGATAGCCGACCTTAGTAAGCGCACACCAGGGATAGCGGTTGTTGGCTCCTGACTGACAGTCGGATGCGACTTCAAAGATGATATTGTCGAGTTCGACAGGTTCCGCGTTTGCGGCAAGAAGATCCCGTACCGCATTTGCGTCCCGATCGTTGCCCGCGCGACCAGCGAATAGTTCAAAGGACCGTTGGGTCCCGCCGCCAACGGGCGATAGAAGAACCGTGCCATCCACTCTGAAGCGTAATGACAGACCGTTGATTGTGCCGTCTAAGAAGGACTTGTCAAAAACTTTGAGCTCACCGGCGGCAGCACAAAAGGAGCACGTGCTTACAACTGCCGCTATTGCCGCTGCCAAAACCTGCTGAATGAAATAGCGTGTTCCAGACATTCCAATACCGTTGTTTAGCTTACGGCGACAAAGTCGAAAATTCCTCTGCGCAGGGTTGCGGTCCAGAAATTCATCTTATGCACGCATTCAGAATTGAAGATCGTTCAATCTTGCATTTTCACGTGTTCAAAATAGTGAAAGCCTGTTCCCGAACTTGGCTAGCGGCTTTCACTGGAGTCAGTAGATGCCGAACTGTTGAACGGCTCGGTATCTATCCTCATGCAGCATTCTGCTTCGGGATCGCCGGCTGATAGGCGAGCGTGGCGTCTCCCACCAGATAGTGCGACGTGCCGTCCGCCGTCTGGTACGAACTTGTTCCAGTGATCGCCGATCCGTCGGAGAAGGACTGGCTGCCGTCGGTCGTCGAGAGAAGGTTGACCAGCTTGATGCCCGCTTCCGACATGATCTGCAATTCGCCATCGTCGACCACGCCATTCTGGTTGGCATCACGCCAGACGCGGAACTCGTTCCAGCGATCGTCGTTGGCATCAAGCACGTTGTCGTGGTTGCTATCGAAGGCCAGACGCAGACCATCAAGATCGGATACCGAACCGCCATTGGCCGCAACCTGATCGGGCGTTGCCCATTCTGAGAAAGCAAGCTCCTTCGACTGATCGATCTTGCCGTCCGGGCCAGCTTGACCATTCTCACCGAGATCGATCGCGAGGAATCCGTCCTGGGCGCCCACCCAGGCAGTGCCATCCCGTGCTCCATCGCCGTTCCAGTCGAAGGTGACCGATGAGCCGGTAGCGAGCGCATTGGTGTCGAGAGGCCGCAGGTCGATATGGCCGTCACCGTTCAGATCGAGAAGGACCGGTCTATTGCCTCCACCGGAACCTGACTGGGGCCATTGATCGACCATATGAAGGCCAGAGCTTCCTCCGCCACCGCCGGTTCCATACGCGTAGCGTTGCCAAGCCGTGTTTTTCCCCGAGCTGTCGTATTGATAATTCGTATAGCCACCATCATCATTGTTGGATCTTGCCGTGTTGATGACGTTGTTAACGAAATTCTGAACCAAGCTTGTCCAGGGTTGGTTGTTGTTCACGTCATAGGTCGTGACGGTGTATTTTCCGCTCGTATCCGAATAGTTCGTATCCGAAATTAATTTTCCGGAGGATGTATAGGCATCGGCGATCTGCGACCAACTTTGCGTATTGCCCGGATCATATGCATAAAGCACCTTGCTGCCATCGTCATAGATGACATTCTGATTGGTCATTTGACCCGCAGTATTGAAGAATTGATCAATCTCAGACCAGGACTGTGCGTTGGTCGGATCCCAGAACCAGATTCCCTTGGTTCCGTTGTCATAATAGGCTACCTGGGAAATGAATTGACCATTAGCATTGTAGTTCTTTTCGATGCGACTCCATTCGGCTGTGTTGGCAACGTCATAGTCGGTTATCGTTCTTGTCTTGTTGTCATTGTGTTGGTCGACAAAAACAAGCTGCCCAGCCGTGTTGTAACTTTGGGCAATGGTCTCCCAAGACTGCACATTGTTTGAATCGTAGTACGTAGTGGTTTTTGTGCCATTGTCATTATAGAGAGTTTGGATCAAAAGCTTCCCGTTTGCGGGATCAACACTGTTATCCGCTCGGCTCCATGATTGCGCATTCGCTAAATCAAACCATGTACTGCCTGTCTGTTGGCCGGCACTGTTGTAATAGAGAAGGTGATCTTGGGCGCCACTCGTAGTGTTGAAATAAATTTCCGTTCGCGTACCATCATCGTTGAACTGCTTCTCGATCGTCTTCTTGCCGTTCGCGTCGAAGGACTGCTCATCGCGATACCAAGGATTGGTGTTGAGCGGGTCCCAGATAGTGGCCGAAGTTAGGGTCCCGTTCTTATTAGCGTTGACAATGCTTAAGATCTGTCCGCCGGCGGCGTTATAAGTTGTGGTAACCGAGCTGCCGTCGCTCGCAATTGCGGTCTGCGAGGTTTTCTGGCCCTGCCCATTGCTGGTCACCCGCAGCGTCAGGCTACCCATGGCCGAAACAGTGTCGACAACGGTTTGCGTCACGGCACTGCTGGCATTGAGATCGACCTTCGTCAGCGTGATCGAGCCATCATTGTGGATGAAGGAAGTTTCTGTGTGATCGATCACGCCGTCGTTGTTGGTATCCTTGCTCAGGACCGTGATCAGGCCATCCGTGCTGGTCGTGATCGTGCCCTTGGCAATCACTGCGCCGCTAGAATTCGTCTCCGTGACGGTGGCCACTGTCGAGCCATCGGCCTGAAGCTGCGACTGCATGACGACCTCAAAGGTGCCATTGCCGTCGTAATCATACTTCACCGTCTTCGTGCGGCCATCGGCGGAACTGTCAGTCTCGACCTTGGCGGCGATCGCCTGCTTCCAGTAGACCTTGCCGGCCAGGAGATAGTTCGTCTTCTGAGCGGTGACATTGTTCGTGACGATCGACACGGCCACACCGGTCGTGTCGGCGGTCAGTGTTTCCACCTGGTCTACGGTACCGTCACCATCGACATCCTTGGAGGTGGTGCGCACCATGCCGTCGGACGACTGCTGGATGGTCGTCTTCGAAGCCAGCTTGCCCGTCGTCAAATCCGTATCGGAGATGACGGTGGTCTTGCTGCCGTCGGCATTGTTGGTATTGACCGTCACGCGCCGGCGATCGACGGTGCCGTTGCTATCCAGGTCCCAATCGGTGTTGGTCTGCAGGCCATCCGCCGTTGTGATGGTCGTCGAGTTATCAGCCTTCACGCCGGCCGACTTATAATCCGTGACAGTTTGCGTCACGACACCGGAGTCCGCCGTGACCGTCTGCTGATGTTGATCGATGACACCATCGCCGTTGGCATCGCGGTCAATTGTCACCGTCTTCTTGTCGGCGCTGGTGAGCGTGATCGTCTTGTCGATAAGCTTGCCGGACGCATCCGCCGTCGTGACGGTCTCGCGCTTGGCGCCGTCACCGAGGATCTCCACCGTATCGCTGATCGTCTGGGTCGCAAGCCCCGTACGCTGTTCGTTGGTCGAGACGACCAGGCCATCGGCATTCGTCGTTGTGACAAACTTCGAAATCAGCGAGCCATCCGCCTTAGTGCTGGACGCCGTTCGCGTTCTGGTGCCGTCGGCATTGATGACCGTGACATCCTTGAGCATTTGGGCATAGACGCCCGTGCCGGCCGGATCGGACAATGTCGTGACAGAGAGACCCTCAGCACTGGTCTTGGTGAGATAGCGGCTGGTCAGCGTCGCCCCGGTAAAATAACTGACGGTCTCGGTGCGCGAACCGTCGGCATTGAGAACGGTCACGTCGGTGCGGCTCTTGGTGAAAGTGCCGGAACCGGTCTGGTCCCACTTCGTCGTCACGGTCAGCCCATCGGCGGAGGTGTCGGTCTGTGTGATCGCGCTCAGGACAAGAGTGCCGCTGCCGTTGGGGAAATAGACCCTTTCCACCGTCGACTTGCTACCGTCCGTATTGAGCATCGTCCGATCGGTCACATATTTGTCAGGAGAACCGTTGCCATTCGTATCATAGGCGAAGCTTTGGTAGAGGCCGTCTGCGCTCGTATCGATCGTCTTGCTATGCGCCACAGCGCCCGTGGATGTCAGATCCGACAGGGTCTGGGTGACGCTTCCGTCGGCATTCTTAGTCGTAACGGACTTTTGATCCACGACGCCGTTGCCATCGATATCGTAGGTTACCGTGACCGTCTTGCCGTCGCCGCTCGTCGTGGTCGTCGTCTTGTTGGCGATCACACCTGTATTGGTGACGACCTCGGTTGTCGAGCCATCCGCGCCGAGCGTGGTGACATCGGTCGTGGTTCTGACAGTCGTCAAAACAAGAGAGGGATTATTCAGCGCCCAGGCCGTAGCGGAATTGGCAAGATGGGTCTGTCCTTCCACGTAATCGGCGAATTGCTCAGCAGCTTGCGCGCGCGAAGTGCCTGAATTCAGCAGATTCACCCATGCAGTGAGACCGGCGCTGTCGGGCGCTCTACCGAATGCATTCTGGTAGAGCAAGGTTATGAATTGCGTATTGTCCAGCGTTCCATATTTTTGGGTGAATTCCGTCGAATTCACCAGATCAGATGCAATATGGACGGCGTCCGTACCGAAATTATACGCGGACGAGATGAAATGCGGCAGGCTGGTGTAATCCGGCTCTCGTCCCAGGATCGTTCGATAAAGCCGGTATATCTCGTTTCGGGCTGAAACGTCATAGAGATCACCGGACACGACGGTTGTCTTGCTCAGACCGTTGGCGGAGGTTGTCACAGTCGTTTGCTGGATCGGCCCGACATTGGCCGACCGACCGAAGGTCTCGGTCTTGCTGCCATCAGCATTGAGCGTGGTGACATCGTTCGTCATTTGCTCATAGACACCGTCGCCATCGAGATCGGCGGTCGTGGACACGGAGAGACCATTGGCGGAGGTCGTCGTGACTGAACGGCTGGCAAGCGTCGTCGTACCGGTCTTATAGGTCTCGACGGTCTTGCTCGTCAGGCCGGTCGCATCGATGACAGTCGTCGTCTTCGTATCGATCGTGCCGTCTCCGTCGAGATCGACCTGGTTCGTTATGGTCTTGCCGTCTGAGGTCGCGGTGTTGGTCGTCTTCGACAGAAACGTCCCGCTGGCCGTGGTGACGGAATCGACCAGCGAGGTTGAACCGTCGGCATTCAGTGTCTTCGTGGCAGTTTCGGTTCGATCGACCGTGCCGTTGCCGTCATAATCGTAGGAGGTCGTCGTCACCAAGCCATTGGCGCTGGCCGTTACCTTTGTCTGATCGGTGAGAGAGGTCCCGGCGTAATCCGATGTCGTGGTCGTCTTCGAACCGTCATTGTTGAGGAGCGTCGCCTGCACGCTCTTGGCATCGACGATACCATCGCCATTCAGATCCTTCTGAACGGTCACGCTCAGGCCGTTGCCGGAGGTGACGGTGATCAATTTATCGAGCAGAATGCCGGTATTGCTTTTGTCTGTGACCGTTTCGGTGCGGCTGCCATCAGCATTGATGACCGTCTGGTCGACGGTGGTCACATCGACTGTGCCATCGCCATTCAGATCATCCGAGGTGGTTGTCGTCAGCTTGTCGGCGCTGATAGTCACTACGGTCTTGCGGTGGAGCGCACCGTCGGCACTGGCCTGTACCGTGGTCGTCGTCTGGCTGCCGTCCGCGGCGATGATTTGCGCCGAGGCCGTATCGATATGACCGTCGCCATCGACGTCCTTTGTTACCGACGTCGTCTTGCGATCGGCGCTCACCGTGGTCACCGTCTGGCTCAGCAGCGTGCCGTTGTCACTCTTCGCGGTCACCGTTTCCGTGCGAGCCCCGGCGTTGAGGGTGATCACGTCCGTGACCGTCTTATCGAACGTGCCATCGCCGTTGAGATCGGACTGCACCGTTTGCGTCAAGCTATCGGCCGACGTCGTCGTCAGCGTCTGGGCAGCAACCGTGCCGTTGGCGCTCTTAGTAGTTACCGTCTCCACGCGAGCGCCATTGGCCCCCGCGGTGATGACATCAGTCAGAACCGTATCGAAAGTGCCGTCGCCATTGAGGTCGGTACTCAGGGTCTTCGAAAGACCATCAGCGCTGGTCGCTGTGACTGCGTTGGACACCAGCGTGCCGTTGGGATTCAACTTGCTATCGGTTTGCGACGTCGAGGCATCGGCTGCGATTATGATGGAGGTGAGCGTGTCAGCCGCTCCATCGCCGTTCGCGTCCACGGAAATCGTCTTCGTCTTGCTGTCGCTGCTCGTGGTCGTGACGCTCTTCGACAGAACCATGCCACTGGCGCTGGTATCCTGGACCGTTTGCGTTCGTGTCCCATCGCTGGCAACCAATGTGACGTCGGAATGAACACGATCGGCAACGCCATCACTGGTGAGGTCCGAGGACACCGTTGTCGACAGCCCATCCGCGGCTGCAACGGTCGTAACCTTCCCGCGAAGCGAACCGTTTCCGTTCGTCGTGGTCACCACGGTCGTGACATCGCCATTGGCCGCGATCGTTCGCTGCGTTTGCTCCTGATCATCCAGCGTACCGTTGCCATCGAGATCACTGCTGGTCGTTCGGGTGCGGCCATCGGCGCTCGTGACCGTCGTGTCGCTCGACAGAAGCGTACCATTAGCGCTTGCATTATTGACCGTCCGCGTCCGCGAGCCGTCGGAAGCAATCACCGTCGTCTCCGTGGTGACCGCCTCATAGACGCCGTCACCGTTCGCGTCCGTCCTGGTTGTCTTCGTCAGACCATCAGCGCTCGATTGGACGAGCTTCTGCTGCAGGAGCGCGCCCGAAGTGCTGAACTCCTTGGTCGTCGTCACACTCGAACCATCGGCATTGGTCGTAAAGGCCTGCGTCTGATCGTCTCTGCCGTCGCCATCCTTATCGACGGAGGTCGTGATCGTCTTCAGGTCCGCGCTCGTTACCGTGGTCGTCCGCTCGACCAGCGAACCATCGGCATTGAAGTTGGAGATGACACGGGTGCGTTCGCCGGAAGCCGCGACTGTCGTCACATCCGTTTGCGAGCGGTCGTAGGTGCCGTTGCCATCGTCGTCGAACTTTGTCTGGACGGTTCTGCCGTCCGCACTCGTAGTGACCAGATTCTGAAAAGCCAGAGTGCCGTCGGCGTTATAGCCAAGGATGGTCCGGGTGCTCGACTGATCGGCGTTAACGACGACCGTGTTCTTGATGATATGGCTGTCCGTCTCGTTGGAGAGGACCGCGTCCCCAACAACGCCTGTTGTGCCGTCTGACTTTGTGTAGGTCGTCGTACCGGTAATTGCCGAACCATCGCTGAAGGTCTGGCCGCTGCCCTTGGCGGTCAGATCGATCGAGGTAATTCCGAGCGAGGAGAACGACACCATCTGGCCATCGACCATGACCTTAAACTTCGACCATTGCGCATCGCCGGCGTCGAGCTTGCCGTTGCCGTTGGTATCGAACACGTTGCGCAGCGCTTCGAGGTCGCCGTTCGCCGCGTCGTCCCATTCGGTAAAGGCAAATTCCTTCGAACTGCTGATCTTGCCGTTACCATCGGCGTCGAACACCAGCACGCCATCGCCCTTGCCGGCCCATGCCGTACGGCGCATGTAGCCGCTGTTGTCGAGATCAAGAAACGTGTTCGACGAGGCAAGAGTGTCGACCGACACGCCATTGCCATCGAGATCAAGAAGTACCGGCTTGGTCTTGCCGCTCGAGCTGCCACCAAAGGCGTCGTGCACAAATGCGCCAACCACGCCGGCGATACCCGAAACAAAGCCGACTGCCGCGGCTCCCAGGGTCGGAGCAAAGCCGGCAGCAAATGTTCCAAAAGCGGGCGCAAACTGGCCAATCGCGCGTGAGAAATCGCTGGGACGGTCCGCTGGCACCGGCCCATGATACGGCAATGGAGCATACTGCGGCTGAGCCGGCGCGACGGGAACCGGAGCCGGTTGGACTCGAGGCGCGGATATGGCGCCTGAGTAAAGTCCAGTGCGGGATGCGGTATCATAATCATCCGCTGTTGCCCATGGCGACTTCTGGCCTATCGATGGTCCGAAATCGCTGGGAATTCCCATGCCAATGCCAAGCGTAGGCGAATAAATTCCCGACGTATAGGAATTCGAATATGGGTTCGAATAGCTATAGGCCGGGCTGCCGTCATAGTTATACTTGGATGCACTAGGTTGCGCGCTAGCGGGACTGCTATAAGCCCCTGCCCCTAGCGATTGCGCAGCCCGAGCACGGCTGCCCTCGTCCTGTCCTCCGTATGCCCCACCGTAAGCGCCATCAAAACCCGGACCGCCATAGCTTGGTGTGCTAGCGGACCTGAGCCCCGCCGCGGCGGCGGCGTTCATCTCCGAGGGTGTATTGAAACTTGTATTCTTTCCAATGTAACCGGAAAAGACATCTTCCGAAGTGATTGGATCAACTATATGATAGGGATTATATATGTCACGCGCTTCGGCTGGAACAACTTTCCAGCCATAAGGTTCAGCAGGACTTAGATTATCAAATGCAATTTTTCCTATGACACCTCCTGCAAATCCTCCAATAACCCCACCAATCGGACCACCAATAAAACCTCCCAGCGCGGTACCCGCAACCGAGCCAACCGCCTGAGCTTCCACGCGGTGGACGTGACTATCATCTTCGTCGTCCGAACTGTTGGCTGCTACTGCTACTTGGCTCAAACCCAATGCTACCGACCCCACAATTTGCATGCCAGGAGTAACGGTCTTCACAACAGCAACGTATGTCTTATAATCTTCTGCCGCGAGAATACCCCTTGCTAAGAATCTGTTAAGTAAACCGGTGCCGAGGAACGTCCCAGTCACCGTCATTCGATTGGGTGTAAGAAACGAGCTGGCCGTATCATAGGCCAATTTATTAACAGCACCAGAATTGAAGCCCAAAGAAAATAGATTGCTATTTCCCATAATTCACCCCACACCCCACTAAGCGGAATTCTTTACTTATAAAGCAGTTCAATCTGGAGGACGCTACATTGGGCGTCCACTGATCCTTCGAATGAAACACACCAATATTTCCCCAACGCAGACATAGAATCCGGCAATAAACCCCACGTTTACTGCCAGGTTTTTCAACATTGACTGATCGAGACTCGGGTCGAACGGGGAATTGCCATCTATGAACAAAACGGTCGATGCAAAATATATCGCAACCGCGCCAAATACACTGACCAGGAAGACGCTCCCCTCAAATTTGTATGCTCCCCATCTGAAGTCGAAGTATATCCTCCACAGAAGCCAAAATAGAAACAGTGCGCTTGCGATTGAACTCATATTCAAGAAAAGGCATGAACCAAACCGGTCCGCATCGCTCAACAGCAACTGTTGAGCTGTTTTGAAATTTGGAGGCCAAAGGTAATACCACGGAGAGTCAAGAGAACAGGTATTATGCGTCCGAAATAAAAATAAGAATATTAGTGGCACAAGCAACAAAACTAGCGTGAAAAAAGCTGATCTTAACACCGCCCTTTCTACTTTGGCTCCTTCAAACAGCAGGTCATCCCAAGAGTTTCTTTTTGGCATCTTCAGAATCAAGGCCCCGGCCGACGTGAAATCTATCTGCGCTTATCCGCGAAGCTGAAGTACAGAGGTGAAAGTCGGTGATGTCGTCAAAATGATCGACGCCCACCTTATGGACGAAGACAGACTGAACCAAATTATCGAGAATTGCTAAGAGCATTTCTGAACTTCCCGTCCTGGCTCACGCGCCGCGCTCTGACTTTTCCTAGCTATGCCTTCACCAAATAGCTTCCGCCGATACAAACACCCCCGCCTGCTCGAATGAGCCGATCCGTCTGCTTGAGCGCGTAACCAGTGGTAACATGAACCAAGATTTGGTGAGCACCACGCGTCTTCGACCAGGCCGCCACCCCGCGCAATAGCTTGACAAAGACCTTCGCCGCTCGAAACGGACCGCAGAACTCTGAATCAATCCCGAGCAGGTGCGTTGTCGTCAAGACCGTGCCTTCACCAAGCAGATATTCCCCGGCCGAAAACCACGCGAGACCGACAACACGACCGGCAACATCCGCAACCAGTAAGCACTGATGCGGCTGAGGATTGCGTGCCTGAGCTTCGATCGCCGCATACTTCCGATCGGAAAACGGTATATGCGAAAACACCGTTCGTTCGTGAACCTTGCGCACAAGTTCATGAAGCGCACGCCAGTCGCCGTCATGCGGCAATCGTATCACGATACCGGGCTTTACGCGCTCTGCGCGAACATCTTGATCTTCAACGGATGACAAAACAGAACGGTCCAGAGCATGCGCATCAGCCGCATGCTCTGCCCCATGGACAGATGCATTTTCCACAAATTGCCCCCGAAACAGCCCTCCTCAGCAATCGACGTCGCGTCCGCTTGCAAGCAGATTACGGCAACCGCATCGAAGAGAAACGCACCTCCACAGCGCGTCGTCGAATGGGTACAACGACGTGCTCGCACAAGTCAAGCGGGCATGAACCGCAGTTGCGCAATTCTCTGAAAATCTATTGGAGTTTGTACAATCGGTGTTACTGGCCTATGCGGCAATAGGCTGAACCAAGTGGTCTTTGCTTTTGCTTGACGCCTATCTGGAGGATATCTCTGCACGATCGGCGAATCCGATGCTGCCGGCCATCGCGGCCGAAGCCCTCATTGGCGGGTCTGTAAGATGGCGTTCTGCTTTTCGTTGGGATTGGATAGAGATACGCTATAATGTCTGACGGTGGAATCGCTTGCCTTGCGTGTAGGTTTATTCGGGGGAATCGGCCGGACGGCAGCAATCGGCGATAGGGGTAGTTAAAGGAGGGCGAGCGGCCGAAAAGGTGTGTCAACAACCATCGTTGTCTGCCCACCGGGAAACGTCAGATCTGCTGCATGTACGGGAGACGCCTGGCGATCCATTTCGACACCGGAGCACTTGGCGAAGTGGTTCCTGTGACAATAGCGAACAGGTGCAATCACGGCAACGGCCGCTTGCGTCGCGCCAGCGCGATCACGATAACGCCGACAATAGCGACCAGAGCTCCCCGATAAATCCAGGGGGACTGGTCGATCATGAAGCTCTCGGCCGGATATGGAAAATACCCACTGCCCTGCCCCATCCAGACGAGACCGACTAGAACTAGCAGTCCCCCTAAACCATATGCAAGCTTCACCATGGCGATCTCCTTGTTCCAGATTGGCGATCAGAAACAGTAGCGACAATTTCAACGAATGCGACGGTTGGGGGGCCGCCGGCGGCAGCAGACCCTTCCTCGCCTGCAAAAGGGCCGGGATCGCCGAAGCCAAATGGCCTGGTGCCTTAACCCGGGACACCCACTTGCTAGCAACTACATCCCCAATCCCAGCCCCTTGTTCAGGGTGCGCTTCAACTCGTATTGACGCGATAGCTCTGCCTTCTGTGCCCGATCGCTTATGCGAGCGACAGCCTCGATGCGATGGAGCTTATCGGCAACCTCTGGCCCAAGCCGCAGGTTCCCTTTCTTCAACTCGCGCGGATCGGAACTGCCGAACCGTTGCTCAAGCGCCTGAGCGATCGTCTTCGCCTCATCGAGGGCTCGTCGTCCTTTCGGCGTGCCGGACAGTTGTTCAAGGAACTTCGGCTTGTCCGCCTGAGAGAGGGCATCGAACTGCTTCAGCAGCTCCTCGCTGCGTTTGGTCAATCCAGGCACCTCGACAACATCGCGCTTCTCCCGGTGCCAGGTTTCGGATTGACGCTCCGCCTCTAGCCGGCGCTCCCAGGTGAGACCCGCGGCTGCGACATGATTGCTCAGCGCGGTCGCGTGGTGCCTTGCGGCCTTGCGCTGCCTGTTCTCGCCCAACAAGCCTACCTTCCCACACAGCTCACCGAACTGCTCCGGACGCGCGGCAATAGTTTTGGCGAGCGCCTCGCGGCCAATCCCTTGGTCCACGATCGCCGCGCTGATCCTCTCCGCGGCGCCGACCGGATCCGTATAGACAAGGCGGCCAACGGAACGCACCGTATCCATGGCATCCTGCAGATACGGCTTTGCCCTTTCACGGGCTATGTCTTCGACGCTTCGGGAATATCCCGTGATCGCCGGCACCAGTGGTGCCACCGTCTCGAACTGCTTGTCCCCTACCCGCTCGACCTGCTCCGGTGGTGCCGAGGTCTGCATCAGGATCTGGGCCTGGGTCGGTGGGGCAAGACTGACGGCAATCTCGCTGCGAACGCCAAACTCTTCGGCAAGTCCCCGCCGCTCGGCAAAGGTATTGATATAATCGAGCGTCGTTTCCTTGGCGCCCGATCGGCTCAAGCTGGCGGTGAGCACCTTCATATCCTTGAGCTCGTCCGAAGCCGCATAAAGCTTCACGCTGTCGCGGTGACGCGTCATCGCCACATAGGTCAGATGCCGGTCCATGCTGGCGGACGCCATCACAAAAGCTCGGTCGACGGTCGCTCCCTGCGACTTATGGATCGTCGTCGCATAGCCATGGTCAAAGGCTTGGTAACTATTGACTGGTATCGAGATGGTCCGGGCACCGTTCCGCCCGTCGCCAGGGCCGTCGAGACGTATATGGATTGCGTCCGCCTCGACGGCTTGCACCGTTCCCAGCATGCCATTCTTCACACCGAGATCGCGGTTGTTCTCCAACAGAAGGATGCGATCGCCGGATGCAAACGCGCGCTTGCCGTCATTGGTCTGATAGACCAGTTCGCGGCCAAGCGTTTCGGGGTCCCGGGTGACCTTGGCCACGCCTTCACCTGCGCCAGACGCCAACAATCCACGCTCCTGAAGCGCGGCACGAATATCGGCGTTCACAGCCCGAACGTCGGCGCGGCGATGCGCGAGCGCAATGCGAGAGCCGGACGGATGCTGCTCCAGATCGGCCAGATAGTCGCGCACCAACGCGGCCCGTGTCTCGTCCCTGTCAGCACCGAACTGAACCCCACCCCGATCGGCATAGGCGGCCAGTCCCTCGACCGTGCGATGGGTGGCAAAGGCGATCGACGCATGGCGCTGCCAATCCTCCTTCTGTCGGCGAATTTCCGAGAGCTCGACCGCACCTACCCGCTCGGCAATCGCCCTGAACGGTGAGCCGGCGCCGATCGCCTGCAGCTGCTCGTGATCGCCGACGAGCACCAGCTTTGCTCCCCTCGCCTCCGCTTCAGCGACGAACCGTGCCAGTTGTCGGCTGCCAACCATGCCGGCTTCATCGATGACCAGGATGTCGCCCTTTCCAAGCTCGCCCTTCCCTGCCTGCCAGCCATATTCCCACGAGGCCAATGTGCGCGAGGAAATGCCGGAGGACTCTTCCAATCCCTCCGCCGCCTTGCCGGCGAGTGCTGCCCCATGAACGCGGTAGCCCTGGCGCTCCCAGGCATCGCGCGCGGCCGCCAGCATCGTCGACTTACCTGCCCCCGCGAACCCGATCACAACAGCGATCTGCTGCGCTCCGGTGACGTGCTGAATGGCCAGACGCTGCTCCTCGCTCAAGCCCGACCGCTCGATCGCTCGCTCTCGATCGACAAGCGGCATCACGCCGCGTTCAACCTTTCCTGAAAGGGAGGACGCGGTCCTTGCCCGGATGGCGCTGTCCTGTAGGATTATAGCCTGATCGACATGATGTCGATCAACACCATGGCCGAGAGCGCTCGCCAATTTCGATGCCCTCTCGGCCATGGCATGTTCGATCTCGACCATCTCCCCCGTCGAGTAGCGCGCCAGCTCCCCATCCCGCTCGGGCTGCAGTTCGACCAATGCCGGCGACGCCATGACGGAAGCAAAGGCATTCTGGAAACCTTTGATATCGTCGATATAGCGATGCAGCGCCCGCGCCACATCGTGTCGATCGAACACACTCTTCTCAGCCGTAATGATCGCCAGAACCTGCTCAGGCTTCTCGCGGATCAGTTCGGCATTGCGCCGGGCCGCCTTCTCATCGAGCCGCGTCCGTGACACCTCCAGCCCACGCCGATCCATCTGCGAGGCATGCACACCCATATGCTCGGTCGGCTCGATCTCCAGCCCGCGCTCCAGGTGCGATCGATGATCGATCCGCACCTCAAGACCGACGCGCGCCAGATGGCGATTGGCATGATGCTCCCAGGCCTGCCTGATATCGCGAAGCTGCATGTGCGAGGTTGGCTGATCGTTGTTCAACAGCCACTTGTTCTCGCGCTCGATCAGCGTCTTCTCGCCAAGCCCTGTCTCCCCCACCGTCCGCGTCGTCATCAACAGATGCGCATGGACGTTGCGTACGTCCCCCTCCCCTTGCGGCTGGTGAATGGCAAAGTCGACCGCGGCACCATAGCGGTTCGCCAGGTCGCGCGCGAAGTCCCTCGTCAGCGAAAGCCGCTGCTCCGCATTGAGCTCATGCGGAAGCGCGATCTCGAACTCGCGCGCCACCCGCGCATCGCTGCGCTTCTCCGCATACTCGACCGCATTCCATAACGCTGAACGGTCACGCGCCCAGTCGGCCACGACATCTTCCGGTAGCACGATCTCCGCATGTTCGACACCTTGCTTGCGGGTGAAGTCGTGCACCAGGCCATCGCGCTCATTGGTAAGTTTGACGGCCGCACGATAAGCAGCGGATGCAACCGCGCTGCGGCCGCCGCTACGGGCTATCGTCTTCATGCTGAAGTGATAGATCGCCAAATGAGGGTTTTCCGAATTGAAACGGCCAATCGAACATAACAAGCCTTGAGTTGCGTTGCAACTCGTAAGTGCGCCCTTAAAAACTACACTCGCTTCGCTCCTTGCGTCGGGATTTAGGCAAGGCGCACCAACATCAGTATATATTCAGGGTTGTTGCAGACGCACCGCTGTGTAGTCTTGTGAGTGAGCCGGATAACAACGCATCACCGCAACGGCAATCCTTGTTCACCTTCAGAACGGTTCGGCAGACAGCCGACATGAAAGGATAACATGGCGCGTAAAACCCTGGAACAACGCATTGCCGAACTGGAGGTCCGCAAGAAGACGCTGCAGGCGCGTCTTGGCAAACGAGAGCGTGCGGAAGACACGCGGCGCAAGGTGCTGCTCGGGGCGCTCGTGCTGCATCGGCTGGAGAATTCCAACGATGCCGACTTCACCCGACGACTGGGCGACTGGTTGCGTAGCGAGCTACCCGGCTTCCTCACCCGCGATGGTGACAAAGCCCTGTTCGACGACATCCTCAAGCCGGCCTACTCACCGGAAACAATTGGCGGCGGTGAATGACGTTTGCCCGGATGCTGAAACTGACTATCAAGGCGCCGGTCATGGCCGTCGGATGTGCGATCATCGGCACTCTTCTTGCCGGACTGCTCGTGCTTGCCAATGGTCTCGTCCATCTGGTTGCCGGGATTGAGCATGGGCCAGCCAGCCAGTTCTTCGTTGCCGTCGCCAAATATCTGCCGCTTCTATTTGGTGTCGGGGGTTTCTGCTCAGCCTTCATGACGGATGCTCCGATCCCTGCCGTGTTCGGCTCCGCCCGCTGGGCAGCGGCGAAAGAGTTGCAGGCGCTCTCAGCCACCGAAGATGGCCTGCTGATCGGCCGGGATCCGGTGACGAACAAGCTGCTGCGCTATGGCGGACCCGCGCATCTGCTGACGATGGCGCCGACACGAACTGGCAAAGGCGTTGGCATCATCATTCCAAATTTGCTGACCGCCGAGCGCTCGGTGATCTGCATCGATCCGAAGGGTGAAAATGCCAAAGTCAGCGGGCGCGCTCGAGCGCAGTTCGGGCCGGTCCATATCCTCGATCCGTTCGGCGTGACGGGACAACGATCCGCCGCCTTCAATCCCCTCGATATGCTCGATCCGAATGGCCTCGACGTCGCCGAAGACGCAAGCACGCTTGCCGACGCCCTCGTCTTCGATGAACCCGGCATGGCCGGGGAAGCGCATTGGAACGAGGAGGCCAAGGCGCTCATCGCCGGGCTGATCCTCGCGATTGCCGTCGGGGAATCTCCGGAGCGCCGACACCTCGCGACGCTGCGCGAATATCTGACGTTTCCACCAGAACGCTTCGCCACGCTGCTCGCCGTCATGCAGGAGATGGAAGAGGTCAACGGTCTGATTGCCCGCGCCGCCAATCGACATCTCGGCAAGTCCGATCGGGAGGCGGCGGGCGTGCTCTCGGCTGCCCAACGTCACACCCATTTCCTCGACAGTCCACGCATGATGGTCGCGCTCGGCCGATCGGATTTCCGCTTCGCTGATCTTAAGCGCGACAATGCAACGGTGTTCCTGGTCTTGCCGCCGGATCGGCTTTCCACCTATTCGAGATGGCTGCGGTTGCTGGTCACCCAAAGCCTCACCGACATGGCGCGTGATCCCGCCTCCCCTACCCGGCCTATACTCTACCTGCTCGACGAATTTGCAGCTCTCGGCCATCTCGCTCCCGTTGAACGCGCCATGGGTCTGATGGCCGGCTATGGCGTTCAGCTCTGGCCGATCCTCCAGGACATCCATCAGCTGCGCGCCACCTATGGCAAGCGCGCCGGCACCTTCCTGTCGAATGCCGCTGTCCTTCAGGTGTTTGGGGTCAATGATATCGAAACCGCTGAGCTCATCACTCGTTCGATCGGCAAAACAGACGCGCAGTACATCACCCGATCGTGGAGCGAGGGTAAGAACTCCACATCGGAACACGTCTCCGCGCGTGATCTCATCAACGCCGACGAGATCCTGCGTCTGCCAGACGACAAGATGATTGTGCTCAGACAGGGGCAGCGACCGGCGTGGGTCAAGAAGTTGCGGTACTATGCCGATGTGGAATTCGAAGGGAGGTTCGATCCGGCGTGAACGGCCTCCCGCAGGTCGACGCCCCTTCACGGGCAAGTTCGTAAGAGCTCCTACAAGCCACCCTCACGATGCAAATCGCTCCTCCTAAGCTTCGCGGTGCGCAGCAATCGACCTTATGGGGAACATGTCTTCCCCATAATGGTGAAGGCGTGTGTGATGGCGCCGGCAGAGCCAACGAACTTGCAATGGCTGTTCGTACTGATCGTGATGGGCGTCGACTGCTTCAATGCCGCAGACCTCGCAGACACCTTTTTCCAGCTGCCCGGTCTTCAAGGCTCTCTGGACCGCGAGATGCGCGTCGTATTTTGCCGGATTTGCCCGACGCCAATCCGCCTGTCGTGTCTCGCTCTCGATCATGATGTTGGCCCAGTATTGCGGTTCTGGCCGCTCTCGCTTTCCGTGCATCCGCCAGTCCCATCGGTCGCCGGTGGCGTACCTTCGCGTCGCGCTAGTTCATTTTCGACAGCCTCGCGGATGAAGGTGGCAATGCCATAATTTCCGACCAGGGCCTTGATCCGCTCTTTCGTCGCCTTCGGGAGGCGAACTTTCGTTTCTTTCAGATTTAGCGGCGGTCGTCCCATAAAGTGTATACTTCCCCGTCGCTGCTTATTGAATTAGATTTTTATAAACGGGCCCCTTTATTGACGGATTAAACGGGGACGTTTATCTTCATACTGCAGACGGCTGGATCGCGTGTTCGCGCACGCCACCCAGCCTAACCACAATCTAGCTTGCTGGAGCTTGGATCATGGCTGATTCTGAGAATAGCAGAACTTTGCCTGCAATTTCGCGTGGAAATGAAAATCTTAAGCGTGGTACGTACGAAGACCTACCTCCAATCATCGACCGCCGAAACCTGCTTTCCGTCGCTGTGCGCCAGCTGCGCGTACTGATCGCAGAACCCCCCCGGCGAAGAGAAAGTGGTCCCACTCCCATCAGAGAAATGTGGCCTCGATGGTACGAGTACCACCAGCAGCACATGAGGGTCATCCGTCTTAGGGAAAAGCTGAAGGCGGAACTGCTCAAAGCGGCCGGCGGCCTTCCTGTGGTTATGCTTCCGAACGTCGGAAAGGATGGCGTCGTCGAGGTTCGCTCTTTTGCCGACATCAATCGAATGGCCTCTCAGTTCGATACCGAACACCTGTCTCAAGCGCGAGCGGAGCTTCGTCGGCGCCGGAAACGATGGAAAGAAGCGGATCGACGCTTGGGATACAGTGCGATCGTTGCCCAAGAACAGGAACTCGCGGAACGGGCTGGGATATCCGGACGTGTCATCTGGATCACACGGCCCTCCTCACTAATCGAAGTCACCGCTAAGCTCCATTGCCTGATTGTCATGCATGATCCCGGCCTGAAGCTTGAAGAAGCGCCGTGGCCCGAACTGCGGACGATGCTGAAGGATCTCCTTTTCCTTATGGAAAAGGGCCGGCCGGAACCAGGCAATGGACCTGCATATACCGGCAAGGCAGCGGACGTACGAGGCATTCTAAATTTGGCAGCCCGATACCGAGACGCCGCCAACACGCTTGGCGAGGGCTCGTCGAAGCCCAACCACCTTCCACAGCGTCTTCTGGCGTTTCATGCGATGGAACTCTATCTGAATGCATTCCTGCTCGCAAAGGGCGTGGGTCCTACCACGATCCACGGTTTCCGGCACGATCTCGGCGAGCAGGCGCGCATAGCGACCGAAACTGGCCTCGTGCTGCGCAAGCGTACAGCGGCGCATTTGGCAACTCTCTCATCAAGCAGAGAGATTCTCGTCGTCAGTTATGGGCCGGAGACGACGGCTACGCTCTCACAGATGAATCGAGTTATGGCAACTCTGGATGAAGTCTCACTAAAAGTACGAAAGATGTTGAGAGGCTGCACGGTAGCTAAAAATCGCACGGCTAGTGCGCGAAGTCTTTAGAACCGGCTCTTTCCCGATCTGGCACTCGCCGCATCGATACAGATCGGCAACTGCTGCAAGAAATCGCCCCGAAGTCTCAGACCTGAAATTGTTGATTTCCACCGAGAACATGACCCTGCGTCTGAGAACAGTCCACTGGCTGAACCGTATCCCCTATGCCACAGGGGTGCTCGGCGCAGGCTCGATTGGTAGATCCTGGTTTGAAACATGGGCCTTGGAACCCAAGACGAGCTTGCCTGATCCTAGAATTTTTCCCGCAACCCGGCCGCTCAGCACTAAGTTTCCGTTGTTGACGATATTTCTGTCGACCTCGCCGGAAATGACCGCATTGCCACCCTCATCGATAACGAGACCTCCGGTCAGCTTTCCCGATGAAACCAGCTTGCCGCCTTTTTTAACGTAGGTCACGCCGAGAATGTCATTCGCGTTTACTACACCGCTGGTTACAACGAGATCACCGACATGAGCCATTGGTTATCATCCATTGAGTATTTGACCGAAATAATAAGTGCAGCTTAGTTGTTTTGACGCCGGTGGCAATAGCGCCCGCAGCGGCAGCAAGAGGGACTCCCATGCTCCAGGCATTTTGCAGGCTGACAATTGTTTCACTGATCCTGATGTGTTCGACCTCAGCTTATGCCGATGAAACGCTGACCTATACAATGCAGAACACCACTCGTAGCGCCATCCTGCATGCACCTGCCGCAACTGTTGGACATGCTGCCCCTGTGGTCATTGCGCTATACGGCTCCGGCGATAGCGCCGCTCATTTCCAAACATCGATTGGCTTTGACGCGGTCGCCGACCGGGAAAACTTTGTCGTCGTTTATCCCGATGCGATCGACGCGCATTGGAACTATGGTCGCCCTGTCCGGAAGATGCCGCTTCTCAACGGACAACAGGTGGACGATATTGGCTTTGTTCGCACCCTGATCGACGATTTCGTAACCCGCAAGCTCGTCGACGAGAACAGGATTTATGTCACAGGCTTTTCTCGAGGCGCCCAGCTCAGCTTTACCCTGGCCTGCGCACTTCCCGATAAAATTGCCGCCATCGCTCCGGTTAGCGGCCTCATGACCGAGTTTCAGATTGATGATTGCCGCCCCGGGCATCCCATGCCGATCATGATGGTCAACGGCACAAGCGATGACACACTGCTCTATGACGGATTCCTCTCGGAGGATTACCGACTGCTTTCCGTCCCGGAAACCTTGGAATATTGGCGGCGGATCGATGGATGCTCGGGAGAGGATAGCAAATCCCTTCCGCGCCTGAACGACCATGATCGCACCCGTGTTACCCTGTTCAACTGGACCGGATGCAAGACCGGAGCAGGCGTTCGCTTCTACCGTATCGAAAACGGGGGACATCGTTGGCCCCGCCTCGTCGAGTCCGGCAATGATGATCCTATCAAAGGTGCGCGCTTCGGGGGTCGAAACGGCGACATTGAGACTGCTGTGGAGATTTGGGATTTTTTCAAGCAATATCAGCATCATCAGTAGGATGATAGGTGTCGAATGCAAGCCGGAACCAGCCGTTCGACCTTCAGTCTCAGCCTATCTCTCAAAGCTGAAAGAGTCGGACAGAAAACACAAAGCGAAACCGTTGGTATCGTCGGGGCTGAATTTGACGCACGATAGCGATTGCATCTTCTGCAGAATTGCAAACGGACAATCCTCTGCGCGCATTGTCTACGAGACTGAACGTTTCGTCTGTTTCTTCCCCATCAGCCCTGACGTTTACGGCCATACATTGATTGTGAGCAGAGATCACTACTCCGATCTTCGAAACTGCCCAACCGAGCTAGGGACAGATTTAATCGCCACCGTGCAGATGCTTTTTGAGCGTTACAGAGAACGGATTGCCGCGACCGGATTCAATCTGTTGAACGCCAACGGCAAATCCGCAGAGCAGTCGATCGACCATCTGCATTTTCATTTTTTCCCGCGGTTTCCGGAAGACGGCTTGAACGCGTGGCCAGTTATGCCGAAGATTGAACCCGATCTCGATAAGCTATTCAGACTGCTTTCCGGCGATGTGGATTGAGCAGCACTGAGTAACTTAGCATCCACGTAAAGGTTGATGGAAAGGATGTCGGCCAGACTTTGATAGCGAAAGAACCGGCAGTGTCATTCGTATGCGACCGGAACAATTGTCCCCTACTCCAAGCCCCTGGTGCGGCTGATACTCCCCGAAAGTTTCTCCTCTCTCGGCGCTCTCATTAGGCATCTTGACCGGATACGTGGCTGTAGAGAAAAATGCTTTGTATATTGTTCCGATCCGCAGAGATCGGAACTGAGATCTGTTCGATCCGAGCAACCAATGACGTCTGAAAAGCAAACCGATCTGGTGAGCACCCTTTGGGGAATAGGGGAAGCGTTTAACCAGTTCTGGAAAGCAGCCGATGCTTGGCTAAAGAAGCCCGAGGTCCAAGGGGCGTTTAAGAGGCTGTTCGAGCTGCCCACCGCGATCGATCGTAGGATCAAGACGCAACGCATGCTTCTTCGACGCGGTATTCTTCCCTCAGACCCAGTACTTGCCCTGCACACCGAACAAGCAGCGCTAACCGCTGCTCTGGTCGCGCGCGACTATGCCGCCAAGCTGGATAGCAAAGGTCATTCCGATGACGCGAGGGTTTTTCGGGAGATCGCATCGCTGTCAGAGTTAGGCAACGCTACTCACACACTTCGGGTGATCTATCCGGAAATCGAGGCGGTCGCTCGGCGGTACATGTACGAAACCGGGGTAACAGAAGGGATTACCAGCCTGGTGGAGATGAGGTTTGCCATCGGAGACCTCCAGAACGACTCGTTAGGGGTTGCCGCCGAACTCCTAGCGACCGAGACCTTTATCTTCGTAAATCTGTTTGCCATCGACTACGCCTATAGGGGCTCATATGACGCAAGCAAACGTGGTCGAAGAGCGTTTGCGAAAGTTGCCAACCGTCACCAGGTCTGCCACGGCATCTCTTCTGACTTCGACGAGATGCACGTGATCAACGCCCTGACATTGCTGTACATCTCCGTGGTTGTCGGCCAGTTCATGGTGAAGGAGGGGAAGCGGCTTGCAAAGGAAAACCAGAAATTCATTCAAACGCTCAGCCAACAGCGGAGCGATATCAAAGAGATCAATCGTGAGATGCTATCGCTAATCTTGTCGCTTCGAGCCGAAGGCCCCGACCCCAAGGCAGACGTCTAGCTAAGTCGAACTGTTTGGTTGGCCGTAGAAGTCGGAAAGAGCTTCAAATAGGTCGCCTATCTCATCTGATGCGCATTTCCAGATTGCCGGGATCGCCAAAGTTCACAAGGACAAAGTTTTCTAACGGGGCGCAAGGAGGCAAAAGTGAAAATCATTCTGTCGCTAGCGGCAGTCCTTTTTGGACTGGCAACTCTTCTCTTCATTGGCTTGGTACTGATTGCTGAAATTAACTGTCCTATAGGATCCTGCCGTGGGCCTGATGGAGACATATGGATGGGTGCATACATAGTCGGCATTTTTTACCTACCGGTGCTCGCAGTCGTTATATTGTTCACTCTTGTAGCTAAGGTGGCTCGCTCAGATGCGAAATAAGGTTCGCTGAAGATAATGGTGGTACAATGCTGCCGCTTCCAACAGGTGGATCGCCGTGCGGGTTGACGACGAGCAGGGCGTGGTCGTAGGTCGCTATGCGATAATGGTAATTGCGATCACCGCAGTCCTCTGCGTGGGCATGGCGCTGTATCTCGGCGCGATAAAAGACCATCTCTTTTACTTTCAGCCCGTGATTTTAGCTGCCTGAATTGGTCGGCAGGCATGGCTGGAGTCTCACCCAAAACGGGCTTCTGAAATACCTCCGAGGAAAAATCATGAAATTCTCAGTTCTCATTGGGGCCGCTTTTTTCACCGCGATCTCGTGTTCGCTTTTCGCAAACACCGCACTTGCGGATGAGATCAATACTGAAAACGGCGTGCACACCGGCGATCCTCATGCCAATCCGATCGTGCGGGAGATCATGCAAAAACACCGCGACAAGTTCCTTACCGTATTCGACGCGTGTATGCAGCAGTCGAAGGAAAGACCGGATCGTTCCTTCGGCGCCTGCCAAAACGAATACCTCCTGTTGCACGAATTCAGCGATCTTCCCCGATCCATTATTGCAAGTGTCGAGACCTCACCCCAGCCAAACATAGGAACAGCAAGCTTCGCATTGGTGTGCACACCGAAATCAATCACCGCGGCATTCAGCTTGCGAACGTCCAGAGATTTTCCGAAAGCGATTGTGAGATACAGGGTAGGACAGCAACCGCCAAAGGCGCTCACCACGCTTCAAGTAGCTAAAGACCGGGATTTTGAGATCTTTCGTGTGAATGGGGAGGCAGTGGAAAGCTTTCTGAACGATCTGAATCAGAGCGAAGATGGCCAATTCACAGCTCAATTTGGCGGCTCGGAGACCGTCACAGCTGACTTCCCGATCAGAAACCTGGCCTCGGCGGTAAGTGACTTCCGGCAAGTGTGTGAGAGTCTCGCAAATACCTCCGGGCATTGAAAAATAGAATTGTTGAGGGACTTTCAGCCGCAAACGCGCAGAAAATCCACCTAACTATCGTTTTGCATTTAATAACAAGACTTATCCAATAATTTCAACCAGATAGCGCGGCACTTACTCTGGCGTTCTAGGTTCGACTTTAGCACTTAATATGAGATTCGCCGCCGTAGAAAAGGTGAGCACCTACGGCCAAGCTTCATCGGAAAATACCAGAGATCCTAGAAAACTACTTCCGAATCGGGGAGCGTCAACCGTCGAGAATCGCTCTGAAAAATGTCGAATTACGTTTAAGCGCTGTCCTGATCCCAGCCTTCCGGATCATCGCTTAATCATTGATGTTCAACCTCGGCCTGAAAACGGCACCTACCTGCACATGCAAACCTCATTTGAACCGCAGTCTATCCACTAATTGTGCCCACCGTATTCGCAGGAAATTTGGCTCGGCTTCAGAACGGGTTGCCAGCATGAAATCGGGCAACGGTACGTTTGGCATGTTATCGTACGCTTTAAGGATGGTCTCCAATGGCGTCAAAGTCTGCTCGCGGTCCCAATAGACGATCTTCAACCATGTGGCCGCACGCGCATATTGGCCGGCTCCCAACCACGTTTCCTCAAGATTGGCCTGTAACATTCGTCGCCCGGCCTCCAACAGGTCTTCTTCGTCAAATCGCGCCCGCCCTAACTTTTTTAGACAAAGCGCATAGGCAAACGCTCGCGGCTTTAACGTTGTTTTGAGCGATAGGTTTTTCGGCTTTAAGTGTCGCTCATATTCCTCGACTGCGGTGTCGTGCTGACCAGCCTGAAGGCTGAACGCCATGAAATCATCAAGAGTACCGTCGATGAGGAGCCGCCGTGAACTATACGGCAATCCCTTGATTTCCTGAGGAACGAAACGTTGGAGCTTATAATCAAACTTGTCGACACCGAGTACCTTGGTAAAGCCGGTTCGCATGTATTCAATCTCTGCATCTTGTGCGGTTTTCCACGATGCTTCGTCGTTTCCTGTATCGTGCATCCATTGGCCAAGGGCCTTGGCCCAGTGCAAAGTCTTGCGGTGGAAGCAGGGCAAGGGTCCAAACCTTTCCTCTTCTTTTCCCTCGATGGCCTTGTCCAGCCATTGGAGCGCCCGTGGAAGAACGGGTGCTATTTGCTTTTCACGACGCACCAGCCAGGCACGGATAACGTCACTAATGTCATGCACCGCAAAATTCCCCATCGGCCTTGCGGGATCGTATTCTGTACGAAGTGCATGGGCGATAGTTCCATCGATCACCTCATGCATTCGAATGGGATCGAATTTCTTCAAAACTGTCTCCGCTTCCTGGGATTGAAATTCGGAATCCTTGCTGACACCGAGTTCTTGATAAGCGCCGTTCCCGCTCTGATGCTGACGGGGTGTCTTCAATGTCGAAGTCCAGAGCCGCGACGAAGACGACGGCCCTTCGCCGTACGCATGAAGCCAACAAACGTCGACGAGCCAAATCGCTCAACTGCCGCCTCACAAGGTACTTGCGACATCCATAAACGCTGGTCGTTTTAAGCAAGTTAAGACCATGGATCAAATGTCGACAGCAGCCCGCAATGTGCGGGACAGAAGTAAGCGGTGCGCCAAGACGACTAAGAAGCCTCTCGAGACGGCGCTCCGTTCAAGCGCATCAACGCCATCAACATCGGCCCCATTGAAAACTCGCCGCGCTCGGCCTTCCGGGTGAGATCACGCAGATATGCCCCAGCCGAATTGATGTGCCCTGCCCTTTCGAGGATGCAAGCCATCACTGCGGCGGCGTTTTCCGGACCAAGGATATCGCAGGCATCCTGGTAGGCGCTCGGACTGACACCCAGCATAGATCGAACCACGACCGCCGCTGACATCAGCTCTCGCCAGCTACCGATCGAGCCCCCCGGACCGTAATTCGAGATCTCAGGGCAGGCTTGCAGGACCATACCAAGGGGGAACGCCTTTATCGGCTCCCTCGGAAGTTTGATGGCTTGGCTCGATTTTGCCTCCTGCTCTTTTTCGAGAGCTGGTTCAAGATCAGAAATGGATTTGGGATTTGAATTCTGTATGTGCCGCTCAATTTGAGACTCATTGGCGCGCAATTTATTCATTTTGGTCTGCATTTTCAGCCGGTTGAGCACTTCTTCGCGAAGCATCGTCAGTTCATCGAGCACCGAGACAACGTCATCGATCGTAGCGGCTCGCGGAACCCGCCCAATGATGTCGCGGAAGATAAGCATGATCTTCTCCCAATCACCCACCACGCCCTCCTCTATCGCAACGTTGATGAGCTTCGAGATGTCACGACGGCAGATGGTCAGGCGTTCTTTGGTCGTACGGAGAAGCTCTCGATCTGCTTGAACCTGGGCAGCGATCGTCTCAATCTCGGCTGCGCGTGCGAGCAATGGAGCCAACGAGAAGCCAAAAGCCTCTGAGACCTCGCCTGTCCCGTCGCGTCGCGCATAGCGCTTTCCGTTCGCGCTATCCTTTCGCAGGATCAAACCGGCGTCTACCAGGACAGCCAGGTGCCGCCGAAGCGTTGCAGCGGTCATTCCCCGAGCTCGGATCGAAAGCTGAGCGTTTGACGGGAAAACAACCAGCCCGCGCTCCACGGAGATCTCATCGCCGGGGTAAAACGTCAACAGTGCGTCGAGGACTGTCAGGGCGCGGTCCGACACGCCGAGTGAGGGCCTCGCCTCACAAATCGCGCGGAAGAGCTTCCACTTGTTCTTTCTAATGCCGGGTTCGATCTCCTCGGCCAGCTGCTGGCTTGCCAACATGCCAAGCGTCATCGCCCGCCGCCCAAAGGGCGTCGTCACACTTCCACTCTCCATTTCCTTCACCCTTCAATAGGCAAAAGAAATCCGCTCACCTAAACGGTGCCAAAGACTCTTGACTGCGATTCGTGGAAATGCGATTCTCATTCTTGCTACAGATTGAGGAAGGCTTCCACGGGCAACCGTTCGGGGGCCTTTTTCTTTTGCTGTTTACTCTCCTTATTGATCCTTCATAGTGTTCTTCGTGCCGTCACGCTTTGCGGGACGCCAAGTAATTGCGGTGAAGATCACGCAACTGTCCCATGACGTACTCAGCGAATTCAGGCGTCGCCTTTTCGTCGAACTGCAGAGAGATTTTCGTCCCTTTGCGCTCCACTGAAGCCAATTTGACGCCCTGCTCTGACTTGATCGATTCAGCGCCATTACGAATCGGTTTTGCCGACAATGCAGCAAGTACCATGTCGAATCTCGCGTCTGTGTCCAAGCTTCCGAACTTCGGGTCGGCTAGAACTTTGTCGATCAGCGTGGATTTGGCCAGCTGCAATTTTTCAGCAAGGGCCGTCCATCGTGGACGTCCGGCCTTCGGTGCTGGTCCAATCGCTTCGATGAGATTTCGCGGAATCGAGTGACCTACTGCCATCAACTTCGATAGTTGTGTTTTCTCCAGGCTGAGCGATGCCATGATCACTTTGCGGTCGTACCCCTTGGCCTCAAGTGCAAGAGCAAACAGGGCCCGCTCAATATAGCTGAGATCCGCACGGGCCGAATTCTCTTGCCCCTGGACAATTACAAGCTCTTCGTCGGTCAGGTTCTGGACAACAGCCTTTACCTGCCGTCCGAGTTGAGCAAGCACGCGCACGCGGCGATGACCGTAGGCTATCTGATAGCGATCAGCTTTCGAAGGATGCGGACGGACAAGGATCGGGCTTTTCTGACCGGTGTCGCGGATCGCTTCGACCAATTGATCATACGCTTCGCCGTCATGCGTAAGCCGATCTGAGACGAAGGAAGCTTCGATCTTTGCCGGGTCAAGCTCTACGACGGCTGATCCCGCCGCGATCATAGCTCGGGCTTGATCTGCAGCATTAGCGATATTCCCGAGCGACCGTCCCATCGCTCCGACCGCGCCGGATCGAATATGCTGAAGCTTCTTTTCCTCTACTTCGATCCCTGACTCCGAAGCATGCTCGGATTCGTGAGAGTTGCCACCTGGCAACTCCTGTTCTCGCCTTGAAAGAAGACCCCGGAGCGTGTCTTTGCGGCTCATGCATCTCTCCCCCAAGCATGCTTGATCAAAGCTTCGATTTCGCCATTTACGGCGTCCAACGATTCGAGCGCACGGTCGTAAGTGGACTTAGAAAAGTTCTCGCGGCCGACTTCGTAAAGCGTCTGCTTCGAAAGTCCTGCGTCCGATATGGCAGTGGATTTAAGCATCGCGTTGGTCAAAACACGCTCGCGGAACAATGATCGCATGAAGCCGACCATTTGCGTCTGCGGACCATCTGATGGCTCGTATCTTGTGACGACATAGCGAATGAAATCGTAATCGAGATCTCCGCCCGATTCCTGCACGACACTAAGAAGATCGGAGGCCATCAACAGGAATTGGCACATCGACATGACATCGAGCATCTGCGGATGCGCGGTGATTAGGAGGCCGGTGGATGCACACAAAGCGCCCAGTGTCAGGAAGCCGAGCTGGGGTGGGCAATCAAGCACCATGACATCGTAATCGTCAGCAACCGAACCGAGAGCCGAAGCCACGCGCCCGAAGAACGGCTCTGTAGAATGCTCCGCAAGCGCACGCGGCGTGTCGTGTTCAAACTCCATCAGTTCCAGGTTTCCGGGAACTAGGTCAAGTCCCGCGATATATGATTTGCGGATGATGTCTTTCAGGGGCTGCCGCTGGTCGTCGTAGCGAACCGCCGCGTACATGGTCTCGTTTGCGCCGATGTCGTATTCCGGCTGGTAGCCATGGAGCGCAGTTAAAGATGCTTGAGGGTCAAGATCAACAGCCAGAACGCGATAGCCGTTTAGGGCGAGGTATTGGGCTAGGTGAGCGGCTGTTGTTGTCTTGCCACTGCCACCTTTGAAATTCACAACGGCCATGACCTGACAGTGTTCGCCAGGTTTGCGGTGAGGCACGTATTCTTTGCCTTTCGAATTCTCGTTAAGCACCACTCGAATCTCGTTAATCTGATCGAGCGTGTAAGACCGCCGCCCACCTGGACTGATCGCCGGTTGCGGTCCTTTACCATTCAAAGACAGCTGTCGTAGATATGCATCCGCTATCCCGATCAACTTTGCGGCTTCAACAGACGAGAAGGAACGCAAGACTTTTTGGGACACCGGTGGGAAGAGGGCGGTTCGCATGGCCTGCAGCTCCCGCGAAAGCGCAGCACCATCACCTGCGATGACATCAGTCATTGGACGCTTTGGGCTCAGCGAGCTTGTGTGCTGACTACGTGCCTTTGCCATAACTACGAAAATTCCCCGGGATGGATGCAAACTTCGTAGTTAAAATGCCGCGAGTCGGAAGCTATGGCAAGGAAATAAGGGTTAACGAAAAGTAAACGAGAAAGCCAGCGAGTTGCTGTCCACCAGATTCCGAAAGTTGCCACGTGGCAACTCGCTGTTTCACACTCATCTCTAAGCCATTCAGTCGGTTCCCGCTTTTCCGGCAATAGAGGAATCGAGAGCGGACAGGATGGTTTGAATTGATCGGAGAAGCCAGCCATGACGGGCTCTTGCGATCTGGCCGTCATTAAGCAGACTTCAAAAATTAAAATCTTACGGTCACGTTTCGATCATTCGTTTCGGCCGGAGCTATTCTCGAAACTTCAATCTTCTCAGGCTGCGTCGCCTGGCTCACGACGTATGCCTTTGGGCGACCGTGACCATGACGGGCTTATCTTCCGCCTTGTCGTTCACGAAGACAAGCGCTTTACGGGCGCCATGCAAAATACGTGATCCTGCTTTGCTCATCTCCGGCTCATGATGTTCTTTGCACGTTTGCTTACGTGTTTATACCACTGCGCAATCAAGCCGCCTTCGATGGCTCGTCCGACGACGTGAGCGACACTGAGAGTTTCACGCCGAGCGCTCTGGCAACACCGATCAGCGTTGAAAGCTTCGGATCGCCGTGCTCACTCAGGGCTTTATAGAGCGCTTCCCGCGTTACACCTGCTTCCTTGGCAACAGCGCTCATACCGATGGAACGAGCAACATCGCCAAGTGCATGAGCGATCAGAGAGGGGTCGCCATCTTCAAACGCAGCTTCAATATAAGCGAAGCGTTCCTCCGGCGTTTTCAGATAATCCAGAACATCAAAGCGGGTCGTTTCTAGCACCATGTCAGATCTCCTTCGCCATTTTCTTCGCCTGGGCAATATCGCGCGTCTGTGAGGACTTGTCGCCGCCACATAAAAGAATGACCAAGGTGCGGCCCGTATACGTCAAATACAAGCGATATCCTGGTCCGTAATCGATCCGCATTTCACTCACACCATCACCCACAGCTTTGATATCGCCGGGATTGCCGAGCTCAAGACGCCGGATTCTGACGGCAATGCGCGAAGCAGCATTTCTGTCCCGCAGCGCCTTGAGCCATTCTGAAAAAACGGTAGTTTGGCGGACTTCGATCATCTGTGAATTATAATTCACACAGAAAAGAAAGGCAAGTCACATGTGAACTGAAGTTCACAGAAACCAGGCCGCAGCGGGAGAAGGCGGCCAACTGCTCATAGTTCATTTGTTTGTTGCGACAGAGCCCAAGCAGGGCAGGGGAAAGCCGTGCAAGCGCAGGACGGCTTTCGACGACGGTTTCGGTGGTGGCGAACCTCGCCGCGATATCGGCAATCGACCTGCCTTCCTCGTCCATGGTCTTGAAGCTTCGTACTTGATCGGGGGGATGCATTTTCCGCCCATGATATTTTCAGCAAGGCTGATGCCTGTCACGTCCGCTTCATCGCGCAATGGCATCCACAGCGAAATCCGGCGATCTCGCCTGCTTCGGTCAGAAGACCGCGAGCAAGGCGACAACGCTCGCCGGCGATCGCATAGAAGCGTCCGCACCTGTCGGCCTTGCGCATGACGATGTTATGCAAGACGCGATAGCCGTCAGCTCGGATATTGGCGACCAGTTCCTCGATGCCTTCCTTGTCTTACCCACATCCTTCGGATTGCGGTCGATCTTGTCGAGAGCGATAGTAATGATGCCTGTGTTGGCGATAACATTGGTCATATGGATCTCCCACGGTTCCCGGTTTCGGGGAACCAAGCGCCCCGCAGTGGGCGACGCCTTCGCCGTTCGTCCGTTGGGCTAGTAATGGATCCCGCACTGAAAAACCGAAGGGCCGCCGCCCCAGCGGTGAAACCTGTTTTTCTGGCGGACGGACAGGCGAAGCCTGCTTGCCCATTGGCGAGACCAATGGAGCGCGAAAAAGACAGGCGAGAAGAGCAGCAATCGCGGCGGATGCACCATGCTGAAGAGAACGCCAGGCGGCGATGACCTTGCAATCGTCGCGCTGGGACGAGCAATCGTGATCCTATTCGAGTCATTGAGGTGGGTTCCGGCTGCAGGCGATTTGATACCCCAAGCGTAGATATCGCTTCATCGGTCCACTTACTACAGCTACTAATGAATCAAGTGTGCGCCAAGTGAACAGCGAATCGTCATCGTGCAAAAAAAGAAGAATAACCACTTTGTTCCCCGAAGCTATCTTGAGCGGTTTACCTCAATAAGCGCACGCCAGATTTGCCTTTATAATATTAAGCGCGACCGTGTCGTCCCGGCTGCACCTATCAAATCCCAGTGTTCGCGAGATTATTTCTATTCCACCAACCCTGTGTTCGAAGATTCGTTCTCCCAAATAGAAGGCGAGCAAAAGCAATTAATCAACAGTGTTTTAAAAAGGGGAACCTTGCCCCCTGCGGGAAGTGCCGAACGCACGGCGCTATACTACGGTGTGCTTTTGCAGGCTGGTCGAACAGCCTCAAACGTCTCGAAAATGGACCACATGAGCGATCAATTCGCCAAGGCGGCTCTTCGCCATCATCTTGAACGCAAGGGCGATTCGGCACACCTTTTGGAGCTTCTGCCGGACGTGCGAATCCATACGACAACCAGCGCACTGCTAGACAGTATTGGCCAGCATCTAGCAATGCGTCCCGTGATCGACGACCTGGACTGCACGCTGTTTACTAACGAGACAGACGAAGACTTTCTCACTAGTGATCATCCGATTGCCCTGTGTAACAGCCTGCCCGATGGGCACCCGGGCGAGCGCAAAGTTGGTCTTGCCAGCCGTGGCTTAATTATTATCTATCCGCTATCTCCGCGTGCACTTCTATTTTTGAGCGATGCGGAGGTTTACAAGATTGCCAAAAGTGGGGCCGGAGTTTGCGCACTCAAAAGGCCAAAGGATATTGTCGAATTCAATCTAGCCCAATGCACCGCCGCTGATGAAAATCTCTACTTCGCGACGCCAGACCGAGTTCAAGCAACCTTGAAGGCCTTTCGTCAGCGTTCCTCTATCGTGCGACCTAGTTTGCCAACTCTGACGGAAGCGACTTTGAAAGGTGGCGTTTTGCTTGCGCTAGAGCAGTCGGTGCGACGTTTCTCAATCCCACAGGGGGTTGAACTGCGCCTAGCCGCAAGAAATGCCAGATATCAGAAAGGTGATATTGATGTTCGAGATCACTCGCGACTTCCGCGCAATTCGCAGAAGTTCAACGCTATCAAATTGCCGACTATTCCCACCAAGCCATCCGACTAAAAAATTAGCAATGACCTCTCAGGGTGCTTCTTCGCCCCTTGCCGGAACCGACTACTCATAGCGAATCTGTCACATTAGGGTGGCTCCGAGAATGTAACGTCACATAACGCAAAGAATCCATGCTATTGTTACACAACAGCGGCGTCACACGATATGTCGCTTTAAGGTGCACCCAAATGTGATGTTGCGGAATAGGGGAGGGGGATCGCCGTCTTTAATACTATATGGAGGCGGAGGCTTGGGCATGCCTAACCGAAGCTTAGGCTTATATGGTTTCCCCTGTCGTCACCATAGATAGCTATTACAACCACTTAGTATGCGGCGAGTTTGCGCCGCTGACGGCGTCTTAGGAGTAAAAGGGGCTGATTGGGAGGCACAAACACGCTTCCAGACTATTCTAAATAATGCGTGAGACGGAGCCACCCCGCGCATCCAGAGGCCTCTTCGCGTTTAGGAAGCCTGCCTATTAGGCGAAGCGAACTATCCACACGATGAGGAGCATGTCGATTAGCAATGCAATTACCAGAAGGAGGCTTATGAGCTTTCGTCGCTCTACCGTCTCCTTGGATTCAATTTTGAAAGCCGCTTTGTAAGCGTCTTCGATGTCTCGGTCACTTACCGGTCTAATAGAGTTTCGAGGGCGTGTCATATTGACGAGGCCGCATGTGACGAAGATGAAAAATAATAGCAGATAAGGGGCCATCTCAAACGCAGCCTTTTGCTGTCCAGCCACTTCCAATTTCTCATCGGATAAACAGATTTCACTGTCCATCGCAATTGAAAGCCGCTCGCGCAATGCCAGGCGGCTCTGCATTGCCGACAAATCTGCCCCGCTTACGTCATAGATACGTGCTGCAGGGCTTTAACCGCAAGTTCCGTCCGAGGCCTAAAGACCAATTATGGGGCGGTTAGTTCAGCATGGTAAGCTTCAGCGATCCGCCTTGCCATTTGCGCCATTTCGTCATCAGGAATGCGTAGGACCCCGTGCTCCGCCATCAATGCATGGTATTGCTGCTCTTCGAGCGGTACACCTGGAGGCAGCGGGACGACATGAAAATGCAAGTGGCTATTCGCCTGTTGGCTGCCGAGAGAAAGTACATAAATTCGTTCGGCATCAAACACCCTTTTTAGGGCGCGCGACAACACATGCACCTTCTTCTGCAATCGCAGATACTCATCTGTCGACATGTCTTGCGCCAAATCCTCCCGGTGCTCCTTCGGGCAGACAAGGCAGTAACCGGGCAAGGTCGGATATTTGCTGAGGAAAATGATCGTCTCATCGTCGTCGAAAATACGATGATGGAAGAAGGAAGGATCATTCCTGACCAGGCCGCAGATGAAGCATGGTCTCGTTCCAATGTCGTGCACGTAGGCCTTGAGATCAAAGGGTTGCCGGTCGTTCATCTTGAACCTCTGCCTGCTGCTCGGCAGCCTATCGACCTTTAGTTTAGCGCGTCAGTTCAGGTTGGGAAGTCACATTGACAATGCCACCCCTTTTGCCCGCGTACGTCATCTCCTACCAAAACGACCAAAAGATTCGGCCATAGCCCGGTCGCCATGGTCCGGGAGGCGGCGATATTATGATCTCGAAACCTCGAGCCGCGCGGAAAGTCAAAGGTGTGGCGAAATTGCCGTCCCCGCCTAAAAGCATTAGTTGCAGTTGGTGTATAAAGTGCTATATCTTTGCGTACAGTTGTCTTGTCGTTAATGAAATCTCATAGAGGAAATCAACATGGCTCAGGATGACAATAAAACGGGCGCTGTCCCGGCTGATCTCGCAAAGAAAATGCAGGATATGTTGAAGGATATGGAGGGTCGAGAAGACGTCGATCCCGTTTTCAAAGACTTGACCGGAAAGAAGGTCGAATTCAAGCTAAAGGGCAATGAAGTAGCTTGGTACGTCGCATATTCAACGACCGCCTAGTCTTGGTTGAATCATACAATTTGGTAGGCTAGACATGGAAGCAAGCGCAGAAGTGTGGCTGGGTATCCAGTCGATGCTTGATGATTTTGCCCAAGTAAACATCGGCGATGATATTGTCATTGCTTATACTCCAGAAGTCCGTGATACCGCAGGCCTCGTCGCCATCGCTTGTAGGGAGAGGGGATTTGAGGCACCGGTCGTGCCTATGTTTCCGCTGATAGACATCGGCTTCACCGAGCGTCTTGGGAAATATGTCCCAAGCACTAGATCGGGTGGCGGACGTCTCATTCTGTTGATGTTTGAGGGTGAGACTATGTCTCACAATCAGGTCGTTAAGCGACTCCTTTGCAACTATGAACCCGACAGTTATACGGTCGTAAGGGGCATCAATTCTGGTCCAGAAATGTTTTCGGTTGGGCTTTCCACAAAGCCATCGGAATTATCCGCGCTCAACACTACTCTAATTGAACGCTGTCGTTTCGCGCACTCTCTCCGCATTGAGGCCGCAGGTGGAACTGATCTTCGTTGCACCCTCAACAACATCAAATATCAATACAAAAGCAGCAGAGGAGTGCGACAAGCCGGAAAGTTTATGGTCATTCCACCAGGCGAAGTGGCGACCTTTCCAGAAACAATAAGCGGCCGTTTAGTTGCCGATTTTGCGCTTAACGTAAATATGCACTTCGCTGGCGATGTTAGGTTGCATGATAGTCCGGTAATCGTGGACATCGAAGACGGAAATATTGTCCACTTCTCGTGTGAAAATCGAGAGATGACAGAATTTCTCGAAACCTCCTTTGCCAGGCGCAACGCTCGCAGGGTAGGCGAGTTAGGATTTGGAACCAATCCTGCGGTTCGAGCGGCTGTCTCGTTTAATTCGCACCTTAATGAGCGCGTTCAAGGCATTCATTTAGGTTTCGGGCAACATAACCAACAGGACGAGGTCGCCGGATACGATTGCGACATACACATCGATTTGTGCGCGAAAGGGGGACTTGTGTGGTTTGATGACAACCCAATGCCACTAGATTTGGAGAAGTTGACCAAATCAACTCTTCCCCATCCACCTCTGATAAGCGGTGAGGATGTCGTCTCTGATGACGCTGAGGATGATTGCTGCGGCCTAATCCAATAGGGCCATCATGTCTCAAACAGAAAAAATGTTGGGGCTCGCGGTCGGACGATTGCCGAACTACTCCGTTACGACGGAAGTAGCATTGGCGTTTGACATTTCTCCTGCGCTGGAGGGGCTCGGTGCCCGCGAGGTAGATGTGAATCTTCATGCCGCTGCGATTTCGCAGATCAACGACGCCTTACGATGGTGTAGCGCTCGCTTTCCACTAGGAAGGCCTGAGAGCGACCAGGCCATGGTGACCTCTATCGAGGTTGGTTTTGCCTTTAAGGCTGCCGAAATTGTCAGTGCTTCGTCGCCTACGAACTTGGGCCATATTTTATTGGCAGCCCAATGGCCTTTGAAATCGACATACCGTCTGAGTTCGGTATTGGCACATGAAGTTGTGCACCAGCACTTGTATCTGCGGCAGGAAGTAGATGACCCGGTGCGCGGTAGATCGCTTGGCTATTCGCCGTGGAAGAATTGCACGCGTCCCGGCTGGTTGGTTTGGCACTCATTTTGGACCTTTTCGTGCCAAGTCATGCTCCTCGCGGAAAGTTTCCTTATGGATGAGCGCGTCGGTTTGGAAGATAATGAAATCCCAAGTTTCCTCGCCAAAATGATGGGAGGCGTTGGACTGAATCTCAGGTCGCTTGAGATGTTTCAAATTGTCAGCAATCCAGAATTAGATCGATGCATTGAGGCCGGACAGCTTATTTGCCAGTGCTCAGAATCTATCGCGAACCGACATCCGACGTTTTCTGACCTTTTGGACAGTGAAAGAGAGGAAGCTCTCCGGAAATTTCAGCGTTGGGCTGACACTGTTGAACAAAGGGTCCAGGGTTAGTGAGCCAGGGGAGGGCGCTTTGCTGCTTTTTAAAACCGGAAAATCCGCAAGTCGCTCTGGTGTCCGCTAAGAAAGGTTATCGGTCACCAGGCATTCGAAACGGTCAAGTGGCTTTGGAACCTAAGCGGAGTTAGCTTCCGCGAGCACGAAGAAAATTGAGTAAAACCGCGCGTTGTGGATTGCTGATATGTTAAAAAGGGCGGCATTCTTTTCCTTCGATTCCCAACTCCACGCGCTTTGTCTGAATTCGAGGAAACACTGTGGCTGCTATCTACGACGGACTGGAATTCAAAACCCCGCTTGAAGCCCAATGGGCTGCGTTCTTTGATCTCGCAGGCTGGAAATGGAACGTGAACCCCCGGACGGTCGGAAACTGGTCGCCGGACTTTCGGGTCACATTCCCTTGCAGCCATTCGGAATGCAGCGGGTCGCATACGTTGCTGGTTTCGGTTTTGCCGCTCTCGCGTATCGAGGATTTTAAGGGCCACCCAAGTTTGTCGTTTCCCTATGGAGGACTAGAGGGGAAACATATCTCTGTTGATGCCAGCGCGGCCTTCGGAGTTTCTCCAAGGGTAACGTCATGGGAGATGGCGCACGGTTCGGGCGGCGGTGTTGAAGACGTATCCGGTTGGGTAGACAACGCTGACGCCCTGTGGGCCAAGGCGGCGACACTTGTGTCCTAGAATAGCTTTACGGAGCTGTTCGGTCGACAAAGGCAGCTACTTCATAATCTCGTCCCATGGTTCGCGCCCGGATCGTGTCTCCCTTTTAAACAAATCGAGGCAAACTCACGTGCACAAGCAGCTGGCATCTTCGACGGCGTTACTAGTCCTCCTCTTCGCTAACCCGTCTCTGGCGGACTATCGTGACCTGTTGAAAGATACGACGCCTGTTGAACATTGCGATGCGATCCCGACCGGTGAGAAACTACTGATCTCACACGCGGAAGAAGCTCAAATTTGCTCGAAGATGCAGGGATTTATGCAAGGGATTCGTGCTGGGGACGTGTATATGGTTGCACTGATCACATCCCTGCTCATTGCTGATAATTACGAAAACGGTGATGCGACTGTAATATCGGGCGAACTCTTGGAAATAATCCGGCTTCGCGGGTTATATGATCAGCCGGATCAATGGCAGCCCAACCTGGAGATGGTCCTCAAGTCTTGGCAGGCTTTCCATGGGAACATCAGTCCTCGGGACGTAAAGGATTTCTTAGTCGCAGCTGGACCTGACGCAGCCAAGAACCTATCGCTCGATGGGTTTGGCAACATGATTGCCGTATTACATACAGAAAAGCAGCAGGGAAATTGAAGGGGAATCTCATGGAAGTGCATTGCCCCCACCACAAGGTGACAAGCCGATAGTGGCTACCGAAATCCTATACACGCGGAACGTTCTCAAGCCGATTGAAGTCGAGAACAGCTCTCCGGCGAACGGCATGATCCTCACTGTCACCGATAAGACATACTGCTTGGAAACACCGGTAGATGTGAAGGCTCTTGCAGACGCTGAGCGGCCCAAGCCTTTAAGCCTGCTCTCATCCAAAAACCACTGACCGATCTACTTCGATGGAGCGCGAGCAAAGCGACCGCTTCAGATCACCGAAAACGAAGTCAACATCAGCGGCTACAACTCGGCCTTTTTGATCGGCGAAAAGAAAATTCCGGTGATCAACACGGCCCAAGAAGTCTTCGACGTGATCAAGGCTGCTGGTGGTCAAACGCTTCCGGTTCTACCCCCGGCCAAATCGATATTGGGAGCAGGTCTTGTAAATGATGAAGATTGGGACGAGTCTATTGAACTTTTCCCCTCGTCTGACGGTGGCCCTAGAATCTAAGAGGAACCCACCTCGATAGCCTGCTTGATCGCCGAGATAACGTCCTAGTGGCGAAAGGCTGGAAGCAAGGAGCTGATCGAGCGATTTCGCACTGTTCACGTCGAAATCTTCTGCAAGGAGCTGTCCGAGAGTGAGCGGGCACATTTCCGGTAAGACGTTTCGCTGATTTGCGGCTCCAGATCAACGGTGAGCGCGATTTTCTATGCGCATTGACATCGGCGGCAGCGCTGACGCGGCCGCTCCTGCGTAGCGATATTTGGCTCTATCAGTCGGCGGAGGTTTTGGAGAAGTTGAACGGCAGCAGATCGGCAATGTCGGCGGCTTCTTCGCGCTGAGGCAACTCAGTGAGTACGTGGCGCAGCCAAGTGAGTGGATCGACGCCACAGGCCCTGCAAGTCAGCATCAGACTGTAGATCACGGCACTGGCCTTGGCTCCGTCGGCGGTATCGCTGAACAGCCACGATTTTCTTCCGGTGGCAAAAACTCTGATGTCGCGTTCCAGAATGTTGTTATCGATCGGCATGCTGCCGTCGCCGGTATAGCGTGTCAGGTAATCCCATTGGTTCAGGGTGTAGGACACGGCATCGCCGAGCTTGGTATCCGGCATGACCTTAGGCGCGATGGTATCGAGCCATGCCTTTAGGGCGTTGAGGACAGGCAAGCTGTGCCGTTGCCGGAAACGGCGAATGCAATCGGCCTGCGTTTCGCCGGCGTCGGGCTTTCTGTCTCGCGCCTGCTTTTCGATCCGGTAGAGCTGCTCGAAGAACCGGAGTGCCTGTTCCGGCGGTCCGCCTCCATTCTTCCTGGTTTTGAGAGCCTCGACGAAGCGCCGCCGTGAATGTGCCATGCACCCCAAATGGATTGCGCCATGCGCTGTAGCCGTCGGTCACCAATATGCCGCGGTAATCACCGAGAAAGGTCTGCGGGTAAATCTGACCACGGCCTGGCTGGTAGTCGAGCAATACAATCGGCTGGTTACTATCCTCGCCGCTGCGGTAGGCCCACATGTACGACGTGCTGGTGGCTTCCTTGTCCTTTTCCTTCAGGACCTGAACGGTCGTCTCATCGCCGTGAATGAGAGGCTGCGATCGCAGCCGCAATCTCAGCGCATCATAGATGCGATGCAGGTGCCTCTCGCTCGAACCGATCACCCAGTGCGCGAGAGCGCCCCGGCTGATCGGAACGCCGGCGCGTTCGAACGTTTGCGCCACGCGGTAGAGCGGCGTGCCGTCGACGTATTTGTGGACGAGTGCGAAGGCCAGCGTCGAGGCGGTAGCGATGCTGCCCGGCAAGGGTTGGGGCGGCATCGGTGCGATTACCACAAGGCAGGCTGCAACAAGACGATCTTTCGACCCTTGATCGAAGCGGCGTCTTCCATTCCGACCGACCAGCCGGACCGCGAGTTTTTGACCTTCATCCATAACTTGGTGTCCACCTCTTTTAAGTGGACACCACATGCCAAAGCTCACTCAATTGCAGAAGGTGCGGAGAAATTCGCGCTTACGATCAACGTAAGCGGTCATGCTGGGGGCACCAGCATTGGACGCATAACTTAACCCAAGCGGTCGCCGGTAAAGCCGGCGCGGTTCAACCCGCACGGTCGGAACCATCTCTGGGGGCGGTTTGCGTTAGCGCCATATTCAGACCGTAGACCGTCTGTTGGCTATTCAAGCAAACATAAGTTGACGGCGCCGGATTTAGCATCGCCTGAAACCGAGAGCGTCGAAGCAGGCGTGACTTAACTTCGAACCGTAAGCGTTCAAGTCAAAGGTTCTCAGGTATCGTCCCGCCCGTAGCAAGATCAAAAAGGCTGTTCGGATCAGGTCAAGCCGTTGATTATAGTTGCGATCGCAATACAATTTAAGTATTGTGCGAACAAAAGGTGGGGCCATATGGATGGCGACATTTATTTATATTTCAACAATTTTAGTCCCGCTGGGAGCATTGCTGGATTTCATATTAGGTGAAAAAGGAAACAAAAAACTTCGAGACCGCCTTGCCGATTTCTACGTGGCAATTGAAGAGGGTGACTGGGATCGACTTTATAAAGGTCCAGCTATAAAGCTGCTTTTATTTTTCGAAAGCATTCTTTCGAATAGGGTTTTCAGTATAAAATTTTTCTTAAAGACGCTCTTCATAAGCGTTATATTTACGTTTGTGATGGTTTTTTCATATATATTTTTAAGTTATCTAAAATCCATATGGAATGACAGTGATAGTTGTCGCGCGCCACCGTTTTATCTAGCGTTGGGTGTTCCATTTTATTTGGCGCCCGTTATGATCAAGGTGTTTTTCATCAACTTTATATTTGATCTTTTAACCTGGTCTGCAACAATCTGGTTTCTCAGGAAGATTACGTCAGGAAGTCGGAAATACCACAGTTTCGTGGTCGTCATCGGAGTGCCGCTATCTGCATTTCTTGTGATCCGCCTTCTACATGCTATCTACCTTCCCGTTTCGCTCGACTTCAGCACTTCGAAATTCGGAATCCCGTTCGGTTCGGAAAGCTATATTCAATTTGGCAGAAATGGATTGCTCCTTCCGCTAATGGAAAATTTTGAGTTTAGGTCATTCCTAACGCTCAGGTGCTATAGCCCTCCCACACCACCATTCAGTTTTTCGATAATCGCTCTAACCCAATATGCTGCACTTGAGGCTCTTATACCTCTTATCTTGTTTACACTGTCATGCTTCTTGGGGGCAACCGTATATTGGAGCCGGGGCATTACGTTGAAGCCAGTCGCCCTTGTCGTTGAACGTCTGGCGGTGTCGAAGAATGTTTGCGTCACGCTGGCAGTTCTCGTGAGCGCGATTGTGGCAATATTGAAAGTCCTCTTTGGTTCCTGACGGCGATTGATTTCAAATAGTTGCCGATCATCGCGATGAGCAAGTCGCTTGATGGAGCGTTGTCTTCCTATCCTGGAACGAAGTTCACCCGAGTAATACAATCGCGACGGAGATCGTTCCTCGACGATCGGATGTGGCTTTCCGCCGAACCTCGCAGAAATCCTTTTAAAAGGCCGGAAAACTAATGGTTTCCGGTCATCCAGGGTGACTGACATCCTGTTTTGCGGCTCGAAAACCATCACTATCGATACTTGATACCTATCGATGGTTAGAGCTCCGTCAAAACGGTGTATGGCCAACGGAAGTAGAAGCCAATTTAGATTCACTATGGCAAAAGAACGGCGTTAATTCATATGGTTAATGAAACAGAAACTTGAGAATCTCGCCCCGAGATCGGGGTACGTGGGGCAAAAGGGGTGGCACCCCGCACTCCGCTCGATCGAGATCGTTCTGGTTTATCGCCAGAATGATCTCTTCCACCATTGTCCTATCGCTCGTCGAGCAGATCGGTCCCATAGGAATTGTCGATCGTGCAAAGCCATTTGCCTTCGGCATTCTTTCGGAACACATAGGTCGCGCGCCGTGCGAGCGAGATCGGCACGCCATCCGGCCCGGCGGCATCGAGAACGGCCTCGGCCAGAACAAGGGCCATATCCGCACCCTCAATTACCACCATCTGATCCTGAGAGATCCGAAGCGAGTGATTGAAATGATTGGCGATCGCCAAGAAGGCCTTGCGGATCTGCTCCTTACCGGAAGCGTTCAGTCCCGGTCGGATGACGAGTGTCGCCTGCTCATCGTAAAAGTCCATGAGGGAATCGAAATCCTCCGCCATGATGGCCTTGTCGGCGGCTTCGACCACATGCTGCAGATCGTGACGTGACATATCTGTCTCCTGTTGAGGCCGGAAGACAGGAAAAGCAAAACCCGCCTTACCGGGCGGGTTGCATCTGAAAACCAAAAACGCACAAACCCACCATTCAAAGAACGGCGCGAATAATCAGCGAGGTGCGGGCGGTTTCCATGGTCGAGATATTTCACAGGTGTGCGGCACTGTCCAGACGCAAACTCGCCACGGCATAAAGCGGCCAGCCGCCCCGGCCTTGGCTTGTCAAACTGGCACTGCCACCAAATCTGCCCTAGTTACCGGGTTTCGGGGTGACCTGTAAGTGGGGCAGACTTGAAGGCAGAAACGCGCTTCCAAATCAATCCAAAAAATTCGTGAGACGGAGCCATCTCGCGCATCCAGGGGTCTCTTCGCGCGTAGCGCGCCGAGGTATTAGGCGTAGCGAACTATCCACACGATGAGGAGCATGTCGATTAGCAATGCAATCACCAGAAGGAAGCTTATGAGCTTTCGTCGCTCTACCGTCTCCTTGGATTCAATCTTGAAAGCCGCTTTGTAAGCGTTTTCGATGTCTCGGTCACTCCCTGGTCGAATAGAGTTTCGAGGGCGTGTCATATTGACGAGGCCGCACGTGACGACGATGAAAAACAATAGCAGATAAGGGGCCATCTGAACCACAGCCTTTTGCTGTCCCGCCACTTGCAATTCGCATTAGAAAAGCAGTTTTCACTGTCCATCGCAATCGAAACCCGCTTGTGCAATGCTGGGCGGTTCTGCATTGCCAGAAAATTTGCCCCAGTTACGTTCGCGGGTAAGTGGGGCATTTGCGGTGGCGGCGTCTTCAGCCACTTGCTCAGCGAGTTCCTGCTGAAACGAGCGGAACAGACTGCAGTCAGGCACGCGAAGCTTGACACCGAAAACGCAGCCCTTCGTGAAGAGCTGAGCACGACGTTCTCGGTTCGCTGGCTGTCACAACGCCTGCAGGGATTATCCGCGCCTAGGCGACACGCGCTATCGTCCAGTCTGCGTGCCCGGTTATCTCATGAAACGCGATGAGCATCACTTGTTCGCTCCCGCGCGTCTCTTGCAGAAAGTTCCGTCCATTCGTTGGAGGCATGGGAGCACTTCCCGGGAAAGCATGTGGAGTCCGACAGGCTAGTCGAGCACGTGCATCATTTCTTCGCCCTGACGCGGCGGCCACCGGCAAGGGCGTGGCGCTGGCCGAGGAGATATTGGTCCGCGCCGACATCGCCTTGGGGAGGCGTGGTCGCGCCCATCGGCTTTGCGAGAGTAGCCGATGGCTTCCGGGCGGCGGTGTGCCGCACATATGCCGGCCCGCGATCACTCCTCTGCTGAACTGTCTGGCCGGCGAGACTAGCCAGGATGACATCGCCGGCATTTAGCCCATCGGCCCCCGCGATGCCCACAGATGCTCAGCGGCGTGCCATTCACCTGGCCTCGCCCCGGAGGTTCAATCAATCCGCAAACTGTCGCGGGTCGCTATGAAATCCGGCTCATAAGTTTTGAAATTGGCCGGCGACGCGGTAAGGCTCAACGCTTGCACCGTGTGCCGTCCGATGGTGACGATCAACAATTGTTCCAGAACATCCGCCTTGTCCTTCAGCACTATGCATCGCATCTGCCGAGCCGGAAAACCGTCGAGCGTCGTGTCTTGCGGCTCCTGACAAGACGACGTCATTCCCTTCTCCGCATATGCGGCGCGCATGGTATTGGCCAGCGATGCCGTCTGGTTTTCCAGCGTGGGCTTATCGCCTTGCTTAATCGCAAGCACAATGAGGTTCAGCACCGCAAGCATCTGTCCCGACTTGTCAACCTTGACCGCCAATCGGTTCGACCCATCGAATTTTTCGCCCGAGTTTGACGTCGGCACCGGCGACTGCCGCAATTCCCATCCTTGCGGCCACGTGATCGAAGAGGCGGCCGCAGCCGGCACCATCGGCAAGAGCACCATGATCAGCATGGCAGAAAAGGCACGCATCGACATCGTCTTCAATTCAATGCCCAATCTGGTGGGGCGCCTGAGACATAAATCTAATGAAGGCTATAACCGATGCCGGAAGACAATGTCCATCAGTCCCGCCTCCATCCGGATGGGCGGCCGCGCCAGTTCGCCTGCTATCTATGCTAAAAATGCACGGATATTCTCTGCATATGCGCGAATATCCTGCCTGCTCCTTAGGATCACTTTTGAAGCTGAGCATGCATCGAACAGCTTTTGATGTCCCAAATAGCAGGTCGAGGAGTTTTCCCGGTGGCGATATTCTCTCACCCAGTCGATAAGCTCTTGGAAACTCTCCTCGCTGCCCCCGCCTTGAATGCCTCTGGCTCTGATGTTGGCAACGCACTCTTCCTCTGGAAGATCAATCCAGACCAACGCGGTTACCCGTGACAACACGGCGTTCGCCAGCCAGCCGTATACGCCTTCCATCAACCAGGTCTCGGCTCTTCCGGCGTCGACAACCTCACTGAGCACGAGCTGGTTGTCTCTTGCGACACCATACTGACCGGAAACCCAACGCAAGTCGTCGAGATGAACAATAGGACGTTTGATGATGGCGGCGACTTCCCGAGCAAGCCATGTTTTACCTGTCCCACCGTTCCCAAAGATCAGTATCCGCCGAAGGTCTTCAAGATGTGCTGGGTGCAATGGTCTCTCCCACATTCAGGCGCCGCAGATTAGACTCGACGGTGAAATTCAATTCAATATCGAAAGCCGCAGCGGCGGCAGTTGCCCAGCGATTTGGGCTACCCTCGAATTTGCCCCACTTACCCCTTTTAGTAATTGGTGCAGATTTGTTGGCGCGGCGTTTCACCTGCCCGCGCACGGCCCCTTCGCTCGCATTCCCTCAGCATCAACTTGACAAAGAGATTGAGTTTTCGATCCCGCCATGCCATACGCTCTGGCACTCCGTATTGCCGCGGCTGCTGAACCCAGGCACTCACGGAGAACAACATGAACGCGCCATCATTCATCTGCCGCACCAGTAACATCGCTGGGCATGTCATCAGGTCGGTCGTAGCACACGACGAACCGGAGCGAAGTTTTTCACAATCACTAGCAGATCTTGCGAGCGCTCTGCCTACGCCTGGGGCGTTGGCTAAGAGGAATGCCTCGCTGCGTACGGCCGTCACAACCCCAGACTTTCATCCGGGCAAACCCGTTCCGGTTGGCGTGGTCGCAGACCTCGAAGGTGCGGTCCTGCCACACATGATCGGGTCTGACATCGGTTGCGGAATGCGCATGATCGTGCTCGAGGACGTTTCGGCCGACCAATTGTCGACCCCGCTTTTGGACCATCATCTTCGCCATCTCTTCTTCCAGGGAGGGCGGGACATCGCTTTGACGGGATCAGACCGGCACGCCATTCTACGCGAAGGTCTACCCGGGCTCATCGAGAACCTGGAACGGGCAAGCACAGGCTTACTCTCCAAACTGGATCTTTCGCGGACGTGGGCCGATCTCGAACGCCAGTCGGACAATGGCGTTTTCTCATGTGAGGGTATCGACCCTGATTTTGCGGATTATGCGCAGATCGATCATTGCCACCGCCGCGATGCTATGCTCGGAACGATCGGCGGCGGGAACCACTTTGTTGAACTCGGATATGTCGATCAGGTCGTCGATGGTGCATTTGCCAGGGCCGCCGGGCTGAAATCTGGCTCGGTCGTCCTTGTCGTCCATTCTGGCTCGCTCGACTTTGGCCAGCGAATTGGTACCGCAACGAAGGAAAGATTGAGGGCTGGCGCAGACGCTGGTGAAGATTGGCGGATACTATCCATGGAGCTGCACCCGCATCTCTACCGACGATATATGAATGGCCACGCAAATGCGGTAAATGCCGCTTTCGCCAACCGCTTCTTTATCGGCCTGGCGGCGATTGAGGCTGTCGCGCGTGTGTTGGGACGGGAGATCGCCCACCATCTCGTCTACGACGCCCCTCACAATACTGTTTGGGAAAGCGGAAATATCATCCGCCACAGGAAAGGTGCCTGCTCGGCCAAAGGCGTTGGATTTATGGCTTCCAGTCCATATGCATGGCTTGGTGAACCGGTCATCCTTCCCGGCTCGATGGGGGATGGTATTTGGTTGCTTGCGGGATGCGGTTCAGTCAACTTTCTGGAGTCGGCCGCCCATGGCGCGGGACGCAAGTTATCACGGCAGGAAGCACGCTCGAAAACGACTATCGACGGTTCATTGCGCGTGATCGGGCCCGTTGATCCGCAAAGCCCGACATTGCGAGCAAGGCAAGATATCGTGACTGAGATAGAGGCTCGCCTCAGAGAAGAGGCTCCAGGAGCATATAAGCCCATCGACAACATCGTGGCGCCAATGGCCGACGCAGGCATGATAAGAAGAGTGGCGAAAATCAGGCCGCTGATTACGGTGAAGGGATGACGCCGCGATAGCGATGGGCAGCGAGCTCTTCGTGGTCGATGAATATTGCATTGCGATCGGTGGCGCCATGCCGCGCTACCGATTATGCCCCCGTTAACCCGATCCACGTACGCGGAGCAAAAGGGGTGGCGGCGAGCAGAATTCAGCAGCTGAAGGATCCTGCGGGTCGTCGATGAGCCGGCATTGCGTCGATGCATTTTCGGAGCGACGATTGTCTTGTATGGAGGCATCGAGATGCACAAGATCAATCTTGACGGCTTGAGTGAATCGGAACTGATCGAGCTGCACGATCAGATCGTTGATCGACTGCATTTTCTGCATCAGCAAAAGACCACCCACGCGCTGCTCGAGCTGGCGATCGGTGAGCGTGTCATGTTCGAAGACAATAGCGGCCAGACGCAAGCGGGCATCGTGATCCGTCGGAACCGTAAGACGGTGACGGTGCACGCCGACAACGGACGCCAGTGGAATGTTTCCCCGCAGTTGCTGCGGAAAGAAAGCCGGGTTGAAGAAACACGGTCCGGCAAGCTGGTGCCGTTTTCGAGAAAAGGCTGATCTCAGTTTGTCGCCAGGACAAGGTCAGCCAGCGGCGGAATTGTCAATCCGGCGGAGGCAAGACCGAGGCGGTCACCAAGATAGGTATAAAATGAGATGCCGAGCTTCTGGCAGGTCTTCAGTAAGCCGAGCATGACGTCGCGAGCGATACGACCGTCAAGGCTCATCGTGCCACCGGAGATCTTTCGCTTGGTGACGAAGGTTCGCAGATCGTTCTCGGAGGCGTTGGTATGCAGTGGAATCTCGGGATGTTCGAGGACTTTGAGAAGTTCCCGTCCCCGTCGATGCAAGCGCACGAGCAACTTGTCGAGGGCGTCATAGCCGGTGCGCAGGGTGAAGATGCGATCGAACCGTCGTCGGAAAGCCGGGATTGCTTGCGGAGCGGGGTTTTGCTTCCAAGCCTTCAGCGCCCTGTAGAAACGCCAGACAAGGTCGCGAATGAGGGTGACAGCACGCACCTCCTTTGATTTGGCCGGCATCAGCTTTTGTAACAGACGCTCGCAATGGATCCAGCACAGGGCGTGGTTGCCGAACGCGGAACTGGCCAGCGTCGTCGGAGACAATGACCGTGTTGCCGAGCAGACCATGATGGCGGATCGTGCCCCAACTGCCGGCTTCGACAAGCGGGCGTATCAGTTGCCGGTCAAAGATATCAATACCTCTGCCAGTCAAGTACTCCAGGAAGGCAACCTGATCGGCAAAGATGGTGGTGGACCTGGTGGCGAGCTTTTCCATAGTCGTCTGCTCGACAGTACCCTGTGTCCGCAGCCAGTTCATCGCCTCCTCATTCAGGATATAGTCCTGATGGCCTGCCTTCAGGATCGACAGAAAGTTGAGCCGCGATTTGGAAAAACCGGTGCGGAAGGTGGAAAAGCGCTCGCCGCCGATCTGGGTGGTGTAAGCGTTGCGCCTGAAATGGCGGGCGCCGGTATCATCAACAGTGATGAAGGACGCCGAAACCAGCCCGGCATGCAGAACGGCACTGTCTTCCTCGACGAACGGCGTAAGGTCGGTGGTGAGCAATCGCACGACCTGTCGCTTCGAGATCTCGATGCCGATGCTGTTGAGAATCGCGGTTAGCCTGGGCGTCGTGACTTGCCCCTGCGCATGCAGCGCCAGACAGATCCGACGCAAGTTGCGACCAAAGCCGCAGGCGACGCCGTCTGGCAAGGGAGCCGTGATCAGTTTGCCCTGAGGCGTCAGCCAGCGCTCGCGCCTATAATGGACAAGTTCCGCGGCAAGTATCAGGTCGCGCACGAAGAAGCTTTTGTACCCTTTGAAACGTGAGCCTTCGGGTATGTCGGCCTTCAGCGTCACGGTGCGGGTGATCCGGTTCTTGTCGCGCTTAGGGCCGCGGGGCGGCTTGCCGGCTGTTCGATCATCACCAGGATTATCGCTGGCTGGATCTGTTGCCTTGTCCATACCCGATGGTCGAAACGGCGGACGCGGCGGCAGTTTCTTCAGCCGCGCGATCTCGTCACGCAATTGCTGGTTCTCAACCTTCAGGCGGACATTCTCCAACCGGAGTTCGGCATTGTCTTGCCGCAAGGCGTCATTCTCGGACCGCAGTGCCGCGACGTCGGCCTTCAGCGTGTGCAGCTCTTCGACAAGGCCGCCGACGAGCCGGCGCATCGCCACCAGCGACAGCGTCTCGACATGCTCAACGGACGGCAGTGGCTTCTCGCCCATAGCGAGAAGGAATCATGATTTGCCCGCCGGCGGAATCGGCCACGACAGTCGTCGGATTCAAGGCCGATGTTTATGCACAGCTAACTGCGTGCCCGTCGTTGTCAGCTCGGAAACTCCGGCGGCGCCACCCCTTCTGCCCCACGTACACTGGGACGACGAAGAGTGGCGCGGCGTGCTGCGCAAGGCCGACCATTTGCCGGCAGTGCTGCAGGCCATTGTCGTCCTCGATGCCTGGAATGAGCTTTCGGTCCTGCACCGTGCGCCGTGGCTCGGTCGGCTGCTGGTTGCGTCGATACTGTGTCGGGCCAGCATCGCCACCGGCGCTCACCTGACCGCCGTCAATCTCGGTCTTAAACCATTCCCACTGATCGGCGCCGGCACAGCGACCGCGAAATCAGGCTGCTCGCTATCGCGTGCGGCCGAATCGTAAGGGTCGAGATCGGCATGAAAGAACATGACCGGCCCTCATTGGATCGACTATCGCTTCGCAACGGGCGGCGGTGAGAAGAATGTCGGCACGGGGACTGTCGGCATGCCGGGCAGCCCGGAAGGGAACGGGAAGGGCTCCGGTGGTGGCGGGTAACGCCTGGAATTGTATTCCCACGTGCCTAGGTTCCAAAGATTGTCGATGTGGCGAAGGTACGTGATGGCTCGGTCCTCAGAATCCTGAACGATGTATGTCGGGTCTGTCTGTTGAGGGGAGCCTACGCTCTTGTCGAACATTCCAAAATTGACATTCCACGAGTCGCCGTTGATATCGCTTGCGATACGCTCGATGTCCTTCTGCCATTTCAAATAGACTGGCTCTGGATGATAGAACCTGAACCGAGCTGCCACGATGACCGCTAGGCCTCCCTTACGCTCTCCGATGAATTGAACTGGTGAGAACAATCCGGACATGTAGATGCGTTCAGCGACGTCGATGACCCGCTCGTCGTGATCCTCATCCCAGATGACCGCGAAGTCATGGATCTGGGCTTGATCCAGGGGTTCTCGCGCGACATCCCTCCACTCAGCGGTCCGGAAGACCGAATAGTGGGATCCCCGTCCAATATTGCCGATGGGAGATTCTTCGTAAGCGGTGTGCCAATCACACCTGACCACCAAACGCGGATTCGTTTTGAAGATCGGTTCCGACCCAAGGCGAGTGTGCGTTGATCGCGGTCAAGCCGCAAATTCACATGCTGTCGATAAAGGGGCGTTGGATGAGAACCCATTCGTCAGGATATGGCTCGTGATCCTGCCGGTGCTCCGTCTGGTACTCGCCCCAGCCCTGAAGCTTCCAGTATTTCGTCATGACATCGAAATGGCTATGCCCAGTTATCTCGCCAGCCTTAACAGCCCCCTTGCTAAGGAGCGCTCTGAAGCTGTCTCCCATTGGACCAGCAAGACAAAGGCCGGGGAGCAGTTGACCGTCTGGCTCGGGATCGAGCCAGATTTCGTGGACAAGTTCGTTTTTCATCGAAGTGTTTTACTTCACGAACCACCCTTCCGAAAGAGGCGATCGGACGCAACGGGGGAGCTACTACGTGTGGAAATTGCTTGCCATGCCCGGATAGTTCCACGGTAAAAGCTTATCGATGCGGGACTGCCTGTGGCCGTTGATGATGGCGGTCAGCGTGGCGGTCAAGTAGGCGAGCGGATCGACGGTATTGAGCTTGCATGTCTCGATCAGCGAGGCGATGATCGCCCAGTTCTCCGCTCCAGCGTCATGTCCGGCGAAGAGCGCGTTCT
>NZ_JACIAR010000014.1:0-50362 GCF_014194925.1 Rhizobium sp. BK491
CAGCCTACATCATCGCATGGTCATGCTGGAGACGCGCCCATCAGGCTGCCGCTCGACAAGCTCACCTGAAAACCAAAATGCAACTGTAATGGTAGTCGGATAACCCAATTGGCGGATCGTCGCCTTAACCCGCTTGTCGAGCTTGATATAAAGCTCGACCGCGCGAACTCTGTCCGCATGGGAATACATGAACTACCTCCTGGTGGTCCAAGTTTTCGTCCGCATCCCCTCAACAATCTCGCTGTGACATGCGGCCTTACGACCCTTGAAATCGATCAGATCGAGTGCGGCATCGAGACTGACGAACTCAAAGTTCGTCGGATCAGCACAGCTCTCAATGTCGACTGGATGAACTTCGTCTGACTCCTTGTTCGCAAATCGCTCTGCGGGGCCTCATTTCAACAATGCGGCCTTGTTGCGACCTCACTGCCTGGCGGCTCCCGGCGCTTTATCAGCAGACTAGGATCGCCTTAAAGTCGTTGGCGTTCGTCTTTGTGGGCCCCGTGACGACTGAATCTCCTAAATTTTGAAAGAAGCCGTGAGCGTCGTTTCGGCTAAGCGCTTCAAATGGGTTCATTTACAAAACCCAAGCACGTTCAATCGTATTAGGAATCGCTTACGGTAGGCTTACGCTTTCCCATGAAACAATCATCATGACGCGGCTTGTCCTCGGCGAATCCGAACGTTTCCCAGAGATTGCAACGGCGTTTTATGTACGGGCCATTCAAAAGACCAGCAAGACAATGCAAGATTGGCTGCAGACACGTATCGCCTCACGAGAAATCGCGACCGGAATGCTCCGGGAAATGACGGTGATGGAACCTCAGCGCGCTGTCATGCTTGGCCAGGTAGAAGACATAGCCGATGGCGAGATCGTCGCGCGCGCGCCTGCGCACAGCTTTTCCTGGAAGGCACGAGGGCGCGATAACGAAACGGGGTGCCCTTCAGCGCTACTTAGCCTCGCGATCAATCACACGAAGCTGTGCTCCTTGCCTGCGACGGGTGAAGCGAACAACATTTTACCGACGGAGATCGGGCGATCACCATCGGTACGCACCACCAGCGACGGCAGTCCCGAAACATCGAGGTGAAGAATGGTGTCGGCGCCGAGCCGTTCGATATGCTTCACCACGCCCTGCCATTTACCCTGCATGGTGGAGAGTACGATATGCTCGGGACGGATACCATAAGTTCTACATCCCTCGCGTTCGGCGATTTCACCTTCGAAGAGGTTCATCTTGGGCGAGCCTATAAAGCCGGCGACGAATGGCGTTGCCGGATGGTTGTAAAGCGTCATCGGCGCACCGATCTGCTCGATCCTCCCGCCGTTCAGCACAACGATCTTGTCCGCCATGGTCATGGCCTCGACCTGGTCATGGGTCACATAGATCATCGTCGCGCCGAGCTTGGCATGCAATTCCGTGAGCTCGAAGCGCATCTGCGAACGCAAGGAAGCGTCGAGATTGGAAAGCGGCTCGTCGAACAGAAACACTTTCGGATTACGGATGATTGCCCGGCCGATGGCGACGCGCTGCCTTTGACCGCCGGAGAGTGCCTTGGGCTTGCGGTCGAGCAGATGCGAGAGTTGTAGAATATCGGCCGTCTGCTTCACCTTTTCCTCGATCTCAGCCTTCGGGCGCCTGGCAAGCGAGAGACCAAAGCCGATATTCTCGCGTACCGTCAGGTGCGGATAAAGCGCATACGACTGGAACACCATTGCGATACCGCGCGCGGATGGCTCTGCTCCGGTGACTTCCTTTCCATCGATGAAGATCTGACCGGCGCTCGATGTCTCAAGCCCCGAAATCATCCGCAGGAGCGTCGATTTTCCGCAGCCCGAGGGGCCAACGAACACGCAGAATTCGCCCGCCTCCACCGTAAGATCCACGCCCTTCATCACCTCCAGGCTACCAAAACTCTTTCCGATATTGCTGAGAACGACGCTAGACATGCGCTTATCCTTTCACGGCGCCGGCCGTCATGCCCGCCACGATCTGACGATTGAAGAATATGAAAACGATGAGTGGCGGAATGGTCACCAAAAGGATGTTCATGAACAAGAGATTGAACTGCGTCTGGAACTGGCTCTGGAAATTGTAGAGCGTCAGCTGCACGGTGACGTTTTCCCGGCCGGGGAGATAGTAAAGCGGATTGGTGAAATCGTTGAAGATGGCGATGGACTGGACCACGATGACCGTCACCGTCACCGGTTTCAGCAGCGGCAGGATGACCCGGAAAAAGATCTGTAGCGGTTTGGCGCCGTCGATGATCGCCGCTTCATCTAGATCCCTCGGGATAGTGGCGATGAAACTCCTGAACAGCAGGATGGAAAAGGCAAGGCCGTAGGCGATCTGGATGAGGATCATACCGGAGATGGTCTTGAACAGTCCCAGCGATTGCAGCACCCAGATGGTCGGGACCACCGCCGGCGGGATCATCAGGCCGGCGAGAACGCAAGCGTAAATCAGCTTGTTCCAAGCCGAAGAGCGGCGTTGGAGCACATAACCGACCATTGCGCCGAAGAGGACGAGCAGAGCGACGGAAGCGACCGTGATGACGGTGGAATTGAAATAGGCGAGCAACAGCATGTAGTTGCGGGCTTCGACCACTTCCATGAGATTGCCCCAAAGCCGCCACTCCGCCGGCAGGGTGAAGGTAAGCCTTGCGGCATCCTGCTTGGTCTTGGCGGCCGTGATGAAGATGAACAGAAAGGGCAGAATGAAGATCACCGCAGAGGCTGCAAGTGCGGTCACGCCGGTATAGAGCTGTCGACGCGTCACAGATCCACCTCCTTGCGATTGAACCATGCGGTAAGCGGCAACACGATCAGCCCTATAAGGATGAAGAGGATGACGTTGCCAGCGGTGGACAGCCCGTAGAATCCCGCCTGGTATTGCTTGTAGATGACGCTCGCGAGCACGTCGGAGGAAAAGCCGGGGCCGCCACGCGTCATCGCCCAGATCAGATCGAAGCTGCGCAGCCCGCCGATCAGCGACAACGTCACGACTGTGATGGTGGCCGGCTTTACCAGCGGAACCGTGACCCGGAAGAACATCTGCCGACGGGTAGCGCCGTCGATGCGGGCGGCTTCGTAATAATCGGGGCTGATGGAGGCAAGCCCGGCGATATAGATGACGGTGGCAAGCCCGATGCCTTTCCACAGATCGACGAGGACGATGGAATAGAGCGCTAGCGCTGGATCCGTCAACCAGCCGGGGCCATGAATGCCAAGGCGTGCCAAGGCGACGTTGATGAGTCCGCGCGTAGGATGCATGAGCACGGAGAACGTGATGCCGACGCCGATGGTCGACACCAGCACCGGAAAGAAAACCACGGTTCGCAGAAAGCCCTGTGCCCATATGCCCGAGGTCAACAGCACGGCAAGAAGTAGGCCAAGCACGGTCTTCGTACCGGAGGTCAGGACCGCGTAGATGATGGTATTGACGAGGCCCTGGATCAGGAACGGCTCGCGGAAGAACTGGCGATAGTTCTCCACGCCAATGAACTCTGCATTGAAAAGGTCCCATCGGGTTAAACTGAACCAGAGGGACGCGAACGTCGGCACCATGAACAGCACGATGAAGATCACGGCCGCTGGCAGTACAAACCAATAGGGATAGGGTGATTTTCGCGTGGTCATGGAGGCTCCTTGAGCACTCCTCGCCCGGACGACGACCGAGCGGGAGATGGGCTGGGAGGTTACCAATTGGGCAGACCGAGCTGCTTGGCCTGCTTTTCGACATCCCGGTCGTAAAGGGCAGCCGCGTCCTTGGCCGAACGAATGCCTGAGCCGACTTCCACGGTGATTTGCTCGAGCGACGGCCCTTTCACCGGCGACAGGAATTCCAACGCCGGCGCGGTGCGGCCGTCGGTCTCGAAATAGGGCAGCATATCGGCGACAACAGGCGGGATATCTTTCGGCAATTCGCAGCCCTTGACCAGATAGGGACCGGATGGAACGGCTTTCGCCATGATATCGCAGGCCTCCTTGCTGCCGACCCAATCGAGGAATTTCTTGGCCTCTTCAAGATGCTCGGCCTTGGCGGGAATATAGAGAGCTGCCGGCATCCATATCGTCAGCCCGTTTTTCTGGGCATCCGTGCCGGGTTCCGCGAAGAAGCCGATATCCCGGAGATGGTCGGGCAGGTTCTGCTGCACATTGCCGATACCGAAGGTCAGCATCGGGTAATGGGCCGCCTCGCCAGTTGCGACCATGCGCATGCCGTCATCCAACGTAGCAGCACCGAAATCGGCGTTGAAGAGACCGGCTTTCGCCACCTCTTCGAGATGCTCGAAGCCACGCACGGCCACCGGTGTCGTCGCATATTTCGCCTTATTCGCTGTGTAGTCGGCCGCAAAGTTCGGCGCGTCGGCTTGCAGGTTGTAGTAGTCGGCAAGAATGAAGAGCTGCGAGGTCCAGGTATCGCCGTAGGTCTGTACAACAGCCACCTTGCCGGCGGCCTTGAGCTTCGCATTGTTCGCCATGAACTCCGCCCAGGTTTTGGGTGGCGTGAGGCCTAGATCTGCGTAGATCTTTCGGTTGTAGAAAATTCCGCCGCCCATGGCCGGGCCGAATGGTATTCCGCGCACATGTCCATCGGCGCTGGTGACGACCTTCTTGAAGCTGTCCAGAATGCCGGCCTGCGAAGGCAGATCGGAAAGATCCGCGAGTGTCTGCTCGGGCTTCAGTGCCCGGAACAACGAACCGGTATTGTACTGGAAGATGTCGGCCATCTCACCGGTCGCCAGCCGTGTCTTGATGATATTGTCGCCTTCGGAACCGCCGACCCGCTGCTCCACATCGAAGCTCACATCGGGATGCTTTGCCGTATAGGCCTTGGAAAGCGCGCCGAACGAGGCGCTGGTTTCCGGGTTGGTGTCGATCACGATGCTGAGCTTCACATCGGCATGGGCGACACCGGCTGCAAGCACGCTGATGGCTGCGGCCAGAATGCTGCACGTCGTCATTCTCATGGTCGTCTCCTCCTCTGAAAGACCGGAATGATTGGGCTGCTCGCGCCTGCGAACCGCAGGCGCCTTCATCACATGACGAAAGTGATCGTATGCTCTCCCCTTCCGAGCCTGATCTGCTGCCCGGAAGCGACTGCAATCCCGTCTGCCGCCAGAGATTTACGACCCGTGCCCCCCTCCAGCCGCGCCGTCACCCCCTCCGGCAGCGTCAGCCGGCATGTCACTTCCCCCCTCTCGTCTATGCTCCAGCCTGCCTGTATGCGTCCGAAACGGGTATCGTGCCAGGCCGATACCGACGACAGGCCGGGCAGGATCGCCGGGTCGAAAGCGATCTCCTCGAAGCCAGGCTTGTCTTCGAGCGGCCTGATGCCGGCAACATCCTCGAACAGCCATTGGCACACGGCGCCGTAAGCATAGTGGTTGTAGCTGTTCATCTCGGGATCGTAGATCGTGCCGTCCTCCGCCAGTGCGTCCCAGCGTTCCCAGATCGAGGTCGCCCCGCGCTCCACCTGATAGAGCCAGCCGGGAACCTTGCGATTGAGGAACGTCTTTTCCGCCAGATCAAGCATGCCGAGGCGCGTCATCGCCGGCAGCAGAGCGGGTGTTCCGATGAAGCCGGTCCCGATGACGCCATCGGTCTCCTCCACAACCTGCCGGAAGTAGCCTCGCGCTGCAGCCTCGTACTCCTGCGGAACCAGGCCATAGAGGAACGCCAGAGACCATGATGTCTGGTCGTTATGGGCTATGCGGCCAGACGGGGCGAAGAATTCATGGCTGAAGGCCGTCCTAATATCTTCGGTGCGGGTATCGAGGCGCGCGGCCTCGTCATGCTTGCCGAGAATGCGAGCTATCTTTGCTGTCAGCTGCGTCGAGATGAAATGATAGAGCGTGGCAGCGCAATCGTCGGCGACGGTCGGGCGGGGCTTGCGATTGTCGCCGACCGGCTGCAGCCAGTCGCCGAAGGTGAAGCCTCGTTCGCCCCATACCGCCGGCGGGCGAATGATCGGCCCGTCGGAAATACCCCAGAGGTAGTCAAGCCAGCGCAACATGGCCGGGAAGCATTCCTGCAGGACCGAGACATCGCCATAATGCAGGTAGAGCTGCCAGGGTATGATGACGATGGCGTCACCCCAGCCGGTGGAACCTGCCCAATCGCCGCGGCTGTCGATCGGATGCAGACGCGTGGGATCGGGCGAGAAATGCGGAACCGCGCCATTCGCGCGCTGGTCATGCATTACGTCGCGCAGGTATTTGGTGAGAAAAGTCCGGCTGTCGGCCAACCAGCAGGCAGCACCGGCAAACACCTGCGCGTCGCCGGTCCAGCCCAATCGCTCATCACGCTGCGGGCAATCCGTCGGCACCTCGATGAAATTGGAGCGTTGCGACCAGATGGTGTTCTCGACCAACCGGTTCACCGCATCGACGCCGCAGGTGAAGCCTGCAGCCCTGACCGGCACGGATGTCACCGGGATCATGGTGATGGAAATGAGCTCCGCCTTTCCCGTCACGGTCACCCGCGCATAGCGGAAGCCCATGAAGGTGAAGAGCGGCGCATAGACTTCCTCGCCCTCACCCTTCAGCGTATAGACGAGCTCGGCGCGGGCGCTTCGGTAGTTGCGATTGTCGAAGAGGCGGCCGGGACCGAGCACTTCGGAATGCTCGACGCGAACGCGGGCCCCCGCTTCGCCCTTGACGCAGATACGGATATAAGCGCCCGCGTTCTGCCCGAAATCATAGACGATCCCTCCATCGCTCTCAGCCCAGCTTTCAATGGATGGGAGAGCATCGAGTTCCTTGACCGCCCCGGTCTCGTGGGGCACGAGAAGTGTCTTGTCAAAGGCCAGAACCTCGACGCCGTCGCTGTCTTCCACCTCGATACGGGCGTCATAGTCCTCACCGAAATAGATACCGTTGCGGACTATAGGCGTATAGCCGCTCTTCCAGCTTTCATCGGTCTTCACAAGGATCGGTCCGCCCGCACTCAACTCGGCGATCGCGCCGACCCGGTCGCCCCAACAATCATAGATCGGACTGGCTGCCCACATGAGCTGGCTCCTGTACCAACCATCGCCAAGCCAGATCTCGATGCGGTTCTCTCCCGGCTGCAGCAGATCCGTGACCTGATAGATTTGATAAGCGATGCGGTCGTCATAGCAGGTCCAGCCCGGCGTCAGCAGATCATCGCCAACCCGGCGACCGTTGATGAACGCGCGATAAAGGCCGAGCGCTGAGATGCGCAAGGTCGCTCCGGAAGGCACATGCTCCAGCGAAAAGCGACGCGAAACGAAAGTTCCGGCAGTTCCCTGTCCCGCATCACAGACGGGCGCAATCATGAATGCGGAAAACGCGAAACTAGAATCGATAAGGTCTTCGGCCACGGCGACGCCGTGGCGCTGGACAATGCTCATAATGCAACCTCCCCTGGCCACCTTATCCTCCAGCGGCCGAAAAACGAATTTGTGTGTATCGTTCTATGTATATCATTCTACATTGCCGTTTGCCACGCAAGAGTTTCATGCGTATAATTTGAAAAAATTGATGAGCGTGAATTTTAGATGAAATATCAAATCGTTAACACACCCAAAGAGCGAATTACGATCCGCCATGTCGCTGAGGACGCCGGGGTGTCGGTGGCGGCCGTATCCAAAGTTCTTCGCAATGCCTATGGCGTCAGCGACCTTCTGCGACAGAAGGTGGAAACCTCGATCGAGAAGCTGAACTACCGCCCATCCGTGGCGGCGCGCGCCATGCGAGGCCGCACTAATACGATCGGCGTCCTGGTGGTCGAATTATCGAACCCGTTTCTTGCCGGCGTGATCGAGGCGGCTAACGCCACTTTTTCGCACAGCAACTATAAGGCGCTGGTTGGGATCGGTCGCTCCAAGAGCCCGATCGAAGCCTCGATGATCGAATCCATGATCGATAACCGCATGGACGGTGTGCTCATCATTGCTCCCCGTATCCCCCGCAAGATGGTCGAACGCTATTCCCAGCAGATCCCGATCGTGGCAATCGCCCATCACGAGCCGCATGCTTTGACCTACGACACGGCCAATTCCGATGACCACAAGGGGGCGGCGCTCGCTGTCGAAACCCTTCTTAGCCGCGGGTATGAGGATATTGCCATGCTGAGCTATACGTTATCGGACCCACGCCCATCGGAGGTCGCCGCCCAGCGAGAAATTGGCTATCGCGAGCGAATGGAACAGGCGGGGTTGGAAGCCAAGGCCCGGATCATACGACTACCGGCGCCGGGTGCCGACAGGAGTGAAGGCATCGCGGACTTCCTGCGCGCGAAGGATCGGCCCCGCGCTGTTTTCGTCTGGTCAGACCTGGACGCGGTGCCGCTGCTGAACGCTGCGCGCATGAGCGGTATCCGCGTGCCGGAGGATCTCGCCATCATCGGATATGACAACTCCCCACCGGCGGCCATTCCACTGGTCGGACTGACCAGCATCGACCAAAATCCTCCCCGGCTTGGCGGAACTGCAGGACAAATGCTGCTCAGCCGGATCGATGGCCGAGAGGAGGCTCAGCACATTCTGATCGAACCCGCCGTGGCGATACGGGATAGTATTTGACTAGCTTACGTCTCCGCGACGATCCGGGGCACGATCCGTAGTTGGTCCTTGCACCTTCGCAGTGACAAGGCTCTCGATGATCTGGCACAGATGTTCAACTCGTACATCCGCGGCTGGATCAATTGCTATGGTCGGTTCTGTCCTTCAGCTCTCCAACCTACGCTCTGGAGCATCGAACGATACTTGGTTCGATGAGCTTCGGGAAAGTACAAGTCCTTGCGTAGGCACAAGCGGCGATCCCGACATTGGCTTTTACGCATCGCGCAGCGCCAACCTCGGTTGTTCGCCCATTGGCCTCTGCTTCATGGATACGGTCGAACAATGGGAGCCGGATGATGCGAGAGTATCACGTCCGGTTCTGAGAGAGCGTGGGGGTGAAACTCCCCCGCGCCACTCGCCTCATGATGGCCATCCGCGGGCGAACACATTGGCTTTGGCGCGCGGTTGACCAGGATGGTTATGGTCTCGATGAGATCGTTCAAACCCGCAGGAACACAAAGGTCGCCAAGCGGTTGCTGGTCCGGCTGCTGAAGAAACAAGGTCTCGCACCCACGCGCATCATTACCGACAAACTGCGCTCATATGGTGCGGCCAAGCGCGACGTCATACCAGCCGTCGAGCACCGATCCCACAAGGGATTGAACAATCGAGCGGAGAACTCGCATCTGAATGGGTGGAGGAGGGCTGACGTCGATCTGCTCGTTCACCGGCATGCTACGCGAGAACAAGCTCCAGACGGTCTGGCACGTCGTGACCAGCGCGAAAGCCGGTCATTCGGGCCAAATTGAGAAGCTGGGATGGGCTCATTCTGTCCAGACGAACGCCGATACCTTCGAGCCGGTCGCCTAACAGAGCTCGTCGACGACAGGAAGTCGTGGGTGTGAAATAGTCCGCCATCCTGCCCCGTTGCGCGTTTCCGACTCGATTGAGCAGATCGACTAGATTAATAATCGTGTCCACCTCTCCTCCTAATCTGCTCGCATAATCGAAAGATCAAACTGAGAACTGGAGACAGGCATGCTTGCGGAGCAAATTTCCTCGGCGATAAGTCAGAGCTTCAAACTCTCAACCGTCCTACGATTGCTGTGCGAGTGACAGGCGCTCGAGAGATCGCTTTTTCACATTTTAAAAACACAAACCCAAAGCCCGGCATATCCCCCCGACGCAAGAGGAAGCTTTCTCTCACTCGGAAAGTCTGAGCGCACCGATGACGAGGTCGGTCTCGCGGACATGTTCGGTCATCACGATACGCTGGTGACGTACTTCTGGATGTTCGGCCCGCAGCGCGAACGGCCCTGCCCCATGTGCACGAACTTCCTTGGCGGAGCGAACGGCAACGGCGCCGATGTCAAGCAGCGGGTTGCTTTCAAGATCATCGGTCGCAGCCCGGTGGCACGGCAACGCGCCTTCGCCATCGAACGCGGCTGGCGCGACCTGGACTTCGTCCAGACCGTCGGCGACGACTACGCCCGTGACCTAGGCCTGCTGAATGACAACGGATCTGAAAACCCCGGATTCACCGTCTACCAGAAGGATGGGAAAGATGTCCGCGTCTTTTACAATGGCGAGATGCCGACCGCAGCGGCGGACCCGGGCCAGGATCCAAGGGGAGCGGTCGACATCGCGCCACTCTGGAACATTCTTGACATGACGCCTGCCGGGCGCGGTGCGGACTGGTACCCGAAGCTCAGTTACTGAGCACGATCATTGTAGTCGTCGGTCTGGACGTGATGAGTCAGAGGTCATGCGGAGCGACAGCGGCACCAACTCCTCCTTTCAACCTTGGCGAGCTGCATACCGGTCCTGAGGGCGAGGTCTCCGTAGGCTGTAGCTTGCCGCGCGCTGGTGCTTCAATCATGCGCGGCATTGCCGATGGGGATTACTGGCCGAACGAAGCCGGCGAGCGATGTCTTCGATCGGCTTGAGGCCAAATACAACGCGATGGCTGACAAGGCCGAAAAATCGGCATGATCCTCGAGTTGTCCTACGAGGCGGAAAACGACCTTGAGCAAATCGCCGATTATATCGCGAGGGACAATCCCCCGCGCGCTCCGTCATTCATCGAGAGCTGCGCAGCAAGTGCGAGGATCTCGTCGATAGTGGTTATCATTCATCATCGACCAGGCTCTCGAACGCGCCGAGACGTCGTCGTTCTCATTGGCTCAGCCACTACCGCTTCTCGCCACGCAATCTCTAAGGGCTCTAGCTATCTGAGCTCCACGTTTGGAAGGTCTCGGGTTTGACGCCATCCGTCAGTGCCTTCTCGAGCAGCGGTCTGAAGGTTTCTTTGACGAAGGCTTCCATTGTCGTAGGCAGCGCGGGACGATCATCGCGGAACTTTACACGCCCGTCGTCAAGAGCCGCCGAAGTGTTCTTGTCATAGACCCACCGATCGAGCGTTCCGAACCTCTCCCGGAATACAGTTTCATATGTTCGGGCGGGAAAACGGCTGCCCCTCAGCTGCGCTATTGCCCGAAATCGGAAGACAGCCAGAAACGACCCGTGAGGCTTATGAGGTTGAATTGGGCAAGTATACCGCTCTTCTGGCATCGAAGCTTCCCGCTTCGCCTTCATTCTCAGCCCATGACAGGGCGATAGCGATTTTTGGAATGATGGTCGGCATTCTCCAGATTGCCCGGGTTATGTCCGACCCATCAAAAGCGTCAGCCCTGTTGGAAGATGGTGTCCAAGCTGCGCTCGCTCTGGCAAAAGCATAATGCGGGCAACGCCTGCCCGTTCGTTTAGCAACTGCTGGGAGGATCGTGCGGCATGAAGGGAGCTCGACCGCTGGGCTTCGACTTACTTTAGCTAGGTATCTGATTCACATGCTTATTGCCTGACACAAGACTGTATTATGGTAAAACAGTTACCTGCGGTTCCAGAGCCGACGGGGCAGGCTTTTTGAACAGCTATCTTTGGCGGGCATTGAAGGCTACTATCGGGCTTCCTGCAACCAGTTCGGCAGTTGCAGGAAGCCTGTGCTTATTCATTTCGCGATATTGCGATCGAGGAAACTCCGGATCAGCGGTGCCATCTCGTCCAGCTTGTCTTCAAGCGCAAAGTGGCCTGTATCAAGGAGATGGAACTCTGCTTCGGGAAGATCGCGAAGATAGGGATGCGCGCCCTCTTCCGGGAAGATCTTGTCGTTCTTGCCCCAGACGATCAGCGTCGGCGGCTTGCGGTCGCGGAAGAACGCCTGGAACTGCGGATAGAGCGGCAGGTTGGTGCGGTAGTCGTAGAACAGGTCGAGCTGGATATCCTTGTTCCCCGGTCGGTCGAGCAGCGCTTGGTCGTGAATCCAATTGTCGGGGCTGATGCGGGTCAGATCCTTGACGCCATCGGTATACTGGAATTTGGTCGTCTCAGGTGCGACGAGCACGGAGAGTGCCGCCCGGTCCTTCTTCGTTCCTGACTTCCAGTAGGCGCGGATCGGGTTCCAGAAATCGCGGATGCCTTCGTCATAGGCATTGCCGTTCTGGACAATCAGTCCCGTGACGCGATCCGGATGCTTGAGCGCCAGCCGGTAGCCGACAGGTGCGCCATAATCCATGACATACATCGAATACTTGGCGGCGCCGAGCTTGGTCAGCAACGTATCGACGATATCGGCATAGTGGCCGAAGGAATATTCGAACTTGGTGTGATCGGGTGCGTCGCTCTGACCGAAACCCGGATAGTCAGGGGCGATGACGCGGTAGCGGTCAGCGAGCAGCGGGATCAGGTTGCGGAACATGTGAGACGATGTCGGAAAGCCGTGAAGCAGGACGACGACAGGGCCGTCGGCGGGGCCTGCTTCCCGATAAAACACGTTCACGCCATCGATCTTTACGGAGCGATAGAGGATCGTCGCAGGTACTTGCTGCGCGATCGCAGGTGTTTCGGCGAAGACTATGCTTGCGGGGGCGGTAACAAAGATGCTGGCGGATGCGAGAAGCAGGGCGGCAAGAGTGCGAGACATTGTGGTTCTCCTCAGGACTGGTTGCGGGCGGCTTGTTGCCTGCAACAACCATCGCTCTTTCGGCGTGGAAAAAGAATGTTCGTATTGGACAAGGGATTATTACGTCTGGTGATATGAGTGGCCGGATAGAGCGGCCGTTTGGATGAACCGTGACAGTTGCGTCGGCGTTTGTGAACGTCCCTTCCGCCAGATCGCAGCCAACGCGATCGGCTTGCCCATGCAACAATTGCGCTTAGTAACAACCGGGCTCTTGTGTCTGCTTCAACGTTGATCCAGCACAAATCGGCGGTGAGACCGAGCATTCAGCTCAGTTGGATTTGGGTCTATTTCCGGTGACTTAAAGGGCTAATTGAGAAGCCTATTCTCACGGAGGCTGGCCGAAGCCATATCAACAAACGTTCGAACCTTCGCAGGAGCATGCCGGCCCTCGGGATGCAGTATGTGAATGGGCATGGGCGGCTCTTCGTACTCGCCGAGCACGATCTGTAACTCTCCCGCCATCAATGCGGGTCCAATTTGGTAATGAAGCACTCTTGTGAGGCCCCATCCCTCGCGTGCTGAATGTATGACAGCTTCGTTGGTATTGCATTGCAGAACCGGCTCAACCGTCACACGCTGATCATCGGCAAACCGCCACTCAGGCGATGCCCAAGCTGCAGTCGATGCAGCAATGCGGTGGTATTTGAGATCGGCCGGCGATTTCGGAACACCGTAGCGTTCGAAGTATTTGGGCGAGCCACACATCACGCGACGAACAGTTCCCACCTTGATAGCGGTAAGGCCTGAATCCGGGAGATGACCAATGCGAATGGCCACATCAATGCCTTCATCCACGATGTTAACTGGCCGATCGACGAAAAGCGTTTTCGCCTTCACCGTGGAGTATGTGTCGAGATAGCGCGTCACGATCGGAAGCACGTACATCTGACCAAATAAAACTGATGCTGTGATGTAGAGAGTTCCTGTCGGAGTGGCGTACGAACCACGGGCCGCCGCTTCCGCCTCTGCTATATCTGCCAGGATCCGGCGGCAATCGTCAAAATAACGCGCTCCGGCCTCGGTCATCTTCACTGAGCGAGTTGTTCGGACAAAGAGACGAGCCCCGATCAGGTCTTCCAAAGACGCGACTGCACGAGTGACAGCCGGGGCGCTCATGAACATCTGGCGAGCGGTATCTGCGAAACTTTCGGTTTCAGCAACCTTCACGAAAATCCGCATTGCCTGCCAACGGTCCATCCACTCCCCCAAAGCACTCGGTTTTCCAATACTTTAAGTGCTCGAAACCGAAGCCTCAAGGGGCATCACGCCAAATATCAAGGTTGATTGGGTTAGCGCGGATGGCTTGCGCAATGCGTTCTATTTCCGCACAGGCTTCTACGGAAAGGCCAGCGTATAATGCGCGCTGGCGGCTTTCCTGGCAGGCATCCAGCGCAAGCGAGATCGCCACCGAGATCTTGAAATCGAAGCTGGAACCGCGCCTTGCAACGTCCATCTCAGCGCCGGTCATGCCGAGGGCACGACCGGCTTCCTCCTGCTTCGCGAGTAAGGGCTGGCCCGCACTGGTTCCGGCAAGAGCAAGCTCTATTGAAAGCCTCACCCGTGGATCAATTGACAAGCCAACCATTTTCAATCTCCCCGATGTGCGGGCTAAAATCCAAAGTCGCTCAACCCCGGCTGGTCGTCCGGCCGGCGGCCCAGCGGCCAACGGAACTTGCGATCGGCTTCGGCGATCGGGTGTTCGTTGATGCTTGCATGGCGCTCCCGCATCAGGCCATCCTCGGCAAATTCCCAGTTCTCGTTGCCATAGGCGCGGAACCACTGGCCGCTGTCGTCGCGATATTCATAGGCATATCGGACGGCGATATGGTTACCGGTGAAGGCCCACAATTCCTTGATCAGGCGATAGTCGAGCTCCTTGTTCCACTTGCGGGTCAAGAAGGCCTCGGCCTCGGCACGGTTCTTTGCGAACTCGGCGCGGTTGCGCCAACGTGTATCGAGCGTATAGGCAAGCGCCACCTTGGCGGGGTCGCGGCTATTCCAGCCGTCTTCTGCCAGACGGACCTTTTCGATTGCGCTCTGTTCAGTGAATGGGGGAAGCGGGGGACGGGACATGTTCAAGTTCCTCTGAGGTTAATGTTTGACTTGGGGCGGGAGGCGGTACGTCTTGCACCGCCTCCAGGCCAATCGTCAGGCAGCCGTGCGATCAATGCGGGGGAAGTCGATCTCGGTATCGAGGGCCTCGTTCACGTAGTTCGTGAAGGTGTTGAGGGCGACATGGGCGATGATCTCGACGATCTCAGCGTCGCTGTAGCCGGTATCACGGGCCTTGGTGATTTCGGCTACAGCGACGGAACCGCGAGCCACTGTCAGTGCCCGGGTGAATTCGACTCGGCAGCTGCCTTGGGATCGTTCGACGTGCCGTTGCGGTTGGCAGCGATTTCACTCTCGTCGAGCTTGGCAAACTTCGTGCCGGTGAAGGTGTGGGCCGAGAGGCAGTAATCACAGCCGTTGGCTTCAGCCATGGCGAGCGCGATGCGTTCGCGGGTGGCCGACGGCAGCTTGCCTTTGCCGAGTGCGCCCTGGAGCGATGTCAGACCCGTCAATGCGGCGGGGCTGTTGGACACCAGCCTGAAGATGTTCGGAACGGAACCGATCTGCTTCTGGATGGTATCGAGGATCGGACGGGAGGCTTCGGGTGCTTCGTCGATGGTTGCCGGGATAGGAATGCGTGACATTGTATTCTCCTTTTTTGGTTGAGAGAGATGTCGCTCTCTTGAGATTGAATATGACCCCGCGGCGCCGATCGCTGAAGATCGAAAGGGAACAAGGGCCTGTTACGCTGGACGGCAGCAATCGCGATGTCATAGGGCGAGCTGCAGACCGCCTTCCTGGTCGGCAGGAACGGCGCAGCACAGAAGCACTTCGTCGGCGTCGATCTTCGCGGTGGGCTGCTTGACGTAAGCGACGGCACCCTTGATGAGCTTCGTCCGACACGTCCCGCAGTTTCCTTCCCGACAACTGAACTCGGGCTCGAGGCCGCGTGCCTCGGCAAGTTCCAGAAGGGTGCCGGAACCAGGGGTCCACCGCGCTTCTTTCAGGGAATTCGTGAATATGACCGGCACAGGCTTTTCCGACGGCTGCGTGGTGGAAGACACAGCTGCCGGTGTGGGCTGCCCTGTGCGAATGAGCGACGACGGACCGAAGGCTTCCGCATGGATACGATCGTCAGCAATGTTGAAACCCCGCAGCCCGTCATAAAGACCTTGGGTAAACTGGGCAGGTCCGCAGAGATAGAAATCATAGTCGTTGAAGGGAAGAAACCGCGTCAGCATGGCCGTGTCGATCCGCCCGGCCGCGTCGAAGTCGCTACCCTCTTCAGCATCCGTGGTGTCACTGAGGATCCTGACCAAGCGCACGACGCCCTTTGTCGCACCGACAAGGTCGGCGATCTCCTTGTCAAACGGTCGATCGGCCTTGGAGCGAGCCGCGTAGAACAACGTGACCGGACGGACACGTTGCTTGCGGAGCCCCTCGTAAACGATATGATGGAGCATCGCGAGCAGCGGCGTGATGCCGACGCCGCCTGCCAGAAGAACCGCTGGGCGTGACGAGCGGGCATCGATGCTAAAGTCGCCGGCCGGCGCGCGCGCCTCGATGACATCGCCGACGGCAATAGTATCGTGCAGGAATTGCGACACCTGGCCGTCTCGCTTGACGCTGATGCGGTAGATACCGTCGGACGGCGCGACCGAGAGCGTGTAGGTGCGAATGACCGACTTTCCTTCGCCGGGCAGCTTGATGCGTATGGGGAGATGCTGACCCGCGTTGTGAGGGAGTAGCCCCGCGTCATCGCCAGGCTGCAGATGGAAAGATTTGATCGTCGCGCTTTCATCGACAATGGCGGTAACGGTCATTGGCCGCCAGCTTTTGGCAATCTCTGTAGCGAGAAGACGGTCCGCCGCTTGCTGCCAGCTCCCCGTCATCAGGGAACTCGGCGACCAGCCGTCTTTCTGAAAAGCCCATCTCGAAGCCAGTGCATTGCGGCGACGAACGAGACGTGTCGGCTTGAATGTCCAAAAGCGCTCAGCGCCCTGGAAGGCGGCGATCTCGGGCGAGTCGAAAATGACTTCGGCTTTCCCCATCATCTGCAGCATATCGCCGGTGTTGAAATCCACGAACAGAAGTCCTGCCTTTCCGTTCATCAGGATGTTGCCAAGCGTCGCGAAGAAGAGATTTCCGTCGAAATCGGGGATTGTCAGGACCCCATCGTCACCGATGCGAACAAACCCGGCGTTCCCGCCGCGATGTGAGACGTCCACCTGGCGCCGGTCTTCGCGATCGACGTAGGAGGCAACGAAAAACGCGTCAGCTTCTCGAATAATCGTGCGTGCCTGATCATCAAGTGCAGGCAGTTCCTCAACCTCACCTTTAAACAAGGTTCCCGGCTGGCGTTCGAACGCGAAGTCGCGCAGCTGAATGTAGCGCGGGCAATTTCCGAAGCTCTGGTCAACATCGACGCGGAAACCGCCATCGATCGTCGAGACAAAACCATTCATGCGGTTGCGGCGACGCGTGTGCATCTCGATACCGAGAAGACCAATCGGCAAGCCGTCGGCCAGTCCTTCGCTTGCTGGGTCGCTCGGATCTCGGGTCGCGGCAATGTCCAAAACGACGGGAGAGGGTGACGACATGAAACCAGGCTGGCCTTCGACAAAAGTCGCCCAGGCTTCGCCAGATTGATCGACGCTGCCAAGAACGATGAAAGGCAATTGGGCGTAGAAGTCCCGGTGCTGGTCGGGCATGAAATCGCGAACGACACGCTGGCCGACCGAGGCCATGCGTTCCTTTACGCCGAGCTTTTCCTGGATAAAGGTCTCGCCTTCATGCCACGTCGGCAGTTTCGTAAGGTTCATAGACATCGGCGTTCTCCAGAGAAGGAAGCGGGGGCGTGCGAGGCGTCGCACGCCCTATCGAGGCTTAGGCGGCAAGGCCAACGGGCGTTTTCACGAAGTCGACGAAGCCTGGAAGTTGTTCGACGCGGGCAAGGAGGGCATTGACGGACGGATAGGCGCTAAGGTCGACATTGCCTTCCGGCGCGCGCGCGACATAGCTGTAGATCGCGACGTCGGCGATCGTCGGGCGATTGCCCACCAGCCATTCACGCCCTTGCAGCTGGCTCTCGATCCTGCCGAGGATGGTATGGGCACGCCCGATCACCTCTTCCGGATTGAACTTGGCGCCGAACACCGTGACCAGACGCGCAGCTGCCGGACCGTATGCGATCTCACCGGCTGCAACAGAGAGCCACCGCTGAACGTCGGCCGCTCCTTTTGCATCTTCAGGAAGCCATGCCGTCTGACCTGCCTTCTTGGCGACGTAGACTAGGATCGCGTTGGAATCCGAAATGAAGACATCGCCATCCGCCAGCACCGGCACTTGGCCGAAGGGGTTCATCTTGAGGAAGTCGGGCTGCTTGTGGGCGCCAGCTTGCAAATCGACCTCGACCAGCTCGTGGGGAAGCCCGATCAGGGAAAGGAAAAGCCGGGCGCGGTGAGAGTGACCGGACAGCGGATGGTGATAGAGTTTCATGTGATCGCTCCTGCTTGAAGGCCGGGTTCGTTCCCGATCCGTGGGCACAGGATGCAATGCGCGATCGCGCGGCTGAATACTCATGTTTGACATTGGACTGTTACGCTGCATGAAACAGTGCCGTAACCGCCGAGAATAACAGGTGAGCTTCCCATCTGCACGGTTGAGCAATCCTCTAAATTGAAGAACGGCTCTCAACGTTCAGGTTTGCCCTCAAAGCCTTGATCAAGTCGATGAACCGGCGCAGCTTTGCCGGGATATTGCGCCTTCCGGGATAGTAGAGACATAACCCCGGATATGGCGGGGTCCAATCGGAGAGGACCTGCTCCAGCCTTCCGGCGGCCACATCGTCGGCGATCTGCCATTCGTTCAGATAGGCAAGTCCGGCTCCATCGCGGGCCGCCCGGAGCATCAGATCGCTGTCATCAAGCGTGAGCTTGCCCGGAACGTCGAGCGCGAAAGCCTCTCCCCTTCGCTCGAACTCCCAGCGGTAGATCGCGCCGCTCGCCATTCGGGCGCGGATACAATGGTGATCGTGAAGGTCAGCCGGAACCTGTGGCTTTCCATAGCGTCGGAAGTATTCGACCGATCCGACGATGGCAGGGCGGATGCTGTCGTCGATCGGGACAACCACCATGTCAGGGGGAACGGCCTCCCGGATCCTTATTCCGGCATCGAAGCCCTTTGCGTTGACGTCGACCAGCGCGCCCTCGGTGACGATCTCCACCGACATCAGCGGGTTCCGGCGCATGTATTCCAGGATCAGCGGCGTCAGGATCATCCGCGTTGCGCCGAGCGAGGTGTTGATGCGCAAGGTGCCCGTCGCTTCTGCCCGATGTTCATCGACATGCTCGACGGCGCTACGGATCGCCTCCAGCGCCGGACCGACGCTTGCTACGAACTGTTCGCCTGCTGCTGAAAGGACCACGCTCCGCGTCGAGCGATTGAACAGTCTGACACCCATGCGGGTCTCCAGCGTGGCGATCTGCTGGCTGAGGGATGATGAGGAAATTCCCAGTTCTCGAGCCGCCGCCCGAAACCCACCTTGGGAAGAAACGGCGAGAACCGCCTCGAGTTCAGCAAGCGAGCCACGCATCATTGTCCGTAATTTCCTATCAGCCTGAGCACTTTTGGCCAACTTATCAGGACAATCCCGAAATGCCAGATATGCCTCAACAGCCAAAAGGAGTTAGAAATGTACGACATCGACAAAATCTACATCGACGGGCAGTTCGTCACGCCTCGCGCGACAGAGACGGCCGATCTCCACAATCCGTCAACGGAGGAGAAGATCGGCACGGCCAGACTGGGCAGCGTCGAAGATGCGCGAGAGGCGGTTGCGGCGGCGAAACGTGCTTTCCCCGCGTTTTCGCGCACCACGAAAGCTGAGCGCATCGACATGCTAAAGCGGTTGAACGCTGCCGTCGCCGCGCGCGTCTCCGATCTGACGGAAGCTATGGCGCTTGAGTACGGTGCTCCGCAGACCTTCACGCGGTTCGCCATTCGCCATGCCGCCTCAAGCTTCCTGACCATGGCGAAGGTTCTAGAGAACTATGACTTCGAGCGCCGTATAGGTCGAGCGCGCGTGGTCATGCAGCCGGTCGGTGTCGCCGCCGCCATCACGCCGTGGAACAGTAACATCGGCTTCATCACCTCGAAGCTCGCAACTGCCATCGCCGCCGGCTCGACCATCGTCATCAAACCGAGCGAGATGAGCGCGATGCAAACGCAGGTCCTGGCCGAATGCCTGCATGGAGCGGGGTTGCCGAAAGGTGTGTTCAACATTGTCAACGGGCTCGGCAATGTCGTCGGCGCGGAACTCAGCCGGCATCCGGATATCGCGAAGGTGACCTTCACCGGATCCACCGCGGTCGGCAGGGAAATCCTGCGTAGCGCGGCCGACACCTTCAAGCGCGTCACGCTGGAGCTTGGCGGCAAGGGTCCGAACATCATTCTCGACGACGCCGATCTGGATGTGGCCATCCCCGCCGTACTGCGGATGGGCTTCATCAACAGCGGCCAGTCCTGCATCGCCGGCACCCGCGTTCTGGTTCCGAACCGTCGGCTAGATGAAGTGCTGGCCAGGCTGAAGCAGGAGACTGAGAGGTTCAAGGTCGGCGCTCCCGATGATCCGGACGCGATGATCGGACCGATGGTCAGTCAGAAGCAGTACGACCGCGTCCAGTCCTATATCGGGCTGGGGACACGAGAGGGCGCCAGCCTCCTGACGGGCGGTCTCGGACGGCCTACCGGACTGGATCGTGGCTGGTTCGCGAAGCCGACCATATTTACCGGCGTCAACAACCAGATGCGCATCGCGCGCGAGGAGATATTCGGGCCGGTGCTGTCGGTCATTGGCTATCGTGACGACGACGAAGCCGTGTCCATCGCCAACGATACTTCCTACGGACTTCAGTCCTATCTGCATGGCAGCGCCGCCTCGCGCATGCAAGCACTTGCGGATCGATTGGACAGCGGTCGTGTTGTCATCAATGCTGCGCCCCATGAGCCGCTTGCTCCCTTCGGTGGCTTCAAGCAGTCGGGCATCGGCCGCGAGTATGGCGTGTTCGGCCTAGAGGCGTTTCTGGAGCCAAAGGCTATCATCGCTTGAGGATAGCCACGACGAGCGGAGCTCGAACTCCGCGCGTCACCCGCTCTCCTATCTTACGAATCTTGGACCTGCTCTTAAAAGGATCTGAACTTGCGCCGCCCACTCTGGTAGGTAAGCATTTGATTGTACTTGTCAAAGCTGGTTAGAGACGCGGCGCCGCCGCCAGCAACGGGCCTCTGGGCTTTGAGAACATTCAGGACTACTGGGCAGGTGACGCAAAACCAACACCTGCCCAATTGCCGGGTATTCAACTGCGTGGCGCGGTAAAGCTCGCAAGTCATGGTGAATATTTGATTACAGCCACTCGATCGTCGTCTTCCCTTTGACATTGGCCATGGCGGCTCCCATCTCTCTGCCGCTTGTTTTCGGGAGAGACAATGAGAGACTTTGTGAATGCGACGTTCGGGTCCGTTGAACTCGACATCATCAGCCAGGCACTCGAGGAGTGGCGAACTTCAATCGGTATCGACCGTGCCGCCCCGGAATACGAAATCGCGGCCGCCACCGTTGTCACCTTGTTCAGGGAAGGCAACCGCACGCTTCCGGAACTTCAGGCTGCAATTTCGGCCCACCAATGGCTTTCTCGGGATGCCGTGGAAATGGCGAAGGTCTCCGTGCATTCCGCAGGTAAGGCCTCATAGGTCGACTAGGTCACTACTTCAAATGTGCAGGACCGTTTGAGGGAACGGTGCGACTACGTTCGCAGGTCTTTCAAAAGTGCTTTCCTTCTGGAACGTCGAAGAGACTACGGAAATGCGCGACGGATACGGGAGATGGCTGTTAGGGACAAGACGGCACCTGCTGCTGTTGTGGATCGCGGCCGGCTCTCTTACAGCGGCTCCCGCATCGGTATGACAGTGGTATCACGAACGAAGAGAAAATCTGAATGCCCGATGACTTTCTCGTTACCGGCCCTGAAGACGCCAAGATCACGATCGTTCTCGCTCATGGAGCGGGCGGTGCAATGGACACGATGTGGATGGAAAACATGTCGTCCGCATTTGCCGATCAGGGCCTGCGGGTCGTCCGGTTCGAGTTCGATTACATGGCAGCACGACGTTCCACCGGAAAACGGTCGCCGCCCCCACGCGCCGAACTCCTGAAGCAGGAATATGAAGCTGTGATCGATGGACTCGGTGCGCGAGGAACCCTCGTCATCGCGGGCAAATCCATGGGCGGTCGCGTGGCCAGCATGATCGCGGATGACCTCTACGATACTGGAAAGATCTCCGGACTGCTCTGCCTGGGTTACCCGTTCCATCCCATCGGAAAACCTGACGGCTTGCGGACAGACCATCTCGCGGAAATGAAGACCCCGACCCTCATCTGCCAGGGCACACGTGATCTATTCGGATCGCGAGAGGAGGTTTCGGGCTACACGCTTTCCAAAATGATCGAAATTCTCTGGCTAGAGGATGGAGATCACGACTTTCGGCCTAGAAAGGCCGTCTCCGGTCTCACGATCGCCGAACATGTCACCGTCGTCGCCGATCACGTCACCAGATGGGCGGCTTCATTGCGTACGCCGGGGTCGCGGTGAAGAGTGCACTGTTAATCCTTTGGGCCGGCGGGCTCGAAGTCGTTCCGTTAAGCTACGGGCGCGGCCAAAAGCGCTTGATGTGAAGGGATACGAATTGCGGCTCCAGCGGTTTTTCAACAAACTGATGTGTTATCTACTTCCGTTACAGGACTGCTTCCAACAATGGGAACGAAAACCAGGCGTAGATTTTATCACCAAATGGTGCTGATAATCGCAGCCAATAAGGGAGCTGATCAATGCGATCGACTATCAACCTCGATGACACGCTTATCGAAAGGGCTAGGTCCTTAACCGGCACTAAAGAAACCGCAGTTCTCGTCCGTCAAGCGTTAGACACTCGTTCGTGTGGAGTCCGGAAAGCGCCTGATCGCGCTCGGAGGAACCATGCCTGATGCCGAGGCAGCGCCGCGCCGCCGGAGCGCAGCGGCCAAGTGATACTGGCCGACACCTCGATCTGGATCGATCATTTCCGCCATGCCGATGCCGAGCTCCGCAGGATTGTTGAGGACGATCGCCACTTTGCCACCCGTGTGTGATTGGTGAGTTGGCGCTTGGCAGCCGTCGCGATCGCGGCAGCGTAATAGCTTTTCTGTCGGCTCAACGCGTAGCGGTCGTGGCCACACACGACGAAGTCATGGCGATGATCGATCGCCATGGCATTTTCAGCACGGGCATTGGCTACACGGATGCCCATTTGCTCGCATCGGTCCTTCTTGACAAGCGAGCGCTCTATGGACCAGAGACAAGCGCCTGCGGGTAGCGGCCGAAAAGGTGGGCGCCGCACTGCACCTACGAGCCAGCATGCCCAACTGAATGCTGAAATGGTACTCCTTCAGGGTCTCGGACAAGTTTTGGATATCTCGCCTTGAACGGATTCGAATCAGTGATTCCGAATAGCAAGAATGTGGACGCCCGACGTCGCAGGCGATGAAGGACTGCCGGTGGCATCGGGTCAAGATCCGATATTTGTGCTTTGTTGCAATTCGGCGAGCAGAACTCGCCTGCCCGGTTATTACTCCGATATGAAATGGGTCAGCTTCGAAACGCTCCCTGAAACATAATGCGCATCGGGAACTCGCCCCTAGAGTTGAAATGCCTGGCGAAGCGTTATTCTTTGCCCGCCGTCCTGTTCAAAATTTTCGGGATCTAGCCATTTGAGATACCCCTCGCGCAACGTTTCCCATTCAGAGTCGATGATTGAAAACCAAGCTGTGTCGCGATTCTCGCCTTTGACGATCATGTTCTGTCGAAATATGCCTTCAAATTTGTATCCAAATCGTTCGGCGGCCTTTCGAGACGGAGCATTTCGCGAATTGCAGCGCCACTGATAACGACGGTATCCCAGCTGAAAGACATAGTCCGCAAACAGAAAGAAAGCTTCTGTAGCGAGGCGCGTGCCGGCCATTCCCGGGCCCCATAAAATATGCCCGATCTCTGCACAGCCATGCGCGGTGCTAATATCCATCAAAGCTTGCCGCCCCACCACCCGGCCGGTAGCCTTATCAAGGACGACGAAAAAGAGTGGGTCGATAGATGCCGCCTTTTCTGCTAACCACCCCTGAAAGGCGTTCCTATCTTCCGGCACTTTGTCTGGAAGCCAGCGATGGAGCCGTTCAGCATCAGGCCCACAGACGGCCTCGAACAAATGGTCACCATGTTTGTCGGCATTCAGCGGCTCGAGACGCACATAGCGCCCATCGATAGCTACTCTTTCCGGAGCAGGCACACCATGCCAGTTTGTTAGGTCAGTCATTGTTTGAACCTCCAAACGCGGACCGGCTCTATCCACAAGCATTACGGCCGCATACTTTCGTTTTCTTCTTAAGATTGCGAGTAGCATGCCGGCACTTGCTCTTGAACCGCATCCTCGAAGCGCCAGACACTGAAACGATCAGATCGGCTTGAGGAATTTGCATCTGCCGGACGGCTTGAATTGACCAATCACTCTCGGTAGCCCGGCTCCTGCCTGTCAAGAACTCGGCGAATGCTTTCGAGATGCATGCGCGCGCTTTCCGGATCGCCTTCCCGCATCTGGCGGGCGGTGGCCGTGGCTATGTCGGCGGATACCGCGAGCAGGCGGCGGCCGGTGCTCATGGCTTTTAGTTGTACCTCTGCCGCACGCTCCAGGTAGTAGAGGTCGTCCCATGCCTCGGCAATGTTCGGGGCGCAGACCATGACGCCGTGGTTCTTCATGAACAGGATGTCGTTATCGCCGAGCGTTGCAGCAATCCTGTCACCTTCGCGCTCGTCCAGTGCGAGACCATTGTAGTGCTCGTCGACACCGGTGCGGCCATAGAATTTCAGAGCCGTCTGACCGGCCCACACCAGCGGTTCGCCCTCGACCATGCTGAGCGCCGTGGCGTTCGGCATATGGGTATGGAAGGCGGCGCCGACGCGGGGCAGCATCTTGTGCAGGCGTGCGTGAATGAAGAAGGCGGTTGCCTCCGGCACGCCGTCACCGGCAACGACATTTCCTTCAAAATCACAGATCAGCAGCGATGAGGCCGTGGCTTCCTGAAAAGCCCAGCCCAGTCGGTTGACCAGGAAGAGGTCCGGATGCCCGGGCACAACGGCCGAGAAATGGTTGCAGATACCCTCTTCGAGCCCTAGCCTGGCCGCTGTGCGCAGACAGGCCGCGAGATCTCGCCGCGCATTCCAGATCTCCTCGGTGTCGAGCGAAGCGTTTCGCAGGATGGCCGGCCTTGCGCCGGCAATGTTCAATTCATGGGCCATCTGTGTTTTTCTCCGCATTACATCCAGCCGGCGGCCTTCAGCACGCCGGGCACATGATCGAGTGCGGCAACCACCGCGCCCGGTCGATAATCGTCGAGCGGCTTGCGGCCGGTTCCACGATCCACCCAGATCGTACGAAATCCGAGTTCGCGTGCCGCCGCAAGGTCGAGATGCGGGCTGGCGCAGACATGCACCAGATCATCGATCCCGGTCCCAAGACCGTCCCAGGCATGATGGAAGATCTGCGACGACGGCTTGTAGGCGCCGGCCTGTTCAGCCGTAATAACTCGATCGATGTGGCCACCCAGCTGGGCGACATTGCCGGCAATGATGCCATCGTCGGTATTCGAGATGATCGCGAGGCGAAAGCCGGCACCCTTCAACCGACCAAGCGTCTCGACCACTTCTGGAAACGGTGGCATCCGGCTGATCGAACTGGTTAGGATATCGGCGTCGCCAGGATCGAAGCGCAGGGCGAACTCAGCCATTGCCCGCTCGAGCGCCTTCGCACTCACCGTCTTGAACGACCGGTGCGGCCGCTTCTCCTCCAGCTGGTGCTCGTGGCGATCATAGACGCCGATGAAGGCAACCGGATCGATCGTGCCGCCCTTTCTAGACAGGATTTTATCAACGGCGGCCAGCAGCCCTTCATCCCATTGAATGAGAGTGCCATAGCAGTCGAAGGTCAGCCAGTTAGGGCGTTTTCCGTTAAAGGTCATGTCAGGGTATCTCCTTTACCACTTGATTTTGACAAGGATCACCTTCATTGAGAAATTAAATGTTCTAATGTCATAAAGTTGGTATTCGAATGAGCGATATCGTCGATCTTGACCTGTTACGGACCTTTATGGCTGTGGTTGACTGCGGCAGCTTCACCCGGGCCGGCGCACGCGTGCATCTGACACAATCGACCGTCAGCCAGCAGATCAAGAAACTGGAGGCGAATGTCGGCCATGTGCTGCTCGTACGCAACAAATCGACCGGCAGTGTACAGACCACCGAGCAAGGCGAGCTTCTACTCGGCTACGCACGCCGGTTGCTGGCCACGGCAGCCGAGGCGATGGACATCATGCGCAAGCCCATGGCACCGAAGACAGTGCGCCTCGGTGTCCCCGAAGATTTCGCCGGTCGACGGCTTATCGATCTGCTCTCCAGTTTCTCCGTTGCGTCGCCGCAGATCCGGCTCGACACGACGAGTGGCTGGAGCGTCGAGTTGCGCAGACTGCTCGATGCAGGCGAGATCGATCTAGCATTGATCAAGCGAGAGGCCGGCGACGGCGCCTGCCTGGTGAGCTGGAAAGAGGAGCTGGTCTGGGTTGGTGGCGGCAGCTGCAAGGTTGATCCCGATCCGGTGTCGCTTGCGGTCTTTCCGGTCGGCTGCATCTACCGCGAGCGCGCGATCCGCGCGATCGAAGCGCAGGGTCGCCGCTGGCGGATCGCCTACACAAGCCAGGGCCTGATGGGCGTTCAGGCGGCCGTCGCCTCCGGGCTGGGGGTCAGCCTGCTTCCGTCAAATGCGTTGCTACCGGAACACCGCAAGCTGTCGCCGGCGGATGGCTTCCGAGCTGAGCGTGGATCCGAAATGGCCCTGGTTAAGGGTCGCATGCGGCTTTCGAGGGAAGCCAAGCTCCTTGCAGAGTTTCTTTCCGAGCGACTTACCCCGGCGGCCGCAGAATTGGCATGAGGCGGACAGATTAAGCGGAGCCGCTTTGCAGTCCTGGGCGCAACTCGCTGCCACGCTGGCCGAAACTCTGGGGTCAGCGACATCCCGCAGTTCGCGGTCACTTATGCCTCCCGCTTCGGGACGACTGGCAGGGGTTCCGCCCGTGCCATTATAAGTGAAGACATTAGCCAGGATAGGTTCGGCCATTTTGCTTTCCGGCCTTCCCTGTCGTTCTGTCGAAAGGCTCAATTTGGGACGCCTCAACCCTTCATCCGGTCTTCAAGCGGCGTCGCTCCCCCTTCCACAAGCAGACCGGTGTATTTGACACCATTCTGCCGGTGCGTACGGATCTCGACATAGGCCGGGGCTGTCGTACCACTCCGGCCTCTCTTCTGCGCCTCGCGACGATCGTCCGAGGCGCGGATACGGGACGACCGGAGCTTGCCCCGGAAGTGGCAGGGCTGCTTGCAGCGTCGCTCGGGTTGTCCCGGATGTTCAGCGACGACCTCGAGCAGTTGGAGGCGGGCCTGACGCTCTACGACGCTTTCTATCGCTGGTGTCGCGACGCCACCGGGGAGACCCACAACTGGCCGAACGCCGAGGCGGGCCAGCGATATGGCAACCGTGGAAAAGGAAGAAACCGCCGCGCGCGAAGCGGTCGAACACAGTCTGCCGTTCTCGGAGGCCTTGAAGGTCTGGGCGCGGATGGCCGCGCTGAGCTTCGGCGGACCTGCCGGCCAGATCACGGTCATGCATAGGATCATCGTCGAGGAGAAGCGTTGGATCGGCGAGGAACGCTTCCTCCATGCCCTGTTCTTCGGCCTGAAGTCTGCCGCTCTTGCCATCGTTCTCGGGGCGGTTCTCCGCATTGGCAGCCGCTCCCTGAAAAACAAAGTCATGATCGGACTGACCGCGGCCGCATTTGTCGCCCTGTCGCTCTTCCAGTCGCCGTTTCCTCTGGCAGCGTGCCCCCCACGTTTTTTCCGCTCCCGCTGGCACCGCGGCAGATATGGCCGTTGGCACGGCGCGGCGCACGTCTCCTCTCCGGGTTTCGCGCCATCCATAGAGGGGCGATGCTCCCCTTCTGAGGCGACGTGTCTACACAAGGGTTCCGCCTCCGTCCGCAACCACTGATTGTCCAGTCGTATAGTCGCTCCGCAGGAACGAGAGGTAGGCTTCGGCCACGTCGGCAGGTGTTCCTACACGGCCGACGGGGAGCTTCGCCGCAGTCTCGCGGAATATGTGCTCGCGCGCGTCCGAGGGGATGCCAGACCAGAGATCCGTGACGACCATGCCCGGGAGCACCGCGTTAACCCGGATCGGCGCTAGCTCGATCGCCAGTGCACGCGTCAGGGACTCGATCGCTCCGCAGATGCTCGCCGCGAAGGCAAACCCTGCGGGTGGGCGCCTAGCCGATGTTCCGCTTGTTAGAACAATTGATCCGCCGCTTCGGATGTACGGCCGGGCCACCTGGATAGCGGCAACCGCGCCCCAATAGCGCAATTCGAAGAAACCGCGTGCGATCGTGAGATCGGTGTCGGCGACACGCGGACCAAACGGAAGCGGCTCCCCAGCCGTATAGACCAGATGATCGAATGCGCCAATTTCCTCAAAGAGCGCCCTTACGGCGTCGGTCGATCTGAGATCGACAGCTCTGCCCGTGGCCGTGCCTTGGGGTAGCCTGGCCACAGCATCGGTGACGCCCTTCTCCTGGCTGGAGACGATAACGACGCTGGCCCCTTCTCGCACGGCCTGCTCGGCCACGGCAAAGCCGATGCCTCGGGATCCACCGAGAACGACGACACGCTTTTCCTGCAACATCGATAAACTCCTTGATGAGATGCGCAGCAGGCCGATCTGAGCCTGCCGGTTGCCAAACACTTGATTGCCGGCCAATGATAGATCGCGCTTCTGCACGGTCGATAGCTGACAAGCCGGAAGAGTTTATCTATCGTCCAAATATGGACCCGCTTCTCGATCTCATCAACTTGCTTCGACCGCGCGCCACTCTCTGGGGAGGCATTGATGGCGTTGGGCGGTGGGGGGTTTCTTTCCGACCGAGAAACGACCTGCTGTTCTGCTGGCTCGAGCAAGGCGAATGCCTATTGACGCAGCCGTCCCCCCTGCCGCCGATCCGGCTGGCCCCAAGCGATTTCCTTCTCATCCGCGCGACGGTTCCGTTCGCTCTCACCACGGACGCGGCCATCGAGCCGATGGACAGCGAGACGGTAACCGCGGCCACGAACGATCCGAGGATTAGAATAGGTTCAGGTGGCGGCCCGATCAGCACTTTGCACGCCGGCAAGTTTGTCTTTGACTCTGCCAACGAGGAGCTACTCGTCGAGTTGCTGCCATCGCTGGTCCACATCCCGGCAGGTCAGACATCATCGTCGCGCGTTCGCGCTCTGTTGACCATGAACGAGGACGAGTCCCGCTGTCCGAGACCGGGAGGAGATTACGTCGTGGGGCGATTGATGGAACTGGTTCTTGTGGAAATCCTGCGGTCCGGCGCTACCGGGGAGATCAGCCAGCAGCGCCGAGGGCTCGTGGCCGGTCTCCGCGATCCGGTGACGGCGCGCGCGCTCTCGGCCATGCATGCCGACATAGCACACGACTGGACGGTTTCCGCCTTGGCTCGTCTCTGTGGCGTATCACGATCCAAGTTCGCGACGCGATTTCGCAAAACAGTGGGACTAGCGCCTATAGAATACCTTCAACGCTGGCGGATCGCGCGCGCAAAGGATGAGCTGCGCCTTGGATCGAAGAGCGTTGGTGAGATTGCTCTAGCTGTGGGATTCCAATCTTCAAGCGCCTTCAGCACAGCCTTCACGCGAATTGTCGGATCTTCGCCGAGGCATTTCGCGAGCTCTTTGCGGGCCTAACGCAAACCGGCGCGGCTCGGTGAAGCGCGCTTGAGCGCCGTCGCCGCGGAGGGTGCCGTCAGACGATGGCTCCGCCGGCAGGACGCAGACCAGCATCGGGCGGCGCGGCCGGCCGAGATCGTCGCGGCCAATGCCGCGCAATCCGCCCTTGATGGCGTTTTCCTGCACCACGTTCCAGACCGTCCACAGATCGTCGGCGCGGTCGTCACGATCGCGGGGGAACCAGCAACTGTTCGGCCTTGGCGTCGTCGTTTCGCCTTCGCTGTCACCAGATCGGAGAACATGGGCCGCATCCGCGAGAATATCGGCCTCATCATGGTTCAGCCGCAAGGTTGACTAGTCCTGTGGAGCAACAAGGGTCGCTCCGCTTCGCCAAGAATGCGATAGGTGCTCTCGATGACCTTGTGCTGCACGTCACCGGAATGGCGTACCTTGATGGCATTGATGGTGCTGGTCCGAGGTCGGTGCTTCCGCCACGAAGGCAGGCTTCGTCACCCAGGCACCTCTGGGAGAGGTTCGCGCGCATGAGGGAGATCGTGGACCACGCAGTGAGCATGTGGAGTTGAGCCAACTTCAGGGCCGATCGATCAGGCTTGAGCGAAGCAGAAACGACCGAAAGCCGAAGCAGCCACCGTTCGCGACTTTAGAGACCTCCTATAGGCTGGCACCTGCCCCCGTAACGGCTAAGTGCGCCTATCCCGGATTGCCCAGCATTCCGCGTTGGATGCCTATCAAACAGGCACTCACTTCGAGTCTCCATCGGCCACGACGGGATGATCCCCTGAATTTCCAATGCGTTAGCTCATGGCACGCCAATTGCTTGGCACAGTGAGTTCAAAAAGGGATCTCAGGTGGGACCGTTTCTGCCGTTCTTGTGCATTGCCATCGGCTTCAGCTGGGCGGATTGCTCGTCGATCTTCGTCTCGGGGCCGGAGAAGTCGCGCATCCGCCTCGCGCTCGTGACGGTTTCGACCAGCATATTCCTCTGCGCGATCGGCTTGTCATTCGCCGATCACAGCCTCCTCGCCGGCGCAGTACTGGTCGCTTGCGGCATGACGATTGCCCTCGCGCTCGGCAGAAATCTGTCCTCGTTCTGGTCCTTGTTAATATCTGTTGGAGGCTTCGCGATCTATCTGCATGGCGTCATCGATTGAAGGTGGCAATGCTTCATTCCGAACTGACAATTTTGGTCATCGACGAAAACGTCATCCGCGCCTCGATCATAGAGGAAGGGTTGCGCGAGGCCGGGCATGGCAAGGTCACCGTCATTCACGAAGTCAATGGTGTTGCCCGCATCATCGAGGCACTCAAGCCCGATGTGATCGTCATCGATATCGAGAATCCAAATCGCGACATGATGGAGCACCTATTTCAGTTGACCCGCACCGTCGGCCGGCCAATTGCGATGTTCGTCGACAGATCCGATACAGCGCAGATTGAGGCAGCCATGGACGCAGGTGTTTCGGCCTATGTCGTTGACGGATTGAAGAAGGAGCGTGTCAAATCTATCCTCGACATGGCGGTCAGCCGCTTCAACGCTTTCTCCCGCCTTCAAAGAGAGCTTGCCGAAGCAAAATCCGCTCTGGAGGAGCGCAAGATCGTCGAGCGCGCAAAGGGCATTCTGATGAAGATGCGCGGCCTGTCGGAGGAGGATGCCTTTGCACTCCTGCGTCAGACAGCCATGAACGAGAAGAAGAAGATCTCCGAAATCGCCCAGAGTGTGGTGACGGCCGCCGGGTTGCTGATGTGATCGCGACACGGGGAGAAAGCCCGAGGTAAGAAAAGATGACGATAATCGAACGCTCCAGTAGCAAGCTTGTCGCCCCCAAACGGGTCAGCGGCAGGGAGCAGAAGGTTCTGCGCGCCGGCTTTATTCCACTCGTCGATGCTTCCGTCCTGATCGCTGCGGCCGAATTCGGTTTTGCCGCCAGGGAGGGACTTGCACTCGAACTGGTCAAGGATGTCTCATGGGCCAATGTCCGCGACCGATTGGCCTTCCGCCAATTCGACATCGCACATATGCTGTCGCCGATGCCGGTGGCCTCGATGCTTGGCCTTGGCTCCAATCCTTCGTCGACGATCACCCCCTTCTCACTCGGCCTGGGTGGCAGCGCGATCACTCTTTCCGTCGGGCTGTTTGATCGCATGCGCGATCATGCAGGGATTGCTGAACAGGCGAGCGCACTCGAAAACGCCAGGGCGTTGGCGGTCGTGCTTTCGCATGGGAAGGACCGTGGCGAGGCACCTCCGACGTTCGGAATGACCTATCCGTTCTCGTCTCATAATTACGAGTTCCGATATTGGCTAGCCGCCGGTGGTATCGACCCTGACCGGGACGTGAAGCTTGTCGTCGTTCCACCGCCTCTGACATCCGACGCACTTGCAGCCGGCGCCATCGACGGCTTCTGCGTCGGCGCTCCCTGGAACATGGTTGCGTCCGAGCGCGGCGTCGGGCGCATTGTCGCCGCTAAGCAGGACATATGGCCCTCCGCTCCGGAGAAAGTGATCGGAATGCGCCCGGAATGGGCCGAGAGCCATCCCGAAACGGTTTCACGCCTGATCGTTGCGCTTGATGCTGCCGCCCGCTGGTGCGACCGGTCGGAAAATCACGATGCGCTCGCCGAGGCGCTTGCCGATCCCCGCTACATCGCGGCGCCCGCCGCCATCATCCGCCGCGTGCTATCAGGCGAATTCAACCTGGATGCCAAGGGCAATCGGCGGTTGATCGACCGATATTTTTCCTTTCATGGTAACTTTGCCAATTATCCGCGCCCGAGCCAGGCTCTATGGATATTCAGCCAGATGATCCGCTGGGGCCAGATTGCCCTATCCAAACAGAACATGAAAATCGCCGCCTCGGCCTATCGCCCGGATCTTTACAGGCTCGCACTCGGCGCCGGAGCGGGGCCGGACGAGGCCGATATCCGCATTGAGGGCGATAAGGAGGGCGATCGCTTCATGGACGGACATGTCTTCGATCCCGACGAAATGGCCGATTATGTCGGAGGATTTGCCGTAAAGGCAGCAAGCGCAGCACAGCTCTCGACGGACGACATTTAAGACGCGACAGCGTTCGCTGCATGCACAGAATTGGCGCAAGGCCTTCGATCGCAGAGCAGCAACCGCCTAAAACGTCAGCAATTGCCGCATCCACGCACAAAACCGGCAAACCTGGCCAAGTTCGAAATAACTCAGTATTTTCATAGAGCTACGCATCCCCTTAGAAAATGGCACGCGGATTGCTTAGTTAAGGCTGCCTCGATCAACGGCGATCCAGGCACGCAATGCGCTGATTACGCGCTCGCAAAGACATTGACGTCGCACGGTTCATGCCCCGGGACTCCCATTCCATCCCCGGCCGCATCGATCGAGCGGCGTTTTTTTATGTCCAAAATTCTTCCGTCGTGAGCCAACAAGGGGAAACTGCACGTGAAAGAGATCCTGACCAATGGTGTTACACGCCGAAACCTTTTGAAGACGTCTGCCGCCGCGGCTCTGATCGGTGCGGTCAGAGCCACCTTCCCTTCCGGCGCCTTTGCGGCCACGGGCGGAGCTGAAGTGACGGGCGTCAAGCTCGGCTACATTGCCCTCACCGACGCAGCGCCGTTGGTTATCGCCAAGGAAAAGGGCTTCTTCGAAAAACACGGCCTGCCCGATGTCGATGTCGCCAAGCAGGCGTCCTGGGGTGCGACGCGCGACAACCTCGTGCTTGGTGGGGCGGCAAACGGCATCGACGGCGCCCATATTCTCTCGCCGCTCCCCTACCTGATGCACACAGGCAAGGTAACGCAGAACAACCAGCCTGTGCCGATGGCGATCCTTGCACGCCTCAACTACGACAGCCAGGGCATTTCGGTTGCCAAGGAATATGCGGCAACGGGCGTCCAGCTTGATGCCTCCAAACTGAAGGCCGCCTTTGACGCGAAAAGAGCCGCGGGCAAGGAAATCAAGGCGGCCATGACCTTCCCCGGTGGCACGCATGATCTGTGGATGCGCTATTGGCTGGCCGCCGGCGGCATCGATCCCGACAAGGATGTCTCGACCATCGTCGTCCCGCCGCCGCAGATGGTGGCGAACATGAAGGTCGGTAACATGGACGTCTTCTGTGTCGGCGAACCGTGGAACGAACAGCTCGTCAACCAGGGTATAGGCTTTACCGCCTGTACGACTGGCGAGATCTGGAAGGGCCACCCGGAGAAAGCTCTCGGCATGCGCGCCGACTGGATCGAAAAGAACCCGAAGGCGGCCAAAGCCCTGCTGATGGCCGTGATGGAAGCCCAGCAATGGTGCGACGGCATGGACAACAAGGAGGAGATGGCGGCCGTTCTCGGCAAACGGCAATGGTTTAACGTGCCGCCGAAGGACGTGCTTGGCCGTTTGAAGGGCGACATCAACTACGGCAACGGCCGCCTTGCCAAGGGCACAGATCTCTACATGAAGTTCTGGAAGGGTGGCGTGTCCTATCCATTCCAGAGCCACGATGCCTGGTTCATCACCGAAAATATCCGTTGGGGCAAGTTCGCGCCCAATACCGACATCAAGGCGCTAGTCGGGCAGGTAAACCGGCAGGATATCTGGCAAGATGCTGCCAAGGATCTCGGCGTTGCCGCCTCGGATGTTCCAGCATCGACCTCCCGCGGCAAGGAAATCTTCTTCGACGGCAAAGTCTTCGATCCGGAGAACCCCTCTGCCTATCTCGAAAGCCTCTTGATCAAGGTGGCATCATAATGTCGGCTCTCGCACGCAAACACACACCCGGACCGACGGCGCCTGAAGCGCTCAAGGGCCAAGTCGTTACCCTCTCAACTCGCCCCGCCCGCGGGATCGACATACGTCAAATCGGGCTTGCCATCCTGCGCAACACCCTGCCGCCTCTTGTGGTTCTGGTGCTTCTGCTCGGCACCTGGCAGCTGCTTTGCGAGCAGCCGGGCGCAAGCCTGCCGCCGCCATCGCAGGTCTGGCAGGAGAGTTATGACCTCATCATCAATCCGTTTTTTTATAATGGGCCGCAGGATATCGGGCTTGCCTGGCGCGTGCTCGTCTCCTTGCAGCGCGTCGCATATGGCTTCGGCCTTGCCGCTGTCGCCGGCGTGTTGATGGGCGCGCTGATCGGACAATCGGTCTGGGCGATGCGCGGCCTTGATCCGATCTTCCAGGTGTTGCGCACGGTGCCGCCGCTTGCGTGGCTGCCACTCTCTCTCGCCGCCTTCCAGAATTCCAATCCCTCGGCGATCTTCGTGATCTTCATCACCTCCATCTGGCCCGTCATCATCAACACCGCGACCGGCGTTCGCAACATTCCGCAGGATTATCGCAACGTCGCCAAGGTCCTGCGTCTCAACCAGATCGAATTCTTCTTCCGCATCATGGTGCCGGCGGCCGCTCCCTACATCTTCACGGGTCTCCGCATCGGTGCCGGGCTTTCCTGGCTTGCGATCGTTGCTGCTGAAATGCTGACCGGCGGCGTCGGCATCGGCTTCTTCATCTGGGACGCGTGGAACTCGTCGCGCCTGCCCGACATCATCGTGGCGCTGGCCTATATCGGCATCACCGGCTTTGTCCTCGACCGTCTAGTCGCCGGCCTTGGCGCCGTCGTGACCCGCGGCACGACTGGCAATTGAGGAGCACAGGATGAACGCCTATCTGAAGCTCGATCATATCGACAAGTATTTCGATCGCGGTGGCCAGCGCGCCGAGGTGCTGAAAGGCATCGAACTCGTGATCGACAAGGGGGAGTTCGTGTCGATCATCGGCCATTCCGGCTGCGGCAAGTCAACCCTGCTCAATCTCATTGCCGGCCTTACCCCGGTCTCCGCCGGTGCGGTGCTCCTTGAAAATCGTGAGGTCAACGAACCCGGCCCGGATCGCGCCGTGGTGTTTCAGAACCACAGCTTGCTGCCGTGGCTCAGCGTCTACGAAAACGTCAATCTTGCCGTCTCGAAAGTGTTTCGCGGCACGAAGTCCAAGGCCGAGCGCCATGACTGGGTGATGCGCAACCTCGACCTCGTTCAGATGGCACATGCCAAAGACAAGCGTCCCGCGGAAATCTCCGGCGGTATGAAACAGCGCGTCGGCATCGCACGCGCACTCGCCATGCAGCCGAAGATCCTTTTGCTCGACGAACCCTTCGGGGCGCTGGATGCACTCACTCGCGCCCATCTGCAAGATGCGGTGATGGAAATCCACACCCGCCTCGGTAGCACGATGGTAATGATTACCCACGACGTCGATGAAGCCGTATTGCTCTCCGACCGCATCGTCATGATGACAAACGGCCCGGCCGCCCATATCGGCGATATCCTCGAAGTGCCGATCGCGCGGCCGCGCAACCGCATCGAGCTTGCGTCCGACAGAACCTACCTCAAATGCCGCGAGGCCGTGCTGAAGTTCCTCTACGAACGCCACCGCTTCGTTGAAGCCGCGGAGTGACACCATGACCCAGAAACTCGTCATCATCGGCAATGGCATGGCCCCAGGGCGCATGCTGGAGCACCTGCTGGAAAAAGCGCCGGATCTCTATCAGGTCACGATCTTCAATGCCGAACCGCGCGTCAATTATGACCGCATCATGCTGTCGCCGGTTCTCTCGGGCGAAAAGGACTTCGAGCAGATCATCATCCACGGCGACGGCTGGTACATCAAGCACGGCATCACGCTTTACAAGGGACACAAGATCGTCGCCATCGACCGGGAGGCAAAGACGGTCACCTCGGACCACGGCGTGACGGAGAGCTATGACAAGCTTGTCATAGCGACCGGCTCTGTCCCCTTCATCATTCCGGTTCCGGGCAAGGAGCTGCCTGGTGTCATTACCTATCGCGATCTCGACGACGTGCAGGCGATGCTGCTCGCGGCTCAGTCGCGCGAAAAGGCCGTTGTCATCGGCGGCGGCCTGCTTGGTCTCGAAGCCGCTGCCGGTCTCAGCCTGCGTGGTATGGATGTCACCGTTCTCCATGTACAGCCGACGCTGATGGAACGTCAGCTCGATCCCGCCGCCGGCTATCTCCTGCAAAAGGCCGTCGAGGAGCGCGGCATCAAGGTCATCACCAAGGCCAATACCAAGGCGATCATCGGCGACGGCAAGGTCGAGGGGATCGAACTCGACGATGGACGCGTGATCCCTGCCACGCTCGTCGTCATGGCCGTCGGCATCCGTCCAAATGTCAGCCTTGCCAAGGAAGCCGGCATTGCCGTCAACCGCGGCATCGTTGTCGATGACGGCATGCAGACCTCGGATGGCTCAATCATGGCGCTGGGCGAATGCGCCGAGGTCGGCGGCATGGTCTATGGCCTCGTCGCCCCCCTCTACGAAATGGCGCGTGTGGCCGCCTCGCATTTGGCCGGTGACACGAGCGCCGCCTTCGTGCACTCGGACACGCCGACGAAACTGAAAGTGACCGGCATCGATCTGTTTTCGCTTGGCGACTTCGCCGATGGCGACGACCGCGAGGAGATCGTCCTGCGCGACGCGGCAGCCGGGGTCTACAAGCGCCTGGTCTTGAAGGACAACAAGATCATCGGCACCGTGCTTTACGGCGAGACGGCCGACGGCGCCTGGTTCAACGACCTGAAGAAGAAGGCGACCGATATCTCGCAGATGCGCGAAACCCTGATTTTCGGCCAGGCCTATCAGGGAGGGTCGCCGCTGGACCCTATGGCGGCCGTTGCAGCCTTGCCGGATGATGCTGAGATCTGCGGCTGCAACGGCGTCTGCAAGGGCAAGATCACCTCAACCATATCAGCCAAGGGCCTGACATCGCTCGACGATGTGCGCGCTCACACGAAGGCTTCGGCTTCCTGTGGCTCCTGCACCGGCCTCGTCGAACAACTGATGTCGATCACCCTTGGCGCTGCCTATAATCCCAAAGCCGTCCAGCCGATGTGCACCTGCACCGAACTCGGCCACGACGATGTCAGAAGACTGATAAAAGCCAAGGGGTTGAAGACCATTCCTGCCGTCATGCAGGAGCTTGAATGGAAGACTTCCTGCGGCTGCGCCAAGTGCCGCCCGGCTCTGAACTATTACCTCGTCTGCGATTGGCCGGACGAATATGCAGACGACTATCAGTCGCGGTTCATCAATGAACGCGTGCATGCCAACATCCAGAAGGACGGCACCTATTCCGTGGTGCCGCGAATGTGGGGCGGAGTTACGAGTTCGAACGAGCTGCGGGCGATTGCCGACGTCGTCGACAAGTTCGAGATCCCGATGGTGAAGGTGACCGGCGGCCAGCGCATCGACCTTCTCGGCGTGCAGAAGGAGGATCTACCCGCCGTCTGGGCCGATCTCGGCAAGGCGGGCTTCATCTCTGGGCAAGCCTATGCCAAGGGCCTGCGCACGGTAAAGACATGCGTCGGCTCGGACTGGTGCCGCTTCGGCACGCAGGATTCGACCGGCCTCGGCATCCGCATCGAGAAATTCATGTGGGGCTCGTGGACGCCGGCAAAACTCAAGATGGCCGTCTCCGGCTGTCCGCGAAATTGTGCCGAGGCGACCTGCAAGGACATCGGCGTCATCTGCGTGGATAGTGGCTTTGAGATCCATTTCGCCGGCGCTGCCGGCCTCGACATCAAGGGCACGGAAGTCCTGGGCCTCGTCAAGACAGAGGACGAAGCGCTCGAACATATCGTGGCGTTGACGCAGATGTATCGCGAACAGGGCCGCTATCTCGAACGCATCTACAAATGGGCCAAGCGCATCGGTCTCGACGAGATCCGCCGCCAGATCATGCAGGATCATGAAAAGCGCAAGGCATATTACGAGCGCTTCGTCTTCAGCCAGAAATTCGCACAGGTCGATCCCTGGTCGGAGCGCGTCTCCGGTAAGGACAAGCATGAGTTCAAACCGATGGCGACCGTCGGCTTCCCGCAGGCCGCCGAGTGAGGAGATGGATATGAACTGGATTGAAATTGGCGACATCTCCGACATCCCTCCTCGGGGCGCACGCTGCGTGAAAACCCCGCAGGGCAAGATCGCCGTGTTCCGGACCACCGAAAACGAGGTCTTCGCCATCGAGGATCACTGCCCACACAAAGGCGGCCCGCTCTCCCAGGGCATCGTTCACGGCAAAGCCGTGACCTGCCCGCTGCACAACTGGGTGATCTCGCTCGAAACCGGCAAGGCGCTTGGAGCCGATGAGGGCGAGGTGCGGACCATTCCCGTCCGCAATGAGAACGGAGTGCTGTCGATCGCTCTCGAAAGCATGATGATGGCGGCGGAGTAGGTCATGTCCGTGTGTGTGGCGATATCCTCCTCTGTCCGTTCGAGACATCTCCCCCTTAAGGGAGGAGATCGATTTGAGTTTGCTACGCCCCGTTTGGACAAGAAAGTGTCTATCGTTCTTGTCCAGTGGGTGGAGACCAGTGGCATGGCGAGCTCTCGATCCCTCCCCTTGAGGGGGAGATGTCAATGAAGCTGCGAGACGGGCGCGCAAACCATCAGCGACTAAGCATAAGCATCGGGGAGACCATGGGTGTCCATTGAAACCAAAACCACCTGCCCCTATTGCGGCGTCGGCTGCGGCGTCATCGCCACGGTCGATGATGATGGCAAGGTTTCCGTCAGAGGCGATCCGGAGCATCCGGCCAATTTCGGCCGGCTCTGTTCCAAGGGCTCGGCGCTGGCCGAAACGATCGATCTCGATGGCCGTGTCCTCTATCCGGAAATCCAGACCCAGCGTGCAAGCTGGAACGACGCGCTCGATCTCGTGGCCTCAAAGTTCCGAGAAGCCGTCGATGAACATGGGCCGAACTCGGTCGCCTTCTATGTCTCCGGTCAATGCCTGACGGAGGACTATTACGTTGCCAACAAGCTGATGAAAGGTTTCATCGGCTCGGCCAATATCGACACGAATTCACGGCTTTGCATGGCCTCCTCCGTCGCTGGTCATCGCCGCGCCTTCGGTTCGGACACCGTGCCGGGCACTTACGAGGATCTCGAACTTGCTGACTTGATCGTCCTCGTTGGTTCGAACCTCGCATGGTGCCATCCCGTGCTGAACCAAAGGATTGAAGCGGCGAGACAAAGCCGGCCGGACATGAAAATTGTCACGATCGACCCGCGACGCTCAGTCAGCGCCGATCTCGCGGACATGCATTTGATGATCAAAAGCGACGGCGATGTTGCCCTCTTCAATGGGTTGTTTGCCCATCTCGCGGGAACGTCGGCTTTCGACCACGATTATGTATTGGCGCATACGATCGGCTTTAACGGTGCGCTGGAAGCCGCACAAGCCAGCAGCAGGTTGGATATCTCGGAGGAAACAGGTCTATCACCTGCCGAACTACATGCCTTTTATCGTCTGTTCGAAGCGACGGAAAAGGTGGTGACTTGCTACAGCCAGGGCGTCAACCAATCCTCCACTGGCACGGACAAGGTCAACGCGATCATCAATTGTCATCTCGCCACCGGCCGCATCGGCCGGCCCGGCATGGGACCGTTCTCGCTGACCGGACAGCCGAACGCCATGGGCGGACGCGAAGTCGGTGGGCTCGCCAACATGCTGGCAGCACATATGAATATTGAGGATGAAGCCGCGCGCGACCGCGTGCAGCGCTTCTGGAACTCGCCAACCATTGCAGCAAGACCTGGTCTCAAGGCGGTCGACATGTTCGAGGCCGTGGCGGACGGGCGCATCAAGGCGCTGTGGATTATGGCGACCAACCCGGTCGTTTCGATGCCGGATGCCGACCGGGTGCGTGAAGCCATCCGCAACTGTCCTTTCGTCGTAGTTTCCGATATCCAAAAGAACACCGACACCGCCGCGCTCGCCCATGTGCTGTTGCCAGCCGCCGGCTGGGGTGAGAAGAACGGAACCGTCACCAACTCCGAGCGGCGCATTTCCCGCCAGCGCAACTTCCTGGATCTGCCCGGCGACGCTAAGCCCGACTGGTGGCATATGGCCGAAGTTGCCAAGCGGATGGGCTTCAACGGCTTCGAATACGACAGTCCCGCCAAAATCTTCGCCGAACACGCGGCTCTTTCTGGATTCGAAAATGGCGGCATGCGCGACTTTGACATAGGCGCGAAAGCCGATATCTCACCTGAAGATTTCGAAGCTATGTCACCGTTTCAATGGCCGCATCGAAATGGCATCCCCGAACGCGCCACGCGGTTCTTCGCCGATGGTGCATTCTACACCGCGGACCGCAAGGCCAGGTTCATCCCGGTGAAATCCGAGCGCGATGCTCGTACGAGCAAGGATACACCCTTCATTCTCAACACCGGCCGCATTCGCGACCAGTGGCATACGATGACGCGCACCGGCAAGGCGGCGCGGCTCTCATCGCATCTCGCCGAACCTTTCGCCGAAATCAACCCGGCGGACGCCGCAGAATTCGGTATCGACAAGGCAGGCTTGGTGCGGGTGGAAAATGCCTTCGGGTCCGTGGTGCTGCGCGCGTTGCTCACCGAGCGACAGCCACGCGGCGGCGTCTTCGTGCCGATGCATTGGAATGACGAATATTCGGCAAATGCGCGCGTGGCAGCTTTGCTAGCGCCGCGCACGGACCCCATCTCCGGCCAGCCTGCGCTTAAGAACATCGGCGTCAAGCTGCAGCCAGCCGAAATTGCGTATTACGGTTTCGCAGTCGCCGCCTCTCGCCCCGCACGATTTGAGGCGCCGTATTGGGCAATCGCGAAGACTGAGGCCGGCTGGCGCATGGAATTCGGCTTCGACAAGGAGCCTGACGATATCGAAACGTGGTGTCGCGATACGTTCGGACTTTTTGATCGTGGCGAGCATCTCGCCTATGTCGACAACCCGACGCGGCAGCAACGTCACGGCTTCTTCGATGGAGATCGACTGTTGCTCGTCTTTTATGCCGCACCCGAACCGGTCGCCGTATCGCGTGACTGGGCCGTCAAGCAACTCAGCACACCACTAGAGTTTGCGCGAACGCGCTTTGCGGTGCTCGCCGGTCGGCCGGGTGCCGATCAGATGGATCCTGGCGCAACCGTGTGCTCCTGTTTTTCGGTCGGCTTCAAGCAGATCGTAGGCGCCGTCGCGGGCGGTTGTCACACGGTCGAAGCTGTCGGCAAACAGCTTAATGCCGGAACCAATTGCGGCTCTTGCCGCATGGAAATCAAAGGGATTATCGATGGTTGCCTCCGTCAAGCCGCGGAATGATAGGCTGGAGCGGATCGCTTCGCTCGCCTCACTGCCAGTGTTCTTCGACCTCAAAGGGAAATCCGTACTGGTCGCCGGCGGCAGTGACGGAGCGGCGTGGAAGGCCGAGCTTTTGGCCGCAGCGGGTGCTGAAGTCCATGTCTACTGTCCCATGGACGAGCTTTCCGGGGCTTTTCAGGAGACACTCGATCACTTTGTCCATCACGATACATTTTGGCGGGCGGCATATTTCAAGAGCTTTGCTTTGGCGATAGGCGACTGCAAAACCGAAGAGGAGGCGCGGTGCTTCCACGATCACGCCGTAGCTGCCGGAGTTCCCGTCAACGTCATCGACAAGCCGACGTTCTGTCAGTTCAAGTTCGGCTCGATCGTTAACCGCTCGCCGGTGGTGATTGGAATCTCGACCGACGGTGCAGCTCCTATCCTCGGCCAGGCTATCCGCCGGCGCATCGAAACGCTCCTCCCGCAGTCGCTTAAAGCCTGGGCTCTGCTCGCCCAGGCTATCCGCGCCCATGTGACGGACGCCCTGACGTCGGTTCAACGACGCAATTTCTGGGAACGTTTCGTTGATCGCGCCTTCGCCGGCGAGGAGCCCGACGCAGATGCAGTGCCGGCCCTGATCACAGAGGCCGACCGAATTCGTAGTAATGCTAACCCTGCCGGCCACGTGACGCTCGTAGGCGCCGGCCCAGGCGACGCCGAACTGTTGACTCTGAAGGCCGTGCGCGCCCTGCAAGCCGCAGACGTGATCCTGTTCGACGATCTTGTTTCCGGGGAGGTGTTGGAACTTGCCCGCCGCGAGGCCAAGCGCATGCTGGTAGGCAAACGCGGCGGTCGCGAAAGCTGCAGGCAGGAGGATATCAACGCGACGATGTTGGCCTTTGCAAAGGCCGGCAAACGCGTCGTTCGTCTCAAGTCAGGCGACCCGATGATCTTCGGCCGTGCCGGCGAAGAGATTGCCCATCTCGATAGAGAGAACATCCCCGTCGACGTTATCCCCGGCATCACCGCAGCAAGCTCCATGGCCTCATGCCTCGGCATATCGCTGACGCACCGCGATCACGCCCAGTCCGAGCGCTTCATCACTGGCCACTCCCGCCATGGCGGACTGCCAGCTGATGTCGACTGGGCATCCGTCGCCGATCCGCATACGACAACCGTGTTCTACATGGGCGGCCGGACGGCCTCGCTCATCGCCGATCGGCTAATTGCCGGGGTCTTCAGCCGTCCACCCCTGCCGTCATCATGAGCGACGTCAGCCGCGCCACACAACGGCAATGGCACGGCAGCCTCATGAATCTTGCTGTGGGCATGAAGGAGGTCGGCTACGAAAATCCTGTCCTGATCGCAGTGGGCAGCGCTGTTTCGGCCCGCCAAAACACGACCGCAAATGCCTACGGCCCTGCGGAAAACCCCATCAAGGCCGCAGGCGCGATCTCTCCGAAAAATTCGCGTCTGCTCAACGATCATTGGTCAGTGACCGCTTTCGGATGAGCTCTAAAATAAGGACGCCGCTCGAGTTCGGCAGATTTCAAGGAGCTCCTGAGCCGCAACAAGTCCTTACGCGCGATCAGGCCAACAAGTTTGCCGGTCGATCGATCTACGATAGGGATTCGGCCGGTGTCTGCGGCAAGCATGAGATCGGCAATGAATCCAACGGTGTCGTTGGGATGACCGACGGGGAGCGAACCGTCGGTAATGTTTTCCTTGAGAATTTGGCCAGCAAGATCTTCGTCATCCTGCCAACGCAGCACGTCGGCGCGAGAGACCATGCCTGTAAGCAGGCCACTATCTTCGACAACCGGATAGACGCGATGGCTCTTTTCTTGAGATGAGAAGAAGCTACAGGCTTCTCCGACGCTTATGTTTGCAGACAAAGTATCAACTTGCCGAATCATAATCTCGGATGCACGTGTAAGCTCGAAGGGATCGATGCCGTATTCGCGAGTAATATGCTGCCATCGATGACAATGCGCTCCGGCCGGCCGTGCCGGGCGAAAGCCTTTCTGAAGAAACGTTTGGCGGCGGTAAGATCACGATGCTCGCTGAGCCGAAACTCGACCGTGTCGCCGTTGCTGTCGATGGCGCGATAGAGATACGTCCATCGGCCGCGAACCTTGATATAGGTCTCGTCGGCGTGCCGCTTGCCAGTGACGGCGCGCTTGCGCCGATTGAACCGATCCGCCAACGGGGGCGCAAAGTGGACGACCCAGCGATGGATCGTCGAATGATCGACGCTGATGCCGCGTTCGGCCATCATTTCCTTCAGGTCGCGCAGGCTCAGGCCATAGCTCAGATACCAGCGCACGCACAGCAAGATCACCGACTGCTCGAAATGCCGACCTTTGAACATTGCCAATCTCCGCGACTTCCGGAGATCAATGCCATGCCACCAGTAACCAGGAAGTTTGGAACAGAACCTTAACGATGAGCAAAAGCTTGTGCTGCTGGCGAAGGCTGCTCATGGGGCTGTGTGATCGAACACGCGTCCTGAACAGATCCTAATCATCACCCTTCTGCTTCAGCGCGTCGGAAACTCGACGCTTGCGGGAATGATCAATGTTTTCGCCATGTGCGTCCCGGGCCTTCTCTCCACCGTCCTTTGCCGGCAGGTAGCCGGCGGGCTTCGATCCGCTGGGTCCTTCCCAACTCGGCGACTGATCGGTCGTTCCTGGGGCACCATCCTGGGGTTGCTGATGTTTCATTCTCGGCCTCCGTGGAGTGTCTGATATTGCGCCGCGATGTCGCGTCCGCCATGGAACCGCGGACGAAGCCTATTGTTCCGATTCTGCCCCTGCCGCAGCCGCCTGACCCTTCATATCGCCAGCTTCTGTCGCATCGACCGCTGGAAGTGCGCTCGTCTGACGGTGCCTGCCCGGATCGGGAACATAAGCACATCTCGCTTGTTGGGCCGGGGGATTTCTCAGCACTACCGATGCGCAGCAAGCGGAGATGGATCATGGCAAAGACTGTTGGCGATTTTATTGTCGAGCGGCTGTACGACTGGGGCGTGCGGCGGATGTTCGGCTATCCTGGCGATGGCATCAACGGCTTCTTCGGAGCCTTGAACCGGGCCGGTGGAAAAATAGAATTCATCCAGGCTCGCCACGAGGAAATGGCTGCATTCATGGCCTCTGCCTACGCCAAATTCTCGGGCGAGCTTGGCGTGTGCATTGCGACATCGGGGCCGGGTGCCACGCATTTGGTGACCGGGCTCTATGATGCGCGGCTGGACCACCAACCGGTGCTGGCGCTGGTCGGCCAGCAAGCGCGTCGGGCGCTCGGCGGCCATTATCAGCAGGAAGTCGATCTCCCATCGCTTTTCAAGGATGTCGCAGGCGATTTCGTCCATCAGGCATCGGCGCCCTCGCAGGTGCGCCATCTGGTCGATCGGGCCGCCCGCATCGCTCTGGCGAACAAGACGGTCACCGCGATCATCCTGCCAAACGACTTGCAGGAGATGCCTTATGAGACGCCGCCCCGCAAACATGGCTCCGTCATGTCGGGCGTCGGTTATGTTGCACCGAGGACAGTGCCGCATGAGATCGATCTGAAGCGTGCCGCTTCGGTCCTGAATGCGGGCAAGAAAGTTGCGATCCTGGTCGGTGCCGGCGCGCTGGGCGCAACCGAGGAGGTGATCGCGGTCGCAGACCGACTGGGAGCAGGGGCAGCAAAGGCATTGCTCGGCAAGGCTGCTTTACCGGACGATTTGACCTGGGTAACCGGCTCCATCGGCCTTCTGGGTACCGAACCATCCTGGGACCTGATGCGAGATTGCGATACGCTACTGGTTGTCGGATCCGGCTTTCCCTATTCGGAATTCCTGCCCGAAGAGGGTGACGCGAAAGGGGTCCAGATCGATATCCGGCCCGACATGTTATCCTTGCGTTATCCGATGGAGGTCAACCTTGCCGGCGATGCCCGGGAAACCTTGCAGGCGCTCCTGCCGCTTCTCAAGCAAAAGGATGATCTCTCCTGGCGCAAGCAGATCGAGGCGAGGGTCGGCGAATGGTGGCGAACGCTGGAAACAAGGGCGCATGCCGAAGCCAATCCCGTCAACCCGCAGCGCGTCACCTGGGAGCTTTCCCCGCGTCTGCCCGACGGCGTCATCGTGACAAGCGATTCCGGCTCATGCGCCAACTGGTATGCACGCGATCTGCGCATGCGGCGTGGCATGATGGCATCGCTGTCAGGTGGTCTCGCATCAATGGGAGCGGCGGTGCCCTACGCGATCGCCGCGAAAGTCGCGCATCCCGATCGGCCGGTCGTTGCACTGGTTGGTGACGGCGCCATGCAGATGAACAACATGGCCGAACTAATTACCGTCGCCAAGTATTGGCGCAATTGGTCCGATCCCCGCATGGTCGTCTGTGTCTTCAACAATGAGGACCTCAACCAGGTGACTTGGGAGCAGCGTGTCATGGAAGGCGATCCTAAATTCGATGCGTCGCAACGCATTCCCGATGTTCCCTATCATCGCTTTGCCGAAATGATCGGCTTGCGGGGCATCTTCGTCGATCGGCCAGAGACGCTTGGCGCGGCCTGGGACGAGGCACTTGCTGCCCAGCAGCCCGTGGTCCTCGAAGTCAAGACCGATCCGGAAGTGCCGCCGATACCGCCGCACATCACCTTCGAGCAGATGCGCAACTTGAGCGCCGCCCTATTGAAAGGAGACCCCGAGGAAAGCGGCGTGGTCAAGGGTACCTTGAAACAGGCGCTGAGTGCCGTCTTTGGTCGCCGCTAGAGAACCGGGATAACTTCGAGTCAGAAATCGGCATACTTGTTTCCAGCCAAAGGAGTGGCTGCCGCGGCGCAAAGATCCGCGGCAGGCGGGCATCCGGAACGAGAGCTTCAGCCGCGCCGAGCGGGCTCCGTTGCTGCAAAATATCACCTGAATCAATGCGATGGAACCGGCAGGCTAAAACCGAGTTATGCGGACATGAACCAGATGCTCCCCAAAGTCGGCGTTGCCGCGGCTGCCGCAGAGGCCAAGCTTACCTCCGGATTGATCTACATTCCCAGCCTCAATGTTGGAATTACCCGAAAGCAGGGAAAGAACGGTTTCCTCTACTACTCGCCCACGGGAAAGCGGATCACGGAACCTTCGGAGATCAATCGCCTGAATGCATTGGCAATTCCTCCAGCCTATACGAACGTGGTGATCTCCACCAATCCTCTTTCACACCTTCAGGCCATTGGAACGGACGCGCGTGGCCGCAAACAATACCGCTATCACCCCGATTGGCAGTCAGAACGGGAGCGCACGAAGTTCGATCGCCTCGTCGATTTCGCGGCCCGCTTGCCAGACATTCGCCAACGGGTCGATCGGGATCTGCGCTCGCGAGGTCTGACCATGGAAAAGGCATTGGCGACAGTCGTCTGGATGCTGGACAATCTCTACATTCGCGTGGGTAACGCAGCCTATGCGGAAATGAACCGATCCTACGGCTTGACCACGCTCAGGAACCGGCACGTGCAGGTCGAGGGTGGAAGCGTCAAGTTTCGTTTCACTGGCAAATCCGGCAAGGAATGGAACCTCGTTCACTATGACCGCCGCATCGCCAACATCGTGCGCCGCCTGCAGGAACTGCCGGGACAGCAACTGTTCAAATATGTCTGTGATGATAGCGGATGCCGTCAGATCTCATCGGAGGATGTAAATGCTTACATCCGGGAAACGGCCGGAGGCGATTTCAGCTCGCGTCAGTTCAGGACCTGGGGCGCGACCTGCATGGCAGTGTCTGCGCTGGCTCCGCTTAAGGTCGAGAAAACCGAGCGGGCTATCGCCCGCCAAATCAACAGCGTGATCGACCCAATAGCATCACGGCTCGTGAACACCCGCTCAGTTTGCAAGTCCTCTTACATCCACCCGGCGGTTTTCGAGGATTTCCGGGCAGGAGTGCTTGCCGATGTCCTCAAGACCCGGACGAGAAGCAACCGGCTTCTGGAATGGATGGAATTGGAGGAAATTCGCGTTCAGCGCTGGCTCAAGAGGCGCGCTCAGAAGCAGTAATCTTCTGAGTAAATTCAGGGAACCATAGTCTCCAAAGATGGTTCGAGATGAAGATCTCATCAGGACAGGAGAACGTCATGGTTATGCATCCGAAGCCTCCATTTCCAGCGCAGCAACAGGCGATGCCGGGCTATACAGCCGCCATGCGGCCGGTGCCGGATCATGGCGAGGAGAGCTATCGCGGATCCGGCAAGCTCGCGGGCAAAAAGGCGATTATCACGGGCGGTGACAGCGGTATCGGCCGCGCCGTCGCCATCGCGTTTGCGCGGGAGGGCGCCGACGTCTTGATTTCCTTTTTGAAGGAAGAAGTGGATGCCCAGGAAACCAAACGCTGGATAGAAGACGCTGGGCAAAAGGCAGTCCTCGTCCCCGGAGATATTCAGGATTCGCAGCATTGCCGGATGATCGTCGAAAAAGCGGTGGCGGAGCTTGGCGGAATCGACATCCTCGTCAACAATGCTGCGCACCAGGCGAGTTTTCATGAGATTGGCGATATCACCGATCAGGAATGGGAGACGACATTCAAGGTCAACATCCATGCCATGTTCTATCTGACCAAGGCGGCGGTCCCTCACATGAAGCCGGGGAGTGCCATCATCAATACGGCTTCGATCAATTCCGATACTCCGAACCCGACCCTTCTTGCCTATGCAACGACGAAAGGCGCTATTCAGAACTTCACGGCCGGCCTGGCGCAGCTGCTCGCCGACAAGGGAATCCGTGCCAATGCCGTTGCTCCCGGACCGATCTGGACGCCGTTGATCCCATCCACGATGCCGGCGGAGGCCGTCGAGAATTTCGGTATGCAAGTGCCCATGAAGCGTCCCGGTCAGCCGGTCGAGCTTGCAACCACCTATGTCATGCTCGCCGATCCGCTCTCCAGCTATGTTTCCGGCGCCACCATCGCGGTCACGGGCGGCAAGCCGATCCTATAGCGGCTGACCGAATATAGACGGCGGTCGCCCTTGTTTCGGAACATTCGGAATGGCAAACGGTTTGAATATTTATCCGGCATTTCAGTCCGGGACGTCGCGCCATTTGGCGCGATCGCAATGCTCGCAAGGCGGCAAAATGGAACGCAACCCGCAAGCACGTCACCGCATGATGATTTTCGTAGCGGCAATCTTCATGATTGCTTGCGGCATCGCAGTCTATTTTGCCTTCGAGTTTCATCCAGGCGAACCCGCTTTGCCGGCTACGGGCGTTGTGTCGACTAGCGGCCAATGACAGGAGCAAGCCATGAACAGCAAATTGCCACCAGTTCCCGCAGACAATCGAAGCTATAAGGGTGTTGGAGACCATTCCAGGCCCGCCGTTGCCGATCCGCACAAACCTGATGTCGCACGCGATCCCGATAAAATGGGCCAGCAAGGCAACAGCAGGATCAACACCAGCCATCAAGGTCATCAACAGGATCGATAGGGAGGAGCCAATGTCCACGTCGACCAAGACTCCCGCCAGCATTCGCCAAGGCGGCCCGGGCGCGTCCCACGAAAATGCCAAGGCGCCTCTGAACATTCCCAAGCCAGCCGCCGACCCCGATCAGCGCGACCGCAGCAAGGTTTCCGGCGGTGGCGGCGAACCCGATCGCCATCACAGCCACGACCCCAAGCGAAAAGGCGGGCATTAGCGGGAAGGTGCTGTGCATTGACGGCCAAAATGAAAGCGATCCTGGCATTATCGGCGCGTTTTCAACGCGATGGGAGAAATCGTGAAACCGCTTGATAGGGCCATACGCATTGCGGTTGCCGCACATGAAGGCCAGACCGACAAAACGGGCAGCCCTTATTTCGAGCACTGCGAACGGGTCGAGAGGCTCATTTCAGATGAAGACGGCAAGGTCGTCGCTTATCTCCATGACGTCGTCGAGAAAGGTGCCGGCTGGAGCATCGAGAGGTTGAGAAAGGAAGGTTTTTCATCCTCGGTGCTGTCGGCCGTCGACGCATTGACGATGCGGCGGGACGAGCCGGAGACCGCCTTTATAGACCGGCTGGCCATCAATCCCTTGGCTGTTTCAATCAAGCAGATCGATCTTGCGGACAATATCTGGCAGGCCGGACGGAAAAATGTGGATCCCGAAAAATACTGCCAGGCCCTTCAAATGCTGTTTAGGGCAACAGGCCGATCTCGATAGGGCAGCCATTAATCTCCCACTCTCAGGACATCTTTGTCGCGAATGCGATCTTCCTTAAGGGGTGTCTGGGCTGCTGCGGCGCCGGCTGTCCGTTTCATCGTCACACCAGGTTCTGTTGGTGGCTGATTGGATCTTGACAATTCGCCAACGCTGCTTGGGGTTTTGTTCCTGTATTTCAACGCCGATAACTATTCCTGCAAGCGTTCGAACAGCTGGCGTTTGCGCTATCACCGCCGGCAGGACTGCGAAGGCAACTTTCTTCGGTGGTGTTCACAGACGGTAATTGGAAGGTTAAGTGAGACGACTGACGAAGGAGTAGAACGCATCCTGACAACGAGCAAGTCGCTGACCTATTCGCTTCCTTGCATCGGATCGAGCGACATCGATCACCGACACCAATTATGTGATTGACGGTTGGACCATACCGATCGCCTGATGAACCGACTTGATCTCACCATGCCACAGGCTTTCGGTCAGCAGCACCCAAACCTCTTACCCAGCCATTCTGTCTGAGCAGGATCGACTTGCCGCGCACGCCACGTCAACGCGACCGGCCGCC
>NZ_JACIAR010000015.1:0-47318 GCF_014194925.1 Rhizobium sp. BK491
AACAGGCAAGCCATCAGCATCGACGAGCGCGTGGATCTTTGTTGTCAGGCCGCCACGCGAACGTCCCATGCAAGGATCGGCAGATCCCCCTTTTTGCATTGGCACCATGTTGGTGAACGCGGACGCAGGAGGAATCGATCATCACTATGTCGCCGGCATAACGTTTTGAAACAGCAGCCAGAAGGCGATCCCAGACGCCCGCTTTACGCCAGCGCGAGAACCGATTGTAAAGCGTTGTGCGTGGACCATAGCGCTCCGGCACATCACGCCAGGATGAGCCAGTCCGGAAGCGCCATAGGATACCATTGATCACCCGGCGGTCATCTACGCGCTCAATTCCACGGCTGTTGGTCGGCAGCAACGGCGCGATAACCGCCCATTCCTCGTCGGTCAATTCATGACGGCGCATGGCAATCTCCTTTTCTGGAGATTGAATCACACACCAGCACCAACATGAACCCAGTTATGGGGACACGGCCTAGCGTCTCCTTTCGCGGCGCAGGCCGCGACCTTGACATTTCCCAGTGACAAGCCTGTCGCGAGTATCACCATTCCGGATAGCTGGAAGCCGGAGGAAACCGACGGTGGCGTCCAAGGGACCTCCGACGATTCCGCGGTCTATCTTTCAGTCGAGGTCGCCAGCGGCAAATCCATGGAGAAAGTTGTTACCGGTGCAATCGATTTTCTCGCAAAGAACAAAGTAACGATCGACCCATCTACCCAAAAGGAGACACCTGCAACCGACGTCAACGGTATGCAGATGGCCACCCTGGAATGGGATGGCAAGGATGAAGACGGTCCCGTTAGCGTCGGCTTGCTAATCGCGCAGGTGAGCGCTGACAACGCTCTCGTCGTGACGTACTGGGGAGACAAGGGCGAGGAAGATAAGCACGATGCTGAAGTCAAGGCGATCATCGCCTCGATCAAGCCGGTTGAGTGACCGTATCTGTGGCAGCGGTGAAGTTATCGCCGCTGCCACTGGGTTGTCGAATACCGCCGCGAGTTGACCTTCGGGGGGCGGATTAAAAGTTGGACTGATTTTCACGTTAAGGCCGAGACTTTTTCGGTATTCGATGGGGCTGAGATGACGCAGACGTAGACCTTCAACTGGCTGTTCGGCGGTGCCCGCGCCGGCAAGGTTCGTTTCCTGATAGGCTCGTCGGAGACGATGAGCACCGGCGTCAATGCCCAGCTCAGGCTCAAAACGCTCCAGCATCTCGACGTCCCGCGGTTGCCATCGCAGATTGAGCAGCACGAGGGACGGATTGTCCGCCAGGGCAATCAGCATGAGGAGGTCGATATCTTCGCCCATACTACCGAAGGCTCGCTTGCCGCCTCGATGTGGCAGAACAACGAGCGCAAGGCGCGGTTCATCGCCGCGGCACTCTCCGGCTTCACCTCGATCCGGAGGCTTGAGGATATTGGCAAGGGTACCGCCGACCAATTCGCCATGGCCAAAGCTATCGCGTCGGGCGATGAGCGGTTGATGCAATGATGGGCCGGTCGCGTGGTCATCCGCGGCAAGTTTTTCCGCGGCGAGATAGATGATGTGCTGCGCAGATTATCGTGACAGTCGGTGTTCGTCGTCAATCAGGATTAGGCGGCTAGGCGGTGTGCTGCCCCACGTCCAGAGGACGAGATTGAAATCGTCGTTCGTTGCAGCGGGTGCGAAGCTCTTCACGAACAGCCCGCAACAGCCGTCGACAGCAAGCTGGCGCGCGAAGGCTTGTGTTTTCGCCTCACCCGAAACCTTCATCTGGTCACGCCATGTTGGATCGGCGAGTGCCTTCGCATCCATGCCCCGCGCCCGAAGGGCCGCGTCGTCCCGGCAGTCGAACACATGTTCGATATTGGCATCATAGGAAACCAGCGTCGTCGGTTGCAGATTTCCGACCTGATTGGCTTCCTTCAACGCCGTCATGATTGTCAGCGACGTATAGAGGGCCGGCACGCCTTTCGGGTTGAAGCGGCCGCCATAGAGTTCCGCTCCGCGTCCCGACAAAGGCTCGCGGGCGTAGATCGGGTTGAGCGCCCGGTAGAGCTTTCCTTGATACTGCATCGGCGGGGGTTATGCGTGAATGCCGGCGTCGACCGCGTCGATATAGTCGAGCACCTCGTCGGCGCGACCGTTGCGGACCAGTTGCATCGCCGTCTGACCGGAGAAACCAGACAGCGGCTCGGAGCGATACCAAGCGTAGGCCATCAGCGCCGAGCCGAAGCGCGGTTCGACCTTATTGACGATCTCAATCATCTCCCGCAGGCGCCGCTGCGTTCTGTCGGAGCGAATACGATCCTTACGTTGGATCGCGTCTTTTCCAAGTCCGGCAGTGCGCGCGATCTCTTCGCTGGTCGTGCGAAATGCATCCGCGATCTTGCGTGGTGCGAACAGCCCATCGTCTGCATATTGGGCGATGCCCATGATCCGCCTCCATCTTCATGGTGCCATTAATATAGACGCTATATAGCGTCAATAATGGCGGCATTCAATGCCCTTCGGAAAAAATGAGGGAGGACGGGAAACTCCTCTCGCAGATCGGTGGAATTGTCACTGAATCACCGCCGCGACAATCCTTGGCCGTCAAATGGCGCGCGAGCAATGTCCGCCTCATCTTGGTTAACCTCGCCGTCGATCTGATCCTCGGTACGCACATCGGCACGCAGCCGGGTGTGCCTCGACTGATGCCGCCGACTGGCCTGGTCAGCTCCGGCGAAATCCCTCTAACCAGGGGAAGCTATATCTTGCTATTCTGGGATGTCGGTCTGCTTCCGGCCCCTATGTCGGTCATTACATGCCGGAAGGGCTAATGTCCGCTACTGGGGAATTTCAGACGGTTCGCTTTCGTAACAACCCGGTCGCCGGTTCTAATCCGCTCAAGGCGGTCATTCTGACTCTCGTCGAGTTGCTCCTTTCAATGCAATCGGTCGTCCAGCAAGAATCGCGCAGGCTATGTTGCCTCGGAGCGAAACCAGTAGAGCTATTCATCCTGCTGAGGCTCGGCATTGGGATTAGGTGGTCAAGAGCTCCACCTTTTGTTTACACGGGGACGAGATAAGGATATTTGTTATCCTTGATAGCATGTGCCGAGGCCTTGGAAGTGAATTCATGATTTTGAAAAGCCAAGTCGAATGGGCACTCCACTGCTGTGCTATTCTTGCCGCTCTGCCCGACGGTCGCTATCTCTCGACCAAAGCGCTTGCCGAATTTCATGGGCTCCCGAAGGAATACCTTTCCAAGGCCCTGCAGGGCCTGTCCCACGCGGGACTTGTCGACACGTCTCTTGGTCCGTCCGGCGGCTACCGACTGGCAAAGCCTTCGACGGATATCACTTTCCTCGAAATTGTTGAAGCTGTGGAAGGCCGGCAGCGTACGTTCGTCTGCAGCAATATCAGGGCCAACAATCCCTGCCGCCCGAAGGACTATTGCGAGAGCAGCCCTTGTGCGGTGGCGCGCATCATGTGGGAGGCCGACGAAGCGTGGCGCGCGAAACTGGGCAGCGTCAAATTGTCAGACCTCGTCGGCATTCTGTCGAAGGAGATCCCGCCGGAACTCTGGAAAAGTTCTTTCGAATGGGTGCTAGAGCGCGCCGGATGATATCGCCCTGGGAGTGGCCTGTTCCTTCTGTTCGCCCGTCGGGAGGCAGATGAGACTTTGGGCCGGCATCGCCAATGATATTCCGTTCGCCCTGCAATGTTCGTAGATGAGGTCGATGATCTCGTTCTGTGCCGGCATGCGGCCTGCCGCGCTCGCGACGCGGAAGAACAGCTCGACCTCGATGGCGATTGCGTCGATCGTCTTGAGCGCGACGACCGGCGGCGGGTTCATGACGATCCCTTCGCAGCCCTGCAGGACGGCAAGCATGACCTCTTCGACGAGCCGCGGCTTGTGTATGGCGGATATTCGTATCGTCAGTGAGATCTGGTGCGACTCATCAGGGCGGCTGCGATTGGTAACACCCTGTTTCGCCAGCACGCTGTTCGGCAGGACGACGACGTTATATCCGCCCGAAAGCAGATTGGTGGAGCGCCAGTTGGTTTCGACGACGCGACCTTCGGTGCCGTCGGCGAGCTGGATCCAGTCGCCGATGACGTAGGCGCGACCGAGTGCCAGCGCGATCCCGGAAAAGACATCGGCAAGCGTGTTCTGCAGCGCAAGGCCGATGATGACGACGACGATACCTGAGGTGGCAATCAATGGCCCAACCGGTGCGCCGAAGACGAAGCCGATGACGGACAGGGCGACGCCGAGATAGACGATGCCGACTATCAGATCTTGAAGAAGGTGCGCCTCCTGCGGCCGGCGGTTGAGGGTGAGATAGATATGGAGGAAGCCGATCATCGTCCAGGCGAGATGCAGCCACCAGAGAACCCTTGCGGACTTGGCAAGCAGGATGCCGGCATCCCGCAGCTCGCTGTCATCAAGGTGATAAGGCGAAATTCCGGCAAGCCAGAGCACGAGGCTCATGCAGCAAAAGAACAGGATCTGCACGACGAGGCGAGCCGTCGGACGCCGACGCCCCTGAATATGCCAAATGACGATACCGGCCAGTCCGAGCAGATTGATCAAGACGAGCGGCAGAAAATGATGTTCGCCAAACATGATAGGACTCACCGACGATAATTTCCTGAAGTCGGGAAGGGACAGGCGCCTGCGGCGCCAGTCCCGCATCCAGCTATTTCTTGATCGGGAAGGTCAGTTCCTTTTGGTTAGTGTCGACGACGAAGACGGCCAACAGCTTCGCCGGCTTGGCCTTGCTGGCATTCTCGCTGACACCATGGCGGTCGCCCGGCATTTCCGAGAAGCTCTCGCCGGCCTTGAAAACCTTGACCGGGCCGTCGTTGACCTGGCTGCGGATCGCACCCTCCAGGACGGTCGCATAGATGAAGGCCGAATCCGGATGGGTGTGGCCCGAGGAAAAGCCTCCGGGACCGTATTCCACGAGGACGCCCTTGATGCTCTTGCCGGGAACATTCGGCAGTTCGTGTTCGTAGACAAGCGTGACCTTGGCATCCTTCTCGCCGGCATCGTGGGCAGCAGCTGTCGTGGACAGGAGAGCGGCCAGGGTAAGGCCGAGGATAGACTTGATCATCTCGAATTCCTTTCTTGAGAGTTGGGCGGTGCGGCGCCAGGGCGCCACGCCGTTTCCAGTCACTTACGGGCGGAGGTTGCGAACCATTGCTCGAAGGTGATGCGGCCGAGGCGCGGGTTGCCGTCGGATACGAGCGAGCCGTCTTCCAGCCTGGCGCCGAAATAGCGGGCTTCCGGATCCGCCACGACCTTGCGGGCATCGCCCAGGGTCTTGAGGTAGCGGGCGACGAGCTCGTTCAGCCGGACACGTTCCGGACCCGAGATCTCTACGATGCCGTTGATTGCCGCCGAGTTCGCGACGACGGTCATGTTGTCGGCGACGTCGTCGGAAGCGATCGGCTGCACATAGGCCGGCGACAGGCGCACCGTATCGCCCACTGTGCCGGACTGAGCGATGCCGCTTAAGAATTCCATGAACTGCGTCGAATGGACGATCGTATAGGGGATACCGGAGTCGCGGATGATCTTTTCCTGCGCGACCTTGGCGCGCATGTAGCCGCTTTCGGGCAGGCGATCGACGCCGATGATGGAAAGGGCGATATGATGCTTCACGCCGGCCGTCTTTTCCGCTGCCGCCAGATTTCGGCCTGACGTCTCGAAGAATTCGAGCACCGCTTTGTCCTCGAAGGAGGGCGAGTTTGCGAGGTCCATGACGACGGAGGCGCCGGCCAACGCTTCGGCGAGACCTTCGCCAGTCATCGTATTGACGCCGGTGTTCGGCGCGGCCGCGATGACCTCATGGCCCTGCTTGCGAAGGCGGTCGGCTGTTTTCGAACCGATCAGACCGGTCCCGCCGATGATGACGATTTTCATGAGCTTCTCCATTCGCGGCTGCGTCATGCGCCGCATTGTTCGTTCGTTTCTGTATGATGGGTTGCAGGTCGGGCGGTTCGGCCGACGCTTTATGTCCGCTCGGCTGAGCCGGGCGCGGCCCTGACGGCTGCACGCCGGCCCGACACTCGCTCACGAGGAATTAATAGTCCCAGAACACCGGCACCCAACGGAAGACATCGCCGTCGGCTGCCACATGGCCGACCGACGGGAACGGCATATGGGTCGCCACCAGAAGTCCGCGGGTCTCGGCCAGCTCCCGCAGAAGACGGACACGGACGCGGGCAGCCTCCTCCGGATCGTGTTCGAAGCCGTTGAACCAGTCGGGATGATCGAAACCGACCGCGAACACGGCATCGCCAGCAAACATCAGCCGATCCTTGCCCGACGCCACTCGGACCACGCTGTGCCCGGGCGTGTGGCCGCCGGTTCGGGAGACGACCACACCCGGCGCGACCTCGTACCCATCATCGAACAATCTGAGGTGGCTGTCGTACTCTTTTCTGAACTGCTTGGCGGCCGCTCGAAGCGCGTCCGGGAAGCCGGGTGGCATGGACACATGAGAGAAATCGGGCGCCTCCCAGAATTTGACCTCTGCCGCCGCCACATGGATCCTGAGGTCTGCACGCAGCCGCTCCTTCACCCCGTCGACGAGCAGCCCGCCAACGTGGTCCATATGCATATGGGTCAGCACCACGTCGGTAACGGATCCAAGGTCGATGCCGGCGGCTTCCAGTCGCTTGATCAACTGCCCGGCCCGCGGCAGGTTCAACTCCGGGTCCAGTCCTAGGCCGGCGTCGATGAGAATGGTCTGCTTGCCGCTGCGCACCACGACCGCGTTCAGCGCCCAGTCGAAAGCGTCCTGCGGCAGGAACATGTCGTTCAGCCATGCCGCGCGCTCGGCCGGGTCGGCATTATGTCCCAGCATCTTGGTCGGCAGCGGCAACACGCCGTCGCTGATCACGAGCACCTCGATGTCGCCGATCTGCACTGCGTAGCGCGACGGGACCAGTTCGTCAGGGTTTGATTTAGCGGGATGAGAAGTGTCCAGGTCCATGTTTGTCTCCTGTTGTTCGAGATCTTGGAACCGATTTGGCCGGCTCCATGGTTGAAACGATTGTCATGAGAGTCTTGATCGCGGCCGCCGGAACGGCCGCGCATCGCTTACCGAGCCTTTCGTGAGAGGCTTAGTTGAGGCCGGCCCTGTCGAGGCCATAGGCCTTGTCGGCCGAGCCCGGCACGGTCTTGAAGGCGATGCTGGCGCGGTTCCAGGCATTGATGACCATGATTACGAAGGTGAGATCGGAGATTTCCTTCTCGGAAAGTTGGCCGCGCACGCGCTCGTAGAGCTCGTCGGGAATGCCGCCTTCATGCAGTTTCGTCACCGCTTCAGTCCAGGCGAGCGCGGCACGCTCCCGGGGAATGAAGAGATTGGATTCCCGCCAGACGGCTATGTGGTGGAGCCGGAGTTCGCTCTCGCCATGGATCTTGGCTTCCTTGACATGCATGTCCAGGCAGAAAGCGCAGCCGTTAATCTGCGATGCGCGAATGTGAACGAGATCCTGGATCTTCTGTTCGATGGCGCTGTCCTTCAGAGCCATGCTGAGTTCCGAGAGTTTCCTGAAGAGTTCCGGTGATTGCTGGGCATAGTTCAAACGCTGGGTCATGGTCGGCTCCGTTATTAAGGATATAAAATGTCCTTATGGATAAAAGATATCCTTGATAGCTGGACAGTAAAGTCCTTCCGGCCTAAGGTTTGAACATAAGGCCTATGCCGAAGAGTATGGGGTGGGAATGGATATCGTATGCGCATTGCAAACATTCATGCGGGTGGTGGAGACTGGCTCCTTTTCCGCCGCAGCGATTGATCTCAGGCTGACGCAGCCTGCTGTTTCACGCCAGGTTTCGGCGCTGGAAGCGCATCTCAACACACGTCTGCTGCATCGCACGACCACCGCGCTGGCGCTGACGGCGGAGGGGGAGCAGATCATCCCGATGGCACGCAAGGTCATCGAAGCGGTCGAGGCGCTTAGTGAAACCACATGTCGTGATGGCGGGCGCATAGCCGGCAAGGTGCGGCTGGCTTTGCCGACACCGCTCGGGCTTTACGTCAGCGACCGGCTCGGGATGCTGCTCGAACGCCATCGGGGACTTTCCGTCGATTTGCTCTTTCGTGAGGAACCGTCCGACCTTGTTGAAGAGGGGATCGATCTTGAGGTACGGCTGGGAACGGTCGCGGACTGCAGTCTGATGTGCCGCAGAATTGGATGGACGACGGCCTTTCTCGTTGCCGCACCTTCCTATCTACAAAAGCGGGCAGCACCCAAAACGCCGGACGATGTCAGCGCTCATGATTGCATCTGTTACAATCGCGCCGGAAATGGCCAGGCATGGTCGTTCTCAAATGGCGCCGAGGACGTTACCGTGCGGACCGCGCCGCGCCTCGTCGCCAGCAATGCGGTTGCCGTTCACCGTGCCGTGCTGGCTGGCAATGGGATTGCGGTACTTTCCCACATTCTTGTCGGGTCCGACATCGAAGAAGGCAGGCTGGTGAATGTCATGCCAGACTTTCCGCCGAGCCGGGTCGCCATCAGCGTCGTCTACCCGTCGCGTCGGAACCTGCCGTTGCGCATCAGGACGGTCCTCGACTTCCTGATTGAGATAGTCGGCAGGGATCCGCTGATGGCGCCCGCGTCTTCTCATTGATTGTGTTGATGACGCGTTTTTGCGTTGCTTGGCAGGCATGGCATCGAAAGCTTTAAATCGGACCGCTTTGTAAAAACCGGTTTCGGCCACACCTAAAGGCAAGCCATGGGGTTCGAATGAGCTGTGACAGGGGAGCCTTCCAAGCTGACGGACGTATCGGCCTCACGCTCTGTTTCCTCATGCGATGGCGTTGTCTTAACGGGTAGCAAAACTTGTGTCTTAAGCGAGCGCCAAGTTTTGATGGAGAAGACGATGGGTGCCGACGTCACTATGATGGGCGCTGGGCATGCTTCCATATCATAGACTATGCCAGATCACGGATGCCTAAGTGGTATATTCTATGTTCAAGTGCAACATGCCAATGATTTCAATGGTTTCACTTTGGAGATTTTCGCATGTCCCGCTGCTATTCGCAATTGACCCTCGCCGACCGCCGTCGCCTTCATTACCTCGTCGAGCGAAAGAGCCGCTACACCGTGACGATCAAGAACCCAAGCCGGCATTCGCGGCCGATCATGGACAAGATCATCGAAGCCTTCTCGCCTTTGCCAGCCTTTGCACGCCAGAGCTTCACCTTTGACCGCGGCACCGAGTTTGCCGGCTTCAGGGCTTTGCAAGATGGCATCGGCGCATGCAGTTGTTTCTGCGATCCCAGCGCGCCGTGGCAAAAAGGTGCGGTCGAAAACGGCAACAAGCGCATTCGCCGCTTCATGCCAGGCGACACAAATCTGGCCGAAGTGCCGCAATCGGGGCTGGTTCAACTCCCTCGCCATCTGAACGACCAACCCCGTAAATGCCTTGGATACAAGACGCCGGCCGAGGTGTTCATGGCGCATTTGCAGGATCAGGCGTGATCCCCTACCCTGCAAAATAGGCGTGATGCACTTGGGAGCTTCTCCAGTCATTGATAATGTGGGATGCGGCGCGAAAGCAGCGGTTCGTATCCCTTCACATCATACGGATCCGATTTTTTTGACTGTAGTCGTGGTCTTTAAAAGCGGCGTTTGTTAATTTGTGTCGAGATTTCACCCATCTTTGTATTTCATCGCGAGCCTAGAACTTGCAGCGAGCTCATCGATCGTGCGACGGGCACCGCAGTATCGCTCCGATCATATGCTTCCGCGAAAGAAGTGCCGTTTGCCACCGCCTGTAGGAGAGCAATCACAGCATCTGAACCGCCGTGGCCTGATATCCATCGGCTGACGCGGCATGCGGCTTTGGCATATAGGCCGGATGTTTGGGCGGACTCGACCCAGGCTTCACGTGTCGTGGGCATCGGACCGTCAGGCGACGCGAGGCAACGGTCCTCAGCAGAAGCAGGCTTCAAATAGCGGCCGTCATCGGAGACGAAGACTGCTAGCCCTTCATCGAACCATTGCGGCACCATACGCCGGTAGGCCTTGGTGATGCCGATGCGACGATGCAGCTCGATATGGGATAGTTCATGGGCGGCAATGGTTACGGTGTTGCCCCGCGGCGATAGGAACAGAGCAATGTCCAGCAATGCCATACCTCTGGAGCCGCCCCCGCCGATCCGGCGATAACAGTCGTCATCACCGCAAACGAAGATATCCGGCTTGCCGACCACATCTCGGTAGAAATTGCGAACACGATCTCGCGCGAGGCCGATTGTCTCAACCGCCTCCTGCATCCGAACCGCTGGCATGCCTTGCTCTACAAATATTTGGTCTCCAGAATTGTTGAAGCCCATGCAATTTGGACAAACCTCGGCGGCTAGGGGCGGATACGTCAATGACATGCCGCTCAGCGCGACTATCCCAGATATCAGCACGATCGCTATCATCCTCACAAAGCGCATGCGGTGAGGAGGTCGGAAATTTTTCGCTGGAATCTGTTCCTCTTCTCCGCTGACTCGGAAGGCGGTCTGCCCTTTGTTCCTTTCGCTCACGGGTTCGTTCCCGGTCGCCGTCCCAATGAGATAGAGCCGGATCGTCTGACCGGCAGCCACAGTACAAGGGCGGTGACATGCGTGATGAACAGCAAAGGCACATAAAGGATGACGATGCCGTAGGCGGATCCGAGCTCGCCTGGAGGCAAGCTCAACTGGAGACCGTGAGCATAGTCGACAGTGATATCAATGATGCCCACCACGTTGAAAGCAATCACCAACATCCAAAATAACGGACGGAAGCTCACTGCGGCCACGGCGAGCATGGCCAATATGCCGGTTGCAAAGTCGCCATATGCGGCAAATTCGGCAAATCCCCGAGGCAGGTTTGGCCCGACAACGCCGGGAATCAGAAAGACCAGCCCGAAAAAGCGGAAGCTGTGCAAGGCGGCAATGGCGCGATGTGCTTCAGCCCGATCTAACGTTCTCAAGCGCGGCCATCCGTAGGCGGCCATAAGCAGCAGCCACGGCACATAACCAAGAATAAGGTGGAGCTGAAAGATGGTGGTAGCGGTCATGCGGCTTCTCCTTCGTCGCGGATACCGACAGCCTTGGCTTCGAATACGGCGCAGAGGATGCCAAGCCGGCCATCAAGCAGATTGCGCCCGAGATTGACGGCAGCTTTTGCAAAGTCCGGCCCCATGAGGAGCCCGAGATTGAGCGCCGGCGGTGTGGCGGTCGGGCGGAGCTGGCTTGCCCATTCCCTGGCTGCTTCCGCGTCGTCGCCCACGACCAATGCTCGGAATCCCGCCTGTTCAATCATCTTCTGTGTCAGCTGGCTCGGCAGTAGAAAGCTCGTCGAGGATGTGGAGGCCCATGGCAGGGGATAATCGGGTTCGCCGCCGAGCAGGACGACGTCATAGGTCGCAAACCTGCCGCCGACCCTCAGCACACGCCGGATCTCGGCATAAAGTCGATCGCGGGCTCCGATGTTCATAGCCACATGTTGCAAGAATACCGCGTCAAATCGGGCATTGTCAAATGGCAGATCGAGGGCGCTTCCTACCTCGAAGTCGACCTGGTCCTGCTGGCCGGTACGCTGGGTCAGATAGCGGGCAGCCTGGATAAAGGGTTCACTAAGGTCGATGCCTTTTACGGAGCAACCATACGTCGCCGCGAGGAAGCGCGCGGGTCCCCCGACACCAGCCCCAACATCAAGCACGGACATCCCAGCGTTAAGTCCGGCGAGAGCAGCAAGTTCCACCGTCGCGGCCATGCCTCGCGTATGAAATTGATCGAGGGTGGCAAGCTCACGGGCATGGAGCGTTTTTTCCTCCGACCCGAAGCTGGAGAGTGCGGCTTTTAATCGGTCGGTCAGGCCGGTGACGCGATAGTGGGCGCGTACGCCATCGAGTTCGTCGGTCATTGGAGTTTCCTTTTTAGAGAAAGGCTGCAAATTCCAGAGCACGCTTTCATTCGCGTCTAGAGTTGTTGTAGGAAATCGATCATTGCGGCACTGACGTCGGTGGCACGCTCCTGTTGGGTCCAGTGGCCGCAACCGGGCAGTATCAACGGGCGGCGTAGCTTCGGAACAAACTTGGCCTGAAGCGGAATAAATTCACGATTGGCGGCGGCGACGAAGTCGCGGTCGCCCGTGACATAGAGAGCCGGAACGGTTACTTCTGCGCCCAGCGTCATCTCTAAAAGCTCCCAACTTCGATCGATGTTGCGGTACCAGCTCAAGGGGCCACGGAAACCGCTGCGGGTGAATTCTTCGATGTAGACCTCCAACTCGGCAGACGTGATCCAACCGGGCAAAGGTGGGCTCTCCAGTAGAGCGGCACCGCTTCGTGGGATCATTCCAGGCCCAAGGTCCGCGCTCGTCGCGCTAGCGGCCTGCGACGCCTCACCAGACATCTGGTAGAAGAGGGAGCGCAGCGTCTGCCGCCTATTCTGCTCCATTCCGATTTCGGCTTGAGGAGTAGCCAGATAGAGCTGGTAGTAAACCGCCTTGTCGTTCTGCGGCATGAGCGTCGTCGGCAAAACCGAGGTGCCGAACCCTCGAGGCCTGAAGGGGGCACTGAGGCCAATGACGGCACGGAACTTATCCGGCCGCATCAATGCCGCCTGCCACGCAATGGTCGCTCCGAAATCGTGACCGGCGATGACCGCCTGATCGACACCCAGGGTGTCGATCAGGCCCACCATATCGCCGATATAATCAAGGATGGTGTATTTCCCTCCGTCTGGCGGGCAGTCGCTGCGACCATAGCCGCGGAGATCCGGCGCAATCGCACGAAACCCCGCCTGGGCCAGCATCGTCAGCTGATGCCGCCACGAATACCAGCATTCCGGAAAGCCATGGAGGAGGATAACCAGGGGCCCCGAACCCTGCTCCACAACATGCACTCGTATGCCATTGGCATCGACTACGTGGTGCGTAAGTTCCGGCATCTGCGGATCCACCCAGGCTGTCGGCTCATCGTCATGCCTGACGAACCCTGCCGCTACGGCCAGAAGTGGTCTAGCAGCCACGACACTTGCGAACGCGCCTGACCCCAACAGCACCGCGCGTCTCGATAGGCGGGCTTCGTCGTTGTTGGATTTGGAGTCTCCAGCCTCTCGTCCATTCCGGTTTGCCATCCGTGTCACTCCGTTTCGCAAGGAAACAATATGACCCCTTTCCGAGAGCGACTATTCTCGATAATGTTCACGGGCTATGAAGCAGAACTTCACGGTCCGACAAGGCGCCCTGGATGGTGTCGAGGCATTCCTGAGCGTCGCCGAGCATCGGAATTTCCGGCGCGCTGCCGCTGAGCTGGGGGTGACTCCCTCCGCAGTCAGCCAAGCCATCCGGGCTCTCGAAAGCCGGATGGGAGCGCCGCTTTTCATCCGCACCACGCGCAGTGTCGGTCTTACCGAGGCAGGAGAGCGCTTCTTTTCGCGGGCTAAACCGGCCTTCGAAGAGCTCGTTGCGGCCGGTCGGGCAGCTTATGACCTGGGACAGCGACCATCGGGCTACTCAGATTAGCGGTGCCGCGCGCGGTCGTGCCGATCCTCTTGGAACCGCTCCTCGCCTCATTTTCGGAGGCCTATCCTGAGATCGAGGTCGAGATCGCCGTCAGCGAGGAATTGATCGATCTTGCCGTGCACGGGTTCGATGCCGGTATTCGCATGGGCCAGTTCATCGCTGCCGACATGGTGGCGGTGCGTATGACGCCGCCTTTCCCGATGGTGGTCGTTGGCAGTCCCTCTTATTTCTCACGTCGCGTCCAGCCGAACCGGCCGGAAGATTTGCGGGAACATGCCTGCATAAGATGGCGGCGGTCGAACGGCGCGCTCGCGCTTTGGTCCTTCACGACAAACAGTGGTGTCTTGGAGTTGGCGGTCACCGGCCCGCTGATCGCAAATGACTTTCCTACCCTGCTTGGGGCGGCGCTCGAGGGTATGGGCCTGGCGCAGCTTCCGCGCCCGATTGTCGCTTCTGCGCTGGAGGCGGGAACGCTCAAAAGTGTCCTGGAACCTTTCGCTCCCATTACACCGGGGGTTTTCCTCTACTTTCCTCACCGTCGGCAGATGCTGCCGAAACTCCGCGCGTTCATCGATCATGTGAAGAGTGGCAATGCTGTTCGCGAGACGGTCGTAATGTCAGCCAATAGTCGCACTCAGCCGTTGGGCGGGATAGGCGGAGGTGCGCCAGCCGGCACGCCACGAAATGACCGCTAGCTCGGATCGAACGCGCGGGCCGCTCATCTGGCTATAGCTCGCGCCATGGTCGCGACGAAACGCAAAATGGAGTGAAATCTCAACACGATGAATAATCGGCCTTGTCCGGCAAACTGTAAGACCACCCCTACACATGTTCCATAACAGAACCTCATCCCCATGAAAGGCACACGACTCATCAGATTAGATAAACTCCAGAAAGCGGTGTTGGTTCGATTCTCTTCAAGGCGGGGCATCTCGACAGTGGCGCTATACTATGTTCGAGAAATTAGTATAACGAGGATCAAGGTGGGTAGTGCCTTGTATTGGAGTAGCGGAGGCGGGCAGAGTCCACTGGGTAAAAGTCGCCAAGCTTGCTTGCTGGTCGTAACTATACTAGATTTGTGAAAAAGATATAGAGGCCGCCGTGATTAAGCAGATTGACCTCATGTTTCGCACCATGGTCGCGGAACTCCAGCAACGGGCATTTGATGATGATTGGGCGGAAGACTTCCCCCCATCGGGTAGATTCGTGCCGGTGGCAGTTGATGGTCGGCGTTATTGGTATTTCGACCAACCCGACGGTGAGGGTGGGCAGAAGCGCCGGTATGTCGGGCCTGCCGACGACCCCTTGATTTCGGAACGGGTCGAAACCTTCAAGGGTGAGAAGTCAGACTATAAGGCTCGCCGCAAGTACGTTTCCACGCTAACGCGCGAGGCCGGTTTGATTGCCGCTGATCGCTTTACCGGCGATATCGTACAGGCGCTTGCCAAGGCCGGTCTCTTCCGGCTGCGCGGTGTTCTCATCGGCACTGTCGCTTTTCAATGCTACTCGGCTTATCTCGGCATCCGTCTGCCTTCGGCGGCGATCCTAACAGGTGATGCAGACCTGGCCCAGGACTTCGCGATTTCCGCGGAGGTGGCGGATTCGCTACCGCCGATCCTCGATCTCCTAAAAGGGCTTGATCCAACATTCCGCGCGGTGCCGCATATCAGCGGCAGCTCTCGATCTCATGCTTTCCGGAATCAAACCGGTTACAGGGTCGAGTTCATGACGACAAACAGGGGAGCCGAAGAATATTCGGACAAACCCGCCAACATGCCCGCTCTCGGCGGCGCATCAGCCGAACCGCTGAGATTCATGGATTTCTTGATCCGCGATCCCGTTCGTTCGATCTTGCTACATGGTGCCGGGATCTCAGTTGTTATCCCTGATCCTTGCAGGTACGCGGTGCACAAGCTTATCATTGCCGGTCGCCGCCGGAATGACGCCGGCGGCCAGGCCAAACGGGATAAAGACCTTAGACAGGCAGGAATACTATTCGACGCTCTGCCGGTCACAGGCCATGGACCATCACTGGCTGACGCGCTGGAAGAGGCATGGGATCGCGGGCCTGCTTGGAAGCTGGCGATCTCGGAGGCAGCCGAAACCATGCACAAGGAATATTGGGGCGCTATCAATCGAATGGTTGGTATTCTCAAGAGATAAAGGATAGGCCTGCTCGAAAAGGCAGGCCCTACGGCAACGCTCATTCGTATCAGGTTGCACTCGGCCTAACCTTTCTCTGACTCAGCTCTTCATTCCGCTTTCCAGTCTTGGTTCAAAATCTTGGCGGCCAATGCTGCCTTGTCCTGCAGAAGGGCGTGAACGTCCAGCCCAACATAAATCACTCTTTTCATGAGCATTTTTCCTTTCAAACCCAAGTGTGTTCGACAAGGAAAACCTAGCGACATCGCCGCCGTAAATCGCTCATCTGGTCTACGGAGAATTGGTGCAGGGATCAAATTTCAACATTTTGCATCTATGCGGCCGGATCGAAAATAGGTTGATTGATCCAAGCATGCCACACAAACATAACGCCGCCCGCCGCCATCACATCGGTAAAATGAAGGTCGGGGTGACGAACTGGGCGGAGTATGAGGCGGGCCTTCGCCGCCGTGGCAGTCTGACCCTTTGGGTAACGCCGGAAGCACTTGATGGTTGGTCTGCCCCACGACGCAAGACGCGAGGTGGCCAGCCTCTCTATTCGGATCTGGCGATCGAAACGACGCTGATGCTGGGCGTGGTATTCGGATTGCGGCTGCACCAGAGTGAAGGTTTTTTGAATTCAGTGCTTGATATGATGGGATTGGATCTGCCTGTGCCCGATCACACCACGCTCAGATCGTGCGCTCGGGAAACCGCCTAGCTGCGTCAAGGTGTCGACACCTTGGTTATAAGCGGGGGAGAGACGGATGTCTGCGTTCTGATTGCGGCACTTGGCGCCATCGATCTCGGTTATGACGTTATTATCCTGTTGCAGCGGCGATGCACGTGATGCAGCGCTCACGTTGTTTGAAAGGCGATTTCCCTACAGACCAAGATTGTGACGGTCGAAGAGTTTCTGGCTGACCGGCAGTCAGCATGAATCGCCCTGCCGGCAAGAGTGTTTTACTGCGGACGGTAAGGTTTATGCGGGTAAGCAATCAGGATCGCGCCGAAGACCATCCAAGCATCGCGTTGCGCGGCTTGTCGGTCGGAGTTGTTGAAGGTCTGGTCTGTTCGGGAACTCTGCGGCTCCGGCGCAGTTGGATGTCGGCATTTGTGAAAGGATTCTCCGATGACAAAAGAGGACATCAGAAAGGCTGCCCATGTTAGACGGGAAATGCAAGGACAGCCGGATGGGCAGAAATTGCGCCATCGGTTGGTTGCGGAACGTGAGCTAAAGGCGGGTGACGAAGATTTCCTGAAAACGTCGTCTGCTGACCATCATGCCGGCGTGATGACGGAGTCGGAGGATGAAACCCACCCAGCTCCCACGTCGTCGGATGCCATTCCGTCACAAGAAGCCAAGCCCGGAAGATTCAGGCCAGGAGAGCTTGCCTCCGAGAACAAGTGAGACGGCTTACTTCTAATCGGTCGAACGCCTAAGTGTGCCTTGCGCCAAAGGGAGGAGCCTTGATGCGCATTCTTTTCATTTCTTCGGCCTGTCTCGTCGGGCTGATCGGCATCACGATCGCGTGCCTTGGCGCATGGCTGTTCCTACTCGGCGGTACCTCCTATTATTTGATCGCTGGCGTCATCCTTTTATGTGTTGCGATGCTGTTGGTCAGGCGAAGCGTCTTCGGTCCATGGCTTTACACATTATTGTTGATCGGAACGCTGGCATGGGCTCTGGCCGAATCCTCATTCGACGGCTGGGCGCTTATCCCGAGACTCGTCGCTCCGGCGGTTCTTGGCCTATGGATCTGGTCCCCTTGGGTTGCCGGTCGCATCGAGCGCTTGGCAAGGGCAAGAATAATCCTCGTCGCCAATTTCGTCTTTGCATTGGCGATCCTATTCTTCGTCTTTGGCGCAGGCTATCGCATCAGCGAGGCTAGGACCATCAATTTCGGCGATCCCGCCCGCTGGAAGGCGATGGATGGAGACGGGAGCGACGCGGGTTCAGCAGGCGACTGGGCCTACTACGGAGGCACGCCGGCGGGAGACAGGTATTCGTCTCTCGATAAAATCACGCCTGACAATGTCGATCTTTTGAAACAAGCTTGGTCGTTTTCGACGGGCGACAAGCCGAGGTCGGGTGAGAATTCCAAAGGCAGGGAGTTCAGCTTTGAAGCGACACCGATAAAGATTGGAAATAGCCTTTATTTCTGCACGCCGCATCGCGAGGTTATCGCGCTCGATGCAACGACCGGAAAGCTGAGATGGCGTTATGACCCGGGCGGTGACATGTCGCACAACGTCTATCAAGCTTGTCGCGGGGTTTCATATTACGATGCCTCGGCCGTGACATCCGCAGGCCCATGCGCGCGCCGCATAATCTCGACCGCATCGGATCTTCCAAGGCTATTCGAACTTGATGCCGATACAGGCAAGCCCTGCGAGCAGTTCGGTGAGCAAGGAATGGTCGATTTGCGCGATCATATGGGGCCGGTTCCGCCAGGGTTTCATTTCATTTCCTCGCCGCCGCTTGTCCTCAACGGGCGTATAGTTCTGGGAGGATGGGTCTACGACAATCAGACCGTCGGCGAGCCTTCAGGCGTCATACGTGCCTTTGACGCAAATACGGGGCGACTTGCATGGTCGTGGGACATGGGAAAGCATCCCGCCAATAAGCCGCTTGATACGGATGAAACCTATACACGCGGAACGCCGAACGGCTGGGGTGTCTATACGGCCGATCCAAAGCTCAATCTCGTCTTCGTGCCCCTGGGTAACGCGACCCCGGACTATTTCGGGGGGCAACGCAGATCTTTTGACGATCGCTATTCAAGCTCGCTGGTGGCGTTGGATCTGACCACCGGGCAGGAGAGATGGCATTTTCAAACCGTACATCATGATCTGTGGGATTTCGATCTTCCCGTGGGGCCATCGCTTGTCGATCTTCCAGACGACAAAGGCGGGAGTATCCCGGCGCTTGTTCAAACCAGCAAACAGGGCCAGCTTTTCCTCCTTGACCGTCGCGATGGCCATCCTCTGACTGAGGTCGATGAACGGCCGGTACCGCAGGGCGATATACCGGGCGAACGCTATTCGCCCACACAGCCCTTCTCGACCGGCATGCCGCAGCTGCTCGCGCCCAAACTTCGGGAAACGGATATGTGGGGTGCAACTCCAATCGATCAGCTTCTTTGCCGGATCTCGTTTCGGCGGATGCGGGACGATGGTTTGTTTACGCCGCCAGGATTGAAACCCACCATCGGCTGGCCAGCCTTCGACGGCACCTCCGATTGGTATGGCGCAACGATCGACCCGGAGCGCAAACTCTTGTATATCAACACGACCTTCATGCCGTTTCAACTGCAGATGCTTCCCTATGCTTCGGCACTTGCCAAAGGGCTCTTTGCACCCTGGGGTGGTTGGAACCAACCCTATCCGCAGCCTGACTTCCAGAATAACCCCGAGCATGGCACGCCTTTTTCCATTGTCGTCAAAGCCTGGCTCGGTGTGCTTGACATTCCTTGTACCCGCCCGCCTTGGGGGCAGATGCAGGCAATCGATCTGTTGGCAAAAAAGGTCGCATGGCAGCGTCCGCTGGGAACGACGGAGGATATGGGGCCATTTGGTCTGCGTCTGCCATTTGGTCTGCCCACCGGAATATTCAGCATGGGCGGAAGTGTTGCCACCCATAGCGGCTTGATCTTCATTGCTGCGACGACGGATCAATACATCCGTGCGCTTGATGGCAAGACGGGAAAAGTCGTCTGGCAGTTTCACCTGCCGGCAGGTGGAAACGCCACCCCCTTGACCTATCTCGGCACGGACGGAAGACAGTACGTCGTCGTTGCAGCCGGTGGGCACGGCGGTGTGCAGTCGCGCAATGGTGACGAAATCGTCGCGTTCGCGTTGCCGCATGGCTAGCTCATGAAGCAATTCTCCATCGCTGTGATAGGCACGGTCTAACCACATTTTTCCAGGAATGGGATGGGAAGCAATCTTCTGGCCGTCTGTTCGGGGCGCAAGACCAAGGACGGTCTCGAGAACAAACTAAAGGAAAAGCATCGTGGCTTCCCAACGTGGATCCCATGAGCAGCATGTAAAGGCTCAGCAACGCCACAAGAATTCGTAATCGAATTCGAAATGGCTGTTGTCGGCATGTTGTCCTGCAGGGGCGTCGGATCGGCCATACGAGCCAGCACGCGCAAAAAGCCAGCGCGTCTGCAATAAGCTGCAGGCAGGTCTCAAGCGATCATACAAGTCATCGTGGGCCAATAGGGCAAGCCTTCATTCAGCCCGAGGCGGCGGCGTCAATCGTCACCCTTCTGTTTTAGGGCGTCGGACACACGGTGTTTGCGGGGATGATCGATATTTTCGCCATGGGCGTCGCGCGCTTTTTCACCGCCATCCTTCGCCGGCAGATATCCAGCCGGCTTTGATCGAGCGGATCCTTCCCATCGCGGTGACTGATCCGTCGTTCCTGGCGCACCACCTTCACGCGGTTGCTGATGTTTCATAGCCGATCTCCTCCGGGATGCAGTTTGCAGCGGTCGCGGCAATGACGGTCCGCCTTCGTTCGTAAAAACCGCCTGCGGTCCAGATTGTTCCTCGCAAACGGAATGGGATGCGCTCTCAGTGGCCTTCATGACAGCTAGGTGGAACTTTCAATCCCGGTTTTTCGTTTGGCCCTATTGCGAGGGCGAATTCAGGGGAATTGCGTGGCGCAGATCTTTACGGCATCGGCTGATACGAGGTTGCGCGCGTTCCTGCTCGTTGCTGCGCTCCTTATATTTCTGATCGTCCTGTTTGTCGGCGGATATGCCAGTTCCAGCTATGGCACCCTGGTCGGCTGGGTGCAGGATCAGCCGGTACCCTTCAGCCATGAGCACCACGTGGCAGGTCTCGGCATCGATTGTCGGTATTGTCACACCTCCGTCGAGACAAGCGCCCGCGCGGGATTACCAGCGACTCATATCTGCATGAGCTGCCATTCGCAGATCTGGACCGGCGCGGCCATGCTGGCGCCCGTACGCCATAGCCTTGCCGACAACGTGCCGCTCGCTTGGAATCGCGTAAGCAGGCTACCCGATTACGTCTATTTCAACCATTCGATCCATGTTGCCCGCGGTGTTCCCTGTGTCACCTGCCATGGGCGCGTCGACCGGATGCCGCTGATGATGCGCGCCCAGCCTTTCCAGATGCAATGGTGTCTGGACTGTCATCGGAATCCCGCGCCGAATCTTCGCCCGCCGGATCAAGTGACACGCATGGACTGGTCCGACTGGGATGCCAACTCCGAAGAGCACAAGGATTTCGGCACGCAGGTGGTGAAGACCTATGGCATCGAACCGAGGAAACTCATCCAATGCAATATCTGTCACAGGTGATGCGATGAGCGAGCGCGCAGCTGAGAAAGACACGATCCGCAGGCATCTCGCCGGCAAGACGGGAAGGCGGTTCTGGCGGGCACTGGAGGAGCTGGCCGATACAAAGGAGTTTCATCGCTTCTCGAGGCGAGAGTTCCCCATGTTGCACGGCAATCCCATCGCCGTCGATCGCCGCTCCCTCTTGAAGATCATGGCGGCATCGCTCGCGCTTGCGGGGCTTTCGGCCTGCAAGGGTGAAGAGGACGAGGAGGCGCTGCCTTACGTTCAGGCGCCTGACGGCGTGACCGTCGGCGTTGCCAAATGGTTTGCGACCGCCGTGACTTTTGGCGGCTACGCGCAGCCCATCCTCGGCAAAACCTTCACCGGCAGACCAGTCAAGCTTGAAGGCAATCCCGATCATCCCGTATCCGGCGGCGCCACCGACGCTTTTACGCAAGCCGCGCTGCTAGGCCTCTATGATCCCGGCCGCTCGCAAATGCCCCTTCGTCTGGGCAAGCCTGCAGATTGGAACGCATTCGATGCCGAGATGACCGCACAGGCGAGTGAATTGGATAAGGTTGAAGGGCAAGGATTCCGACTGCTGACCGCCCCCTTCAGCTCGCCGACAATGCGTCGGCAGATCGAAATGATGATGCAGCGGTGGCCGAAAGCGCGGTGGCACGTTTGCGATCCATTGCTCGAGACGGGCAGACTGAACGCTACGCGGCGCATTTTCGGCCGCCCGCTGGAGTTTCAGCCGGCTTTCGCCGCTGCCGAGACCATCGTGAGTCTCGATGACAATTTCCTCGGCCCCGGTCCTCGGCAGACGCCACATGCCCGTGGCTTCGCCGACCGCCGGCGGTTGCGCCAACAAAAGCGCGGATCGAGTCGCCTGTTCGTAGCCGAAGCGACACCGTCGGCCACGGGTGCGGTTGCCGATGTGCGCCTCGTTGCCTCGCATTCGTCGATGGATCATCTGCTACGCGCCATTGGCGTCCAGATGGGTCTCAAGGGCGTGGGGGACATCAGTCTCGCTGATCACGAACGGCAATGGGTGGTCGCTGCCTCAGCCGCTCTTCAGGCATCCAAGGCCAATGCCTTGCTGTTGATCGGCGCCCATCATGGCGGCGATCTTCAGGCGCTTGCTTTGCTGATCAATGAGAGTTTGGGAAGCTTCGGAAACACGCTTCATTTCTCCGAACCCATCAATGTCCAGGCGCCGGACGGCCCGCGATCGCTCGACATGCTGACCGCCGACATGAACGCCGGCAACGTGTCGACACTGGCGGTCGTCGGCACCGATCCCGCCTATTTTGCGCCGGGCGACCTCGCATTTCGAGACGCCCTGCGGAACGTGACGGTCCGCATTCATGCCGGTCTCTACGTCGATGAAACAGCCTCCCTTTCGCATTGGCATGTGCCGCTTCAGCATGATCTTGAAAGCTGGAGCGACGCGCGTGCCGCCGACGGCAGCGCGACATTGATCCAGCCGTTGGTCCGGCCCTTCTATGCGGTGCGTTCGGCGCACGTCGTACTCGAAACGCTCATGGGACGCACATCGAGTGACAGGGATCTGGTACAGCAGACTTGGCACGCGGTCTGGGTCGGAGAATTTGACGAGCGTTGGCGCGACGCGCTCAATCGCGGCTTCGTTGCCGGGAGTGCTGCACCGTTGCTCAACCCGGCCGTTCTGGACCGCTCGGCTCCACAGGCTGCGCCGGATGCCGATTCCGGGCTCTCCCTGGTCATCCGCCCGGATGACGGTATCTGGGATGGTACGCTCTCGGAAAATCCCTGGTCGCAGGAGACGCCGCGGCCTCTGACCAAGATCACATGGGGCAATGTAATCCTCATCAGTCCGCAGCTTGCATCAGAACGGCAGCTGGAAAACGGCGCCGAAGTCAGTTTGACGGCGGGAAAGGCTTCCATTCAGGGGCCGGTCTGGATCATGCCGGGGCAGGAAGCCCATACGATCGCCATTACGCTCGGCTATGGACGCAAGCTGAAGGACTCCATAGCCGCCGGTCTCGGCTATGACGCCTATGGCCTGCGACGATCGACGAACCCTTGGCACATTGCCGGCGTCGCGATCGAGGCGACGGGCAAAATGTTGCAGGTGGCAACGACGCAGCTGCACCAGGCAATCCACGGCTTCGATTTCATCCGGACGGTGGAGATCGGCCAGCTCGATCCACAGTCCCGGCCGGATCACAAGCAAAAGCCGCCATCGCTCTATCCCGATAGGCCGATGTCGGATCCGTCCTGGGGCATGTCGATTGATCTCGATCTTTGCATCGGCTGCAATGCCTGCGTGACCGCCTGCCAGGCTGAAAACAACATTCCGGTGGTCGGCAAGGAGCTTGTCGCTGAAGGACGGCAAATGCATTGGCTGCGCATCGATCACTACCATGAGGGTGATGCCACGGCGCCGAAGTCCTATTTCCAGCCGGTTCCCTGCATGCATTGCGAGCAGGCGCCCTGCGAAATGGGCTGCCCCGTCAACGCAGCAGTCCATAGCATCGATGGCCTGAACCTCCAAGTGTATAATCGCTGCATCGGCACTCGCACATGTTCGTCCTACTGTCCCTACAAAGTACGCCGTTTCAACTGGTTCGATTTCACCAGCGACGATGCGGAGTCGGTCAAAGCCATGCGCAATCCGGATGTGACGGTGCGCAGCCGCGGCGTCATGGAAAAATGTACCTATTGCGTCCAGCGTATCGCCGAGGCACGGATCGTGGCAGACAAGGAGGGTCGGCCGATCCGCGATGGCGAGATCGTTACCGCCTGCCAGCAAGCCTGCCCGACGCAGGCGATTTCCTTCGGCAATGTCGCGGATCCCAATTCCGGCGTCAGTCGTCTGAAGGCTGGCTTCCGTGACTATAGTCTACTCGAGGAAGCAAACACCCGGCCACGAACGACCTATCTTGCTCGGATCGAAGATCCGTCCCTCGGAAAGGCGGAGGCGGCAGGATGAGCGGGAAAATTCGCGATCAGGACGCTGCGGCCGCGGAGCGGATCACGCGGATCCCGTTGAAATATCCGGCACCCGTCGCATGGTGGATATGCTTCGCATTTTCCCTGCTGCTGCTTTTATCCTTTGTGGTTTCGGCGAAGGTGCTTCTCATTTCCGGAGTCGGCGTCTGGGGCAACAATATTCCCGTCAATTGGGGTCTGGCGATCGCCAACTACATCTGGTTCCTGGGCATCGGGCACGCCGGGACGTTGATCTCGGCAATGTTGCTTCTATTGGGTGCCCACTGGCGCAATTCGCTCAACCGCTTCGCCGAAGCGATGACGCTGTTTGCCGTCATTTGCGCCGGGCTATATCCCATCCTGCATCTTGGGCGGCCATGGTTCTTCTACTGGATCGCGCCCTATCCCAATACGATGACGATTTCGCCGCAGTTCAAGAGCCCGCTGAGCTGGGATTTCTTCGCCGTCCTGACCTATCTCACTGTTTCCATACTGTTTTGGTATATCGGCATTATCCCGGATCTTGCGGCGGTACGCGACCGCGCCAGGCGACGCTGGCAGCAGGTGATTTACGGGCTCGCGGCGCTCGGCTGGCGGGGATCCGCCCGGCACTGGGCACGATGGAACCAGGCCTACAGGCTGACTGCGGCGATCGCCGTTCCGCTGGTGGTCTCGGTTCATTCGGAAATTTCGCTGCTCTTCGCCGCCGGTCCGATACCGGGCTGGACCTCCACGGTCTTCCCGCCCTATTTCGTGCTTGGGGCGGCCTTTTCCGGTTTCGCCGTCGTCGCCATGATCGCCGTCGTGCTGCGCCACGCCCTCGGTCTTGGCATGCTGGTCACCGACCGCCATCTCGACCTGCTCGGACGCTTCCTGCTCGCAACCGGCCTGATGACGGCCTACGGTTACGTCGCGGAAGTGTTCGACAGCCTTTACGGCGGTGAATTGCAGGACGTGGGAACGCTGATGGACCGGCTGGCCGGCGCCTATGCCTTCAGCTATTGGGGCGCCGTCATTTTGAATTTCCTACCGCTGCAGCTGTTATGGTTCGAAAACGTCAGACGGCAGCCGGCCATGCTCTTCCTGATCGGCCTGTCCGTCACGATCGGCATGTGGTTCGAGCGTTACATGTTGCTGACGACATCGCTATATCGCGACTATCTGGTTTCCTCCTGGGGCCAATATCATCCGAGCGTTTGGGAATGGGGCCTTTATGCCGGAATGCTCGGCGTCTTCCTGACACCGTTCCTTCTCTTCGTGCGCTTCCTGCCCGTGATCTCCACGTTTGAAGTGGAGGAGGCTCTACGCGAGACGGGAGATTTGAGGCATGCGTGAACCGCGTCCCGGAGGAGATCTGTTTGGGCTGCTGGCCGAATTCGACAGGCCAGAGCGACTGATCGAGGCGGTGAAACGCGCGCGCAGGGCCGGCTTTACCGCCATGGAGGCATATTCTCCGTATCCGGTCGAAGAGCTGACGGAGGCGCTCGGCTTCGAGGAGAACATCATTCCGTGGCTGACTTTGGCCGGCGGTCTCTTCGGCGCGGCGCTCGGCTACGGGCTGCAACTCTACACCAACTACGCCTATCCGATCGAAATTGGCGGTCGGCCGCTCTTTGCCTGGCAGTCCTTCATGCTCATCACCTTCGAACTCACGGTTCTTTTTGCCGTACTTTCCGCAATTTTCGGCATGCTGCTTCTGAACCGCTTGCCGCGACTGCATCACCCGCTATTCGACATCGAGGCGTTTCAGCTCGGGCAGTCCGACAAGTTCTTTCTCATCATTCTGAGTAACGACCAGCGCTTCCATGCGAAGCGCACACGCGCCTTTCTCGGCATGCTCGAGCCAATCAGTGTGGAAGCCGTCGAGCATACGGAGCAACCGGAATGAGGTGCGGCCTTCTCATTCTTGCGCCGATGCTTCTGCTCGCCGGCTGCGACGACATGAATCACCAGCCGCGCTATGATTCCTATGAAATGAGCTCGCTCTTTGCCGATGGCAAGGCGCTGCAGGCGCCGCCCGATGGAACGATAGGGCGGGACGATCTCCAGAATGCGCAGGCGCTCGCCGATCGTCCAGCGATGAATATCGAGCTTCTCCAGCGCGGACAGCAGGAATTCGGCATCTATTGCACGCCTTGTCATGACAACGCCGGGTACGGCAATGGCACGGTGCCGGCGCGAGGCTTTCCCCATCCGCCGAGTTTTCACATCGACCGACTGCGACAGGCACCATCCCGTTATTTCGTCGAGGTGATCTCCAAGGGCCACGGCGTGATGTATTCCTATGCGGACCGCGTTTCTCCCCGGGATCGATGGGCGATCGCGGCCTATATCCGGGCGCTCCAGCTAAGTCAGGGTGCCAGTGTCGCGAGCCTGCCGCCGGAGGATCAGGCGCAGCTGAAGAGGACGGGATCATGAGCCGGGTCGAAGCCCTGCCGACCCGCTTGCTGGCGCTGAGCGGCGTGATCTTCTGCCTCGCGGCCCTTTCCCTGGCGCTGGTCGCGCCCGCGCCTGCCTTGCTCGGTTGGCTTTCCGCGCTGGTCTTCGTAAGCGCGCTCCCGCTGGGTGCGCTTTGTCTGGTCATGATGATGCGTATAATTCCCGGAATCTGGCGGCACGATCTCGATCATGCGGCGAGATCGTCGCTGTCGCTGCTGCCGCTCGTGCTGATCGCCTGGCTGCCGATCCTGTTCGGCCTGTCATCCGTCTATGAATGGGTTCGGCAGCCTCCAATGGAACCGTTCAAGGCGATCTACCTGACGCCGTTATTCTTTGACCTCAGAACCCTCTTTATTCTCGCCGCCGCTTACCTGCTTGCGCAGGCACTGTTGCGCAGCCAATCTCGATCGATTGCGATCGGCGGACTCATCGGTTTCATCCTCCTGCAGGAAATCCTTGCGACCGATTGGCTAATGTCGCTCGATCCCCACTTTCATTCCTCCGGTTTCGCGCTCTATGTACTCGCCGGCCAGATGCTGACCGCGCTTGCCTTGCTGGTGCTCATGAGCCTGGGCGAGCGTGGTGTCGCCAAGCCGAGCGTCGTCGGTTCGCTGTTGATCACCGCCATCCTCTGTTGGGCCTATTTGGCGTTCATGCAATATTTCATCATCTGGTCGGGCAATCTGATTCAGGGCGCACTCTGGTTTCAGCGCCGTGGTACGGGCATTTGGTCGTTGGTCGAGGTCTCGATTACCTTCCTGCATCTGACGCCACTTTTCCTTCTGTTCTTTCCACCGATCCGCCGGTCCAGACGGTGGTTGGTGGGTCTGGTATCGATCATCCTCGCCGGGCGGTTGCTGGAATACGCCTGGCTCGTCCTGCCGAGGCTGACAGCGCATCTGGGCTACGCTATCATAGCCTATGGTTTGTCGCTTGCCGGTATCGCGCAGATCACGCTTGCCATTCTTTCCCGCGCGAGCAAGGTCGCGCGCCGGCTGGCGACGACCACGACGGCGGAGGCTTCGTGATGGCTGCCTCGCTTTCCAGGAAGCCGCGGCGGCAGAAAGCGTCGCGACTATTCGAACCGAAGGATGTCTCTCCCCGGCTGGTGCTCTGGGTGACGCTTGGTCTCTTCCTCGGCATGGGTCTTTCGGTTCTCCTTGTCTTTGGCATTTTGTGGTGGATTGCGCCGAACGCCGCGCCGCCGCGGACGAAGTTCGGATCTAAGCAGGCGGAGCTGGGCCCACGCCTCGAAGTGTCACCATCCGCCAATCGCGAGCTGCTTCAGCGGCAGGCGGAACAGCGTCTTCAGGGTTACGGCTGGATCGATCGCCAAGTCGGGGCGGCGCATATTCCGATCGACAGGGCCATGGTCATTCTGGCGGCGCGCGGCTGGCCGGATCACGATGAACGGGAGGAAGCGCGATGAGGACGGCCGCATTCACGCTGGCTCTTGCCTTGCTTGTCTGCGCCTGCGAGGCGCGCGCGGCCGCCTTCGATCCATTCTCGGTGACCGGAATCGATCAGAAGCCGGATGCCTTCATCCCCCTCGATCTGCCTTTCCATGATGAGGCCGGTCGCGTCGTCTCCCTTCGCCAGCTTGGGGATGGCAAGCCGATCGTGCTGGCGCCCGTCCTGCATAATTGTCCCAATATCTGTGGTGTCACCTTGTCGGGCCTGATGGAGGCGGTAGAGGGACAGTCATTTCGGCCGGCTACCGATTTTACAATTGTCGCCTTTGGCATAGATGCACGCGAGGGTCCCAAAGAAGCTTCGGCTTCGCTCAAACAGCTGAAGCGCCGTTTTCCCTCACTCACAAACGACGGCGTGCATGCGCTGACGGGCGAGGTGGCCGCCATTCACAGCGTCACCGATGCTCTCGGCTATCGTTATGCCTGGGATCCCGACATTGGCCAATATGCCCACGATGCCGCTGTCGCCGTCTTAACACCGGACGGGCGGTTAAGCCGGTGGCTCTACGGACTTGCGCCGACGAGCGGAGACCTGAAACTTGCGCTCACCGAGGCCGGTGAGGGGCGCATCGGTAGCTGGCAGGACCAGCTTTTGTTGCTGTGCTATCATTATGATCCGCTTACCGGGCGATATTCGTCCCTTATTCTGATTGCGCTTCGTGTCGCATGCGGCCTCGTCGCGATCCTCGGCATCGGTGTGCTTGTCATCTTGCTCCTTCGCGAGTGCCGTTCGAAAGATGCCGGAAGGAGGCTGCCGTGAATTTCATTCCGCTCTGGCCCTCCGGCGCGTCCGCTTATAGTCATCAGATCGATTTGCTCGTCATTGCCTTCACCGTGCTGATCGTGGCGCTATCGGCGCCGGTGTTCGTCCTGCTCCTCGTCTTCATCGTCAAATATCGGCGGGGCAAGGAGGCCGATCGCAGGCATGCGCCGAACCGCAACATTCTCCTGGAGCTTTCCTGGACCATCATCCCGTTTGTTGCCTTGCTCGGCTTCTATGTCTGGTCGACCGACCTCTTCGCCACGCTCTATCATCCGCCTACAGATGCCATGCAGGTCGATGTCGTCGCCAAGCAATGGATGTGGAAATTCCAGCATCCGGAAGGTCAGGCCGAGATCAATGAGCTACACGTCCCCGCCGGCCAACCCGTCAAGCTTACCATGGCCTCGCAGGACGTCATTCACAGCCTCTTCATCCCGGCCCTGCGCATCAAGCAGGACGTTGTGCCGGGACGATATACGTCGAGCTGGTTCGTGGCCGACAAGCCAGGCACCTATCGTATCGCCTGCTCGCAATATTGCGGTAGCAATCATTCCGAGATGACGGGCAGCTTCGTCGTCATGAACCCAGCCGACTATGCCAAATGGCTGTCTCTGTCCTCGAATGACGTAAGCCTTGCCGCCGAAGGTGCGGCACTCTTTCGCAGCCGCGGCTGCAGCGGCTGCCACGACCCGGGAGCCTTCGTCCGCGCACCTTCTCTGGTAGGCGTCTACGGCAATCCCGTGCCGCTTCAATCAGGAGAGACCGTCATCGCCGATGATCAATATATTCGCGACAGCATCTTGCTGCCGCAATCGCAAGTCGTTGCCGGCTATCAGCCGATCATGCCGACGTTTCAGAACGTTCTGAGCGAGGAGGATGTCATGAAGCTCGTCGCCTATGTCAAATCACTAGGGCAGGCGGGTGTCACACAATGACCGATGTCGCTGATCCCAAGCTTGAAGAGGCCAATGTCGGCGGAGGCGGCTCAACGGAAACCACGGCGCAGCGTATCAGCTACCTGCGCGCCGGGCATAGTCTCAAGTCCTGGCTGCTGACGACGGACCACAAGCGCATCGGTGTTCTCTATACACTCTCCATCACGTTTTTCTTCTTCATCGGTGCGGCCGCGGCCGCGCTGATCCGACTCGATCTGCTAACGCCGGCGGGAGACCTTCTGACCAATGAAGGCTATAATCGCGCCTTCACGATCCATGGCGTCGTCATGGTCTGGTTCTTTCTCATTCCATCCATCCCGAACACATTCGGGAATTTCCTGATCCCGTTGATGATCGGCGCCAAGGATCTCGCCTTTCCCAAGCTGAACCTGCTGAGCTGGTATATCTACATGCTCGCCGGGCTGTTTACGCTATTCATCCTGATCGCGGGCGGCGTCGATACGGGATGGACGTTCTATACGCCGCTTTCGACAATGTATGCCAATGGCAACGTGATCCTGGCCGCAACCGCGGTGCTCATCGTCGGCTTTTCCTCGATCCTCACCGGGTTGAACTTCATCGTCACGGTCCACACCCTGCGTTGTCCCGGCATGACCTGGGGCAGACTGCCGCTTTTCGTCTGGTCCATCTACGCGACGTCGCTCATCCTGGTTCTGGCAACGCCGGTGCTCTCGATCACGCTCGTCCTCATCTGGCTGGAACGACTATTCGGGCTCGGCATATTCACCCCTGCGATCGGCGGCGATCCGCTGCTATTCCAGCATCTTTTCTGGTTCTATAGCCATCCGGCCGTCTACATCATGGTCCTGCCCGCCCTCGGGGTGGTCAGCGAACTTGTCGCAGCCGGCGCCCACAAGCCGATCTTCGGCTATCAGTTCGTGGCCGGCTCCTCGATCGCGATCGCGGCCCTCGGTTTCTTCGTTTGGGGCCACCACATGTTCGTTTCGGGGCAATCGCTTTATGCAAGTGCCGCATTTTCCTTTCTCAGCATCGCGGTGGCGATCCCCTCCGGCGTGAAAGTTTATAACTGGACGGCAACGCTGTTCAAAGGTCACATCTCGCTCGATCCGCCGTTTCTCTTCGCCATGACCTTCATCGGCCTTTTCGTCTTCGGTGGATTGACCGGGCTGATGCTGGCGATGCTTGCAATCGACGTCCACGTGCACGACACCTATTTCGTGATTGCGCATTTCCATTACATCATGGTCGGCGGAACGATATCGGCCTTCTTCGGCGCGCTGCATTACTGGTGGCCGAAGATCGTCGGACGCATGTATTCGCTGGCCTGGGGGCGGGTCACGGCGATCTTCTTCTTCATTGGATTCAACCTAACATTCTTTCCGCAATTTCTGCTCGGCTATCTTGGCATGCCGAGGCGCTATCATGTCTATCCGCCGGAATTTCAGGTGCTGAACGTCGTTTCAACTGGCGGCGCAGCCGTTCTTGGGATCGCCTACCTCATGCCATTGATTTATCTGATCTATTCGATGCGGTACGGCAAGCCGGCACCCAACGACCCATGGGATGCGACCGGACTGGAATGGACGACGCCATCGCCGCCGCCGAAGCATAATTTCGAAACGCTGCCAGTCGTCGATCGCCCGCCTTACGACTATGAGATCGAGATGAGGGACGAGCATGTCTGACGCAAGGCCCTCCGTCGCCGAGCCATTCACGGATCCCCTCCAGCAGCATCGTGCCGCGATGATGGGGATGTACGTCTTTCTCGGTAGTGAAATCATGCTCTTCGGAGGCTTGTTCTGCGTTGCCGCCGCCGTGCGTCTGGCGCATGCGCCTGAGATTGTCCGCGCCTCCCATGCATTACATTCCGGTATCGGCGGAATAAACACGGCGATCTTGCTGACCTCAAGCCTTTTTGTCGCCCTGGGCGTGGAGAGCGCCAAGGAGGGCCGCGCCAAAATAGCGTCCGGTTGGCTCGGGGGAGCCGCTGCCCTCGGCTTGGTGTTCCTTGTGATAAAAGCCTACGAGTATTGGATGGAGTTTACAGAAGGGCTGCTTCCGATAGAGGGCGTGCATTCCCGCTATGTGGGCGACGTTCAGCATCTTTTCATGAACCTCTATCTCATCGCCACCAGCCTGCATGCGGTGCATCTGTCCATCGGCATCGTGCTTTTGATCGCGCTATCGTTTCGCTTGACGCTCGGCTCGATCAAACTACCGGAGCGGGCGATCGTTCTCGTCACCGTTGGCCTCTATTGGCACCTGGTCGATGTGATCTGGGTGTTCCTCTATCCTGTATTCTATCTTGCGAGGTGAACCTTAGATGCCGCGCCTCGCAAATCCTCTCGTCGTTATCTGGGCAATCTTGCTGGTTTTGCTAAGTGCAACTATCGCGGCAAGCTTCATGCTGAGCGGGCCGGTGGGCCTCGTCGTCAGCCTTTCGATCGCGGCGATCAAATCCGCGATGATCTATTGGCGCTATATGCATCTGAACGAGGAGACGCCGCTTAACCGCATTGCCGCGCTTGCCGCCGGTCTCTGGCTGCTGATCCTGCTTGGCTTTCTCGGCGTCGATTACTGGACCCGCGCGCTCGTCTAGTTGCGTCCGAGCCGTGTCGGGCGAGAAAAACACGCAACATTCGCCGGCGGATCATCACGCGCGATCGTGGCAAACGATGGAGATATGCGCGCCCTTGAAAAAGCCTCTTCGGAACATTTTCCGCCGGGTATGGTTCTGTCCTTGTTGACGATAGATGCCGAGCAGACAAGTACGCATTAGTAGCTCGCGAGGAGATCACATGGACCACCACTCAGATGCACGCCGTCGCATGATGATTTTCGTCGTGACGATTTTCGTTCTTGCCTGCCTCATCGCTGTCTATTTCACCTTTGCACTTCATCCCGGCGAGCCGGTTCCGCCGACCACTGGGGCCGTGTCGTCTCAAGCGAACTGACAGCGCAATCCAATCGATACGGTTCACCTTGATTTCCTGATAACCCACCGCCGCCGCTGAGCTGGGTCGAAAAGGGTTGTGACGTCGTTGAGAGCAGCTCCGGTCCGCGCAGAGCGATGTGCTCTTTAAGAGTAATCCCAGCAACGGATTTTGCGGAACCCCATCCGCCCGCTGGTCCGGAATAGGGTTGGATTTTCGCAAATCGTGTTTTCGACGTCATGGATGCCTCAAGCTATACGACGAGGCGAGTCCTCTCGGTTGAGGCTCCTCGATAACAGTAAAACCTTCGATGTCGCACCATGTTCCTGCATGCGCCGGAAGGGCGCAGCTTTGCCTCTCATCACTATCCTCGAAACTCGCCCTCGTTCATGTCGCGCTCGTCGTAATTGATGTCCCAGTCCTTGGTGTCTTTGCCCTTGCCCGGCGCTTTCTTGTTAACCGTCGCGTCGTCGGAATGGGTGATCACGCGCGGCTTGGCGCTGCTGACACCGTTGTTGGTGCCACCTGCATGGTTGCTTTCGGACTGCCCTCTGGCGTCCTGTTCAATCTGCGCTTTGGACGATCTGCCATTTTTTGTCATGAGTAGGCTCCTGGGCGGTCGGACCGGCGGTTTCTCATATCCTCTTCAGCCTGCGTCTCGCCCACTGCGCGGCGCAGTCCCTTTTCAGCCTCTCGAGCCAGACGCGTGCGACGCCGGGCGGCGGCGGGATTATCCGCAGAGCGAGAAGCATCCGTTTCGGCTGGAACCGTCTCGAGATCATTATTTCCGAGTGCCCCCCATGACGGATCCCATTCGACGCCTTCAGTGAGCTCCACGAAGATTGGTTTGCCGCTTTCTCCATTGTGGGATTGGGCCAGTTTGAAAGCAGCCTCCGGCTCCATCTCCTCACCAGGAAATATCGAATCGTCTTCGCCGGCTTCGGCGATTTTGCGGACATATCCGCGAATTTGATCGCCGGAATGATAAAACTTGATCACCAGTGACCCGGCAGAGGCCGCGCCAGCAGAGTAAGGCATGTAGTGAGCGCCTTCGCCGGTAGCGCTGGCCTCGCCGTCTGCCGCCTGATACCAGTGCGCAAGATCCCGTCCTTCCGGCCGCCCCTCGCTTTCCCAGATCTGGTAGGCGCGCAGTCTTTTTTCCTCTTCGTCGACCATGACTTGCCTCCTGACTTTTCACAACACTACTTGTTAAGGTCCTTTGCCATCATCAGATGGTGTTCCAGAGCCGGACGCGTACTGGCGGCCCACGCTTTCAAATCGGCATTGTCGCCTTCATCGCCATACCGCTTGAACAGATCGACCGCATCTTCATGCACGGATTCCTGATCAGAGTGGTATTGCTTGTTGAAGTCGGCGCCCTGAAGGCCGTTCAGCTTGTCGAGCATGCTTTGTTGACTGGATGACATGGATGCCGGAAGCGGTGCTTTCACCTTGCCGCTTGCAACCAACCCCTTGAGTTCATCTGTGGTCTTCTGGTGATCGGTAAGCATCTGCTGGGCAAAGGCTTTTGTTGCCTCGTCACCGCGCTCGAGGGCAAGTTTGCTCGACGCGATCTCGAACATGTCGCTTGTCGCAGCCTCCTGGACGAAGTCCTCGGTTTTCGGCGCAACGCCGATCAGGGAGTTGACGCCGGTCTTTTCGGCCGCAGACTGTGCGAAGGCCGGACCCGCGAGCACAACGGCCACTGACAAGATAGCGAGCTGTTTCATAGAAATCTCCTGGATTGGTTTCCGAATAAAAACGGGTTTTCGACCTGAGTGTTCCACGGAAAATCCAATCCCCAGCGGACCGCTCGAAATCACCCGGCGCGTCCCGGTCCGAGTGCAGGTATCAACCGACAATTTTGAGAACGACCTTCCCGCGGAGATGCTTGTCCTTGAGAGCTGCCTGAGCCTCGGCAACCTCACAGAGCTCAAAGATGCTTGCGACGACGACTTTCACCTTGCCCTCATCGATCAAGTCCGCGATTTCCTGCAATTGAGCGCCGTTCGGCTGCGCGGTGTACCTGCCGACGCGAATATTTCGCTCAGCAGCGCGCCTCTTGTCAGGTTCCTGGAGGGTCGAAATGAGGGCTCCTTCCGGTTTGACGACGCTGAAGCTTCGCTCCTGGGTCTCACCGCCGATTAGGTCGAACACCAGGTCCACAGGCTCAACCAGGTCCTCGAATTTTTCGGCCTTGTAATCGATCACCTGATCGGCGCCGAGGTCGCTGACGAACTCCTTGTCGGCTGTGGTGGTTGCGACCCAGGCGCTCTTTGCCTTGGCGAACTGAACGGCAAAATGGCCAACACCACCAGCGCCGCCGTGGATCAGAACACGCTGGCCCTCGCGAAGACCGCCGTGGTCGAAGAGACCCTGCCAAGCGGTGATCCCGGCGAGCGGAACGGCCGCCGCGCCGACCTGGTCCAGTGATTTTGGCTTGGTTGCGACCTCGTCGACCCGGGCCAGCACGAATTCCTCACACCCACCGTGTTCAGGCGAAAGAAGCGCAAAGACGTCATCGCCGATGAGGTAGGTTGAGACGTTGTCGCCGGCCGCAGCGATTTGTCCGCTGACATCGCGGCCGAGCACGTAGGGAAGGTTCTTCTCGGTGACCACAGGATACTTCCCCTCACGCATCTTCGCATCGACCGGATTGACGCTCGCGGCAAAGACTTTGATGAGGACTTCGTTGGCAGATGGGATCGGACGGTCAATGTCCTCCAGCGCCATGACCTCGGGCCCGCCGAAGCGATGAATACGCACAGCTTGCATGATGAAACTCCTTTGAGGACGGGATCCTTTGTTCTTCAAACGGAAACAGTACTGCAAAGTGATTGTTCCCTGGCAACCGACACACAGGGAACAACTCGCCTGATGATCGGTTTCGCCTCGCAAACCCGAGGCACCAATGCGCACGAACATTGGGTCGATGGAATGACCCTCACTCACGACAGGAGCAACCATGTCTTGAACGGCACCCTAAAGTCTTCGGATGTCTCAGAGGCATCCTTCACCGGCAAATTGCTCGAACTCATTGCCGAAGAGTTCAAGAAGCACGGCGCGGAAACCAAAACCATTCCATCCCTCCTACCTGCTGCGCATCCGCGACCGAGATGATCGCGACAGCGAGCGGTGACGCATTATCAGCGAGCTCAAGAGCATCGGCGAACACCTGAACGCCTCGCGGATGACGACAAGGAAACACGTCTAAGGGTCGAAACTGTCGACGGCCGGGAGTTCCGGCTGCGGTCCGGGCGGCTCTTCATCGGTTCAAAGGTTATCGGTGAGATCGCCGAGCAATTGCAGCACCAGGCGACGAAGCCAGCCGGCAGCGACGGCTTCCTCAATGACCGACAAAAACGAAGGTTCCAAAGTCTGCTGGCTTTCGAGATCGTCGTCGCGTGGATTGTCATTCGGCGGCTGTATCAGCGGCACGTAAATGTCCACCCGCACCCGATAAATGGCGCGTCAGCGCTTCGGTTGCTTGCCGAAGTCCTTGCGCAATTCGTCCTTGGCGCGATTGAGTGTCGCCAGACGAGACTTGGACAACTGCTTGCCGGCGCGATTGATGTAAAAGGTGAGCATCGACATCGCAGACTGGAAGGGGCTGGCTTTCCGCCGCGGGCTCTCTTCCGCCGAACGCTTGAGCGAATCCGCGATCTTCTTGGCGCTGCCTTGTTTGAAAACGCCGCCCTCCAGATCCATTGCATCGCTATTATCGGTCACGTCTTGCGACCATTTCTTCGACTTCTTCTTCGGCATAGCAGACCTCCTTTACGAAGCGGCGCCATCTGTGATGACGCCGTACTCAGATCAATGATGGACGTGATGCTCATTGCGCTTGCGAGTGGCAGCGGCCTTTTTGGCCGAAGCGGAACGCTCTTCTTTGGTTCGCGATGCCACCGCGGCACCGCCCTTGCGCCCGCCCTTTTCGGAGGAGGCATGGTTTTCGGCATGGCCGCGGCCGGAGCCGGATTTCTTGCCGCCACCGCTTTCCCTGTTGACGGTGGCCCAGGCGCGGCGCTCGGCTTCCTTCTCGGAAACGCCACGGTCTTCGTAACCTTCCTCGATGTGCTCAGCCTTGCGCTTCTGCTTGTCGGTATAGGTAGATTTGTCACCCTGCGGCATGGAACATCTCCTTAGCTGATGTGAAGCAAGGAAAACTGCGGTTTCGCGGCAAAGTTCCGGGGATTGTCCACAGGGTGGGCGCAGCCGGTGTCACCGGCCTTGCGTTTTGGCCAGTCCTTGTTTGCGAGCGGAACCACCGCGGCCAGGCGAGGGTTTGCTGGCACATATCCTGACCATGACATCGAAAGGCAATTTCCATGGCACAGGCAGTTGGTGGTTTCATCGTTTCTCGCCTTCACTCTTGGGGCGTCAGTCGCATGTTCGGATAAGCTCCCAGTTACCGTCTCCGAACACCACCGAATAAAGTTGCCTTCGCAATCCTGCCGCGCGGTCGCCATCCGGTCGATGCGTAGATAACCGACGAAGATCGGGCCGTTCCGCTGGTTGTCACCAAGCGGCTGCGCAGGATCCTTTATTTGATCCTAAGGCGTTGTCATAGCGATGTGCTGGTATCTGTCATTTTGTTTCTTGTACGCTGCGGTGCTGGTATGGATTCCGACAATCCTGGCCGACGCAATTTATATCCCTGCACTGGCCTCACTGCCGTTTGGTGCGCGGCAATGCTGCAATTCGCCCATGGAACCAAACGATCTGAGAAGCGTTTTGAGGGGTGCGTCGCAGCCTCTTGCGAGCCTTGATAGGAATATATGCCGCATGCGGTTTAAATTTCGAGTGCCGAAAAGTAGCTTTCCCTCCCTCTTTCAGGGGCTGACGTCCCCTGCGTGCCTAGCTGGATTGCATTTCTACCCACGATGGAACGGCTAGACATGAAGGCAACTGCCAACAAGCTGCGCATCTTTGTGGTCGAGGATGAAGCACTCCTGGCAACGTGGATGGAAGACATCCTCGTCGATCTGGGCCATGAGGTGCCTGTCATGGCGACGCGACTGCCCGAAGGATGCGAGATCGCTCGAACCGGGGAATTCGATTTGGCAATTCTCGACGTCAACCTTAACGGGGAGCCGAGCTATCCGATTGCCGAGATATTACGCGAGCGCGGCATGCCCTTCGTCTTTTCAACGGGCTATGGCGGAAACGAACTAGACCCCGCTTTTAAGAACGTCCCGACCTTGGCCAAGCCCTATGTCATCGACGACGTGGAACGCGTGATAAGTAGCGTCATGCTTTCCTCGATCGTCGATGTGCCGGAGAAACATTCTAAATAGAAAACCCGGGGAGAAGGAACAGAATCCTGCATCATTAGACAGCTGTTGATCGCCTGGATCTCGTCTTTTGAGAGAGCGTGTGTCCGCGCGGGAGGTGCGCTTGTTTCCTATTAAGCTGCGAGTGGGACCTCGGTCCAACAGATGATTTCAGAGGCTTAGGACGGCTAGCCGCCGCTGGAACTCGGTAGCCAGGTAGCGGCAGCGTTGGAACGAAGCCGCTTATTTTCACATTGCCATTGGAGGGGATTTATGCAGCAGGCCTTAACGGCGTTATTCCGTCAGACGTCACCGTTTGGCCGGAGCCCGAGCGTTCCAAGGAGCGGGCATGAGCGACTCTAACTCAGAGTTCAGACCTAACGCGATCAGCGCATCCGACTGGCGCCAGATCGTCCAAAGCGCGACCGACACGGCGATCATCACCACCAATCAGGCAGGTTTGGTGACGAGCTGGAACGAGGGCGCCCATCGACTGCTCGGCTGGACCGAGGAGGAAATGCTCGGCCAGACGCTCGATCGCCTGTTCGAAGATGCGAGCCAAATCGGACGCGAATTCGAGGAAGCCCGTACCCACGGCCGCGGTGGCGGCGCAGAGGGGTGGCGGATGAGGAAGGGCGGCGACCGGCTGTGGGCGGTCGGCGAAATGACCCCGATTCGCAATGCGGGCGGAGAGATCACAGGCTTTGTGAAGATCCTGCGCGATCGCACTCGAGCCAAGGTAGCGGAGGAAGAAGCCGCCGAGGAACGCCGCGCGCTCGAGATCCTCAATCGAGCAGGCTCGGCCCTGGCGGCGGAAACCGACCTACACAAGCTGGTACAGGTCGTTACCGATGCCGGGGTCGATCTGTCCGGTGCCGAGTTCGGAGCATTCTTTTACAACGTGCTCAACGAGCAGGGTGAGAGCTATACGCTCTATACCTTGTCCGGAGCGCCAATCGAAGCGTTCTCGAAATTCCCGATGCCGCGCAACACGGAGGTGTTCGGCCCGACCTTCCGCGGGGAGGGCATTGTTCGCTCCGACGACATCACCAAAGACCCGCGCTACGGCAAGAACGCGCCTCGCAAAGGGATGCCCGAGGGCCACCTTCCCGTGCGTAGTTATCTGGCCGTTCCTGTCGTTTCAAGAAACGGGGAAGTTTTGGGTGGGCTGTTTTTCGGCCATGCCACGACGGGGATGTTCGATGAGCGGTCCGAAAGGGGGCTGGCGGGTCTGGCCGCGGAAGCCGCGGTGGCGATCGACAACGTCAGGCTTTCCCAGGCGGCGCAGCGCGAAATCGCTGAGCGCCGTCGCGCCGAAGAAGCTTTGCGGGATTTAAACGCCACTCTGGAACAGCAGATCGCGGAACGGACGGCTCAGCTCAAATTGAACGAAGAAGTGCTGCGGCAATCGCAAAAAATGGAGGCAATCGGCCAGCTCACCGGCGGTATAGCCCATGACTTCAACAACCTGCTGCAGGTGATTATCGGCAATCTGGACACTATCCTGCGCCATGTTGCGGACGATACGCCGCGGCTGAAGCGGGCGGCAAGTCAAGCGCTCACCGGCGCGCGACGCGCTGCGGCCCTCACCCAACGCCTGCTGGCATTCTCGCGGCGCCAGCCCCTCGATCCGAAACCACTGAACGTGAACGGATTGATGACTGGTCTCTCCGAAATGGTGCACCGGACGCTTGGTGAGACGGTGTCGGTCGAGACTGTACTGGGTGCCGGTCTGTGGCAGGTTGAAGCGGACGCCAACGAACTCGAGGCAACGATCCTCAATCTGGCGGTGAACGCCCGGGACGCCATGCCGGAGGGCGGGCGCCTCACCATCGAGACTGCCAATACTCACATCGACGAGGCGTACGCAGCCAACTATGCCGAGGTGGCCGCTGGCCAGTATGTATGCATCTCCATTTCGGATACTGGCACAGGGATGGACGAAGAGACTCTGGGCCGAGCGTTCGAGCCGTTTTTCACCACCAAGCCGGTAGGCAAGGGCACAGGCCTCGGCCTCAGTCAGGTCTACGGCTTCGTCAAGCAGTCGGCCGGTCATGTGAAAATCTATTCCGAGGTTGAACAGGGGACGACCGTGAAGATCTACCTTCCGCGACTCGTGGCCATCGGCACCGCGGACGCCGAGAGCGAGAACGATCCCGCGATCCTGGATGGCGATGGAGAGGAGACCATCCTCGTCCTTGAAGACGACGACGATGTTAGAACCTATTCCGTCGAAATCCTGCGCGAGCAGGGCTATCGCGTGGTCGAAGCCCATGACGGGCCGTCCGCCCTTCGCCTTTTGGAACGGCAGGGACACGTGGACCTCTTATTTACCGACGTCGTGCTGCCCGGCGGCATGACCGGCGCCCAGGTGGCCGAGCAGGCGCGCAAATTGAAGCCTGGCCTGAAGGTCTTGTTCACGACGGGCTACGCCCGCAACGCGATCATCCACCAAGGCCGACTGGACAAAGGCGTGAAGCTGATCACCAAGCCCTTCAGCTCCGCCGATCTGGCGGCGAGAATTCGAGACGTACTCGATGATCCGCTTTAAAATTGGTCGGGTTATTTCGCGCTAAAGGTGGTCAAAGCGGGTAAGCCCATGTCAGATGCGCTAGAGACCATGCTGGAGCAGGCGATGAGCGCCGCGATGGCTGGAGATCAGGCGCTCCCCGAAGCGCTCGACGAGCTCGCCGCTGCCATCTACGTCACCGACGCCGACGGAGTGATCACCTACTTCAACCGGGCGTGCATCGACTTCACCGGTCGTCGGCCCGAGGTCGCAAAGGACCGCTGGTGCGTTACCTGGCGCCTTTACACCAATGCCGGCGACTTCCTGCCTCATGACGAATGCCCAATGGCGGTGGCGATCAACACCCAGAGGCCGATCCGCGGCGTGACGGCAGTGGCGGAAAGGCCGGACGGAACGCGTGTGAACTTTCGACCTTATCCGACCCCGATTTTTGACAGAGATGGCAGGTTTGCAGGGGCGGTCAACCTGCTGGAAGACGTCACAGACGAAGTACGCGCCAACGATTTCCAGGTCCAGGCGCGGCGCTGCCGGCGACTGGCCAATGGGGTGGCGAATGATTTCGCGGCGGATAGCCTGAACCGCATGGCCGATGAATATGAAGCCAAAGCAGCGGAGCTACTCAGACATAGGCCCTTCGAACCCAGCGGTGATGCCGGCGGACTGCCGCAGGAGGACGCCCACAGAATCGGTTGACAGCAGTCGTCGTGAGCGCGGGTAGCGTCCTCGGAGGGCTGACCTGGAGCGTATCCGGGCCGCCTTATGGGAGATCGAACTTCCGTTCGATCGCTTTGAAGCCCAGCTGGAAGATAGACATTCACCGCGTTGTGCGCCCCGATGGAACCGAAGCGAGCTCGGGAGGTTTCCCTTTGAAGGAGACCGCCATGACCGAGAAAAAGAAAATCGTTGAGGTGAACGTGATGACAGACAACGGCGAGGAAGTGCCGATGGGCATCATGAACGCCAGCCAAGCGACCAAGCTTTCAGATGATCTCGATGTTGTCGTTTCCCACCATGATGGCGAGGCAGATACTGCGGACCGTGAAGAATTGAAACCCGTGGCGGGTCACGACGCGGGAGAGCATGTATTTCCGTCACCGACAACCCACATGGAGGGGGACCGCGCCAAGGAGGCGCAGACTGTCGTCTGCAACGAACTGGACAGCCTAATCGCAGCGGCTAATGAAGCCGGCTGGGGCACGCATGAAATTGTTGCCGCGATCCGAGAGGCAGCAAGGCTTCTCGTGATAGCGAATGCCGCCGATCCTGATCCTGCCGAAGATCCGGTTACCAGCGATCTTGCTCGCCATCAGATCGGTCATGGCGAACAGTACGATTAGACGATCGGCACTATTTATCATCGCGTCCTGACGGGTCGCTTTTCGAGCTGACGGGCGTATCGGCCTCTAGCTCGGTCTCTTCATGCTAATCCCCGCTCGTTGCCAATAGTCGGGATGGCGCTTGAGAGCCTGCCTTCCTCCTCCCAGATCCTGTAGGCACGCCTCGCGGCGCTTCTCGTCATTCTTTTCTTCGTTGCCGGCCGTTGAAGTTTCTCCCTTCTCCTGAAAATGGTTTTGGTCGCTCTCGAGCAGCCCGGTCGTAAGGGCATCTCTTGCGTCAGGTCGTCGCAGGAAAGTATTTTGCTCTTTGCCGCCATGAGCAAATCGAGCTCGATTGAAGAAGGCCCGAACCGAACAAACAGATCCTCGGCCGTCGCGTCATCGAGTCCGCATTTCTTTTGGAAATCCGCCAAACAATAAGGCACGCCTCTTGTCGGCCGGCGCCGTTCGAAAGAACGTTCTGTCTCCGTCTTTGATGACCCTCCTGATTCCGATGAAAACAACTCGATCGATGAGCTGAACGTTCCTTTGAGAACGAAATATTGTGCACGCGCAAAGATTAGTGCGGCTTGAGAGCTACAGCAGCGGCACCTCTGACTGTGGAGACAATTTGCGAGCGCTTTATTGATCTACTTGCTCTATGGCCACGTTGCTTAATCGTTCGCGCGTGGTGGAACCGACCAGACTACCCTTGGAATTCGTCGCCACCTTTCGTCCTGGGCGAGGCCGGTCATCATAACGTGCGGAACAAATTGAGCTTTCTCTTGTTCGACTAGTGTAACAGGAGGAAACTTCCCATGAAGAGATCCATCTTCGCCGCCACACTTCTTCTTTCTGCGACGGCAGCCTTGGCCCAGAGCCAGACGCCATCGACGTCCCAGACAACTCCGGCAGTCAATACGGGTCAGAACCCAGGAGCGCCGGTTGCTGGCAAGAACAGCTTCACAGAAGACCAGGCCAAATCCCGCATCGAAGCCGCGGGCTACACCGACGTCACGGCTCTCAAACTGGATGATCAGGGCGTTTGGCGAGCGACTGCCAAGAAGGACGGCAAGGACACAGGCGTGTCGTTGGACTTCCAGGGCAACGTCACGATGGCCAAGTAACGAATTGAGAACAAGGAGACGCGCTATGCGCACCATTACCGGACTCTATGACAGTTATGACGACGCCAAGGCTGCGGTGAAATCTCTCGAGGATGCAGGCATCCTGTCCGACGACATCAGCATCGTTACCAACAAGGCAAATGGCGTCGAGGTCGAAGGACAGGGTACTTACGCAGCCGAGGGGGCAGGAACAGGTGCCGGCGTCGGGGCTGTCGCCGGCGGCGCCGGCGGTCTTTTGGCCGGCCTTGGCATGATGGCCATCCCCGGCGTCGGCCCCGTTGTCGCAGCGGGCTGGCTCGCGGCCACTGCCGCTGGAGCGGTGGCCGGAGCTGTTGCTGGCGGTGCCGTCGGAGGTATCGTCGGAGCGATGATCAGCGAAGGCGTCCCGGAAGACGAGGCGCATGTCTACGCCGAAGGCATCCGGCGTGGAGGTTCGGTTGTGACCGCAAGGGTTGATGAGGCAAAGCTGCCGCAGGCCCAGGCGATCCTCGACCGGTCACGGCCCGTCGACATAGCATCCCGCCGGGCACTCTATGCGGAAGAGGGCTGGACACGCTTCGACGAGACGGCCGAACCCTATACGCCTGAGCAGATCGAAGCCGAGCGTCAGCGATATCGCATGAACCGGCTCTGAAAAGCACAGCAGTTCGAAGGCAAGAGGGCGTCCGTGGCAGCGGACGCCTTTGCGCGAATTTCTCACTTGCGTGACGTGCAAGGTTCGGCTCCGCATCGTTTTCGTTTCTTCGTTCCCGCCTCAGCCAGATTATAGCCACCCTCCATGCTCGCGAAAAAATGGCCTCTTCCACGCACCGAAGTAAGAAAGCCAGAGGGTCTGCCTTCTCTTCGAAATAGCAATTTGCGTGTGACCAAGCGTCGGAACGCAGTCGGTCTGCCCGCATGGTTATTGCACCACTCAGGAACTCGATATCGTGATCGGGCGTTGTACGTCATCAATTTACGCGTACGCGAGAGGTGAACGTGGTCGAGAGCAAGAAGCTGACTGTAGTGAGTTCCGGGATCCCCGGATTGGACGAAATACTTCGCGGAGGTCTGCCCGCATCAAATCTCTATATCGTTCAGGGTGCGCCGGGGTCGGGCAAGACGACCGCAGCGTTACAATTCCTCCGTGCCGGTGCGGCGAACGGAGAGCGCTGCATTTATGTCAGTCTGTCTCAGACCAGGGCAGAGCTGGAAGCGATCGCCCTGTCCCACGGCTGGACGCTTGAAGGCATCCGGGTGGAAGAGCTCGCGGCTTCAGATTCGATCCAGGGAGCGAGCGACCAGTCGATTTTTCAGACGGCTGAACTCCGTCTGGATGAGACACGGAAGATGATCGAAACAGCGATTGAGGAGCACAAACCCAGCCGATTGGTCTATGACTCACTGCTGGAAATACGGTTGATCACTGGTGATTCACCCCGCTTTCGTCGCGAGCTGATCGCTTTCAAGGCGTTTCTTGCCAAACGCGACATCGTGGCTCTGCTGCTTGACACCCAAACACCAGAGACCGATCGAACAGGCGAAGAAGTCGATGGCATTGCTCACGGCGTCATTCGTCTCGACAAATCGCTTGAGGAATATGGTGCGGTCCGCCGCCGCGTCGAGGTCAGTAAGATGCGCGGTGTGCCTGTCGCCGACGGCTATCACGACATGGCGATCCGCGAAGGCGAGGGCGTGGTCGTGTTCCCGCGGATCATACCTGGCGCCGTGGCGAGAACGGTCGAGCCGCAGTTAATCAAGTCCGGCGTGGATACGCTCGATGAAATGTTCGGTGGCGGGCAGGAATCGGGAACCACCACCCTCGTCATAGGTCAGGCGGGCACCGGTAAATCGACTATGGCCTCGCTCTATGCGACCGCAGCTCTCAAACGAGGTGAGAGTGTAGGCCTGTTTCTGTTCGAGGAACGAATAGAGACTTTCTTCCGGCGCTCGGAAGGATTGGGCATGGATCTGCGCCAATTTCACAAGGATGGTCAGCTGATCATCCGGGATTTCAACCCCAATGAGATCTCGCCGGGTGAGTTCGGCCAGATCGTGCAGCAGGCGGTGAGCAGTGAAAGGGTGAAGGTCGTCGTCATCGATAGCTTCACCGGATATCTGAATTCATTGCCGCATCGTGAGAAGGCGGTCCTCGACATCCAATCGCTCCTGAAATTTCTCGCGCGCGCAGGTGTGCTTACCATGCTTATCGTCGCGCAGCACGGTCTGCTTGGCCAAGGGATTGGTATTGATGTCGATGTAAGTTTTCTGGGCGACACGGTGCTGCTGCTACGAATTACCGAGCATGAGGGTAGGCTGCGGCGTAGCATTACTGTCGTGAAGAAACGGCACGGTCCGCACGATCTCGACGTCCGGGAATTGTTCATTCAAAGCTCCGGCGTCACGGTGGTCTCATATAACCCGATCCCGGAGGCCTGATCGCTCGTGGTCGTGAATGACAGCCATCTCGACTGGGTTTTGGTCATCGCGCCCTATCGGCGCGACGCCGAACATTTGGAGACGCTCCTGGCTCAGAATGGTGTAGCTGTGCGGCGGGCGGAGGGCTTGGAACAGTTGATGGCCTTGTTAGCGCAAACACCTGGCGTCCTTGTTACCACCCAGGAGGCACTTGATCCGGAGGTGCAGGAGGCGATTGGTCGCCACCTCGTCGAGCAGCCAGAATGGTCGGAGATGCCTATTCTCATCCTATTGGATCGGATGGTTCCTCCGACCCGCGTCCGGGCTAAGCTGTCAGCCGTTTGGCCCCGCTCACGGCAACTCTATTACCAACGTCCAGTGACAATGCTCGAATTGCTGAGTGGCGTTCAATCGAGCCTGCTTGCGCGCCTGCGCCAGCGCGATGTGCGGGACCACATTGAGCGCGAGAGCGAACTTCGGCGTGAGCTCAATCATCGCGTGAAGAACATTCTCTCCAGCATTTCTTCAATCTTCCAGATGACCCGTCGGCGTGCAGTTTCGCTGGATGAGTTCGCCGATGATTTCGCCGGTCGGCTTGCCGCTCTTGCCAATGTACATTCCGCAGTGTTCCAGGCGAACGGCGATGCAGCCCAGTTCTCCCATATTGTCGAATTAACCTTCAGCCCATATCGGGCGAAAGGCGCGGATCGCATTAGTTTCAAGGGGCCGGAAATCTTTCTGAGTGCCGAAGCCGCAACGACGCTGGCCTTGTGCTTCCATGAGCTTGCGACAAACGCGCTTAAATATGGCGCCCTCTTAAAACCAGAGGGTCGGATCAGTCTGACGTGGTCGGTCTCACAAGATGGGAACCTGGATCTTGAATGGCTGGAGAGAGGAGGTCCGCCCGTGTCGGAACCAAAAAGGAGCGGATATGGAACACGCTACATCCGCTCGGCGTTATACAACCTCTTTGGCAGGCCGCCCACCATCCTGTTCCATCCACAGGGGCTAAGCTGTACTCAGATCGGTCCGCTTGCGCGCGTGTCACCCAAGGACCTTCAGCTCTAGGAGGCTTGTTAGCCATGGCATCTTCGGCGCCTCCGTTGCGCATATTCTGTGTTGAAGACAATCCACTGATCATCTTCCAAATCGAGGCCATGATTGAGGATTTGGGGCATATCTTTGCAGGGTCTGCCATAAGCTTCGCCGACCTTGTTAAAAGACAGGACCTCCGTGGCATCGATGGAGTGCTGGTGGATATCGATCTTGCTGATGGACGCACTGGTCCTGATGTGGCGATCTGGCTTTCCGAACAGGGGATTCCAAGCATCTTCGTCACAGGTCAGGAGGCGCTCGCAGCGGCGTATTCGCAAGTGGTGCTTGCAATTATGGGCAAGCCGGTGTCCGAGATTGAGCTCGCAGAAAAGCTGGAGCTATTTAGGGACACCAACCGCTGTAGCCGAGGACGCTGACAAATCACGTGCGACATAAAGCGTTGCTGGTTTGCCATGGTCTCTGTCGGTCTGAGGCCGAGGCTCATAGCCTTTGCGGCATCCTTACCGATCACAAAGCTTGTCGGCAGCGCGATCGCCCCGCCGCCGGAGAAAGTGGTCACTTAGAGGTGGCTCGGGAAATCTGGACAGCTAGGATAAGTGGAATTTCTGCCTGAGTTCGGCTTAGATGCCGGGAACAGGAGATACGATGACGAGACGACCGCGCCGGAACCACAGCCCGGCTTTCAAGGCAAAAGTGGCGCTTGCTGCGATCCGAGGTGAGCAGACACTGGTGGAATTATCCCAGCAGTTCGACGTGCATGCCAATCAGATCAAGCAGTGGAAAGACCAGCTCCTTGAGGGTGCGACAGGCGTCTTCGGTGATGAAGCGAAGGCGGAACCGGCGGCTCCGACCGTCGATGTTAAAACGCTTCATGCCCGGCGACAAACTGCGTTTGCGCTGAGATCGGCGAACTGACACTGGAGAACGATTTTTTGTCCGGTGCGCTCGGCAAGGCGAGATTGCTGGGCGGAAAGAAATGATCGACCGCGAGCACAAGCTGTCGGTCGTAAGGCAGGCCAGGCTCCTCGGCTTCAGCCGTGGCAGCGTCTACTATTCGCCGCGCGCGGTATCCGATAGCGATCTTGCCCTGATGCGCCGGATCGACGAGCTGCATCTCGAATATCCGTTCGCGGGAAGTCGGATGTTGCAAGGGCTTTTG
>NZ_JACIAR010000016.1:0-42466 GCF_014194925.1 Rhizobium sp. BK491
CTTCTTCCAGACGAATGGTGACGGACCCGACGATGATCTCGGGACGGCTGGCCTTCTTGATCGGCGGTTCCGAAACAGGTGGGTCGACGATTACCCCTGCAAACTCCACGGCGTCTTCGGGTGCTGGCAGAACCAGCTTGCCCTGCCGCGCCATCGTTCGCCAGGTAGAGTAGAGACGTGGTTTGGCTTCAAACCATGTCGCTCGGCTACCTCACTCACCATCACTCCAGGCCGAAGACTTTCGGAAACGATCTGTGCTTTTACCTCGTCCGGCCAGTGCCGATGAACCTCACGTCCAGACTTCTTGGTCGTGAGAACCTCCAATGTACTCTCCATGGAGAAACTCCCGTTGCTCGTCCATGGATAGGCGATCACAGATCAGGGCGGCGAGCACAACGTGGGAGCGGAACACCTGTTACGCTGAAACGTTGACAGATCAGCCACTTTGCTGGAGACCCGGTTCCTGGCGAACTCGATCAGGTTTGAGGAAAACATAGGCTTGGCCAGTCCAAAGCCCTGAAGAATATCGCATCCAAGGTCTCGAAGTATAGTTGCGTGTCCAGCCGTTTCTACGCCCTCGGCTGTCGCCTTAACGCCGAGAGAATGCCCCATACCAATGATGGAGCCGACGAGTTCCCTTTGCTCCGATGATGTATCTATAGAGCGGATAAGCCGCCTGTCGATTTTTAGGGTGTGAGGCCGGAGGTGTAAAAGGCTCATGATCGAGGCATGCGCAGTGCCGAAGTCATCTACTTCAATCGATATGCCAAGCTTGCGAATGTAGGCAAGGTTTTCCTCCATTTGCGCATCCAACTCGTCGAGGACTATTGATTCTAGAAGCTCGAACGAGAAGCGGCTAGCCGTTTCCGGATCTATGCCGAGCAGGGTCTTGAGTTTGGGATCTTGCAAGCGTCGGGCGGAAACGTTGACGGAGCATTTTGGAATAGACACCCCGTCCTTTGCCCAAATCTCCGAGTCCGCCATGGCCTTTCGAAAGATCAAGTCGTCGATGTCGCCGACGATGTTCATTTCGTCGGCAATTTGGAGAAATTCACTAGGTGCAAGAAGACCACGCGTTGGATGCTGCCAACGGACGAGCGCTTCGACGCCCACAATATCGAGCGTTATCGCGTCGAATTGCGGCTGATACATCGGAATGAATTCGTCTCGTTCCAATCCAACCAGGATCTCGTCCGAAATCTGTTTTAAGGTCACCACACGACTGCGAGATTTAGTTGAATAGAAGTCAAAGCGGTTCCGCCCATGCTCTTTGGCCTGATAGAGAGCGATGTCCGCATTGATCAGGAGGCTACGCACGTCGACGTCGCGACCGATTTCGCAAGCAATACCGATGCTTGTACTGGAGCGACAGTCGATTCCATTTATGTTTACGGGCTTGCGCAATGCATCGACGATATTCTTGGATACCGCCTCAAGCGGCTCCACCGAACCGTCAAATCTGACGATCGCGATGAACTCATCGCCGCCAAGGCGGGCAACGAATTCATCGCTTCGAACGCTCGCCTTCAGTATCTTTGCTGTATGCTGCAGTAAAACATCGCCGACATAGTGCCCATAGGTATCGTTGATCTGCTTGAAGCGGTCCAAGTCAAAATGGAGCACAGCAGCGCCGCCACCGGTGGCCTTGCAATCGGCTTCAATGCTAATGATCTTTTCTTCCAGATACCTGCGGTTGGGTAGACCCGTCAGAGGATCGTGCAGCGCAATGTATTCAATATGCTTTTTGGCGGATTCGAGTTCGGCGTTCCTCGCTTCTGCAAATTTCTTGGCGTGCGCAAGATCCCGCTGGAGGGCGAGATCGGCGGTAACATCCCAATTCGCCCCGATCATCTTGCGATGGCCGTCATTGTCGATGAACGGCAGTGTTCGGGACCGAATGAAATGTTCCGAGCCGTCCCGAAAAATTACCCTATACTCATCCGAGAAGGGGATAAGATTAGCGACGTGGTGATCTACTTTCTTGAAGACCCGCTCCATATCATCGGGATGCAGCATGGATTCCCACAAGCCGCCAATCTTCACCTCAGATTGGTGCTCGACATCATATAAGCGGAACATGCCCGCGTCCCATTCGGCACTACCCAAGTCAAAGTCAGCCTCGAAAACACCGATCTTCGAGACTTCGAGTGCCAGTTTGAGACGACGCGATATCCGCTCAAGCGTCTCTTCCGAATTTTTTCTGGTCGTTATGTCGGTATCCGTACCCACGACACGGAGGGGGCGGTTGTCACTATCCCATTTGACGCAGCCACCGCGACATTCAATCCAGATCCAATGGCCCTGCCGATGCCTGTAACGGTATTGAAATACACAAGGACTTGCATCTCCTTGCCGCTGCTCGTGAATGCCATCCAAAACTGTTTGCTTGTCATCGGGATGAACTTGTTCAAGCAACTCATCCAGCGATCTTGGAACCGCATCTTCGGCCGACAGGCCGCGAATCTCGCGCCATATATCTGAGTAGCATGTTTCCTCTCGCTCGAGATCATGATCCCACACCGCAGTCCGGCTAGCGATCAGGGCGAAATCCAACGGTCTTTCGGCGCTCGTCTCCGTCGCGGTCCGAAGGAGATGCACGTCAGTCGGCACAAAACGCGCCAGCACCGGGCGCGGCAGCGCGGCTCCGTCGACGTTCGTTGCCAGCTCGATCAAGACATGCCAAGAAGAGCCGTTGTTGCTACGCAAGAAGACCTGCGCGATCCGGGTAACGCCGGGTATCGCCACTGCTGCTACGAGTTGCGCGTCGAAGATAATTCTATCATGGGCGTCTAGGAAGTCGTGGATATTCCTTCCGACGCGAAAGCCCGGCAGAAGTCGAGCGACATTCGCAAGGGCTGAGTTTGCCTCCATCATCTCGCCATTCGGAGCCAAGACAGCTGCCGCGAGCTCGGCGTCGGCCAACCACGCCGTAGCTGGAGAGCAATCATCCTCTTGATGGCAACGGGCTGTCTCGATGACTGAATTCAAACGAGTTATCTCCAATACTTCGAGATCACGAGAGAACAAGCTTCATCGAGGCAAATAAATTTGCCGTTAACAGGGTGCGAGAGCGACGGTGGAAAATTAATTCGCGGCACAGGCGGATAGTCCCGTTATGGCAAGGTTGCAGCCTTGTGCTTGCCAAATGTCTCCGTTACCAAGCTTCTGACCCAACCGGAGGCCGCCGTCCGTTGACGGTCATATTGTGGGGCGATCCCACCCGCTCATCCGGCACGATGACCGTGCAGGTACTCGAGATGATGGGCGAGGGCAGCGCAAGGGGTCTCATCCCGGGATAAAAACGGGTTTCGGCTTGTGCCCGTCGGATTGTTAGCGCCAACAAAATAGAATGACGGATGCGATTTGGGACCTGGTGCCCAATGGATTTGACTGAACGGCACTTTCGATCCTTGTTCGAGGCGCGCACCTGGGAGCGCGACATTCCCTATGCACGGCGTGGACGAGTTTCACACATTTGCCATGAGGCGGACGGCGATATCACGGTATCGGTTCGCGGGCAGTGGCGGAAAGACATATCGCCAGACGATTTGCCCGCTCCGTGACGGGGGCGCTTGAACAGCTGATGCGGTTCCCGGTTAGCACCAATTGCAAGCATGTGGCGGCGGTATGCCACAGCATCGCCGCGCAGCATACAGAGGCTTTGAGAGAGAGGCAGGGGCCCGATGCCCGGCTTCTGCGGGCTCAAAGAGCCCCCGGTCCAGAGTCGGAGCTTGTTGAGGACTCCCCAATCACGCCGACGTATAGTATATTGATGTGCGCACTAAACTCCTTCTGTGCCAGGCGCCAACCCGTTATCTATTCCGGCGCCTGGTTTTTTGTTGCCGCCAGGAACAGCAGGTGAGCATTGCTGGTCCGGATAAACAGCTTGAAACCTACATTCAGCAGTTCGTCGATGCCAATCGCTACGGCTCGAAAAGTGAGGTTCTGCGGGAAGGTATTCGACTAATTCAAGATCGAGATAGGAAACTGGCTGCATTGGATTCGTCGATTATGTGTAGCATAGTCGATGCTGACAAGCAGCGGAGCCATGCTGCAGATAGGCGACCTCATCGCGAATGACAATCCGCAGTCACTCCCCTGATCGCGCTGCAATCCAGCGATAGATATCAGGCAAACTGAGGAGCGAGCCGCAGGGCTTCGCTGATTAGAAAAATCGCAACCAGTACGATGCAGAGACGCTCGATGAACATAGGTTAGCTTCCTGATTGGAGTGACGCTTTTTCGTCTTTATGCTCTGTCTGATGTAGACCGCTCGTGCCGAGCAATTCGGCGAGAGAGCCTTGCCGCCGCAGCGCGTGACGAAGCCAGGTAGTTGCCGGCGCAGCCAGTCGCCGAGGCGTTTTGTGATCTCGGGATCATTGGCAATTTTCAACCGCTGCGGGACAAGGGGTATCGAGTAGGACCTTATGGCACGTGGTGTTAGCGCGTTCGTATTTGCCGAGACGGACATTGAAGATAGCCTGCTGTGCTTCCAGTTTGGCCACTCTCCGTACGATCGATTCAAGGGCCATTTCGGAAATCTCCTGTTGATGGTTGTTGCACTGCCATATCCGAGATCCAATCCAAGATGTGGCAGGCAATGCGTACCTCCAGTGCCAGTGTCACGCGTCCGCGCTAGTTGCCTTCGCCCAGCATGCTTCATTCTCGGGTTCATGTGGACAAGATCGCGATTGGCAGCTCCGCATCCCCTCATTTCCGCCACGTATCTCTGTGCAATCATTCCGCACTTTTTTGCCATTGCATGCCGACGGTGGCAATGGCTGTAATGCAGATTATCGCCGTGAGGATGATGATGCTGAAGTTGACGTGGCTTTTGACTCAATACTATCCTTATGCGCGTTCACCGGTGACAGAGCCAGGCAGGCTGAGAGACCGACCGCCGGCCAGAGTGGTTGTCTGACTAGTGTGGAACGATCAGTAAGGCGTTTGCCGCATGAGCGCCCGCCGGACGGTGCCGTCACAGTCCAGCCTATTGGTGTGGTCATGGCCCACTGGCCATGATGAGAGTCGCGACACCGATCGCTTATTTAGTTGTGTGTGCTTAAAAGGCGCACGGAGTCCGATGGTCTGATGTGACAAATATTGCTTGGCATGTCTGTCGGATTGTGGCTCTGTTTCACGGAGCGTAAGTTTATGTCTAACGAATTTGGCGGTTTTCGGGGGACGGGGACCTATCGATTTGCTCCCTGTTTCGCCGGTGGAATGCGACGAAGTCCACAGCGGGCAAAGCCTTGGAAAACAGCCAGCCCTGGCCGAATTCGACATTGCGGGCGCGCAGATACTCCGCCTGAGCTTCAGTCTCGATACCTTCCGCGACGATCCGAAGCTTTAGTGTCTTCGCCATGTCGATGATGTGTGGCGTCACAGAACTGGTCGCGGTCTCCTGGCCGATTGTCTCGACAAACGACGTGTCGATCTTCAAGGCATCCATCGGCAGTCCCTCGAGATATTGCAGACTGGAGTAGCCCGTTCCGAAATCATCGATGGCGACGGCATAACCGAGTTGGCGAGCGCGGTCGATCGTTGCGCGCGCCAGTTCGATATCCATCAGCCCGCGCTCTGTCGCCTCCAGCCATATTTGCTGGGGATGTATGCCGGTATGCTCAAGCGCCGCTGTCATAACGGCCAGAAAACGTCCGGTCTTGATATCCTCCGCACTGAGATTGATGGCGATATGCAGAGACCGATCTGTGACCAATAGCTTATTGAGGTCCAGGACAACCGCTTCTATAACCTGATCCGTGATCGGCATGATCAGACCGCTTTCCTCCGCGAGCGGAATGAAGAGATCTGGTCGAACAAGTGACCCGTCAATTAGGAAAACCAGTTAGCACTATGAGCTTCACAGCTCGGAAAGTAGATTTGGACCTGATCCGCAGATCACCATACCGGCCAGCGGTTTTTGAAATGCCGCAATCGAAGGGCTGACAGAAGACCGCACTCGATCACACGTTCAGTCAATCAAAAACCTCTTGCATAACGGGCGGCAACCACAGAAGAAGTGTTAGGGCGATCTGCCGGGAGCTTGGCATATCGCGGAAAGTGGTGGGGAAGGTTCTGCGCAATGATGAGACGGAGTTCAAATACGAGCGGACCCGTCAACCTCAGCCGAAGCTCGGCCCCTGGCGCGATCAGCTCGATGGAATGCTGCTCGCCAACGAGGCCAAATCCTCTCGTGAACGGCTGACACTGATCCGGATATTCGAGGACTTGCGCGACCTTCGGTCGCCGCGGCTTGCTTTTGAAGCGCGATCAAGGCGTCCTTGTTAACTGAAACGGCGACGCCTCGCGTGTCGCGCAGAGCCTTGAGCGCCTAAAAGGTGCTTCTAAGCCGCGATAGCTGATGCAGACCAACGGAGTAATCACGGAATTACTGGCCGGTGCACACGGCGTCCGAAGCTGAGCTTACTTCAATCTGGATCATAGGAAACTCGGTCGCGATCTCGCGGTAAGCTTTTTCGAGATCGACACTTGCCCATAGAGAGGCACGTTCTTTTTGGACGGCTCTGAGGCGGGGGGATTTTATTTCGATTACGAACGGTCGTGGCTGCATTTGATTTGAATACCTTATTGGTAGAGAGACGAGCGAAACAGGGAGGTTTCTCCCAGTTGTACGAATGGCGGACTGAATTCAGGCCGAGATGACGATTTCGGTCATGATCGTAACAGGCGGTGCACTGGCCAATTCCGCGCGATTTTCATCCTGAGCGGCGACAGTTTCGCTTGAACTACTGACATTTGGTTTTGAAGGCTTCGATTTGGGAGGAGCCTTCTTTGGAACCCGCATCACAGCATCAAGCGCGATAGCTGCCGCACGCATAAAATCTCGATTGCTCATTGTTTGTCTCCGTACCCAGAGATGACCGTGCCGGCCGACACGCGAACAGCATCATGCTGTCCGTGTAAGCACCTACGCAGGTCAATCTGGCGCGAAACTTGCTTAATGCGGACTGAGTCCGTCGGTCCGCATCCACAATTGGAAAGCCGTATACGATACGCGCAACAATTAACTTCGGGCATGACCAGATCGTCCGACTGTCACTTTCAGTAGCAATGGTGAAGCCGATAGCTGCGCCTGCATATTTTATAGGAAAATGAATGACTGCAATACAGGCAACTGATTTCAAACCTTCCCACTCCGGTACGACCTTTGAAGGTATGATTGAAACTTGTTCGAGCCGGTTTGGCCCCTTTAATGCATCACCAGAAGGTTTGGGGCGTGACTTTGAGTGGAAGTCCGGCCTCTGGAGCGATGGCACGGCGACCTTGATCATCAGCGAGTTTCAGACTGAGTGGCGGGCACATGCGGTCCCGGAAACACCTGAATGGTTATCGATCCTGCTGCCGCAAACGGGTGCCATCGACGTTACACTTGGTAGCGACAGGATCGAAGGCTCGCCTGGTAAGGTGCTCGTCGTGAACAATCATGAAGTCGAGCGCTTCCATATCCGCGGAGCCCCACATCGTTCGGAGACCCTGCGGCTCGACTGGGCCGTCATGGTGCAAGCGGTCGCGGCGATCCTTGAGATGCCGCTGGATGGATCGCTCGCGCTGATGCCGGTCCTGGATCTATCCCTGCACTCCGGTGAGTTGATCGGCAATCTTGCAAGAACTATCTCGTTTGGCATGCGCGACAACGGTCCCCTGCTGCATTCACGTATTGCCATGTCCAACTTGACCAATGCGCTGGCTGACCTGATCGTTCGATCGGTTCCCCATCGGCTCTCACATGTGCTGGACAGAAAACTCCATCTGATTGCACCGAGGCACGTCCACCGCGCGATCGATTTCATGCATGAGAATATTGACCAGCCGATATCCATGGCGGAGATCGCCGAGGCGACCGGCGTTTCCCTTCGCACGCTTGAGAATGGGTTTCGCGCTTTCAGGGAAACGACGCCCGCCGCCTATCTTCGCAGCATTCGTATGAAGGCGGCTCGTGAGGACCTTCTCGATCCGTTCAACAATCAGTCCGTGAAGGCTGTTTGTCTGAAATGGGGTTTCTTTCATTTCGGGCGATTCTCTCTCGCCTACCGAGCCGCCTACGGTGAGAGCCCATCCGAAACAAGGAAGCGCCTGCCAACGGTCTGAAGCCGTTACTGAAAGGTTGGAAAACTGTCTGATTTCCGCAATCGCTATCCCGTTTGCGCAGGTACTGCGAATTGCAGCCCAGGAGGCAAGGTGTCGTTAATGTCCTTGATCCTTTGGTGGACCGACGAGGCCCCATCAATGACCAGCGGTCGCGATGTTTTAAAGGCGCCTTCTCCGCTCGAATGATTTGAAGCGGTCCTTTTCAAACATGATCCATATCCTTGCGCCGTCCGCCCCAGGTGAAGGGGCCACGCGGATGTGCTTCTCCATTGCCTGTCACTCTCATCCAGAGGCACCTTTTACATGTCCATGAACTCCCTGAAGATCGGCACGAAATTGCTAAGTCTGACACTCCTCACTGTTACCATTGGCTCGGGCGTCAGCATCTACGAGGCAAGGAAGCTTCGGTCGATTGACACGACCTATAGCGCGGTTATCGATACCGACGTCAACGGCACACTCACCATTGCGGCGATCGATAACAATCAGCAGTCGATCGGCCGTCTTCTGTACCGGATGATTGCAGAGCAGACGCAGGAGGATATGAGAAAGTCTAACCAGGAAGTGGAAGAGACGTTCGTTCAAACGGCCCAACTCATCGAAGATGCAACCCGGTATTACCCTGACTGGAGGCGCGACCTGGACAATCTGTCTGGCGATTTTGGCATATTGCGTGACGTGACCCGTCAGATTTCTGCCGCGACGCTCGCCGGGGACAATGCGACTGCGATGGCGCTCGCCATTGAGAAGTTTCGGCCGGCGCGGAAGAAAGCCGGTCAGGATACTGCTGCGCTCTCCGACAAGGCTAGAATCGAATTGGCGCGAAAGAGCGATGGAGCGAGTACAGAATCCGACGCGATCATCATGACGAGCTATTTGACCCTTGGCTTCGGTGCAGTGCTTGCACTCGCCCTCGGTTTCTTGATGAGTGCAACACAAGTTGTGAGACCCATACGCCGGCTGACCGCAACCATGTCAACACTCGCGAATAGCGATCTCTCGGTGGGCGTACCCTTCACCGAACGCGGCGACGAGATCGGCGAGATGGCGCGCGCTGTGGAGGTGTTCAAGCAGAACGGCATCAAGGTGCGCGAGATGAACGCCCAGGAGGCCGCGCTGCAGGCGAAGAGCGCCGATCTGCAATCGAGCATTGGCGAAGTCGTGTCGGCGGCGGTCGCCGGCGATTTCACCAGGCGTATAGGCAAGGACTATGACAATGCCGACCTCAACCGCTTCGCCGCCCAGGTCAATGAGTTGGTGACGTCGGTTGACCACGGGATCGCCGAGACCCGGCGGGTTGTTTCGGCACTGGCCGAAGGCGATCTGACGGAGTCGATGCGCGGCGAGTTCCAGGGTGCATTCGGCGAACTCAAGAACAATGTCAACGCGACAATGGCCAATCTCCGCTCGGTGCTCGGCGAGGTGCGCTCGGCAATCGACACGATCAACGGTGGCGCCGGCGAGATGCGCAATGCCTCCGGCGATCTATCCAAGCGCACCGAGCAGCAGGCGGCCTCGCTGGAGGAGACGTCCTCGGCGTTAGAAGAGATCACCGTTGCGGTGAAGAGTTCGACCGAGCGAGCGACGGAGGCGAGCCACATGGTCGACGAGGCGCGCCGGTCGACGGAACAGTCGAGTGCTGTGGTCGAGGACGCCGTCTCGGCGATGGGCCGGATCGAGAAAGCCTCCGGCGAGATCGGCCAGATCATCAACGTCATTGACGAGATCGCCTTCCAGACCAACCTGCTGGCGCTGAATGCCGGGGTGGAGGCCGCGCGTGCCGGCGATGCAGGCAAGGGTTTTGCCGTCGTTGCCCAGGAAGTGCGCGAGCTTGCCCAGCGCTCAGCCAACGCCGCCAAGGATATCAAAGGCCTGATCAACCGTTCCGGCGAAGAAGTGACTTCCGGCGTCAAGTTGGTGACAGCAACGGGCGAGGCGCTGTCGCTGATAGAGAGCCATGTGGTCAAGATCAACGAGCATGTGCATTCGATCGCCACGGCCGCGAAGGAACAGTCGGCAGGGTTGGGTGAAGTCTCGACCGCGGTCAACCACATGGATCAGGTGACGCAGCAGAATGCGGCGATGGTTGAGGAATCGACCGCCGCCACCAACCGGTTGGCCGACGAGGCGGCGACACTTGCCCGCCTGATCGCCCGTTTCAAGCTCGATGGTCACGGCGCCGCTCCCCGCGCCGTCGATCATGACAGCAGGCCGGTTGCATCGCCGGCCCGCGTGCTCAGCCGCAAGCTCGCCGGCGCGTTTGGCGGACGCGGTGTAGCGGCAGCAGCGGTCGCCTCGGAATGGGAGGAGTTTTGAGGACGTGTGTCTCTCCGGTCGCGAACCAGACGGCTGCCATGGAAATCATTGTGTTCCATCTCGGCGACCAGCAATTCTGCTCTGCATCAAGACCACCGCGATCCGGGAAATCCCGGGATGGGCAGCGGGAACGCCGCTGCCCCATCGTCGTCAACGCGTGCCGGTGAAGGCCGATCCAGGAACGTCCTTCGAAATGATCAAGGCCTAGTTCTTCCTTGAGTTGCTGATGCGCCTGTTCGCATACCCAGCGCGCCTTGATAGCGCCTGCGAGTTGCTTGAGCGGGGTGTCAGCGGGAAGATTGGAGAGAGAATATTTGCGCTCGTCGGTGGAGCGATGCTCGCCGATGACCCAGACCTCCTCACCAGGCAAGTGTTGGGCACCCATGTCGCGGATGCGCTGGGGTGGACCGTCGGCGACCCGAACACGGACAGCGGCGAAGCGCGCTGAGAGGCGACCTTTGGTACCACGCCGCCAACTGACGGGAGCGGGAAAAACCTGGGGGTCACGCTGCAAGATTTAGCTTTGCCTGCTCAAGTCGACCATCCGCAACGGCGGCTCGGACCTGAAGAACCCGATGAGCGCCAATTGGCGACCAACGCATCTGACGCTTCTTGTTCATCCGAGCATTGACCAGGCTGTTGGCAGCACTTTCAGCCGGTGAGCTGGATATCGGCAAGCCGGACCAGTACCGCTGGCAGTAGTTGACGATCGAAGCTTCGTTTTGGATCACGTAGGTGCCAAAATTGCTGATCAGTTCGTATAGACGCCTGATTTTGCCGTTCGCATCGCGCAGCCCGGCATGCTGATCCAATTGGGCAAGCATCTGCTTTACGACCTCGCTTGCCTCTCGGACATATCCACTCCATAGGAGATGCCGAAGTCTGGGCACATGGATTGCGACGTTTTGTAGATAGACTTCCAGATTTTGCAGATGTCTGATGCCCTCCCAGGTCTGTTCAACGTGCCGCAGCCGCATCGATAGATGAAACCAGTCGAGAATATGCGTAACGGGCCCGCGTGTTGCGCTGACAACGATGCTTTGCAAGCCAACTTCTCCGTCGCTGAAGACAGTGACATCTCGGCCAGGCAGCCATCCTTGTGCGCGCATCGCCGCGCGAAGGATATCGTGTTTGCCGGTAGCGATATGAGGCGCACCGGCAAACTGACGCGGTGCGCGGCCTTGCGCAACAACGCGTCCCATCGCGATCTCGAAATGCCGGCTTTGATAGCCGGGAACAGCACGAATATAGGCGCCGTCGATGAAAACGGAAACGGGAGACTTGCCGGCGCGACTGAGACGATAAGGGCTCGCAACGTCCCACTTTTCGATCTGATCGGCAACCTTGGCCAGCCGGTTACTCAGAGCCCGGTGATTATGGGCTCTTGCCGTCGGCAAAAAGATATCAAGTACACGAGCTGCTTCTCGAAAGGACAAACGGGAGCCGAGTTCTGCCTGAATTCGCTCCAATTCCGGCGTTGCTCTTCCATTCAACAGGGTCGGGGCGCAATCGGTGCCCAATCTTGCGCTCGATCCGCATTCACAACGTCGCCACCGTGGCACGCGCACACGACAAAGGCCGAAGAGCGAATGGATCGTACGGGATCTGTAGTCGTGAACCTGGCGAGAGCAATTGCAGTGCGGGCACTTCCGATCACGCTGGGCGGCCTGATCCGTCTGAAACTGCGTCAGCTCCTTCTGCAGATGCAGCTGAATTTCTTTGGCTTCTTCCAGGGAAAGGCCAAAATCCTCGAGGCGAGCCTCATCGACACTTCGCTTAACGTTGGCAATTTCGCGACGCTGTTGAACGCCGTCCACCCCCACAAGCTCCACGGAGATGATCATCTTCAATTGTGCGGTCAACGAGTACCCTTTCCAAAAAGCACTCGATTACCTGAATACTCTTACCCCCACATTTTTCCCCACTCTCGATGCCGACGGCCTAGGCAAGGCCGCGCGCGGTGAGCGCCTGCCTGAACGGCGCACTCAAGCGATATCCGGCTTGGTGCTGTAGGCACGATGGTCATCAGGCACACCGGCACGATCGAGCCGGGCGGGGTTGGAAGTCCAGCTCTCGGGCAGGAACAGCCGCAACCCCACCATGACCGGCACTTCGCCAGAAGCCAGTGTCAACGACACGAGCGTCTGGCAATTGGCGTTCTTGCCAAGCACCGAGGCATATTGCGCCGCCACGCCGACCGAATGGCTTCCCTTCTTGGGCAGTGCCGTGTCATCGACGATCAGCCACGCATCGTTCGCGCCAACTTGTCTGTCGGCCTCAGCCAGCAGCGCCGCTTCCAACGGCGCCGCATCCCAGACACCACTCGCTACGAAATGGTGCAGTTGGTCGTAGCTGACGGTGCCAGCACGTGCCGCCATCGGTTGAACACTCTTGCGATCGCCAGGACCGATCAATCCCGCGACATACGCAGGGCACATCCGTGCCCTCGTCTTGTGCCGCAGCGCCCCAACAAACGGCGCTAGCCAGCGCTCCAAATCAGCTTGCCAGTTCTCGTCCATGGCCGGCACCTCCAAAAGCCGACCTCCTAGGAATCACCGAAATCCCTTCTTGGGAATCTGGAGGGTTATTTGAGGTCGCATCAGGCGGTGCGGCGAGTTCGGGGCGGCCTCATGTAAGCCGGATTGAACTAAGACGCGGGTTGTTTGACCTGCTATGGGGAATTGAGAGCCAACCTGCCGGAGATGAAGGACGCCGTATCTGGTCCCGACTGCTTTGCGGGCGGCACTGAGCCGGGAATGATGCTTTCCGGTGCGGTTTGCCGAGGACTTTGCGGACTTCGCTGCGATATTGGAAGGGATCCGCAGCCTTTTGAGCTTGCTGCGGTCGAGCGATATTGCTCGCCGAAGACGCGCTGAACGACTGGGAATATTCTGAGAGGCTGATTGTCGGGCATCATGATGTATCGCACCGGAAGGATGATGGTCGCGGTGGTGCAACAGGCGCTAGGGTGACGCCTGTCCTACGCATGGGACGCCGGCAATCGGGGCATTCGTAGGACTGCCCGTGCTGTATTTGGCGGGATGCGGTTGCCCGCCTGTTGGTGATGCCTGGCCGAGGAGGCTTCTGCAGAGACCGAAACGATCCCGTCGATGGCTATTGGCCAATAATCTTTTAATCTAGGAATCTTGTAAGTTACCAGCTATCTCATACGGTCTCGTGCACCTTGCCAGATGTGATCAAACGCCTTGGCCCCATATTATTGGTGCCCGTTTCCGGCTGCCAGCCCCTTACCTCGTCCTTTGGGATTGGCTTGCTGTAGAGATAGCCCTGCGCCGCGTGGCATCCGTTTGCTTTCAAAAAGGCTGCCTGATTTTCCGTCTCCACGCCTTCCGCTACCACTTGCTGGCCGAGGCATTTGGCAATCGAAAGAATTGCCTTGATGAGTTCTCGGTTGCGGTCATCAGTATTGTTGATAAAGGATCTGTCAATCTTGAGCACGTCGATCGGGAAGCGGGCCAAGTAGCTCAGCGCCGAATAGCCTGTCCCGAAATCGTCGATCGCGATTGATATGCCCATGTGGCGGAGCGATGTCAGCACCTTAAGTGTCTTTTGCTCGTCATCAAGGAAAACGCTTTCCGTTATCTCGATTTCGATCCACTCAGGCCGGCAGTTCGTTTCGGCAAGAATATCGGCGACTTCCGCTATCAGATCCTGATGCAATATCTGCCTGGCGGAGACGTTCACGGCAATTTTGTGCAAAAACGATCCTTCGGCATTGAACTCAACGGCCGTTCGGCAGGCCTCCTGGAGAACCCAGCGCCCGATTTCGAAGATGAGCCCCGTTTCCTCCGCGATGCGGATGAAGCGGTCCGGCGGTACGTTTCCCAACCGTGGATGGTGCCATCTGAGCAATGCCTCAGAGCCGGTGAGCGTGTGATCCTGCAACCGAAATTTCGGTTGAAAGAAAAGCGTCAATTCTCGCCTTTCGAGGGCATGTCGGAGTTCCGTTTCTATTTCCAGGCGTTCCTCCGCTTTCACGGTCAGTTCTGCCGAATAGAAACGAAAGGCACCACGGCCGGAGTGCTTTGCGAAATACAGCGCCGAATCGGCGTATCTGATCAAATCGTCGGCCGTTTCTGCGTCGTCCGGATAAGTTGCAACACCAATGCTGCATGAAACGAAGACCTCCCTGCCGTCCAGCGAGAAGGCGTCGGCGAACTTGTCGAGCAATGCCTTCGCCAGTCGTGCCAGTTCATCCTTTCGCATATCCGGCAGGATAATTGCGAATTCATCGCCGCCGAACCGGGCTACCGTTCCCAAATGCTCGACGCATTCCTTCAAACGCTTCGCCGCCTGACATAGCAGCTCATCACCTATCGGATGCCCCATGGTGTCATTGATCTTCTTGAAGTGATCCATGTCGACCAGCATCACGCCGGAAAGCGGTTCGCACCTTGCCTCATCGGAGATCAATTCCTGCAGAAGACTATTGAAACTGGCCCGGTTGGGCAGCGAGGTCAGGCCGTCATAATATGCCATGCGCTCGACCTCTTGCCGGGAAGCGTTCAGCTCGGTGACGTCACGCGCGATTCCGAGGATACCGCTAATTCTTCCATCCTCGTCCCTGACAGGCACCTTTCGGGTTTCCAGCAATTGGGAAGCGCCGCTATCGCCGTGAACGACCCATTCCTCGTTTACCGTGATGCATCCCGCTTCGGCCGCTTTCTGATCCTTGTGACGAAAAAATTCTGCAAGTTCTCTTTCGAAAAGGTCGAAATCCGTATGCCCCACAATTTCCGCTTCCGATTTGCCGACAAGTCGTTCGAAGCCGTGATTGCATAGCAAGTAACGACCTTCCGTGTTCTTCAACCAAACCATATCGGGCATGGTCTGAAGCACGGAAAGCAGATGGTTTCGCGCCTCGCTGAGGACGGTTTCGGTCCGCTTCAGATCGGTCACGTCGCGGGACAGCACCAGGAACGTGGTATTCCTGCCATCGCCGCCCGGTTTCGCGGCTATGGAGTGCTCGAACCAGCGGGTTGTGCCATCCTGCTGTATGATGGGAATGACCTTGCCGTGGGTGGAACCGTTCCTTTCGGCTTCGCGAATTCCACTCAACGCTTCGGCCGCGGCGTCTGGAGGAAGCACTTCATTGAGCGTCCTTCCGATGAGCTCCTGACGGGTCGCAGCTAGCAATTCCGGACTTTTGGTCCATACCTCCAAGTAACGGCCGTCCCGGTCAATCTCGAAAAGAATATCCGGTATGACGATGATCAATCCTTCAAGAAAACGATAGGCATCGTCCAGGCTTTCTGTGGAAAGGTCTTTTTCCGCCATCTCATATGCGCTGTTACGCAGCGTGGTGAGTTGTCCGGTCTTTGCGGTCTTTGCTGGCGAGCCTCGAAACAGATCCAGCAGCGCGACGCAGGTCCGGAGCGTGCCCATGTCGATAGGCGGTTGACGATCCGCGCGATATGCATTTTTCGTGGAGCCTTTTCGCAGGTGGGAGCGCTTCTTACAATTATCCATGTCTGATCCGGGTTGGGCATTTGAACGCGACTGGTTTGCAGATTGGCGTGGCTAGACCGCTACGCGGCGGCATATTGCCGGACTGAAGATGAAGCTTCCGTCAGAATTCCTCCCATTCCTTGGCTGCTGCCGCGGTCGCCGTCCTGCTGCCGAAGGCCCGGGTAAGCTTGTTGCCAAGGGCACGGGCCGGAGAGGCGACCGGCTTTGCCGTTTCGCGGGCGGCACCTGGGCCAGCAGCAGCTTCCAACTGGAACCCGGCGATGAGATTGCGAAGCTTCACCGCCTCCTGGGCAAGGCTGGAGGCGGCGGCGGTCGATTGTTCCACCATGGCCGCGTTCTGCTGGGTCGTCTGATCCATCGAATTGACGGCAGTATTGATTTCCGCAAGGCCCGTTGACTGCTCTTTGGCCGAGACGGCGATGGCGTTCATGTGGCTGTTGATCTGACTGATGAATCCGCCGATGACGTTCAGCGCCTCGCCGGTTTCGCGCACTAACTTTACTCCGCCTTCGACTTCGGCTGTCGAGGTCTGAATCAGACCTTTGATTTCCTTGGCCGCCTGCGCCGAGCGCTGAGCAAGCTCGCGCACTTCCTGTGCGACGACGGCAAAGCCCTTGCCAGCTTCGCCGGCACGCGCAGCCTCGACCCCTGCGTTTAGCGCCAGAAGGTTGGTCTGGAAGGCGATCTCGTCGATCACGCCAATGATGTTCGAAATCTGCTGCGAGCTTTCCTCGATCCGCCGCATTGCCTCCTCGGCATGGGAAACAACCTCGGCAGATTTCTGAGCGCTTTGGTTGGCCTGCGTGGCGACCGTGCGGGTCTCTTCGGTCAGCTTCGTCGACGAGCCAACATTGGCGACGATCTGATCGAGAGCCGCGGCAGTTTCTTCGAGCGACGCAGCCTGTTGTTCCGTCCGCTTGGAAAGGTCCTGGGCGCCTGACGAGATCTCGCGTGTGCCGTTGTCCATCGCGTCGACACTTTCGGCTATCGTCGTAAGTGCTGCGCCGAGCTGACGGATGGATCGATTGAAGTCCTGGCGCAGCGGCTCGAAATCGGGCGCGAAGGTCTCGTTGATCTGGAAGGCGAGATCGCCGGCGGCAAGCCGCTTCAGACCGACTGCGAGGTTTTCTGAGGCAAAGCACAACTGTTCTGCTTCCTGCTCTGTGCGGCGCTGCACCTCGGCGCGCTCGGCTTCCTGCAGGCCGCGAGATGCAACCGCCTCCTCTTCGAGGCGTTTGTTAGCGACGGCGTTCTGCCGAAACACTTCGACCGCCTCGGCCATCGCACCGATCTCGTCTGCGCGGCCAATGAATGGAACAGCACTGTTCGTGTTGCCCTCAGCAAGCTTTTTCATCGTGCTGGTAATAGTGGTGAGCGGCGCAGATATACCCCTTAATGCATATAGGGTCGAGAGGATCAACATGAGAGCTACGGCAGCTAGCGCGGAGAAGGTCGCGACCTGGGTTGCCTCAAAGGCATCGCCGCTGTCTTTGTAGGCCTGCTTCGAACCGTCATCATTAATTTGGACAAGTTCGTCCGGAAGTCCGGACAGTTCGCCAAAGGTTTCGCGCATCTCCCCCTTGAACATGGCTGTTGCTTCAGAATTCTTGTTGGTGCGTGACAGGTCGAGCATTTGCTTATGAAGTACTTGGTACTTCGACCAAAGGGCGCTGAATTGATCGTAAACATCTTGTTCATGTTTCGAAGAAATCAGGCGTTCATAGGCCTTGCGATCAGCGGCCAGTTGTGCGGATACGGACTCCAGCTCCGCTTCCGCGAGCTTCATTCCGTCCTGGTCGGTCGAAAGAATATGCGAGCTTTCCGCAATGCGGTAATCAGAAATATCCGAGTTAAGGGCACTCGCCATTTTGACGCTTGGTAACCAGTTAGTGGCGATGTCGACTGTCGCTTCATTGGTCTTCGCCAATCCGCGTACTGCGACGAACCCCATTGCGGTGGTCGTCACAAAAAGAAGAAGAAATATGCCAGGCAGTGCGGTTTTTATGCTGGGGCGGTTCATTTCAATACCCGATCTTAATGGAGGCGAAATCGACGATAGATCGCGCAAGGCTGCCGGAGAAATCATCTCTGCAAACGGATCATGGCGTTTTGCAGCGACACATGACGAACCGTCGCTCGTGTCTCTTTTGTGCATCGCAAAAATTAGTGGATCGTTATCGCGCGCAAAGTGGCTACCCGGGCTTTCCATCAGCCTGCTCACCAATCGCCGCGGCTATCGAACGCCCATTCGACACTCCTAGCAACCGGGCATAGAGCGCTTCCATATAATTGGTGACGTGCAGGAGTTCGTCCCTCTCCCGTTCCAGCGCCGCTTTCGTCTCAATTTCAATGGAGGCCTGCGAGGCGTCATTCGTGTTGGTTGGCTCAAGGCGAGATAAGGTGGTGTTTACATTCATTGGTCGTGTCTTCCGGTAATATTCGAAGCTTTTGGAGGATCCCGGCCGTTTCCCGGCCGGGATGGCGGTTCATGCGGCGTGTGCCCTTTCTTCCAGCCTCTCGAACATGTGGTCGAGATTGAGAAAGTAGACCTCGCCTCGTTCGAGCGGGATGATGCCATACAAAAGGTTCGGATTGAAAGACGTTCCAAGCTCTTGCGCGGGTTGAACCTGGTCCACTCGGATCGCGAGAATGTTCCGACCCCTGACCGACGACAAGGCCAACAATGTTCTTGCCGACTTTCGCAGCGACGTTGCCGCGGCCCATCCTCGGATTTCCCGGATCGAGGTGGTCTTGATGCAGAACTGCTGGTCACCGAGATGGAAAGCGACGATTCCCAGCGTCGCTACATGGCCGGCGGCCGAAGTTGCCGCCCGCATCAAGATTTCTTCCACTCATTTGTAGCCAACGCCGCAGCGGTTCTGCCGCCGAAGGCGCTGACAAACTTGCTGCCGAGTGCATGTTCGAGAACTGCGGTATGGGCATTGTCGATGGATCGTAGTCGCGTCGCCTCATGGCGGTTGATGCAAGAGCCGATGGCCACGATCAGACACCTCAGTTCCGGCAGTTTCGTACTGATCTTCAGGGAACTAATAGGCATGTCGCGTGTACCTTTGGAGCGAAGGAGGAGCAACGATTGTTTCGACACGCAGCGAGCATGCATATCCACTCGGGTTACGGACGGCATATCCGCTCACGCAGGCGAGAGGCGGAGGATATCGATCATATTTGAAGGGCATCGCCTCAAATCATTGGGGCGACGGAGATGCAAACGCTGTGGCGATAGCCGCATGTCAACTCTCACTCAATCAAAGCACGCACCAGGGTTAATAAAACGCTACTCCGCGGCCTGCGGAACGCAGAAGTTTCGCGATTCGGATAGTCGCGAAGAAAGTGGATAACCTTCTTTCTCTGGAGCAGAAGTTCGACCGCGTGGCGGCGGGATTACCTGTTGTATACTCCACGGGGTGTGGACAACCAGCTTGCTAGAGTGACGGCCTTGCGGCAAATTGACAATGGTCCCAATGCTATGGATCCAACGGAAATCCTCCCGGGACGAACGCGGCGACCGGCCGCACAACGGTCATGATGACTGGGCCGGTCGCCAACTTTACTAGATCAAAGCAAGTGGTTGTTAGAGGGCGAGAGATGCGTGGGCGCTAGCTGCATTCTGCTTTCGCGATAGTTTGCAAACTTACGGATGCGGATTGGGAAAACCATGCCGCTCTGACGGGGCTGCGAGAATCTTATCCTTTTCTGAGATGAACGAAAAGCCCTCATAAGTTCCCGTTTGATGAGGCGATGTTGCTCCATCCGCCAGCACCAGCAAGGGAAGGGATTGGTTTTCCTCCCCCACAAGCTCAATGACGGGAAGTCTCGGCCGAGGCCATTCAATCCGTTCGACGTCGAGCCGCTGCGCCAGCGTGGGGAACGATACCAATACCCCTTCCATCAGCGCACAATGCCAGCAATAGAACCGCTGGCCTGGATAGGCCGGGTCTTCAAAACCTGGGCGTATCAAGAACAGCCTGTCGCGGTTCATCTTCTTCATCGCTTCCTTCATCTGGAATATCAGGGCTGCAGCCAGTTTTCGACGCTTAGACCGGGTACACGGGAGAACTCGCGGACATTGTCCGTTACGACCGTCGCGCCGATTGCCAGTGTCTGGGCCGCAATCCAGGTATCGTTTGCTCCGATCGGCGTTCCCTGGCCCTCCAGGAACGCTCGTATCCGTCCATAGTGCAGCGTCGTGTCGTGATCGATACCGACCAGTGGCAGCCGCTGCGCCAGGGTGGCCAGACGCGCGCGATTGCGTTCGCCATAGGCGCTTTTCTCTGCGCCAAACTCCAACTCGCCCAGCACAATCACTGAAAGCCGTAGAGTGCTCAACTCCTCCGTCTCCAGCCGCTGGCGAATCTCAGGTCGCCCCTTCAGACCTGCGATCAGAATGTTCGTGTCCAAGAGGTAAAGGGCAGACACGATTTAGCTGTCCAACGAGGCAACGCCCTCAGCCGGCTGGTCTTCAGGCGCGGCCAGATCGATTTCCGCGCTATCAGTCCACAGATCACGAAAGGCGTCGGCTGCTTTACGGGAGTAATCCGGAACCAAACGTGCGACTATCTTGCCATGCCGAGTAACGGCGATTTCCTCGCCCGCCTCGACCTCGGCCAGCAAAGCGGAAAAATGGGCCTTTACCTCAACGACGGGGACACTCTTCATGGCGACCTCAAGAAATGACTATATGGTCAGAATATAGGGTTATAGCGGCTCAATGTCAAAAAGGTGCGGGCGCACCCAAAAATCTTGGGGGAGGCGTGCTGCTGATAGCGCATCCGTCTCCGCGAGGAGCATAAACTCGTCGCCACTGAGGAGCGCGATGAAAGCAACCTCAGCGACCGTCTTCAGACGCCCATCAACGGCACATAACAGGACGTCGACGACATTGTGTCCGAAGGGTGGCGTCGCCTTAATCGAGTACGGGGGGAAAGGGAGTCTTTGGCATAGCTTTCAGGCCTCGATTAACATGGCGATTTCTCGCCAGGCCGTGATGGCATGGGCGCGAAGTTGGCGATGATCAGTGGCAGTGAGATGTTTTCGATGAAGATGGAAGAGATTGGCGATCTGACCGTGGGTTGAGACGAAACGCTGGCATTGTATCGCCGATTTGAACCGCATCATGCGCTTTTCTCGTCGTCGCACAGGAAGGTGAGAGTTCTCCGCGCGGTTGTTCAATCCTTTATGCGAGCGATGCTCGACGTCTGGCATCAACTCAGCCTTTGCGGCGGCGTAAGAGCGCAGCTTGTCGGTTACCATCATTCGCGGCATGACGCCCTGTCCTTTGAGCAGCTTGCGCATCAGCCGAAGAGCTGCCTTTTTGTTTCTCCGGCTTTGCAACAGAGCATCGAGAACATAACCATCAGCATCTACGGCACGCCAAAGCCAATATTTCCTGCCCTTGATCGAGACGACCAGGCGAGTGGCGCAGGGGAATTTCACCCCCACGCTCTCTCAGAACCGGACGTGATACTCTCGCATCATCCGGCTCCCATTGTTCGACCGTATCCATGAAGCAGAGGCCAATGGGCGAACAGCCGAGGTTGGCGATGCGCGATGCGCAAAAGCCAATGCCGGGATCGCCGCTTATGCCCACGCAAGGACTTGTACTTTCCCGAGGCCCATCGGGCCAAGTATCGCTCGACACTCCAGAGCGTAGGTTGGAGAGCTGAAGGACAGAACCGACCATAGTAATTGATCCAGCCGCGGATGTACGAGTTGAACATCCGTGCCAGATCATCGAGAGCCCTGTCACTGCGAAGGTGCAAGGACCAACTACGGATCGTGCCCCGTATCGCCTTGAGCGCCGTCGGACTGGCCGCAGGACCGAATGAAACACCCATGCCCCCGGCCTTCTTGCTCACAAGTCTCGGCCGGAAAGCGTAGCCGAGAAAGTCGAACTTGTAGACCGGATGAGTGCCTCGCCGACTTTCATCCCTGCAATAGACGATTTTGGTCTTGTCAGGATGAAGCGTCAGCCCACAATCAGTAAAACGCGCGTCCAGAGCGTTCCGAAGCGCCATCGCCTGGTCCTCGGTCCGACAATGACAGATCGCGTCGTCAGCATAACGCTCAAACGGAATGTTCGGGAAATTCCGACACATCCACATGTCAAACGCATAGTGAAGAAAGAGGTTTGCCAAGAGAGGGCTGATTACCCCGCCCTGTGGCGTTCCTCGTTCTCTGGCGACGAGATTTCCGTCCGGCATCTGCACTGGCGCTTTCAGCCATCGTTCAATGTATAAAAGCACCCACGGGCAATCGGTGTCCTTGCGCACAGCCCGCATCAGCAGGTCCGGTTCAATGCTATCAAAGAAAGCCTTGATATCGAGATCAAGAACCCAGTTGTAACGCCAGCATCGCTGCCGCGCCACGCTGATCGCATCGAGTGCCGATTTGCCGGGCCGATACCCATAGGAATCCGGATGGAATTCAGGCTCCACCGCCAATTCCAGAGCTTGTACAGGTTGTTCGTAAGATCAGCCTCAAAGTCCAAAATCGTCTGGCCGTCAATACCAGCCGCTCCTTGGTTGGCTCTAACCCTCTTATATGCTTCCCACACCTCCCTTTTCGGGATCGCGTACTGCTTTGCTCTATCCACGAGGATCCTCCCGTCGCCGGTTGTCCACGCTCCAGAGCTGAACAACGCAGCCCCTTCGCTCCAGCCCCATTACAGGACCTTCAGCACTACTACGGGCTGCTCCGCCCCTGTGCTCCGCTTCGGTAATCTCACCCTCGCAGGGACCGCCGGCTTGGGTTTCTCCCTTAACATCGGAGCGACAGGTTCCCGCGTTCCACACGAAAGCCTGGTCACGAGTCACGCCGCCTTCATGCCGGATGCCGCCTGGGCAGAAATCAGGTCGCCCCCCAGACTTGTCCCGGGCTAACGAATTCCTCCCGGTTTCGACATCATCTTGCACTTTTCGACACGTCATCAGCGGTTCGCTTGCGCTCGTCTCTCCAAACCTCACCTGACGGACTAACGTCCGCCTTTTCTGCAACGCTCACCACCACGGCTCCTTACCGTTGCAGCTTGCAGTGGTTTGTAACCTACCCCTGACGGTCAGCTTCGAGGGACCATACCCTCATCTTCCGTGCAGCTTGGCTCCCACACTGCTGTGGGTGCCTCGCGGCACACTCTCGTCGAGGTGCCACTTGTCGGCAAAGTTGCCTCGCGACCGTCGCCGGAGTTGATGTGCGAACTTGCAGCCGAACTTCGCGACCCACTCGGAGACGGTCTGGAACGAGACATCGATGCCACGCTCGGCAAGCAGGTCTTCAACGCCACGCAGGCTCAACGGAAACCGATAATAGAGCCACACAGCATGGGCGATGATCTCGGCAGGAAAGCGGTGGCGCCGGTAGCGGGGCGTTGAATCTCCGATGGGAAGCTTTGTCATCGCTGGCGAATATCATCATGACAGATGCAAATCGGTTAAGGCAACGCCACCCGCGGCGACGATGTGATCCGTTCGGGCGGAGAGAACGGCGTGTTTATCAAGGGGGGATCCGGCAACCAGACACTGATTGGTGGTGGTGGCAACGATGTCCTTTCGGGTGGCTCGGGAAACAACCTCATTATCGGGGGCACCGGTAAGGCGGTCATTTATGCCGGTCCCAACGGCGATGTGATTTATGCCTCAGACGGCGGTAGCATTATCAGTGCAGGCGGCGGGGACGACTACATCTATGGGCGCGCCGGCAACGATGTGGTCGTCGTTGGCCGCGGCAATGCCACGATCGATGGCGGCCTTGGCACGAATATCGTCGAGTTTCATGGCAACTACGGCGATTATAGCATCGCCAGAGACGGCGATATTTTCACCGTTACGGACCACTTAAGTTCCATAAACTGGATTATGCTAGATTTACCCGTATTACGAGCATTACCATGAGATTTCGCCAAGCGCCTTCACATTCCGCTAATCCACATGGTGCCACTCTACGACACAATAACGACGCGACGGCTGAAGAGAGCAGATTTCATGAGTTGCCCGGCGGCCGCAGGCATCCCCGGCTGCCCGCTAGGACCATCGAAGACCGATCTCAGCGCTCATGCGCGGTCTCGCGCTACCGCTGACCGATGGTTCAGTCGGCACATCGCGGACACCGTAGATGCGACCGATTCCCCGCAAGCGCCTCAATATCTTTGACTGGCGTTGCTCCACCATGGAACTTGCATCCAGCGCCGTGAAACTGTGTCGCTACCGCGCATCGATTCACACATCGCAAGACTGGCTACAGGAGGCATCTGCCACAACTGCGGCCAGTTCTTCGACAGCAAATCGGAGGCCATCGCTCAGCTTTCGATCCTTCTGCCAAAAAATCACATAGTGATAAACTGCTCCAGGCTCGAAGAGCCGGAACTCAACGTCGAAACCAGCATATTCCCTCGCAATAATCTCATTCGTAATCGAGACACCGATACCTGCCATGACATAACCAACGTCGTGGCTATTCACATCATACTCAACGACAATTTCTGGCTGTGTTCCCATATATCGCAGCGCATTGACACTCATCTGATGAGACGCAAACTGCGGGTCGATGTCAATAATGGCTTCGCCGATAAGGTCTTCGGGCGTGACCACACGCTGCGAAGCGAACCGGTGATTTGGCGGAAACAGACACACATTGGTCGCCGTACCGACAGGCATCCAATCGAAGGTGCGTTCGTCGAGCGGCAATCGGGAAATCCCGAGATCCACCCTACCGGTTAAGACATGGTCGGCGATCTGCTGATAGCTCCCCGATTTGACCTGCACGGTATAGGAACGGCTCTTCTCGCGAATCTTTTTGACGACGAGCGGCAAGCTTCCAAATGAGAAGGCGCCTGGTGCTGCGATCCCAATCACGCGCGTGTCGTTGTTCCGGAGAAATTCGATTGACGGCCCAATGCGATCAAGACCGGCAAACGCCGCATCAATCGTGCGCAGAAGTTCCCATGCCTTATCGGTAGGACTCAATCTGTTGTTTTCCCGGCGGAAGAGTGCAAAGCCGATCGCCTCCTCCAACTGCCTGACGTTCTGACTAACCGCTGGTTGCGTTATTCGCAGCGCTTGCGCTGCAAGCCTTTCCGAGCCCGCGCGCATGACCTCTCGCAAGATTTGAAGCTGGCGGATCCTTACCGTTGAACCAACGATTTCCATTGTCGTCCCGTCCCTCAGTCCATGTTTCACACCACCAAGGCTATAAGCTATGCTTATTGAAATTTCGTTCATCTTATAAATTGACGATCCCGAGTCAAAGTATATTTTGGCCCGTAAGCCAGATTAATCACGAGTTAAATCAGATTAATCGTTCGCTATATGGTTGCGCATCCAGTTTTTTCCTTTTACTGAGAAAACATCTTTTCGATAAGCGGTAAAGTATACGATATTTAGAGGAGATATTGTTTTGCTCGACTTCATAGGCCAGTTCAGGCATGGCCTGACGAACACGCTCATCGTCTTTTTCTTAAGCTGTGCGCTCGGAACCACATTAGGATTGCTTATCGCAATCCTCCGAAACTCACGCCGAAAAGCTCTTTCAGCGAGCATGCAAGCCTATACGGGGATCATTCGAGGTGTTCCGGAACTCCTCATCATTCTCCTCATGTATTTTGGCGGAACGGCTCTCCTCAGCGCGATCGTTGGTCGCTATATCGAGATCAATGCGTTCGCGGCCGGTGTAGCGGCATTGACCGTGGTGTTTAGCGCCTACGCTGCGGAGATATTTCGCGGGTCGATCAACGCAATTGCTGCAGGCCAGAGAGAAGCCGCCATGTCACTCGGACTGCCGCGCTGGCAAATTTGGCTTTTGATCATCATCCCCCAGATGATCCCGATCGCCTTACCAGCCTTCTGCAATCTTTGTATCTCTTTGATCAAGGATACGTCCCTGATCTCCGTCGTGGGGCTGACGGATGTCATGCGTGTCGCCTACGTCGGCGCAGGTTCCTTGCGCGCACCCCTCCCCTTCTACCTCGCCGCGTCTGCGATCTATCTTACACTGACGAGCCTTTCTCTGCTTTCGTTCAGGCTAGTTGCGCGTCGCTACCCTGTTTCCTCGGCGAAAGGTTGAAGCGATGAATACCACCGTTGTGCTTGAGGCGCTTTTCACCCTTCCCCGAGGCTTGGCTTTAACTTTAGCACTCACATTCGCATCGCTTGCCTCAGGCTTTGTGATCTCGATCCCGCTAGCGTTCCTACGCGCATCATCCAATCCATGCGCCTCTGTACCGGTGCTTGCCTATACCTATGCCTTTCGCGGCACGCCACTGCTTGTACAGCTTTTCCTGATGTACTACGGCGTCGCGCAGCTTCCGTTCGTCCGTCAGAGTTTTCTTTGGCCAGTGATGAGAGAACCGTTCTGGTGTGCATTCATCGCCTTCACGTTAAACAGTACTGCCCATACTACCGAGGTTCTTCGCGGAGGAATCCAGACGGTCCCGCGAGGACAGCTAGAGGCCGCCAGATCCTTGGGTTTATCCGGTTTTCATACGGCGCGGTTAATCGTCTTCCCACTCACGATCCGCATCGCGCTTCCGGCCTACGTCAACGAAGTTATTGGAATGCTGAAAGCGAGTTCACTCGCAAGCACGATCACCTTGCTGGAAATAACCGGCCTCGCTCGACAGTTGGTATCTGAGACATTCGCACCATACGAGGTTTTCGTCGTCGCCGGCGGTCTTTACCTGCTGCTTACGCTCATAATCACTCAAGCGTTCCAAATTCTGGAGCTGCGCTGGGCGCACCCGAACAAACCGTCCGTCTTCGCTCCTGATAACTCGAAGAAGCACCGGCCAAAACCATCGCTCGCCACCACGCCAACCTGAAGCGGCGCTCGATATCAGCGCGGGCTCGCCAGAGCCCCAACCGTCAAACCCAACGATGATGAAGGGATTAAGGTTATGAAACGAACTGTCACGCTTGCACTATCCTCTCTGCTTCTATTGGCCATCAATTCGAATGCGATGGATCGAAAGACCATCACTATTGCCTCCGAAGGTGCGTCGCCGCCCTGGAATGCCATCAGCGCTGAAGGCAAACTGTTCGGCTTTGACGTCGAAGTCGGGCGGGAACTCTGCCGGCGCATGCACGTCGAATGCACCTTCGTGCCACAAGACTGGGACGGAATTATACCAGCGCTGACCGTCGGAAAATTCGACGCCATCATGTCCGGCATGGCGATTACGGAAAAGCGAAAGAAGTCCATCGCGTTTTCTCAGCCCTATGCCGGAGGCTTCAACCAACTCGTCGTGCGCAAGGATCTCAGGCTGCCGCCGACCGATACATCGGAGAAATTGAATTTGACGGCCATCGACGCCGGAAAACAGGCTGTCATTGATCAGCTTCGCACGGCCCTCACCGGCAAAACCCTGGGCGTTTTACGATCTTCGAATTCTGAAGCGGTGTTAAACGACTTGTTCGGTAAGGTGGCAACGATCAGGAGCTACGATTCCCAGGACAATATGCATCTCGACCTCGTGGCCGAACGCATCGACGGCGGACTTGCCGACTACTTCACATGGAAAGCATTTCTAGGTAGCAAAGATGGCGGGACCGCAACCTTATACGGTCCACAGCTCTCAGGTGGTTTGTGGGGGCCGGGGGTCGGTGTCGGCCTTAGGAAGGACGATCAGGAACTCATCACCGCGTTCGATAACGCCATCGAAGCCGCGACAAGAGATGGAACGTTAAAGCGCCTAAGCGAACAGTGGTTCAAAATCGATGTCTCGCCACAGGCCTCAAACTAGAGGCGCGCTCCGCCCGTGCCCTCTTCGAACAATAGGCTGAATGCATAGTCAGTCGATAATCCGAAAATCAAAGGGAGACTGTATGTCCGCGCCCTTTTCCATTGCTCTGACCGGCCAGTCGCTCATTCGTCACGACCTGAGATCGATCAGCGACCCGCAGCTCGATGAGATTGCCCAAATTCTCAAGGCGAGCGATGTCGCTTTTACCAATCTCGAGACGACCATTTATAGCCGTCATGGCGGCTGGCCGCTCAAGGGCTCCTACTTCGGGGCCGCGGCACCTGAGGTTTTGCCAGCTCTGAAGGAGTTGGGATTCAACAGCCTGGCTTTGGCGAACAACCATGCCTTTGATCTTGGCCCCTCGGGAATCCTGTCGACGCTGGAGGAGGTTGCGGCACAAAACTTCCTTCATGCCGGCATCGGTGTTGACCAACGTCATGCCGCCAAACCAGGGAAAAAAACATTCGGATCCAGGAACGTTGCGCTGATTGCAATCGATGCCGGCCCCGGACCGTCGTTCATGTATGCCGAGGATGCGAGCGAGGGCCGGATGGCTAGGCCCGGTATCAACAGACTGAAGGTATCGAGGGTATTCGATGTGGAGGTGGAAACCTTCAACGTACTTCGTTCTATACAAAGGCGATTTCTGAGTTCAAATCTGGAGCGGGCCAATTATGCCCAACCGGAGGATCCGCCTGAGGTCAACGACAAGACCGAAATCGATTTCTACGGAACGATGTTTCATAGAGCTGATCGCAATGTTCGCCGTATCGTGATCGACAGACATAGCGCCTGGGCCCAGCTCTCGACGATCGTGGAAGAAGCAAATGACGGCACGTTCGTCATCGTCTACTTGCATCACCATCACTGGGAACCGAGCTGGCAGCAGGTCCCCTCCTGGGTCCGGGAATTTGCCCATCACTGCGTGAACGCAGGCGCAGGCCTGTTCGTCAGCCATGGTGCCCCGGTCTTGCAAGCAATTGAGATTTATCGGGACACCCCGATTTTCTACGGCCTCGGAAACTTTCTCTTCCATACCGAGAAGGAAGAGCAGGAATGGAGCCCGCCGGAAGTTTGGAAGAGCGTTGTCGCGACCTGCAACTACGGCCCGGGCGGACGTTTGCGAGACATCAGCGTGCGTCCAATCGTAATCGGCGGAATTGAGGCACTGTCGGACCGAGACCGTGGCCGCCTACCCTTTCCTGTTCTTGTCGACGGCAAGATGGCGGAAGAGATACTTAAAGATCTCGCCGTGCGCAGTGCTGGCTTCGATACCATCCTATCCCAGGATAATGGGATCGGCCGGATCGTCCTTTAGGCGCGAACGCGGAAAAGCGCCGATGCGACAGCGCCGCATCCAATTTCCACGATCGGCGGCCCACAGCCGCCAATTTTTTCACGCTTTCCTAGCGATCAGCGTTCGGCTCCTCCTCCATCTCTTCATCAGCAATTGAACTGACGAGAGCGACAACGCGGCTGCGAACACGCGCTGGAAGGAGCAAAACGTCCTCAATCAGACGACGCCCTTCTGCAGTGGAAATATAGGCGATCCTTTCATCGACCTCGGTTGTGATGCGGCTGTCCTCGGACGTTGCAGGATCTGGAAGGCCTTCGAAGAACTTTGATACCGGGACCCGAAGGCGATTTGCGACCTCGTAGAGCATGGAGGCGCTGACGCGGTTCCGGCCGCTTTCATATTTCTGCACCTGTTGCAGGCTGACGCCGATGCCAGCGCCAAGATCGCCCAGCGATACATTCGACTGTATCCGGCGAATCCGAATCTGCTGCCCGACATGGAGATCGACAGGATGCACTGTTTCGCGTTCAGTTTTCGATAGCGCAGCTTGCGCGCGCCTTGATGATCGGATCTGGACGGCTGGTATGTGGCGATTCATGGTCGACACCCCGAATGGAGAGTTTCATGCGGTACGCCCCCGCTGAAAACTCGCTCAACCCACTGATCGGGGAGTTAGTAACCGTACACGACGGCCCTGTGGCCTTTAGTTCCGGGGAACCTGGACATACGCCACAGGCTCCCCGACCTAAAAGGTCAAGGAGTGTGATGCCGTATCGGCCGGCATCAACCGCGTGTAGGGGTTACTACGCCCCAAGGCAGCGCGTACTGCCTCATCGAAAAAGATAGTTGAAATCCGTTTGCCGCGCAACCGAATTCGTCACAAGATTCAAAGACTTCGCCTCAAGGCACGCGTTCGCCGAGAGAGGGTAAGCTCTCCAGCTCGCCAATGAGATGTCGGTACAAACTATCGTTGCGCGATCAGGAAAATGCCCATTGCGGGCAATCTCTGCTCACCTTGCCAGATGAGAAATCGGCAGCCAGTTCCGCCCATAAAGGATCCTGCGTGAAGCTTAAAAGCGACCCGCAAGCTTCTTCGATGTCCATTCGGCGAAATCGATCAAGAAGCGTCGCAATCCCGCCTTGGCCGAGCGTATTCAGCAGCGAAAATGGTTCACAGGGCGAGGAAACAATCCGGTGACCCCAGGCACCCGGTCGCTGGTCCTCCGCCAGCGCGGAGAGAAGCTGCGCATCGCGATCGTCCGTTCTCAGCGCGTCACAGAACGCCCAGCGCATCAAAGGATAGTAGATTGTATGCCGACTTCCGCCGAGAACACGGACGCCGGGCAGGATCGATGTGACGATGAACATCAACAGAAGATTCGGAACGATCTGGCCGTTCTCGAGGGCTTCGACCAAACTTGCCGGCGTAAATTCAACGCGGATATCGTCCGCATCGGTCGACCGAAGAATGGGACCATTGAGGCAAAGCGGAATGAGCCGTCCATCGATACAGCCCCAGAAAAAATGCGTCGAGTTCTTCAGCCATCCTCGCCAGGCTGTATTGGTTAACCGATCGATGCACCCTAGGAGCTGTACGGCAAAGGCCCTGTCCTCGATCAGCCGGGTTCGCAGCCAGGATTGCTCGTCGCAAAGGTGATCTCTCACCAGATGGGCAACGTCATTGTCGTCGAACTGAAGGAAGTCGATCCCGTTGTCGAAATAGCACTGCCAGAGTTTAATGTTTGCCGCCTTGATCGCCTCAGCTGCCGAGGGAAATTCGTCGGACGGCAAAATACTGCGGAGGCTGGAAATTGCCTCTGAGTCGGCACCCGGCTTGGCGGCATTTTGAAGCTGAAAGCTGTAGCAATTGTTTCTGCCCAGGATGCTATATGGGATCATTTTGCTGCGCGACAGGCCGAAAACATTGATCGCCTGGCCATCAATTTGAAGCCAAGCGGGACCTTTACGGCCACGTTCCACGAACTTCACGGTCGAACAACCATAGGAGATATAACACCTCCTTCCGTGGGCGCGGAGCCCCATCAATGAGAACAGATGAGTATAAAATGCGTCAGGCTCAATCAGCAGGTGAAGGTGGGGGCCGGTCTGCAATACGGGCGCGGCCTGGATCGCTCCTCCAAGTCGAAATGCTTGCTCTTTCGAAAAACCCTGGCGCTGCGCCACCTTTACGATCCGTGACCGCAATAGCGACATGGCTTGGCTGCGCGTACCGCAATTGGGTTGGTGGCGCGCAACAGCGAAGACAGACTTGGCATAGGCTTCCACTGGCGCCTGCTCAAACCGTCGAGCCCACGGGAACAGCTCAAATATCAGAGCCAATACCTTACTCTTGGATATGAACTCTGCATCGATCGAGGTCTCCATTCCTCAAACAAGCCGGCTTTTCAGCGGCCCTCCCCGATCCCTTGTAAAATAAAGGAAGAGAGCAACGGCGATCATAACGGCGCCGAAAAACCCCAATATCTGTGAAGGCAGGACCGCGCTTCCGAGAAAGCCGATGATGCCATAGCCCAAAAGCCCGACCGCCACGCAAATTGTATGGATCTGGCTTCTGGCACGCCCCAACATGCCGACAGGGACGGTAGATTGAACTTGCACATCAATCAGAACCCGCGCGATGTTATAGCTCAGGCCGAGAATAGTCATTTGAAAGAGCGCGAAGACGAAGCTTGGGACGACCCAAAAGCCGAGAAGAAACAAGCCGGCGAGCCCCAAATGAACAAGAATGTTCTGCCGCCAACACCTGTGGCCTGAAAGAAAGCTTGCACAGCCAGCAATAGAACCAAAGGCCCATCCGGCCTCAAGGTAGCCGAATTGTACCGCCGTGCCGTCCAATTCATGGATCACATATGCGGAGGCCAGCACGTTCACGAGCATACCCATTGTGTAAATCAGAGCGTATATAGAGGCGCTGGCCTTCAGCGAGCGAAGTGTGCTCGTCGTCGGCAAGAGGTCCAGGCAACGGATGCCGTCCCTGATGGAGCGCTGTTGAGAAGAGGAGCGCTGCCATCGGTTGCGCATAGCCCACGGCGCCAACAGAGAGAGAATAAAGCAAACACCCGGTAGGACCGGCGTCAAGTCCGTGTCTTTGGCGGTGAGAGCGAATCCCGTGACGATGGCGGCGAGCAGATTGCCTGCCTGCATTCCAATATAGGAGGCCGAGTTGAAGGACCAAAGTTTTTCGGGACCGACAATTGACGGAATCAGTGCTTGCAATGCCGTCAAATGGGTTCTGTCGACGATCGCAAAGATCGTCCACGAGATATAAAGGATGAGCAGCGGGTCGACAAACGAGAGACCTACACCGGTCGACACCATCAGCGCCAGCCGAAGCAGATCACAACTCATGCAGACGATGCTGCGATCAAATCGATCGACCAGCGCGCCGCCGACATTACTCGTCAACAATTCGGCGGCGCTGCCGAGCGCGAGAAGAATAGCAAGGACGCTCGCGCCGTGGCTGACGTCGACGGCAATCCACGCTGTTAGCACGAAATAAGCATTGCGGCCGGCAGACGATGTCACAACGCAGCACAGATAGACGCGGCAAGCGACATTCCGGCCCATCAATATCCCGACTCCATCCGCAGTCCCTCCTGACAATTACATGAGGGCACCCTATTCCATTCAAAGGCCTGCGGCTTTCACGAAATTGATATTATTTCTGGCTCGGAACGAGCTTGTCCTCTCCAGACAGCACGGTATTCCGCGGGCGAAAGTCCCGTCTCGCGTCGAAATCTGGTCGACAGATGGCTTCCACTCGCATAGCCGCAGGCAAGCGCAACCTCAGTGACTGTCATCGCTGTCGTACGGAGAAGATCGCTGGCGCGTTCGAGACGACGTCGATTGTAGAAGGCATAAGGAGTGAGGCCTTGGGAGTGCTTGAATGCGCGGCAAAAGTGCTCATAGGTCACACCTGCTTCTTCGGCGAGCGAGCGCACGCTCGGAGGTCGATCGATATGGGCGTCGATTTTTTCAATCACTCTCTTCAGCTGCGCGGGCGCCATGCCCCCGCGGGGAGCCTTGCCTGATATTCGAGAACCGCGGTGCAAAAGTCCAAAGATGGCCGCCAGATGTCCTTCGACAATCAAGTCGCTTATCGGATCGTCATATGAAAGCTCGCCGGCAATCTGCCTCGCTAGGCATTGTATTGGTAGATCCCTAAAACCGAGCTTTGGGCGAAAACTACGGGTGCCAGGCAGCCTTGCAGACAAGTCGACCAGTAACTCGCTTGCAACCGTTATCATGAGATAGCAAGCCTCGGGGTCACCCTCATCCCAGCCGCTCCATCGGCAACCAGGCGGAATGTAAACGAGAGAACCGTCCTGACGGGGAGTAAAGCCGGCATTTCGTCCGTCAATGTAGTTTTCGCCTGACCTGGCGGCGCCTCGTATATTCAGAAAAATCAGGTGGTGATCCGTTACAACGTCGATTTCCTGCCGAGCTAAGCCGACCCGACGGACAACATCGGCGCGAGCGTGCTTCCAATGGCCATGCTTGTGAAGGACGACCCGCGCTTGCGACTGCTTTATTTTTTCGGGTTGAACGGCTGGAACGATCCCCACGTTGATTGGCTTCTCCTGTTTAAAGATCGCCGTAACCTATCTGATCAAAAGTTGTCGATCAAACGTCCTTTAACCTGAGGTCGAATTCTATATCAATTTCGTGAAAGCCCATCAAAATTGTGGATGCGAGAACCTCAGGATGAAGCTCATCTTACGAACGAGCATTATCGCGAGGAAGCCGCCGTGGCGTTCGTCGTCTCAGACTTACCTCGATCGTCCGGCATTCTCAATTTGCGTCTTTAAATCACCAAGCGGCGATAATGCGAGAGAAAGGCAGGTCTTTCGCATGCCCGAATTTGACGACTTTATAGCGGAATGCGACCGCGCACCTCGTCTCAACGAGCTTTCGGAGTTCTTTTCGACAACCGCATCGGGACAAGCAGGTAAGCCCATCCGCCAGCCTAAGTTTGATCGCCGCTTCTTTCCGCCGGATCTAACCTTCCGGCGCTTTTCAGCTCTTCACCCACTGCGGCAGGGCCCGTTCGATCAGCATTACCTCAGTAGCATCCCATACCGCTTCGAAGAGGAATGCCGCATGGGTTGTGCGATCCTCAAATATATGCGCGCGAGAAAACGAAAATTGAAACTCTACACATTGGGAGCAGCTGAGGGCACGATGGCGCGCGTGATAGCTGAACTCGCCGATGGTAGGGTCGAAGCACTATCGTGCAGCCCAAACATCGAGAACTTGAGGAGCTTTTATGCCTATGGGGTTCCTTCGCATGCCATGTTTTTCCATGGACCGTTTCATCATCTGACGCCTCAAAAGATCCAAAATGATGACAAGCTTCGGACGTTTGCAGGCGGCTTCGACATCATCGTCGAGGACACGACCTTCCAGATGTATTCGCCCAATCGCTTCGATCAAATTCGTTTTGTATCGCAGCATCTTAAAAGCCATGGACTCTTCATATTCATTGAGAAGTTCACGCATGAAGACGACGAGGAATATCGGCGGCGTGAACGGCAAAAGGACCATGGTTTCAAGGCCCGTTTTTTCAGCGCTGCCGACATTCGCGCGAAGGAAGAGACCGTTCTAACGCATATGAATCGAAACGAAGTCAGTCTGGTGGAAATCCGCGAGACGCTGCGTCATTTTTTCGGCCACACGATCGTCATCTGGAACAGCGGGAATTTTTACACGCTTGTCGCCAGCAACGACGCAGAAAATCTCGAGCTGTTCCTGTCGAGACTATACCCGGCCCCAATCCCGGCGGAATACGTCTACGCGGACCTGCCATATCGGCTTTATCCCGTATCCGAAGCCGTGCCTGTCTCAGACAGATCTGGACCCCTTCGGTGATACCGAGAATGGGCCATCGGAGCCATGCAACGGCGCCTCTCGTTATCCAGTGTCCGATTTATTCTAGAAGCTTTTGGAAAGGCGGAGCAAATTTGAGCAGCGATGGTCAGTCTATGAATTTCAACGCTCGCGGCCTTCACTGCGTCATGCGAAGAATTGGCTGCGCCAGCCTCGTCATTTTCGACAGAGATGGTCTCCTTCTGAGCCGGAAAAGTCCCTCCAGGGATCTCATGCTGGGGGACGTTAGCGACGAATTCGTTGAAATGTTACGAGAGCTGCGAGAGCTCAATCTTCGATTCGGCTTCATCTCGGACGAAAGAGGGATGGATGCTGTCTCATATGGGAGATCGGAATTCACCACCCTCACGAGCCTGCTCGATGAGTTGCTTCGCATTCGTAGTGCCATGCCAGATTTCTGGATGACATGGAGTGAACTCTCAGGAAATCGCGGCTCGAAACTTCGACATCGAGATGATTGGCGACAAAAGCGTGGCGCCGGAATGATCCGACGATCGATAGAGTTGTACGGGATCGACAATAGGGAAACCGTATTCGTCAGCGCCTCTGCAGCAGGACTCCTCGCCGCAAACACCGCGGATGTCACGTTCATCCAGGTTGTTGGCCAGGGAAGCGATTGTGTCATGCCACGCCGGATGGAAACGGAGGCGCAACAGCCAAGTCAATCTACAACAACGGAGATCGGACGGCTTCGAGCCACGATCGAACAGATATTGGGGCTGCCTCATCGCGCCGGACACCACTGCATCGGCGTCCGATCAGAATGATTGGCGGTGCGTCAGCGGTTGCGATCTCTGTCCTTTTGCCGTGGCGGTCGAAGCTTGATCGACTTAGGTATTTCCCGATCGCTCAGTCGCGTTTTCTCACGATCGCGATCTGATCGCTCCGTTTCGGACCTACCATGCTGCGCGTTGGACCGGGCGATACGTGACGCGTCGAGAGAGCGGTTGCTCGAGCTTTTGTTGACGATCCCCTGCTCGGCAATATGATCGCGGCCGGCCGCCGACTTCGTTTCCAGGCTGTCAGAACCGCGATTATTTTCACCGGTTTCGACGCGGTCGCGGTCCTTCGGGATGCGAGCGTCCAGCTGCAGTCCAACGACCTTTCCAATAACCTTTGTCGCCTGCTCGAACATCAGCCGATCGGATGGATTGACGATTTTCGCGGCAAGGCTTAGCGCGGTATTCGCGAGGGTTTCTTTCGCGGTCTTCGCCTGGGCGGCGCTGATGGGTGTCGATCGTAGCATGTGTTCTTCGCCTTTCTCTCTTGTGGGATCGCGGCCATCATGGACGGCTGTCTCAAGCCGGCGGTATTCGCGTTGTAGTCCGATTGATAAATCTCGGCTCAGCTCGCGCGCCGTACTAGGCGCAGATCGATCTTTCGCAATTCCGTCCAGCATTCTAATGACAAGTCCGACTGAGCGCCTGCTTTGTTCGAGCCGTCTCCTGGCGCGCTCCAGTCTCGGCGCGGTCGGCGTGTCGCGAAGCTTGGCCAGAACCTTGTCGACCACGTTGCTCGGGGCCGTGGCTCCCATCCGCCGGAACATCTCCCATTCCCAGCGTTTGACCGGCGGGGGGCCGGCACGTTCGATGCGTTTTTGACGATCGATAGCTATTCCACGTTCCCACGCCTTTTCGGCGAAGCGAGTGCGCCACTCCGTGAAGTCACGAATATTGGGATTGAGCATCTTGCCGCTGCTGTTACGCAGCGCAACGATCACATGCAGGTGCGGATGCTTATCAAGGTCATTGCGATTGTGGACGGCATAGGCATAGCGGTGACCGAAAAATTGCTCTCTCAGGAAATCGCGGCCAGCGAGAATGAACTGATCCCGGTCGACATTGGCCGGCCCCGACAGCAACAGATGCATGAAGTCCCGAGGCTGGCGTGTCTGCATGAGCGCCCCGACGATCTTGCCCTCCGCCGTGAGCTGCTTGTGATCGCTTGTTTTCAACTCGCGCCGTGCGACGCCTTGCTGATAGCGGCCGCTCTTTCCCGGACGCTCCTCTAAGTGCGTCTTGGTCGAAAGCGTCACTTCCGCGTCTCCGCGCTGCATCGCATGCAGCGCCGCCATGAACCCCTTCGGACCACTCGAAAACTCCACCGGATAGCGCGAGACCGGCGTGATCCCCTCCGCACGCAATGCCTCGTCCAACCGTGAATCGATTGCATTCACGTCATCGATTTCAGCCACGACGCGATTCTGGGTGCTGCGGTCTGATCGGTCCCGCTTCTCATGCGCAATCACCAGCGCGAGGTTCAGACGGGTTTGGCCCTTCACGCCTTCGCTGACGCTGAATGCGTAGGTCCGATCCGTATCACCAACGTCGCGAAACCCTTCTGACGCAAGCGAGCTCAATGCGCGCGCAACGCGGCCTCGATCGGTGCTCTCGAGCTCATAGGTCAGCCGCAGCACGTCCTTGCTTCCTTTCCGGTTTCCGAACTCCCTCTCCCAGGATCGGACTTCTGCGCTGAGATCGGAGATTTCGCGGCCATCCTGATCGTGTGCCTTTTCTTCTTTGCTTTGATAGGCAAGAACGTTGCGTGCCGAGGCGGCACCTGCTCCATACGACAAAACCTTGACGACGACGGCGTTGTTGCCACTCGCTCGACTGAATGCTGTCGCTGCGCCAGCGTTGCGCGCTGCCGAGGGTAGCCCGACTTTCGTCCTCGGCGGCGCCTTTTTTGCTCCACCACCCCCGCCGCCGCGCCGTCGAAGCTCATCCTCGATGAGGTCCAAATAGCTCGGCAGCCTTCGGCCTTCACGCCTAGATCCGGAGCGACTTCTGGAGAGGTCGTTCATCGTGTCTCCTGATCAGGTCGGCGATAAAGGTGGACGGTCTGACGAAAGAAGCATCACGAATTGAATCAAGAGCTCCCATGATCTCGTCCAGCTTCGCCATGATTGCCGCCGCGAGGATGTCTTGATCGCTCCTTCCCGACAGAAACTCCTCGTTGCGGAAAGCGAGCTCACGAAGGAATTGATGCATGTTTCCCAACTGGCGGTCATGCTCTTCCAGGATCGCGGGTACATGCATGATCTCCCTAGTCACGATGAGCTTCGCGATGAGGTTGACCGAGATGTCGAGACGGCTGGCAAGCAGCTCCACGTTGCTGAGGACATGGGTAGGTAGACGGAACATGATGGCCGGTTCACGCATCTGCCTACAGCCCCCTCGCCTTCAAGGCTTCGAGGATCAGTCTGTGGGTCGCCGAGGAGAGTTGCTCATGCCGTTCCAGCGATACACGGAAAATCTTCGTCAGCACGTCGTCGTCGAGGTACAGGGAAATGCGCTTTCGCTTGGCCGAGCCAATGTTTACATCGGCTTGGGCTTTTACCGCCTGCTCCTCGCGAAGTTTGCTTTTCCCTGGAGAGCGACGGTGCTCTGACATCGTTTCCCGCTCGACGCCCGGCTCCTGCGTCTGGGAAGGATCCTCCGGCATGAGCTTGTCGAGATCTAGGCTGGTCGGCATGTAAGAGGTCGCATCCTCCTCTACGACCTTCGCCTGGTCTTTTCTCGATCGCGAAAGAGCGAGAATGTTACCGGCTGGCGTTCGTTCCCTCGACATCGCGCTCAGGCAGCCTCGGCCTGCAGAAGGCCGATGAATTCGTTGTTGATTTTTTTGACCAGATCGATCGCGTCGAGCACGCTTTCGGAGGCGCGCCGCTTAGCCGACGGGGTCAGCGCCGGATTGTTCTCGATGCTGGTAAGCTTGGAATAGAGCGTCCCAAAGCCGGCGCCGACGTCGCTGAAGTGATTGCTCTTGCGAACGACTGTGTCCACCAACGGAATTCGGCCGCTCGTCAGGATAGCATGGACCTCCGGGAGGGAGCGATTATGCTTGAGGGCGATCATGTCCACAAAGTTCCAGATCGCCGCATACGGGATCGGACCTTGCGTCCGCTTCCTGGAAATCTCCTTCAAAATCGTTGCCACCTTGATGGCGGAGGTCGCGGCCGTCGGTTCGGGGATGACGGGAATGAGCACCGCATCGCATTCGTGGTAGACCTCGATTGCCCGCTGGTGAACGTATCCGCCAACGTCGTAGATCCGAATGTCAGCAGCAGGCGCCTCCGCAAGGCGATCTGCGAACCGGTCGTCCGGCGCGACCCGCATATGCAACAGCGTTCCATCGTTCGGGAGCAGCCCCCGCTTCATCGAGACATTGTACCAGCGGGTCGACGATTCCTGCTCGTCACAATCGATAAGCAGTGTCCTGTGTCCCTGCTGGGCGAACTCGGCTGCGAGATTGACGTTCAAGGTCGATTTCCCGGCGCCGCCCTTGAAGGTCGAGATCGCGAGCGAAAGTGGTTTGCCTGTCATGGAACCCTCAGCCTCGAAGTTTTGCTTGGGCTAGCGTGCGCTGGCGAGCAGCGATCAGATCGTCGTTGATCCTCATCGCTTCACGCTCCCGGGCTGTGTCTGCCTTGAGATCTCTGCCCGGCCAGAGTTTCAGGACTGGCAGAAGAAGGAGAACGAAGACGGTGATCGTCGCGCCTTTGAACCAAGGGGACTGCGCATACAGACTGGCCGCCCATTCCCATAGTCCCCGCGTCCACGCCGCCGGGAAGAAGAGATAGGAAATCGTCAGCGCAAGGGCGTAGGCAACAAAGGCCGCAATCAAGACACAGGCGGCCGAGACGATCAGAAAATTGATGCTTAAAATCAGGAACCATAGGGCCCTGAAGGGGAAGATCACGATCCTTGTGGCTGTCTGCTGTAGCGACATCTGCCTTTCTCCATGTCCCAGTTTCGCGTTTGAGAAGACATATCGCAATCTTTCCGACTTTTCCAGACTTGCACTGCAGTATAATTTTATGCATCATCGCCGGAGCCAATTGATGACGGACGCAAGCATGAAACCTGGCGCACGACGGCTCGCTCAACTCCTCCTCTGCATCATTGCATGCACGACAAATGCAGCGACGCTTGCGGGCGAAGAGGATGCGGTCTCAAGATTTGTAAGCTACTATCAGAAGGCCTACGCGGAAGGGCGGGATTTGATCCCTGCCCCGCAGAAGCCTCTCGATGTCTCCTCGATCGCCGAGCGTCTCAGCCTGCAAACCATCACACCGGAAGGCGCATTGAGCGGAAGCGCGTTCCTCGCCTCCGACGGCACCATCATTAAATTGGCCGGTGTCCACGGCTGCCTCTCGACCGAAAAGATGGAATTTGCCGGCGTGCAGACCACATGCGCGATGGTCTCGCTCGCCGGTCTAACCGCCATGCTCGAGGAGGCTGAGGCCGGCGCCGGCAACGCTTTCCCGTGTCATTTCCTCGGCCAAAATTCCGGTTCTCCGACCGTACGTTTTGCCGAATGCTTCTTCGTGGAGGACGGTGAAACACGATCGCTTTCCGAAGTGCTCCTTACAAAGGGAGTAGCGTTCGCGGCACGCGATCGCACCGGCCGGGCAGTGTTTCCAGAATATGCACAGGTAGAGGAACTCGCGCAGAAAGCCAAAGCCGGAATCTGGGCAAACGCGCAGTTCCTGCATCCTTACGGTGAGCGCTATCGCGCCAACCCTTCCGCAAACTCATCGCGATGAGGTTCCTGATGTTGATAACCACGCTAGCAGCCTCCGGCCTTTTTGCAGGCATGTCGATCATGCCCATGCTCGCCGGCTCGAACATCCCAGAACCTCCGCGCCTCCAAGCTCCGATTATACTGGTCCAGGCGACTGGGAGCAAAACGGCCGCCGTAGATAACCACGAAAGCGATGGAACCGAATTCGCGCCTTTTCCAGAACGGGCGCAGTTCGAAACCGGCGACACCTGGATTTCCGGCGGGCGGCGATATCGTCTCTATGGCCTGCAAGCGTGTCTCCGCGGGACACCCGTCACAATTTCTCCCGGTGTTGTCAGGGATTGCGGAGAGCTTAACCTGATCATGGTCCAGGCGTTGATAAGAGATACGAATCCCGTCTGCACAACCATCAGGGACATCGATCAGAACAATGCCGTGGTCGGCTGCCAAACGACAACAGGCGAACGGCGCTATGATCTCGCAACTTACATGATCGCCGAGGGGTGGGGATTCGCCGCCGTCGACACCGCCGGCCATTTGATCGTTCCCGGCTACAGGGTGGCGGAAGAAAGTGCACGATCGGCACGCGCCGGACTGTGGGCCTATTCGGACATGCCGCATCCCGTCGCAATCCTTGCCGGCCAAGGGAGTGCACAACGATGAGACTTGTTTCGCTGTCGACCATATTTTTGACGATGACAGTGACGGCCCCGAGCGCACAAATCCGGCCAGCTGACATCCCGCGTCAGATTTATGGAAAAGTCCAGGTCGTCGACGCGACCACCTTTGAATTCCGGAAGAGCGCGCAGACCGTGCGGCTGGCGGGATACGAAGCCCCTCGTCTCGAGCAAACGGCCACCAGCGATGGCGTCGACTGGCCGGCGGGCCAGGTCTCCCGGGCCTGGATGATCCTCCGAACACTTGGGCGGGACGTCAACTGCGCACCGATTGCTCGCGATGCCAACGGTGTGATCCTTGCCCATTGCTTTGTCGGAGAGACAAACCTCGCCGCCACTGCGATCGCAGAAGGCATCGGCTATGCGTTTAATTACCGCGGCGAACCTCAGGTTCCCGCTTATTTCGATATCGAAAGGAAGGCGCGCGGCCTTGGGTACGGCGTCTGGTCATCGCCAGATCTCCTTCCTCCCTGGCTCTATACGGCGTCAACGGCAAATGGAGAGAAGGTCGGGGGTTCCTCACCGGAAGCTGACAGCGGCTTGCCCCTGCCTTTACCCGTTGTCCCCGCCAGATCACCCACTCTAACGACGTGCATGGAGGTTAAATGAGCCGCATTGTTGCAGCCGTTGTAGCGCTCATATTGATGACCGGATCCGTTTCGATAGCGACCGCGCAGGACGGCGCTACCCAGAAGCAGATAGACCAGCGTGATCCAGACGTTTGCGGAGCCGGAGGTGCTGGTTGCGATCCTGCCGATGTGCAACGGTGGAAAGCTGTCGGCAACAGGCTTGCCGATCTCTCGTCAGCCGATCTCAGTCAGTACGCCTATGCCTGCGCCAAGCATCCCGATTGGAAGAAAGACTGCGAAGCCAATCCGGCTGCCGTCCTGAAACGGCTCGGGATCGAGGGATACTAAGCATGGCGCTAAACAAGCCTTCCGGAGGCGCGGTCTTGGCAGCCGCCATCGCCTTCCTCGTCGGCACGACTGGCGGCTATGCGATCGACGAAGTCATCCGGAGCGATCGCGAGACTGATCTGGAACACGAGGTCGCGCGGCTGAAAGATGAAGTGTCACAAAAGACGAACGCTGACGTCCCAAGTGACGAGGAGGTAAGCGCTGCGCTTGCGCAATCCGGGCGGTCAATGCGCATTTCGGAATGCAAACCGCGTCAGTCCGTGCCGGGTGTGACCTGCTCAGGCATTATCACAACGACGGCAGGATCATTTGCCGGAGCAAGCCAACCCGGTGGGTTCTGTTGCAAACTTCCTGGTTACTGGTGGCATGGCATTGATCTTCGGAAGTCGCGGAGATTGGCAATGTTCAAAGGTCGGCATTTCGAGCAGTCGGTGATCTTGCTGTGCGTGCGCTGGTATCTGAGCTATGGCCTGAG
>NZ_JACIAR010000017.1:0-30529 GCF_014194925.1 Rhizobium sp. BK491
GTAGTCTCCATGGAGAAACTCCCGTTGCTCGTCCATGGATAGGCGATCACAGATCAGGGCGGCGAGGACAACGTGGGGGTGGAACAGCGGTTACAAAAGCGCCATGATGTGAAGGGATCTGAACCGGCGACCCTGTTGTTATTGTAACGAGCCGCCGCCATGACTTTTCAATAGCATATATGGCATTGAGCCTGGGGGAATGCCCAATTTGCGCCGGCGGTGACTGTCCCGTTTGGATGTTGCGGGTGAAGTGGCTGCAATCGAGCGAGGGCATTCACTCCGGGGTTGGCCTGATCGGGACGACAGAGGTGTAATGGTGGCTGGAACTTGTGGAGCGTTGAACTCCGATCGGTCCTTTGCGAGGCAGCACGAAAGGCATAATCAAGCGCGGCCGCGCAACGTCCCGTTAAGGCGTAAATTGAGTAAAGGTGATCGAAGTGTACACCTCAGGAAGAACTTCCTTCATCACATCTCGCTCTGCCCCCGAGGCTCCAGATGCTACAACAATCGGATTGCTGCGTCGTCCCAATAGCCGAATGTAGCCGGCATCGACAATTTGCCCGGCACCAATTGTAATCGTGCTGGCGCCGCCCAGCGGGCTAACGTAACTGAACAGAAAATTATGGTCACCACCGGCCTCGATCTTTACGCCGTTGCTAAACTGGCTGATGCCGTACTGGCAATCCGCATAGGTGATGGCATAGCGGCCGGGTGCGATAGGCCTGAAAGACTGGGCATAGGAGCTGGCGTTCGCCACGCGATAAAGGAAAGTCGCCTGCATATCCTTCGGCTTCTTTTCATTGGGCAGCAGCCACCGCTCGGCGGAATAGATGTCTTCAAACGGCGTATTTTTATCAGGCTTGCCGTTGTCCATCCGGCGCAGGCGAATATGCCCCGAGCAATATTGATCACCCATCAGGTTCCCATCCACGATCCGGACGAGCAGCAAGGCACGTTTCTGGCTTCTTTTCGATGCAATCTGCGCGACAGCCGCGCTATGTTCAGCGGCCGCTTTGGCCGGATCTTGCCTTCCGGCACATCCTGTTAAAAGGCCTGCAATCAAGCCAATTCCGATCGTGGCAGAGAGTTTTACATGCATGTTAAAATTTTAGACGACCTGTTGTGAAATTGGCTTTTGAATATCCTGATGCTCAGGCAATCTGCTCCATGCGACATTGCTGACACATCGAGCAAAATGCCCATAAACGGTTTCAGGCTCCGCTTCCGAATTGGAACAAACACGTTAGCATAGTTCATGTTGTTATGCGCTCTGATGTAATTATAAAAACGTCGTGCTTGGATCTTTCTGAACGCACAAACTCCTTCGCCGCATGATTGTTTTTAGTGGCCACCTTTCGATCAACCGGAATATTGGCCCCGTCCCAAATGCTATCCAACCGCGCTTCAAATCCTGGTGAATGCCAAAATCCGCCTTCAATTCGAGAAGCAAACAATCCATGGTCAACCGCACGTTCACAAATTGCGATAGCCGCGTCTGCAGAAACCTTCATCGTGACGCTTCCATCGAGATTAAAGAAATCATCGGCAGATTCGTATCGTCGTAGTGGATCGATTTTCATCGCCTTATTTCGCTAGATTCGACTGTCTGGAAACCAGTCAAAATCATTATCGAGACCGCAAGATAGGTACTCGTGAGCGGACGCGAAGACCAAGAATGGTGAATGGCTCATTTTATTAACAACTGGTTCACGCGCCCAGATATAGCAAAGCCATCCCCTTCGTTGCGTGCAGTCCATAACAACAGTACATCTTGGAATCGTTTGGGGTTCAAGCTAACAATGGTCGCAAATTTCTCCCAAAGCTCTTCGCTGAAACTCATCTCCCACGAGGCATCTTCAAATGAAGCCAAAATTAAAGCCGCGAGTGCTTCGGAATACTCGCGCGGCAAGTCTGTTTGGCTAAATAAGCCTATGAATTCCGCGATCCTACTAGAATCCGATAGTTCAATTTCCCAATCCTGTTCAAAGCCTGAAGCAGGCAGCTTCAAGGTCCGATTAAGATATGTTTTCGCGCTTTGGGTAACATGCCACATGTTAGGGCTTCGGATAAGCTGTTTTGACGCCTTTACCACCTGGCACCAGACGAATGGTCTTGGCAGGCTATATGAACCGTCAGGATTGTTAACTCTGACCGCTAGACCGTCTGGCACCGGAAGCGAAATAGCGCGCCCCTTTGCTTTATCTAAATTGTATTGATCGTCAACAAGCGTCTCAAAGCGTTATTTCATCCATTTTAGCTGCCGCTCCAATCCTAGAAAAAACAACGAAACTGCGTTAGCGGCCCTGAATTACGCAAATCGTTTCTGGATAATCGCCATATCGACCGTTAGCTAATATCACGTTTCCCTTCCTTTATTTTCTTAAACCAAAAGTCCCGACTTTGAGAATCGTGAAGGCGCTCAAAATTTCTCACAATTTTTGTGAGCTTCGGCCCTATATCCAGCTCATACATAAATAATGCCCTTGATAATCGCCCTTGAAGATCCAGCAGCTCCTCAAACTTTTGATCAGAATCCTCTCGTGTTCCCAATTCTATTTCATCCAGCAGCCGATCACACGCGTCCTCGCAAGCCGAGAAAGACTGCCTGAGTTGAGTCTTTGCTTCTGAATAATTGGCTAGCCGCTCATCCAGGATTTGCTTCAATAATGAGATGTCCATAGCCTTACCTTATAGGTTGGATATGGCCAACCTGCCCCGTCGCCGGATTATATATCATTTCTAATCCTGCCCCTTCATAGCGGAAATATCCGACAGCGCCTTGTGGATCGGGCATAATTTTGGGATTGCTATCCAAGACTGCTCTCGCCTGCAAGAAAGGGGCCGGTCTCCCGTTTTTATAGAGATACTCATAATATGATTTGCTAAACTTAATCCCGTCAGCACTGTAGAATTGTCCATCGAACTCTATTGGTCGCCCACCCGAGGTATTAACACCAACCGCCGCCCGCTGAGCAGCTGCAACATTACGATATGTTTCGCCGTTCGGCCCAACGATGACAACATTGCCTGCTTCATCGATGACACGAACATATCCCGTGGGCAGGCCAGCGACGTTGTTGGAAGCTCCCGTAGTCTCCCCGATAATACTTCTAGCATTACCTGTTCCGCCGAAGGCGATGACGCCAGCGATGACCGGATCGCGGATGATGCTGGCGATTTGGTCCTTCGAGCCTGTTAGAAGCGCCTTGGCGGCATCGCTCTTCAGGGTGGAGGCGATGTCGCGGAAGTCCTGACCGTTTTGAGCATCATTGCTGTCAGCGTATTTCCAGGCCTCCAGGAACACCATGTGCCGCTCGAGGAGCGACATTTCATCAGGCTCACCATTTCCTGCGAGGGCTGCATCCAGATATTCCGCAGCCGCAATCCGCAGATCGGTGCGGGCCTTGACGCACGACGCCGACGAATCGCCGACGCAATCATCGAGCTTTTGATCGCGGCCTATCGAGAGGGCTTGCAGCTCCTCTACTCGACCGCATGCCGGCGAGTCAGAGCTTCCGGCCTTGCAATCCGCGAGGGCGCGCGCGAATTCCTCGCGCTCCTTATGCGTGAGATAATTGTACTGATACTGCGCCGCTCCGTAGGACCCTCCTTCTCCACCGCCGACGACACCTCCCACTGCCGAACTGAGGCTCGTTCCGATCGCGCTAGCAAGGATCCGTTTATCCTGGTCGGACAAGGTGCTATCTTCCAGCATTCCCTTGACGAGATCTGCAATTGCAGGTGTCAGCAGCGATGAGGTTGCAGCACCGGCCGCGCCCTTGAGTGCGCCCTCCCAACCGTTGGCGCCTCCGAGGATACCTGCGCCGATAGTATGGAGAAGGACGCGACCGGCGCCGCCTTCCTTCCAGTAGTCGATCCCAGCCTGATCTTCGTTGGCGAGGGCCTGCTTGTAGAGCTCGCTGGAGATATCGCCGACCAGCCCGGCCATAGTGGCCTGAGCTGCCTGCAGGTCGGCCTGTGTCTTGTACTGATCGCGCAGAATATGTTCGAGATCCGGTAGGCCAGGCAGTGAGATATTGGTATTGTCCGTATCGCGACGGATCGTGTCGATGTCTTGGGTTTGATGCGCTGGATCGGTGATGATGATCGGGATGTTGCCACCGATGGCAGAAAGCGCCTGACCGATTTTATTCTCATTGGCCTTCACTGGCGGGGTCGGCATGATGCCGCCGGTGCCAATCGAACCGCCGTATGTCTCAGCCTTCCAGGTCGAATGGGTATCAATATCCGCAACCGTCAAGGTACCGGTGGAGAAACTGTTGCGACCTTCACCAGCCTCACTGGTGATCAAACCGCCGACCAGTGAAGTATTACCACTCACATCGATAGACAGGCCGCCCGCTCCCGCATGAATACCCGACTGTTCGGACACTAGGGCGGCATCGCCCTTGGCCTTCTGGGTGACACCGGAAGCGCTCGTCGAGCCAAAACCAGTCGACGCCGAGAGGCCAAGCTGATCGGCCTTGGCCTTGGCGGTATCCACCTGGCTTTCGATCGTCAGGTTCTTCACGTCGGCAGTGACGGAATTGCCGGTGACCGTGGCGCCCCGCAGTGCCAGGTCGTTGGTGATGATGGTGATGTCACCCGTTCCGTTGACGTGCGTATTGGTGTGGCTAACGCTTTCCGTGTCGCCGCTGCCCTTGCCATAGCCGGCATTGGCAACCAGACCGAGATCCGCCATGCCCTTGCCGCCACCCCCGAAGGTCGCGCCAACGCCCACGCCAACGCTCCAAGAGGAGTTGGCGCTCGTCGAGTCCGATGTGCCCGTCGCGGCGTTCAGATTGATATTGCCGTTCGTTGCCGACAGAAAGATATCGCCGGTGAGCGGATCACCGGAGACCGTGGGAATACCGTTCTTGTCATAGCCGGCCAGGATCTGCGCACCATCGCTGGTGATGGATCCGTTCTCCGCCTCCATCGAGATGGAGCGGCCGGCGCGGATATCGGTGACGACGGGGGTCGAGGATGACGAGGACCAGCTATTTTCCTGATGGCTAGCGCCGACGGTCAGCGAGACATTGACGCCGATATCACCGGACTTCTGATACTGCTCGTAGACATTGGTCAGATCCTTGTAGGCCTGATAGAAGCCGAGGCCGGCAATCGCCGTATTGGTCACGGCATTGACGCCGCCGCTGTCCGACAGGCGCTCGGCCGAGTTCATGATGCTCTCGGCCGCCTTGCCAACCTGGCTCGACACGGTAAGCGTTACACCGGCAAAGGTCTTCTCATGCGCTTCCTGGTAGTTGGTGACATCATTGGCCGAGAGCAGATTGATGTCATTCTTGGCGAAGAGATTGACGTCACGCTCCGCCGAAGCGCTGGTCGCCTGCAGGTTGACGTCGTGACCCGCCGAGATATTGAGATCACGGCCAGCGGTGAGTGCCGACATGGCATTGGTATCTGACTGCTGCGCCTTGCTGTCCTTGGTCGACTGCGCGCCGATGCCGATCGAGAAGCCGCCATTGCCGGCGGAAAGAGCAAGACCGAAGCCGGACTTCTTCTGCTGTTCGGACTGTGACGAGCTCTCGGCGCCCGGCGTAACATTGACGTCACGGGCGGCCGACAGATTGATGTCGCGATCGGCGCTGACCGACGATCCCATGATGTTGAGATCACCAGCGCGATCGCCTGCGATCGTCGCGCCGCCCCTCGCAGTCAGGTTGACATCCTGACCGGCAGACAGTGTCGAGCCGACATTGTCAGTCGAGGATTGCTTGCCTTGCTTCTCGTTCTTGCCGTAGAGCGAGATGAAGCCGCCGCCGGAGCCGACGAAGAGGCCGGAATCCTTGCGCTGGCTGTCGGATTGGTGGTTCTCCTGCGCACCGATGATGGCAACACTCTCGCCGGAGACGTTGAGCGAGCCATCGGCATTGACCTTCGAACCAACTATGGCTGCCGCCTTGCCGGCATCCAGATTGATATCGCCCGAGGCTGAAAGCTGCGACCCGACTGTCGTCTCGTTGTAGCCGTCATAGCTCGAGCTGCCGCTGCGCAGGAAACCCTTGCGCTTGGCGCTGTCATGCTCGGTCTCGGTATCCTTGCCGGCTGTGACAATGAGATTGCCGCCCGTCTGGATGTTGAGATCGGACGTGTGCGTGGCGTCGCCCGCTGTCACCTTAGAGGCAGATACCGTAGTGTCGCCGCCGGAGATAATCGTAGCGCCGCCTTTGCCCGAAACCGACGAGCCAACGGCAGTCGTGGTCTCCAGATGACCGGAGGCATTCTCCTTCGTCGAACCGAGGAAACCACTCTTCTTGCTGGAGCTCTTGACATCGAGGGTGGCACTATCGGTCGCCTCGGCGATGGTGACGTTATTCTTTACCTGAAGGCCGAGCATGCCGTCGGCCGCCATGGTCGAACCGATGACATTGATGTCGCCGTTCGATTTCGCGACGAGATCGCCGCCCGCCGTAATGGTCGAACCATTATGCGTCACCTCAGACGAGGAGTTTTTGCCGAAGGTCGAGTTCGACTGGTTTTGCGACGTCGTGATGTTGATGTCGCCGTTCGAGGTCAGACCGACATCGCCCTTTGCCGCCAGGTCGGAACCAGAGATCAGAACACCGGTATTGGCATTGACCTGAAGGTTGCCGCCCGCCGAGAGCTGCGAGGCCTGCTGATCGGTACCCGTCGTCTTCGTGTAACCATCGTTCGTCTTGCGTGCGACATCGGTCGAAACGATATTGACCGCTCCATTCGTGGCGGCCACCGAAAGATTGCCGCCCGACTTCGCGGAGGACCCGATGATGTTGACGTCGTTGTTGCCGGCAATCGCGAGATTGCCACCCGCATTAACGCGTGCTCCCGTCGCATTCTGCTGGCCATTGTTGTCAGCCTTGACCGCGGCAAGGTTGACATTGTTGCCGGATAGCTGCGCATTGCCGCCAGACTTGACGCTGGCGCCCTGGAGATTGAGATCGCTTTTATTGGCCGCCAGCTGAACATTGCCGCCGGCCGAGACGCTCGCATTCGGATTGACGACATTCTGGCCGCCGATGGTCATTGTCTGGGCGGCAAGCGTAATGCCGTTCGAAGCCGTCAGGTTCAGGTTGCCACCGGCATAGAAGGTGCCGGTCGACTTGATCGTGCTGGCGGCAATGTTGAGCCCGCCAGCGGCAGCGACTGCGCCGGAATTGTTCAGGTTTCCGACATTGAGATCGACCGTGTTGCCGGCGATCATGGCACCGGCCGATGTCCCCGCCTTGGCACGGTCGGCAGCCGACAGATAGACCACGGGAGCCAGCACCTGGACGCCGTTGACGGTCTGGGCCTGATAGAGGACGATCGATTGCTTGAGATTGGCAGCCTGGTCGGGCGTCAATCCCTGACCAAACGCCAGACCATTGGCCTCAGCGTAGGCAGCACCATTGTCGAGCAGTGACTTCATCTGGTCGATGGCGTTGTTGCCGGGGATGAAGGAGCCGTTTCCGAGCCCATCGCCGACGAGCTGCCGTAGCTGCGTGTCGATGAGCTGATTGTCAAAGTAGGCGTCGCCGAGGAACGGAATGCCTATCTCCGGATTGTAGCCGGCGCGATTGATGAAGTAGGCCGAGCCGTAGAACTTCGAAACGTCGAGGAAAGCCGCGCGCGTCTCGAAAATGAACGCTTGCCCCGGAACGGTGCCGCCAACACCGCCGGATTGGGGCTTCGCCAGCGCTGCCAGCTGCGCGACGTTCGCCGCGGAGATCTGGGTCAGGTTTCCCAGCGCAGCGGTGAGGCCGCCGCCGGCATTCGGTGTGCTGTTGCCAGCCACATTCGAGAGTGCGCTGTTGACTGTGAACAGAGCACCACCGGCAGTCATGCCGTTCAGGGCAGACAGCGGGTCGCTTGATGTCGAGGGTGCGCTGACAGCCGCACCGCCACTCGTCGAACCGAGCGAGGTGTTGTTGACCGTGCCAAAATTGAGGCTCAGCGCGCCAGCCGCCTTGAGCGTGCCGGCAGCACCTCCGATAACCTGCGATCCCGAGACGATCGATGTGCCGTTGGCGATATCGCGCGACGGGTCGGCGGTGCCATCCGCGTTGTAAGCCGTGCAGGCGCTCTGGGCATTGCAGGTCAGCATCGCGGTGCGATTGAGGACGACGCCCTCGTTGGTGAGCGTAGACCCGCTGAGCGTCGCATTGCCGCCGGCCTCGATCCTGCTAAAGGAATTGGTGAGGTTGGTCGCGTCGACCGTGAGGTTGCCGCCGGCCCGAATGACCGCCTCAGGACTGAGCGCGCCGGTGAACCGGTCCTCATAAACCGATTGGCTGAGATTGGCTGTCGGGTCCCAGGTGTAGGTCGTGCTGGCATCAGTGCCGTTTCTGACGACCTCATCAACAATGAAATACTTCGACGGGTTGTTGGGATCGAGGACTGGATTGCCGTTGGCGTCCTTCGGCACACGCGCCTTGATCCAGTCGAAGATCGGTCCCACCAGAACCGGCCCGTTGGCGGATGTCCAGGTCCAGGCATGATACGTCGTGCCGTCCGCAAGCGTCGCCTGAGACCAGAGCAGCGGTTGATAATCCTGCCATGCCGGCGGATCGATGCCGGGATAAAGCTGGAAAATGTTCTGGTCGCTGGTTTCCAGATAGGCGAAGGGCTTGCCGGCAACATCGGGATTGAGAACGAAGGTGCCGACCACATCGCCCGAGGAGACCAACTGACCGGTAACCCATGTCGGCGTCGTTGACCGCTTGTTGATGAGATTGGATGTCAGGATCGACATGTCACGACCGGCCTGGATCAAGCCGGAAATGTTGGTGGTCGCCCCGTTGCGCTGAGTTATCGTGCTGCCTGCAATCGTCAGATCGTTGCCGGCAAGGATAGCGCCCTGATCGTTGGTCAGCGTCCCCGCGACCAGAAGAGACGCGTCCTTCCCGGCATAGAGGAGGCCGGTCGCATTGTTGGTGAGATCGCCTGATGTACTGATGGTCAAATCGTTGCCGGCGGCGATCTGACCGCTGTTGGTGAGCGTCGGCAGGGTGAGCGTCACGTCATGGGCGGCGAGCAAGGTCGTGGTGTCGCTTGCGGTCAGACCGGCTGCGGTGATGGCGATGTCGCCGGAGCCGCCGGCATTCGTAACCGTATTGACCTGCGCGCCGGTTAGGTCGGCCTGGCCGCTGAGATTGAGCGTGAGCCCGCCAAGGACGAGGTTGCTTCCCGTCAGGTCTGCGGATGTGGCCGTGACGGCAAGATCACCGCCGACGGCGAGCTTGGCGCCGCGCGTTCCCGAGAAATCGATCGTACCGGTATCGATCGTCAGATTGCCGGTGGCATTGGTGTTGTTGGTGTAGGTGATGGTACCCGGCGCGGTCAGCGAGGCATTCGCAAGGCTCTGCAGCAATGCGTAACTAATATCGCTGCTTGCCGCGGCGGAGAAATTGCCGCCGGACAATAGCGCATTGCTGGCCGTGATATCGCCATTCGTAGCGATGAGCGTCATCGTACCGGACTGGGCATTGCCCTGCGAAAGCATCAGAGCCCCGGTAGTGGACGCACGGGTAGCCGCGAAGTCGACGCCAGACACCAGGCTTCCAGCTGATATCGACTGGGCCTGCAGGCTGACATTGCCTGCCGCCATGGATTGGCCCGCAAGGGCGATCGTGCCACCGGCCGTCATCGTCAGGCTCTGGTGAGCAACCACGTTGACCGGGGTGGTATTGCCGATGCTGCCGCTTGCGGTGGCGTTGATCCCGCCTGCCGCCAGTAAGTTGGAAGCATTGAGATTGCCAGCGGTGGCATTGAGCGTGAGTGCGCCGGTGGGGCCGAGCACCACGCTACCGTCCACGGACTGGCTGGTGGCGGCAAAATCGACGCCCGAGACGAGTGTGCCTGCGGAAATGTCAGCGCCAGTGATACCGACATTGCCGCCCGCCAGCAGCGTTCCTGTCAAGTTCGTAGCGGCATTGATCGTGACATTGCCGTGACCGGTGACAGTCGAACCCGTGAACGCGCCGCCCGTCATAGTGAAATCGCCAGCGACAAGAAGCGGACCCGTCGTCGCGCTCGTGGCGTTGATCGTCAGGTCGCCAGCCGAGCCTATGACGATTGCGGCGGTCGAAGATCGCGCCATCGCCGCGAAATCCACACCAGTCACTATCTGGCCGGTCGAGACAGTGCCGCCGGAGAGGGTGACGTCGTTCGCGCCGAGGATCTGGCCGGTCGCGGTCATGCTGGAAGTGCCGGTAAGAGCGATATCTTTGTGGCCCGTGACACTGCCAAGACTGAGGTCCGCCGCCGTAGCCGTGATCGTGCCGGCCGTGAGCAAGGCTGTGGCCGTCAGGCTGCCCGAGGCCTGTAATGTCAGATCACCACCCGTGCCAAGCGTAATATTGCCGCCATTGGCTTGGGTTCCGGCGAAATCGAGACCACTGACGATCTGATTGGCGGATATCGTGCCGCCAGAAAGCGAAACGTTACCAGCACCGAGAACCTGGCCGGTCGCCGTCAGGCTGGAAGTGCCTGTGAGTGTGACGGCCTGATGACCGGTGACGTTCCCGACAGTGAGAGCGGCGGATGTGGCGGAAATCGTTCCGGCTGCAAGCAGCGTATTGACTGACATGTTGCCCGAGGCCGCCAGTGTCATCTCGCCGGCACTGCCGAGCACGAGATTGCCGCCGCTCGCAGCGGTTTGTGCAAAATCGACGCCAGAGACGATGGTCCCAGCCGAGATAGCGGAGCCCGAGATCAGGACGTTGTTTGCGCCGAGAATCTGACCGCTCACATTCGCCGCTGCGTTCAGCGTGAGTGCGCCATGCGAGGTGATACTGTCGGCCGCCAGTAAGGCTGCGCTTGTCGTGAAATCGCCGGTCGACTGGATGCTGCCGGCCGTTATATTGCCAGTCGCCGTCGTGTTCAGCGCTTCAGCTGACAATAGATTGCCCGTCGTGATATTGCCGCCGGTCGCCGTCAGGCTGAGATTGCCAGCGCTGCCAAGTACGACATTGCCGCCAGCATCGGCACTGGTCGCGGCAATATTGATGCCGGAGACGACCATGCCGGTCGAGACCGAGCGGCCGGTGGCGCTGACATTGCCTTGCGCCAGCACATTACCGGCAACAGCAATATCGAGGCCTGCATTCAACGCAATGCTCTGATTACTCAGCAAAGAAGTGGCCGAGATCGAGCCCGCCGCCGCGGTCAGAGTAAGGTCGCCCGTGCTATTGGCCGCCCCTGCAATCGCGATATCGCCGGAGCTGGCGACAAGCGTCGCTACACCATTGCCAGCGGTGACGGTGCCGGCAGCAATGCCGCCGCCCGAACTCATCTGCGCGGTCGCGCCGCTGTTGACGTCACCGGAGACACTGAGCAGGCCAGTACCATTTGTCAGAACAATGTCGCTGTCAGCGGCAACTGATTGCAGAGTAATGCCCTGGTCGGCCCGGACCGCAACCTTCTGCCTCGACGTGACCTTGGCGGCCGTGACCCTCTGTTTTGAGGTGATGGCAACGCCATCGCGACCAGAAGCATTGCCGATCGAGATCTTGCCATCGGCCGATAGCGACAGTTCGCCGGCATTGGCGGCCATGTCGCCGCTCATCTTGACGCCGGCGCCCTTTTCGGTGACGACGACCTTGATGCGGTCGGCCTGCATGGCGCCGAGCGCCGAACCGTCGATCGCATATTCGGGCGTACCCGAGGTGGCGGTCAGCGCCGTCGCCTCGCCGGTGGCATAGTTGTATTGGCTGGCGCCACCAGTCAGGCGCACGGACTTGCCATAGATCGGCGCGTTGACATGGATCTGGCGGGAAACGACGTCGAACAGATCGACAGCGCCAGGAGCAGCGGCAAAGTTCCCGCCTGTCCCTTCGAAGGTGACATCGCCGCCATTGACGGTGAAACCGGTTAGGCTTCCGTCGGAGCCGATATTCGGCACGCCGGTCGTCAGCGTCGCTCTCGGCGTATTGATGAAGCCGCAGCCCGCGCAGGTGATGCCGTTCGGATTCGCGATGATGACGTCAGCTCTGCCGCCATAGACTTCGGTCGGTCCATTCAGCGCCGAACGGTTGCCTGACGTAACCTCATTGAGGATCACGCTCGCCGGACCGGAATTCCTCAGGTTCGGGTTGCCCGGCGTCGCACCGCCCAGATTCGAAGTACCGACCTCACCGTTGAAGTTGTTGAGGATGAGACCCGGCGTACCGACATTGAAATTGTCGTATTTGTTATGGGACAGACCTGTCCCGTTTGGCGTGACGATATCGACGAGCGGCACACCATTGGGCGCAGCCCCGACACCCGGTTGATTGGCGGCCGGCGCTGTCGTGCTTGCCGATACCGACTGCGCATTGGCCAGCATCGGCTGGAAGATCAGCAGGCCACTGAGTGCGAGGGCGATCGATTGCCGGGCGATCCCATCCAGCTTTCGTAGCGCGGCGCTCGAAATCGCTGATTTTGCCGACATGCCGATGTGATTTCTCATGATCACCACCTCACTGATGTACTGACAAACAGAAGCCCGGAGTCGCGGCGATCGACCGTGCCGCCGAAGACATCCGAATAACCCATATCGAAATTGACATTGCCGCCGGCGAGCTTGGCACCGACCGTCCAGCCGAGCATGTCGCCGCCCGCGATCTGGTAGCGGGCCTGGCGTGCGATCCGCCCGTAGTCGAGGCCGACATAGGGCCTGAACTCTCCGAGGATCTTCGCCAGTTCGGCATTGTCGGCAAATGGCTGCGTCCGCCAGACGAGATCGTTGCGAACGAAGACGCCGCTGTTGCCGAAGAGCATCGTCTCGCGCGTGCCGCGCACGGAGGAATAACCGCCGACCGAGATCTGCTCCGCCCCGAACAGATTGTCGGGGGAATATTGGCCGGTGACGATCGAATTGATCTCGAAATGCTGGTCCGCGACTTCGAACGGCTTCATCATGGTGATGGTGCCGGTGAACTTCGAGAAGCGAGGATCGGCGTTGCCTGCACCTGCATCGCCGGGTGCGACGGCATCGAAAAGGTTGAGCCCCTGGCTGTAGGAAAGGTCGAAGACCCACAGTCCTCCCAGCATGCGGCGCGAATGCGAAATGCCGAGATCGCCGACCGTGTATTTGCGGCTGCCGACCTCGATCCTGTTGCCGAGCAGGAAGTTGTTGGTTTCCTTGTAGGTGAGCCCGCTGTTGAAGGTGGTGATCGAATCCTTGTCGCGTAGGATCACGCGGTCGGCGCCGACGCCGACTTGCTTGCTGTCGCCCGACGTATTGAGCGGCCCGAAATTACCCGGAACGGAACTGTCATATTCATACCAGGAGCCATTGGCGGAAAAGGTCCAATAGCCGTAGGGCACACTGACATTGCCGGAATAGCTATTGCTCTTGCCATGGCCATCTTCGCGCCAGGGATAATCCGGGCCGGTATGCTCGTAGGCGAAATTCCACTGGTCGTTGATGCCGAAAAGATTGTCGTAGCCGAGGGAGGCTGAGCTCTTGGAATAGCCTGTCTGCTCCTGGCCGAGATTGCTGTTACCGAATGACAGATGCCAGGGATGGCTGGGCTTGTTCTCGATATTGAGGATCGAGGTGCCGTCCGTCTTGCCGGGCAGCATCGCGGTCTTGGCATTGTTGGAGGTCAGGCGATTGATCTGGTCGAGGCCCTGCTCGATATCGCGCAGATTGGTAATCTCGCCCTTCATGCCGGGAAAGGCCGTGGCGATCACGCCGGAGCCTGCCGCGCCGAAACCCGAAACTGGCTTGCCATTGACGTAGATGTCGGCAAGCGTGCCTTCGACGGCAACGAGGCGCAGCACCTTGGTCTTGGCGATATCCTGCGCCGGCACATAGACACGTGAGCTCACAAAACCCTTGTCGAGATAAAGATGCGTCAAGTCGCGCAAGAGCGCGTTGATCTCGCCGACGCCGACGCAGCGGTTCGCATAACCTGCGGTGACCTTGTCGATCGCGCCAGTCGAAAACTGCCTGACGCCTTCGACCTCGACGCGGGTGATCGCAAAACAGGGGCCGGCCTTCTTGCCCTCAGCAGCCGCAGGCTGCCGAGCTTCCACCGCAGATGGCTTCGGCGTCATCTCGCCGAGGGCCTTCAGGCGCTGCTGCTCGGCCTCCTGCGCCTGCCGGCGCGCGAAGTCGTCATTGGGCGCCGATGGAGTTACTTGCGCCATTGCGGGCGAGACGACAAAAATCGTCGCCAGCAAAGCGCAGGCAATCAGATCGAGACCGCATCGAGTGGCAGCGGATCGCCGGGCTGACGTCATAGGTGGGCCTGCCCGATCAGTTGGAAGCGGTCTTCTGCAGCGCATCGAGCGCCGCCGACAATCCCTTCAGCGAGAATTTGATGTTGACTTTCTGGCCATTCATCATCTGGACATGGCCGGTGCCATCGGACGCCTTGGTCAGCGCCGCGACCATCTTGGCGTCCAGCTTCTGTCGCGACCAGCAACCGGCCTGATTGCAGTTGCGGTAGGCCAACTGCACCACCGGCTTCTCGGCCACATCGATGCCGAGGCCCGCGGGAATGTACATGTTGAGCGGCACGAGCGCCGTTAGCACGAGATCGCTTGCCGGCTGCTTTGCCGCCTTCTTATTCGATGTCACAGGCTCGCCCGCCACCTTAGCGATCGCCAGTGTCAATATGTTCACATCCTGGTCGCCCTGCTTGACCGTGGCGATCTGAGCAACTTCGCAGTTCGTCGTCGCCGAACCGTCAGCCGCCTTGCCATCGATGCAGCGATAGTACCAGTCGTCGAACTTCTGCACCCGCGCCTGCGGAGCTGGCTGTTGTTCGCTTGCAGCGGGAGCGGGAGTTTGCGCGGTGCCTGTGCTGGAAGGCGGATTCGCGGCCGGTGCAGGCTGCTGCTGGGCAAAGCCGGGCAATGCGTAGAGTGTTGATAAGACGAGGACTGCGGATGCGAGGGACTTGATGGCATATGTCTTTGCCGGCGCCGAAAACGTCATAAAAACCTTCCTGAAAGCAACAGTCTTCCTAAGGACGAGGGCTCGTCCTTCGATCGATCATCAAATTCCTGAAACAGCACCCAATACACGGTGCGGCCGGTCATCGGCTGAGGCGCTACATAGCAGAATTCTAATCTATGCATCAGAAAGTAGTGGGTGCAGCACAATAATTCGCGCACGTTTCCGGAGCAGCGTGGCGGTTGTGCAACAAAAGCGGTTATTTCCTTGAAGCATAAACGTTTTTAGGAGAAGAAAAACTACTCAAGATTGAAATCTCTTGGTCATCGCTACGATCTGACGGTGATTGCGCCAGGCAGAGAATGAATGAGCCGGTACTCTCTATTCCTCGCTTTGGCGTGGTAGGGCTTTTTTGGTGAGCAGGTCCCCGTTAATTCTAGGGTCACGCTCGACCTCGGGGTGACTAGGTTGCATCGGCAAGAACAGCGCCGACAGGCCGTTGCCGGGAGGTTTCCGGTAAGCTTATTGTCAAGCCTGGCTCAGACGACGCTGTCGCATCAAGCTGAACTGACGAAAACTTTGGAACGGGTGAGGCGAGTCTCGTGTTAGCGGGCTTGCTCTTGATGGGCTGATGCGTGCCGCATCTCCCACCTCGGCCATGCCGGGACTGCTTGACGGCGGATGTCTATATTCCAACAGACCACCGCTATCCCTGCGGCATTTCTCAGAGCCCTGCCGGCATATTTTAATATTCGTTTCGCAAATTTCATTGAAAAGTTGCAAACTTGTCGCGCAACCACAATTGCGGAGGCTCGGTTACTCGTGTTACGGGTAGTATACTCATGGTTGCTGTTGGGAAGCGATTATGGCGAGGCGCAATTTGGGGGTTGGTGGTGAACGTTGGGGCGACGTTCGCTGGTGAGGGTTTTCGACTCTTCCGCGATATGAATTTATTCCGTAGGGCTACAGGTCAACAATGAAGCGCAGGTCGCTTTTGGCGTCACTCTGCGCACTCCCTCTTGTTTCTTGTCAGGGCGAGAGTGCAACCGTGCGCTTCAAGGTCATTGCATCGGCGACCGTCGACGGACGGCCCATCGAGAGCTCGTCCGTGATGGAAATTACCTACTCGAAGGTAACGCGTAGCCTGATCGGTACAGGCGGAGCCACAAGGCTCAGTGGTGAGGCCTTAATCTTTGAGGTCGGAGGAAAAGGAACGGTATTCGTTTTACCGATACAACATCCCTCAAATACAAGTCTCAGCCGTGTTTATGAGTACGGTATACTTACAACTTTGGGCATCAGGAACGGCGTCGGTTCTCTGACCGAGGATGACTTCGCAAAACTACGGAATGCCAAGGGACGTTATCCCTTCAGACTCTATAATACAAACAGACTGCCAGCCTTTGTGTCTTTTGGTGATGAAAGTGATCCCAAATCTATATTCGAAATAGATCCGACGCAGCTTGGCCGATATTTTTCGGGCTCCAAATTTACGGGTTTGGACATTGAGATCAGCAACGACCCACTCACAAGAAAATTGAAGGATCGGCTTCCCTGGCTCAGGAACGCAACTGATCCAAATATATTTCCACGGGACTCCGGTGTCACTCGACGGCCCAACAGCGAATTACCCCTCAGCCATATGATTACCCCAGCTAGATTCTTTGGAGATGGAAGCAGATGACCAGTACGCCGACGCATAAAAATGTAATGCTGGCGTTGCTTGCCTTGGATCTCGACGACAGACGGTAGCCAATCCTTCTCCGAGGGCTCGGCTGTCACCAGAACGAGCTCCTATCAGACGTCGAACGGCACGTCGCACTATCTGGTCGGTGATGCGACGCTCGCCTACCGGTCGGCGATCTCGAGGCAAAGCGCAGCGTGACTAAGCTAATCCAAAGATACCAGAAGCGATTAGTTCGCGAGCTTGAACACCGATGAAAGTACCAAGTACAAGCTTGAGGCTGCTTACACCTGCCACGAAACGGCTGCTTATCTCTCTATGGCCGCAGTTTCGATTCCTCGCGGCCTTATTTATATTGATGCCTTCTATGCATGCCATGGGGCAGACCCTTGGCAACGACTGTGCATTTCTAGACCAAACGACGCCGACCGTTGAAGGAGCTTTGAAGCGCGTTGGGAAGCCGGCGATACCGCTTGCAATCCCGCAAGCTTACTTGGCTTCCGGCGGCAGCCGTGATGGATCTCTCGGTCACGACGGAGGCGTCCTAATGTATCTTGCGATGGATAATTGGCAGCCTTATCCGCAAAAGGAAATGTTACCGTTTCTTACGCGGCCTGTTCCGGCGAGACTAGGCATTCTCATTGTCGATAGATACGATCTCCCCATAGCTGCGAAGAACACACTTTGGGTTTACGGACATCTTCCCCGGGGCGAAAGCGCGCCCATCTCGACTGCGGAATATGGACTGTCTGCCTATCTGCTCCCCGGTGACCAAACCCAGGATTTCTTCTTTCATGAAGAAGGCGGCAAACTTACCGACTTCATAAAGTGTAACCGAGGCTCCGAAGCGGCAGGAATCTATAGCCCGCAATGCAGCCACTACGCATCGCTGCCAAACGGCCTGCAGTTCGAACTGGATTACTCGCGTCAGGAACTGCCAAACTGGTACCGGATCCGAGCGAATTCGACCAAGTTCTTAAATTGCATATTGAAATGACGATGGATTTCCATGGGAAAGCCGCTAACGCCTAACGATTTTCGCCTCCTCCAAAGCTTTGTCGATATGGGAGACCGTATCGGCTATTATACGGGTCAGTTACCCACTGAAGCTGACGCTGTAAAGCTTGTCGAGATTTCTGATTATATAGGCGAGGCGGCAATCTCGATGGCGGCTCGAACAGAATTCGAGGATCCCAGATCGTGACTTGGGTCAAGGGCATATCAATCGGCAAATTGCTGATCGGCGCACTGGTTATATTCATGACCTTGAATACGATCGGCTTCTGCTACAGCAAATTCAACTTTAATACGCGCGGAATGCTTATCGATATCGCCATTCGGGACACAATTCTCGAGGATAGGCAATTGGTCCCGAACACCATAAACACCGTTGAGGAATTTCGGGCAGCATATCCGAATTGTTGTGAGACGCACTCGGCTAATGGTGCGCTCGGCTTGATAGCAATGCTATTTTTCGGCGCCGGATCAACAGATGTATATGTGTGGTTTGAAGCCACCAAAGACAGCAAATCATACTCATACAATGGTGTTTACAACATTGACTGCCGCGGAATTAATAGCAAGAGACGTGACGTTGAAACACAAGCGGCCGGCTCCAAATCCAATGTCATCGATGCCCTGCAGTCACAGCAATCGGAGGAGACGGATCTTGCCGAACAGGTAGGGCAGCGCTCACTGTTGCGACCAGCGAAGGCCGGAAGGCTATCCAAACGTTCATTGCCGACAATGCGTTCAGGCAGGGTGACTCCTGCAGGCAGGTGGATTAGCTTGAAAAGCAACTCATCAAGGCAAGCAAGCGCCGGCAGTCGATGACGATCGCAAGCCCGATCGATGGCATCGTGACGGCGTCGGCGCTCACCACCGTCGGACAGGTCGTCAATCCAGGCGCCGAACTGATGCGCATCGTCCCTGCCGATACCGAGCTCGAAATCGAGGCCCTCCTGCCGAACAAGGATATCGGCTTCGTCAAGACGGGCCAGGAGGCCGTGATCAAGATCGAGGCGTTCCCCTTTACCCGATACGGGGTGTTGCATGGGCACGTCACGTCGGTTGCGACAGACGCCGTGCCCGAGCCCGATGCACAGCAGATGGAAGACGAGCCGGCAAAACAGCTGCAGAGCCTCATCCCGTTTGGCAACGTACAGCGCATGCAGAACCTTGTGTTTCCGGTGACCATCAGGCTCGACGCCGACGTCATCAATGTCGATGGCCTGCTTCAGCCGCCGTCGCCAGGCCATGGCCGCAACCGTCGAGATCAGGGCCGGCAAGCGGCGGATCCTCGAATATCTGTTCTCGCTACTTGCGGAAGTCGCCTCCGAGGCGACGCAGGAGAGGTAGACCACTCAAAGGGAAAAACAGGCACAATGAAGAAGCATATAATTTCGGCGGCGATCGCTATGGCGGCTCTTTCAATGCCGGCACAGGCACAATCGACGGCAAGCAAGGGGGGGTATGAATACAGCAAGAACCTGCTGAGCGACCCATCGGCTCTCAATTGGAACATCGAGGCATGCAGCCACGGCGGTATCAAACCTGAGGTCCAGGAAGGGCTTGCGAAGCTCATGGGGGTGCCGCAGGCGAATGTCCGGCTAGAGTTTTGCCGCCGTATCCTGACCGCCTATGCGAAGGGGCGCATCCCCTATGATGACTACCTTCAGTTCATGCAAGGCGGCGGTATGCCTGCGAGTGTTTCGAAGGCTTTGAGGATCGCGGGCTCAGGCCCAAAGAAGCCACAAGGCAACGGAAAAGGTGAGATCGTTCTTCGGGCTTCAGCAAGAATGGATTCCGGCGAGACATTCAAGGGCTCGACCGTCGCATCAAACGGTAAGGGCCGCTTCTCGGTTCAATCGTCTCGAAAGGCCGTGAAATGTTCTGGCGCCTACGATCTCAGCGACCGACGTCCGACAATCACACTTCCGGTCACATGCACGGACGGCCGCGACGGCAAAGTCGAGGTGACGCGGGCACCGGACATGATGTCGGCCTGGGGTAAGGTGAAGCTTTCCGATGGGAGCGCCGGCCGGCTGACCGTTGGAAGGGACTGAAGTAGTTGTCGTGGCTTGTGGGCCGCTGTCCTGCTTGCGATTGGGTTGCAGCTGCCGCCGGCCGGAACGTTCTATCGGATCGGGCCCTGGAAGAGCTTATAGGGCAGGTGCTGGATCGTTCTGGTGGTTCGATTGGAACTCGGTGGTGAAGCAGGTTGTCAGAATAGGCGAAATAGCTAACGATATCAATTACTTGGTTCCATAACTCGTCTTATCTGATTTTTAGTCGGCTAAATATTTTCGACATACTTCTGAGCGCGGTATCCTAATATTTTCAATTAGTTATAAACTGCAATGGTGGTGCAATAGAGCGGACCTGTTTGTCGAATTCCACGACGCTTTAACCTGGACTTTCATTTGAGGGTGATCCGTTCAGTCACGGAGGACCAATTGATGAATCTGCTATCTCGATTAACGACGAAATGCAAAGTTGGGCGAAATCTCGACGCAAATGAAAACGCGTGCGTCTTCGTCCACCAGCCGCGCCGGCTGACCGCAGAAAAGTCTCAGTTTGCATCTTCTTAGCACCGGGCAGAACGCTCACTGCAGATCAAGCCATTTTGACCACAGAGATTTTAGATGCCGATAATCCGCAAAATTCTCGTCGCCTTCATCCTCGGCGTTTCCATCGCAATCCTCGCCGGAGCCGGTTGGGTTTGGCAGGTCACTGGCGCCTATGGCTTTAATTCCATTTGGCGTCGGGGTGGAACCTATTGGACTAGCATGAAGCCGGATGACGAGCGCCTATCGCCGTCGATGCGACTGGCCCTCACTCGGCCGGCCCCCATTGCTCAGCCCGGCCCTATGACTTGGCAACAACCGGAACCCGGTTTCGAGGTCGCTGAACTTCCTGTGCTTGTGGACGGGCATGAAGTCGATCGGATCATGCTTGGCAGAGTTGATCCCACACGCTTTCGCTTCGTCACCCGTAATGCGCCCTCAGGAGATGTCGGAATCGATGAATGGGAACGTCTCTTGCCCAAGGCCGTCCTGATCGTCAACGGCAGCTACTATGACAAGCGTGGCAAACCAGATACGCCGTTTATTAGTGAAGGCGCGACCATGGGACCGCAGCAATACGACGCGAAGGCGGGGGCGTTCGTCGCGACGGCGGACGCGGCGGATGTCCACGATCTTACCCATGAGGACTGGCGTAACGCCTTTGCCGGGGCGACGAACGCCATGGTGTCCTATCCGCTTTTGATCGGCGATGATGGCCAGACGCATGTTAACGCCAAAAGCCGTTGGCTTGCCAATCGCACCTTTGTCGCCAGGGACGGCGCGGGGAAAATTGTAATCGGAACAACAAAGGAAGCTTTCTTTTCGCTCGATCGCCTTGCGGAGTTCCTCAAGCAATCGCCACTCGACCTTAAAATTGCCCTCAACCTAGATGGTGGCCCCATTGCCTGCCGAAGCGTTCGATTGAACGGCTATCAGCAGAAATTCTATGCGAAATGGGAAGCGCAAGTCGACAACGACACCGTCGAATTACTTCGCTGGCCGATTTCTCAGGCGAACTGGGCAATGCCGATGGTTCTGACGGTTGAGCGCCGATAGCCCAGCACCGCTGTGAAACCCTGCCTCAATCGCGAAGGCGCTTGAACGTCAACAGTCTGGCATCTGCGCGACAATTCTGCCTTCCTGTCCACGACCCCTGCTCGTGGAAAGGAAGCGCTTCTTTTCAACATCGCACCAATCGATCTGATCGTGGCAGTACCATACTATTGACTCGTAGCGGTTCAGCACTTCACCAGACTCTAAATCGACCAGTTTGATCTTGTTTCCAAAATGCCTTTCAACGACCGCTTCGATGCGCATAAGGGCGTGGTCTGCGGCAGAGTTATTCGCATGGATGGTGCCCGAAATTATGCCCTCATAGGTGGGCCAAAGAATGCCGTATTCCGCCATGATGGCGGACATGCCTTCGGCCGAATGTTTTCGCCGCTCTATCCAATCGGTCTCCCCGGTTTTCTGGTTATGCATCAGATAGATTGAACTGCGAACTTCGGATGGAAGATTAAGTCTGAGAACCTTGCCGCATGCAATCCCGTAGTCACCGTCGTAGTGAGGAGGGCCGCCGTCGAGCATTCCTTGAACCGGCTTGTCTAATCCGAGGAAATAATCGGCCACGAACTCTATGTCATCCGTCAATTTTCGGACAACTCGGTGATATGCGCGTCTCTGCTCGACCCGCTCATGGTTGATGCAGAGGCCAGGAAATTCCCGCCCAAGATCGGCCAAAAATGCTTTTTTGCAGGCTGCCGTGTAGTTTAGCTGAAACGACCAGTGCACATACTTCCCAGACCAGTCAGGCACACCCTCCTCGCGCATCGGACGCTCATCAATGGGGGGCTTTTGGCCGTTGATTGTGATTCCGGTGAGATCACAGATTTGCCCCAGCAGAAGCGTCCCATCATAGCGATCGCCAAAATGCGCTTCGAGCAACATTTCGTCAGGATTCTGAAGCTCTACGCTTAGCCGGCCTCCACGATAACCAATATAGACTTGGCGACCGTCATGTGTCTCTCCATACCCCTGGGTCGGGCAGGACCCAACGCATCTCAGCTTTGCAAGGTCGAGATTAAGCGGTTTGATAGATGGACGAAAAAAACGCATGGCCCTTAGGTCTCATGAGGGAACGGCGCACTCGCCACCCTCACACTTATGCCCTTTGATATCAATGGTCCTTGCAACCTCAAATCCGTAGCCGTGCACTTCTTTGGCGACGGCCGGCTTTTAGCGATGAGCTCACACGACGGCATACACCATCTCGAGCCTACGACCCTTATCTTCAGCTCCAGCTCATCACCGTAACCTAAAAATGCACGTCCACCTTCAGTAGCTAGCGGTTCGCAAGCATGAATTTTAAAGCGGTACTCGCCGTGGCAATTGCACTTTTCTTCGTGCTATCCGCCAAGTCCACCTTTGCCACAGATTGCACCAAGGCCTCGACCGAAATTGAAAAGACGCTCTGCAGCAGTTTTTTGCAGAAAGACGACAATCGGCTAAACAACGTCTTCAGTCAGATCCATTCCTATCTCCCCCAAGACAAAGCCTTGGCGCTTCTAGTGGATCAGAAAGCGTGGCTCACAACACGTGATGCTACCTGCACTGCGATCCCCGACAACCAGTTAAAGCTTTGTCTTCGTCAACAAACAATCACTCGTACGGAAGCGCTTCTCACTAAATTCGCCAATGACCACCCGCTCACGTCTCATTCTGTTGACTTCACCTTGGGAGGTCACAAGCTGCGAATTCTCGATCACCAGATCGTCGAGGGCGAGAGAGCCGTGTTCGACTATGCGGACAGCGGAGCTGATATTAGCGTTGAGGACGGATTTCACACTAAGGATGTCGACGCTGTTGCGATTGTCATCCCAGATGGTGGAACGTTGGGATGCACGTCGGACTTTGTCTTGCAGGCGCGGCACAATATGCCATTGCAGGTCTTCAAATTGGGATCGGAGAATGACTGTGCTCAGGGTGCCCAATTGATGCCTGACGGTTTCAGGTTCACGGGTGCCGTCGACGAAGTCAACGGGAGGATGGATTTCCTCTGGCACGAGAAAGACGGGCTATTCGAGCCTGAAAAGGTAGAGTTTGCACCCGATCCCGGCAGCAAACTTACGGACATGGATAAAACTTTGGAAAGCCACGCAAGTCCGCTTGCAAACCAAGAATTCGCCGCCATTTTGGAGACTCTGGGCGATAAATTCGAGGAGCCCGATCTTAAGGCCGCCAAAAGATTGCTTCAGTACGCCGTGCCCATCAAGTCGATGGCCGGACCAGATTATCTGGTTCTTGCCGGATGCAATACAAACATCCGTGACGCTTGCGCAAATGGTGGAGGCGTTTACACAGATTACGGAACGGCCAACGGTTTTATTGCGATTTCCGTGTCAACGAAGAAGGCCTACTATGCTGTAGATCTGCAGTTGAGAGGCATGAACCCATACCAGGAAAACAATTGCGGAGATCAACATTCGGTCCAGATATCACCAGCCAGGCGAGAGTGGCCACCAGAGATACTGAAGCAGCTTAGCGACTGGATCACGGATCGGGATTGCGGCTGATCCTTTACTTATGAGACAGCTTTGGCTTGCGTGTTTCCCAAGCCTCTTGAGAGGCGCGAAGTCATCGTTTGGCGGCTCATCCGTGGAATCGATAAACTTTCCGACTAAAGCTAGAATGAGTTTAAGTCCTCTTGAAGGGATCAGAACCGAAACCCCGTTTTCACAAGCGGCCATCTATCTGAATTCCTTGGAAGCTGTCAGAGACCCTGTGTGCGAACTGACAGACTTGAGGCCGAAATTGGAGAGCCGGCCTGCGGCTATGGAAAACATGCGCGAACCGCACGATGCCGTTCATTGACTTCTCCCTCGGCTTTGCCAGATTGCCAGTGCGCGGACAGTCGGCCAAAGGATACGCTTAGATCATGAATGGCTTTTGCCGTTATCGACATTCACCTCTTTGGGACCGGGATTGGTCCGCGTATCGCTCGTGGTGACAATGGCGGTGAAATCGTTCTGGGCAGCGTAGATCAGCCGCTCAAGGTCCTTATAAGATCCGGCCGCCACTTCCTTGAGCTTCAGGACCAATCGGCGGTGAACGATAAGCTGGTCATCCTTTCTCTCATAGATAGAAGCGTAAGAGCCGACGTCATTTTGAACGTCGACATTCTTGGGGACGGTCGCAATCTTGAACTCCGGCGGGAGGGTCACGCGGTAGTTCCAATTGAGATCCCGAACAGGCAGCGCCAGGGGCGTACGCCGCTGGCCGTCCCTGCTTAGAAATGCTCTCAACGCATCCATCGAGTCGAAATTCGGCGGTGACGGCAAAACGAGGGCCCCCGCTTCGGGATTGATTCCATAAGGGCTATGCCAATCCATCGTCAATTTAAACGGACGATCCGTATCGTAAGCGTCGGTCGTATCCAATCGACCAAAGCCGCCTTCGGCCGTCCCGCGGAGTTTGCGATCCATGCGCCGGTTATTTTCATCGGGGTCCTGCAGAACGGATCGAAGAGACTCCTCGATGCTTGGTGACATCGTCGCCGTCGCCTCGCCGGTCACGGTTCCGTCTGAGGCGATGTGAATCGTGCCTTCCGTGACGAATTGTGCGGTTTCAGGCGTGATTTCCGGCGTGTGACGCACCTCGCCGTGCGCGTCGGCGATGATGGCAAGTTTGCCGCTTAGTCCCTGGTCAAGCACGCCGAACGGCGTGAACGGGCTCGTCGGATTGGCGAACATGTCGAAGTCTGGCAGATAGACGATCGCATGGTTGATCTCGTCTGGCGACCAGAGAGGAAGCGGCTTGGCGCGGTCGCTCCAGTCGACAAGGGCGGCCTCGGAGCGAATACCTGCCGCCTTAAGCAGTGCCTGCATCAACGTGACATGGTCTTTGCAGTCACCGTACCCGTTTTTCAAGACCGTTGCCGCCGAATGGGATTCCCAACCGGCATCATTGCTCATGTAGACCGCGAGATAGCGGATGTTCCGAGCCGTCCAGTCGTAAATCGCTCGAGCCGCATCGATCCCTTTGCGATCGCCGACGAGGCGCTTGGCGAGCGCATCGATTTCGGGCGTAACGACGGATTTATCCTTGTTCAAGCGATAGTAGAGTAAGCCAAGCTCCTCGTAATTGTGCAAGGATGTAGCGAGAAACAGCGGCTCGAACTCTGCAAGCGCGGCCATATGTTGTTCCTTATCTCTTGCCGAGACGCCTTGTAAACGCACATCCGCAACGATATGGCGCATGCCGTTGGTCGAGGTGTCGGAAACGACAAAGCCGCCTTGGCTGGCGACCGCAAGCGGAAGAGCGGCGGGAATATCGATCACGACGTGCTCGCTGGCATTTTGGAACGGATTGAGCCACGCAATCGGATTGAAGCCCGTCAGCGGCATCTTGGGCGCCGTCTCTTCAATCTCGTAGTGGACGTGGCTTCCAATCGTAACCTTCGGCATGACGACCGTCGTGGTCACCGACGACACAAATCCGGGCGCATCGCGCGAGGCGGCACTGGGGCGGGTAAAAATGGCGTCAGCAGCCGGCTTATGACGAACCCCATCGGCGTCTTCGACCCAGCCGCTTACGAAGCGGAAGGAAACGTTCCGGGGATCATAGGTCATCGCCAGTTGTGATGCATCCTTCACCTGTGCCTGCTTTTGCACGAAGGAGTCGATGACCATCGTCAGCTTGTAGGAGTAGTCCTTTGAGACCTCGTAACGCAGTCTCTCGACCCGCTCGGGAGACTGGTCGGCACGGGCCACGTCGCCAAGGATCAGCAGCAGGCTTGTAGCGCAAAGAAGCGCTTGAGCAGCGCGCGCGATCGCCTGTTTGCCACGCGCGTCGGGGAATTTCCAAAACAAGCCACCATCCATTGAAATAAGCCTTATCCCTAAAAGCGATTGCCACACCAGTTTGGCCAATCCTACTGACAGACAGCTGCGGCCTAAGATCCAAAGCTGGATTGTGGCTCTTGAGGCAAATCTGTAAGCCGCTACCTGAGTTCGCATTAATTTCGAAGCTTGGCGGGACACCGGACGCGTCCCCAATAAACGCGTTGTCTCAATGCCGACTAAGCTGCACCAATTCACCTTGCGCGCCCTCATACTCCATGAATGTTTTTGGACATGAAAAGAGGGCCGCATTGAACTTTGGAATGGCCTCTGCGGTCTGCCCGCGCAATAGGTGCCATTCGCCAACATAGAATATGGCCTCACAAAGACTGTCGTTGTTTGTGGCTTTTGCCGTGACCTCGGACGGCGTCAATTCTCCAAGGAAGAGCTGATAGACGGGATAGGGCCACTTGCTTTGATCCAGCTTGCCGGCCGCTATTCGGAGGTTCGATGCTGCTTGGCTGTCGTTGCCTCGTGTTTGCGCGAGGAAGCGCCAGAGATGGTAATACGGTGCAGCATCTGGGTTCAGAGCAACCCTTGCTTCGAAGTCATCCGCCGCGCGTTGATATTGCCCCTGAAAATATTGAATAAATGGATCCGCGAGATAGCCAGCCCTTAGCTGGCTGATAGGCCAGATCGATCCTGCCGCGATGATTGCGAAGCCAATGCTGGCGATGAGAGCAGCCACACTGAAGCGCGGATGTAGCTGTGTGCGTGGCCAGGCCTTCAGCAAACAGAGGGAGACGATCCCTCCCGCAACCGCTCCGCCAAGATGGGCTGCATAGTCGATGTTCATGCCACCGGCGGTCTGGCCGACGAGCGGCAGGATGGAAGGTACGAGGATCTGTATCGCGCCCATCCTTAAAATCTCTGGTAACGGGCCGGAGGGAAAATGATAGCTAGCCACCATGACGGCCGCGAACAAGCCGATGATCCCGCCGGATGCTCCGACGCCGACAATGTTGTCGGGGTTGATCAGAAGCGAAGCCGCAGAACCGCCCACCGCGCTCACGCAAAACAGAGCGGCAAACCAGCGCCAGCCGATCAGGCGCTCAAGCAGGATCCCTGCCCGCCACAAGGCAAAACAATTGAAGGCAAGATGGATCAAACTACCGTGCAACAAAGCAGCCGTCACCAGTCGCCACCATTCGCCATAGTGCAGGATCCGTTGACGAAGGGTGCCGCCAAGCACCAATAAAGTCTGGGTGTCGGGCGTATCGCCCTTTGCCGGAATGACCCCAAATTTAAGCTCTACGATATAGATGGCGACAAGAATAGCGATCAGAGCATAGGTGAAGACAGGCGGCCCCTTGAGATTGAAGACCGGTTCTTCGCTATCATCCGTCTCAGAAGCGACTGCAAGTCCTCCGTCTGTTAAAGCCTGCTGCTCACGATCCTTCGCGAGAAACTCAGCGCTTCGATCGTATATCCAATCAGGATCGGCTCGCAGCAGCTTCAACGAAATGACAGCCGGAGTAGCTCGCCCTTGCAAAAATTTGGGCAGCCAGCGAACGAGCCCGCGTCTCGTCAGGGCTCGTGCCGCCACGGGATCCAGATCGATATAGAGTTGGTCGGTACGTTTGCGCTGATACCTGCGGATATTGCGAACAGACCGCCAGGGTATCGTCTCGTCGGAATGGGATTCGACATAGATGCCATCCTTGGATAGGACGAGACCGGGCTTGCGCCGTATGGCTCTTGCGAGCAATAGGACTGCGCAAGCGCCGAAAAGGGCAGCACCTGACCAACAGAAGATTGCGCTCAGGTGCGGGCGTCCAGGCCTGTCTGGTAAAAATGATACTTCCGCACTGGCAGCGGCCATCCCGAAGGCAATGAGCGATAACCAGAAGACCCTGCCTTTGTCGTAGGCAATTTCCATTGTCCGCGGCAGTTGTGGATCCACGGCGAAGCCGTCCAGCGAGATCAGATCGTGGTCATGCATCATCGATAATATACCCCCTCAAGAGCTCTCCATCGCCACTGCATCGCCTACTAGATCACCCCTACAGCGCCGGCAGCAGATATTCGCAGATCCAATCGCTGAGCGACCTCGATCTCGACGGCCGCCCCTCGGACATGACGGCTTTCCATTCGGCTACGACCTTTCGACCGCCTATTCTCCCGCAAGCTTGTGGACGGCTTCGATGATCTCGGGGTCCAGCCCAACGGCAAAATTATAGCAACGCCTGCGATCGAACTTCCGGCATGAACCCGTGCCTGATGTGGTGATGCCAATAGCCTCCAGGCCCTCCGGCCCTTCTCTCAATATCGGGCTGCCGGAGGCTCCTATGTCGGAGGAGCAGTCCGTGCGAAGACCGCTTGCCGGGATCTTCTCAATATTTTCGACCGATCGGATACGGCAGTCTCCAAGAACACGCTCGTTCCAATCGTCGGGAAGGAAGTGCGCCTGACGGATGGAGGCACTTATGATCTTGTCGCCGACAGAAACAGGTTTTGAAGGCAGGCGGTATGGTTCGAACTCTGTCACGGGTTCGGACAGCCGCATCACGACCCAATCATAGGGATCGTCCCAGGATTTAAGACCTTTGCTCGGATGAACGAACGATGCGACATCAACCTTATGCCACGTGGATCCTTTGCCGTCGCTCACTTCGAACCCACAGCGCATGATCGACATTGGCCCTGCATAGATTACCTTGGCGTTTTTGGGATAGAGGGCATGCCGTGCCGTGACAACGATATCGGGCTTATAGAGCAGGAAGGCGCTGGCCTCATTGAAGGGACACATGATCCTGCCGCTTGCGCCAAACTTCTTTCGAGCAGCGTCCGGTGTCATGCCATGCGATGCAGCATAGTCATTGATGGCTTTCCGGTTGTCAGCTCCGATTGTCCCTGCCTCAGCGCTGGCTACTCCCATCACCAGCGACACAAGAAAGATCAGGACATATGTCAGTGGGCGCTGCAGTTGCGCCACAAATCGCCAGGCTCCAGTCATTCGCATAGTTCCTCCACTATCTCTCCTGCATCGCTTGCGAAGTCACCTCCACAATCGGCGAGAACAGGTATTCGAGAATGCGACGTTTGCCCGTCTTGATCTCGGCAGTGGCGGCCATGCCCGGTGAGAGCGGCACGATATGGCCGTCGACGCTCATGGTGCCGGCGTCCAATTCCACGGTGACGGGAAAGACCAGGTTCTGTACGCGCTGGACATTGGTCGTCGGCACGGTCGCCTGCAATTGCTTCGTCGGGTCGCCTTCCACCTGGTTGGCATCTGGTTCCGGGATCGCGTCCCTTGCAACAGCCGTGACATGACCACGGATCACGCCATAGCGCGTGAATGGAAATGCCTCGACCTTGACCACGGCCGCCTGCCCGACAGAGACGAAACCGATATCGCTATTGGGAAGGTAGGCTTCCACCTCCAGCGTCGAATTGTCGGGCACGATGCGCATGAGTTCGACGCCCGTCGTGACCACCTGTCCCACGGTATTGATCGAGGACGACTGGACGGTACCGTCGATCGGGCTTGCGATCGTCATGGATGCCCGCCGCTCGCGCGCCTTGACGAGCTGCCGTTCGAGTTCGTCCGCCTGTCGCGACGCTTCACCAGCTTTCTCGACATTGTCGGCAATGAAGGTGCGAAGCGTCTTTTCGCCATCGCTTGATGTCACGGCAAGCGATGCCTTGGCTTCCTCGAGCTGGCCGGTCTCCTCTGCGAGCGTTGCTTCCTCCTTCTGGCTCGTCTCCTTCGCATCGATCACTCCTGCCTTGGAGCCGGCATCCTGACCCACCAGTGTCGCGCGGATAGCGACCCGTTCGTTGAGCGTATCGACCAGCCGATGCTGTGCTGCCATTGTCTGCTGCAGCCTGGCGACGGTCGCTTGAGCCTGCTGATGCTGGGCGGCGATATTGGTAAGGCTCGCGGCAAGCTGGGAGAGGTCGGCCTTGAAGCTCGACTGCTCGCGCTCGCGAATGCTTGACGAGATATCGGACGCAAGATCGAGCGGGGCATCCGGGATCTGTTTTTCGCTCGTCCAGATACCCTGCTCCTGCCACTGTTGAACCGTTGAAAGCACGGCCCTGCGCCGGACCATCTCAGCCCGATAGGCCTGCAGATTGACCGCAATCGCCTCTTCGTCTGACCTGAGCTCGATATCGTCGAGCTGAACGACGATGTCGCCGGCCTTCACCCTTGAGCCATTGATGACCGGGATGGACCTGACCTTGCCGACCTCGATCGACTGGATGACCTTGACGCGGCCGGTCGGCTGGATCTTGCCCTGCGCTGTGGAGACTATATCGAAGGTACCAAGATAGCTCCAGGCAAGCGTGACCACCACGACGACCGCGATGAACCAGATGAAGGCGGTACGAACAGGCGAGGCCGGCGTCTCGAGGATCTCAAGCGCCGCCGGCAGGAATTCGTTTTCGATCCTGCCGCGACGCAGCGGCTTTCCCGGTCGTTTCGGAGGGCGGATGACAGGGTTCATGGCTGATTGAGCCCCGTCTGCAACTGCCAGAGATGGGCGTAGAGCCCGTTCGTCCGGGCAAG
>NZ_JACIAR010000018.1:0-29969 GCF_014194925.1 Rhizobium sp. BK491
CTGCTCGAAATGCCGACCTTTGAACATTGCCAATCTCCGCGACTTCCGAAGATCAATGCCATGCCACCAGTAACCAGGAAGTTTGCAACAGAACCGTTGCGGCGCGGACAGGTTTTGAAATTCTTTGGTGGCCTGCCACGGTGCCTGGTTGCGATGGAAGCCTGCGGAAGTTCTCATTTCTGGGCTCGCGAGATCGGCCGTCTGGGACACGAGGTCCGGATGATCCCTCCGGCCTACGTGAAGCCGTTTGTGAAGCGTCAAAAGAACGACATGGCCGATGCCGAGGCGATCTGCGAGGCAGCGCAACGACCAACGATGCGCTTTGTTGCCGTGAAGAGCGAAGAGACACAAGGAGCAGCAGTGGTATTACGCACCCGCGATCTGCTGATTCGGCAACGAACGCAGACCATCAATGCGCTGCGTGGCCACCTGGCAGAATTCGGCGAGGTGGCACCGCAGGGCTTGGGCTACGGTCCGAAACTGTTCGCGATGGTCGAGGATCCGCAAACAGCGCTTCCGGAAACGGCACGGACTGCTCTGCGGTTTCTGACGGCGACCTTGTCGCAATTGAATGACCAGATCCGGGCGCTGGATGCGCAGATCGTGCGCCGGGCCCGTGAAGATGAGACAGCGCGTCGGTTGATGACAATTCCCGGAATTGGGCCGCTGATTGCCAGCGCACTGGTGGCGCTTGCACCATCGCCGGAAACTTTCAAACGTGGACGGGACTTTGCCGCATGGCTTGGGCTCGTGCCGCGACAACATTCGACAGGCGGCAAGCAACGTCTCGGCTCCACGACGAAGATGGGGGAACGATCTCTGCGGCGGCTCCTGATCATGGGAGCCAATAGCGAGGTCGTGTGGCGCGCCCGCAAGGGAGCAGCGCCTGGATCATGGCTGGCCAGGATACTGGCGCGCAAACCACCGATGCTGGTGAGAATGGCGCTTGCCAATAAGATGGCGCGCATCGTCTGGGCGATCATGTCCAGGGGAGGAATATACAGAGCTCCGGTTGCTGCGGCTTAACGCCAACGTAACCGAGGGGGACGTCGCGGCGAGAGAGGTCATTGGAAGTATGGCGCAACGGTCGTGAGACGGGATCAGGAAAACCAGTGCGCACCAAAGTGTCTCAAGAGCACGCGGCGTTGATTTGGACCTGACCTGCGAACACCATACGGGCCAGCGGCATATGAGAAAGCCGCACAACAGGCCGGACCAGACACCCCGGTTATCGATCCCCGAAGCAGTATCCGTTGTGGACCTCTTAGCGTCGCTCGTGTGCGAGGAACTGTCGAAAGCGCTCGGATTTTGGATGCTTGAACAATTCCGCAGGTTCGCCCGTCTCTTCGATGATCCCCTTGTGAAGAAACACGACTTTATTCGAAACATCACGTGCAAACCCCATCTCATGCGTTACAACCAGCATGGTTCGACCTTCCTCGGCCAGCGACCGCATGACTTTAAGCACCTCGCCAACAAGTTCGGGATCAAGCGCAGAGGTCGGCTCATCGAAAAGCATGACCTTCGGCCGCTGCGCAAGGGCACGAGCAATCGCCGCGCGCTGCTGCTGACCTCCAGACAGATGCGCTGGATAGAAATTTCGCTTGTCGGCGATTCCAACCCGTTCTAGCAGCGCTTCTGCTTCCGCGACGCATTCGGCACGGTTACGCTTCTGCACGTGCACCGGCGCTTCGATTACATTCTCCAAAATGGTCATGTGTGACCAAAGATTGAAGCTCTGGAATACCATGCCGATGTGTTCGCGTAGTCGATCGACCTGCCTGCGGTCAGCCGGTTCAGTCCTGTGACGTCCCTTTTTCAGCGAGAACATCTCGCCGTCGATGCGTATCTCGCCACTGTCGGGCACTTCAAGCATATTGATGCATCGGAGCATCGTCGATTTTCCGGAGCCGGAAGAGCCCAGAATCGATATGACATCGCCTTCGTGAGCTTCCAGCGAAACACCTTTTAGAACCTCCAGCGGGCCGAAGCACTTTCTGAGATCCTTGACCGAAACGGCAGCGCTTTTTTGTATGTTATCGCTGACCAAGACTGTTCCCCTGACGGACATGCGTACTCCCGTTAAGTGGTAGGATTGGGTGGCATGCGCATATGTGGCGAAAGCCAAAATTCGGCCACCATGAGCATGCGCGTGACGACGAAATTGATCGCAAGGTAAATCGCCCCTGCGACAATGAAGATTTCGAAAGCCCGAAAGCTGTCCGCGATCAATTTTCCTGCGAGACCTGTGACTTCCATGATGGTGATGACGGAAGCAAGCGCCGTTGCTTTGACCATCAAGATGATCTCATTGCCATAGGCAGGCAATGCGTGCCTTATGGCAATCGGAAGAATGATCCGTCTGAACAACAGGATGCCGGACATGCCGCAGGCGCGCGCCGCCTCAACTTGTTGCATGGAGACGGCCTGCAGGCCACCCCGAAAGATTTCGCTGCAGTAGGCGGCTGTGTTCAGCGTCAACGCTAACACGGCGCACCAATAAGGCTCCCGGAAGAACCACCAGACGCCAAGATCCTGCAGTCCATGCCGGAATTGACCGAGGCCATAGTAGATCAGGAACATTTGGACAAGGAGCGGTGAACCTCTGAACACGAAGACATAGGCGCGAGTTAAGGTTCGACCTATGGTGCCGCCCATCACCGCAAAGAGCGCGATGACAAGCGCCAGGACGCTTCCCGCCAGAATGGATGTGACTGCAAGTTCGATGGTTAGCGGCAAACCGGTCAGAAGAGTGAGGAGCGTTTCCCTCATGAAGCCAATATCCATCACAAGGCACTCCTTATCCCTTGGGTTGTCCGGGCTTCCATTCTCCTGAACAGGATTGAGGAGACCCAGGTGATAACGAGATAAAGGATGACCGCCGTCAGGTAGAATTCAAACGGGCGGCGTGTGGATCCGGCGGCGATTTGCGATTGCCGGAGGAGCTCGACGAGGCCGGTCACGGAGATCAATGCCGATTCCTTCAGGACAAGTTGCCAGGTGTTTCCAAGGCCCGGAATGGCATAGCGAAGCACGAGAGGTGCGATGATGCGCCTGAACTTGGGCCACGGCCGCATGCCAACGGCGTTGGCCGCTTCGATTTCGCCACGCGCAACCGATTTGAAGGCGCCACGAAAGACTTCAGCCTGATAGGCGGCTGAGACGACGCCAAGTGCCAGGGTTCCGGTCAGGAAAGCGGGCATTCCGATGAAGCCATGATAGCCGAACAGGCCGCCGACAGATCCGAGCAGCGAGCTTCCGCCGAAATAGAAAAGATAGATGATCAGAAGGTCCGGCACGCCGCGGAGAATTGTGGTGTAGCAGTCGGCAGACCAGCGAACGGCCATGTGGGGCGACAACTGCATAAAGGTAACAACCGAGCCGATCACCGTTCCAGCCAGAAAGCCACACACGGAAACGCCAATTGTCATCGCGGCGGCCGTCAGAAGGAGCGGACCCCAGCCTGTCTGTCCGGCGCCGACGAGTGCCAGATAACTATCGATAAGCTCCATATGTGAACCTCTTTATGAAAGCTTGGCTTTGGCTCAGTCGACAGTTCGCCGATGCGCCCAAATGCGCTGGAGCTTCGACATGTTCTTGAGTGAGCTTTGCACATGCGCACGCGCCGCATTTGCAGCGGCCTCGCGGTCGCGTGCGCAGATGGCGTCTGCAATTGCCCGATGCTCATCAAGATCCGTGTGCTCGAGATCGACCCAGAGAACTTCCAGCCACAGGGCCAAACGAAGCTGCTGGTAGACTTGGTCGGTTACCCTTACGAGAGCCTCATTCCGAGTCGATTCCACAATGACCCGGTGGATGTATAGTCCAAGGTCCAGGTTGCGGGCGGCGTCGGACGGCGCCTCATTGGTCGTCTCCTTGAGCTCGACCATCTGGGCGATTACGCCTCGAAGCCGGTCAAGGTCTTCTTCGGTCGCCATCTCGCAGGCGAGTTGCGCCGCGCAGACATCGAGCGCCTCGCGAACGACCAGCAAATTGCAGAATTTGGTGACGTCCAGATCGGTGACCGTGTATCCGAGGTTTCGTTGTCCGACGATCAACCCTTCCTCTTCAAGCTTCATCAGCGCTTCGCGCAACGGCGTCCGGCTGACGCCAAAGCGCTTGGCAAGCGTGTTTTCCGACAGTCGCTCCGAGGGGCGTAGTTGGCCGCTGAGAATAAGATCCTTCAGCTGCAAGTATGTGCTCTCCCGTAAAGAGCCTCGCTGTTCCGTTTTGGTCGATGCCAATCCAATTCCCTTTCCATGTTTTCGCCCGTTCAGCGGTCCTGTCGGTGGCACCATAACTTTTTCCCTCTTGCTTGATCAAGGAGAATACGATTATGTATACAATGTTGACCACAACAAGCAATGGCCTTTCGTTTGCATTTTGGGGGCGGCTTGAAATGTGGGTACAGGACAAATGGAGGCCCGATGCCGGAGATTCTAAGTCTGGAAGAGCTGCGGGAACGCTTTTCGAACGCGTCGGGCGGCGAGATGTTCGACCCGGAGTTTCGGAAGGTTGCCGAGCTGGTCTTCGGGGATGGCGACAGCCGTCAGGCTCCCTATTGCGGCATGCCAACGCTCTTGAAGGCTCCTTATCGTCCTGATGCGTCACCCGATTTTACCGGCATCGACATCGCGCTTTTCGGGATACCGATGGATCTTGGCGTGACGAACCGATCAGGTGCGCGGTTCGGGCCGCGTGCCGTTCGAAATGTCGATCGGGTCGGTCCTTATGAGCATGTGTTGCGCGCCGTACCGACTGCCCATGCAAGGATCGCTGATGTCGGCGATGTTCCGTTCAGGAGCCGCTTTGATCTCACTGCATCCCATGAGGATATCGAGCAATTTGCCCTTGGGGTGGTCAAGGCGGGCGTTGTGCCTTTGGCAGTCGGTGGCGACCACTCGATCGGTCTTCCCATTCTCCGGGCCGTCGGCAAGGATCGATCGGTGGGGATGATCCATATCGATGCCCATTGCGATACCGGCGGCTCCTTTGAGGGCTGCAAATTCCATCATGGCGGCCCCTTCCGTCAGGCGGTTCTCGACGGCGTGCTGGATCCGCGGCGGACGGTTCAGATCGGCATTCGAGGAAATTCGGAATATCTATGGGAGTTTTCGTATGCGTCCGGCATGACCGTCATACATGCGGAAGAGGTCGGCGATATCGGCATAGGGGCGGTCATCGCAAGGGCGAGGGAAATCGTCGGCTCGGGTCCGACCTATATCAGCTTCGATGTCGATTCCCTCGATCCGGCATTTGCGCCCGGCACGGGGACGCCTGAAGTCGGTGGGCTGACTTCCGCCCAAGCGCTGGGCATCCTGCGAGGTCTTGCGGGATTAAACGTCGTCGGCGGCGACGTCGTTGAAGTCGCTCCCCAGTACGATCCGACAACGAACACGGCGCAAATCGCGGCGCAGGTTTTATTCGAACTCCTCTGCCTGGCGGCGGAGGCAATCAAGATTCGCGCGTCCTAGCGACTGAGACTGGGCGTTGCGAAGGCTGCACCGCCCTGTCCGCAAAAGGACAGGGGGTAACAAAAAGGGGAATGCAACATGCAATTATCAAAACTCTTGCTGACGTCCGTCTTACTGGGTGTTGCCTTTGCCGGCGCGGCCACCGCCGAGACAAAGCCAACCGAAATTACCATTGCGACCGAAGGCGCGTACGAACCGTGGAACTTCACTGGACCTGATGGCAAGCTTGCCGGGTTCGAGATTGATCTCGCCAACGACCTTTGCACTCGCATGAAGATCAAATGCACGATCGTCGCCCAGGATTGGGACGGCCTCATTCCATCGCTCAATGCGAAAAAGTTCGATGCCATCATGGCCTCGATGATCGTTACCGAAAAGCGTCTTGCCGTCATTTCGTTCAGCGAGCCCTATGCCCCGACTGCGGCGGCCTTCATGGTCGAGAAGACCGGTCCGCTTGCAAATCTGCCAGGTACCGGGACAACGGTCGATCTTGCCGGAGACAAAGCGAAGGTCGAGCAGGAATTGCAGCCGCTTCGAGACGCCCTCAAGGGCAAGACGGTCGGCGCCCAAGTATCGACCGCGAACGCAGTATTCCTTGATACCTACTTCAAGGGTGTTGTTGATCCCAGAGAATACAAGACCGTCGAGCAGCATGATCTGGATCTTCAGGCCGGCCGCATCGACGCGGTCGTTGCGCAGAAAACATCGCTGACCGCCACGCTTCGAAAGGACGACTTCAAAGACTACACGATAGCCGGTCCGACCTTCAAAGGCGGAGTCTTCGGGCAGGGTATCGCCGCAGGACTTCGCAAGGACGATACGGTCCTGAAGTCCATGTTCGACGCGGCGATCAAAGCAGCCAAGGCGGACGGAACGATCAACAAGCTTTCGCAGAAATGGATCAAGACAAATCTTGATTGATTGAGCACCGAAATTCTCACCCCGACAAAAATGGCAGCCGGTGCACCAAAAGGTCTCATCGGCTGACCGGCGGAGCTTTGCCAGGCGTCGCTATCGAAACATACCTCATTTGGAGAGCTATTGTGACCACCCTTCTCAATTCCCTTGAAGCTCGGGACGCTGCCTTCGTTCTTCATCCCTATACCAACGCCTCGCAACATTTGAAGGACGGTCCGCTGGTGATTGCAAGGGGTGAGGGGATCCATATCGTCGACAGCGAGGGCAATAAGTATATCGAAGGTCTTGGGGGGCTGTTTTGCGCGTCGCTCGGCTTTAGCGAACAGCGTCTGGTCGATGCTGCGACCCGACAAATGAAGGAATTGCCGTTCTATCACAGCTTTGGCGGCAAATCGCATGAGACAGCCATCGAGCTGGCCGACAGGCTTATCCAGCTTTCGCCTGTTCCGATGTCGAAGGTGTTCTTTGCCAATTCGGGTTCCGAGGCCAATGATACGGCTATGAAACTCGTCTGGTATTATCACAACGCGATCGGTATGCCGGAAAAGAAGAAGATCATCTCGCGTATGCGTGCCTATCACGGCGTGACCATCGCCTCGGCAAGCCTGACGGGGCTCCCTAATAATCACCGTGATTTCGATCTGCCGATCGACCGTGTGCTGCATACGGATTGCCCGGAATTCTATCGTTACGGCCAGGCGGGTGAGACGGAGGAGGAATTTGCCACACGTTGCGCGGATTCGCTTGAGAGACTGATCCTTGCGGAAGGCCCGGAAACAATCGGCGCGTTCTTTGCCGAACCGCTTATGGCATCGGGCGGCTGCATCGTCCCGCCGCCAACCTACTACGAGAAAATTCAAGCAATCCTGAAGAAATACGACGTGCTGCTAATCGCAGACGAGGTGATCTGCGGCTTTGGCAGGCTTGGGACGATGTTCGGTTCCGAAAGCTTCGGGCTGCAACCCGATATGATCGTGATGGCAAAGCAGCTCTCGGCAGCTTACCAGCCGATTTCCGCACTGATGATCAATGAAAAGATCCATTCTGCGGTCGTTTCGGAAAGCGAGAAAATCGGAACCTTCGGGCATGGCTTCACCTATGGCGGCCATCCCGTTGCCACGGCCGTCGCGCTCGAAACCCTCAAGATATACGAGGAGCGAGACATAGTCGGCCATGTCCAGGACGTAGCGCCGTTATTTCAGCGCCGACTGAAGGATCTCAGCGCGCATCCGCTTGTCGGCAACGCCCGTGGCCGGGGTCTGATTGGAACGCTTGAACTCGTTCGCAACAAGGAGACGAAGGAAGCGTTCAATTCAGCCCATGGCATTGCTATCCACGCCGGACGAAGAGCACAGGCACACGGTGTCATCACCCGTGCGCTGGGCGACAATTATTCGCTGTGTCCGCCGCTCATCATCACCAAGGCGCAGATCAACGAATTGTTCGACCGCTCCACACGCGCGCTGGACGACACCTATACCTGGGCCAGGGCGAGTGGATTGTACTGAGGAAAGAATGACGATGCGCAATTTCGAAACTCCGGGAAGATCGATCGCCGTCGGGCGCAATGGGATGGCGGCGACATCCCATCCGATGGCGACCATGACTGCGATCGAGATACTGAAGCGCGGGGGCAGGGCCATCGACGCTGCCGTCGGCGCCTGCGCCGTCCAGTGTGTGGTGGAGGCGGGGTCCACCGGCGTGGGTGGTGACTGCTTTGCATTGCTGACGGCAAACGGCAGCGACCAGGTCGTGGCCTATAACGGCTCGGGACGGACGCCCGCTGCGGCGAAATACGAATGGTACAAGGATAACGGCATTACCGCCATCGACCGGTCATCGCCCCATGCCGTGACAATTCCGGGCGCGGTGGATGCATGGACACGCCTTATCGCCGACCACGGCAGGATGCCGATCGCGGAGATACTTGCTCCTGCAATCGCGCTGGCACGGGACGGCTATGGGATCACACCGAGGGTGGCAGCCGACATTTCAAACCAGCGAGACTTGCTGCTACGTGATCCGTCGACCAGACGCATCTTTTTGGCCGACGACCAGGTTCCTGCGGTCGGATCGGTCCAACGTCAGCCTGAACTCGCGCAAACGCTGGAAGCGATCGGGATCTCGGGTCGTGACGGGTTCTATCGCGGCCCAGTCGCCGAGGATATGCTGGCAAAGCTGCAGTCTTTGGGCGGTTTGCATACGGCGGAGGACTTTGCCTCTGCTGCCGGTGAATATGTGAAACCAATCAGTGCGACTTACCGAGGATGGACTGTGCATGAATGCCCGCCCAACGGTCAAGGTGTCATCGCGCTCATGATCTTGAAGATTCTGGAGCGGTTCGAGCGCAAAGGCGATCCGCTGAGCGCCGATAATCTGCACATCGAGGTGGAGGCAACGAGGCTTGCCTATGCGGCACGCGATCGATGGCTGGCCGAGCCGGCAACGTCGCTTGTCCCGGTTGAACACCTTTTGTCCGATCAGTTCGTTGATAATCTTGCTGCCAAAATAGATCTGCAAAAAGCGGTCGATGCCGGAGCGATTATCGACGGTGTCGAGCACTCGGATACGGTTTACATTTCGGTGGTCGATAAGGACCGAAATGTTGCGAGCTTCATCAATTCGATCTTCCATCCTTACGGAAGCGGCCTGATGGCTCCGAAGTCGGGCGTCTTGTTTCACAATCGCGGCCAGAGTTTCGTCGTGAAAAAGGGGCATCCGAACGCGATAGGTCCGCGCAAAAGGCCGATGCACACAATCATTCCGGGACTGGTGACCCGCGCTGGAAAATGCGTGCTCTCATTCGGCGTCATGGGAGGGCATTACCAGGCAATGGGTCACGCCCACTTCCTTTCGAAGCTTTTTGACTACGATCTCGATATTCAAAGCGCAGTCGATCTTCCGCGTCTGTTCCCGCTTCCGGGCACGGCCACGGTCGAGACGGAGGCGCTGCTTCGAGACGCGATCGGCAACGATCTGGAAGCTCGCGGTTTTAAGGTCGTCGCTCCGAAATGGGCGATCGGCGGTGCGCAGGCGATCTGGATCGATGATCAAAATAGTACCTTGCTGGGCGCTTCCGATCATAGAAAAGACGGTTGTGCCCTCGGTTACTGACAAAAAGGATGGAACTGAAATGTCCGGGTATCCGAACACAAGGCTTTATATAAACGGCGTCTGGCGCGATGGCTCCAATGAGCAGCTACCGGTCGTAAATCCGGCGTCGAGCGAGGTTATCGGCAACGTCTCAAGTGCCAGCAACAATGATCTCGACGAAGCACTTGCCGCAGCATCGGCTGGATTCGAACAATGGCGTCAGGTCAGCGCGTTTGAGCGGGCGAAACTCCTTCGCAAGGCGGCTGAAATTCTGCGCGGGCGCTCGGCGGCGATCGCCAGGACTATGACGCTGGAACAGGGTAAGCCCTTGGCCGAGTCCCTGGCGGAAACCTTGAGTGCGGCCGACATCATTGACTGGTTCGCCGAGGAAGCCCGTCGCGCCTACGGTCGTTTGATTCCCCCAAGGGCGATGAATGTCAGACAGATGGTCATAAAGGAGCCCGTTGGCCCGGTGGCAGCCTTCAGTCCTTGGAACTTCCCATTGAACCAGGCTGTGCGCAAGGTGTCGGCAGCTCTTGCTGCCGGCTGTTCGATCATCTTGAAGGGACCCGAAGAGACGCCGGCGAGCTGTGCTGAACTTGTTCGTGCATTCGCTGATGCAGGTTTGCCGGCTGGCGTTCTCAATCTTGTCTTCGGCATACCGGCCGACATCTCGAGCTACCTCATTCCGCACCCGGTGATCCGCAAAATCTCTTTCACCGGATCGACGGCAGTTGGAAAACAGCTAGCCTCGCTCGCGGGTGCCCACATGAAGCGTGTGACAATGGAGTTGGGCGGGCATGCGCCGGCTATTGTGTTCGATGATGCGGACGTCGATCTCGCCGTTCGAATATTGAGTGGCGCCAAGTTTCGAAATGCCGGACAGATCTGCGTGGCGCCCACACGCTTTCTCGTTCAGCGGGGCGTGTATGAGAGATTTCTGGAAGGCTTTGTGAAGGCGGCTGAAGCGATAAAAGTCGGCGACGGTTTGATGGACGGCGTGAACATGGGGCCGCTCGCCAACGCCCGTCGCGTTGAGGCCATGGAAGCATTGACAGCGGACGCCGTCGCTCGTGGAGCAAGCATTGCGACCGGCGGCAAGAGGCTAGGAAATCGAGGAAATTTCTTCCAGCCCACTATTGTCACCGATGTTCCGCAAGACGCGCGCATTGCGAATGAGGAACCTTTCGGCCCCATCGCTTTGGTCAGCGCATTTGCGGATTACGACGCGGCCATCTCGGAGACGAACCGACTGCCCTATGGACTTGCCGCCTATGCCTATACCAAATCTGCGAAGACAAGCGCGGCGCTCGCTCGCGATATAGAAAGTGGGATGCTTTCCATCAATCAACACGGGCTGGCGCTGCCAGAGTTGCCTTTCGGAGGCGTGAGAGACTCCGGTTACGGCTCAGAAGGCGGCACCGAGGCGATGGAAAGCTACCTCAATACAAAGCTTGTGACCGAAGCGACATAGTTCGACTTTTGCCCGCAGAAGGCTTGGGAAGTTTCAAGAGACTAAAAAGGGTGGGACGGTACAATGTCGGCGATGCAAAAAAACTCCAAAATCGGTGTGCTCGGCGCCGAACTGGAAACTGCTTCTGTCCCCGTGTCCTCTGAGCAGGCTCAGCAAATTGCGTGCGACCATTATGGCCTTTCTGGTCGCGCAACATGGCTGTGGGGCGAGAAGGACAATAATTTTCGCGTAATGCTCGAGGACGGCACGGCCTATCTTCTAAAAATCCTCAATCCCGCAGAGGATCCTCTCGTTACCTCGATGCACAGTCTGGCACTCTTGCATGTGGAGGAGGCGGATCCGGGGATTCCGACCCAGCGTGTCATTCTCACCCGTGAGGGTGCCGCGGATTTTCGCTTCGTGGCGGACGACGGCACCGAACGCGGCGTCCGCATGGTCACGTTCGCGCCGGGCGTTGCGCAGCGGACCGCGCCGCAGTCCCCTTTGCAGCGCCGGCGGGTTGGCGCAATGCTCGGACGTTTGCAAAAAGCCTTGAAGAGCTTTTCACATGAGGCCGCATCACATCGCATCACCTGGGATTTGAAACATGCGGCAGGGATGCGTGAAGTCCTGCCGACTTTCGCTGACGTGCATCAGCGAACACGCCTCGAAAACGCGATCGACGAGTTCGAGGAGGCGATTATGCCGATCATGAATATGTTGGATGCCCAAGTCATTCACAACGACTTTAACATGGAAAACATCCTTGTCGATACGACAGCGCCGGATACAATCACCGGCATCATCGATTTTGGCGATATGGTGCACGCGCCCACGCTTTTCGACGTGGGGGTCGCTGCTGCCTATCAGATCGGGGATGAACCTGACCCGATAACGGCGATGTGCGATCTTATCGCGGGGTATCGCAGCGAATGTTTCCTGTCCGATGCCGAAATCCCCTTGATCTACAAGGCAGCGGTCATGCGGTTGGTGATGCGGCTTTGTATTCCAAGGTGGCGGGCACAGCTGTTCCCCGAGCACGCTCAACGCTTGACCATACAAACTGCAGGCGTTTGGGCGCAGCTGGCGCGCCTTGATGCAATCCCAGGAACCGTCGCTATCGAAAGACTGCGCGAAGCCAATCGGTGACCAAAAGCATGCAAGAAAACGCTTCACACAGACCGAACGCACCAATGGTCAACGGGTTCGACCCGGCGCGGCTCGCTAGCCTGCCGGAACGAGAACGAAAGATGGTCGAGCGTCGACAGATGCTGCTCGGACCGTCGTATCGGCTCTTCTATGAAAATCCGGTCCATGTCACAAAGGCCAAAGGCGTATGGTTGTACGGACCGAATGGAGAAGCCTATCTCGACGCCTATAACAACGTGCCGTCGGTCGGTCATTGCCACCCGCACGTTGTGGAGGCAATAAGTTACCAGGCGTCGCAACTCAATACGCATACACGTTATCTGAACGAGCAAATCCTCTCCTACTCTGAAAGGCTTTTGGCGACATTTCCGGCCGAACTCGACCGTGTGATGTACACCTGCACCGGAAGCGAGGCGGTTGATCTGGCCCTCCGGTTGGCACGCCATTGTACAAGTGGCACCGGTATCATCATTACGGAGAACGCCTATCATGGCGTCACGGCCTCGGCGGCGGAAATCTCGCCGTTGCTTGGGGATAGTGTACCCCTCGGCCAGCATGTGCTGACAGTGCCGGCGCCCGACACCTATCGCGCCAATGGTCGCAATGTCGGTGAGGCACTGGCGCAGGATGTCGCCAAAGCGATTGGCCACATGCGCCGCCGGGGTATCACGCCAGCGGCCTTTATCGCCGATAGTATCTTTTCCTCGGATGGCGTTTTTGCCGATCCGCCCGGTTTCCTCAAACCCGTCGTCGATGTTTTGAAAAAAGCTGACGTGCTTTATATCGCTGACGAGGTGCAGCCCGGCTTCGGGCGAATAGGCACAAACATGTGGGGTTTCGCGCGTCACGAAGTCGTCCCCGACATTGTAGTGACCGGCAAGCCGATGGGTAACGGAATGCCAATCGCAGCGGCCATTATGAAGTCGGACATCCAAGAGTGTTTCGGCCGGGATATCCGCTACTTCAACACATTCGGGGCCAACAACGTTTCTTTGGCTGCTGCCTCGGCCGTACTTGACGTTATTGAGAACGAAAACCTTCTGGAAAACGCTCGCAAGACAGGAGAGTACCTGCACGCGGGAATGAGGAGCTTGAAAGAGACGCACGCTTCGATTGGAGATGTCAGAGGCAGCGGTTTGTTTCTTGGAATGGAATTTGTTCGCAATCAGGACAGTCGCGAGCCGGATAGCGCCCTCGCGCTGAACGTTGTCAGCGAGCTTCGCGACCGGCGTGTATTGATAAGCGCCTCAGGACGAAATGGTAATGTTCTCAAAATTCGGCCGCCGCTCCCTTTTTCTCGCGAAAATGCTGATACGCTACTCAATGCGCTGCAGGATGTTCTTGTGAAAGTAGGACACAAGCGCTTAGAGCGAGAGTTTTGATAAACGATTTCGAGTGTCGTCATTTTCGGCGAAGTGGAGCGTGAACTCATTAATCGGCTTGTCAGATAGCTCTGTCGCAAACCGCACGGTAACGTTGGCTGGGGCACGAAGGCTCTTCCATTTCAGGGCGCTCGTCGATGTTCAATAGCCGTCACTTCGACCGATCAGTAATTCTTGCTGTGTTTACGTTGGTATTTGGCTTACAGTAAGTGCTTATTTCGCTGCGTGTTGAGTGTCGAAGGCCGCAAGGGCTTATGCGGTAAAGGTTTTGGCGTGGTTAAATGGGAGTAGATCGTTGATATTGGCGCCTTCAGGACGCTGCGGCAATTCGGTGAAGACTCGTCGCAACCAGGCGAATGGCGCTCGACGCCACAGGCGCGGCAGGTCAGCATAAGGTTGTAGATTACGGCACTTGCCTTTGCGCAATCGACGGTATTGCAAAATAGCCAGCTCTTCCTTCCGGTAGCAAAAACTCTGTTATCGCGTTCGAGTAAATTGTTGTCGCGATGACATTTTTGGTACGTGCAAGCTGGGGGCCCCTCAGCTATCCACGTCCCGGATATATCGGGGTGAATTATGAGTGCTTTTCGCGTTCTCGGCAGGATATCGTCCATCAACGTTCGCAAGGTATTGTGGACATGCGGTGAGATTGGCATCGAATATGCGCGCGAGGATTGGGGGCTCGGATTTTCTTCCACCAAACAGCCGGAGTTCCTGGCGCTCAATCCCAACGGGTTGGTTCCGGTCGTCGAAAGCGAGGACGGAGTATTGTGGGAATCCAACACGATCTGCCGATATCTCGCGTCCAAGCATGACCGGGGTGATCTTCTACCCGTTAGTCCGTGGCGGCGCGCTTTGGTGGAGAGATGGATGGACTGGCAGGCAACGGATCTGAACAGTGCCTGGCGCGGCGCATTCCTCGGCCTGGTGCGCAAGGATGCGGCTTACGTTGAACCCGCGATAATTGCCGCCAGCACCCGCGAATGGAATAGCAAAATGGAGATTCTGGAAAGGCAGCTCTCTGTGGGTGTAGCTTTCGTTGCGGGCGAGGAATTCACCGTCGCTGACGTCGTAGTCGGCCTCTCGGTCAACCGCTGGCTCGGTACGCCAATTGAACGGCCCGACTTACCGGCGGTTGCCGCCTACTTCGGGCGTCTTAAGGAACGTCCGGCATTTCGCCGCGGCAACTTCGACACACTGCCCTGAGGAATAAAGTTCGAAGGGCGCCGAGGATCACAAAGGTGGGCCGGCCCGGCACATGGGAGGCATGGGAGCAAGAATGCGAATCGAACACATTGCAGCATTTTCTACTTCGGGCATAGGCGGCAATCCAGCTGGCGTAGCGCTCTGCGAGATTTTGCCAGAGGTCGATGAAATGCAGCGAATAGCACGCGAGATCGGCTATTCCGAAACGGTGTTTGCCGCCCCCTTGGGGAAGGCTTGGCGCGTTCGTTATTTCTCCCCAGCAATGGAAGTACCGTTCTGTGGTCATGCGACCATTGCGTTGGGGGCGATCTTAGCCCGAAGCAGAGGCGAGGGGATATTCTCGCTGCAGCTCAACGACACCGCAATCACCGTGGAGGGGCATGCAGGGACGACGCTCGGCGCCGCTCTTCAGTCGCCGCCGACGCGAAGTGAACCATGTCCCGAGGACCTTCTGGCCGCGGCGTTGCACCTTTTCGCGCTCGAGCCGGGCAATCTCGACAATCATTTACCACCGGCAATCATCGAGGCCGGTGCGCGGCACCTCGTACTGGCTCTCTCCGACCGTGATCATCTTGCCGCGATGGCCTACGATCTAGCAACAGGCGCCGATCTGATGCGTGCTCACGGCCTTGCAACTATCGCGCTTGTCTATGCCGAAACGACCAGCCGTTTCCATGCTCGTAACGCATTCGCTGCGGGTGGCGTATTCGAGGACCCCGCCACCGGAGCGGCGGCGGCAGCCCTCGGCGGTTATCTGCGGGATCTCGGCTGGCCCCACGACGGCAACATTGAGATTATGCAGGGTGAGGATATGGGGCAGCCTTGCCGCCTTATTGTTACTATTCCAGATCGACCTGGCGCCAGCGTTCGGGTTTCGGGCGCTGCACGTCTCCTGTGATCGACATCAGGACCTACAAGAGCCTTTAGCCATTGTGAGATGCCGCTTTGGCTGATCTTGCTCGCTCGCGAGCAACGCCCTCAAAAAGGCCGACAGATTGGCGCATATCTGCTCTTACCGGACGCTCGTCGCCGTCGGCATTGCGCCCCAATCTCGTTGCCGACGCTCAGTGCGTTCAAATCGCCGCGCCTTCGATCCCGTTCTGTGTGCCGCTATCGGAGTGCAGCCGTGTCAGCCATCGGTCGAACATTTCCCGGTCTGTTGCCCGAAATACACTTCGCTCCCATAGATAATGTTCCGGAAAGCGCTGTCGATTGCCCTTTATGTAGCGCTCGTCCCACTTCGGTGCCGTTTCACACCATTGGTATAAGTTTCTATTTGGTGAGAGGGCATGGCGACAGCAAAATTGCGCAAGTTCTGCGCTGTCTGGAATGCAAAGGCGTGCTAGGCACGCATCCATGAAAAATAGCACGGAACTCGATTATCGCCGGCGCGTTGCAAGGGTCCTAGCGGAGATTGCTATGGCTCCCGCGGCGGATCATACGGTCGAGAGTCTGGCAGCGGTCGCAAATTTTTCGCCGTTTCATTTTCACCGCATTTATCGTGCGATCACGGGAGAGAGCATCGCGACGACGGTCCGTCGAATGCGACTTTCTGAAGCGTCTCATAAACTGGCCGGGAGGTCGTCCTCTGTCATCCTTGCCGCTCTCGACGCTGGCTATGATAGCCCGCAAAGCTTTGCCAGAGCCTTTCGAGAATTTACCGGCATGTCGCCGACCGGATTTCAGACGCGGCAGGCAATCGTGGGGAACTCGCCGTCAGTGACCCTCGTGACGATGCCGCCGATAGTCATGCACGGCTTATGGCATGAGGGACCAGTCGCAACGATCCCACATTCATTTCGACGTCTGCGCAAGTGGGCTAGCGAGCAAGGCTATCCTTGGCCGGATTGCGCGCGCGTGGCCGCCTCATACGGCGATCCAGAAGAACTGGAGGGGTTCAGCTATTTCGCGGGCGTGGTGATGTCTGGGGGCCGACGGATACACGATGACCTTGAGCGGTGCGAGGTTTCGGGCGGCTTCTATGCAGCCTATCGTCTTGTCGGACCCTACACACTCATTTCCTCCACCGTGCAGACCCTCTTTGGCGGTTGGCTACCACAGAGCGGCATGGAGCCGGATCACCGGCCGGTTCTTGAAATCTATCGCAATCACCCCGGCGCGGTTCCGGATCAAAACCTGATCACTGACCTTTTAATTCCTGTCATCGAACCATTCTCTTGAGACATCACACCCCGGAGGCGTGAATGCATGTAAGGACTTTCTTCGTTGCGGCTTGGCTAACTATGGTCGTTTCTTGTGCTCATGCGGCAGGTTTGGAAAAAATTGTCGTTCCCGCTGATGAGCATGGCCCTGAGCTGCAGGCATTTGTCTGGACACCCTGCGACATCAAGGCATCCCCGATTTCGCTCGGGCCAATCTCCGTGCTCGGCGTGAAAGGCTGTCCAGTCGTAGGGGACCGGCTCCCGCTGATCGTCATCTCGCACGGCCATGGCGGTAGCGCTTTAGGTCACCATGATACGGCCGAAACTCTTGCCGACGCTGGTTTTGTGATCGCGGCGATCAACCACCCGGGTGACAACTACGCAGACCCGAGCCGTGCTGGCGATATATCCGTGATGGTCGAAAGGCCCACAGATATCAAGCGCCTGATCGATTTCATGCTTTCGCGATCGACCTATGCAGAGAAAATCGATGCTCAAAGGATCGGCTTCTTCGGCTTTTCGAGGGGAGGCTATACCGGTCTCGTGTTGGCAGGAGCCAAGCCGGACTTTCACGACCCGAGCGTACCCTGTCCGGAGCCGGCGCCGATTTGCGGCGAAATACGGCGAAACGAATTGCCTATGCAGCCTCTGTCTCAGGATAACCGCATCAAAGCGTTCGTGCTGGCGGACCCGCTTAGCTTTTTCGCGACCAAACAAAGCTTGATCGTCGTTCAGCAGCCCATTCAACTGTGGGCCTCGCAACATGGCGGGGATGGCGTCTTGCCACAGAATGTCGCTGTATTGGCCGAGAACCTACCGAAGCGGCCGGAATATCACAGCGTTGCCGGGGCTGCCCATTTTGCGTTTCTGGCACCGTGTTCACCTGCCCTGATGTCGAGCGTACCGGCTATTTGCGTGGATGGAGAAGGCTTCGATCGTTTGGCATTTCACCATGTCTTCAACGACCAGATCAAAGCTTTCTTCAGCCACGTTCTGCGCGACTAGCTACGTACCGCGGTGTCCTTAAGCAGACTCGGCCTCTATTCGAGCGGCGACATCCTCGGATGGAGAGCACCTAATTGGTGATCCGCATATGGCCACCGTGTTCAGTTTCATAACGCTTTGACCGGCCACGAGCCAATAGCCGGTCTGTCCATCGACTCGATCGCGGGAGCGTGATAGGCAAACTCGGAGGCCGTCATCGCCTGTCCTCGTTTGCCGTTACGTTTACGACGCCGACCTGCCGCTGCTTTTTTCTGAAAAGTAAACCCGCCGATATGTGAGTCCTCGGTTCTCCCGTTGGCTCGATCCGCCTATACAAAATACGCCGAAATCCAACGCGACATCGATAAGATCGTCCGCGTTTCACACATCGCGCCGCGATTGAAGCGTAGGCGACAATCTGAGAAGCTGCATGGCATGAAGCCAAAAAAAGAACGCGGAAAGCCTGCATCAGCTAAATCAAGGCACCTGTTGCGGCAGCTTGCGCAGACACCCGAGAAGCTGTTCTCAAGCGCGTTCCGTAACCAATATGGCGCACTTTGCTTTCGCTATGGAGACGGCGAGATCGAGATATTGGTGATTACGTCGCGCGATAGCGGCCGCTGGATCGTGCCAAAGGGGTGGCCAATCAAAGGCAAGGAGCCTCACCAGGCGGCTGCGATCGAAGCCTGGGAGGAGGCCGGAGTGCGTGGCAAAGTGCGGAAAACGCCTGTTGGCCGGTATACCTACCTCAAGGAGTTCTCTGACGGTAAGGTCGTGCCATGTGTCGTCGACTTGTTCCAGGTCGAAGTGAAGGAAATCATACCCGAATTCAAGGAGCAAGGACAGCGTCAGCTCGCCTGGGTTAGCCCAGACGAAGCGGCACGGCGCGTGCGCGAAATCGAACTCAAATCGCTGCTCATCAACTTCAAACCACAGGGGAAATGATGGCTGCGGAGACGATTTGGCCGCTTGCAATCTGAAGCAGTCCAGTCTCGCCGCGCGCGGAACCACTCTTCAAGCAGCGCGATGAAACGACGCAGCTTGGTACTCACCAGGCGGGCCGACGGATATACGGCGTTAATGGCGAGGCTTTCCGTCGTATAGTCGGGAAGAAGCAGCTCCAGATTTCCCGTCGCAACATGAGGGCCGAGGACAAAGGCAGGACCGTAAACGACGCCGGCGCCAGCCAGAGCAGCCGAAAGCAGCGTCTGCATGTTATCCGCGGATAAGCGCACTGGGCCTTTCCGGACGCTGTTGGCTGGACGATCGACAACATCCTCTGCGGCAGTTCGCTACCTCGAGGATATCGTGATCAGGCTATCGCCGACAGCCTTGGTGGCGCGGATAGTGCAAAGCACGCCTGGCCGGGCTCGATGATCGGCGAAGATGTGAGCGCTGAGTTGTCCAATATCGATGTCCGTGTCTTGGTTATCGGGGGCGAGAATGACAAGGTCGACAGCGTCGATCTTGTTTGAATAGCCGTAGTGCCTTCACCGCCCAATGTATCCTTCACGATCATTCCCGGCGTTGGCCATCTGCTGCCACTGGAAGCGCCACAGGAGCTGGCATCCAACATTGCCGAGTTCGCGCGCGACGAGGCCGGGAGAATGATCTCAACCGGAAAACGATCGCCGCGATGAAGCGGATCGCGGTTCGGCATAGCCCGCCATCTCACATCAAAGCCGCAGCCGGCGCGCTGTTCTTTGCCAGCTTGCCTGTCCGCCGGTGGACGGCTCGATGATGGGCCGCCGCAAGCGAGCGGCGGAACAACGGTGTAATGTACGTTACCGGCTAGAGCCTAGTTAGACGAGCCGCGTTTCGGCACGGATCTAAATGCAGACTTTGGAAAAAGGCCCGGTTATCCGCCGGGCCTTTTTGTTGGAAGCAGTTATCGGCAAACACGCTCTACCGTGACGACCCTATGGCCGTGGTGCCAACCGACCATTCTCCTTGCGAAGCAGTCGTGACGATGGCGGTGATGACCCCAATCGCCGTGGTCATAGTGGCGATGGTGGCGGTAATAGCCATCATCAGCCAGCGACGGGGCGGTCGTGGCGACGAGCGAGGCTAAAGCTATTGCTGAAGCGATAAAGAACTTGTTCATGGATTTCCTCCGAACATTTTGCTCTTGTACAACGTCCTAGGGGTGACGTTGGTCCGACCTTAGACGCAAAGGGATGAATAAAGCCTGACAGTAGCGTTAATGTCAGCTTCAGGCGGCGGAGCGATCGGAAAAGGTCATTGATACGCCCACGCTGGGCATGGTTCCCCGCTGCCAATTCGCCTTAATAACCCAGCGAATCGAGCACCTGATTTGTAATCAGAGGCGCGCGGGTTCGAACCCTCCCATTTGGGAATTCTGGTGGAGCCGCTGCTCGACCAGATCGACGACCCCATCGGCCGATGGGGCTCATTGACGGCAACCCGACCTATGACGCCATCACCAAGAAATCCGTCCGGTGCGTGACAGCCACCGCATAGACACGGCATCAACGCCATGGATTTGCCGACCAGCGTTGCGTTCAATCTGGCACCAGCAATACGGCGAATTTCCCTTTTTTCGTAGTGCGTCAATTGGATCCAGCTGTACAGCCCGCATGGCCGGAAAATAGCCAAACACCATCCCGATCGTCGCAGAAAATAGGAAAGCGCCAGCGATAACAGAGAGACTGGCCATAAACAGAATGCCTATGATCCAAACTACGACGTAAGCAAGCGAGAGGCCTGCCACAATCCCAATAATCCCGCCTAAAAGTGAGAGTACGATGAGAATTGGTGCAGGGATCAAATTTCAACATTTTGCATCTATGCGGCCGGATCGAAAATAGGTTGATTGATCCAAGCATGCCACACAAACATAACGCCGCCCGCCGCCATCACATCGGTAAAATGAAGGTCGGGGTGACGAACTGGGCGGAGTATGAGGCGGGCCTTCGCCGCCGTGGCAGTCTGACCCTTTGGGTAACGCCGGAAGCACTTGATGGTTGGTCTGCCCCACGACGCAAGACGCGAGGTGGCCAGCCTCTATTCGGATCTCGCGATCGAAACTACGCTGATGCTGGGAATGGTATTCGGATTGCGTTTGCGCCAGAGCGAAGGGTTTCTGAGTTCGGTACTTGACATGATGGGATTGGATTTTCCTGTGCCCGATCACACCACGCTCAGCCGCAGGGCCAGAACCTGGAAGCCATCGGCCAGAAGCAACGACCGGCAATATGTGGCGGGCGGACCCATTGACGTTCTGGTCGACAGCACCGGCCTGAAGATCTATGGCGCCGGCGCATGGTTGGAGGAAAAACACGGCGTAAAGTCCCGGCGCGACTGGCGAAAGCTTCATCTGGCTGTTGATGCCGACAGTGGCGAGATCATTGCACATAGTCTGACAGATCAGGAGGCTGGCGATGCCTCGCAGCTGGCGCCCTTGCTGGATCAGATCGATGATGAGATCCGCCAGCTCACTGCCGATGGAGCCTATGATGGCGTTCCCACCTACGACGCTGTTCTTCGTCACACCGCAGGCGCGAGGGTCGTCATTCCACCGCGCTCAAACGCGATTAAACGGCCCAAAGCCCAAGCCGCATGCCAGAGAGACGACCACATCGCTTCCATGCAGGCAGATGGTGGGCTGAAATGGCAGACATCCGCCGACTATGGCAAACGAGCGTTGGTTGAAACTCCGATCGGTCGATACAAGGGCGTCATTGGACCGCGTTTGCGCGCTCGGTCATTCATTGCTCAACAGACAGAAGCTGCGATCGGAGTCGCCATCCTGAACCGAATGTTTGCCTGCGGACGCCCGAAATCCGTTCGCCGCCCAGCCTCGGCGGGAGCAATCAAATAAGCAGGCCCATCAAAGACCAAATCTCGCTCATTTGCCGATCCATGCGCCAACGCCCTGTGGGATGAAACCGCACTGAAATATGGATCTGTGGGCTCTGTTGATGGCCGTCATCGCCTGGCAGATCCCGCAAACTCAAGGCCCCGGATGATAGCGGGGCCTGCTCGTTTCTCGCCTCGGCAGCTAATCCGCAAGGACATCGACAAGGGAAAGAACCTGTTTCCTGATCCGTGGCGGGAGTTGCAGCATTCTCTTGATCAGTTGCCGCCCTTCTGTCGTGGAGATATAGGCGAGCTGATCATCGATCCCACAGAGGTTCTCACCGAGCGGGGCCGAGGCGGGGTCCGGGAGGCCTTCGAAGAAGCGTGCCATAGGGACGCCGAAGAACCTTGCCATCTCATATAACATAGAAGCGCTTACCCGGTTCCTGGCCCATTCGTATTTTTGGATCTGTTGATAGCTGAGGCCAATTCCCCTGCCGAGGTCACCCTGTGACAGACGCATCTGCATTCTCAGAATTCGCAGTTGCTGTCCTATGTGGATGTCGATCGGTTGAACTTTTGCTTCCAGGTGCGGCGTCTTTCGACGTTTGGCGTTGCCCTCTTTGTCTCCGGCGCTGTTCATATCCACCTCATAGCCGCAAAAAATTACGATCGGCAAGGGTGCCGTCTCCGCTGACAAAATCCCGCTGCGAAATGCTCTTGTCAAAGGTTTTGATGTGAAGTTCCGAAGGGGCGGCGGATTTTGGCCGGTTCGCTCAAAATCGGCATGTCGCCCTGCCAGCGCACTCTATGCCTAGCGGCGCGGCGCCAGACTGAAGCCCTTGTCCGCTGCTTCCAGTTACGATCGCTCGTGCTGGGCGGCTATGCAGCATCACGACGCCAGCGAAATTTGCAAGATCGGCAACTCCCATGGGGCTGCATACAGGTTAGTAAGTCCGATCGGTCCATGACCATCGCTTTGTTCAGGGAGGCGACAATGACGGTGGAACGGACGATTACGATTGAGGGAAAGAACGAGTTCGGCGACGCCTACCGAAAAGAAGTTCGTGTCGACAAAAGCTGGGAGCGCTTGTTCGACGGAGAAATTGTCTTCTCGATTAATGACGGTAAAAAGATACTCGCCGCGCTGCGGAGCGCGGCCGTGACACACGAGGCGGAGACTCTTTATCTTTATCGTCGAGTCCGCTCGGCCTGCCATGCGTTCCGGCCAGTCACCGATTACACGACGCGCCGGCTCCGGACCGTGTTCGGCACGATAAAGTGCGCAATCCCCGCTGGATGTTGTGTCGAGATTGCTATCCGGGCATGATTGCTACCTTCGCGCCACTGAAGGAAATTTGTCCCGATCGAGCTACACCGGAATTGATGGAACTGACGGCGCGGCTGAAAGCACCATTCAGCCCGGGTTCATTCGCGGAGATCGGTGCTAGCCCCTCGCAATTGGCCTGCGGGTTCCAGAGTTAGAACTCTTCCCAGGACGGCGATGCCGCAGTGGCAGCGCCGGAGCCTCCGAATGCGCCAGCAATCTTGGCTCGCAGCGAGCGTGCCGGCGATGCGGCAGGGCTGGAGCGCTCGGTGGCTGCAGCCGGTCTTGCATGCGAGCGCCCCTTCTGCAGATTGAACTGACCGAGAATTTCGTTCAGCGCCGTCACCTCCTTGGCGAGGCTGTAGCTGGCAGCCGTCGATTCCTCGACCATGGCCGCATTCTGCTGCGTTCCCTGGTCGATGCTGTTGACGGCCGTATTGATCTCCTGCAGGCCGGTCGCCTGTTCGCGGGCGGCTTCGACGATCGCCCGTACATTGCGGTCGATTTCCTCCACCTCCTTGACGATCTGCTGCAGCGATTGCCCCGTTCTCGTGACGAGATCGACACCGCTGCCGACCTGCTGGCCGGATGTGGAAATGAGCGCCTTGATCTCCTTTGCCGCTGTGGCGGAGCGCTGAGCGAGTTCGCGGACTTCCTGCGCAACGACGGCAAAGCCCTTGCCGGCGTCACCGGCACGCGCCGCCTCGACGCCGGCATTGAGCGCCAGCAGGTTCGTCTGGAAGGCGATATCGTCGATGACGCCGATGATGTTGGAAATTTCACCCGAGGATTTCGAGATTGCTTCCATTGCTGAAATCGCTTCTTGCATGACTTCGCCGGATTTTTCGGCGCCGACGCGAGCGCGCCCGACCAGCGAACTTGCCTCTTCTGCACGCCGCGTGGAATCCCTGACGGTCGTGGTGATCTCCTCGAGTGCTGCCGCCGTCTCCTCGATCGAAGCCGCCTGCTGCTCGGTGCGTTTGGAGAGGTCGTCGGCTGCCGAGCGGATCTGATTGGCGCCGGCGGCGATGGCCTGACCACCCTGACCGACCGCAACGAGGGTCTCCTCGACCTTCGTCATCGAGGCGTTGAAATCCATCCTTAGACGATCGAGATGGGCGACGAAGGGCTTCTCCAGGCGATAGGTCAGATTGCCATTCGAGAGCTCTCCCAGGCCCTGTGCCAGACTGTCGACTGCAAACTGCGCGTCTGCCGCATCCTTGGCTTTCTGCGCTTCGCGTTCCAGCCTTTCCTTTTCGGAGAGGCTGCGATTGGCGTCGGCTTCCTGCTCCAGGCGCAGACGCTCAATGGCACTGTCGCGGAAGACTGCGACGGCCGCGGCCATCTGGCCGACTTCGTCTTTGCGCTCGATCCCTGAAACAGGCTCGTCGGTATTGCCATCCGCAAGCGAAACCATGCGCGCCCGCAGACGTTCGATGGGGGCGGCGATGCCGCGTGCTGAAACGAGAATAGCGATTGCAATGGCGGCGGCAAAGAGAAGGCCGAGCGCGATCAAAGCGTCGTCGATGGTGCTGTTTGCTTGTTCTGCCAACATGTCGCTCTTGTTGTTCAGGGACTTGTTGAACGCGTCGAGCCACTGACGAATGGAAACGACCTCGTCATTGATCATCGGATCCGCCTGCTTCAGGAGCGTGGCGGCAGTATTGTTATCATCAATCAGGCCGGCTTTCACGGCTTGGTCTGTAAGAGCGATGATGTCATTTGCCCTTGCGACGAGCTTGTCGATTGTATCTGCTTCTGTCGGAACCAGCTGCCTGGCGTTTGCGAAACGCTGCAGAAGGACTTGCTTGTTCTCCTGATAGTCCCTAGAGAACGCCGCCATCTGCGGGTCCTTAGCGGTATATTGCAGGATCTGGTAGGCGTTGTAACTCATGGCGGTCACGCGCTGGCTGGCTCTCGACATCTCGACCGCCGCCGCCTCGTCCTTGGCGATAAAATTCGAGTAGGTGCCAACCGTGTCTTTGAATTGGCTCGACACAGCCATAACGCCAGCGACGCCGATCAAGCAGATCGGGACAATGATTGACAGTATTTTCGTCTTGATCTTGGCGTTCTGAAGAAACGGCATAGTTGGGGTACTCTCGAAACGAGCTGGCGACCGCCGCGAAGCGCCAGAATTGGCGCATCTCCCAGCGATGACTGCTTTTGTAAGGATGGGCCATCACAGAGCTAGAGCATCCTGCTCCCGCCGATGGCGCTGTGCCACCAAGAGAGTGTCGCCAGGCCGACCAATTTATTAATAATGACCGATATTACGCAAATTTAATGAAATACAGCCACATAGTTGTTCGATTCTCAGTTGCAATTTTTACTAAAGATTGTCTTTTAAAACTCAAGCGCGATCGCCGGAATTCTTACTCATGTTAAGTGGTGCTTGCGAATCAGTGCCCAATTTTTCCTGTTCCGCACCTCCGACAGTACTCCTGCTTCTATTCACGGACTGCGCTGGGACCTGAATCGGCATAACAGACGGTTGCGAAAACCGGGGGAATATGGCTGTTCGAAAGCCGGATCTCGTGGCTTACTCCGTGAGCGGTACAGTAGAACGGCGCGTGATCGTCCTTGACATCTGATATGTAAAGCATGCCCTTGGCCGCTACATCGGCGGCCTTAACCCACGGTGAGAGGCTGAGATCGTGATCGACGGCCACGTCAGGCCTCTGCGGCAGGCCGAGCGATACTAGGCCTGCAAGCCACATCGTTCCTCCGGTGATTTGCAGCGGAGCATCGACTTCCGCGCTCCAGATTAAATTTGCTTTTTCCGCAAGCTCCTGCATCGGCCAAGGACGTTCTCTGCGGCTTATGCGATTTCGACCACACAGCTTCGCCGACGAATACGGCCGCCGCAAGGGAAACAAACATCACGGCGCCCGTCGCCAGGCGCTTGATCATAGTCTGGTTCCAATCGACACCGATTTCGCTAACGACCCAAAGCCCAACTGTGGTGAACATCGGCATCCCCCACATGCTCACAAGCCCTTTTCCGGTCAGGAGTGCGCCAATGACCAGCATGGCGAGAGGCGCGAAGGTGAATAGGCGGAAGAACGACTTCATCGATGAGTGTCTCTCGCCCTCATGCTTCCGGCCGCGCACCAATAAACCGACATGATTCAACAAGAGCAGCACAGGTATGTGATCTAAGATTTGCATGAGGAGAAATATGAGTGGCTCCTCCGCAACTCTGCGGCCGGCTGTTCGCTCGGAAACGTATTTGAAGGTCAGGAAATCAGCTCAAACAACCATATGAGGTGAGGAAGGAAGGTCAGCCCGGCGGTCATGATCATAAAATAGGGTCTCGGTGTCCTGAACTGCTCTCTGATAAGGGTAAAGTAGAGCCCCGCAATTACTACGGAAATTGCGATTACGCAGACGGAATACTTGGCATACATGCCTGCGCCGATGATTGTTCCCAAAATAACCCAAAGAGATGTTCTCGCCGGCGCCTTGAATATATGGGCAAAAATCAAAATGGTCGCCGACCAAAACGGCAGCTGCAGGACATTGTGGTTAAATTGCGTGGTGAAATAGCTGAAGTATAGCGGTCCGGTGAGCAACAACGTGCCGGCCAAGGCGCGCCATTTGTCCATGAACACACAGCCCAGGAGATAGATAAAGAGATAGGTCAACGCAACCGCTATCTGTGACAACAGATAGGGGCCTAACAAATAGCCCGGCGTCAGATAATGCATGATCTCGATTAACCAAGCTGGCCCAGGTGGGTGCTTGTAGGTGCCGATTGGCCAATGGGGTGCCCAAGTCCAACCCTCGACGACGTCGAGAGGGGGCGCGGAACTATATACCGTCGGAATGATCGTTATGAGGGAATGACGATCATTGGGTCTTAGCTGAGGAAGAGATGATCGAGATCGATATTCGTTCCAAAAACAGGAGCCTAAATAGCATTTCCCCCTAAAACTTCTTATTCAGCATAGACAGCAAACTACGGAAAACATGCACGAATTCGGCTAGCGTACGATTTCGCACTAATCTTGCTCTGGCCCCAGGCAGAGCGTGGCGAGTTTTCGCTCGGGCCGATGTTGATGGCACTGATGCGTGGAAATGGTGTTACGGAGAGGAGAGCCTCATGACCTGGGTGAGCGTTCAGTCCCAGCGTCCATGCGCCGGCGCGGAAATGGGATGACTTTGGTGGACGCTCCAAGATCGAGTTCCACCATTCGGATGAGCTCGGCAACAAGTTTCAGCAGGTCCCTATCCGTCAGCCCGGGGAAGACAAGCGCTGTCTCGGCCATCATGGTCTTAATTTGGAGCGCCGGCGGATATTGTTCCGCGATGAAGGATTTCAGGCGGTCGGCAAGATCGTTCATCTTTCCGGCGACACTGCCAGCCACATCATGTGTCTGTCGCATAGCTATTTCCCCGTGGTTGATTCCACGAGATCTGGCTAACAGTCGAAGCATTGATCGAACATGTTTCCATTTCCTCGCATTTTAGCGATCGCAGATAGACGGGGAAATTTTGCACCAACTGGCAGATTGATCGCAGCGGATGCAACAATCGAACGCCTCTGTTGACACGAGGGAAGCCGAAGGAACATGATCAGACATCCCAACCGGCGATGCGGCGCGCCAATCGATCAATCTCAGGGCAGCAGACCGCCTTGGCGGTATCGGATGGGTGCACCATGCAAACCATTGAAGAGCAGATCACCACTCACATCGCCGTGAAATTTGCAGTGTTGCCGAAATTCGAGAAGCAGGCCTATGCCGGTATCGATCGATTTCGACGCAATGTGCCGGTCTCAGGTGTGCAGAAGATTGCGATGCAATTTGCGGAGTCCCTCCGGTCGTTTGTGGTGTTCGATGGAGATCGCCCGCTGCGAGCTGTCGCAATCGCTTCCTTCATTGCCGAGGTGCTGGAGGCGGTTCCGATCGAGATGCGGCGACAGGCTTGCCATGACCAGGAAGCGCGGGGGCGAATGGCGAGCTTGATCGCTGCAGAAATAGTGAAGCGCTATCGACCCGAACCTCTGCTCCAGATTGGCCCGGCATCCCATCCGAATTGGAACGCAATTTTTGACCGCGAATATGGCTCCGCCGGCGATGAAGCATAAGCGTGGTATCGACTTGAGCCGCCAGAGCCGGGACGGGATTGTTTATCTCGGGCCGCTTCTGGATTCCGCGCGAACTGCCTTCGACGATATTCCCGAATGGCATGCGGTGGGCGGCCATTGCCCGAAATGCGAGCGGGAAGGATGGGTGCAGCGCTTTGAACTCGCCCGAAAATGGGGCAACGGCACTCCGCTTGGGTTATTGGCGCCGAAATTGCGCTGTCTGGGATGCGGCAATAAGCAAGGCAACCACTGGATCCTTGGGCAGCTGCCAAGATGAGGAAGGACTCGACTCGTTAAGCTTTCTCTGTTGCACTGTCGCCATGACGAAGTCTCCGCGTAAGTCAACAAGGCCGCTCCTTGCCGAGAGCGAACTCCCGCTGCGCAGCCGCCCGCGCAAACGACGCGATCCAACACAGCCGCAGCTGCTGCTTGATCCAATGCCGGCCCGGATCGAACCGGCGCTCGCGCTCCTGAAACCGAAGCCGCCAAAAGGGCCGGAATGGCTCTACGAGGTGAAATGGGATGGCTATCGCCTGGCCGTTCACGTCGAACCAGATAGGGTGAGGATCCTTACGCGCGGCGGGCACGATTGGGCCGATCGCTTTCCGGCGATCGCCAAGGAGGCGGCCGGCTTTGGCACGACTATGATCCTCGACGGTGAGGCCGTCGTTCTTGACGAACAGGGGAGGGCGGATTTCGGGGCGTTGCAGCGTGCTCTCGGAGGGCGGAGCGGACATCGTCGAGCCAGCGAAGCTATCTTCTATGCGTTCGATCTTTTGTACCTGGATGGCCATGATTTGACGAAATTGGACCTGGCCGAACGTCGCCATTTATTGGAGGGTCTCATCAAGGAGCACTCGGGCGTCATCAGGCTTTCCGAAGAGCTGGACGCCGACCCTGACGAGCTGCTGGCCGCTGCCTGCACCCATGGACTGGAAGGCATCATCGCCAAGCGTCGCGACCGAGCCTATCGCTCTGGTCGGGTCGGCGATTGGGTCAAGATCAAATGTATCCAGAGCGACAGCTTTTTCATCGTCGGCTATGAACCATCCTCCGCGGCCTTGGGCGGGATCGGTCGGTTGCTGCTTGCCGCCTATAGGGGCGACGATCTGGTGTACGTCGGCGCCGTGGGAACGGGTTTCAAGGAACGAGATGCGACGCGACTCCGTAGGGATATGGACAAGCTGAAGACAACGCGGGCACCGATCGAGCTGAAGCAGAAGGGTATCGTCTGGGTGCAACCGACGCTGATTGCTGAGATCGAGTATCGCGCCTGGACCGATGACGGTAAGCTGCGCCAAGCCTCTTATAAGGGATTGCGCGAGCGCCAGGACAATGCAGATGTTTTTCGACTGACGGATTGCTGATCGCAATTGCGGAATTACGCCTCTCGCCGGCGTGCTCTGGACTCGCGTTTCCTCTCGATCTTTTCAATTTCCGGTGCGAGCGTGTATTTGCGCCATCGCTCGTCAAGATGAGTGTCGTCCAGAAATGACCTCGGAATATCTAGAATGTCGGCGTCCGTTATCAGATGGGCGTCTTTGCCCCATGAGTGCCTTCTAGCGTAATGAAGCAGATCTCGTAGGCAATCTATGGCTTCTCTTTGATCACCTGCATCGAGAGCTTCCTCGATGTAGGCTCTGACAACCCACCAAGCTGCATTCAGTTGGCGAAAGGCGATTTCATCTCGTCGCTGGGTCGCCGGGCTCATAATGTTGCCGATCCGGCTTTTGAGGCATAACACGGGATGCATCACAGCCACTTCGATCGTGGTGCCATCCTCGTTCCTCAAAAGTATCGTGGAGATGCCGCTTTCTAGGACGCGGACTCATTAGCTGAAGCGATCCATATCCTCGTTGCGGCGAGTTTGAGGCCGGCAAGGTAGTTGTCCGCACGTCTGTCGTATCGTG
>NZ_JACIAR010000019.1:0-28753 GCF_014194925.1 Rhizobium sp. BK491
AGAACGCGCTCTTCGCCGGACATGACGCTGGAGCGGAGAACTGGGCGATCATCGCCTCGCTGATCGAGACATGCAAGCTCAATACCGTCGATCCGTATGCGTATTTGGCCAGGACCTTGACCACCATCGTCAATGGCCACAAGCAGAGCCGAATAGGAGAACTCCTGCCGTGGAATAACTTGGTGGTGTGATGTGCGCTCAAAGCTTCTATTGCCGGGACGCAGACGGTTGACAGCTTACAACTCATAGAGGTAGCTCTGGACCACCTTGTCTGAGCAGCGTTATGACCGTCATTATTCCGCACCAGGACCACTTTCCCGATATTGGCGATCAGGAGATTGCCAGTCTGGGCGTACCTTTTGCTTTTGTCTCTGTATTCGATCACTGGCTGACCGAAGCGGAATGTACGGCGACAAGTTTGTTCACCTATGAAAGTGCCTTAAAGGCCAATCAACTTCAGGATTATTTAGCCGGGGAGAGAAAATTTCTCGCGCTCTATAATCATCTCGGAAACGCCGGCACCATCGTGAACTTTTCAGGAGTGCTTCGGCCGATAGTTTCCGCAAGCTCCGAATTTCAACGCATACTGCGGCGTAGTCTGCGCGAGGCTCGGTTCATGGATATATACCTTGAGGGATATGGGGTGCGCATCCTTGGGAATTATGACCGCACCGATGTAATTATTGCGGAAACATGCGAGCAACTCGATGTGCTCGAAACGGAAATCGCTCGATTCGACCTTCATATGCTGCGTAAGTAATATCGGCTGCTAGCTTCTTTTGGCGCACCGTTCCGATCCACGTCAGGGCTGGCTCTCGACCCTTGAAACCCGTCCTGGTCAAGGCGCGGTGTGCCCGGAACAACGCTTACGTTTCAGCAAAATCACGCTCAAGCTAAAAAGTAGGCCGCGCCGCAGCCAAGTGTCGCGATCAACGTGGGATTCCTCGCAAGATCGCCGTGCTATAATCGACTTCCATATGTCTCCGCACCTTTCAACCTGATGGGCGACGCCCGCTCGAGGTTCGCCTTTAGGACTGACAGACCGATGGAGCGTCCTGCGCGTGGTGCCGAGTTCGGCGCAGAGACTGACCTGCCTCATATCATTCTGCCACCAAATTGAGCACACGAAGGACGGCGCGCACCAATGAATGGTCGCACGAGTAGAAGATGAAGTTGGCGTCCCGACGCGTATTAACGATTTTTAGGTCGCGGAGCTGCTGTAAATGCCGTGATAGCGCTGACTGCTTTACCCCGATCTTATCGGCAAGGTCCATGACGCTCCACTCGTGCTCCAGCAACAATACCAGCACCTGAAGCCGGATCGGGCTGGCCAGCGCACCCAGAAGCTCAGCTTCGGTTTCGAATGCATACTGGGCTCCCATGATTGTCTCCTCGAATGATCTCACATGTCGGCCGAGATCGGGGCTGGTAAACTGGCGACCCGTTAGCCGCGCCCAAGATTCCATGCGTCACGCGAGTCACATCGTTGACTTGATTGCGGATTGCGATCAGGCCCGGCTAGCTCGCTGTTGTGCGTGACAGGAGAAGGTCTGCGGCACTTCCCGCCACCGATCTCTCCGGCCATCATCGTGTCAGCCAGGATTGCGAGCAGCTTTCGATACGAATGGACCATTTGCGGTGGAATAGATCGATTTCGATTGGTGTCGACAACGGCCACCAACCATCGTCCGTGTGTCGTTAACATGAATATCTGATCGCAGCGATGGTCGCCCGTCCGAGGACAACAATGTCACGCGTTCCAGCCTTCATGATGTTTGCGATAAAAACGAATTCCAGTATGCCTTCGGCTTGGTTTGGGAGCGTTTCCATGCGGTAGCTCCTGCAGATTCATCAGATCAACCATGTAGTTCGCCTCCTCATCGGTCAGGCAGTCGGCGGCAAATCCGTCGACGATGGTCGGCCGCCCTGTGCGCAGGTCAATCACCGACCAATAGCTATTCCAATAATTTTTCCTAAGGCGGTACCTCATGATTTCCATTTTATTATTTTAGCACTACATCCGCGTTGTTTGAATAATGTATTATGTATAATTGCTGTTTCAGAAATACCTCCCATGAAACTCGAAAGAGCAATTGGCTGATTTCCGGCGCGTCTCTTGTAGAGACGCGTATCGCGGTTGCCTCGGTCAACCCATTAACGGCGGATGGACTTCGCATTCAAGCATGCAAATGCACGATTAGAGGGCTACAGTTGAAGACCGCTCGTATTTGTTAACCCATAGGCTGAGATACCGTATCGAATCAACTCATCGCAATGCAATTGCGAACAGAACGAAGGTTGATGACCGTCAGGCGGCCTCTAACGCGACTTAACGATCAGCCCCATCAAAAGGTACTTGTTGTCGCCTCTTGGGATGAATTTTGCCCGCCGGGCATTCGGCTCTCTATGAACACAGATATGTGCTGGCGTCCCCCCAAAACGCATGGCATGGCATTTCCTGAGCTGATCCTCAGCCGCGTCAGCAATCACCTCTTGGCACATTTCACGCTCTCGTTGATGCCAAAGCATTCGCTATGCTGGTCGCGCCTGGACGCCCGCAGGCAACTTGACCAACTCGGTCAAACCAGGAGCATTTGTTCCCGCTTTCGATGGACGCCCCCTTTATCTATTAACCGATGCTAAGAAAATCTCTCGAAATAAACAGGCTGGGGTGTATATGGTTGCAGCCTACAGCTTGTTCTTCGATGATGGCCAAGGAAGTTGCAGATTGCGGTCAACCTGTCCCCCATCCAGTGAAAGCGCCGTGATCTTTCAGAACTCGTGCGGACTGTGCTTGCCGAAACCGGCCTATCGCCCGACAGGCTCGAGCTGGAAATTGCCGAAGGGATGTTGATAGATGATTGCGAGCAGGCAATGACGACGTTGAGGGAACTTAAGGCACTTGGAGTTCGCATCGCTATGGATGATTTCGGAACAGGATTTTCCTCGTTGTCCTAACTTCAGTCATTTCCTTTCGATAAAATCAAGATTGATCAGTCGCTCATTCGCAAGGTCGGCCAGTCGCAATCCGCCGCAATCATTCGCGCTGTGATCGGCTTGGGGCGGGAGCAGCCGGAAACGATGGAACTCCGGCCTGCACTTACAGCTGGCAGATCACCGCAACCGCAGCGCCTGCAACCTGGGCAAACTTCCTCCGAGTTTTCCTGAGACAACGCCAGCTCAATACCCGTAAGTTCGACTAAAGATCGCATATTTCAGTGCAACGACGCATCGCCTTCTGATGCCGCTTCAATCGTTACCACATACCTTCAAGGCGGATCGTGTGCGGTCAAAAAGCCAACATTGCAAGTCGCAATTCAAGATTGTCTCTTTTGACATGTTCTGAGGAAAATTACTCGCGAAAGTCAACATATCCTTAGCATTCCGCTTTTATTCTCATGCGCTATCGACGGCGAGGTTTTAAACTATGGCGAATGAACGGAATTCGACGACCGAGCGGCAGGATGGCCTCCTCGACATTGCCCTCGATAATATGCCGCATGGCTTGTGCATGTTCTCTGCCGACAAGAAGCTCATCCTGTGCAATCTTTCCTACGCGCAAATGTACAATCTTCCCGAGAGTCTTACAGCGGTTGGGACGCCGCTGGAATCCATCTTGGCCCATCGAAGCCGCCTTGGCATCGGACCTCTTCACACCGCCACCTACTTTGATGTCGTCGGCGAGGCGGCGCAAAAGGGCGGAAGGGCTAATCAGAACGTGGTACTTCAAGACGGTCGCGTTGTCCGCATTACGCACAGTTCCATGAAGGACGGCGGTTACGTCGCGACCCACGAGGACATTACTGAAAACGTCCGAAACGCAGACGCCCTGCTCGCCCACAAACAAACGCTCGAAGCGACGGTGGCGCTGAGAACGAGAGAAGTCGAAGAACAAGCGCACGAGCTTCAACGACTTTTGCAGCAAGAGCGAAACATCAATCAATTGCAGCGCCAATTCGTCGCTCTCGCCTCGCACGAATTCAGAACCCCGCTGGCGATCATTGATGGGGCCGCGCAACGCTTGCTACGTGCCAAAGGCGAAATTCCATCTCAATTCGTCCGCGAAAAGGCCGAACAGATACGATCGTCCGTCGTGAGGATCGTCGACCTGATGGAGAGCATACTTGCCTCCAGCCGGATGGAAAGCGGAAATATTCAAATTCGCTACGAGCCATGTTCATTAAAAGCTTTGATCGAGACCTGTTGCTACCGCCAGTCGACGATCAGCAAATCTCATCGTATCTTGCTGGACATTGATCCGTTGCCCGAATATATCGATGGCGACAAACTTGCCCTCGAGCAGGTCTTTTCCAATCTCCTGTCAAATGCCGTCAAATACTCCCCCGGTTACCCCGATATTCACGTTTCCGGGTCGGTGGAAAGCGATATGATAAGGATCGTCGTGAAGGACAACGGCGTCGGCATCGACGCAGACGATGTGCCCAGGATATTTCAGCGATATTTTCGTGCGCGAACATCGACGGGCATCCCTGGCACAGGTATCGGCTTGCATTTGGTGAAACAGATAGTCGACCTACACCACGGGCTTATCGAAATTGAAAGCCAAAAAGGCAACGGCACGTCGCTCATCGTGACGCTTCCAATTCGGCAGAAGACGCTTTTGCAATCGGCTGGACTTACGAATGTTGCATGAGCATCAAAGGGTAACGCGATGACCACGATACTATGCATAGACGACGAAGCGGAAATCAGGGAGCTGATTGTCGAAGAACTGCAAGAAGCGGGTTTCGCGACGCTCGAGGCCTCCAACGGACGAGAGGGCCTGGAACTCCTGATATCCAAATGGCCTGATATCGTTGTTTGCGATATTACGATGCCGGAGATGGATGGCCATCAACTGCTGGCAGAGATCCAGATCAACTATCCGGAGCTTGCCAACATTCCCTTCATCTTTTTGACGGCAATGACGGACAAACAAAATCTTGTAACCGGCTTGCGAGCCGGCGCGGCGGACTATTTGACCAAGCCGATTGATTTCGAGATTTTGCTGGCCAAGATCGAGGGCTGTGTCACGCGACTGGAAAATGACATCCGAAGTGATCGAGCCTTTTAGCCAGGGCTCCGAGCGCGAGCGTATTAAGGCCATATCCCGCATTGAGCATCCGTCGCAAACGGTTAAAGCACGTCTTGGTTGGCGGAATGGAATAGTTTCGCCGCTCCCCTACACCAACGTCTTGGCGGCACATAAGCCGATGCGTCGGTCGTTGGGTTTACTTGATATGCACTATTTGCAGCGATTGTGATCAGGGGAGCCAGGAATATATCCGAATCGTAAGGCCGTTATTGGCGTTTCTGGGAGGCGATTCAATTGAACGAGGAAACGGCGGAGCGTGCCGCGGGAGCGCTGTCTGCGATGGCCAATCCTACGCGGCTTTCAATTCTTATGTTTTTGGCCAGCCAAGAGTCTCCTGTTAGCGCGATTGCATCGCATGTTGGGATGAGCTGTTCATCAACCTCTCAGCACTTGGCAAAATTGCGAGCGCAAGGTCTGGTGACAACTCGCAAGGAGCACCAGATGGTTTATTATTCCTGTCAGTCGGCATCGGTGCGGGCACTGTTGGAAGTCTTAGAGGAAATCCTTCACATCCAGTGAAGCACGCAAAAAAGCGCTGTCGCGCGGAAAGTCGTCAAAATACGGCGTGGATGGATAAAGGCGTTGGTTTTCTGACTCCGACGGCTGCAATTTCGGTTTTGAAGCTACGGTCGCCCGCTATTGGCCCCCAGGTGACATTGTTCTGGCATGGGGGCGGCACTGCCACCCCTTCTTAACACCCTCGCCATTGTGGATCGTCGCTTACGAATTTCCGAGTACCGCGAGGCGGTCGAGCGCAGCCGCAAGACCTTTGAGAGAGATCGGCAAGGTGAGCTCCTTTGTGTCCATGCCTTGCGCTTTTACCTTGAGCGCGGCACTGGTTTTCAGGGCAACGACGGCTTTTGCGTCGAAGTTGAGAGGAACGAGGCAACCGCCAGGCAGGCAGGTCGAAAACCGCAGCGGTTTCTGCGGCGCCGCATCGTCGATCTGAAGAACGACGCCCGCCTCAAGGGCGAGCCCGAACGGAAGGACAAGATTTCCGGCGAGCGTTCCATCACCGTTTCTGCGTAGTTCAATGGCCATTACCCGCTGCCCGTTCTGCTGAGTCTGCTGCTGGGAAACGGTGCAAACGATCTGCGGCACGCCCTGGCAAGCGAGACTCCAATCCTGATATGTCTCCTGCAGGGATGAAGCGCCGTTCGGCAGCTTGTAGGCACCGTCCTGCGCAGATGCGGAACCTGCCAGCGCCAGGAGTGTTACTGCTGCCAAGGAGAGTGTGGAGTAAGAGAGACCTGCCACTGTCAAAAACCTTTCGATGTTGCATTCAGATTTGGAGGACCGCAGATGTTGTCCTACCAGCTCACCTTGAAGCCGACCTTGGCGCCAGCGGAATTGCTGTCGCCGAAGTCGGCCAGGCTGGTTCGGGCGAAGGCCTCGCCGTAAACCGTCGTCCTATCGCCGACGCTTAACGACCCGCCAAGTCCGACGCCGCCCCACAGCGGCTGATTCTTGCTGACCAGGCTTGTTCCGGACACGTCGACCTGCGCGCCGTCTAGGAAATCATAATAGAGGTTGGCGATCCCATAGACATGCGAGCGGTTGACCTGGCCGGCGGCATTCTTCCATTCATTCTCGTAGTCGGCCGAAAGGCCGATCCTGCCGGTCAGCGATTGACCATCGTCAAGCGACACGCGGGCGCCGTACGGGTCGGTGAAGTCGTTGAACCGCACCGAGGAATAGCTGAGCTGAGCCTGGGGCGTGAGCGACCAGTTGTCCCGAAGCTCGATCTTCTGACCGGTCTCAATGCTTAGAGCGTAGCCAAAGCCGCTGTTACCGTCGGTGAGCATTCTTCCGAGAGTTGCCGAGGAAAGGTCGGTATCGTACCACGTGGCCTGCGCCTGGGCATCGGCATAGAAACCACTATTGCCGTACCAGGTGAGCGAGGCACCGAGGCCATAGCCGCTGGCATCGATCGAACCTGTGCCGAAGATCGACGAGACGTTCGACGAGATGGTACCGTAGTGAACGGTGGCCCCACCAATCAGCGCGCCTGCCTCGCTGTCGTAAAACAAGCCATCTAGCCCTGCCTCGAACTTCCACGTGGTAGCGTTGTAATCTGCTCCCGCGGTCGATGTCTCAGGCTCGAATTTGCCATGAGCGGCCTCGATGCGAGCCCATATGGCCTTGCCGCCTGTCGGCGTCTGGTCAAGCATATCCGTGCCTTGCGGCATCGCCTCGCCATTGCCCCAAGTTCGATTGCCGATGCGCTGCTGCAACGTGCCAAGCTCGTTGAAGCTCTGCAAGACACCGGCATAGGCCTCGTACAGAGGTACGCCTGGTGCATAAAGCGGTTGTGGGGCCGACACGGGATCGGTCGGAGCAACCGGAAGGGTATAGGTGGAGCGCAGATACCAATCGCCGTCGGATGGCGTCGAGACACCTCCCTTGTAGAGACGGTAGGCATAGGCGCCGCCGATCACGGCCTGCTGACCCTGGAACAGGTAATCGCCGGCCAAGTTGAATACACCGTTCGAAGCGCCACCGACTTCAAGGATCCTGATGCCTTCCACCGTCTGCGCGCCAGCGCCGCCGACATTAATGACCTTGACAGTGGTGGTCCCTGAGGTATTGCCGGTGACAATAAGCCGGTCGGTCGGCGAATTGTCGCCGCCGAGCTGCGACTCGATCTCCAGCGTGCCGCCATTGCCGGTGTAATTGCCTGCGACCGTCAGCGTGCCGATAGAATTGCCTGGAGCCACCGTGCCGCCGGCGAAGTTGTTGGTGTCGCAGACCGTGCCGGTGCCCTGCAGGCGACCGCCGGCCAGCACGTTAATGTCGCCGCAAAGGCTGCCATTGACCGAGAGCGTTCCGGCCTCGATCGACGTCGTGCCGCTGAAGGCTGAGCTGTCGCCCGTAAGCCGGGTCAGGCCGGAGCCAATCTGGCGGATGGCGCCAGAGCCGGATATCACGCCGTTGAAGATGTATTTGTCAGTGCGGTCAAAGGCGAGTGTACCGTTGTCGATGACATCGCCGACAAGTGAACCGGTGGTGCCGCCGTTTCCGAGCTGCAAGGTGCCCGCCTCGATCGCCGTGCCGCCGGTGTAGCTGTTGGCGCCGGTGAGCACGAGCGTGCCGAGGTCGGTCTTGACGAGCTGGCTGGTACCGGCAAGTTCGGATGCGATGGTGGCTGTGATACCAGCGGAGGCACTGGTGCCGTCGCCGACGCGGATCGTCGCTGTCGATCCGATCAGGTCAATGGCGCCGCCCTGAATGACGTAGCCGTCGGTGATGAACTGCATTCCCGAAGCGGTCACCTGTCCATGGCTGTTGTCAACCGTCACCCTGCCGGCCGCACCGGCAAAGACGGCAAAGCCAGCATTGTCGTAGGGAGCATTGATCAGACCGTTGCCGTCAGACCAATCGCTGTTGCCAGCCGAGCTCTGCCAAATCCCGTCGCCGCCGTTGATAACGCCGTCAAATCTCCCACCGGAGCCACCGTCCCAATAGTTCAGCGTCAATCCGTTCGTATTGACGAGGTTCACCTGGTTGGCAATGGCGGTCTGTACGAAGTAATCCGATGACGGGACGGCGCCGACGGTCAGACCGTTGTTGGTCAGCGAGCCAGCATAGTTGAACAGGCGGTAGATACCGGGGCTGAATGTGCCGCTCGGCGGGACAGTCACGTTGAGTGTGCCATCCAGCACCAGGTTGCCGCCGACCGTTGTCAGATCATTGAGCGTGCCGCCTGGCACATTCGCCTGCCCCAAGCTGTAGTTCAGCACTGAACCGCTGGAAAGCTTCAGATTGCCGGCGATCGTCAGCGTGCCTGGCGCGCCGTTTGCGGAACCGGGCGATAGCGTCCCCCCGTCCGCGATCGTGACATTGCCGCCGATCGTGCCGCGACCACCAAGGGTAGCGCCACTAAGCACCGAGGTCAGCCCCGCCGCCCCGCTCTGGTTACCATCGACATAGAGACTACCGGCCGATACGACGGTCTGTCCGGCATAGCTGTTGGCGCCGGTCAGCGTCAGGCCCGCGGTACCCGTCTTGGTAAAGCCGCCGACGCCATCGACCACACCATTGATAGTCAGGTCGCTAAGCGTCTCGAAGGTGCCGTTGCCGCCTTCCAACGTGACGCCCCGAGCGAGCGCAATGGCATTCGTATTGCGAAGCGTACCGCCGTCGAGCGTCAGGTTACCAGAGGCAGCGCCAAGATTGGCGTCCGTCGTGAACTGCAGCGTGCCCTGGTTGATGCGAGTGCCGCCCGTGTAGGTGTTGTTGCCGGTAAGCACGAGCGTGCCGAGATCGGCCTTGACAAGCTGGGAGCTGCCCTGGAGCACCGATGCGATGGTCGCGGTGTAGCCGGCTCCCGCCGTTGTACCGTCGCCGACGCGGATGATCGACTGTGGCCCGACCAGCGTGATGTTGTCTCCCTGAACGGTATAGCCGTTGCTTGCGAACTGCATGCCGGCGGCCTGCACCTGGCCATTGGTATTGTCGACCTGGACCGTGCCCGCCGCGCCGCCAAATACGGCAAAGCTGCCATTGGAGAACCGCGCGTTGACTTGCCCTATGGCATCTGCCCAGTTGTCGTCCCCGCTGGCCCGCCATGTGCCGTTGCCGCCGTCGACAAGCGCGTTGGACTTGGGGCCAGCATCGCCGTCCCAGTAGTTGAGCGTCAGGCCAGCGATGTTGACCAGATTGACCTGGTTTGCGACCGAGGTCTGCACGATATAGTTGGGCGAGTTGTCGGCCAGACCGAGATCGGTCAACGTCCCGTCATAGCTGATAATGCGATAGATGCCCGGCCCGAAACTGCCTCCCGGCGTCTCCGACGCATTCAAGAAACCGCCAAGGGTGAGATTGCCATGCACGACTGTGAGGTCGTTGTAGGGGCCACCCACCACGCCCGCCTGCCCTAAATTGTAGTTGAGCGTCGCAGTGGCGGCGAGGGTCAGATTACCATTGATGGTGAGCGTTCCCGGCGTCGAGCCGATATTGCCGGGGCTCAGCGCACCACTATCGAGTACACTGACATTGCCGCCAATCGTGCCTGTGCCGCCGAGCGTGCCGCCGGCCTCGACAACGGTCACACCGGTCGCCGCCGATTGATCGCCGTTCACGATGAGCGTGCCCGAACGCACGTTGGTTGTACCGGCGTAGCTGTTGTTTGCCGTCAGGATCGTGACGCCGCTTCCGGCCTGGTCGAGGCCGCCGGTGCCGGAGATGAGCCCGGCAAAGCTGTAGGTGTTGTTGCGGTTGAAGGCCAAAATGCCATTATCGACGACATTGCCAGTGATCGAGCCGGTGGCGCCGCCATCGCCGAGTTGCAAGGTGCCAGCCGCAATCGCCGTGCCACCGGCATAGCTGCTATCGGCGGCAAGCACGAGCGTGCCGGCGCCATCCTTGGTAAGGGCCCCTGCCCCACCGACAGCGCTGCTCAGCGTCAGCGTTGTGAGATTGTCGGTGTCGAAGATGCCGCCGCCCACGTTAAGCGTTGTCGAGCGGCTCGAGGCAAAGGACGCCGTCGTGTGGAGGGCGCCACTATCGAAGGCAAGCGCGCCGGCCGCATCTCCGAGGTTGGCGTCAGCGGCAACCTCGATGACACCGCCATTGATCATGGTGCCGCCCGTGTAGGTGTTCGCGCCCGACAGAACCAGCGTGCCGACATCCGTCTTGGTAAGCGCGCCGCCGCCACCGATCGAACCGTTGAGTGTGAGGGTGTCTAGCGTATCGAATGTGCCGCCGCCGGCGTTGAGCGTGACGGAGCGGTCCGAGACAATCGCGGCCGTGGTGCGCAATATGCCGCTGTCGAAGCTCAGAGCACCGCTAGATGCACCGAGATTGGTGTCAGCCGAGATCTGCAGGGTGCCGCCGTTGATTGCCGTGCCGCCGGTGTAGCCATTGCTTCCCGACAGTACCAGCGTGCCGAGGTCGGTCTTCACCAACTGGCCCGCGCCCGTCAAGTTGGACGCGATGGTCGCCGTGTAACTGGCACCCGCCACCGAGCCGTCGCCGACGCGAATGATCGATTGCGGGCCAACCAGAGCGACATCGCCGCCCTGGATAAGGTAGCCGTCGGTCGCGAACTGCATGCCGGCCACCTGAACCTGGCCGTTGGTGCCGTCGACGCTCACGGTGCCTGCGGCCCCTTGGAATATGGCGAAGCTCGCATTGGCGAAGGGCGCGGCAAAAAGACCGCTACTGTCGGTCCAGTTCTGATCGCCGGAAGCCCGCCAGGTACCGCTGCCGCCATCGATGAGACTGTTGGAATGCGGACCGGCATCACCGTCCCAGTAGCTCAGCGCCAGACCAGTCGAATTGACGAGGTTAACCTGATTGGCGACCGCGGTCTGCACGAAATAGTTCGGATCGGTGACAGCAAGGCCGTTATCAATCAGCGAGCCATTGTAGTTGATGATGCGGTAGATCCCGGGGCCGAAGGTGCCGCCAGGCGTCTGCGTCACGTTGAGCGTGCCGTCGAGCGTCAGGTTGCCACCAACATTGATGAGATCGTTGAGCGGGCCGCCCGGCATGTTGGCCTGGCCGAAGTCGACGTTGAGGTTCGAAGTGTTATTGAGAGTCAGCCCGCCTTTGATGGTGAGCGTCCCGGGAGCATTGCCGGCGCCCCCGGGGGCGAGCGTGCCGCCATTGGCCACGGTAACATTGCCGCCGATGACGCCCGTACCGCCGAGCGTGGCGCCGTTTCCAACGGAAGTCTGTCCGGTAGCGCCTGATTGATCGCCATTGATGAGCAAGGCGCCGCCGGTGAGGGTGGTAGGCCCAGCATAGCTGTTGTTGCCGGTGAGGGTGGTCGTCCCAGTGCTGGTCTTGTTCACACGCCCAGTGCCAGAGATCGTCCCGCCAAACGTGTAGTCGCTGCTCAAGGCGAAGACAAGCGCGCCGCTGTTCGCCACGCTCGGCGTTGCCAGCGTGCCGTCTGTCGCGCCATTGCCGATCTGCAGTGTTCCCGCCGAGATGGTCGTTCCACCGCTATAGCCGTGCGATCCTGTCAGGGTCAATGTGCCGGCGCCGCTCTTCGAGAGCGTCTCGAAATTGGTAACGAAGGCGCCGTCGAGCGTACGGTTGACACTGGTGTTCACCTGCAGCGCATCAGTGCCGGCACCGCCGTCCACCCCGGCCCCGGCAACCGTCGCTAAACCGCTCAACAGGAAAGTGTCATTGCCGCTGCCAAGGTTCAACGCGGCTGCGCCGGTGTTGAGCGAACCGGCGGTAAGATTGACAACATTGCCGCCTCCGCCCAGCGTACCGTTGCCAAACAGGGCGCCGCCAGTGATGTTGATCGTGGCGCCACCGGTCCCGCCGGTGAACAATGTCTGCGCGCCACCGCCTGCCTGGACCGTTCCACCGGCGATGTTGAGCTTCGAGCCGGCGTTCATCGTGATCGTCGGTGTGGTTATAGCGGAGCTCCCCCCGCTGTTCTGCAACGTGCCAGCGTTGATCGTAATTCCGCCGGTGCTCGTCAGGCTGACGTTGTTGACCTGCAGAGTTCCGGCGTCGATTCGCGTCGCGCCTACGGAATTGCCTGCCGCGCTAAGTACGGTCGAGCCGGAGCCGATCTGATCGAGCGAACCGCTGCCCGAGATCTGTCCAGCAAAGGTATAGATGTCCGACCGGTCGAAGGCGAGCACGCCGTTGTTCGTCACAGCGCCGGTGATCGAGCCGGAGGTGCCGCCATTGCCAATCTGCAGCGTGCCCGCCGAAATCGTCGTGCCGCTCGACACCGTGGCGGCGCTATTGACGATCAGATTGCCGCCGTTGACGGCAAGCGTGTTGGCGACAAGGCTACCGTCAATCTCGGCCGAGCCCGAGTTCATGGCGACGCTGTTTATGCCGCTGATCGCATAGGCGGCGCCGTAGGTGAAGCTGCCAGCGCCAAGATCGAACTTCAAGGCACTATTGCCACCGCTGCTGATGTTGCCGTTGACGGCACCGCCGGTGACATCAAGCACATTATTGGCGGCGCTGAGGTTGACGTTTCCAGTCACCGTGCCGGCTGTGGTGATCGTCGCCGCGCCGCCGGTCTGGTTGAGAGCGACGCCCGAAGCTCCGGCATTGACGATGGCGCCTGAGCCGATGACGATTGTGCCGCCCGCAGCGGCGTCGGCATGAATCGCAGCACTCGCGCCCGCACCGCCGGTCACCGTGCCGCCGGTGAGGTTGACGTTATAAGTCCCGGTACCCTTGTTGCTGGCAAAGAGGCCGTCACCGCTGCCGTTGTTGGTGACCGTGCCGCCACTCACTGCGATGCTCGCCGTGCCGGTGCCTGCGGTATTGTTGACCACGGCGTTAACAGCTGGATTGCTACCGTTTTGAACCGTGACCGTGCCGGCCGTCATGGTGATGCCGGCGTTGCCCAGTTCCGACTGGCTCAGGACGCCCGTGCCTGATGCCGTCGTGACCGTGCCCCCACCGATGGTGACGTTGGCCGCGCCGGAAGAGGCGGCATTCCCGATGATAGCGCTCAGGCCGATACCCCCGGCGGTACTGACCGAACCGCCGGTCATCGTGATGCCGGCATTGCCCGTGCCAATATTTCGGGCATTGATGCCAGCGCCTAGGGTACCCGTATTGATGACCTGCCCGCCATTGAGGGTGATCAGCGCATTGCCGGTGCCGGCGCTGTTGCCGATCAGCGCCAAGAGCGAGCCAGAGGTAGCGAAGTTGCTGCTCGCCGTCACGCTGCCGGTATCCATCCGGATGATGGCGTTGCCGGCAGTGCCTGGATTATAGACGTAAAGGCCGTTCGACAGCCCTGCGGTCGACTGGACCGATTGGAACATGAGCGCGTTGATGACAAGGTCATTGACGTTAGTCCCCCCACCCGCGAGGTAGACCGTGCCCGTACCGTTGACAGTCTTCTGGGCAACCAGATTGGCATTGTTGAGGACCAGCGTCTGGGCGGTCGCACTATAGTTGATGCCGGGCGAGGGATAGCTGGTCCCCGAACAGATGACCGTACCGCCGACCGGCGCGCCGCATTCATTGGCCGCTTGAACGCCTTGGGGTGACGCCATCAGCATCGCCGCCAGCGCAATGACCGCCCCAGAAAATGGCGCAATCCATGAAGGACACTTACGGCTCCAGGTTCTCGTGCGCTGAGCGAAGGTGATCGCAATCGACGACATTATTTTTCCTTATATGCCAATGAGTTCATTGCATTGAGGTGCGGGCGCCCCACGACGGGCGGCCGGACGAGGCCGTCGAGCGGTTATCCGTATCGAGATTTTTTCGAAATGCTTGCGGAGGCGTTGGCGCAACCACCAAGGCGTGAGTTTTCGTGCACTTGATCTTTGGACGTGGTGCTTCGCTGAGGATAAAAGGGCAGCACCACAACAGTGCCATCGGCTAAACGGGTTCGATTCCCACGATATTGCTTGCAATTATCAGACACATCGCAGCCTGCTCGGACTCCCACGCCGTACTCCAACGTTAAGCCTTTGGTTAACAATATCTTTCTCGAAGGATCGAGTTCGGTAAGAAAAGCAGAAACCTGCCGATCAGTATTTCAGAAAATTACTGTACGCATCAAAATATTGCTGATTGTTTCAGAATAATTCGATCTTCGCAAATTTATGCAAGCTACTGTTGCAAGAATGCGACGCTTGCTATCACGCCTGCTGCCCGAGCTCGGATTCGCGACACATTAAGACGCGACATGCACCTGTACGTACGAACACCCATGATGGTTGGGGGTTGTCACGGGATGAAAAGTCAACAATGACAGGGACAGGTGCAGCCGCGCATCTTGGAGGAGACGATCGGACAGACGTCTATCACGACGTTCTCAAGCGAATGTTCGCGCTATCCGGTCAACATTCCGAAAACCCGCAATGTCGTTCGACTTTTTGAGAGCGGTGGCTGCGCGTGACATCGCGATTGATAATAAGCCACAAGGGACTTGCGTGTTAAGTTTCAGTTAGATTTGCGCCACTTTTTCATCTCGCGCTGTATCGCCTAATTGCATTGATGGTGTTGATCGAACACATTTTCTCGAAGGGCAGGCGGTCCGTCCAAAATGGAAAAGTCGGTCAAATTCGCGCCATAATCAACAACACTGAGGGACGTGCCGGCAAGTGATACGCCGGTGGCTTACTTTCATTCATAAAGCCCTTCATTGACGGGATATCCACATCGAGTCTCAAGAATATCCTCTTCACGGCTGCCGAAAGCGCCCCAACCAGGAGTTTGTGTCGATATGGCGGCGACTGGCGCGGGCCAGTCAACTACGCTTTAATCACAAACGTCCCGGAAGACGTATCTGCCTCCTGTTGACGACGGCATCCTTGTAGCCCGTGCGACATGATTGCACCGCTTGCCACATACATTGCCTGGTGCGAAACGAGCCATACAGACATCTGAATTCCGGGGAACAGTGTCCCTTCCCCAAACCGCGCGGGCCTCAACCGCCCGACAGGCAACTCCCGCGCGGTTCCTGTTTCCAATCGGCGGAGCCGCGGCTCCGGATATTCGTGAGTGACCGATGTCCGCTCCTCCCAAACGCGTTTTCGATTCGATGCTACCGCGGACCAGGCACTATCGACCGACGCCAGACACGGAGGACAAGGCGCTGACGATCTGGCTGCAGGGCCAGTTCGACGAGGTCATGTCGCTATCGGAAGCCCCGCCACGCTGTCCGCACTGCACGGGCGGCGAGACGGTGCTTGCCATGCGCGCCGCCCATTCCAGGCCGAGGCTCCAGGTGTTCTATTGCCAGAGCTGCGACGTGCATTTCCGTCGCACCACCGGCACGCCGCTCGCCTGGCTGGGGTTTAAAAAGCTGGACGAGTTCGTCTGGCTGTTGTCGCAGCAACGGCCGATCACCGACGCCGCTGAGATCATCGTGGTCAAGCCGGTTGTCGTCGTCGGCTTGGGTCAGGCGGACGCGAGAACGGATCCTGCAGCTCAATCCGACCGGCTATTGGGAGGCCAAGGTGCGGCTCGGCATGGAGATCCATCCGGGTCTCACTCGCCCGCGCTGCGGCTCGGTGGGAACCCTGCACTATCTCGGCTTTGATTCTGACACCGGCGAGCGTAGACGCGCCTGCGATAACTGCCGTCGCTATTGCCGCCTGTCGGAAGCACTCGGCGAGTGCCAAGATGTCTCGACACTTGAACACCTCATTGTGGCCCGTCCCCCCTCACCGCGCCGCGAGATCAGGACTTAGAACGCTTGCCCGGATTCCGCTTTTGCCGAACGCGCAGGGATCATTTCAAGCACTGATCCCAGTGGCTACTGGGACTACTGGCGTCACTGCGCCCACTGCGAGTCGTCTGCGGGGATTGCCACATCAAATTGCTGGCCCGACGTCACCGCCCCTGAATATGGTTGATCGCTAAAACAGTCCATTCCGGACAGCGGTAGAGCGACAATGGCGATCAGCAAGAAACATGCGGGCAACACCAGTTCAGGACGGCGGATTGAGGCCGCCGCCTCGCTCACACGAACACATCTCCTCCTAACCATAGCCCGCCAATTCACCGCAACGGTTCTCAGTGCGTTGCTTGTCTTCCAGCCGATGCTGGCCAATGCGCAGTCGGTCTCGGCGGCGGGATCGGCGCCAGCCGCCAAGCAGCCCGGCGTCGGTGCCGCGCCGAACGGCGTGCCGCTGATCGATATTGTCACCCCGAACAGTTCGGGCCTGTCACACAATCAGTACGACAATTTCAATGTCGGGACACAGGGCCTGATCCTCAACAACTTCAACAGCGAGGTCGGCACCTCGAACCTCGGCGGCGCCACACCCGGGAATCCCAATTTGAGGAATTCTGGCCCGGCCTCCGTCATTCTCAACGAAGTCATCTCAGGCAATCGCTCGGCGCTGAATGGGCCGACCGAAGTTTTTGGCGGCAGGGCTGACGTCATCATCGCGAATCCGAATGGAATCACCTGCGCAGGCTGCGGCTTCATCAACACGCCGCGTGCGACGCTGACGACCGGTGTGCCGAATATCGGCGTCGACGGCAGCCTGACAGGATTCACCGTCAATGGTGGCGATGTCACCTTCGAAGGCGCAGGCGGGAACTTTGCGGCTGCTCCTGGCGCGGTCGATCTGTTCGACGTCGTTGCCCGCAATATCCATGTCAACGCGCCGATCTACGGCAAGACCGTGCGCCTGACTGGTGGCGCCGGCCAATACAATTATGCCACCGGAGAGGCGACGGCGCTGACCGCCACCTCGGGCACGCCGGAATATGCGATTGACGGCACGGCGCTCGGGGCGATGCAGGCAGACCGCATCAAGGTCGTCGTCACCGAGAAGGGGGCCGGCGTCAAGATGAGCGGCGACATGGCCGCCAATGCCGGCGAGCTGACGCTGTCGGCCGACGGCAAGATCTCGATCGGCAATGCTTCCGCACGCGATGGTGTGACCATCACGTCGAAACAGAAGGTCACGGCCGCCAAAGTGACCTCGAAACAGAAGGTCACGGTCCAGGCCGATCAAGGGATTACCCTGCAGTCGGTCGCGGCCGACGGCGATATCGCCCTGTCGAGCGGAACCGGCCTGCTGTCGGTCGCAGGCAGCACCACCAGCCTTGGCGACATACAGATGGCGTCTGGGGCTGGAATTCAGATCAATCAGCTTGATGCCGGCGGACACACAACGCTGGCATCCACCGCCGGTGACGTGTCAGTGACCGGATCGGCACGCACCGGCGGTGACCTTACCATCCAGGCGACAGCAGGCTCGATCTCGGCCGGCTCGCTGCTCAGCTACGGCAATCTCGCGCTCAACGCCGGACTGGATGTGGCCATCGCCGGCACTGTCCTTGCGCAAGGCAATCTGTCTGCCAGTGGCCGCTCGATTTCGACGGGTATGGCGGTCTCGGGCATCAACGTCGCGGCCACCAGCGCCGATCCAAATGGCAATGTCGTTCTGGGCTCCGCAGGCAATCTCAACCTGACGGCCACCGGCGGCACTATCACGACGGGCAATTTGCTCTCCGCCGGCAGTCTTGTGGCGACGGCGACCGGCAGCATGACGGCCGGCAGCATGCAGTCGGCCAACAATCTGACGGTCACCGCGGCATCGCTCGATGCGAGCGGCGTCACATCGCATGGCGCGGTGACAGTTGATACAGCAGGCGGTCGCACTGATGTCAGCGGCCAGGTTCTTGCTGCGAGTAACGTCCTCATCTCGGGTGGAGCAATCACCGCCGGGGCCATCGTCTCCGGCGTCGACTTTGCCGCAACCGCCGCCAATGGCGGCAGTCTGGCACTGGGTTCGTCCGGCGATATGACGCTGCTGGCAACCGGGGGGCTATCCGCCACGACGCTGCTTTCCGCCGGCACCATCACGGCCAGCGCCGCCGATCTCAGCGCAGGCAGCGTCACCGGCCATGGCGCCATCGCGCTTGCCGGCAGCAACAGTCTTAGCGTCTCCGGCCAGATTCTGGGGGCGAACAATGTCTCGCTTGCCGGCAGAACCGTCTCCACCGGCCAGATTGTCACCGGCGTCGATTTTGCCGCCACCAGTCAATCGACCAATGGCGCGATCGTTATTGGATCATCGGGCGATCTGACCATCACTGCCACCGGTGCCGCAATCGGGCCGCTGCTGGTCGCCGGCAATCTGGGTGTAACGGCCGGTTCGCTTGCCGCCTCCGACATCACCGATCATGGCAATGTCTCCGTCAGTTCGAGCGGCGTTACAGACACGACGACCACAGGCGGTCGCGTTGACATCACCGGCCAACTGCTGGCGGCCGGCAATGTCGCGGTCAGCGGCTCGTCGGTGACTGCAAACACTATCGTCTCGGGCGTCGATTTTGCCGCTACCAGCCAGTCGGCTGATGGCTCGGTCGCGCTCGGCGGCGGTGGCGACGTGTCCCTTGTCGCCACCGCTGGTGATCTCAACGCGTCAAACCTGCTGTCCGCCGGTTCTATCCTCGCCAGCGCCTCCGGTAACATCGGCAATATCACTCCGGTCAATGCCGTCGCCCATCAGAACCTGACCATGACGGCCGGTGGTACGATCGCCCTTGCCGGCCAGTCCATGTCCGCAGGCAATGTCAGCCTGCAAGGCCAGTCGATATCAGCTGGCAGCCTTGTTTCGGGCGTCGATTTTGCGGCAACGCGTGCCTCCACCAACGGTGCGTTGATGCTGGCACAGGGTAATGCCCAGTCCGGCACGATGACGCTTACCGCCACGAATGGCGATATCACCGCGAGCAATGCGTTGTTGTCCGGCGGCAATCTCTCCGCTGCGGCAAGCGGCGATATCAGTTACGCCTTGCTCCAGAGCCTTGCGAATGCCTCGCTCACCGCGCCGGGCACGATATCCTACACCAACGCCACCAATGTCACTGGCAATCTGACGATCGATGCCGGCACTAGCGGCATGGTCGATCTCTCCGGCGCTCGCGGCGGCAACATATCCGCCGGCGGCATGCTCACCGTCGATGCGGCCAGCGCCAATCTTTCCAGTTCCAACCTCGTTCTCGGTGGCCTGGCGCTCAATCTCACTGGTCAAGCGGACCTGACCGGTGCGACCGTGAGCGCGGTCACCTCTAGCCGTACCGCAAGCGGTACGAGCGGCGCCGGCGGCAATGGCGATATAACCATTGCCGCCGGCAGCCTCGTCACCACCAGCGCCACCAACCTGCTCGCCGCCCGCGACTTGACGTTGACGCTTCCCACCTTGTCCAACAGCGGCCAGCTCGCCGCCGGTAGCGATTTGACGATCAATGTTTCCGGAGATCTCACCAACAATACCACCGGCCTCATCTATGCCGGCAGCAACGCCAATCTCCTCGTCGCCGGAACGCTAACCAACGATCAGGGCGCCATCCTCGCGGGCAACAATCTCACCATCGCCGGCGCCACGCCCGCGGAGCGCAATACCGCCGTCGTCAATACCGCCGGTCTCATCCAGTCCGGCGGCGATATGTCCATCCTGACGACGAGCCTCGTCAATGGGCCGCTGAGTTCGCCGGCGATCACCCGCAACGTCCTGATCTCCGACACGATCCTGACCGCCTACGATCAGATCTATGAGACCTATAAGTGCCAGGTGCATTGCGACACCACAGGCGCCGGCGATCATTCGCCAGAATATGGCTGGACCCAGACCATCGACAATCTGGTTCACCAGATCGTCGAGGAAGACCAGCTGACGGGAGCAGCGGGCGCCGGCTCTAAAATCCGCGCCGGTGGCAACCTCACCATCGATGCAACCAACCTCACCAATTCCTACAGCTCGATTGCCGCCGATGGCGATATGGCGCTCAATGTCACGGGGACCCTCACCAACGAGGGGGCGACGCTCAACCGCACGACCCTGACCATCTGCGACAGCGCCAACCCGTGCCAATATTATCCCGACGTCATTTCCTCCGATCCCACCACCGGCGGGCTGAACTGCTCCGGCCCCAACCGACCTTGCATCGGCACCCCCAACACCACCCTCACCTATTCCGCCAATCCCAATGGCACGCGCGATCCGTCCAAGGATCTGCCGGCCGGAACCACCGCCAGCATCGAGACCATCGGCGTCATGTCCGGCGTCATCCAGGCCGGCGGTGCTCTGAGCATCCGTGGCGGCGGCACGGTCAACAATACGGCCTCGCCCGGCTCTATCGCCGGTTCCGTCACCGTGGCGCCGTCGACAACGCCCGGCAATCCGCTCTCGGCGCTTTCCGGCCTGACCGCCGGCGGCGCCCTCTTCAGTGTCAATGCCGCCATCGGCAACGTCGCTGGCAACGGCAGCCTCACCGCTTCGCTTGCCAATCTCACCCAGATCTCGCCTGCGAATATCGCCCGACTGGCAGCGCTGGCCAAACCGCAATCCGGTGGCGTCGGCGGCACCATTCCAGGCCAGGGCTTTATCTTCGAGACCCGCGCGGCCTTCCTTGACGTTTCGAAGTTTTACGGCTCGTCCTATTTCCTGAACCGCATCGGCTACAAGCCCGAGACCAGCGTTCCCTTCCTGGGCGATGCCTATTTCGACAACCAGCTTATCGACACGCAGCTTCGCCAGCTGGTTGGCGACGGGCTCGGCAAGGGCTCCTTCATTCCCGGCGATGACGCCATCGAGCAGATGAAAACGCTGCTGGATAATGGCGTCGCCTATGCCGAGGCACATGGCCTGGCGCTTGGTCAGGCGCTGACGCCGGAGCAGGCCGCATCACTGACGCAATCGATGGTGATCTATCAGACCGAGACCGTCGATGGCGTCCAGGTGCTCGCCCCCGTCGTCTACCTGTCGGCGGCAGATAGGGCGAAAGCCGGCAGTTCCGCGGCAAAGATCGCCGGCGGCTCTGTCGACATGACGGTCGGCAATCTCAACAACTCCGGTGCGATCGCCGCGGCCGGTGGCCTCACCCTCGCCGCCTCGTCGATCAAGGCCAGTGGCGGAACCTTCTATGCCGGCGGCAATCTCAACCTCAATGCCGAGAACGGCATTACGCTCACCGCCCAGACCCTGACCATTGGCGGTCAGACGATCGTTCCGACAGGCGCTCAATCCGGCGCCAACGCCGGCGGCAACCTGCTCCTGGCAGGGGGCGATGGCGGTCTTACCATCGCTGGTACGAAAGTCGCCGCCGGTGGAAATGCCTCGCTCTCAGGCGATACCGTCACCCTCGCGGCCGCCAGCCAAACCAATGGCGGCAAGAACTCGCTGGTCGGCTCCAGCGTGACGACGGGCGGCGATCTCGGCATCTCCGGCACCAACGGTGTCAACATCATCGCCTCCTCCGCGTCCTCCGGCGGCGACATGGCGGTGGTCTCCACAAATGGGGCCGTGAACATCGTCAGCGCAGGCGTCGACAACCGCTCCGTCGCCAAAGATCGCAACGGCACGACCACCAGGACCAGCAGCCAGACACAGCAAGGCTCATCCCTCACCTCGGGCGGCTCCATGCTGGTCTCTGGCGACCAGGGCGTGCTGATCGCCGGCTCGTCGCTGACAGCAGCCGGAAATGTCGGCTTGCTGTCCACCAACGGCAATATTGCCATCACCGCGTCTCAGGATCAGACGTCGAACCAGTCGAAGACGGTCGCAAGCTCGGCCAACGGCTATAAGAGCGCAAGCACATCCTCGACATCGATCACCAATACCGGCTCGTCAATCACCTCCACCGGCGGGAGCGTTACCGTCGAGGCCGACACGGGCAATATCAGCGTCATCGGCTCCGACGTTGCGGCCAAGGGCGGTGCGGCCAATCTGATCGCCAAGGGTGATATCACCATCGGTGAGGCGACGGATACCGCTTCCTCGTCCAGCAAGTCCGGTTCGAAGAAAGCGACTGAGACGACGACAACGGCACAGGGATCGTCGGTCTCCGGGCAGACCGGGGTCAACATCGCCTCGACCGGCGGCGATGTCACGATTTCGGCCTCCGATGTCACCGCCGGCGATGCAACGCATCCGGCCGACGCCAACGTCACTGCTGCCGGCAATGTCGTCATCGCCTCCGGCAAGAACACGGACGAGACCACCTCCGACAGCAAGAAGAGCGGCTTCCTCTCATCGTCGAAGACCCATACGCATACCTACGACGAGAATACCGTCGGCTCATCGATTTCTGCCTCCGGCAATGTCAACGTCAATGCCAATGGTGAGACCGTCGTCTCGGGTTCGGAAATGGCAGCGGGCAATGATCTCAGCCTCTCCGGCTCGACCGTCACCGTCATGGGGGCCGAGGAGAGCCACGAGAGTGACAAGCAGACCAAGAAGTCGGGCATCGGCGTCGGCTCCGGCGGTGGATTCATCTCGATCTATGGATCGAAGGATTCGAAGAGCAGCCAGAGCTCGACCGACAATATCGGCTCAACACTGAGCTCGGGCGGCACCACGACGATCACCTCCACTCAGGGCGACGTCAACATCTTCGGCTCGTCCTCGCATTCCGGCGATGGCACCGTCATCTCCTCGGCACGCGACGTCAACATCGCGCCGGGGGCGGAAGAGCAATCCTCCTCCAGCCAGACCAAGCGCTCCGGCTTTGGCATCAACTTCTCCTCCGGTGACGGCAGCCTATCGATCGGCATTGGCGTCGCCAAGTCGGAAGAGCAGCGTTCGAAGGACGCCAATATCAATGCGGTCAGCACGCTGGACTCCGATGGCAGCATCACGATTGCCGCCAACCGCAACATCAACGATCAGTCCGGAAAGATCCTGGCCGCCGGCCCGATCAGCCTGATCGCAGGCGACAACGTCAATATGCTCTCCAGCAACGACGTCACCAATGCCTCCGAGATGCAGAAGAAGAGCTTCGCTGGTGTCAGCCTGACGGTCCAGTCGTCGCTGATCTCAGCGGGCCAACAGGCAATGCAGGCGGGTAGTCTGCTATCCGGAGACAATGGTATCTACGGGATCGCCCCCGCGGTCCTGGCTGGGGTGAACGGCTATAATGCAATCACGTCGACCATGGCCGCCATCAAGGCCGAGCCGGATCCAAAAACCGGCCTCAAGCCCGCCGTCGCCGGGATCTCGCTGACGGCTGGCTATAGCTTCAGCGAAAGCTCGCAGCAGTCGACGACCTCGATCCCGGTTCCGCCCGAGATCCACGGCAGCTCGGTCACGATCATTGCCCAATCCGGCGATGTCGTCGGTCGGGGCGTGCAGATCACCGCCGGCATGGGCAAAGATGGACAGACCCCAGCCTCTTCCAGCGATCCCGACAATGGCAACGTGCTGATCTCGGCGGCCGGCAATGTCGACCTGGAAAGCGTGCAGGCGACGTCCGACAGCACGAGTAGCAGCAAGGCCGGCAGCGCCAGCATCGGTATCGGCGCAAGCATCGACGCCAATGGCAGCGTCTTCAATGCCGGGCCGACCGCCAACGCCGCCTACAGTTCCGGCAAGCAGGTGGCAAGCTCGGTCACACAGGTCAATTCGAATGTCAGCGGCGCCAACACCGTCACGGTCGTCGCCGGCAACACGCTGACGCTTGCAGGTGGCGTTCTCTCCGGCACGACGGTCAATGCCGACGCCGCCAAGGGTATTGTGATCGAGAGCCGCCAGGACACGGCTTCCTATGACGAGAAATCGCAGAGCGCCCAGCTCGGCATCAGCTCCGGTGGCATCTCGGGGGGCTATAATCAGGGCGCCGTCACCGGCGACTATGCCAACGTCACGCAGCAGAGCGGCATCTTCGCCGGCTCGGGCGGCTATCATGTCAGCACGGATGGGACGGTCAATCTCGTCGGGGGCTTCATCGGCTCGACGGCCGACCCCAAAAACAACGACCTGACCGCAAACCAGATCCTCTATTCCAACATCGAAAACTCGATGTCGGCGTCTTCGACCAGCTACGGGTTCAGCCTGTTGGGTTCCGGCATTCCCGTGCCGGTCGTCGGACAGCCGGCAAAGCAGAGCGACAACGGCGCGACCCTGGCGACGATCACCCCCGGCAACTGGACCCTCACCAACCAGAGCCAGGACCTCGCAAGCCTCAACACCGATGCTTCCAAGGCCAACACTCAGGTCGATCCCTTCGATATCGACAAGCTTAAAGCGCAGCAGCAGAGTGCTGCTGCGCTCTCGCAGCTTGCCAATATGGCCATAGGCTCTCTTGCCAACAAAATGCAATGGGACGAAGGCAGCCCGGAAAAGATCGCGCTTCATGCAGCGGCAGCAGCTGTGGTCGCTCAGCTTGCCGGAGGTAACGCCGGCCAGGCCGCTGCAGCGGCAGGTGCGGAAGAACTCGCCAATGGCATCCTGCAGCAAGTACTCGCCGCAAATCCGAATCTCACCGCCGCGCAAAAGACCGCCGTTGGCGAATGGGCGGCAGCCTTTGTCGGCGCTGCGATCGGCGGTAACTCGGGAGCCGCAGCGAGCCTCGATAACTTCAACTACAACTATCTCACACATCAAAACATTGACGACAAGGTCAGGAGTATCAAGGAAACTTGCGCAGAAAACGGTGCTAACTCGGACGCCTGCATCAATGCAATGGCCAAATTGCAGGAAGACTTGGTCTTACTTAGCGCTACACAAAACGATGAATTGAATGCCTGTCGTGACGCGGCCTGTGTCGAGAAAATCAGAGAAGACATCTTGGCATCAAAAGCATTTTTTGATCAAGATTTCAAAGATTTGAGCGCCATTGATGGCCAGGCGGCGGAGATATTTCTCGCCAGCAAAAATAGTACTTACTATGCCCTCGAATATGCCGATGCCATCGGCGGCTATTGCCAAAACCATCCCGGCGACTATTGCGCAGCGATTGGGATCAGTGTGCTCTTCGCCGGACAAGCGGTTAGCATTGCGGAATACGGCGCACTTGGTGGCGTTGGCGCCACTGTCGAGGGCATTACTGCCAAAAATAGCAGTCCCCTTGCGGGCGCAGGTGGAAACTGGCCTCGCATAAGCGAGACTATAGACACGACGTTGAGCCAAACCGGCCCTACTGGCTGTGGCGCGGCTTGTGGGTCTATTCTTTTGTCTGAACGTGGGCTGTTGGTATCTCAGACTGAGCTCGGTGGTAACTCTCTGCAGTTCGCGGAAGGCTTGGCACGACAGCTCAACTCGGTTGACAACGGTTGGAAGGGCATTTCGGCCGATATGGACGACCTTGGTACTTTGAAGGGGCTAAACAGCACTGGCAGTTGGGCAGCTGTTTTGAAGGACCCTGGCCCGCAGGCTCTTTCGCATTTCGTGGTAGTCTCGGGCGAAGACGCGTCAGGAAATCTAATTATCCACGACCCGTGGCCGGCAGACGAAAAAAGCTTCGGAACTGCTCCTGGAACAACTTATAGTATGACTGTGTCTGATTTTCAGAAAGCCTGGACCGGATATAGCGTCTACAAAGCAAAATAGAGCCTCTAAACGACGGACTTCAGGAAGAAGCCAATGACTGTTAGCAAGGTCAGAATTATCGGAATTGATGTAAATGTGGATCATAAAACCGCCGTGTACGTCCTAGAGGTGGATGGGCAAAGGATAGAGTTTCTTGGACAAATTCACTACGACGGAGCCACGGTTAGGGGGGTGTCCATTCCAGATGAGATGGAATGCATTTTGCACAAGGTAGATGCAAAATCTCCGGTCATCGTTAGGCCGACCTTTAACATTATTGAAGGGCTTCAGGTGCGCTTTCCAATTGATCTCTGAACCGCACCATGTCGTGCTTGCCCACCGTCGCTCACTTGAACCGGCAAAGGAAATTTCAAACTGCCCCTCAAAAAAGCTCTCGACTGCTATTCTATATCAGCAGAATGATGGGCGATGGACCATAAGAATCAGTATTGGATCCGACGATCATGCTTGAAGGCGTGGTGCGATCCGGAGAAACGCGACAAGGTCGTTCATAGATACGCGCAAGATGGCAGCTATATTGACTGGCGTCCTTATAGCCGCGTCTTTTCTGCCGACGATCTATACACCGTCGACGCCGACGGCACGCGCAATGTGCGGACGGAGAAGGCTTTCATAATTATTGAAGATGCTTTCCTGAAGGCCCGTCGCGTCATTGAAAGCGGCGGCCGTGGCCAGCATCATCGAAAAAAGTCTTGGCGTGGTTCGTTGCCGCTACCCGAAATCGATCCCCCGCTGCGCGCGATCACTGACAATCATTCGATGACACCCGCAAATTTTGCGACGTCACTCGTTGGACACACGATTGTAAGACAAAAGTAAGGAGAGCCCGGTGGACAATCGAGCAGACACCCCAGGCATCATTGATGTTGTAGATGCCGGCTACGAAGGGAAAACAAAGTTCATTTACGTAACCAGAAAGGAGATCGTGGAAAAAATTTCTATGGTAATGTTAAGTGATATGCGACCCGAGCAAGACTATACATCGTACGATAGCGGATTTTTGAACGGCGAGGATGTGTCGAGGCTATTTGGCAATTCATATAATTCGGCCAATTGGACTAAGTTAAGCGAATTATTGATGTCGTTATTCAGTCTGATATTTACGAACAACGTATCACCTCCCATAAGTCGGATCGACGTAGATGATGCGCTCAAAACGTGCTCAACGAGGACTGATTTTTTGGAGTATCTCACTCGTGAAATTGCAGCACGCAATCATTGATGGCGATCTCGATCCTGCTTTTATTCCGACATCGGCAACTCTATGTCGGCATCTTCGAGCAGTTATGGCTTCAGCTTGATCGGCGCTGGCATCCCGGTTCCCGTCTTCGGCCAGCCCGCCAAGCAGGAGAGCATTAGGAAATGTGGGCCTGTCGCAATTTTTCTTGGTTCACCGCGTGTTGACGATCACCGGAGAAATTCCCGCTCCCGTTGTTGTGGAGCGTACAAATGATTCTGAATACTATTGCCGGGAAGCTGAAGCGCCAGTCGAAGGATGATTTCAAGGGCCGGCATTTCGAGGCCTGGCTAATCGTGCAGGCGGTAAGTTGGTATCTGCGCTATCCACTCAGCTATCGCGACCTGGAAGAGATGTTCCGCGAGCGCGGCTTCGAAGTGGACCATAGCACGATCAACCGCTGGGTCCTTGCTTATGCTCCTGTCATCGAGAAGAGACTGCGTCAGTTTCGGCGCCCGCATTGTGGTTCGGTCCGGATCGACGAGACCTATGTCAAAATCCGTGGCAAGTGGCGCTATCTATACCGCGCCATCGACAAGCACGGAAACCCCATCGACTTCCTGCTCACCGCAAAGCGCGACCTCCATGCCGCTAAGCGCTTCTTCCGCAAGATGCTCAAAGACGAGCCGCTCCTCTCGCCGGAAAAGATCGGCACCGATGGCGCCAATACATTCCCTTCGACGATCAAGGCGGCCATCGACGATCGGCTGTTGCATCCGAAACCGGTCCACCATGTAACCAAGCATCTCCAGCAAGGCATTGAAAGCGACCATTTTCGCGTGAAGAAGAACATGCCGAAGATCGGCGGTTTCCGATCTTTCAGGACGGCGCGACGAACGATCGCTGGGTTCGAAGCCATGCTCTGGCTGAAGAAGGGCTTCGGCTTTTCCGGCGATTGGACCGTCAACGAGCAGAACGACCTGCTCGCGCGCCTCTTCGGACTTCAAAAAGTTAACAAAGCGTAAAGCGCACCCATTCACGGGCAAACTGCGGGCCGAACCCCACTTTGCGACAAGCCCATTGCGAAGATCGTCAAATACGATGAACCTTACGGAGCGATCGTCATTGATCAAGGTGCTGACGTCACTCGCCATGTCGTAGGCTTCATAAATCAGGGCGGCAATGTGATCTTCGTTGATCCGCAAATTGGTAAAGTCGTAACCCTTAAGTCGACCCTAAAAGTTGAGGTGGGAACTCCTCCATGACAACACAAAAGCCAATTACTTTAGAAGAGGCACGCGGGATTGCGACCAATGAAGCAAGAGATATCATCGGCGAATTCCTGCCGAAAGATAGGATCAGCTCAATTTTGGAGGATGAGTATGCTGAGAATGAAGACTGTTGGATTTTCTTTCGGAATAGGAAAATTAATATTCCCGTCCCAAACCGGAGACTAGTTGCGCACTGGGCGTTTGCGGTAAGTAGGTTTGGTGAATTTTTAACTGTCCCTGACAGCCATGGGGACGCTCATGCGATAGATGAGCAACTGAGAAGACTTTCTGCTTATTATAAGTCTCACGATTTTCCTTAAAGACGGGCATCAGCTTTATCGTTAAGGCTCCGGGGTGAATATGGGTAGAGAGGTGGCTCGGTTTGTTTGAACAGTTTCGGGCGTTTGGTTAAGTGGATTTCCGCCTCGATTATGCCGCCACCATCATCGGTGCCAGCGCGTTG
>NZ_JACIAR010000020.1:0-28147 GCF_014194925.1 Rhizobium sp. BK491
TTGATTGGTAATAATCGTGCTAGATTGCTGATGTTCTTGCCACGATACGGCGCACCATCTTGCCGGACGAAGCACTCTCGAGCTGTTCGTCAAGCCGACCTCCATCCGAACCGTTCAGTGAACCACGACAAAGACGATGCTGAAAGAAGCGCTCCTACCGACCCTATGGAACTCACGATCGTGGCAAGGCGCCCAGCGCGTTCCGACGGCTCAGACACGCCGAGGAAATAGAGCACTCCCATAAAGATCGGCGCACATCCGACACCGATCAGACCCTGACCGAGCACCGACCACCAGAAAGTCATTGAACTTGCAACCATCGCTGAGCCGGCCGCTCCCGCGGTCATCATCAAGCACATTGGCCAGCGAACGCCCCAACGGTCGAATGCCAGCCCGACGGGGATCTGCAGGAGAGAGAAAGACGCAAAAAAGGCCGAGGCAAGATCGCCGAACTCTGCTGGATCGAGCTTGAGCTCTTGAGAAAGCTGGGGGCCGACGATTCCGAAATAACTGCGAAAATACATGCTTGCCATGAAAGCGGCGCACAGGCTCGGCAGGGTTGCTCGCATCTCCTATTCTCCCACGTGAAAGCGAATATCACGCCTGGCCTCGAACGCTTTCGGATGTAAAGCCACCGACTCCTGCCAGATGACGTTTCGATAGGGGATTAGGTACATGAGCGCCGCCGCCTCGGACGCTCACGCCTTGATATGTCTTTCATGCGTGAAAGGGCTCTGTTGGATGAAAGGCGAGCTCTTCGTCTCGACAGGCGCTGGACGCATCGATCATCGATGCGTCCGAGTTGCTCCAACCACAAAGTCTTCCTCGTCATCCCGCTGACGACCACCGAGGGCTGCGGCTGCGGAAGCGATAAATGCGCCGACCACCAGCGACAGCGAGCCTATCAGAGCGGTTGTCGCCGCCGTCTTTCTGGCTTTGTCAGCCGCCTCTTTCGCTGCAGTCTTTGCGTCGTCGATCTGCTCGAGAACCAAATCGACGCGGCTGCGGGCATCAGGTTCGGAAAGACCGGTACGCGCGGAAACGACGGTCGCAACATACGACTTGTCTGCGTCCGAAATCTGTCCCGTAGCTGCGCCTTGCAAGAGAATGGCAGTGATCTCCCTTGCCGCCGCCGCTCGATCGTCAGGCTGCACGCGGTCCGCGGTCCTTGTGGGCCTGAGCAGCGCATCGGTGAAATAGGCTGTGGAGTCCTGATTGCCTGCCAAGCCCGAAGAGGCGGCGGTACTCGTGGCTGCCTGCGCCACCTGCGCTGTAGCATTGATCGTTGTCCCTGTCAGAGCGGTCAAGGAAGAGGCGAGAAATCCCGCTACGAATACGGTCGCCAGCGCCCAACTCAGAAAGCCATGCGTAGTGTCGCGAAAAAAGACCTCATCAGAGTGGACTTCGACCCATTTGGTGCGCAGCCGGCCGGTCAGATAGCCGCCGATGGCCGACGACAGCCATTGAACGACCACCAGCCAGATGGCGGCGGTGATGCCAATGGTAGCCGCCGAGCTGCTTTGGCCGGACCACGGAGATACCATCGTCAGGCCGACACCTGACCCGAGCAGCAGAAGAATAAGGGCAGTGCCGGTCGCCGCAAGGGCGCCGCCGATGATTGGCCCCCAGACGATCGCGGGTTTAGAGGATTCGATAGGAGCGGCTCCAGCGGGAGCGTCTTCGATAGAGGACATGGGACCCTCCTACCGCGTGAAGAGAACGAGAAGAATTACGATCGGCAGCGGAATGCCGAGAAGCCAGAGCAGAATACCTCGACCCATTTTGAAATCCTCCAAGGATGAACTTACAGGATTGCAACCGCGCTTAAGAGATTTTGTTCCAGGATTGGTCGATGGGCTAGGCATTTGTCGCTGAGACGATGGCCAATGCAGCAGATCGTAGATCAAGAAAAAGGCAGAAGCATAAGCCGGGCCGTGTTCGGCAACGCGGAAGTGATCACTGCACACCCACTGCTATTCGACGCGCTGGCGACCATCAGCGGATCCGCCGGGACCGAGCGTGGATTGTGGTGCCGCCGATCATGCTAATCGCCTCCCGGTTCAATCAGAGCCTCTGCTATGCACTCGGGCTCCCATCCGTCATCTATGAGTACCTCCATCGAGACGGCGATATTTTGCCGGAGTTGTTCACGGCGCTGCTCTTTTGCGATCTCGAAGGGCAAGCCAGTCAATCAAGTGCAAGTTGCTCGCATTGGAACAACTAAGCTGCCTGCAGGTTAGGCTCCGTGATTGTCGAAACAACAATTCACTGCCGCGTGACGCGTGGAGAATTACCTGATGCCACTCGCCGTTCAGTCAGACGCTGCATTCAACCATCCGCGGATCTACTATGTGAATCCATTGCTGCTGGGGGGGCGAGATCGATGGAGCGAGGTATTTGATCACGCGAGTGCGCTGGGCTTCGACATCGTGCTCTCGGCTCCGCCCTTTCGCAAAAAGGCAGGCGCTGGTCTTTTTTCTACGGACAATTACGAGCATCTGGATCCGGCGCTCGAGCTGGAAGGAGATGCAAAAGAGGCTCTTTCCATGCTGGCGCAGGAGGCGCGAGCATCGGGGATTGAACTCATGCTGGACCTTGTGGTTACCGCGCATAATGCGGGGACTACAGCCGACTTTACCCCGCTCGACCCACGGAGGTCGCCCCTTTCTTCAACTAAGCCTGCGGCACTATCGCCGGCCGCGGTAATCGACGAGTGGGAAGCGCGGCTGACAGAGTTTGCGTCCTGTGGGATCGCCGGTTATCGGGTCCTTGGGCTTGCCGGCGTGCCTGCCGATGGCTGGCGACATTTGATGACCAGCGCGAAAACGGCCCGACCGGGCACCAGGTTTTTTGCGTACACGCCAGGAACCGATTTCGCTCTGCGCTCAGCATTACAGGACTGCGGCTTCGATGGCGCCTTTTCCTCGCTTGCCTGGTGGGATCTGCGCGAAAGCTGGTTCCTTGAGGAATATCGCCTGCAGCTTCCTTTCGGACCACAGATCGCCTTTCCAGAGGTGCCGTTTGGAAGGCGCTTGGCACATGGTTTCGAAAGTAGGGAAATCCGCGAGCGAAAATCACGCCGCGCCCTCCATCTTGCGGTCGAACTCGGCGAAGGATTGCTGGTGCCAATGGGTTTCGAATTCGGCGCCACCCTGCCACTCGATCCGACATATGGTCATGGACAGGGTCTGCGTGTGCTAAAAGCTGAGGGAGCCTACGATATCTCGGCTGATATACGCGACCTGAATTCTGCTTCACACGCGCCCACTCAATGGATGCTTCTTCGATGTGAAACAACGAGCCAAGTGACGGTGATCGCCCAGGCTGATCGGCCCGCATTCCGGGGTGCAACGCAGGCGCGACTTCTCGCTGTCAACAGAGATCTGCGCCGTGCCGCGGAACTGCCTGACGACATCATGCATCGCTTGGCTTCGCCTTTCCTGCCTATCGAGGTGGTGCCTAACAGCCGCAGGATCGCTCCGGGCGAGGTGCGTGTTGTCACAACCGAGGCCCGCCCTCTCGTCACGGCTGACGAAGGGCAGCTGTCTCTCACGGAGGCGACGGCCTCTCCGCGCATCGCCATCGAGCATGTTACGCCGCAGGTCGACGATGGACGTTTTGCAGTCAAGCGCATCGTCGGCGATACCGTGGTCGTCGAGGCGGACATCTTTGCCGACGGTCATGATCTACTGTCGACCGCTCTCCTTTACCGCAGCCGCGATGAACTGGATTGGCGTCAAACCAAAATGGTCCTTTCCGAAAACGATCGATGGCAGGGGTCCTTCCCTCTCGATCGCGTCGGGCGCTTCGATTTCATGGTCGAAGCCTGGAAAAATCCCTTCGCCATCTTCCGCTACGAGCTTCTCAAGAAGAGCGAGGCGCGGCTCGATCTGCGGCTGGAATTGATCGAAGGCGAAGAGTTGATCCGCGATGCCGCGGCTGATGGCGGCATACCGATGAGGGATGAGGATAGGGCGGAGTTTGCGACGCTGCTTGCCGAGCTCGAAAGGCGCGACGGGCCGGGCAAGCTTGAATTGCTGCTTGCCACACGCACAAACGAACTCATGGCGCTCGCCGACCGCCGTCCCTTTGCCTCGCACTCGCGGACCTATGGTGTGGAAGCCGAACGCCTTGAGGCGGCCTTTGCGAGCTGGTACCAGATCTTTCCCCGTTCACAGAGCGGTGACCCCAATCGCCACGGCACGTTCGAGGATGTCATCGCCCGCTTGCCGGCCATCCGGGATATGGGCTTCGACGTGCTCTACTTCCCGCCGATCCACCCGATCGGCCACACCAACCGCAAGGGCCGCAACAATTCTCTCATCGCCGCTCCAACTGATCCGGGCAGTCCCTACGCGATTGGTTCGGAAGCCGGTGGCCATGAGGCAATCCACCCCCTCCTTGGACAATTCGATGACTTCGAGCATCTGATTTCGGAAGCAAAGCGGTTCGGATTGGAGATTGCGCTTGACCTGGCGATTCAAGCCTCTCCCGACCACCCGTGGCTAAAGGAACATCCGGGCTGGTTCGATTGGCGCCCGGACGGCACGATCCGCTATGCAGAAAATCCACCGAAGAAGTACGAAGATATCGTCAATGTCGATTTCTACGCACCGGAGGCAGTCCCCGCACTTTGGGCCGAACTGCGCGACATCGTCGAAATGTGGATCGAGGAAGGCGTAGAAATCTTCCGCGTCGACAATCCCCATACCAAGCCTTTTCCCTTCTGGGAGTGGCTGATCGGCGATATCCGCGCGCGTCATCCGAAGGTCGTGTTTCTTTCGGAAGCCTTCACAAGGCCGAAGGTGATGTACCGGCTGGCAAAGGTCGGCTTTTCCCAGTCCTACACCTACTTTACATGGCGCAACACAAGGGCGGAGCTGGAGGAATATCTGACCGAGCTTACTCAAGGTGAGGTCACCGAATTCTTTCGTCCGCATTTCTTCGTCAACACCCATGACATCAATCCGGACTTCCTGCAGAACGCGCCGCGCTCTGCATATTTGATCCGGGCCGCACTGGCTGCCACGCTATCCGGCCTTTGGGGCGTTTATAACGGCTTCGAACTTTGCGAGGGGCGGCCGGATGCCAAGCGCAAGGAATATGCCGATAGTGAAAAATACGAGATCCGCGCCTGGGATTACGATCGACCGGGCAACATCAAGGCGGAAATCTCGATGCTCAACCGCGTTCGCAAGAATAATTCAGCCCTGCATTCACATCTCGGCCTGACCTTTCTGCCCTCATCGAACCCCAACGTCCTGTTTTTCGAGAAGGCAAGCGTCGGACGCCACAATGTTCTGTTTGTCGCCGTGACGCTCAATCCGCACGCGACAGAGGAAAGCAATATCGAATTTCCGCTCTGGCGGTTCGGCCTGGCAGACGAAGGAACACTGGCTTTCGAGGATCTCGTCAGTGGCCAAAGATTCAGTCGTACGGGGAAGTGGCAGATGATCCGCCTCGATCCGGCTTATTTGCCTTTTGCCATCTGGCGCGTCAGGGCAGGGGAGGTCTGAGATGGACACTGTTCACATGGCCGAGAGCGATAAACTGGCCGACGATCCGCTATGGTATAAGGATGCGATCATCTATCAGCTCCACATTAAGTCCTTTTACGATGCCAATGGCGATGGCATCGGCGACTTCGAAGGCCTTTACCAGAAGCTCGATTATATAGCTGCGCTTGGCGTGAATGCCATTTGGCTCCTGCCGTTTTTTCCCTCACCCCGGCGCGATGACGGCTATGACATCGCCGACTATCGTAACGTCAGCCCCGACTACGGGACGCTTGAGGATTTCCGGAAGTTCGTGGCGGCGGCGCATGAACGCAATATCCGCGTCATTATCGAGCTTGTCATCAATCACACGTCGGACCAGCATCCCTGGTTCCAGCGCGCGCGGCAATCGCCTGCCGGCAGACCTGAGCGAGACTTCTACGTCTGGTCGGATACCGATCTGAAATTTCCCGAGACCCGCATCATTTTTCTCGATACGGAAAAATCGAACTGGACATTCGATCCCGTGGCGGGCGCTTATTACTGGCATCGCTTCTATTCGCACCAGCCAGATCTCAATTTCGATAATCCGCTGGTGATGAAGGAGATTATCGATGTCATGCGCTTCTGGCTTGAGACAGGGATCGATGGCTTCCGGCTCGATGCGATCCCCTATCTTGTCGAGCGCGAGGGCACCAACAATGAAAATCTGCCGGAAACCCATCTGATCCTCAAACAGATCCGTGCGGCGCTTGATGCGACACATTCAGGCGTGCTGCTCCTTGCCGAGGCAAACCAGTGGCCAGAGGACACGCGCGAATATTTCGGCGACGGCGACGAATGCCATATGGCGTTCCATTTTCCGCTGATGCCGCGCATGTACATGGCGATTGCTAAGGAGGACCGCTTCCCGATCACTGACATTATACGTCAAACGCCTGATATCCCCGACATCTGCCAATGGGCGATCTTCCTCAGAAATCACGACGAATTGACGCTGGAAATGGTCACCGACGCTGAACGCGATTATCTGTGGGAGACCTATGCCTCCGATAAGCGCGCCCGCATCAACCTTGGCATCCGCCGCAGGTTGGCACCATTGATGGAACGCGACCGCCGCCGTATCGAGCTCATGAATGCGTTGCTGCTGTCCATGCCCGGAACACCGATTGTCTATTACGGCGACGAGATCGGCATGGGAGACAATATTTATCTCGGCGACCGGGATGGGGTACGCACCCCGATGCAATGGTCCCCCGATCGCAATGGCGGCTTTTCGCGCGTAGATCCGGCGCGCCTCGTATTGCCATCGGTTGCCGATCCCCTCTACGGCTATGAGGCGTTGAACGTCGAGGCACAGGTGTCGGATGCCCATTCGCTGTTGAATTGGACACGACGAATGCTGGCGTTGCGCGGTCGCCATAGTGCCTTCGGCCGAGGTTCATTGCGTTTTCTCACACCGGCCAACCGGCGGATTCTCGCCTATTTGCGGGAATATGATGAAGAAGTCATCTTATGCGTTGCAAACCTGTCGCGCGTTCCCCAGGCGGTAGAACTCGATCTGCAGCAGTTCGAAGGGCGGGTTCCTGTGGAGTTGACCGGCATGTCGCCGTTCCCGCCGATCGGGCAGCTCACTTACCTGCTCACGTTGCCTCCCTATGGTTTCTTCTGGTTCCAGCTCAATGTCGAGGCCGACGGACCAACCTGGCGCACGGCTCCGCCGGAACAACTTGTCGATCTGTTGACCATCGTTATCAGGCGTAGCCTGACGGAGCTTGCCGAACTACCGCATCATACTGCGGTGCTGAGTAGGGATATCCTGCCGGCCTACCTTTCGAAGCGCCGCTGGTTCGGCGCCAAGGACCAGGTCCTGCAGGAAGCGAGACTCGTTTCCGCTACACCGATACCCTTTGCCGACGGTATCGTCCTCGGCGAGATCGAGGTTGTGCTGTCGGATCATATGGAGAGCTATCAATTGCCGCTTGCAGCCGAGTGGGATGATACAGCGCCCAACGTGCTCGCCCAGCAGCTTTCCCTCGCCCGCATCCGCCAGGGCAGGCGGGTTGGATTCCTGACTGACGGATTTGCCGTAGAGATGATGGCGCGCGGCATCCTTCGAGGCCTGTGCGATCGCTCGACGGTCAGCGGGCGCACCGGCATGATCGAATTCATCGGCACCGATCGGCTCGATTGCTTGGCGTTGACCGAGGATATGCCGATCCGCTGGCTTTCGGCTGAACAATCCAACAGCTCCTTGCTCGTCGGAGACTTGGCGATGATCAAGCTAATCCGTCATGTCTTCGTCGGAGTTCATCCGGAAGTCGAGATGACGCGCTATTTGACGGAGCATGGTTATGAGCATACCGCCCCTCTCCTGGGCGAGGTCGCCCGAACCGACGGCGAAGGTCGCCGTTCGACGCTGATCATCGTGCAAGGAGCGATCCGCAATCAGGGCGATGCTTGGAATTGGATGCTGTCGAACCTGCGCCGCGCTGCTGACGAGATCGTTATCACCGAATCTCCAATCGAGGCGGCCGACGAACAGCTGCGTCCGCTTCTGCATTTTATTTCCATGGTCGGCGAACGCCTCGGAGAACTGCACGTCTTGCTGGCTCAGCCGACCGACAACGAAGCCTTCGCGCCACGTCGCGCGGATGCACGCGATGTCGCCGCCATTCGCGAAACCGTAACAGGCGAAATTACCTATGCCTTTTCCAAGCTGACCGACCTTAAAGATAATGTCGAGCCTGAGATCGCGGAGCGCATGTCCTTGCTGCTTGCCGAACGCGACAGGATCATCGCGCTTGCCAGCGCGGTGGCGGGCGAAGCGAAAGGCACGTTGTTGACGCGCGCGCATGGCGATTTCCATCTCGGCCAGATCCTGGTCACGGAAGGCGATGCCGTCATCATCGATTTCGAGGGCGAGCCGGCGCGCAATCTTGCCGAACGCCGCGCCAAGACGAGCCCGTTGCGCGACGCTGCCGGCCTGCTGCGGTCGCTCGACTATCTCTCAGCTACCGCCATGCTCGAAAACGATGCCATTTCTGATCATCACGATGCCCGCCGCCGCGAGGTGATCCGGCGCTTCGCGGAAAATGCGGAACGCATTTTTCTAACGTCCTATATCGAGGCACTGGCGGCTTCGCCTGATTTGCCCAAGGAGTCTGCGGAAGTTCGGCGGATCATCGATATCTTTCTTCTGGAAAAGGCGGCCTATGAGATCGCCTACGAGGCACGAAACCGTCCGAAGTGGCTTCCGATCCCGCTAAACGGACTTGCCGCCATCATAGCTCGCCTTTCGGAGAGCCGCTCATGAGCGATGTTGCCGACATTCGCAGCGGAATGGATGCGGGTTCCATGCAGGCCTTGGTGGAGGGGCGGCATGGGGATCCCTTTTCCATTCTCGGCATGCACCAAGGTGTGGACGGCCGCTACAGCGTCAGAGCCTATCTGCCGGGGGCTTTGCGCGTCGAAATCCTCGATCGAGACAGTGATCGCGTTCTGGCGTCGGCCGATCTTATCCATCCCGCCGGCCTGTTCGGCGCCACACTTGCCGAACGCAACGCCTATTATCTGAGAATTCAATGGCCCGATGCAGTTCAGGTGACGGCCGATCCCTACAGCTTTGCGCCGTTGCTCGGCGATCTTGATCTCCACCTGATCTCGCAAGGGACACATTACAACCTGAGCAAGGCTCTCGGCGCCAATCCCATGACGATTGACGATGTCACGGGCGTGCGCTTTGCGGTGTGGGCGCCGAATGCAAGCAGGGTGTCCGTGGTCGGCGACTTCAACGCCTGGGACGGACGCCGCCATCCGATGAGGCTCCGGCCACAGGCGGGTGTCTGGGAGATATTCCTTCCGCATATCACGGTCGGCGAACGCTATAAGTTCGAGATTGTCGACCGGGTCGGCAACCTGCTTCCGCAGAAGGCCGATCCGGTCGCCCGGGCAGCGGAGCCGGCGCCATCGACGGCGTCGGTGGTGGCGTCGTCCGAACCTTTCCGCTGGAACGATCATACCTGGATGGACAATTGCCGAAACGCCGATCATTTCGCCAAGGCGCTTTCGATTTACGAGGTTCATGCCGGCTCCTGGCTGCGCGACAGGGAAGATGGTGGCCGCGCGCTGGATTGGATCGAACTCTCGCAGCGGCTCATTCCCTATGTCAGCGAAATGGGATTCACCCATATCGAACTGCTGCCGATCATGGAGCATCCTTTTGGAGGATCGTGGGGCTATCAGCCACTCGGACTGTTTGCGCCGACCGGGCGCCACGGCACGCCCGAAGATTTCGCATATTTCGTCGACCGCTGCCACCAGGGGGGGCTCGGTGTCATCCTGGATTGGGTGCCGGCGCATTTCCCAACGGATGTGTGGGGATTGGCGCGTTTTGACGGCACTGCGCTTTATGAGCATGAGGATCCGCGGGAGGGTTTCCATCGCGACTGGAACACGCTGATCTATAATCTTGGCCGCAACGAGGTCAAAGGCTTCCTGATTGCGAGCGCGCTCGAATGGCTTGACCGCTATCATGTGGACGGACTGCGCGTCGATGCCGTTGCCTCCATGCTCTATCGCGACTATAGCCGGCCGGAAGGAGAGTGGATCCCGAACCGCTACGGCGGGCGCGAAAATCTGGAAGCCATCGAATTCTTCAAGCATCTGAACAGCATCGTTCACGACCGCTTTCCGCATGCGCTGATGATCGCCGAGGAATCGACCGCTTTTCCAAGCATCACAAAACCCGCTGCGGAAGGTGGGCTCGGCTTCGACATGAAGTGGAACATGGGATGGATGCATGACACGCTCCATTACATGTCCGACGATCCGGTCTATCGAAAGTATCATCATGGCTCGATGACCTTCGGCATGATCTATGCCTATAGCGAGCGCTTCATCCTGCCGTTTTCGCATGACGAAGTCGTGCATGGAAAGGGTTCCATGCTCGCCAAGATGCCCGGCAATCCCTCGCAGAAGATGGCCAATCTCCGCGCTCTTTTCGGCTTCATGTGGGGGCACCCGGGTAAAAAGCTTCTCTTTATGGGCGATGAGATCGGTCAGTGGTCGGAATGGAGCCACGACAGTTCCGTGGAATGGGATCTCTTGGATGAACCGTCTCATGCCGGCCTGCAACGGCTGGTGCGCGATCTCAACCGGATCTACAGGCATTTTCCCTGCCTACAGCATGGAGATACGGTGCCCGACGGCTTTGAATGGGCGGTTGCCGATGATGCCGAACAGTCGGTTTTCGGAATGCTGCGCTTCGATGCGGGGCGACGGTTGGCCATTCTGGTCATCTCGAATTTCACTCCGATTTTCCGAGGCGGATATAGGGTAGGCGTCCCTTTTTCCGGCCTCTGGCGGCGGATACTCGATACCGATGATTTCGTTTATGGCGGAGCGGGTATCGGCTCTGGCGATCGTCTTACCGACGATCTTCCTGCGCATGGGCGCCGCCAGTCTCTTCTCCTCGATCTTGCCCCCCTTTCAACAGCGATGTTTCTCTTTGAGGATGGAGAAGCGATGACGGAAGGTCAGTGATCCTGAAGGCCTGCCGTCTTGGAAGTAGACGATACTATCGTGGCTGCGCATTCGACAGAACTGTCCGATAGCGAACATCGTCTTTCTTTCAATTCGATCTATCTCTTATTGCAGAGGAGGTTGTGATGAAGATTATGATTGTCGAGGATGAGCCCTTGGTGGCACTCGAATTGGAACGTATCGCTACCGAAGCCGGTCATGAAGTCGTTGGCTCCTTCATGACGGCAGAGCAGGCGCTCGCCTATGCGTCCAAGGCACAGGTGGCTTTCGTGGATCTCGGCTTGGCCGATGGCCATAGCGGAGCGGGGCTCGCTCGCCGATTGACGGATCGGTTCAGGATAAAAGTGATCTTTGTGACCGGCAGCCCAGAGCGGGTTGGATACGGCCTCGAAGGAGCAGTCGGAGTAATCGACAAGCCATTTACCGACAAAGTGATTATCGATGCCTTGGAAAAGGCGCAGCGCCTACAAGGTTAAGCCTGGCGGGGTTGGAAGTCTTTCGAAGAGCGGCGCAAGCTCGTCATTTAGCTTCACAATGTGGCTTATGACAGGCTCCAAACAATGCTCCACGATCCGATCGCGTTGTTTGCCATGCCGTGCGACGAAAAAAATACCTGCCCCTCAATGGGGCTTTTCAAAACAACAGGCGTGTTCGACAGATTGGCTGTCAGATGAAGGCTTGCGGACCCCATTTGCCAGCGCACTCGAAGGGGCGAGGCGTCTGGATCGTAGGTTGTCACACAACTACGCGCGTCGCCAAGGAGCGGCACGATCACCTGATGTCTCAGCCTTAACAACTGCTCGTAATAGTCGCCAATTGTCGGATTCTCATTCATTTTGTCCCAGCGCAATTTGACGCTGCGGAAGGTGGCTTCGGCCGTCGGGTCGGAGGCATCCTCTGCTTCGAAGCCGGGCAGGCGCTTCAGTTCTTCCTTGCGGCCAAGTCTTACCTTGGCGTTGAGCTCCTCATCGAAGTCGCAAAAGAAGGGAAAGGGATCGGCAGCGCCCCATTCCTCACCCATGAACAGCATGGGGATCTGCGGCGAGAGAAGATAGATGGCTGCAATGGCCTTTATCGCCTCGATCGGGTGGGAGGAAATCATGCGATCGCCGCTTGCCCGATTGCCGACCTGGTCATGGTTCTGGATGAAGGAGATAAAGGCCGATGGCGGCAAGCCAGCGCTCGGCGATCCCCTTGGCCGGCCTCGATACTCCATGCGCTCTCCTTGAAACGCGAAGCCTTCGGCAAGCGCGCGGCTCAAAGGTGGTCCCCAATCGGCATAATCTTGATAGTAGCCGAAGGTCTCGCCCGTGGCCGCCACATGAAGAGCGTGGTGGATGTCATCATTCCACTGTGCCGTAAAATTGCGCGGCTTGCCATCTTCGGCGCGAACGAGGAGAGCCGAGTCATTATCCTCGTTCTCGACGATCAGATGGATTTGGCGTTGGGGAAATGCACTCCTGACGCGCTCGGCAAGTTCGAGAAGGATATGCGGATCGCTATCGTCCTTCATCGCGTGAACGGCATCGAGCCGCAAACCATCCATCCGAAACTCGTTCAGCCAATAGATTGCGTTTTCGATGACGAAATCGCGGACGAAACGGCTGCCGTTGCCATCGTAATTCAGCCCCTTGCCCCAGACGCTTTCGTGCCGGTCGCCAAAGATCGGCGCGTAGCGTGGCAGATAGTTCCCATCCGGCCCGAAATGGTTATAGACCACATCGAGAAAGACGCAGATGCCGCGCTCGTGGGCTGCATCGACGAGCATTTTGAGATGTTCGGGGCGACCATAGCTGCTATCCGGCGCATAGGGTAAAACACCGTCGTAACCCCACCCATATCGACCGCGAAAATCCGAAAGCGGCATGAGTTGAATGGCCGTTATTCCAAGGCGCTGCAAATGGTCGAGCTTTTCCATGGCCGCTAGAAACGTGCCAGCTTCGGTGAAGGCGCCGACATGCAGTTCGTAGATGACGATTTCTTCCCAGCGGCGTCCCTTCCATCCCTGCGTTTGCCATTCGAACAATGGATCGATTAGCTCGCTCGGGCCGTGGACGTCTTCGGGTTGAAAGCGCGAGGCAGGATCCGGCACGGCAAACCCGTCGCCCAGCACGAACTTATAGCGATCGCCGATCCGCGCATCCTTGACTTCGACGACATGCCACCCGTCCTGCCTCCGTTGCATGGTCCATTCCCCACGCTGCTCGATGCGGATGAGCACGCGCTCCGCCAAGGGCGCCCACAGGCGGAACAGGACGGCATTCTCGTTGAGTTGCGGTCCAAATGCGAAGTTGTGCTGCATGACATCCCGTCCGTCGATGACGCTGAAATTTTCCTGCATTCCAACGCATCTTGCTGAGAACGGTTCCTGAGGTGGGAACAGATCTCTTTCAGTCCCGTTCGTTAAGGCGGCCCGACGCAGCGAGGAAGCTATGACTGTCTTAACCTCTACCTATCGCCTGCAATTTCGCGGAGATGTCACCTTCGACAGGGCAACGGAGTTGGTTCCCTATCTGAAGGATCTCGGCATCAGCCATGTCTATGCCTCGCCGATCTTTGCAGCCAAGAAGGGATCGACGCATGGATATGATGTCACGGATGCGAACGAGATCGACCCGGTGCTTGGCGGCCGCGCGGGTTTCGATGCTTTCTGCACGGCCTTGCAACATGCGAAGCTGGGCCTGATCCTCGATATCGTGCCCAACCATATGGCCGCCTCCGTCGAAAACCCGTGGTGGCGTGACGTGTTGCAGCGTGGACCGGGCAGTGCCTATGCCAGCCATTTCGATATCGACTGGCGCCGCAAGCTCACTTTGCCGCTTCTGGGGCGTTCGTTCGAGGAAAGTCTGGCCGCGGCGGACTTTCATCTTCGCTATGAGCCTACGGATGGGAGCATCTATTTGGTCTATTTCGACGATCTGCTTCCACTCTCGATCGAAAGTGCCGAGCGGCTGACGGCGGACATAGGAACGGATGCGGAGCGGTTGCGCGCATTTTCGAACGATGCGGCCGCGATGAGAGAACTTCTCGCGGAACAGCACTGGCAATTGCTCTATTGGAAAGACGCCGCCGAAAACCTGAGCTATCGGCGCTTCTTCGAGGTGGCAGGTCTGGTCGGGATGCGAGTGGAGGACGCACGCGTCTTCAACGACACGCATCGGCTGATCATCGAATTGGTTCGCGCCGGACAGGTCCAAGGATTGCGCGTCGACCATATCGACGGACTGGCCGATCCGAAGAGCTATCTAGAGCATTTGCGGCAGGCCATCGGCCCGGACATTTTCATCGTAGTCGAAAAAATCCTTGCCGGTGGCGAAACGCTGCCGGCGGATTGGCCGGTATCAGGAACGACCGGCTACGAGTTCATTGTCGCCATGGCCGATCTCTTTGTGAACGAGGAGGGATTACGCAAGCTGGACGCCGCTTACAGGTCCGTCAGCGCGGAAGATGCCGACTTTGCCGCAGGTTTGCGCAAGGCGAAGCTATTGATGGTCGAGCGCAATTTTGCCGGCGAGATGAGGCGCCTGACGAGGCTGGCATGTTTGATTTTTCCCGATTTCGACGCGGGAGAAATATCGTTGGCACTTCGCGAGCTGCTGGTTGCCTTCCCGGTTTATCGTACCTACGGCTATCGGGGCGCTGCATCGTCTAACGACGCGGCGGTCATCGAGAGTGCCTGCGAGAACGCACGAAGCCGATTACCGGCCATTGATGTCCTCAATGCGCTCGGCCGTCTTTTGAAAGGGGAGGTTTCTGCAGCCCAAGCTCTGGAGTTTCGAGCCAGATTCCAGCAGCTCAGCGGTCCGATCATGGCAAAGGCGGTCGAGGACACGCTGTTTTATCGGTATAACCGCCTCATCGGGTTGAACGAGGTCGGAGGCGAGCCCCATGTGCCGCCGGGCTCGGTAGCGGGCTTTCATCAATTCATGACCGATCGATTTCGGCGGCAACCTCGCGGCCTTTCCGCGACATCGACGCATGATACCAAGCGGGGAGAAGACGCCCGCGCCCGCCTCTACAGCCTGACGCAGGATCCTGATGCGTGGATCGCCGGTGCCGAGCGGTGGCGCAGCATGAGTTCTCCTTTCCGCTCCAGCCTCGCAGATGGACTTGCGCCTGAGCCCAATGTCGAATGGATGCTTTACCAGGCACTGGCCGGCGTCTGGCCGCAGGAGATGGAAGTCGCCGATCGGAACGCGCTGCAGGAGCGGTTTTGCGCCTATGTCTTGAAAGCGATCCGAGAAGCCAAGCTCCGGACGGATTGGATGAATGAAAATCCTACCTACGAGCGTGCGGTTCAGGCCTTTGCTGCCGCCTTGTTTTCGGAGGACAATCGGGAGTTCATCCGCGACTTTGACCGGATCCTGCGCCCTTTCATGGAGTTTGGCTTTCGCAACAGCCTGTCGCAGTTGCTGATCAAGCTCACGGCTCCAGGCATTCCCGATATCTATCAGGGTACCGAGAGTCTGGATTTCAGCCTGGTCGATCCGGACAATCGAAGACCGGTCGACCATCTGTGGGCCGACACGCGAGTAGCCCACTCTCTCGCGTCGGATGCCGCGTCCTTGAAACGGCACATCCTCTGCAAGGTGCTGAGTTATCGCAATCAGCACCCCCTTCTTTTTCTTGAGGGCAAATATGTGCCCCTGGAAACCAGCGGGCCACGAGCGTCCAATCTCGTGGCCTTCGCGCGCGTTCACGAGCGGGAAATAGCGGTTACCATCGTGCCGCGTCTGGTCCGCATGCCTTCATCGGATTTCTGGCAAGACACCGCCGTCGTGATGCCGCGAGAGTTCAAGGGGCCGCTCTATGATCTCCTCACGGATCGGCCGGTCTCAGCCGACAACCTTCTCGCAGCGCAGCTGTTTGCCGATCATCCCGTCGCCCTTTTCGTTGGAGATAGGTGACGATCACGGCATCGGTTCATGCGTACTCCAACCGCAAGGCCGGAACAAAGCGCTTCGATTGGTGTTTATGCTGCGCAGCAACAATCACGAGGCTTCCATGACGCAAAGCGGCGGTAGGCATGCGATCGAGCCGGGCGATTACACGCGCCTGGGAGCAAATTATGATGGAGAGGGTGTCAATTTTGCACTTTTCAGTGCCTATGCGGAAAAGGTGGAGCTCTGTCTTTTCGACGAAAGCGGAAAGCAGGAGATCGAGCGGATCGCTCTGCCGGAATATACCCATGAGATCTGGCATGGCTATGTTCCTGGATTGAAGCCGGGCGCCTTATATGGCTATCGCGTGCATGGCCAGTTCGACCCGTTAAAAGGCCATCGTTTCAATGCGAACAAATTGCTTGTCGATCCCTACGCGCGCGAGCTTGTAGGCAATATAGAATGGTCGCAAGCCCAGTTCGCCTATGTTCTGGACGACGAGCAAAAGGATCTTTCCTTCGACGAGACCGATAGCGCCGGACAGATGCCCAAATGCCGTGTCGTCGACCTGAAAAATGAAGCGCCCGATAAAAGGCCGACTGTCGCATGGCCTGACACCATTTTCTATGAGGCGCATGTCAAGGGAATGACGATGCTGCATCCGGCAATTCCGGAGCCGTTGCGTGGCACGTTTGACGGCTTTGGGCACGCAGCAGTCGTCGATTACATCAAGAGCCTCGGCATTACCTCGATCGAGCTCCTTCCCATCCATTTCTTTCCCGATGACAGTCACCTGCTCGACAAGGGTCTGCGCAACTATTGGGGCTACAACAGCCTTGCCTTCTTCGCGCCGGCGACGCGTTATTACGGGCCGAAAGGCCTCGAAGGCGTTCGCGACATGGTGCGTGCCTTTCACGATGCCGGTATCGAGGTCATCCTCGATGTCGTCTACAATCACACCGCGGAGGGCAATGAACTCGGTCCGACCCTTTCATTCAAAGGCATCGACAATTTCTCCTATTACCGGACCCTGCCGGATCAGCCCCGTTACTATATCAACGACACCGGCACCGGTAACACGATCAACACGTCGCATCCGCGCGTGCTGCAAATGGTGACGGACTCGCTACGTTACTGGGTCGAAGAAATGCATGTCGATGGCTTTCGTTTCGATCTCGGCACCATTCTTGGCCGTGAACCCCAGGGGTTCGACCAACGGAGCGGCTTCTTCGATGCAGTCGGCCAGGATCCGGTGCTTGCTAAAGTCAAGCTTGTCGGCGAGCCGTGGGACATCGGCCCCGGCGGTTATCAAGTGGGGGGATTTCCGCCGGGCTGGGCGGAATGGAATGACAAATATCGCGACACGGTACGGGATTACTGGAAGGGCACACCCGGCATGACAAGGGATTTTGCCGCCCGCATTTTAGGGTCAGGCGATGTTTATGATCTTCGCGGCCGCCGCCCATGGGCGAGCGTCAATTTCATCGCCGCCCATGATGGCTTCACGCTCAATGATCTCGTCTCCTATAACGAGAAGCATAATGATGCGAATGGCGAAGATAACAATGATGGCCACAACGACAACCGTAGCTACAATTATGGCGCTGAAGGTCCGACGGACGATGAAGCCATCAATACCGTTCGGGAGCGCCAAAAGCGCAATTTTCTCGCAACCCTCTTTCTTTCGCATGGTACCCCGATGCTGCTGGCGGGTGATGAATCCGGCCGAAGCCAGATGGGCAACAACAATGGCTACTGTCAGGACAACGAACTTAGCTGGCTGCATTGGGACGATCGATATGGCAGCGCCGAAGCGCTTTATACTTTCGTCAAACGCCTGATCGCCTTGCGTCAGGCACATTCCATTCTCAGACGAGAAAATTGGCGCGATGGTCTGATTGTCACCTGGCTTAATCCGGGTGGTGGTGAGCGGACGGATGAGCAATGGGACGATGAAGCGAATACGGCGATCGGTTTGCGCCTATTGCGTGAGCAGCCATTCGAAGAGGGCTGGGATGATGTTCTGATCCTGTTCAACCCTCGCGATGGAGATGTCGACTTTACTTTGCCAGGTGACAAACGCTGGGCGCCGGAACTGTCGACATCCGATCCAGATGAGCCGGATCGAGGCATGGTAGACAAGAAGCTCTTGAAACTTGAAGCCCGCAGCCTCTCGCTTTTGCGGCCAGCCTGAAACAAGCGTGGGAGAAAAGACGATGCACATCCAGGTCTTAGGAATGTGGAAGCTAGGATAGGGTCGCGTCATAGATCCTAGCCTCCATTCCAGCATCCATCATGAATCACAATTCTGATGACTTGGGAATCCACTCCGATTCCGATAAGCAATGGATCGCTCTAACGTTGCGATTACCTCAAAGAAATTGCCCTGCCGGGTGGGGCCAGGCAGGGCGGCTGCGTGGCAGTATTTGCGCGAGCGGGATTTGAACTGGAGTTCATTAAACTGCGCGCTTCAATCTATCATTGTGTGACAGTTTTGTGAATACTGCCATTCGCATCTAGGAATGGACATGTGGAACGAGAATTACGTTCCCGCACCGACTATTCGCAAACGGTTTCACGCACGACGACCCGATGATGATGGCGGTAGCCATAGCGCCTCTCCGTCCAGCACCGGCGATGATACCTATAGCGCGGAGCGTCATAGTATCCATCATCTGCGTAGGCCGGTCGATCGCGATAGTAGCGTGGCGGAGCCTCATAGTCGTAGCGCGGTCCAACTCCGTATTCAAAGTAGACCTGAGAGAATGCCGGCGATGCAGCCAAGGTCGCGGCGAGTGCCAATGCTGCGATTACAATTCTTTTCATGTCTTTCCATTCCAATTTACATAGGGCGGCGGCGCGCTAACCTGCGCCTTAGGCCTAATATGCCATGAGCGCTGCTCGTGGATACGGACCAAAGTCCCGGCTAAGCAAGGACTTAGGCCTCAGAGCTCATGAAAGCTCGGTTTGTTGGCGTAGGAACGGATGGACTCCGGCTTCTCAAAGCGTAAGATGAGGTATCGCCGCCAAGCGAATAAGTAGGCGGTGGCGACTGAGGGCTTATACGTGCTCCCGCCTGCAAGACCGAGGAAGCGGCATTATGCCCTTTCGGAAATACGCATCTATTCCAAATGATCCCAATTTCCGCGAAGCGTTATTGCTGTGGGCTCGAAAGCTTGTCAGGTCCGAGATGGTCGCAAAACGTGTGGCTCGGCGGACGATCGATGTGTTGTGCGACGATCCCAGCCTCCTCGCCGGACGCGACATAAACGAAGCGATTTTCAAGCTTTTGCGCCGGCACGCGTTCGATGAGAACGAATTGTCGCCTGAGCAAGGCCTTCGCGGTGATGGCCTCGTCCGTCCCCGAGAAAGAGCCGATGTAGTGAAGTGAATGGGCCGTTGTCTATCGGCAAATAGAGCTGCCTCGGGGTTCCGAGGCAGGGCTGTGAGGCTAAGCAATCAACCTCGAATGCGAACAGCTGGTTGGGGCAGATCCGTTCGCATAGTTAGATGGCCGCGACTTATGCCAAGCCGGTCCTCCGACATCCTTACCAAGTCTGGTGGCCATACCAATCGTCGACATCAGATTTGGCGCGGTCCGTCGCAAGTCCGTACCGCTCCTGGATTTTACCTTCGAGCTGATCCCGCTTTCCGGCGATTTGATCAAGATCGTCGTCGGTAAGCTTACCCCATTGCTCTTTGACCTTGCCTTTAAACTGCTTCCAGTTGCCTTCGACACGATTCCAATCCATGAGTGGCGGCATGGGTCGTCGGCTGTTCAGGCGAGCATGCGTATTTTGGGCTCGCGATCCCAATATCGCTTGGAAGCGGCCTCTATGAAGGAGCCGAGATCTACGACGCCGGCATCGGGTTGAATACCCGCTTTGTCGAGCAGCGCCTTGGCGGCTGCGTCATGACCGATGGCTTTCAAGTGTCCGAATGCATCCATGACCCACTGAACCGCCGCTCCCTCGTGTATCAAAGACGTTGCTCCCTCGTTTGAAAGAATGACGGCGATCGCGTCGAAAAGCTGTGAAGGTGAACCAAGGAGCTGTCCGTCGGCACGGATCGTATTTCCGTCGGAAAGCTTCGTCTCCCCGACCTTGGGTGCGACGATAAAGGGCCTCGCCTTGGCGTTGTTCAGGGCGCCGATGAGATCGGAGATAGTCTTGGCGTCGCTTCCGCCAGCGATCAATATGCCGATCTGCCGTCCTTCCAGCGTTTCTTTCATGTTTTTCTGAATGGAAAGAGCGGCGGACGCATCGAGCTCGATCGGTTCGCGCGCCGGCGAGTTCCTGGCCGGGTTGACAAGTCCCAGCCCGGCGGCAACGCGATTGGCGAGACCTGCATCGACGTTCAAGAGATTGCCGACCATGCGCGGAGGCACATGCGGCAGTTGCACTTTTGATAGCTCGAAGACGAAGGCGGAAGCAATGTGGGCCTGTTCTGACGGCGTCTGGGATTTCCAGAAGAGACGCGCCTGGCTGTAGTGGTCGGCAAAAAGTTCGGCACGCGCACGCCGCTTGTCGCCTTGTTCACCAGGAGCCGACGCATGCTCATAGGTGTGGAAGCCGGTTACAGGACATTCGCGGGGGCCTCCGGCTTCGCTATTCTCACTCAAACTGTTCGGTTCGTAATTGGCGCGGCCCTTCGGAATCTCCATTTGCATTTGCCCGTCGCGCTGGAAATTCATGACGGGACATTTCGGCGCGTTGATTGGCAATCGATGGAAATTGGTCGTCCCGAGACGGGATTTCTGCGTGTCGAGATAGCTGAAGAGACGACCTTGGAGCAGGGGATCGTTGGTGAAATCGACACCCGGTACGATGTTGGCCGGGCAGAACGCCACCTGTTCGGTTTCGGCAAAGAAATTGTCCGGGGTGCGATCGAGGACGAGGCGTCCGACGATCTTCAGCGGCAGGACTTCTTCCGGGATGATCTTGGTGGGGTCGAGGATGTCGTAGGGAAGGCTCTCTGCAAGGGCCTCGTCGAACAGCTGCAATCCGAACTCCCATTCCGGAAAGTGCCCGGCGGCGATCGCTTCGAAGAGATCGCGGCGATGATAGTCGTTATCGGCCGCCTGCAGTTTCAATGCCTCATCCCAGACCAGCGATTGCACGCCAAGCTTCGGTCTCCAGTGAAACTTCACGAATGTCGATTTGCCCGCATCGTTGACGAGGCGGAAGGTGTGAACGCCGAACCCTTGCATCATGCGGAAGGATCGGGGAATGGCGCGATCCGACATTGCCCACATCAGCATATGTGTGGATTCCGGCATCAGCGATGCCCAGTCCCAGAAGGTGTCATGGGCGGTGGCGGCCTGCGGATAGCCCCGGTCAGCTTCCATTTTAACGGCATGAACGAGGTCTGGAAACTTCATCGCGTCCTGGATGAAGAACACAGGGATGTTGTTGCCGACTAGGTCCCAATTGCCTTGCTTGGTATAGAACTTTACCGCGAAGCCGCGAACATCGCGCGGTGTGTCCACCGAGCCGGCGCCGCCGGCGACGGTTGAGAAGCGGACGAAAACCGGCGTTTTCTCGCCTTTGCGCTGAAAAAGATCGGCGCTCGTGATGTCCGAAAGCGGCTCATAAAGCTCAAAGAAGCCGTGCGCAGCCGATCCGCGGGCATGCACGATCCTTTCGGGAATACGCTCGTGGTCGAAATGGAAGATCTTTTCACGCAGGACAAAGTCCTCTAGCAGGGTCGGGCCTCGGACACCGGATTTGAGGCTGTTCTGATTGTCGGAAACCCGAATGCCCTGGTTGGTCGTCAGATGATCGGCGCCCCCATGGGGGCCACTCTCGGGGATGTGCTGGTGTGTCTCGCCGCCTTCGCCGCGGGAAGTTTCGAAGGGTGTGTCTGTCGCCATGATGTCCTCCTTCTGCCGTCGGAAATGCAGACCGAACCTCTTTCGATCGGCAATGTTCCGCTTGATTTGAGATTGGTATCCGTCGATCTCAAAGCTCGATCAGTACGATGCCGAAATCCTTCCGATGGCGACGATGCAGCGCTACCGGCGTTTCGATGATGGTCGCTTCCAAGGTCGGATGCACGACACCTTCAAGGAAATGACCGCCGCGCGTCGAGCCATCCCTGAGACCCAAGACGGCATGAAGATGGAGGCTCGCCTTGCCATCGTCGCCCGTCGCAATATCACCGATCAGGCTCAGCACCTCGCACTGTTCGGCAACGAGAATCTTGCGATAGCTGCAGTCGGTGAAATCGAACCAGCCGACGGTCGCATGTTCAAAGGCGCCGATTGCGGTGATTGAAGCTGCGGTCAACCCCTGTTCGGTTGCGAATGCGGCAAGCGTCGCGAATGCTTCCTCATTCGCGTCGAGAACGACGACATAGGTCTTCTGCCCGTTTTGAAGATCGATTTTCTTGTGATGCATGGCATCGCCTCCATGTTGCCTGTCGTGATCGATGCCTGCCAAGACTGCCCCAGCCGTTGACGGCAGCTTAGGCAGGGCCACTCTGCCGACCTTTGGCGTGACGCATTGCTTCCTCTGTTGAATTCGGCGATCCGAAATCCTTGGAACGTCGAAGGGTCAGAACCACCTGGAGCCTCGCAGGTTCCATTGGCGTGAGGACTCTTCGTCGTGCAGGGAACCTGAGGGTCGGATGAGGGTTGGCGAGGGCAAACGATCAGCGAAAGGACCTGAGAAGGAAAAGGCGCATGCCTCCTCATCCCAGGCCTCCATTTCCAGCACAGCGGCAGTCAGCCCGGACACTCGGTGCGATGCGCGGCCCAGCGTTCTTGTTTCTAATGGTGCTTGAAATATTGCACTTCGCGCTCGTGCTTTTCTGCCGCCTCACGGGTCTTGAAAGTCCCAAGGTTTTTACGCCTGTGCGTCTTGGGATCGAGCTTGCGCGAGTAAAGGCGATATTCGCCTGACTTCAGTTTGCGGATCATGGCAGCGTCTCCTTTCCTATGAATATAACCTCAAGGAGTGATTTCGGTTCCCGGCGCAGGCTGATGCCTGGTGGATTATCTCGGCCATGGCAGGGATATGTCGATAAAGGGATTGCCGTCCTTATATGTCCTCCAAATTCATACTCTAGCGAAATTCCGGGAACATGCGGCCCTTGGCATGGTCGGCCCATAGACAGCAACGAAGAGCTTGATGATGAAAAAGCTTGCGGCCATCACATTCGGTGCTGCGGTTTTCGCAACGGCATCGTTTGCTCAGGCCTCGTCGGCGCGATGATCGACGAAGGTGTGCCGGAGGAGGAGGCGATTTATATGGCGAGGGAATTCGCTGCGGCGGGTCCTGGTCGCCGCCCGCGTGGACGATGATCGCGTAGCGTGAGCTCAATCGATCCTTCAGGCCCATGCAGTCAATGCGGATGAGCGGCGCGCAAGCTATGTCGAGCAGGGAGGTTCTTGGAAATGCACAGGATTTCCAATCGACTGTCGCAATCCGCATCTCGGCTGCGCACGAACGCCGATAGCTGCTCGTCGGCAGCTATCGGCTCTTCGGCAGGAGAACCGAAAGGAAGGCGGGGAACCCTTCCGGTTATAGAACCGCGCGCCTTTGAGAAAGTTCCTGATGACAGTTGAATAGAGGTGTGATCGTCCCTTTGGCGCTCGTATGTCCCGCCGGAACTTTAGCGTCGTCGATTTGCGTGAGTAGGGGGACCATTCGAGTGCGGGCATCGGTCTCGCAAGGGCCAGTACGGGCGGAAATGATTGTTGCGATATAGACTTGTCTCCATCAGGGAACCACCTACTGGCTGCGCCCTGCAAGAGAATTCACGAGATTTCGGGCCGCTGCTCCGTCGTCGGATGGAGCCCGGTTTGTAGTCTCTGCGGGCCGACGACCCTGGAAACAGGTTATTCACGAATGGGTCGCGGGCCTTTGGCACGAGTAGTTTTCTTCTCTTTACGGTCATGCGGTCCCGAACCATTGCTTTTCAGGTCCTCTGACTTGTCGATCTCCCGCTCGGTTCGCTCATGCTGTTCTTCGGCGCGTTGCCAATGATCAAGGTGCCGTCCCTCCGGTCGACCCTCTTCCTCCCAGATTTTGTAGGCACGCTCACGACGCTTATCCGAGTTTTTGTCTTCGTGATTGGCCACGGAAGTTCCTCCTGGTTTTTATCGGAAAGTCATTCGTCAATTCGCTAAATGACGGAGACCGACGTTTCGCAGCCATGAGCAAATCGAGCTCGATCGATGATGGGCCGAAACGAAGGAAAAGGTTTTCGGCCATGGCATCATCGAGACCATATTTCTTTTGGAAATCCTCCAGCGAATAGGGGTTGCCCCTTACCAGTCGGCGCCGCTCCAAAGGCCGTTGCGTTTCCATATTGCGTCATCTCCTCGCGTAGCCCAGCAAAATCGCTGGCGAGACTGAAAGTTCCCCACAGCGCGAAATATTGTGAAAGAGCACGCACGGCCTGGGCGAGCTATTGGGCTACGTATCAGCGCTCCAACGTCGCGGAACCAGATAGACGCAATGCGCGGTTCACCATGGCCTTTGCGTCGCGATCGAGCAAGGCAGACCTGTCGCGCTGCGCTAAACGCACCCATATCTGCCGCATGACGTTGTCGAAGGGAGCGTCAACATGCCTCCATTGCGTTGTCTCCTCATTGTTTCTCAGGGGACAACGCGTTTCATTTGTATTGGTTCGAGCGAATGCGCCATGCTTTGAGCCGCCGCCTTCCACCTTCCGCACTCTATAGCACTAGGTGCTCGCAATCTTTGTCAATTCGACCCTTTCGACGTGAAGATTATCGAGCTTCTTCCTTGCCTTAAAGGAGGCCGATGCGCGAATTGACGAGGTGCTCCACGGTGCGGCTAGACGCTTGTGCTTGAAAAAATCGTATTGCGACACATTTTTATACAATAGAGCAATGCTCGTGGTCCAGCTGGAGGAAGGATTGGCAATCCTCATGTCTCCCTCATAGCCTCATGGCTATGCGCTGTCCGGTGTTTAAACCCCAACCTGCTTCCCATCCAAGCTGGTCGGCGCTCGGCAAGCAGCTTTCGAGACAAGGCTGCTGGCGATGGAGGAGCGTGAATATGACGCAAGATGCAAATGAGCCTACAGGTTCGCCCTTCACCGCGTACGAACGGAGGAAGGCGTCCTCGGATTCGGTGATGAACAACCCGCTGGGGGGACACTTCGGTATCTTGGGTCTTTCTGCCGAAGCGTGGCTCGCCGCCATCGTTGAAAATTCCGATGATGCGATCGTCAGTAAGACCGTCAATGGAATTATCACCAGCTGGAACAGAAGCGCCGAGCGACTTTTCGGATTTTCCGCCGCCGAGGCGGTAGGGCGCCACATCAGTATCATTATTCCAGACGACCGCCTGCATGAAGAAGATACAATTATCAATCACATTCGCAATGGCAGGAGGATCGAACATTTCGAGACGATAAGGCAGCATAAGGATGGAACGCTCCTCGATATTTCGCTGACGATCTCACCAGTCCGGGATAAGAATGGCGAAATTGTCGGCGCGTCGAAGATCGCTCGCGACATCTCCGAGCGAAAGCGGATGGTGGAGCGACAGCGGCTGATGCTGCGGGAAATGCACCATCGCATCAAAAATCTGTTCGCCATCGTCAGCGCATTGATTTCCGTCAGCGAAAGGTCCGCGGAAGCGCCCGGTTCATCTTTCGCCAACGACCTACGCGCGCGGGTGGCAGCATTGGCCGCCGCTCAAAATTTTGTCCTAAAGGAATCAGAAGGCGGCTCCGATGGGCATGCTTCAACAAGCCTTTTTGGTCTCATTGACGCAATCTTGTCGGCTCACCAGGACAAGAATGGCGCCCGCATCGTCGTTAGCGGAGAGGACGTTAGCGTGAACAATGCCGTGCTGACGTCGCTAGCTCTGCTTTTGCACGAATTCGCAACGAACGCGATAAAATATGGCTCTCTTTCGGTAAACGGCGGTCGGGTCGAAATTGAGGTCTCTCGTATTAACGGACTCGCGCTGACGTGGACCGAATTCGATGGACCTCCCGCACGGGTCCCCGAGGGATCCGCTGGCTTCGGATCTGAGCTTGAACGCATGACAATCGCCTCATTGAGGGGATCGATCCATCGAGATTGGCGTCCTGATGGGGTGCGTATCCTCGTTGAAATCCCTGATCAGCTTGCGCGGCGTTAGGTGCAGAAGCTGATTGAGCCGGAAAATTTGAAGCGCGATGCCTCCACTGGTCGCCAGATGGTACAGTTAAATGGTTTAACTCCTAAATGGTTTAACTCCACAATCGCATGCCTTGTTCGCTGGCATATTTCGGGTCTGCTGGAGGGATTATCCACCAAGCGACTGTAGCGGGATCCTCAGACTGATGCGCAAGCCGTCCGATCTCCAATCTCGGGTGATCGAGCCCTTAAGAGCGTCCAGTGCGAGTTGCTCCAATCGAGAGCCGAAACCAGCCGCCCCGCTTGGCGCGTCAATTGAGGGCCCACCGACCTCGGCCCAATGCAACTCAACTCCATCCTGGTCTCGAACTTCGACGTCGATATGGCCACCGGATGCCGACAGCGCGCCATATTTGATCGAATTGGTGACTAGCTCATGAAGGAGCAACGCGATCGATGTAAGCGCAACAGCGCCGACCGCAATGTCATTGCCTTGGACGGCGATGCGCTCACCCTTCTGATCCTGGTGCGCTGCAAAAATCGCTTGAATGAGGGCAAAAAGGCTCGCGGAGCCGCTGGATTGGGAGTTTCCGCCGGTGTGACCCAAAACGAGATTGTGTGCGGCAGAAAGGGCCCGGATGCGCGCGCGCAAGTCGTCGGCAAGGCCGCGGGCGCTCGTGGTTGTTCGTTCGCTCACCGAGACAAGCGAATTCATGACGGCAAACAGGTTCTTCACTCGGTGGCTCATCTCTTGCAGCAGGAGATCTTGCCTCTCGATCAACCGCTTCCGCTCGGAAATGTCGCGTACGATCTTGGAAGCGCCGACGATCTCGCCATCCTTGTCCGTCACAGGGGAAACCGTCAGCGAAATATCGACCAGCGTCCCATCTTTGCGACACCTCACCGTCTCATAATGCTCAATCCGCCGGCCTGCCCGAATGGAGGCGATTATGGTTGCCTCCTCATCCAAAAGATTGGGCGGCACGATAATGGTGATGGGCTGTCCGATTGCTTCGGCAGCTGAGAAACCGAAGAGTCGCTCTGCGCTTTTGTTCCAGCTCGTGATGATGCCGTTGACGGATTTGCTGATAATGGCATCTTCTGAACTTTCGACGATTGCAGCAAGCCAGGCGTCAGCCGATAGGGGGAGGGCCGCCGAATGGGCATCGTTGCGTGCGTGTGACACTTGTTTCTCCTGTCTCTTACGCTGTCACAGATTGCGAGAATCAATTCGTCGTGTCGTCTCTTGGAGGCGCGATAGACTGCCTCTCAGCTGCCCGGATCGATCCGAGTAACCGCATTTAACCTATGTCCTGTATAATGGATGCCAAGCCGAGAAGTTTCAAAGTTAATGATGTCTCTAGCGGCATCAGCAGAGTCTCCCGCTCAAGTGGCGACTATTCGCCCGGAAAGTTCAATCGCGCTGGGTGGCTTTGGGAACATTTCTATTGGCGTGATGTTGGAATGACCGAAATGCGCCGCCGCTTGCCGGACTTCCTGACGAAGGTGGACAGCTGCCGATGGGGCGCTATTTACCCTCCGGCCGGGCCAGCGATCCGACAAATCGCACAAGGATTTTGACGAGGCATTCATGCGAATCCTGGTTGTTGAAGATGAAGTTCTGATTGCCCTTGATGTGGAATCTGTACTGCGCTCAGCCGGCTATGACGTTGCAGGGCCAGTCGGCAATAGCGACGATGCTATCGAGTTGGGAATTGGCGCCGATATCGCCCTCGTCGATGTTCATCTCAGTGATGGTCAGACGGGTCCCTCTTTGGCCGGGTACCTAAGCCAAGCGCATGGTGTCACTGTCATATTCGCAACCGCCAATCCGGAAATCGTCGCCGCCGATCCTCACGCTATCGGGGCTCTGGTTAAGCCCGTCTTCGCGACCGATCTACTCAGCACCATAGAGTATGCCGTTGCGCTCCGCAGGGGCGAACCCGCTTCGGCACCCCCCTGCCTGAAACGCCTTCAGGCGTAGTCTTCGGGTCGCCACGGTTCTGTTGCAAACTTCCTGGTTACTGGTGGCATGGCATTGATCTCCGGAAGTCGCGGAGATTGGCAATGTTCAAAGGTCGGCATTTCGAGCAGTCGGTGATCTTGCTGTGCGTGTGCTGGTATCT
>NZ_JACIAR010000021.1:0-25469 GCF_014194925.1 Rhizobium sp. BK491
AAGCGCCAACTGCAGGACGCTTACGCTGCCAACCCGTCAATCTCTAATCAGGTTGAGAGCCTGGCTGCCGCGTTCTGAGCAGCCGTGGCAATCGGTCGACGCGACTACCTCAAATTTTGCAACAGAACCCTAGGCATCGAGGTGAACGAGGAATTGGCCAGGAAGCAGAGTTTCAAATTCTGGGAGGCGCCGCATTGGACACGCTACGACGGCTCGGTGACAAATTGGTAAAGGTGGCTCTTGGCTCCTGATTTGCAATTTTGGCAGCTAGAAACCATCGGTCGTCTGATAATGTGGCGATGTGTACCCGAGACGACCCCGCAGCAGCCCGACAATGCTGCCCAAGCACGATGCCCCGCGCACCAATGTCCTGCCACCGGTCAAAGGCGCCGCCAAAATGCAATAGCTTAGCGTCCACACTCGGCCCAAAATCGAAGCGAACGTCTGCAGCGAACCTGTTTTTGAGTCCCTGCTGTTTCGCCTTTCGATCAAGATGCTGCTGTGATCTCGAGAGCGCCTGTACTGGTACCGGAGTGTCAAACGCTCGACGGGAACCGTCTCGTGGCAAATTGCATGTGGTGTCCATGTCGTATGGGCGCCGAGCTTCAGTGCATCGGTCCACAATTGCCAATCCTCGCCACCTGCCAAGCCGAGCGTATTGTCGAAACGAAGGCCGGTACGGCGAAAGAATTCCAGCTTTCCCATCCAGCTACCGGTTGCCAGCTTGATGTGCTTGGCTTTCCCCATTTCTAAGAGACGAATGGATTTCGCCTCGCTATTGCGATTTATTCTGTTCATTCCGGACCAAATCATCCTATTCCATGACGAGGCACTTGCCGGCGGCGGCGCGAGCCTGACAGGCGATGCGACGATATCGCAATCCTGAGCGTCCCGCGCAGCAAGCAGTTGCGCGAGCCAATCTTCCTCGACGGTTTCGTCGTCGTCCGCGAAGGTCAGTATATCGCCACCCGCCGCAAGGGCGGCCTCAAGGGCCTGATTGCGAGCAAAGGCGATCCCGAGCCGCGTCTCCAGCTCGTATTGAACGGTCGACCCCGGTACCTGCTCTCGAAAACTCTCGACGGCTTGATCCAACGAAGCCGTTTCATTGTTCTCAATGATGATGAAATGGAGACGAATTCCCTCAGGCACGTTCAGCCTGCTATAGGATTTCAGAAGATTTGATAGCATTTGTGGCCTTGCACGCGTGACGGTCCCCACGCAAACCGTTCTCTGGCTGCCACCTGCTGCATGAAGCGGAAATAATTTCATAGGATCTCGCTGAGCGCGCATTTGCTCATCACGGTAAGCCAGCTATCCACTTGGCGAACCGTCTGTCGTGGTAGCCACAGCATGTCATCCTCGGGTAAGATCCTTCCGCTGAAGGTCGTGGTCGCGCTGACATAATTGGCCTGCTCAACGAGACTTCTGACGTATTCAGACACAGCTCCATACGGATAGGAGAAGCTGTCGACCGAAGTTCCCAACATATCCTCGAGCTTATAACGGGCGAAATTGATCTGGTGTCTTGCCTTGGTGACAGAGACTTCCGTCAGCTGGATATGATCAAGACTGTGGGCACCGACTTCCTGGCCCATTTGAGCCCACTCGCGTACCTCTGCCTTCGACATGCATCGCGCGTACGGAGCGCCGACCGGTGAATCCCAGATGTTGAATCCGCCAACCTGGTTCGCGACAAAGTAACTTGTCGCTGTAAACTGCAATTCTTGAAGAGTCGGCAAAGCATAAGTGTGAACGCTCCGAAAGCCGCCGTCAAAAGTGATGCCAAAGACCTTGCCCGACTTTTCTCCACGCAAATACGGTATCAGATCTCGCAGGGACAATCCGATAAATCCCAGTCTCTTCAGTCGTCGCATCTGGATGCGAAAAATGCTGGGATACACGGTCCGATAGCGCAGATAGATACCCTGCTCAGCGGGATCAGCGATCTGACTATATCTTAAAATCGATATCGACATGCTATCTCGCCCCAACATCAGAGGACGGAATACGGCGTCTACCAGCCAATCGGGCGAGCCGTTTGATCCTGCGGCGATAAAGCGGACGCAGGATCTCGTGGATGCATTTCTGCAGGACCGGCTTGCGTTGTCTAAGCGTGCTCCCACCCAGGCTGCCAGAAATCTCGTGAACGCCGGAGGGCGTGACCGACTTCGGTATGACGCCCGTCAACCAAAACATCTGCAGGAACACATCGACGGGACGATCCACTTGTTCGGTCGCCTTGAGCAACTTGATCGCCGCGCCACGGGTGATCAGTTGCGCTCCCATTCCAAGTCCCGGGCAGTTGGGTTCGATCAAGGCGATCTTGCCGGCTTTGACGATCTGGCGACCATTTTCACGCCCCCTACGCATCGGGAACCGTATAAGATCGTCGGGCCCCATATGAGCGAGCGCCAGTGCAAGGCCCCTGTAAAAATCGTCATCAAGCTCGATATCATCCTCAATGACGAAGGCGATATCGATATTCTGATCGACAATTGCCTGCCACGCTTTCCGGTGCGAAAGGAAGCAACCGATCTCGGCACTGGTAAGCTCGAAGGGATAGAAAGGCTGATGCAACTGGCGTTGATAGAACGCTTGACACTCCCGCTTCGAGAGCAGACGACCATCGACCGCGGGCAAAATCGATGTGGAAAACGGAAGAAGTTTCAGCAGATTTTCAGCATGCTGCCGCCGCTGTTTGACACGCAGCAGGTGAATGAGGAGCCCCGTTGTGGATAGGCTGTCTTGACGCCCGAATTGTGAGGAGAAACTGAGCAGGGATTCTCCGCAATCAGAATGACGCGCTCGCCGTGCAGTAATCGCCCGCTTGCTCGCTGGGACGGTGTTGTCTTGTTCCAAGATCTTCCCTTTCAACGTCTGGATTATGCTTCTGGAGAAGTGTCAGATCACCGTGATATCCAGATTGCGTGGAGAGTAGGCTGACGCTTGATGCAAATACGGGATGGGCGTCTAACACTGTAAGGCACGCCGCGCTCAACGAGATGGTCCTGCGAGCATCTCCCATTGGGATGTTGCGCCTTTCTTCCAGGCGCAACGGGATTGGCGTGTGAATAAAATCCGTTTGGCTATTTTGTCTTACCCTTGGCGGCCGGATTCTGCTTTTTCAAGAGCGGCGCATCCTTCTGAGGTTCTGATTTCGAACTCTGACCGTTCAAGGTCTTGACATTTTCCTTCGTGTTTCCGGGGCTCGAAGTGGTGGAGCCGGCATGTGCCGAAACCGACGCGAGAGCGCAGATGATTGCGGAAACGGCGAGCGTGATCTTTTTCATGTGCTGTGGTTCCTTGGTTTGTTTCACGGTTCGTTGCGCACTAGGCCGAAACCGATCAGCCTGTTCCTTCGTTGCATTGCTCCAATGCAGCGACGCCATAGTGATAGCTGCGAACGATGTAGGCTCTGTCGAACTAGTGTTGCGAACACGTTGAGAAACAGCGGCATTATTGCGGCACCGGGATTCTGACGCTCGGTCTCGCCCAGCGGCTCATTGTCGAATTTCGACGTTTTGAGAGCGCGGCTCCGAGGTCGACCACGTCTCTATCAATGCTGGGGTACCGACTTAGGCGGCGTTGATCGAGACGCACCTGCGCAGTTTCGGATGAGTCTTTGAATCCTATCTGCCGCCAGGAGCCCGCCCGGATTTTCCCGCCTGATCAGAGCCGTCGTCATTTTCTTCGGATGAGACGTCCCGTTTCTGAGGCACATCTACGGATTGGGCCGCCCCGTTATCCCGATCATTGACAGAAATGGCGTCCTCATCTGCGCCATTCGGAAGTTTCATGTGTTCACGATGCATATCCACGTTTACGGGCCGATTCGCATCGACTGGTTGGTCTATCTGCTGTTGAGGATTCCCGTCATCTTTTCCAACCTGATCGTGATCGTGATCGTCATCTTTCTCTTCGGACGAGACATCCCGTTTCTGAGGCCCATCTTCGGATTGGGCAACCCCGTTATCCTGATCATTGGCAGGATTGACGTTCTCATCTGCACTATTTGGACGTTTCCCACGCTCTTGATGCGTGTCCACATTTGCGGGTCCTTTCGTATCGACCGATTGGTCTATCTGCTGTTGAGGATTCCCGTCGTCTTTTCCAACCTGATCAAGATCATTATCTTTCTCTTCTGACGAGATGTCCCGTTTCTGAGGCTCATCTTTGGATCTGGTATGGACATTATCTAGTTCATCTCCGGGAACGACTTCAACCTCTGTACTATCACGCCGTCCTTCCGCACTATCTGGAAGCTTCGCATCCCCCTCCAGTATATGCACGTCTGACGCCTTATCGTTCCGCGGCTCAATTGCCTCATGCGGCTTGGATATATCATCGTTCAGATTAGCATTAACTGGAGCGGTCTCTCTCATTTCTGCAGCGGAACTGCCATGCTCTGGCTGTTGTAGCTCCTGCACAGTAAAGACAGCATTATCTGGCGTAGCAGGAATATCGATTTCAGCTAAGCTCTCTCGGGGTAATGCTTCGTATTCGACGCGGGTCTCGTTCGTTATATTATAAATTGTCTGGTAAGTAATATCCTGGTTGACTTCAATCTGGTTTATTTCAACTAGAGGATCGTCGATTATCGTTGGTTCGTCATACCACAGAGAATTTCTGTCGGCATAATAACCATCGTAGTATCCATCCCAATACGAATGCCAGACTTCGAATTCCGGAACAATCGGCTCGAAATAGACATAATAGGTTGGGTAATAGGTTCGCGCGGTATAGGAGAATGCATCGAAGGATCCTGACACTACCGTGAGCGTGAGCAGCATGCTTTGATAAGTCCAGTAATCGTCGGGTCGGTCGTTGTAATAGGAAAGGTCGTGCCTCAGCCGCACTACCTCCCGCCGAAGGGTCGCGTTGTTGGCAACCTGGTCTTCCAGAGAGGCTACGCGTTTTTCGAGAAGATTAACCCTTTCTCGCAGAGCTCGAATTTCAGCCTTGCTCACCGCTCTGGTTTCATTCGCCGGCTTTGAGAGAATATATCCGGAACAGTAGCTCTTCCATGCCGCGTTTAGGTAGCGCATGCCTTGCGCAGCTTGGCTGTTTTGCGACACCGTCAAGGCATATCGCGTTTGCAGTTCACCGATCGCCTTTGACAGGTTGCCGGTCGCGTCAGCGATCGCCCTGCTGTTTGGAGTCGCCAGTGCAGCCTCCAAGCGCTCTGTTGCGCGTGTCGCGAGGGCAACAGCTTCGAGAACACTGGCAGTGCTTCGGTGTCTTGGGCCGGAAGCTTCCTTGTAGCTTTTGGCAATCATACCGAGAGAGGCACGCATGTCGGATAGTAGTCCCCGAGCGTTTCGTTTGGCGTTGGGCGCTGCACCGGCGGGAGACGCGAATGCCGCCTGAGCCACATAGATCATCGCGGCAATCGGTATCGAACCTGCCGCGTAACCGGAAATCGCGAGTATCAAGCTGCCTGATACTATTCTTCTCAAAATCGAGTTTAGGAACAAGTTGGAATTCATGTCAGCGCCTCCGAACGCGTGCTTGGATTTCACGCCCGTGATCGAGCGACGAGTGGTATTCATCGTTTCAAAGCGGATTTTCGTGAGAGAGATCGAAAGCGCGGGAAAGGCTCCCTTTCGATCTGAAGCCGAAGATAGGAGGCGACAGGCGACAGCCATCAACCCCGCATGACCATTCGGGTGAGCGAAACGAAGCGTTGCATCTTCAGCACCTTCGACCAACAATGATTGCGATTGAAAGGGCCTTCCGCGCCTACATCTCAATCTGCGCGCACGAGTTCGCAGTCAGAGTAGGTTTCGTGCTGGCAATGTGGGTTAAATCGCGCGTTCGCGTATGGTGTTCGAACGACCAGCATCGACAAAACGATGGCCAATAGCGAGGCCATATAGATGATGCCCGGCACAAAGCGAAACAGCGTTTGCATATTGTATTCCTTTAGTTTCTTGTCCGGCGTCGAAATGGCCTAGTTTGGAGTATTTCGATCGCCGCGATCTCGCGGACCGCCGCCAGGGGCGTGCTGTTGGCGCGAGACCGCCGTGTTTGCATTCATTGAGGATCCGCCTCCGGAGCTTTGGTACGATGGCACCTGGGACGTTCGATGGTGCCCGAAAATACCAAATGGCCGGCGTATGTGCGGTGGCCGGATGATCGACAGCGACAGAACCATGGCAATTAACGCGGCCACACAGGTCATGATTGGAATAAAGCGAAATAGCGTTTGCATATCGCATTCCCTCAGCTGTTATCGCGGTTGACATGTCGAAGAGGCCCGCCTTCGAGCGATCGCTACAAGGTTGCTGCGGCTGCATGGTCTAATCACTCGCTTTGTAGTCGGTTTGTTTGCCTCTGTGTTCGCAGGTATAATCGATAGTGCCTGAAAAACCCGTGAGAGCGTTGTCAGCGAAATGTCAGCTTTGCTCGTCTAAGCTGCTCCGCGGAACGGTCCTGACGATTTGAGGAGAAGGTGTGTGTGTTTTCGGCTCCTGAGAGTATTCGCACGGTTGGCAATAATTGCCGTTGCGTTGCACTTTCCAGCCGTGGTGCGCGCGCAGGAAGCCGCTGGCGACGGTCGCTATATCGAGATCGCCGATGCGGGCGAATCGGAAGGCTCTTCGGACCAGGGAAGCGACGGGACAGATTCGAGTTCGAATTCCGGCGATGACGACGATGATGGTGGAGGCGATCCTGGAGATTCTAAAGGCGACGGGCAGTCTGACTCCGACGAATCTCAGCGCAACGGAGGCCACGATAGGTTTAATGGACCAAACGGCGCCCTCGAAGCGGTTCAAAGCAATCAAGCTCTTCCGCTGGACGACATCATCGCAATCGCCCGGCATTTGACCACAGGACAGATCATCGATACGCGCCTGCATCCCGTCAAAGGCCTTCTCCGGTATGAGTTGAAGGTGCTCGAAACCAACAGCGAAGTTCGCCGCTACATTTTTAATGCCCGTACGGGTGAATTGATAAAGGTAAGATAATATGCGGATCCTTGTAGCTGAAGATGATCGCCGCATCGCCGACTCGCTTGGTACGGCCCTGTCGAGTGCCGGCTTCGCCGCTGAATATGCCAGGGACGGAGAAGATGCCTGGTTTCGTGGAGACACTGAAGCATTCGATGCGGTGGTCCTCGATCTCGGTCTTCCGACCCTGGATGGTTTGACGATCCTCAAACGCTGGCGTCGAGCGGGGCGTAACGTTCCCGTGTTGATTCTCACCGCGCGTGGGCAGTGGAACGAGCGAGTGGAGGGAATTGAGTCGGGTGCCGACGACTACGTGGTCAAACCTTTCCGTATGGAAGAAGTCGTAGCGCGTCTCCGCGCGATAGTCCGCAGAGCGGGCGGCTTTGCGTCATCGCAGATTGAGATCGGCGAGCTTGTTCTCGACACGCGAATGAGACAAGTGTCACGCGCGGGCGTACCGATCTCACTTACACCACAGGAATACCGGCTGCTTGCTTTTATGGCGCATCAGGGCGGCCGCGTCGTCTCGCAGCTTGAGATAGCCGAACATCTTTATACCGAGAACTTCGAAGGCGGGTCGAATGCGGTCGAAGTGCTCATCGGCCGCCTAAGGAAACGCTTGGGCGCCGATATCATCGCGACGCGACGCGGCTTTGGGTACATTCTCGGTGGGGCTGATCGTTGAGAATTAGGTCCTTAAGGATTCGGTTGATATTGGGATCCGGCATCTGGATCGCCATAGCGCTGGTCCTGACTGGCGTCACAATCGGCTACTTATTCACGAAGAGTGTCGAACGCAGCGCTTCTGCTGACCTCTCGGCAACGATGTCGCGTCTCGTCGCTTTGATCAATGCAGATGCGCGCGATGCTGCGCCGGTGCTTATCGGCTCCTTGCCTGATCCACGCTACGATACTCCCATCAGCGGCCTCTACTGGCAGATCACGGATCTGGGCTCGCAGCAGATGATCCGCTCCCGCTCGCTTTGGGACCATGTCCTCAAGCTGGATACGCCAAGCGAAGCCGGACAGCTCTCCAACGTTCATGGCCCCGCGGGACAATCATTGCTTGCCTTTTCCTTGACGGCACGCTTTGCGAAAGCAAAAAGCGAGCGACGTTTCCAGGTCATCGTAGCTCAGGACCGATCGATCCTTGATGAGGCGATCAAAAGCTTTGGGCGTGAATTGGCCGTGGCCCTCCTAATCCTCGGCAGCGTCCTGGTGTTTGCTGCAATTCTGCAGGTGCAATTCGGACTGTCGCCATTCAGGAAATTGCGCCAGGATATTGAGGGCATTCGTAAGGGCGCCGCGTCCTCAATCGATACCACCTATCCGCTGGAGGTGGTACCTGTTGTCAGCGAAGTGAACGCGTTGCTGTCACTGCAGCAGAAATCGATGGATTTTGCGCGCTCGCGTGCTTCAGATCTTGCGCATGGCCTGAAAACGCCGCTCGCTGTGCTTGGCACAATTGCTTACGAACTCGAAGAAAGCGGTGACAAGCATAGCGCTGCTACGATCATTGACCTGACGAACGAGATGCGCGGCCGCATAGATTATCAGTTGCGTCTCGTTCGGCTGCGTCAGCGCGTCCGGATGCACGCTCTCAGCGCCTCGCTGAGCAACGTCGTTCCACGCGCGATCGCAGTCCTAAAAAAAACGCGTACCAGCGAGCACCTCGACTGGGTGGTCGACGTCATCGATGGTCTGCATGTCGATATTGATGCGAATGATCTGATCGAGCTTGTCGGCGTGATCCTGGAGAACGCTGCACAGTGGGCAAACTCACGGGTTAGCGTAGAGGCCAAGAAGGACGCGGCGGTTGTCGAACTGCGGATATCCGACGACGGGCCGGGCATTCAATCGGCGGATCTTCGCACGATCGGCAGGCGTGGCGGACGCTTCGACGAGACAAACCCAGGTACCGGCCTTGGCCTGGCGATTGCCTGCGAGATCGTATCGCTGAACAATGGAACCATTGCTTTCGAACGGTCCCAATATGGAGGGCTCGAGGTGACAATCCGCTTGCCGGTCGCTGATTGACGAACTTGCGCTATTTCGCGCGAATGGAGAGGAGAGAACTCCTTCATGGAGGCCGTGCACGCACGCTCCTATTCGTTGATCTTTTCAACACTTTGCCTGACACCCGACGTCGATGACGCCTATCGCTGGTCGGGGTGGCGTCGCCTTAACTGATGGAGGGGCTTGTGCGCCGAACGTCAGAGCACGCTGGACGATGCGATTTCACGCCAGGTTGTGACGGCATCGGCGCGGAGTTGGCGGTGGGCTGCGGCAGTGTGATGTTTCCGATGTAGGTGGAAGAGGTTGGCGATCTGGCCATGGGCTGAAACGAAACGTTGGCATTGTCGCGTCGACTTGAAGCGCATCATGCGCCTCTCTCGTCGTCTCAGCGGAAGATGAGAATTTTCAGCGCGGTTGTTCAATCCTTTATGCGAGCGATGCTCGACGTCTGGCATCACCTCAGCCCTTGCGGCGGCGTAAGAGCGCAGCTTGTCGGTTACCATCACTTGCGGCATGACGCCCTGCCCTTTGAGTAGCTTGCGCATCAGCCGAAGAGCTGCCTTTTTGTTTCTCCGGCTTTGCAACAGAGCATCGAGAACATAACCATCAGCATCTACGGCACGCCAAAGCCAATATTTCCTGCCCTTGATCGAGACGACCATCTCGTCGAGGTGCCACTTGGCGGCAAGGTTGCCGCGCCATCGCCTCCGTAGTTGATAAGCGAATTTGAGGCCAAACTTCGCCGCCCATTCCGCGACGGTCTGAAACGAGACGTTAATTCCGCGCTCGGAAAGCAGGTCCTCGACGTCGCGCAGGCTCAGCAGAAACCGATAATAGAGCCAGACTGCATGGGCGATAATTTCGGCTGGAAAGCGATGGCGGCGGTAATGGGTAAGCGGCTCTTCGGTCATGCTGGTCGGATATCATTTCGCTCAGCAAAATCCGTTAACGCGACGCCACCGTTCGCATAAGTACAGGGTCCTGACCCGCGCGTGAACGGAGAAGGCTTCCGGAAGCTGCGCGATGCCGGTGTCGCGGTCCATATTGGACTGGGTGCCGAAGAAGCGCAGCAAATTATGGCCGGCTTCTTCCATCGCGTGCAGACAGGCTTTCCCTTGATCAAACTCGGTCCATACGTCGAAGCACCGACAGCGATACCCAACGGCTTTGATGCGCGCATCGTGAGCGGTTCGGATCGATCCTGGCTATTGACGCGAGGCGTGCAGAGGTCCTGGCGGAGTCGTTGCCATTGCTGGAAGAGCCTCAACTGTGGTTGAAGCAGCTTGGCCAGAAAGGGTTAACCTCGATATATATTGCCGCGACAGATCAGCTTGCGCAGGATGCCATGAAATATGGCACTCCGTCGGTCGCAACGATAGGTCAATGATTCCAACATCACGCCTTGAAGAGATCAGAACCTCCGACCCTCCTATTGATGCTCGGCAATACCTATGATTCATAGATATTTTAACGAGCTCCGAATTTGCATAAGAAGTCGAAGAGGGGCCTTCTGATCAAGTTGGCTATCACATATTGAATCGATAGCGCGGGTCGGCGTCTATTCCATCCGGAATCTACTTCAGGATTTCTCCTACCTGAGGGCAGCCCGCGTAGTTATTGGCAGCACTCCATCGAACTGAGTATTGTTCCAGTTCATCTTCGTAAGAGCCATTGTCTCATGGAGAACCGAATGGAATAGGCCACGCAGCAGAACGCCGCCATGGTGGAGGAGTCGACCGCAGCCACTAACGGCCTGGCCGATCAGGTTACGATGCTTCGCGATCTCATTGGCCGGTTCAAGCTTCAGCCTGCGATGGCGCCACGGCTGGTCGTCGGAGCTGTAAAGCCCGTCGTATCACCGGCACGGGCACTCGGCCGCAAGTTTGATAATAGTTTCTCCGGCAATGCGGCCATCGCCGAAAAGGCCGATTGGGAAGAGTTTTGATGGGTGGACGACCCGCTCAACGATCTCGCGGACGAGTTCGAAAAAGAGTGGGAGCTATCGCAAGCTTGAAGCCAGCTCAGTTGTTCTCTGGTTTTCAAATTCAGCTACCGCCCTATTCTTTCACCTGCGAGGTGAAATCGATAGGATCCTAATCGTCCGAGTTTGCAAGAGATACGGAGGCGTTAGAGGCGCTTCCGTTCCGAAAGGCCAGTCAATTCGGTACGATTTGCTGGCGCATCGGCAATGGCAGAGAGATTGAGGTGCTGCTCGTTTCGAGCGGCGATACCGATTATTGGGCAATTTCCAAGGGCAGTATCGGCAAGTACGAGCTACTGCCCAGCGGAACGCACTTGAGAAAGCAGGTGTTACCGGGCGGATCAGTGAGACGTCGATTGGTAATTATAGCTATCGCCGAGGGTCTCCCTGGAATCCACTCACTGTGTTGGTCCATTTGTTGAGGGTCAAATACCAGGCTTTCAACCACGCTGCCGCAGGCAGTGTTTTTGGCCGCCCGTAGCGGAGGCTTTGGCTCATATCCGCGAACCCGAACTCCAGGAGCTGATCAGCCTGGTCGCCGGAGAGAACGCACCCAAATTCATCTGCACTATCAGAAAAGCAATGTCTGCCCCGCGAGCAATCACAAGGCCTAATGGCGTACTCTAGACGCCGAACTGCCTAGCGTGCTTGCGAGACACCTTCGGCATCCATAGAGGCAGCATTTTGTTCCCATTGCCATGATTGCATTGAGTCAATTACATTGCGGATTGAACGAACAATCAGCGCATATGTATGGCTGCTTGTCTTCTGGAAATCAGCGAGGCGCTAAGGCCAATCGTCCTCCCATTCGGAGGGCTCATACCTCGTTTTTCTTATTCTCTTTGAGCACCATATCGACCCTGCGCAGCAGGCTTTTCAACTCTGGCTCGCGGACATGAGCGGCGGCCTCATTGGGCGAGAACCACTGCAGGTGGCGCTGACCGCGCTCGGGAAAGCGCTCGACTAATTCGGCGACTTCAAGCAGATGAACCTGAACGACGGCGGGGACAGTATCGCCGGTATCGAGAGACTTCAAATAGGTGTAATAGCCAAAACTCTTCTTCCTGGCCTTTCCCTTGACGCCGGCCTCTTCCCAGGCCTCACGTTCGGCGACCTGATGCGGCAGCTTGCCAACGATCGGCCATCCCTTTGGAATGATCCAACGCCGGCTATCGCGCGAGGTGATCAGCAGGATTTCTACATCTTTCAGCACCGGCGAGCGCCTATAGCAGATCGCGGCATATTGCTCGATCGACCGACCGGCGAAGAGCTTTTCTGCCGCGTCCGCCAAACGGCTGAGATAGGTCTTTTAGTCATGCACCGTTGCTGCAGCCTGCGGAGCTGGGCCTGGAGTCCGGCTTTGCAGGAGTTCGCCGCGCTCCTCCAGAACGGGATAGGCGGCAGCGGCGACCAGATGGGAATTGATCTGTTTGAGATCACGTAGCAGGTCGAGGTGAAGAGAACTGGTCTCGACGGTCTCGATCCCGCCTTGCCGCAGGCGCTGGAAATGAGCCTCTGTACCCTCGCGTTCCGCTTTGCGAAAGATAACCTTCTCCTCCGCCAGCATGCGAGCGGTGCTCTCGTTTTGGGTCATGAGCAAGGCCGCCGTCGTGCGCAGGTTCGTCTGCAATCGATCGAACAGCCGCGCCAATTCAAGTTGGCCCTCCTTCGAGAAGTTCAGACCCCGGCGCAGACGTTTGGCCAGATGCGGCAAGAGGTTCTGATCGAGAACGTCGCCGGCGTGTTCCATATTCATCGAGAACAGCAGGATCTCGTTCAGGCGTCGTCTGTCGGCCTCGCCGAGTTCATCGGGATCGATCGAGGTGAGATAGGTCTTTACGGCCGCATTCAGACTGTCGAGGATATTGTCCAGCGACCGCAATCACGTCAGCGCCTTTCGATCCGTATCCGATAGGGCAGCTTTGGCGCCGGCGAGCATTTCGGAGAGGACATCGACCAATCTCAATGCCTCCCGTGCTGCTGCGCCAAGCGCGACGACAGGCGTCTCCTTGGCAGCCGGGTCGAGATACCGGGGACGCGTCGGATCGGCCTCGTCAATCTTCCGCGGCAGCAATTTGGTCAGGAGATCGGCATAGGGCCGCAATAGCGGCATGAACACCATGGCCAAAACGACGTTGAAGGCGGTATGAAAATTGGCGACGGCGCGGGCGCTATCGCTATCCACCAGCGCCGACAGGCGCGTGACCGGTTCGAGAAAGCCAATCAGCGCGGCGACGCCGACAATGCGTGTCATCATATTGCCGATGGGTAGGCGTTTCACCGATAGATCGGTCCCCGATTGCCCTTCGATGAGCGGATTGATCGCGGTTCCGAGATTGGCGCCGAGAACGAGCGCAAAAGCCTGGTCGACATCGACAAGGCCCTTGCTCGCGAGAGACATGATGAGCAACACGACGGCCACGCTGGAATGGGCGGCCCATGTCAGAATAGCGGCAAGGAGCATGCTCAGCACCGGCGTCGCGGCAATCGCATCGAGGACATAAGCCAGCGCCGTCGATCCCTCATACTGAGTCATCAGGTCGAGAAGCTGATGCAGCGCCAGAAGCATGAAGCCAAGCCCGACCATAACCCGGCCAAGATCGTGCACGCGTGAATTCCCGGTTCGGCGGAACATCAGCACGCCGATCAGGATCAACGCCGGGGAAGCCGCCGCGACATTGAAAGACAACACCTGGACGATCAGGGTCGTGCCAACATTGGCTCCCAGCATGACGGCAAGCGCCGGCACGAGATCCACCAGGCCGCCGGCCGCGAAGCCGGAAGCCATCAGGCCGGTTGCCGTGCTGCTCTGCAGGATGGCAGTGACGCCGATCCCGGCAAAAAACGCCTTGGTGCGATTGCTAAGCGCGCGGCCCAGAAAAGACCGCAGATCAGGTCCGAAGGCGCGCTGAATGCCGGTCTGGACCATACGCGTGCCCCAGAGCAGAAGGGCGATGTGGCCGGCCAGAGCAACGAGGCCGAGGATAAGCGCCATAATGGTCCTCCATAAGCCTGCGATCTCTCCCGAGACAGGCGCTGGGAATCAAGATTGCAGATTGTAAACTTTCATTAGCCGACTATGTTCTTTGTCTTTGCGCCTTTTGCAAGGGCGGATTGTCATAAAACTGTCATAAATCAAATTTTTTGTTTTATAAACAACGGGATATGGCCCCCCTATCCGCCTCTGATCGTGTCGCGCCAGACGAGGTCCGCCTGCATTGTCAAAGACTTGCCCTTGACAATGCTGCTTTCGGCCAACCAGGTTACGGCCTCACGTGCAATTGCCGTGACTGGCTGCGAAAACGTGGTCAGCCGGTAGGAAGACCAGGACGCCTGTTCGATGTCGTCGAAACCGACGACGCAGAGCTGCTGCGGGATCGACAAGGAAAACTGATGGCGAGCGGCATCCATGAAGCCACAGGCTAGCAGATCGGTCGCACAGAAGACGGCATCGGGCCGCTCCTTTCGTGTCAGCAGGCGCTGTGCCACGATCTGACCGGCCTCATATCCGGTCCAACCATGCCTTTCCACCACGACACTAAGACCGTGCTCGCGAGCGGCGGCTATAAAGCCCTCCTCCCTTGCCATGAGGCTTGGCGTACCGGCCTCAGAATTCGCAAAGGCGAGCCGCGCGCAGCCAGCACGCACAAACGCCGTTACCACACGTGCGGCTGCCTCGCGGTCGTCGAGATTGATGTGCAGCGGCCCCGACTGATCTTCATCGCGATTGATCAATACGAGCCGCTGTCCGCTCCGCAGACAGAGCTGCGTAATCGACTTGTCCGGCAGGCCTGAAAGGATCACGGATGCATCGGCCCGGTAGCGGATCGCCTGCTGCAGCGCTTTATTGACGCTGCCGTCGGAACGATCGGTATTGATCAGCATCGCTACCTTTCCGGCAAGTTGCAAGTGCAGCGTCAGTTCGCGTAGAAGGGCGGAGCGATAGGGTGTCGCGACATCCGAAACGATGAGGCAGACGATGCCGCTTTCGTTGCGCATCAACCCACGGGCAAGATGATTGACCTGGTATCCCAACTCTTCCGCCGCCTGCAGGACCTTCTGCCTGGTAGCCTCGGAGACGCTCGCCCCCGGCGTGAAGGCGCGCGAGACCGCCGAGCGCGAAACACCTGCGCGCTGCGCCACTTCCTCAGCGCTGACAAAATCTCGTTGCGACACGGCGCCTCCCCTATTCGCCACAAGACTTCATCATAGTTTGCAATCGCGTGCAACACATTGATCATGGCGGCATTGTGAAACTTTTGTGACAATTCGGGTTGACAGCGCAAGCCGAGCAATGCAGCATTTGCACACGCTTGCAAAAAGCGCTCGGCGTGGAGGCGCCGCATAGCAGGGAGGACATCATGCGATTGATCAACATGGCTGCGGCAACCCTTGCCGCGGGAATATCTCTTATTGCCTGGTCGGCCCATGCAGCCGGCGATCTCAATGTGATCTGCTCTGCCGATCCCGAAGTCTGCGATCTGATGAAGGGGCTGTTCGAGAAGCAGAGCGACATCAAGGTCAACATGGTTCGGCTTTCGGCCGGCGAAACGTACGCCAAGATCCGCGCCGAGGCGCGTAATCCAAAGACGGATATCTGGTGGGCTGGAACCGGCGACCCGCATTTGCAGGCCGCAGCCGAGGGCTTGACGCTGGAATATAAATCACCGCTTTTCGATCAGCTTCAGGACTGGGCGAAGAAGCAGGCAGAAAGCGCCAATTTCCGTACGGTCGGCGTTTATGCGGGAGCGCTTGGCTGGGGCTATAACACGGACATCTTGAAGAAGAAGGGCTTGAAGGAGCCCAAATGCTGGGCCGACCTTCCTGACCCCTCCTATAAGGGCGAGATCCAGATCGCCAATCCGAACTCGTCGGGGACATCCTACAACACGCTAGCGACACTTGTGCAGATCATGGGCGAGGACAAGGCCTTCGATTACCTATCGAAGCTCAATGCCAATGTCTCGCAATATACCAAGTCTGGTTCCGCCCCTGTGAAGGCGGCTGCTCGCGGGGAATCGACGATCGGCATCGTTTTCATGCATGACGCGGTTGCACAGACCGTCGAAGGCTTTCCCATCAAGGCGGTCGCACCGTGCGAAGGCACGGGCTACGAGATTGGCTCCATGTCGATCATCAAGGGCGCCAGAAATCTAGATAATGCCAAGAAGTGGTATGATTGGGCGCTCAGCGCCGAGGCGCAATCGCACATGAAGGATGCCAAGTCCTATCAGCTTCCCTCCAACAAGTCGGCTGCCGTTCCGAAGGAAGCCCCGAAGTTCGAGGACATTAAGCTGATCGACTACGACTTCAAGAAATACGGCGATCCCACGATCCGCAAGGCCCTGCTTGCGCGATGGGACAAGGAAATCGGCGCCAAGGCCAACTGACGGCTTTTTCGACTGCCCTCGCAGGCCGGTTCCTCGCACATCCGACCTGCTTCATCTCTGAATTTTGCTGAATGGGATGCGAATCCGACCATGACCAATAGCAAACGCCGGCTGGATGTTGCGCTGATCTTCGGTACTGCTGCCCTGATACTACTCCCATGGTATCGCATCGAGGGCGGCTTCTTCAGCCTTGGCTGGTTAGGCAGCTTTCCAAGCGACCCCTCCACAGCGCCTGGGATCCTGCAGATTGCCAGCCACGGCCGATGGTGGCTCGCGATCGCCGCCGGGCTCCTAATGCTCGGTGGCATCGCGCGCTTCATATCCAGTCCGATGTCGCGCGGCGCGCTCATGACGCTTGCCGGTGCATTGGGTTTTGCCTTTTTGTCGCTGCAGGGACTCGCGATCACGTCGGCGGGCTGGAGCTGGTCGATCTGCGAGACCATCTTCGGTGCGCTGGCGGACGGCCAACCAGCGATGGGTGCCGGCGCCATTATCCTAGGCATCGTCTTCGTCCTGCTCTTTTCATTTGGCCTTGCCGAACGCGGCGTAATGAAGGGCGATGCCTTCGTTGTCAGTGCCGTCACCATGCTGGTCGTGCTGGTCGCGATCTTTGTGTTCTATCCCGTTGGCAGCATGTTTGTCGGCGCTTTCCAGTCATTCGACGGATCGTTCGATCCCGGCGGCTTCACGACGAACATCCAGGATCCGTCGATCTGGAGTCTTGGCTGCGTGGTTGGCGGCGACCGTTGCGGTGTGGCCTGGCGCACACTCTTGCTGGCGATCCTGACGGCAGGCGCGTCGACGCTACTTGGGCTCTGCTTTGCCCTTGTCGCCACTCGCACCCGCTTTCCCTTCAAGAAGGGACTGAGGCTTCTCACGATCCTGCCGATCATCACACCGCCCTTCGTAGTCGGTCTGGCGCTGACCCTGCTGTTCGGACGGGCCGGTGTCGTCACCCAAGCTGCGGCCTCGATCTTCGGAACCGAACCCAGCCGCTGGCTCTATGGCCTGACGGGTATCTGGATCGCGCAGGTTCTTTCCTTTACGCCAATTTCCTTTCTTGTCCTCATCGGCGTGGTCGAAGGCGTCAGCCCGTCGATGGAAGAGGCGTCACAGACCCTGCGCGCCAATCGCTGGCGCACGTTTTGGCGCGTGTCCCTGCCGCTGATGAAGCCGGGTCTCGCAAACGCCTTCCTGATCGGCTTCATCGAAAGCATGGCGGATTTCGGCAATCCGATGGTTCTCGGCGGCAGCCACGGGGTTCTGTCGACAGAGATATTCTTCAGTGTCGTCGGCGCACAGAACGATCCGTCGCGCGCGGCAGTCCTTGCCATGATCCTGCTCGTCTTCACGCTCAGCGCCTTCCTCGCGCAACGCCTCTGGCTACAGGGCAAGAGCTTTGCGACGGTGACAGGCAAGGGAGATTCGGGCGCTCATGGCGCCCTGCCCCGCGGCCTCTCGATCGCGGTCCATACGCTCGTCATCCCCTGGATGGTGTTCACCGTCGTTGTCTACGTCATGATACTCTTCGGCGGCTTTGTCCGCACCTGGGGTCTCGACAACACGCTGACGGTGGAACATTACTTCAAGGCCTTCTCGATCGGCCTACGTGACGATGGCGGCATCGCCTGGACCGGTGTTGCCTGGAACTCCTTCTGGACGACGATGGAGATCGCCCTGATCTCCGCGCCCTTGACGGCTGCCGTCGGCCTTCTGACGGCCTATCTGATCGTGCGCCAGAAATTCGTCGGGCGCGGCCTGTTCGAATTCGCGCTGATGATGAGCTTTGCCATCCCCGGCACGGTCATCGGCATCAGCTACATCATGGCCTTCAACCTGCCGCCGCTGGAGATGACCGGGACTGCGCTCATTCTCATTGCCTGCTTCGTGTTTCGCAACATGCCGGTCGGTGTGCGCGGCGGCGTTGCCGCCATGAGCCAGCTCGACAAAAGCCTCGACGAGGCATCGCTGACATTGCGGGCCGACAGCCTGCGCACCATCCGGAAAGTAATTCTGCCGCTGCTGCGGCCGGCGATTACCGCAGCACTTGTCTATTCCTTCGTACGGGCCATCACCTCGATCAGCGCCGTTATCTTCCTCGTCAGCGCCCAGTACAACATGTCCACGGCCTATATCGTCGGCCTGGTCGAAAACGGCGAGTATGGCATCGCAATCGCTTATTCCTCCGCCCTTATCGTCGTCATGATATCAGTCATTGCCGGGTTCCAGCTGCTCGTCGGAGAAAGGCGGCTGCGGCGCGTAAACCGCGTCGCGATGACGCCGTCGCCGACCGCGCCCGCATCCATCGTTCAGGAGAAAACCGCATGAATCCGAAGGCTCCCGGTTCCGTCGTCTTCGAGAATGTTCGAAAAACCTTCGGCGCGTTCACGGCCATTCCCGATCTGTCGCTCACCATCGAGCCCGGCACGCTCGTCACCCTGCTCGGCCCTTCCGGCTGCGGCAAGACGACGACGCTTCGCATGCTGGCGGGGCTGGAACACCCCTCCTCCGGCCGCATTCTGATCGGCGGCAAGGATGTCACCATGCTTCCGGCCAATGAACGCGACGTCTCGATGGTCTTCCAGAGCTATGCCTTGTTTCCGCATATGACGGCGCTCGACAATGTCGCCTATGGACTGGAATCCTCCGGCATGAAACGCAGGGACGCACGCGAGAAGGCGGAAGGTGCGCTTGGCCTTGTCGGCCTTGCCGGCATGGGCTCGCGTCTTCCGGCCGAACTTTCCGGGGGCCAGCAGCAGCGTGTCGCCGTGGCGCGTGCGCTCGTCGTCGAACCTCAGGTGCTGCTTCTCGACGAGCCGCTTTCCAATCTCGATGCTCGGCTGCGCCGGCGCGTCCGGACGGATATCCGCGAATTGCAGCAGCGGCTTGGCTTTACTGCCGTCTATGTGACCCATGACCAGGACGAAGCACTTGCCGTATCCGATCGCATCATCGTCATGAAGGATGGCGGCATCGCGCAGCAGGGTGCACCGCGCGAGCTCTACGATACGCCAGCCTCCGCCTTCATTGCCGACTTCATGGGCGAAGCCAATGTCGTGCCATGCGATGTCGTCGAAACCGACGGCGATGGCGTCACGATCACGATCCAGGGACTTCGCCACAGGGTCAACAGCCGTTCGGTCAAATGCGGTTCCGCGCAGCTCGCTGTGCGGCCGAACGCGATCATTCTGACGCCAGGAACAGGCAACGGCCAGTTCAATGGCCAGATCACTCATTCCGCCTATCTCGGCGATCACGTCGAGTACGAGGTAAAGACCGATCGCGGATCGCTCTTCGTTGTCGATGCAACGGTCGATTCCGCCCTTCCTCCCAACACCGATGTCACGATCGCTTTCAAGGATCGCGGCATTGCCGTCATCGGCGGCTGATTGCCGTCAAACATCAGACGATTAAGGACCTAGCTGCATGACCTCCGTTACCCTCGCCGATCTCGAAGCACGCCTCGTTCTTGCCGAGACCATCGCCCGCGAGGCCGGCAATCTCGCTCTCGACTATTTCAAGCGGCGCGAGACCCTGATCATCGAAACCAAGCGCGACCTGCAGGATGTTGTCTCGATTGCCGACCGGGAGGTTGAAAATCTCATCCGCGGAAGCATCCATACGGCGCATCCTCAGGACAGCATCCTCGGCGAGGAATATGGTCTGGAAACCGGCACCTCCGGCTACACCTGGGTCGTCGACCCGATCGATGGGACGAGCCCCTTCGTCAACGGCATGCCCAACTGGTGCGTTTCCATCGCAGTATTGCGTGACGGCACTCCCGTGATCGGCGTCATCTCGGCACCATGCCACGATGAGCTTTACGTCGCCGCGCACGGCAGAGGTGCCACCTTGAACGGCAAGAGCCTCAAGCTGGATGCATCGCGCAATATCCGCAACGCCGTGACTGGCATCGGCGCCAACAATCATGTCTCACCCGCCTTCGTCGCGAAAATGGTCGAGCAGGTTCTCGAAGCCGGCGGCAATTTCATCCGCAACGGCTCGGGCGCCCTGATGCTCGCCTATGTCGCCGCCGGCCGCCTGGTCGGCTATTACGAACCATACATGCATGCCTGGGATTGCCTGGCCGGCTATTGCCTCGTGAAGGAAGCCGGCGGCTGGTACCATCCCTTCCCGACGGAAGGCGAACGTCTGACCAAGGGATCGGTGGTTCTGGGTGCCGCCCCGGGTGCGATCGACGATCTGAAAAAGATAGCTGGCTTATAAGTTTTCCCGGTAGACAACAGTTGAGTAAGCATTAGTTTAAATGAACGCGCTTGCAAGTTGATCGTCACATCCGGCGGCAGTGCAGCGCAAAGCGGGTCGGCCGATCGAGGAGGATCGACCAAGCCGTTTGACGGAACGAATAATAATGGGAGGAAAAATGCCTAATCGCCTCGCGTGGAGCTGCCTTGTAGCGGCAGCAATTTCATTCGGAGGAACGTCGCACGCGTGTGCAGTGACCGAGCTGCAATGGTGGCACGCAATGTCGGGCGCCAACAACGAAGTTGTCGAGCAACTGGCCAAGGAATTCAACGAGGGCCAAAAGGACTATAAAATTGTTCCGGTGTTCAAGGGCACCTATCCGGAAGCGCTGAATGCCGGTATTGCGGCGTTTCGCGCCAAGCAGGCGCCGGCGATCCTGCAGGTCTTCGACGCCGGCAGCGGCGTGATGATGGGTGCGGAAGGCGCGATCATGCCGGCGGCCGATGTGTTGAAGAAGGGGGGCTACACGTTCGACAAATCACAATATTTGTCGGGCATCGTCTCCTATTATTCAAAGCCGGACGGCACGATGCTGTCCTTCCCCCATAATTCGTCTTCGCCGATCCTCTACTACAACAAGGACACCTTCAAGAAGGCTGGGCTCGACCCCGAGAACCCGCCGAAAACCTGGCCTGACGTCTTCGAGGCCGCCAAGAAGATCAAGTCGAGCGGCGCATCGGCCTGCGGCTTCACCTCGACCTGGCTCACTTGGATTCAGACCGAGAATTTCGCAGCCTGGAACAATGTCAGCTACGGCACCAACGAAAACGGGCTGGGCGGCACCGACGTCAAGCTGGCGTTCAATGCACCGCTCTTCGTCCAGCATTTCCAAGCGATCGCCGATCTTGCCAAGGATGGCACCTTCCGCTACGGCGGCCGCACCTCGGAGGCCAAGCAACTCTTCACCTCGGGTGAATGCGGCATTCTGACGGAATCGTCTGGCGGCCTTGGCGATATCATCAAGAGCGGCATGAACTACGGCATCGGCCAGCTTCCCTATTATGATGGTGAAGGCCGGCCGCAGAACACCATCCCGGGCGGCGCCAGCCTCTGGGTTTTCGCAGGCAAGAGCGATACCGAATACAAAGGCATCGCCGAGTTCTTCCATTTCCTCTCACAGACCAAGATCCAGGCGCGCCTGCATCAGGTTTCCGGTTATCTGCCGGTGACGATGGCCGCCTACGAGGAAACCAAGAAATCCGGTTTCTATGATAAGAACCCTGGCCGTGAAACGCCGATCCTGCAGATGCTCGGCAAGGCTCCCACGACCAACTCCAAGGGCGTTCGCCTCGTCAACCTGCCGCAGGTGCGAGACATCATGAACGAGGAGTTCGAGGCGATGCTGGCCGGCAAGGAAGATGCCAAGACGGCACTCGACAAGGCCGTCGAACGCGGCAATGCCGCTATCCAGCAAGCCATCGGCAACTGATGCACTGATACGGTTTGGCCCGCGGCCACCAAGGCTGCGGGCAGTTTCCCATCACAGGAGATCGCCGTGCAGCGCGTCGTCTTTCCAAACAAGATCCTTCCTTATTTCCTGGTCGCACCGCAGATCATCCTGACGGTCGTCTTCTTTTTCTGGCCGGCAAGCCAGGCGCTTTATCAATCGACACAGCGCGAAGACCCCTTCGGGCTGAAGAGCGGCTTCGTGGGGTTTGCGAATTTCCGCGCGATTTTGTCTGACGGGACCTATCTGCATTCACTGCAGGTGACGGTGATTTTCAGCGTCGCGACGGCGCTGCTGTCGATGATTGTTGCGCTCGCGCTCGCCACTGCTGCCGACAAGGTGGTGCGCGGACAGACGCTCTATCGTACGCTGCTGATCTGGCCCTACGCGGTCGCACCCGCCGTCGCCGGCATGCTCTGGCTGTTCATGTTCAACCCGGCCATGGGCACCTTGGCCTATATTCTGCGCCGCAATGGCTTTGCCTGGGATCCGCTGCTGAACGGCAACCAGGCACTGGTGCTGGTCATTGTCGCCGCCGCCTGGAAACAGATCAGCTACAATTTCCTGTTCTTCGTCGCGGGGCTGCAGGCAATCCCCAAATCATTGCTCGAAGCGGCCTCCATCGACGGTGCTCGCGGCAATAGGCGCTTCTGGACGATCGTCTTTCCGCTGCTAGCGCCGACGACCTTCTTTCTCCTGGTGGTCAATACGGTCTACGCCTTCTTCGACACCTTCGGCATCATCCATGCCGTCACCGGCGGCGGACCGGCAAAGGCGACGGAGACCCTAGTCTACAAGGTCTACAATGACGGCTTCGTCAATCTCAATCTCGGCTCGTCGGCAGCCCAGTCCGTCGTCCTCATGGTGATCGTGATCGCGCTGACGGCATTCCAATTCCGCTTCGTCGAGAAGCGCGTGCATTATGCGTAAGGCGAGACGATGATTGAAAAACGCCCCATCGCCAATCTGATCGGCCATCTGATGCTGATCGTCGGCATTATCATCGTCGCCTTTCCGATCTATTACACCTTCGTCGCTTCGACGATGACGTCGGCCGAGATTTTGCGGCCGCCGATCTCGCTGCTGCCCGGCGGTCATTTCGCCGAAAACTATGGCGAGGCGCTGAACGGCGGTGTCGAGCGCGTGGTCGGCGTCAGCCTCGAGCGGATGCTCTGGAATACATTTGTCGTTGCAGTCGTCATCGCTGCCGGCAAGATCGCGATCTCTTTCCTGTCGGCCTTTGCCATCGTCTTCTTTCGCTTTCCACTGCGGATGGTGTTCTTCTGGATGATCTTCGTCACGCTGATGCTGCCGGTGGAGGTGCGCATCTTGCCGACCTACAAGGTTATCGTCGATCTTGGAATGATCGACACCTATGCAGGTCTGACTTTACCGCTGATGGCGTCGGCAACGGCGACATTCCTGTTCCGGCAGTTCTTCCTGACGGTGCCGGGGGAGCTGCTGGAAGCCGCCCGCATCGACAATGCCGGCCCCTTCCGCTTCATGCGCGATATCCTATTGCCGCTGTCGAAGACCAATATCGCAGCGCTTTTCGTGATCCTCTTCATCTACGGCTGGACGCAATATTTGTGGCCACTGCTCGTCACCAACGACGCGAAGATGTCGACGATCATTATTGGGCTGCGGAAAATGGTGGATTTCGCCGATGCGGCGACACCCTGGAATTTCGTGATGGTGACGGCGATCCTGGCGATCATCCCGCCCATTCTCGTCGTCGTGCTGATGCAGCGCTGGTTCGTCAAAGGTCTTGTGGAGACGGAGAAATAATGGCTGAGATCACCCTCAAGGATGTCCGCAAAACCTATGGCGGCAACGTTGATGCAATCAAGGGCGTGTCGATCGATATCGCCGACGGCGAACTCGTCGTGCTGGTCGGGCCTTCCGGCTGCGGCAAGTCCACGCTCCTGCGTATGATCGCAGGTCTTGAAGCCATCACGTCCGGCGAAATCAATATAGGCGGCCGCATCGTCAATCGTCTGGAACCCTCCGAACGCGACATCGCGATGGTCTTTCAGAACTATGCGCTTTATCCGCACATGACCGTGCGCCAGAACCTGGCATATGGTCTGAAGAACAGGAATGTGCCAGCTGCGGAAATAGACCAGCGCATCCAGTCGGCAGCTCGATCGCTGGAGATCGAATCTTTCCTCGAGCGCAAGCCACGTCAGCTCTCCGGCGGCCAGCGGCAACGTGTGGCGATGGGCCGTGCCATCGTGCGCGAGCCGGCGGCGTTCCTGTTCGACGAGCCGCTCTCCAATCTCGATGCCAAGCTGCGGGTGCAAATGCGTGTCGAGATCAGACGGCTGCAACGATCTCTCGCGACCACGAGCGTCTATGTCACCCATGACCAGATGGAGGCCATGACGCTGGCCGATCGCCTGGTCGTCTTGAATGGCGGGCAAATCGAACAGGTCGGCACACCCATCGAACTCTATGAACGACCCGCCACGACCTTCGTTGCGACCTTCATAGGCTCGCCTTCCATGAACCTTCTGAAATCTACCGAAAGCAGCACAATTGCGCTTTCGCCCGGCGGCCGCCTTATCGGCGCTGACACGACGATCGGCGTTCGGCCCGAGGACCTTCACCTGGCCGATGGCGCGAGCGATGCGGCTTTCCGCGCAAAAGCGCGTGTCCAGGCGGTGGAGCTCGTCGGGGCGGAAAGCTATGTCTACGGTATCCTGGCGGACGGCCAAACCATCGTCTTTCGGGTTTCGGGGCGGTCCCGGATCGCAATTGACACCGAATGCGTGGTTGCCGCTTCCGCCGACAGCCTGCATTTCTTCGACGGTCACGGGAACCGATTAGACCGCGCATAAGCAGTTCAAATCTTGTGATGAGACTGTCGGAGAGCGCCGTTTTGCGGATGTCTCGGCTTTCCATGTCGGGCCTCGTCATTTATGACGGATTTATGACAACGCCTGTTTGGAGTGCGGAAAGTGAACTGGTTTCGTAGACTGATGCCGAGAGAAGACCGTTTTTTTGATCTTTTCTCTCGACATTCCCGTACAATCGTCAGCGCCGCGGAAGCCCTGAGCGAACTGCTGAGCGGCAAAGATACCGAGAAGCACTGCAAACGCATCGTCGAACTCGAGAACGAGGCCGACGATATCACGCGCGAAGTTTTGCTTGCGGTACGGCGCAGCTTCATCACGCCTTTTGACCGTGGCGATATCAAGGATCTCATCATGTCAATGGACGATGCGATCGACATGATGCACAAGACGGTCAAGACAATCCGCCTGTTCGAGCAGGATAGCTTCGATTCCGGCATGCAGGAAATGGGCGGCGCGATCGTTCAGGCGGCAAAACTGGTGGCTGATGCAATTCCTCTTCTCGATCGCATGAGCGCCAATTCCTCCCGCCTCAGCGCGCTCACCGAAGAGATTGTTGATGTC
>NZ_JACIAR010000022.1:0-22528 GCF_014194925.1 Rhizobium sp. BK491
CAGTCGGCGAGATCGTTGCGCTCTTCAAACCCCAAGAATGCGCCAACTACTTCATGGCATGCGGATATGACCCCGAGTAAAATGGACGTGCTCTAGGCGAAAAGTAAATGAAATCACAGGGCGTTGTGACCTTATAAGAAGTAATGGTTCATATCCCTTCAAGAGCACAGATGTTCTCTGTCCTGATAACAGCCAATTTGTTTCGCTTCTTCAAAGGTCGCGGTACTCCTTGCGCTGCATTGGTTTTACCTGCCAGGTATTTATGCGTTCGTACCCGGCAGGCTGTAGGCCTGTTGGAAATAACGGCGGAAGGCAAGCATGGGCGGGCTGAACTCGACATTGGCTCGCCAGGCGAGTCCTACATCCATAGGCGGAACTGGGTCCTGTATGTTGACCGTCTCGATGCGCCTTCCCTCGAGCGACCAGGGGCGGTGCACCATGTCCGAAAGGATGGCGACGCCGAGGCCGTTTGCCACCATCGACCTGACAGCCTCGATCGAACTGGTCCTCAGAAGCACCTTGGGCTGATAGGAACTCTGGCTCCAGTAGCGCAGCGAAGAATGCGCCGCCTCATCGACCGTCAGCATGATGTAGGGTTCTTCGGCGATTTCACGCAGACCTATCCCGTCGCGACGTTGCAGGTCGTGGCCGGCTGGCAGCCAGAGGCGCCTGACCGAACTTAGAAGCGTTTCGGTCATCAGCATCGGATTGAGGATGTTCGAGGTCAGCAAGACCGAAATGTCGTAGCAATTGGTCAGCAAGCCTTCCTCGATTGACTCGCGATTGACCTCGTAGAGCTGGATTTTCAGCTTCGGATAGAGGCGGCGGATACGCTCGACATGCATCGGCAGGAAATAGCCGATGACGGTGTAGGTCGCTGCGACGACGAGTTCGCCTTCGATGTCGCTGCTAACGAGGTTGAGATGGGTCGCCTCGTCGACTTTCGCCAAGATCTCATAGGCATGGGACAGGAATTGCCGGCCTGCTGTCGTCAGGTCCATGCCCTGTGGCGTACGGTTGAACAAAGAGACGCCGACCGTGAGTTCGAGATCCTTGATTGCCGCAGTGACGGCAGATTGGGAGATCGAGAGGCTGACGGCCGCATGCGAGATTTGTCCATATTCCGCCGTTGCGACGAAGTAGCGAAGCTGCCGCAGGCTCAAGCTCATGATGTTATTCCCATCTATTTATCTGAAAACATCTGCTGCGATTCAGATTTCATGGATCTAAAACGGGCTGATTTTCGATAAAACGTGCGCAACTTTAATAAGTAGTTGATATTGCAAGATATTTTCCGATGCTATTTTAAACATAGATATCAGTTTATCAGATATCATGGCTTTAAAAATTGTATTTTTCAACGGCAGCCTTTGCCTCTAGCGTTCACATATCGGTCCCGATTGGGATGCAGGTGCGAGGGAAGGCATTTTGAAGGAAGCTGTCGATATCAATTGCGACATGGGGGAGGCCTTCGGTCGGTGGCGGATCGGCGATGCGCATGACGAGGAGCTCATCTCGCTCATCAGTTCGGCCAATATTGCCACCGGGTTTCACGCCGGCGATCCCAATCTGATGGATGAGACCGTGCGGATGGCCGCCGCCCACGGCGTCGGCGTCGGAGCTCATCCCGGCTATAACGATCTCCAGGGCTTCGGACGACGCAAGATTAACGGCACCAGCCGCGAGATCGTCAACGATCTGATCTATCAGGTCGGTGCGCTACGCGAATTTGCCAGACGCTATGGCGTGCCCGTCCAGCATGTAAAGCCGCATGGCGCTCTCTATATGGAATTGGCGGCGAACGCCGATCTCTCGCAGATCTTCATCCAATATATGCGCACCGTGGCGCCGAACATGTTTGTTTTCTGCATGGATGGCTCGGCAACCTGCCTTGCTGCGCACGAGGCGGGCCAACCTATCGTGCGCGAGTTCTATGCCGATCGCGACTACGGTGATACGGGCTGGATCGTCTTTACCAGGGATGCCGGTCGCCCTGATCCCAAGGCAATTGCCCGCAAGGTCGTGAGAGCCTGCACCGAAGGTGTCGTTCGCACCGTCAACGGTGCGGATATTCCGATCGCCTTCGATTCCATATGCTTTCATTCCGATACTTTGGGTGCGCTCGATATCGTGCGCCACATGCGCAAGGCCCTCATTGCCGAAGGCATAAAAATTGCACCCGTTTCACAGATTTTGAACAGCGACGCAGCGCGGAGGTCCCATGAGCAGGCTTGAGATCAGATCACCCCTTCCGGGAACCTTCTACCGGGCTTCCTCTCCGGATACGCCGCCCTTCAAAGCTGATGGCGATGCCGTTGCCGCCAGTGATACGATCGGCCTTATCGAGGTCATGAAAACCTTCCAGCAAATTCCTGCCGGGCTCGATGGCAAGAACATCACCTTCCTCGTCGACAATGAAGAGCCTGTCATGGCCGGGCAGATCATCGCGGAGGTGGACCCATGACGATCCGCTCGGTCCTCATTGCCAATCGCGGCGAAATCGCCGTCAGGATCATCAGGGCTGCCAAGGCGCTCGGCATCCGCACGGTGCAGGTCTATAGCGCCGCGGATGCTGACATGCTTGCGGTCAAGCTCGCGGATGAGGCGATCAATATCGGCCCGCCGGCCCCGAAGAAATCCTACCTGAACATCGAAGCCATCATCGCCGCAGCGCGGGCCGCCGGCGTTGATGCCGTCCATCCGGGATACGGGTTTCTGTCCGAGAATGGAGATTTTGCCGATGCCGTTGAGGCGGCGGGCATGATCTTTATCGGGCCGAGCGGCGAGGCCATTCGATTGCTCGGCGACAAGGTGGCAGCCCGCGAGATTGCGAAACGGGCCGGTGTTCCGACCGTTCCCGGAAGTGACGGTCGCGTGGCGGACATTGCGGCCGCCGAGGCGATTGCCGAGCGCATCGGCTTTCCCGTTATGATCAAGGCGGCAGCCGGCGGCGGTGGACGTGGCATTCGCATCGTGCAGTCGCTCGCCGAGCTTAGGGAGCAGTTTCCACTTGCCTCGGCGGAGGCGGCGGCCGCTTTCGGCGATGGCGGCCTCTACATGGAGAAGGTCATCACCCGCGCCCGGCATATCGAGGTGCAGATTTTCGGCGACGGACGGAATTTCGTCCATTGCTTTGAGCGCGAATGTTCGCTGCAGCGTCGCCGTCAGAAGGTGTGGGAGGAAGCACAAGCCTTCCTTCTACCCGATGACATCAGGCAGCGCCTCTGTGCCAGTGCCGTCGCGCTTGCCACCGAAGTCGGTTATCGCGGTGCGGGCACCGTCGAATATCTCTACGACGAGGATAGCAGGCAGTTCTACTTCATCGAAGTGAACACCCGCATCCAGGTCGAACACCCGGTGACCGAAATGATTACCGGCATCGATCTGGTGCGGGAGATGTTCAAGGTGGCCGGCGGCGCTTCCCTGTCGCTGTCGCAATCCGATATTCGCACGCGCGGTCACGCCATCGAATGCCGCATCAATGCCGAGGATCCGGCCAAGGGCTTTCTGCCGACGCCCGGCACCGTGACGCGGCTTGCAGTTCCGGAAGGCGAGGGCATTCGGTTCGATACGATGCTTTACGCCGGCTATACCGTGCCGCCCTTCTACGACTCTCTGCTCGGCAAGCTGATCATCTGGGCCGAGGATCGCAATGCCTGCCTCGACAGGTTGGCCAGCGCTCTTTCCAATCTGACGATTGAAGGCTTGCCGACGACGATCCCTCTGCACCTCGCTCTCGCCCGCGATCCATCCGTGCGCAAGGGCGCATTCCACACGCGTTTTCTCGAATCCTGGCTGGAGACCGATTTTGCCGCGGTTGACGGCGTATCGGCGGAGGTTGCCTGATGCCTGCTCGTTTTACGTTCGGAGGTGACGAGCATCTCTTCGTCGAATGCAGCGACGAGATGTCCCTCGAAGCCTTCTTCAAGAGCCTGTCGATGGCCAAGGGGGTGCGCGAAAGCGGCATCAAGGGCGTCACCGAAATCTGCCCGGCCAACGCCTCCTTCCAGATCAAGTTCGATCCGGACCTGATCAAGCCGGACGATCTCTTGCGCGAGGTGAGGGCGATCGAGGGCGCCGCCGAGAAGGCGGAGCCGGTCATTACGACCCGCATCGTCGAAATCCCTGTTTTCTACAATGATCCCTGGACGCATGAGACGCTGATGCGTTTTCGCGAGCGGCATCAGGAGCCGACGGGGACCGATCTCGACTATGCCGCCAGGATCAATGGTTACGATGCGGTCGAGGATTTCATTTCGGCCCATGCCGGCTCGCCCTGGTTCGTCTCGATGGTCGGCTTCGTCGCCGGCCTCCCATTCATGTATCAGATGGTAGAGCGGCAACGGCAGATCGAGGTGCCGAAATATCTGCGCCCGCGGACCGATACGCCGCGGCTGACTGTGGGACACGGCGGCTGCTTCGGCTGCATCTATTCGGTGCGCGGAGCAGGCGGGTACCAGATGTTCGGCATCACGCCGATGCCGATCTTCGACCCTACGCAATCGACGAGCTATCTCCGTGATTTCATGGTGTTCTTCCGGCCCGGCGACATCGTGAAGTTCCGGCCGATCGATCGCGACGGCTACGACCAGGCGGTCGAGGATGTCGATAAAGGCCGCTTCGCTCCGCCGATCTGCGAGGTCAGCTTCGATCTGCGACAATACCAGGCCGATATCGACGGCTACAACGCCAAGCTGGAGGGTGCGCTGCATGGCCATTAAGGTTCTTCATCACGGCCTTTCGACCACCGTTCAGGATCTTGGACGGCCCGGCTATTTCCATCTCGGCATTCCCATCGGCGGCGCGATGGATCGCTATGCGATGCGGGCGGCAAATCTTCTCGTCGGCAATGATGAGGGTGCGGCCGGGCTCGAAGCCGTCTTCATGGGGCCTAAGCTCGAATTTCTCGACGATGCGTTGATTGCGGTCACCGGCGCCGATATGCCCGTCAGGATCGATGGCGAGCTGCAGCCGGGATGGACGGCACTCAAGGTCAGGGCAGGGCAGACCGTAAGCTTTGACTTTCTGAAATCTGGAGCGCGGATCTGCATTGCGGTGTCTGGCGGCATCGACGTTCCCGAAGCGCTCGGTAGCCGGTCGACCTATGTCATCGGCGCGCTTGGCGGTCTTAACGGCAAGGCTGTCGCTGCCGGAGATGAGCTTCCCGTTGGCTCCGGTTCCATGATGAGTGAGGGGCTATCCGTTGCCGAAGAGCTGCGCCGCAAGCCCGGCACGCCGGCCGAGCTCCGGGTTTTGCCCGGGCTTTATTGGGATCGGTTGACCGAACAGACAAAGAGCAACTTCTTTGCTGATCAATGGAAGGTGGCACCGGAGGCCGATCGTATGGGTTATCGCTTCCGCGGCGGCCGCAAGCTTGAATTCGTCGCGCGCAAGCAGCCCTTCGGCGCAGGCTCGGATCCGTCGAATATCGTAGACAGCTGCTATCCCTATGGCTCCATCCAGGTGCCAGGCGGAACGGAGCCGATCATCCTGCATCGCGACGCCGTCTCGGGCGGCGGCTATTTCATGCTGGGAACGGTGATCTCGGCCGACATGGATCTGATCGCCCAACTGCAGCCGCATATGCCGACTCAATTCGTGGAGGTCACCATGGATCAGGCGCTGGCGGCGCGGGCGGACCGGCAGGCATTGCTTGCGCGCCTTCGCGCTGCTCTGGCGTAAGGGATCAAGCGGATGACTGCTCCTTCGATCCCCCGTTTCCGGCACGGATGGAATAGGTCTGGGATCACGTGCGTCTCACTCGAGAACGCGGGTGAGATAGGCGGCCGTCACGCCGGGGCCAGGGATGATGGCGACGATTTTCATCTGCGCGATCGTGCGGTCGACGGAGGCTTCGAGATGGTTTTCCATCATCGCCGCCGCCGCCTTCACCGCGCCCCGCAGCAGCAGTTCCGCGATCAGGCGGAGCTCTGTGATGATCGCGGGATCGCCGGGCAGCCCGAGGCGCCGCAGCAATCGCTCCGTCGCCGTGACAGGCAGCAGATTGTTGCGGATGGATTCCTTCAGTCGCTCGTTCGGCGTTGCGAGTACGCAGACCTCGATAAAGTCGGTGTGGATAGCCTCCAGTGCCGCAAGGTGATCGGCCGGTTCGTGGCGCTCCAGATCGGAGAGGCGCTGGAACAGATCGCCCAGTCGCTCCCGGTCGACACGGCTGGCCCCAGCGACCAGCGCCTGCGGCTCCAGCATGCCGCGCAGGCCGTAGTGATCCTTGATCATCTGCGCCGTCAGTGGGCCGGCGATCCAGTGGGACGATTGGTTCTTGCGCACGAGGCCGCGCTCGCGCAGGCGAGTCAGCACGTCACGCACCACGGTACGGCTGACGTTGAAATGGTCGGCAAGTTCGATCTCGATGATGCGATACTGGCCGAAGACAACGCAGCCGGCGACATCGGCCTCGACGGTATTGTAGATGCGCTCCCAGGAGGCGCGGCTCTGCAGGGCCTCGTCCGCGTGGCGCGGAATGGTCAGGCCGAGGGTCTTGATATCGGTGCGCTTCGGCTCGATGCCCTGGCCAGCGGGACCGACGAGATAGCCGCGTCCGTTGAAGCGATGCACCAGTCCTTCGCTCTCCAGCGCCTGCAGCGCCCTCTGCACTGGCGCGCGCGAAATCTGCAGGATATCGGCGATCGGCCCTTCGAGCAGGACCACGCCGAGCGGCAGCGTGTTGTCCTCGATATTGCCACGCAGAACATCCTCGGCGATCTCGTAACGCTTTTGCGCATTCGGGCGCGCATGGTTTTCGGTCATCTGATGCAATGGACTCACGTCGTTCTGATGCTTCACTCTTACGCGTTTTGTCATTCTAACATAGCGCAAAAATAAATGACTATGGAATACAAAATATGTTTTCTGCCTACAGATGCAGTGAATCTCTTTTCGCCGATCGTTGACGCGTAGCGCAGCGATTGGCGCTATTTGCTGAATGTACCGGGTGCGGCGCGTCACGTTATGGCGGCTGTTAAAGTCATTTTGTCGCCAATTCTATGCGGAGGGCAAGGGTGCCCGTCGATATCGCCGCCTTTCACTAATGTCCCTCAATCAGTTGTTACTTCGGGGTTCGTCATTTTCTAAAAAAGTCTATTGAATACAAAAATCATTTATGTAATGCTCTGAACATCAAGACGCTCGTCAGAAGCGTCGCAGGTGGAACTCTTTGAAACGCCAAGGAACATCTCTTTGACGCGCATGTGATCATGCGCGAGTCAGGCTGACGTCTGAACGTCCGGATCAATGCGATCCAGGCGAAAGCGGAGCTTTGCCCGAAGGATGGTCCTTGCCTTGAAACTGGTGGGAATTCGGTGTCGACCGTTCTTCAGCTCAGCCAAGTCACCAAGTCCTATGGCGCGTCAGCCGCGCTGGACAGCGTGGATTTCTCTTTGCCTGACAATGCCTATATCTCGCTGCTCGGCCCCAGCGGCTCCGGTAAGACGACACTTTTGCGCGTCATCGCCGGCTTCGAGGAACCGGATGCCGGTTCGATCCTCTTTCACGGCAAACGGCTCGATGGCGTGGAGCCGCATGATCGCGGCATCGGCTTCGTTTTTCAGAACTTCGCTCTGTTTCCGCATCTTTCCGTTGCCGAGAACGTTGCCTTCGGCCTGCGCAATCGCAAGGTCGATCCGGTGACGGATGCGCGCGTCCTGGCAAAAAGGGTACAGGACATGCTGTCGCTGGTCGGCCTCAGCGGATTTGACGACCGCGCGGTGACGCAGATTTCCGGCGGGCAGCGCCAACGCGTCGCCTTGGCACGTACACTGGTGACGGAGCCGAAGATGGTGCTGCTCGATGAGCCGCTCGGCGCGCTCGACGCCAATCTGCGCGGCCGCATGCGCAATGAGCTCAAGATCATCCGCGAACGCTGCGGCGTAACCTTCCTGCATGTCACAGGCAGCGAGAGCGAAGCCCTGGCGATGGGGGACCTGGTGCTTGTGCTCGATCGCGGCCGCATCGCGCAGGCCGCCGCCTCGGGCGTCGTTTACAATAGCCCGGCAACGGCCTCGGTCGCCCGCTTTCTCAATTGCTATAACCTCTTTGCCGGCGATGTCGTTGCGGATGCTTTCGTCGGGCCGGCCGGTCGCTTCCCCTTGAATGGTTCGCGCCGAAAGGCGCCGCAGCCAGCCTATGCGATCCGCTACGACCGCGTTTCGATCCGCTCCCGCGATGCAGTGCTATCGGATGACGAAGTGCGCATCGAGGCGGATTTCATCGCCAGCGAATATTCCGGCGCAGCGGTCAATTCCTTCTTTGCGCTCGATGGCGGCCACGTCTTCGAGGTCGAATCCCATCTGAGCCATGCCCGTCCGCCTGCCTTTGTCGAAAAGGACCGCTATGCGCTCGTTTGGAAGAAGGAGGATGCCCTTGTTTTCGGTTGATGTCAGCCCTTCGAACCCTTCCAGCGGACCCTCCAAGGAGAGCGAGAGATGACCATGGTCGCGACATCAGAGGAAGCCGTGCAGGAAGGCGCAGCCGTGCGCCGGAGATCGAGCAAGACATTCTGGCTTCTGGCGCCGGGCATGATCTGGATGGTCGCCTTCCTCGTCCTGCCGATGCTGATGATGGTCTATGTTTCCTTCTGGACGCAGACGACTTTCAAGATCGAACCGACGCTGACCTTGCAGAGCTGGATCACCTTCCTGACGAGCGCCACCTATCTCGGTGCGCTCTGGACGACGATCCGCATCTGGTTGCTGGTGCTGGTATCGACGCTTGTCGTCGGCTATCCGGCAGCGCTCTTCGTCGGGCTTCTCATCAAGAACAAGACGCTGCAGACCGTGTTGCTCGTACTCTGCGTCATCCCGTTCTGGACTTCCTTCCTGATCCGCGTGCTTGCCTGGCGGCCGATGCTCGGCACCGAGGGCGCGATCAACATGATCCTGATGAATCTGGGCGTTATTCGGCAGCCGATCGAGGTACTGTTGTTTTCGGAACTGTCCGTCATCATCGGCATGACCCAGATCTACTGCGTCTTCATGGTTGGGCCGATCGCCTTCATGATGGGTCGTATCGACGCCTCGGTCATCGAGGCTGCCCAGGATCTTGGTGCCGGCTTCTGGCGCATCCTCCGCACGATCATCCTGCCGCTTTCGATGCCCGGTGTAGTGGTCGGCGCGATCTTCGTCTCCGTCATGGTTCTGGGTGAATTCGCAACGTCCGCCGCCCTGTCCGGCCGCAAGGTCAATCTGCTGGGCAATATCATCGTCACCCAGGTCGGCTCGTTGAAATGGGCCTTTGCCGCAGTTGCCGGCGTTGTGCTGACGATCATCATGGGCGCTGCTGTCGCAGCCCTGCTCAAGGTCGTCGACCTCAGAAAGGAGCTCTGATCATGAATGCTGGCGGCATTAAGCTCGGCCTGGGCGTCTATACGACCCTCTTTCTGATCTTCCTCTACGGCCCGCTCGCGGTCCTTGCGATCCTGTCGTTCCAGACCGGTCCGGAGGGTGGTCCGCAATTTCCGATCATCGAATGGTCGACCTATTGGTATCGGCATCTCTTCGGTCTGACGCCGCCGTCGCGCATCGCGCCCCTGCCGATCGATCAGGCGCTGATCCGCTCGCTCTCGCTGGCGCTGATGACTATGATCGTCTCGACGGTGCTCGGCGTCATGTCAGCGCAGGCCTTTCGCCGCAAGTTCCGCGGTTCGGGCGTGGCTTTCTATCTAATCGTTCTCGGCATGATGGTGCCGGGCGTGCTCGTCGGCCTTGGGATGGCGCTTGTCGCCAACGCCTTCGGCATCGATCGGCACTGGTGGAGCACCGCCTTCGTCCTGCATGTCGTCTACACCTTCCCCTTCGCCTTCCTGGTCATGCTTGCCATCTTCAACAGGTTCGATCCGAGCATGGAGGAAGCCTCCTGGTCGCTCGGCGTCACGCCGGCGCGCACCTTCCGCAAGGTGACGTTCCCGCTGATCTTTCCGGGCGTGCTTTCGGCTATGCTCTTCGCCTTCACGCTCTCCTATGATGAGTTCTCACGCACCCTGTTTGCCTCCGGCCGCGAGTTGACCTTGCCGCTTGCGATCTACGGCACTTTCTCGGTCGAGGTGCATCCGAATGTCTTCGCTTTCGGGGTGCTGACGACGCTGTTTTCCTTCGCGCTCCTCGGCACCTACGCGATTCTGATGGGTCTGTCGGTGCGGCGCGCTAAGCGCGTCCGCATTCAGGAGGACGCATGATGGCTGAGAAGTCTTCTGCCCCGATCTCCGCCATTGTCACCGGCGCCGGCTCGGGTATCGGCCGTGCCATTGCGCTCCGCCTTACCGCCGATGGCTATGCGGTTCTGGTCAATGACCTTTCCGAGGAGCGCGCCAAGTCTGTTGCGTCGGAAATTATCAAGGCGGGCGGCGCGGCGGCCGCGGTCGCTGGTGATGTGGCGCGGCCGGAGGATGTGGCGGCGATCCATACGGCTGCCAAAGCCTCGCACGGCGACGTCGCGCTTCTGGTCAACAATGCCGGTATTGCGCATCAGGCAGCATTCGAGATCCTCGAGCTTGAGGATTTCGATCGGATGTTTGCGGTGCATGTGCGCGGCACCTTCCTGATGACCAAGGCCGTCTTGCCGTCGATGCTGGCGCGCGGCGAGGGCGTCATCGTCAACGTCGCCTCGCAGCTCGGGCAGATCGGCGGCATCGAGCTTGTTCATTATTCCGGCGCTAAGGCCGCGATCATCGGCATGACAAAGGCGCTCGCCCGCGAGGTCTCGAGCCGGGGCGTACGGGTCAATGCGGTAGCGCCCGGACCGGTCAACACGCCGCTGGTGCGCAGTCTTTCCGAGGAATGGCGCGAACGCAAGCAGCGCGAATTGCCGCTCGGCCGCTTTGGCGAACCGGAAGAGGTGGCCGCGACCGTGGCGTTCCTGGCCTCGCCGGCCGCGAGCCTTTTCGTCGGCCAGACGCTCGGGCCGAATTCCGGCGATGTGATGCTCTGAGGGAGACAAGCAGATGGGCAGTTTAGAAAAGCGGGTGGTCATAGTCACGGGTGCGGGCATCGGTATCGGCCAGGCAACGGCGAAGGCTTTTGCAGCACTCGGCGACCATATCGTCGTCACCGATATCCTCGAGAAGGAAGGCCAGCAGACGGTTCGCGACATTCTGACCGCCGGCGGCTCGGCCGAGTTTCATCTTTACGACGTGCGCTCGACGGAAGCGGCAAACCAGCTAGCCGCCAACGTCGAGGCGCGCTTCGGCAGGATCGATATCATCGTCGCCAATGCCGGCATCGCGCATCGGACACCCCTCGACAAGCTCACCGACGACAAGTGGGACCTGACGATGGATGTCGACCTGAAGGGCATCTTCAAGCTGGTGCGCGCCGCCGTACCCGGTATGCGCGCCCGCAGATCGGGCAGCATCGTCGCGCTCTCCTCGATTATGGGCGTCGCCTATGGCTGGGACGAGCATGTCCATTATTCGGCGGCGAAATCCGGTGTCGTGGGATTGGTGCGCGGGCTGGCCGTCGAACTGGCGAAGGACGGCGTCAGGGTCAACGGCATTGCACCGGGCTATATCCGCACGGCTCAGCTCCTTTCGGAAGAGAATTCGCTCGGCCCCGCCGGCGCGGAGAAGGCAGCCGAATTCATTCCGATGGGCCGACTCGGTGAGCCGGAAGACATCGCCGACGTGATCGCATTCCTCGCGTCAAACGGCGCGAGATACATGACCGGCCAGGTTCTGGTCGTTGATGGTGGCCTCCTTGTGGGGCGGTACTGATCGTCATCGTCCGGCGATGGCTGGGTAGAGGGCGATACGGCAATAAAGAGGCCCAACAAGGGCCAAGGGAACAGCAATCAGCACTGGAGAACAAAAATGTCCAAAATGGAATTGAACAGACGCTCTCTGTTGAAGCATTCGGCCGGCGTCATGGCGCTCGCGATCGGCGGCGGTACGCCCTTCCTGTCATCGCGCGCGGCTTACGCACAGGCTGCCAATCTTGCCAAGGAGCAGTTGCGCACCATCGGTCTATCGGTCACCGTCCAGGAGCGTATCCTCGATGAATTCCGTAAGGTGAGCGGCGTCGGCCAGACCTCGGGTACTGCGGCGACCTTTCCGGACGCTCAGACCAAGATCCTGTCTGGCTCCAAGGATTACGATTGCTGGGAGATCATCGGCGAGCGCCTGCCGTCGATCGTCATGACCAACAATGTCGAGCCGGTTCCAGCCGCCTCCCTGAAGAACTGGGCCAATATCCGCGATACCTTCACCACGCCCTCCGACAAGTGGGAGCCAAAGCAGCAGATCGTCGGCCAGATCTGGGCCGATGATGCCAAGACCACGCTGAACATGGTGCCCGCGGTCTATAATTATGATTCCATCGGCTACAATCCGGACGTTCTCTCCGCCGAGGAAGCCAATACCTGGGCGGCGATCTTCGATCCGAAGTTCAAGGGCAAGTCCGGCCTCAACACCGATCCGCTGATCGCTTTCGGTCAGGCGATCATGGCCATGAACACGCTTGGCCTTCTGAACGTGAAGAATCCCGGCAATCCGAGCACGGCGGAAATCGACGAAGCGGCGAAGTTCCTCGTTTCCAAGAAGAAGGACGGACAGTTCCGGGCGCTTTGGGGCGATTTCGGTGAGCTGGTCAACCTGATGGCATCGGGCGAGATGGTCGTCTGCGACGCCTGGCAGCCTGCCGTCATGGCGGTCAAGGCCCAGGGTAAGGCATGCAAATATGCCGTGCCGAAGGAAGGGTATCGCGGCTGGGCGATCGGCCCGTCGATGATCGCAGGCACACCGAACAAGGAAGCCGTGATCGCCTATGCTGATTACTGGCTTTCCGGCGAGCCCGGCATCACCGTTTCCGAGCAGGGCTACTATTCGCCGTCGACCAATATCCAGAAGGTCATGGCGCCGGACAAATATGCCTTCTGGTACGAGGGCAAGCCATGGGTCGGCGCTGCCGAGCGCGGCATCAAGGAAGGGGACCTGCGCGATGGCGGCTCGCTGGCGGAGCGCGCCAAGAACGTTGCCTATTGGCACCAATGGCCGGATGAATACGACCATCTCGTTCAGAAATGGGATGAATTCCTCAATGCCTGATCCGATGGCTGCTGCCAGCCATCCTATGCCGCGCGGGGAGGCGATGTCCGCCTCCTCGTTCACGCCCGGAGATCTCTCATGATATATGATTTGGAACTCATCAATGTCGGCAAGGTCTATGACAATGGCACGCCCGCCGTCATCGACTTCAATCTTTCGATCAGGAAGGGCGAATTCATTGCCTTTCTCGGTCCGTCGGGCTGCGGAAAGACGACGACGCTTCGCATGATCGCCGGCTTCGAAAGCATTTCCTCCGGCGACATGATGATCAAGGGCGAGCGCATGAACGATGTCAGGCCGCAGAAGCGGCCGACATCGATGATCTTCCAGAATTATGCTCTATTCCCGCATATGACCGTCCGGCAGAATGTCGGATATGGTCTTGAGGTCAAGGGCATGGCGAAGGCCGAGCGGGATGCGCGGGTCGATCGTATCCTCGCGACGCTTGGGCTGGAGGATATTGCCGAGCGCAAGCCGGACAAGCTTTCCGGCGGCCAGCGCCAGCGCATCGCGCTTGCTCGCGGCCTAGTGGTCGAGCCGGACGTGCTGCTTCTCGACGAGCCGCTGGGCGCGCTCGATGCCAATCTGCGCAAGGCGATCCAGAACGAGCTGAAGCTGCTGCAGAAGAAGCTTGGCGTCACCTTCGTCTTCGTCACGCATGCCCAGTCGGAAGCGCTCGCATTGTCCGACCGCATTGTGGTCATGAACCAGGGCAGGGTGGAGCAGATCAGCCAGCCACATCAGCTTTATACGCGCCCCGATACGCCATTCGTGGCGCAGTTCATCGGCCGCAATACCATCTTCGAAGGCGAGGTCGCCGGCACCGAGGCTGATAGCACATTCGTCTCCACATCCTTCGGCACGCTGTCAGGCTGCGCCAATGGCGGCCTCAGCAGCAAGGTCAACATCGTCATTCCTTCGGAGGCGATCGAGGTTCACGCGGCGGGCGGCTCGGCGCGCGAAAATCTCGTCCGGGCTTTCGGCGGCAATGTGGTCGGCGCCCGCGTCGAGCGCTTCGACGTGGTCGGCCATATCTCGCAGATCGGCATCAGCCTGCCGGACGGCCGGGGCCTGGCGCTCGAAGCCCATATCGACAAATACCGGCCCGGCGCCTTTCCCCTAGGCGCCGAGGTCATGCTTACCTGGGATCCGGCCGACGCGACCGTCATCCCGGCTCACTGATTACAGAAAACTCAAATTGAAGGAGGTCATCCCATGGCAAAGGAAATCTTGTGCAGTTTTGGCGTCGACGTCGATGCTGTCGCCGGCTGGCTCGGCTCTTACGGCGGTGAGGATTCGCCCGATGATATCTCGAGAGGCCTTTTTGCCGGCGAAGTCGGCAGCCCGCGACTGGTGAACCTCTTCGAACGCTTCGGCATCAAGACGACATGGTTCATTCCTGGTCACTCGATCGAAACCTTTCCGGAGCAGATGCAGGCCGTGGCCGATGCCGGCCATGAAATCGGCATCCATGGCTACAGCCATGAAAATCCGATCGCCATGACGCGCGAGCAGGAGACGGAAATCCTCGACAAATGCATCGAGCTGGTCACCAAGCTTTCCGGCAAGCGTCCGACTGGCTATGTCGCGCCGTGGTGGGAATTCTCCAACGTGACGAACGAGCTGCTTTTGGAGCGCGGCATCAAGTACGATCACTCGCTGATGCATAATGACTTCACGCCCTATTACGTGCGCGTCGGTGACAGCTGGACCAAGATCGACTATTCGCGCAAGCCGTCGGACTGGATGGTGCCACTGAAACGCGGCCAGGAGACCGATCTGATCGAAATCCCGGCATCCTGGTATCTCGATGACCTGCCGCCGATGATGTTCATCAAGAAATCCCCGAACAGCCACGGCTTCGTCAATCCGCATCACATCGAGCAGATATGGCGCGATCAGTTCGACTGGGTCTATCGCGAGATGGATTATGCCGTCTTCCCGATCACCATCCATCCTGATGTCGCCGGCCGGCCGCAGGTGTTGATGATGCTGGAGCGGCTCTATGCGCATATGATCAAGCATCCAGGCGTCAAGTTCGTGACGATGAACGAGATCGCCGACGACTTTGCTGCCCGCTTCCCGCGCGGCAAATAGCCAGCTAGTCTGGGCAGGGCTCAGCCGTTTTCGGAAGGAATGACCATTATGTGCTCACTGTGCGGTGTTCTCGGTGGCAATGAGCATTGGACCGATGCGGCGGTCCGGCCAGGCGTCTTTACGCGCAATCACGCCAGCCCGGAGCGGCGGCGTGAACGCGCGGAACGGGTGCGCGCCGCCAATGAGATGCTTTCCGCCTTCGGGCTCATTCTCTCCGATTGGCAGGGCACCTCCTTCGTCCTGTCGACGAGAACGGGCAAAAGCGAGATCATCGAGGATCTCGGGCATCTCTGGCCGGGGGCTGAAAAGCTCGTCGGCCGGCCGTGTGATCCCCTTGATGTCGCCTTCGTTTCCAGAATGGAGGCACGGCATGATGATTGAGGCAGACGGCTTTCTGCCGGTCAATCTTCTCACGGGTTTCCTCGGCTCCGGCAAGACGACGCTCCTGAAGCGGATTCTTTCGGATCCGGCATTCGCCGATACTGCGGTGCTGATCAACGAATTCGGCGAGATCGGGCTCGATCATGATCTTGTCGAAACCGTTGATGGCGAGATGGTGCTTCTCCGGTCGGGCTGCGTTTGCTGCACAGTGCGCGGAGAACTCGCCACCGCACTCAAGGATCTCTATTCCAAACGCGAGCGCGGATTGTTGCCGCCGTTCCGCCGCGTCATCATCGAAAGCACGGGCCTTGCCGATCCGTTCCCGGTCTTGTCCACGATCAAGGCCGACCCGGTGCTTAGGCACCATTTCCGCGCCGGCAACGTGATCACGACTGTCGATGCCGTCAACGGATTGTGCCAGCTCGACACCTATATCGAATCCAACCGGCAGGCGGCGGTTGCCGATCGCCTCGTTATCACCAAGACCGATCTCGCTGACGATCGTACGACACAGGCCCTCGAGGCGCGGCTTCGCACCTTGAACCCCGATGCCTCGCTCATGATGGCAACCGACGCCGATCTTGATCTGTCGTCATTGGCGGACATGCGTGAGAAAGCCTCGCCAGGCGACAATCTGTCGCCGAGCGGGTTTTACTGCGAAGAGCCGCTGCAGCTGGTTTCGGCTGATGGGGTGCCCCATCAAACGACGATTTCCTCCATTGCGCTGAGGGTCGACCGACCGGTTGATTGGACCGCATTCGGCCTTTGGCTGACCATGCTTCTCAATCGTCATGGGGATCGGGTGTTGCGCGTGAAGGGCATCCTCAATCTCAAGGGCGAAGAGCGTCCCGTCGCTGTGCATGGGGTTCAGCATCTGGTTCACCCGCCGGTGCATATGGGGGCTTGGCCTTCCGAAGATCGCGCCTCGCGTCTGGTCTTCATTCTGGATGGGTTGGATGGCGCGCTATTGAAACGGTCTTTCGAAGCCTTCACACTGGCCCGTATGCCGTCTGTCGCCCCATCCTTGGCAGCGGTGCAATAGGATAGTCGATCCGTTCATGAACAAGCATCAATCGATAACGAAGACCGCGCCTGCTCCAGCACTGCATCTGAAGGGCCGGCCGCGCCTGCGCGTTCTCGGTACCGCGATCTCGCTGCTGGAGGAATTGCGCCTGCGCGCGCAGGACGATCTCGGCATCGATGTCATCTTCGACAACAACGACTTCCTGACGACTCAATACAAGGCGGCCCGCGAGCCGGAGACCTACGATATCTACGACCAGTGCTTCCACAATCTCGATATCGTCTGGCATTGGCGTGCGATCCAGCCTGTGGACACCCAGCGCATCGTGCTCTGGGATGAGGTCAACGATCTGACGAAGACCGGCCACATCGGCCCCAATCCGCGACTGGGGCTCGGCGACGTGCCGGCCAAGAAGCTCTTCGTGCAGCCGAACCTCGCCTTGGGCGATACGCCGTCGCGCTTCATCTCTATGCTGCCGACGACGCATAATTTCGATAGCTTCGCCTATCGGACCGATCTGGCGCCCAATGGTGTCGGCATGCATTCCTGGGGCGCGCTCTTCGACGAACGCTGGGCGGGCAGGGTGGCGCTGGTCGATGAGCCCGCCATCGGCATTTTCGATGCAGCGCTAGCGGCACAGGCCGCTGGCCTCATGTCCTTCGACGATATCGGCAATATGTCCATTCAGGAGATCGACCAGCTGATCGATCTCCTGGAGCAGCGCAAGAAGGCTGGCTTCTTCCGGGATTTCTGGAAAACTGCGGAGGATGCGGCCCGGCTGATGATCGCCGGCGAGACCAGCGTCCAGAGCATGTGGTCGCCCGGCATCGGCATCCTGAATTCGAAGGGCGTGCCGGTCGAGCAGGCCATTCCCGCCGAAGGCTATCGCGCTTGGCATGGTGGCCTGTGTCTTTCGAAACAGTTGAGCGGCCGTCTCCTCGACGTTGCCTACGACTATCTGAACTGGTGGATATCGGGATGGCCGGGTGCCGTGGTCGCGCGGCAGGGCTATTACATTTCGACACCGCAGCGTTCGCGGCAGTTCATGACCCAGGCCGAATGGGACTACTGGTATGAAGGCGCGGCGGCCACCGAAGACTTGCCCGGCCCGGATGGCCAGATGCGGATCAGGAAAGGATCGGTGCGCAGCGGCGGATCCTATTGGCAGCGCGCCAATTGCATTGCCGTCTGGAATACGACAATGGATGAGCACAATTATCTCGTGCGCCGCTGGATGCAGCTGGTTGGCTGAGAAGGAGAGCAGGACCTGTGACAAAGACACACCTCAGCAAATCGATCGCGCAACTCTCGGTCCTGATCCAGTCCGGCAGTCTCGACCCGATCGCGCTGGCCGAGGAGACTCTCGACGCGATCCGGACCTATAAGGACCAGGCGATCTTCACGCGGCTTTTGGAGCGGCGCGCGAAGGAGGAGGCGGCTGCTTCGTCCAAGAGGCTGCGCGAGGGGCGTTCGCGCGGGCTGCTGGATGGCATTCCCGTCGCCTGGAAGGATCTCTTCGCCATCGCCGGCCTGCCGACGACGGCCGGCTCGGTCGTGCTTGTGGATGCCGCGCCTGCCGAACACGATGCCGATGTCGTCAGGGCGCTGCAAGCGGCGGGCATGGTGGCCGTCGGCCGGGTCAATATGAGCGAATTCGCCTTTTCCGGTCTCGGCCTCAATCCGCATTACGGTACGCCGCTAAACCCGCTGGCAACGGATGTGCCGCGAATTCCCGGCGGTTCGTCCTCGGGTTCCGCCGTCGCGCTTGCGGCCGGTCTCGTGCCGGTGGCGATCGGCACGGATACCGGCGGCTCGGTGCGCATACCGTCTGCTTTCAACGGCCTTGTCGGCTATAAGGCAAGCCATGGCCGTTACAGCATGGCCGGCGTCTTTCCGCTGTCGACGAGCCTCGACTCGCTAGGGCCTTTGTGCCGCAGCGTCCAGGATGCGATATGGGTCGATGCCGCAATGCGCGGGCGCTTTGTCCCCGAGATAGAGCGCGCCGAAGCCGCCAGGCTTTCCATCGTGGTGCCGACAAATATCGTCATGGATGATGCGCAGGATGGTGTTCTTGCAGCTTTCGAGGCGACGCTGACGAGATTGAGTGCCGCCGGCGTTAAGATCCGGCGAGCCGCGTTTCCAGCTTTCGAAAGGCTCTTTGAACTGATGGCCGAGTATGGGCCGTTGGTTACTGCCGAGGCCTTCGTGCTCCATCATCGTCGCTTGGCGGGGCCGGAGGCTCAAGCCATGGATCGGCGGGTTGTCGCGCGGACACGCCTTGGAGAGAAGACGACGCTGGTCGGCTATCTGGAAACGCTCAAAGTGCGTGAGCAACTGATCAAGGAGGTAGCTGCAACGCTTGGGCCGAATGAGTTCATCGCCTATCCGACGGTTGCCCATGTCGCGCCGGCGCTCGGCCCCCTGGAAGCTGATGACGAGCTGTTCGTAAAGATCAATGGCAGAACGCTGCGCAATACGGCGATCGGTAATTTTCTTGACTGGTGCGGCGTTTCCCTGCCTTGCGGGGCGGGCGAAGCGGGCATGCCGGTCGGCTTTTTGCTGTCGGCTCCCAAGAACCATGATGAGCGATTGCTGGGGGCCGCTCTGGCGCTGGAAGAGGCAATAACTAATGTAGACCGTTCAAGAATGTACTGATGAAAAGACCGCGGCAAGCCAAGGATTGACTGTTAACAGAGCTTCTGCAAATGATTGTTGCCAGGTCGATACAGCCTGCTGCTTGCGCCCCGTCGGGGTTCGGTGAATGTATCGAGCCGCTCATGGCTCTCTTTGCCCGAACGAACGGGTCAGCAACGCAAGCCCCTGACGCTTTCCGTTCGTTTTTGCAAAGGATCATCTCATGCGCGATTTCCGCGATGCCAAAGCTATGGCGCAAACGCTACGTGAAGCGCTTCATGCCAAATCTGTCGTGTTCACAACCAGTGAGAGCCAAGAACTCGTTGCTCGAATTCTTGGCTTTCGAGATTGGAACGTGTTGGCCGCAAGGATCAAAGCGAGCCAGCCGTCTGCGATCTTGGTCAACACCAGTACGTCTGTATCAGCCGGAGCTAGCATCCCTATCGTTCCCATGCGGGATTTAGTCCTGTTTCCGCACATGATCTCGCGGATTTTCGTGGCGCGCGAGAAAACCCGCCAAGCCGTGGAACGAGCTATTGTCAGCGATCAACGCGTTCTCGTTGTTGCGCAGAGGAATGGCGGCGACGATCATCCAAGCACTCTCGGAGCCCTCAATCCGGTGGGGGTCATAGCAAACGTGATAGATCGCCAGACACAGGTGGACGGCACGCTCAAAGTTACCGTACGCGGACTTCAGCGAACGGGCATCGTCCGTTTGACCAATGATGGTTTCCTAGCGGCGGAGGTTAGGCCGATGGACGATGAACGCGGCCAGTCGACGGAGGCGGCCGCCCTTTCGCGTGCGGTTCTTGATGCGTACCAGACCTACACCAATGTCAACTTTGCTGCACTTCCGCCGGGATCCAAGGTCAGGTTTGGCCTACCTTCGATCGGAAATCCGAGCTTGTTAGCCGACACGGTCGCGCCGTTGCTGTCGATCACTATCGAACAGCAGCAGCAACTCTTGGAAACCAATGACGTAGTGACTCGTCTGGAAAGACTTATCGAGCTGATGAGCACTGGCCACCCTAAAGCTGTCGGATAACTCCTAATTTTCGAGACAAAAGCGCCGAGGCTGAAGCTTAAGAGGAATTTGTGTCGCATAACTCAATCGCAGAAATCAGGGTTTCACGGTCGATTTCTGCGACTACCAATGAGCGGTTTCGGCCCAAATAGGTTATTAATGCGGGCAAAGCCAACGTCCGTTACCGAGGAATTTCAGACGGAAAGCTTTTGTAACAACCGGGTCGTCGGTTCAATCCCTTTCAAGCTGACGCGAGGACGGCGGCACAACCGCCGCCGCCAAGCGTTGCTATAAGGGCTAAATCATACCTCCTCCGCCTTTGGCGCTATCGTCACGCAGCGTCCAAATCCAACCGAAAAATCCTCGCGGCCGGTCTTGCGATAGGCGAGAAAGCGGGGAACCTCTTTCAGAGACGCCGCTGAGATACTGCAGTCTCGCGAAAATGGGGTGTCCCGTCCTTCCTGGTTGATTTGTATTGGAGCAGCAGCATCCCGGCAACCGAAACAACGATCATGGCTGCGCCAACGAGGATGGGTGTCGTTACGCTTTCCCCAAGGAATGTGTAGCCAATGGCGACGGCGATGATCGGGTTTATGAATGTGTAAGTGGCGACCAACAAAGGCGATATTCGCCTTAGCAGCCAAGTATATGCGGCAAAGGCTATCACGGTGCCGAACAGAATCAGATAGGCCAAGCCACCTAGCGAAACTGCGGAGATCCGGGTCGGCTGCACAGCCTCCAACTCGCCCGACAGCGCGCTGATGACGGCCAAGGCAACGCCGCCGGCGAGCAGTTCGATCCCAGAGAGCCCCGCCGAGGCAAATTTTGCGGAATGGCGCTCCGATATGACTGTTCCGACCGCCCATGAGAAGGAGGCCCCCAGCAGGAGAATCAAATCGACGGGGTGCACCGCGCTCGCGCCGGAAGATATTTCCTGCCATGCGATGAGAGCTACGCCTGCGATGCCGGGAACGAGGAGTGCCGCTCTCATCCCGGTCGGCCGCTCACCTCCGGGAATGAAAGCCTGCAGGAGCACGATCCAGAACGGGATCGTTGCCAGGAGCAGAGCGGCCACGCCGGATGGAACGCGTTGCTGCGCATATGCCAGAACGCCGTGGCATCCAACGAAGAACAGCAAGCCACAAACTGCCGCGACGCCCCACATCGTAGCGGATGGAGCTTCGGAACTCCTTACCCTCGCATAGGCATAGAGAATGGTGCCCCCGATCAAACAGCGTATGCCCATCAGAAGAAAGGGCGGCAGCGTTTGCAGACCCAAAGCTAAGGCAAGATAGGTCGATCCCCAAATGATATAGATCGCGGCAAAGGCCGCGCCAAGCGTGATATGTGTCCTTGAAAGCATCATGGCTGATCCTAACCTTTTATAGGGTTAGAGACCAAACCAGGATCAAGATCATGAGTTCCAAAGAATATCGACATTCAAGCGCCGACGGCGGCCCCAAAGAGGAATTGGCGATCCGGTTTGTGAACACAGCAGCTTGGCGGTTGCGCTCGTCTCGTGAGGAACGGCTTCCCGATGCGCAAGCACTTTTGCGCTGGCTGACTGCCAACCTGCTTGGGAGTGAACACCAGTCGGACCCGATGAGTGCGCGTTGGCACACATATCAAGATGATGGCGCCAAAGCCTATGAGGCGGCGATTGCACTGCGCGAAACTATCTACGAACTCCTCGTCGCTCGCATCGCCGATGTCGCCCCGCCGATCGAGGCTCTCGAGTATTTCAACGTGTTTTTGGCTCGGCCCGCAGATGGAATACGGCTCGAATGGATGGCGGGTGAAATGGTCTGGCGTATCGATGAGGCCAGCGATTCAGATCTGCTCAAACCCATCACTATTTCGGCGGCGAACCTCATGACCGGTCCTAAAGCGCATCGTATCCGCCAGTGCCAGAATGACCGCGGCTGCGGCTGGCTGTTTGTCGATGAGAGCAGGGCGATGAACAGGCGCTGGTGTTCGATGGGAGATTGCGGGAACCGTGCAAAGGCGCAGCGGCATTATCGACGTTCGCGCGGTAAAAGCGATAGTCCCTCCAGCTAACCAGTATTCTCTTACACTGGGTAGTCAGCAAACATGCCAGCATCATGCGGATCGATCGCAAGCGCGGCGTCGATGCGATGAAGACTATCGGTATGGAGGACCAATGATTGCGGCCGCCGGATTCCGGCTTGTTACTCGCCTTGGAGAAGAAGCCCGCTCGCAATTAGAGCACGTCCATTTTACTCGGGGTCATATCCGCATGCCATGAAGTAGTTGGCGCATTCTTGGGGTTTGAAGAGCGCAACGATCTCGCCGACTG
>NZ_JACIAR010000023.1:0-21097 GCF_014194925.1 Rhizobium sp. BK491
TTGCTGGTTGCCCAGGAGATGAACTTTTCCGCCGCTTCGGTCTTCTTCGAGGAAGCCGGGATGGCGAGGTTCCATGCCCAGAGCCAGTTGCCGCGTTTGCCAAGGCCCTTATCCGGAGCCAGAGCGAAGCCGACCTTGTCGGCGACCTTCGATTCCTTCGGATCGGAAACGAAGGAGGCAGCAACGGTGGCGTCGATCCACATGCCGCACTTGCCGGACTGGAACAGGGCCAGGTTCTCATTGAAGCCGTTGGAAGAAGCACCCGGAGGGCCGGCATCCTTCATCAGCTTGACGTAGAAGTCGAGCGTGTCCTTCCATTCCGGCTGGTCGAACTGCGCCTTCCACTTCTCATCAAACCAGCGAGCGCCGAATGAATTCGACATCGCCGTCAGGAACGCCATGTTCTCGCCCCAGCCTGCCTTGCCGCGAAGGCAGATACCGTAGACTTCTTGGTCCTTGTCGGTGATCTTGCGGGCGGCATCGGCGATGAAGTCCCAGGTCGGAGCATCCGGCATCTTGAGACCGGCCTTCTCGAACAGGTCCTTGCGGTACATCACCATCGAGCTTTCGCCGTAGAACGGTGCCGCATAGAGCTTGCCGTCGGTCGTCAGACCGCTGCGAATGGCCGGAAGAAGGTCATTCACGTCGTAGTCCTTGTCGGCGGCAAGCTTGTCGAGCGGCAGCAGCCAACCTTTCTTTGCCCAGATCGGGACTTCATAGGTGCCGATGGTCAGGATATCGTACTGGCCGCCCTTGGTGGCGATGTCGGTCGTAACCTTCTGGCGCAATACGTTTTCTTCGAGCGTGACCCATTGCAGGTCGATGCCGGGGTTCTTGGCTTTGAAATCATCCGTAAGCTTCTGCATACGGACCATATCGCCGTTGTTTACGGTAGCTATTGTCAAGGTCTCGGCCATAACCGTTGTGCCGAAGGCAAGCGAAATTAGGGCACCGAGCGCCCCCACGACATAATGTTTCATTAGAATCCTCCCAAACATCTCACCTCGCACCGCCGTTCATTCCTTCAAAGGTGAGTGGGGGCGAAATTAGATGATCTGCACACACGAACTAGCGCTTCAGCAATCAAAAACTGGTACTTTTACGCACAGTGCGGCGTGTGGAGAACATTTGAGAGTTGGAATTATATCAAATAATTTGGAGCGGGTGAGCTGGTACACTATGAATTCCCGTGCGTGTCATTCTATGAGACACCACATACCATGGGAACGACTGAGAATTTACTCGTGGTAGAATCTATGCCAAAATTAAGGATGATCAACGATCCGCTTTCTTCCGTCCTCGCCTTGATGGGTACGAGGATCATATGTGCTGCCGTGTTCAAGGCGGGAACTGACTGGGCCATGCGCTTTCCACCCCCCGATAAGATCAAGTTCTTTGTTGTTACACGGGGCGAGTGCCTCGCGAAAATCGATGGTATTGACCATCAATATCATGTGCGGGAAGGCGACGTATTTCTGATTTCGAAACAAAGCTCGTTTACCCTCGCCGCACAAGAACTGGCGCCGGTCCAAAATGGGATCGATATGCTTTCCACGAGCGAGGTCCTTGTTGATTTCGGCGGCGACGATTTGATGTTTTTTGCTGGCCATGTCGATTTAGATTCGATTAGCGGAATCGCGCTTTTGGAGCAATTGCCTCCCGCAATTCACGTTTCCGCAGATTCGTCCCAGGCCCGGACCCTTTCATTTCTTATCGAGCAACTTGTTGAGGAGTATCTAACGTGCATGCCGGGCGCAGCACATGGAAGTAACGCAATAGCGCAGTTAATCTTCCTCCAGTTATTACGGAGCCGAATATCTGACCTGCACGATACCCCTATCGGCTGGCTGAGGGCTCTGGGCGATCCCAATCTAGCCACAGCACTCACTGTCATGCATGCTGACCCCGGTCACGCCTGGACCCTGACAGAATTAGCTAAAGTCGCAGGACTTTCGCGCACAGGATTCGCTGTCCGCTTTAAGTTAGCGGCTGGTATTCCTCCGCTGACTTACCTGAAAGAATGGCGGATGAGGCTAGCCGAGCGTGGGCTAAGGGACGGAACCCCGCTCTCTAAACTGGCTGAAACAGCCGGCTATGCGTCAGAAGCTGCCTTTAGCAGTGCTTTCAAGAGAGTTTTCGGTTTGGCGCCTACGCACTACCTTAGTCGACTCCCGATAGCCGATTACACGAAATAACCCTTCGAGCCCTCTTCATAGCCGTAAATTGCGACCACTACATTTCGTGAACGCTCGCGCATGTAAGTTGTACGTCTGAGCATTCATCGTTCCACGCGCCAAGTCTACAATAACACCTGCTGGCAGTTTGGTCGTTGTGATACCTCATCGCTACTTCGGGCGCATGTTGTCAATCTCTTCGGGTTTGCTGCCAAAGGTTCGAACATTAAAAGGCATACCGATATGAAACTTGAACAGAAGGTCGCACTAGTAACCGGTGGAACACGTGGCATTGGTCGAGCGACTGCTGCGCTTTTCGCAGCGGAAGGTGCCCGTGTTTTCATCACGGGTAGGAACAAAGACGAGGTGGCTTCCGTAGCTTCGCAGCTTGGGCCTAGCGTCACGGGGGTGACCGGCGACGCCACGAACCACAAAGATTTGGACGCTCTCTTTCAGACGATAGGAAACGAAGCGGGCAGACTGGACGTAGTGTTTCCAAACGTAGGCGCTGTCGGTCAGGCGCCACTAGGGGCGATAACGGAGGATTTGTATAACCAAGTCTTTTCGACGAACATTTTAGGCACAATTCTAACAGTCCAGGGGGCTCTTCCACTGATGAAAGGCGGTGGTTCCATCATTTTGAACGCAGGAATACTGGGCATCAAAGGATGGCCAGCCGTTAGCATTATGGCCGCTAGTAAAGCTGCCGTTAGGTCGTTTGCTCGGAGCTGGTCGGCTGACCTAAAGGGCCAAGGAATTAGGGTCAACGCGGTGAGCCCCGGGCCAATCGACACCCCCGGTCTACGCGACTCGCTCGGTTCCGGTCCGCAAGTCGGTGAAGTGTTATCGTACTTCGTTCAATCTATCCCGCTTGGCCGCATCGGCCTTCCCGAAGATATTGCCAAGGCGGTCCTGTTCTTGGCCAGCGATGACAGCAGCTTCATCACTGGCGCCGAACTATTCGTTGACGGAGGGATGGCGCAAGTTTGATGGCCTGGGCCGCCCTTCCTTCTTGAAGGCAGGCGGCCCCCTGCGTCTTCCGATAGTAAAATTCCGCGGGTGAGGATCTACCCCGTCAAAAGGCAGCTGGTTCGTGCCTGACACCATGTAAATGTGGAAGGGGCCGAACCGTGTATATACTGGACTGATGCGTTTTTATATCGCTTTCTGACGCCCCAACTAGGCAACACGTTGGGAGTTGTCTAATCGCACCCCACCCGTCAAGGCAGTTCTTGCAATGCGTTATCCCAATCGGGTTGCGGCCAGGCAACCCAATACGGAGCTGATCTTTGGTTCGAGCCCTCAGCGGCCATGTCATCTTCATGAGCTATCCCGTGCCGGGAGCAGGGTTGTCTCCGCGGTCGACAAAGGTCGCCGCATAATGGGTCTTCGCAGGTTGCGATCTTCCTATGTATTGCGCGCAGTCTTAAAGAGCGCAAGATCATCATAGCCGCTCAAAAGCTCTCTCACATGACCATCAAATGCCCGGCCTTTACTTTTGGGAACGATCAGACCAAACCTCTTCAATACCCCCGGATCTGGTTGCTGAGCTGAGTTGAGATGCTCAGGAGCTGATTGCGTGCCCCGACCAGCGTCCGCGTTAGCATGCTGTCGAATGATTTGACCCGAACCTCTTTGTAGAAACCGGCTTCGGCTAGCTGGGCCAGGCCATCCGCATCATTCGCATCCGTCTTGTTGAGTGTCTCATCCAGAACCTTCTGCGCGTGCCGAGCTTCGATGCAAATCGCGGGCAGTCCTTCCGCAGTCAGTGCATGATAGAACCACGTCGAGAGCGGCCCGGTCTCGAAGACGATGCGCTTGACGTTCGGGGCATGCTTGCGGATCATCTGCGCCAGGACATGCGGATCTGAGGGCCCTTTTCCTCGCCAGATCCGCTTACCATCTTCTCGAATGGCAATCGCAGTATTTTTCAACGAAACGTCGAGTCCCATATATTGGTCCATGGTTGCCTCCCATTTGATGCTTGGGCCCGGTTCGAATCGTGACCCCGTACTTCCATCTTATCGGGGGCAACCAGCCAAATCCGCCATCATCCAGGAACATGGCCGCAGGGATCGCGCCGCGATTACCCCATGTATTGCCCCGGTATTGACACGCGCTCGTCGTAAGAGCAATTCGGGAAGCGTGTCCGGGTTATTGAACCTATGGGCCTAACGATACCCAAACGGGAAATACCCAGGCGCAGTCGCGACGGCAAATCGGTACTTTTTTTGCAGATCTAAAAACGAGTGCCTCGATCGCTACGATCGTATCCGGCTCTCCCGTGAATTTTGAAGTTGGGCAATATGCGCTCTAGCCGCATAGCTTGATGGCAACATCGACCGTGCGAGTCTTTTCCGCACCAGCCGTCATAACACCGGACGATATGCAGTTAGAAATGGATTTCGTTGTGGAAACAAAGAGGCGGTCTGTTTCGTGCCATGTTGCCGCTTCCCGTACAAAGGAAAAGTGCCGGCAATTTCATCAATCGTTGCCGGCTGTTCAAATGCTAGCTGCCGTCGGATTATAAAGGGAAGATCGAGATCGACGACGTGTTAACAGCAAATGTGCAACGTTCGCCCTGAGCAGGTTGCTCTTGGCCCCTTGCGGTCTTGAGCGTTACTCTGTTCGATCCAAGTTCAATAATGTTTCGGTAGTGATCTCCATGGAAAACGCGGCTGATAACGACCCCAGAAAGCTCTTGTTGGTCGGGAGTGTTTGTGGTCACGTAAAACAAATCTTCACATCGAATGAATGCGTTAACTTGTTGTCCATGTTGGAAAGGTTGGCTCGCATGGGCGCGCAACTGCTGGCCGCCGGGCAGTTCTAAGATGATCCATTGCGAAGACGCGTGCTTCACCGTTGCATACAGACAATTATTGTCGCCGACGAAGCCCGCAACAAAGCTGTCGGCAGGCTCCGAGTAGATGGCTTTAGGCGTGTCAAGTTGCACAATTCGCCCCTGATTGAAGACTGCAACGCGATCAGACATGGTCATTGCCTCAGACTGATCATGGGTAACATAAAGCACCGTCAGGGCGAGCTCCCTGTGGAGTCGTGAGAGTTCAAGTTGCATCTCTTCTCGCAACTGCCGATCAAGGGCGCCCAGTGGTTCATCCATCAAGACTAGCTTAGGATTAAAGACCAACGCTCGGGCGATTGCCACACGCTGCTGTTGGCCTCCTGACAACTGACCCGGCTTCCGATCCATCACCTTGCCGAGGTGAACCATCTCCAATGACTTCGTGACGCGGGCCGCAATTTCGTCCCTCGGCCGCCCCCGAATCGCGAGGGGAAATGCTACATTCTGAGCTACGGTCATATGTGGGAAGAGTGCATAATTCTGGAAGACCATCCCCATACCCCGATGTTGAGGAGCAAGCTCTGTTATATTGGTGCCTTCTAGATGGATCGTTCCAGTCGAGGGTGTTTCGAAGCCCGCCACCATCATGAGAGTGGATGTCTTACCGCTGCCGGATGGACCAAGGAACGATATGAACTCGCCCTTTTCCACACGGAGATCAACATCTGTTACCGCTAGATGTCTCGCATCATAGGATTTGCTGATCCCCGACAGCGTCAGCAACGGACTGGGCGTATGTGCGTTCATCGGTGCGCTGCCTCTGTAGCGAAGGTTTTGATGGATGGTCATTGATTACGCCTCTTGAGCAATTCCAAAACGAGCGTGAACAAAATGGAGGTAGCCACTAGGATCGTTGCGGCGACCGCCATAACGGGAGAGGCACCATCACGAAGTCCGGCAAAGAGTTCTAGCGGAAGCGTCTTCTGTTGAGGCCCGGCGAGCATCCCAGAAATGACCACTTCATCGAGGGATATAGCAAGAGCAAAGAAACTTCCGGCCAATAGGCCTGGCAGCGTGAGGGGCAAGACAATCTTGACGAACGCCTGCCTTGGTGACGCACCCAGAGATAGTGCGGCCCTAGTCAAATTTTCATCATATCCTTCAAGCACACCCGAGACCGTGATCAACACAATAGGCGCCGATATTGCAGCGTGCGTGACAATGAGTCCTAGATAGGAGTTAGCCAATCCAATAGGCGCATAAGACACATATGCGCTTACCGCGAATACTACGGTTGGAGTGATGATTGGGAAAGCGCAAATTGCGCGCAGGACCGCTGCTGGGCGACTATTTAGTGCCTTTAGTCCGATCGCAGCCATAGTGCCTAATGTGGTAGCGATTGCGGTCGCGCAGAGGCCGACAAACGCGCTGTTGCCAAGTGAATGCAACCATCGTTCCGTCGTCCAGAATTCAGCCCACCACTCCAATGAGCCTCCGCTCAGGGGCAAGGCCATAAACCTGTTCGGGCTGAATGAAAGCAAGACGATCAGGGCGACGGGTAATAGAAGAAAAGTCAAGATGAGGCAACAGACGATACGCCATGCTGAGACCCTGGTCGAGATTCTATCCCAGCGTCTTGTTGCGATGACTTGGTTCGGGAATTCGGAAACGCTCATCGCGTGCGACTCCTGCTGAGCATGTAGCCGTAGATTGAGAATCCGCAAATTGTTGCAGCGAGCAACCAAACCGACAACGCCGCAGCCATTGGTTCATTAGAAGTCTTCACGGTGAAAAGAGAGATGAACGAGGACACCATCTGATCTGCGCTGCCACCTAAAACCAGCGGAAGTACATAGTTGCCCAACGATAACGCAAAAACCAGCATACCAGCCGCGCCGATAACCGGGTACGTAAGGGGAAAATAGACTTTCCAAAAAGCGGAAGCGGGAGAGGCTCCAAGCGAAAGGGCCGCCTTGACGTAGTTAGGCGAGATGTTTTTCATCCCAGCGAACATTGGCAGAGTTGCTACCGGCATCAATAGCTGCACAAATCCAATGTAAACCGCGGTGCGGGTGAACAAGAGCGACGGCACAGACTCCAAGCCAAAAAGAGAACTTGCGACCACTGAGAGAACGCCGCCTTGTTTAAAGAAGCTAAACCAGGCGAATGTGTTCACCAGTGTGGACGTCCAGAACGGAAGCAAGACGAGTATGAACAGGATATTCTGTATCTTCTCACTTCGGAGCGACATATAGTATGCTAACGGGTAGGAGACGCAGATCGTTAATATCGCTGTTACGAAACTGACCCACAAAGATCGCAGGAGCACATCGCGGTAGATTGCATCGCGTCTGTCTATATATTCAAGTCTTCCATCCACCACTCGAAGGTCGATCGATGCCAGGAGATAACGAAGTGTCCATGGCGAGGATGCATCAGCGATGGCAGCCCAAGTCGCAGGTTCGGACCAAACTGGCGATATAGCCTCAAAATCTTGCGCTGTCAGACCATCTTCTTTTCCAGTTCTCAGGGAACGTGACGTCTTAGACATCAAACCTCTAAACCCGGGAATGTCCTGGTTCAATCGCGCTCCGAGATCTGAGAGCGCACCCGGACTCGCTTTCATAATATCGCGACCGAAAGAGGCGTAAGTCGGGGCACCCGGGGGCGAGTGATGATCCCACCCCCTCAGGCTTTCTACAGTCTCCGGCAACGCGTTTACTACCCGTGTATCCCATACTGACTTCGAGAGCATCACTGAGACAGGTGCGAAGAAGAAGACAGCGAGGAACACAAGCATGGGCGCGCACAGGAGATATGCTTTTGTAATCTTGCTCATCGATTTGTCCGGGAGACTAAACTATTTGGAAGACCACTGCTCAAAGCGCGCGTTCAACTCCTCAATATGCGCTACCCAAAACCCCGAGTCAGTTTGTATCGCATGCGCGATGTTCTCGGGCGCGATGGGCAAGTCTTTAAGACGGGTTTTGTCAATTAAAGGTACCGCTTTTGAGTTCGCAGGACCGTAATCACGGATCTTAACGAACGAAGCCTGGGTCTCTGGTTTTGACCAAAGCGCTAAGAATTCGTTGGTCTCCTTCTCCGGTGCGTTTGCCGCTACCACCCAGTAATCGGTCTGATAGAAACTCTCGTCCCAGAGCATTCCCACATTCACGCCATCCTGCTGTGACTTCAGAAAGTCGGATGAGTAGATCGCGCTGAGAACGGTGTCGCCGGATGTCAGCGTCTGGATGGGTTGCGATCCACCTTCCCAAAAGATCAAGTTGTCCTTGATAGTATCGAGCTTGGCGAACGCTCTGTCGACACCTTCTGGAGTATTTAGGACCTTATACAGGTCGGCAGGTGCAACGCCGTCACCAAGTAGAGCGATTTCCAGCGCGTATTTTGGGCCGCGGCGAAGCGACCTTTTGCCCGGATATTTCTTTAGATCGAAAAAGTCCTTCCAACTTTTCGGTGCTTCTACAGTCTTATCCTTGTTCCAAGCCAATCCGACGCTCCAAAGAATGGTTCCCACGCCACACTCAGTCGCCGCGCCCGGAATATAATCGGACTTGTAGCCAACAACCTCCCAATTGATCGGCTTGAAGAGTCCATCTTGGCATCCGAGAGCTTCCTCCTCTGCTTCGACCTCAATAACGTCCCAGTTGGATACGCCGCTAGCAAGCTTCGCTCGCAACGTACCAATGCCGCCTTGCCAGGTGTCAAGGACAATCTGATTTCCCGTCTGCCGTGTATATGGGTCGTACAGAACCTGCTTGAGGCCTTCCTGGAATATGCCACCCCAGTCGACGACAGTGAGAGACTCAGATGCGTGCGCGCCAATCGGCACCAACAATGAGAGGCAAAAAGCCACGGAATTTACAATTTTCATTTTTATGTTCCCCTTTCGTTTTAGTTGGATCAATTAGTAACATTTCCCTCCAGCACACGGACTGTCGCCTCGTGAGCAGCCGCGAGACCTTTTACGAGCGTATCGATTTGGTCTCGGTCAATGATGAGAGGGGGACTCATGACGATAGAGTCCTTCACGCCTCTAACGATAATTTTCTCTTCGAGCGCGCGGCTTGACAGAATAGCCCCAGCGGATTGCGCGAACGTAGTAAGGGGCGTCCGGTCTGGTGAGAGTTGCACCGCAGCCAGCAAGCCAATACCGCGAACTTCACCTACAAACGGCTTTCCAAGAAACGTCTCTCGCAGTCTATCCTGGAGGTAGTGGCCAATGTCCTTCACATGCTCGACAATTTTTCGTTCGTCGTAGATCTTAATCGCTTCGAGAGCGACAGCCGCACAGACGGGATGCCCAGAATGCGTGAAGCCGTGGGAAAGTCCTCCTGCCCGACCCGTTTCTTCGGCCAGAGCGTCGTACAATTCCTCCGTAAGAAGGGTTGCGGATATCGGCTGGTAGCCAGAGGAGATCTGCTTTCCGCACGTCAAAATGTCTGGACGCAAACCATAGAGATCTGAGCCCCAGTATTCACCTGTGCGCCCAAATCCACATATGATTTCGTCAGCGATCAACAAGATGCCGTGTTTCTTCAAAACCGGCACGATTGCTTCGAAATAGCCTTCGGGAGGAACTATAACTCCTCCCGCTCCCATTATCGGCTCAGCAATGAACGCACCGATGGTTTCTGGGCCTTCCGACAGGATCAGCGCTTCAAGGCTGTGGGCTAGTCGCTTCGAGAACTCCTGCTCGGTTTCACCCGCCGCCGCGTAACGCCAATAATGCGGGCTGTCTGTGTGCCGCGAGATTGCCGCAGGCAAATCGAAGCCATCATGCATATTCGGTAGACCGCACAGGCTGGCCGCCATTGTCGTTGAACCGTGATAGCCGTCTTTGCGAGAAATGATTTTCTTACGGTTGGGTTTACCGCGCAGGTTATTGTATTTCCATACGAGCTTAATCGCCGTCTCGTTTGCCTCAGAACCGGATGTCGAGAAGAATACTCTCGTGAGGTTGCTCGGTGCACGGTCAATCAATTCACGAGCCAGCCGATCGGCCGGCGCGTGTGACGACGACATGAAAATATGGTAAAATGGGAGTTCGCTCATTTGCCGATAGGCAGCGTCGGCGAGCCGAGGCTCGCTGAACCCTAGCGACACGCACCACAAGCCGGCCATTGCCTCCAGATACACGGCACCATCGTCATTCGCGACGAAAACGCCCTTGCCGGTCTTCATCACTAGGGGCGGCTTTGTCTTCAACGCCTCCAGATTTGTGAATGGGTGAATAACAGCGCTTTCAGGAATATTTCTCATGTTGCCTCTGCGTAGCCTGGTTTTCGGAAATGTTACGCTGGTCCCGGAAGCCCGCTATCCGCTTTGCGAACGGTGAAACTTGACGCTTCACCGAAATAAAATTAGCATTTAGCAAATCGATTATAAAATAAAAAATGGGGACTAAAATGGTGAAGGTATCACAAACGCTTTCACGAAGCGTGAATGAGCAGGCTCGATCACTGGACCAATGGGACCAGCGTTACAACCAAATCTCTAGTGGTGAATTTAGTGGCACCACTGAAATGGTCGATTTTGAGGATCTCATGTTGGCCAGGGAAATGATGACCTCGCAGGTGGAACAGCGGGCAAGTCCACCGGAAGGTTTCGTCGCTTTTTCAATACCCTCAGTTCCAAATCAGATCGTCCACCTCGATGAGAAAAGGGAGCAAAACCGTGTGGGCCTGATGTGGAGCGGTACGCGCTATCATGCGATGACTGAGCGGGCGTCTCATATCGTTGTCGTTACTATGAGACAGCAAATGCTCTTCGGTGCTCTGGACGAGCTGGAAATGAAGTGCCCAAAAACAGGTTCGATTGCGGTGGGCAATGTGTCTGCTTTGTTCGAACGGTTAGACGGATTGCTCGCACTGATAAAGGCAAAACCCGAAATACTGTCTGATGATGCGTTCTGCCGACGAACCGTGGGGTACATCGTTGCGCAATGCGCTCGGGCAATCTCACAGGACGGCTCCCCGTTGGATTCAAAATCATCTTGGAGAATAGATCGGAAACGGATAGTCCGTGCGTCATGTGACGCTGCCGACGAGGCAGGTGTCGAACGAGCGACATTGGCGCTAATGCAAAGGACATGCAGAGTAAGTCCGAGGATCCTGCAATATGCATTTCAAGAGGTGCTTGGGATTTCTCCGCTTCGATGGCTTAAACTTGCACGGCTGAACAAAGCGCGCAGAGATCTCGAAAGCAATGCCTTTACGAGCGTTACCGACGCAGCTCTTTGTTCCTCGTTCAATCATCTTGGACGCTTCTCAACAAGTTACCGAATGCTGTTCGGAGAAAGCCCAAATCAGACGCTTCAAAAGTTCCAAGGTTGCGTGGCGGAATTGCCGGCAATGTAAGCCATTGCTAAATGATGGTCAGCCGTTTTTAAGCTCGTCAGCGGTTCCGCGGTCGTCTAGAGCTCGTCTCGAAGCCGCCTTAGTCGGTCTCCAATGAGCCCCGCAATCCCAATGAGAGATCGGCTCGAATCCCGTGCCGGCAAAAGAGGCATCCACTTCAGTTCATGAATTTGGCACAAACACCTTGAAATCTTGCATCCTCCTTGGATTGTCCCTTGAAACCCATCTACTTGCGGGAGCAAGCGAAAGACTCGGCGCGCTGCGGGATCTTGTCGAACCAGCTAACGGCAGCGCGCCCAAGAGTTCCATAAACTGGATTATCTGTTTTTATCTAAGATATTGATTTACAATATTTTTATTATGATTTCTGACAACAGACATCCGCCTAAGTAGCGCAAAACCAAGCTCGTATTTTCAAGGGCTTTGAGCCAACGGTTCTGTCGCAAACTTTTCGGTAATGGTGATCTGGCGTGAAGCTGTATCCATTTTCAGCCCCGGAAACCATCTCGAGCCTGATCGCGAACTTCCTGGAGCAGAGCTGAGGGCCTCCGGTCAAAGCGCCTGCAACCAAAGCAAAGGCGAGCGAGAGATACCCGCTCCCCTTTGCCGCCACGGTCGCTCGACGCCTCCGTCCGCAAGCGTAACGTCAAGGCGTACTCCTGTTATTCCCGTTATATCCTTAATTTGCGGATGCAGGACCGAGAGTCTGACGGAAGAATTCGAGGACGGTAGCATCGAGCGACCTGTGAAACGCGACCCGATCAAATCCCGCCTGATCCGTGCAGATTTCAGACTGCGAGTTGGCCAGGGCGGGTGGGCATGGTGCCAGAAAGGCGAAATGGGCCGAACCGGGCACGACGTGGAAGTCCGGCTTGTGAGGCAGATTAACCGCCAGCGCGCCGACATTGCTCGGCAGCACGCCATCACCGCCATGCTCCGAACTCCAGAGTTGGATCGGAACGTCAATTGCCTTCAGGCTTTCCTTCGTCGAAAAGAAGCTCAGCGGATCGGCAAGAGCCAAAGCTTTTATGCGGGGATCTCGGGAAAGCGGTTCTGCCGGTATTTCGTTGCGGCGTATCTCGCCACAGATCGGAGCAGGCTCCGGACAGGGAACCGTGGCGTCATGAAAGTCGGGGACCGCGCCCGCAAGCACGAGCCCCGTATATCCGCCACGGGAAAAGCCAAAGAAACCGATGCGGTCCGGATCTATTTTTTCCGCCTGCGGCCAGTCCGTTACCAGGAAGTCGATTAAGCGCTTAACGTCCCGGGGCCGCTGAAACATGATCGAGATATCGCCCGACCGGTTGAGATTGGAAAAATTATCGCCGGGATGATTGAGCGCCACCACCAGGAAGCCGGCATCGGCCAACGTTTCCGCGATATCGTGGTGATTGAGGGAACCTCCACCGTGCCCATGCGAGATGACGACGAGCGGCAGCCTGCTGCCGGCAATCGGGCAGTTGCGGACGGCAGCCACAGTCATCGGTCCAAGCTTCACCTCCTTCGGCGGCATCGCGCAGGGCGACCATACAAAGGCGCTCAGGGCCGGATTGTCCGCCGTTGCAGGAACCTGAATGGACGTCAGACCGGCCGCTCGAGCCGATGAGGCCGTCAGACCAAGGGCTAAGAGAAATCCAATCTTCAAGAAACGCATTTTCTTCTCCGGGAACAGGATCAGGGGAGGCAAGGGGGAGTGATATCGACACGCCGGCACTGATGGCCGGCATGTTCCGTTCGGAAATCTGATCTCGAACAGTTCAGGCTACGATGTGACGCAGCGGGATCAGCAGATCGGTGGCTATTTCGTGCTCCATCACCTTGGCCGGATGGTTGAGGTAGAGCTCGATTATCGGGCGGTCGTCAGGCTCGTAACCGCTCTGCGGCAGCCAGCCGCCGAAGAGCGTCTGAAAGGTCGGTGAAATAAGGGTATATGAACCCATGAGCCGATAGCAGGCGTAGAGGCCGCCGGGCAGATCACGCTGCTCCAGCCCCTCGGCCGCGACATCGTCCGGCGAAAGTATGACAGCGGCAAAGTACCAGACCCCGCCCCCTGTTCGGGATCGCCGGATCCGATGCCGATACGTGTCATGTCATGCCAGGCGCGCCCGTGCTCCGTCAGCCTTTGCGCAAGCCGGCGATAGGTGTGCGGTATCGTCTGGGCCGGCCCTTCGTGACGCAATCCAAAGAGTGTTGCGGGAGGTCGATCGTCGACCATAACGGTGGGCAGATTTGCAGTGATCGCCTGTTGTTGCAACTGGAATGCAGTCGGCGTGAGGCCGGTCATGCCGCGAAAGGCGCGGGCGAAGCTCTGCGAGCTGTCATAGCCTGCCTCAAGCGCCGCCTCGGTGACCGTAGCAGGACTCGCGGCCAATTGATTTGCGGCCTGCGCAAGCCGCACCCTGCGGATTGTGGCGGCTACGCTTTCGCCTGTCATCGCCCGATAGATCCTGTGAAAATGGAACGGCGAAAAATGGGCGACCGCCGCCAGGCTTTCGACGGAATGGGGTGCTGCTGGATCGACCATGATCGCTTCGATGACCCGGGCAATGCGCCGACGATAGTTTTGTTCTGTAACGGTTTTCATGGCATCGAGCCTTAGCACGACTTGTGCGGCGACGTGGTGCAGCAATTGCGGATTTTGCTCTGCTGTCTGCTCTTAGTCGCAACGTGCTCAGCTCGCTTTCGCGCGGCGATCCATTCGGTGTGCGGTAGCATCCTTCATAGTTCCAGAGGCTCTATCAACTTACCCGTCAAGCCAGCGCACCGTAATCGCCGCGCCGAAATGCTGGACGTTCCTGAACACGCGCGAAGTAGGCGGCGACAGCGCGCAGCCGGGGGCGTTCGATGGGTGTTTTGAGCCAGCGATTGACCGAGAGGCCGATCACGATATCGGCGACGGTGAATTCCTCACCCGCAACGAAAGGCATTCCCGACGAAAGCTGCTTTTCCAGAATTTCCATTTTGCTATTCCAATCGCAGGTGCTTGCGGCAATCACTGCGGGTTCCGCGTAAGCCGCATCCTTTCGAACCAAACCAAGAAAGGCACCGCGCCAGGCACTGTTCAGATCGGTCGCCTGCCAGTCCATCCATCTTTCGACCAGAGCTCTCGGCCAGGGGCTCAGAGGTAGGAGATCCTCGCAGCCGTATTTGGATGCGAGGTAGCGGCAGATCGTATTGGACTCCCACAACACGCCTTCTTCGCTTTCGACAACCGGCACCAGTCCGTTTGGATTGAGAGCGAGGAACGTCGGCTGTGCGGTTGACGAAAATCCAAGCCCCCAGTCCTCGCGCACATAATCGATGCCTATCTCGTCACACGTCCATAACACCTTACGAACATTGATAGACGACACCCTGCCGAGAATACGAAGAACAGTCATAATCCACTCCGATGTACTGGAATCTTGGGTAACTGAGGGCTCGCGTGCTTGCACGCAGCAAAAATGTCATTGCGACAACAAACTTCGCGTCTCTCCGCTCGGTGCGGTGGCCAATCGCCTGGCGGTGCCGGCGAATTGCCGGCGCGGAAAAATGTGTAGGTATTGATTTGCTTCATGATTCACCCCAGTTTCGAATTTCGTGATGAATTGACTGCATACTTGAACGATCAAGCTTGCAATATTTCAAGCTGTCGCCGTTCAGCCTAAGACAGCAGACATCATAAGATTGTATTTACGACCCACGTGTACCCCGTGGCCGATTGATCCGTTTCTTAAGATTGCCTAGGTTGTGCTGCTTTTCTCATGGCAGACCAGTGACAGCGATGGACCGATCAACTTTAGAGGCCTACGACCGTAACGCGGCGCTTTTTGCAGCCGACTGGCAAGCACAGTCCACGCCGACAGATCTTCAAGAGGTGGTTCGGCGATTTTTCAGGCCGGGGCTAACGGCGGATATCGGCTGTGGAAGCGGTCGTGACACAGCATGGCTTTGCCAAAACGGCTTTTCCGCAATCGGCTACGATCCATCTGAAGGACTATTGGCCGAGGCGCGCCGCCTCTATCCAGATCTCCACTTCGAGTGTAGCGCTCTCCCCGCGCTTGAGGGAGTCGCAAGTGGCGCGTTCGCGAATGTTCTTTGCGAGACGGTTATCATGCATCTTGCACCCGCAATGATATCGGATGCGGTGCGCCGGCTGCTTTCCCTTCTCGAACCTGACGGAACGCTATATCTCAGTTGGCGTCTGAATGAGACCGGCAGCCGCCGGGATAAGCATGGGCGTCTGTATGCAAACTTCGACGGCGATCTGGTGCGGGGCGTGCTGGATGCTGCTACGGTCCTGCTTGACGAACAGCTCGAGAGTGCTTCGTCCGGCAAGATGGTGCGCCGTATCGTGGCAAGAACATCAGCAATCTAGCACGATTATTACCAATCAATTTAGCCCTGGCCGATATCCCGTCGGCCAGTGAAGCACCAGGAGTTGAACACATGAAAATTCCCGCCTGTCCTTTCACAATCACGGACTGGAGCGAGGTGGCTCCCACCGTACATGAAGGAGAGATCGGAAGCGCCACATGGCGCACGGTTAACATCGGCGACCTGCGGGTGCGCATGGTCGAATACTCAGCCGGATACCTCGCCGATCATTGGTGCGATCGCGGCCACGTTCTCCTTGTCCTGGAAGGTGAGCTCGAAACCGAGCTCCAGGATGGTCGGAAGTTCAAGCTGAAGCCAGGCATGAGTTACCAGGTCTCTGATTTTGGTGATGCTGCCCACCGATCCTTCACCAGAACGGGTGTGAAACTGTTCATTGTGGACTGATCGTCGAAAAGAGCAAATGCCGGAATGCGGGCCAATACACCATGAGTTAAAGGTGGTGGGCGATCCAAGCTGAAGATCCCAAGTTCCGGGCAAATACTTAACACTTGACCTGGTCGCGGAGGCTCGCGCCGAGTGTTCTCAGGATCTGGTAGCGTCCGGTCGCTTGCAGGATCCGCACCATCTCGGCTTCGTCGGGAGCAGAGCCGCCGTGCCGAGCGCGCAGGCTTGGCGCCGACGTTCTGCGAACGGACTGCGCATTCTCCAAAAACATGTCCAGCTGAGACGTCATGGCCTATCCGACGAAAATGATCCCCCAAATCTAAAACGTCGGTTGCCCGATCAGAAGCATTTAGCACAGCCGGGTAGGCCATACCCACTGCTATTCGACGTCGTGGCGACTATCAGTGGCTTCGCCTGGATGGCGCGTGGACCGCTGTGTCACCGATCACGATGTCCATATAATCATCCGCGAGTTCCATCAGAGCGTCTGCTATGCGTTCGGGCTCCCATCCGTCATCTAGGAGTTCCTCCACCGCCGTGGCGATGTTTTGCCGGAGTTGTTCGCGACACTGCCGCTTCGACTGATCTGCAAAACCGATCAACCATCCTTTTCCTGGCATGTGCAACTCCTTCTTCATGACGACAGACATTCCGTCGCGGAGAAGATATGGCGGAAGTCCCATACGAACAACCGGGCAAGGGAACTTTGGAGAATAACCCTGCCACGATCATCCGGCAGACGAGCCAAGCCACGAAAATCAACGACGCGGATGCAAATCATTGACCTGTTATTGCCAAACCTGATCGATTAGGGTCAGCCTGTTGGGAGATGCAGGGTCTTTCGACAATGCAACTCAAAACCATGGAGCGTATGGTAGTGACGGATTTTATCGAGAAATGGTCTGCCCGGAAGGCGGATAAACCGAAGGCTGGCGCACGGAATGTCGTTGAGACGTTTAGGTTAAGGGTCGCAGAGCAGAAGGATTATCTGGAAGCGTATGAACGCGATCCTGCTGGGTTCAACAAATGGCGCTCAAGCTGGTTCCAGCGCGTTCCCGGCGGTTTTGGCGTGAGCATTGGCCGCGACGCGATCAGCGCAGGGCAGGGGCTGAGCTACGTCGTCGTGGAGACGGCAAAGGAAGTGGCCGAGTTTCTCGATGATCTCGCCCAGCATGCTGAAGAGGATTTGGGTTTTCAGAAAGCGCTCGAGGAAAACCGCGCCCGCCGCGCGGCGGTATTGAGTGCGGCAAAGGCGCAATCCAAGGCAGCCAAGTCCGCATCAGTGAAGTCTCCCACCAGAGCCCCGCGGGCGAAGCTTGGCCCGAGAAAAGCCCCGGCCAAAGCAGACGATTAAGGCGGAGGCTTAAAATCTCGCTACATGCAATGCTGAGCCCGCTTCGCGCGGGCTTTGTCTTCGCGAAGCTGGGAGCCAATCAAAAAGGGCTGGCCGCCTACGCCGACCTAACGAACACAGTATCCTCCGGCATAGGCATCCGCCCATCCTACGCGCAGTTCCAGCCGCCGTACTGGCAGGTTCCTCGCCGCATCGGCCGGAAAGCCTTGATCGAAGGAGCGGCGGCACGATTGACGCGAACGCACCGGAACGCCAGTAGCACCAACCCAAACGGGTAGCTCAACTAAACCAATGGTAGATGCTAATATTCTAATTGCCGGCCTGAATGCCACCCTCGGGTTGGACAGTGCAGCGTCCGAAGGTTGCCCCTTATATTGCCGTCGGACGCACCCCTCTCGATATCGCCCTTTCCTCATCGGTGCTTCCACCACACGCTTGGGTCGATGTTCTATGGCTCAGAGTTACTCCAGCAGAGCATGCAGCTCGTCGGCGATACCGGAACGGTCTCGAGACCATCGTGGCGGAGGTGCAGGAAATCAAGCACCATGTCTCCGCAATCGTGGAATCAGCTCAAGAGCAGTCTTCCAGGCTTCAGCAGATCAACACGGCCGTCAATCAATTGGACCAGGATACGCAGAAGAACGCGGCTACGGTCGAAGAGGCTATAGCTGCAAACTACAGTTTGGCTAACGAGGTTCGAACACTGGAAAGCTCCCATTCAGCAAAAACCATTGAATTTCTGCCCGGCGATAAGTAATCTGCAACCTTAGCTAGGTTCAATGTCTTCCAGCCGCATGGAGACATCAATGTTACTGGGCCTGCAGAACATCATCCTCAGAATGGTTGCGCAGGGCGACGAGCTCCAAGCGACCTTGGAGAGACTTTGCGTCGAGGTCGAGCACCTCCTGCCGGGCGCTGTTGCATCGGTACTAACCTTGGATGATCAGGGACGCCTACACCCATGTGCTGCGCCCGGCTTGCCTTTAAGCTACTCAATGGCGCTTGATGATGTCGAAATCGGCCCGGCGGTCGGTTCGTGTGGGTCTGCGGCATTTTTTGGCGAAGCGGTGATCGTTGATGATATCGAGCAAGATCCTCGATGGGCTGATTTCAAGGCCCTCGCATTGCCGCACAGCCTCAGGGCATGTTATTCGAGCCCGATCTTTGGTAGCAAGGGCAAAATCCTTGGCACATTCGCACTCTATTTTCGGTATGCGCGTGCACCGTCTTTGCTTGAGCAAGCTATCGTAGAAAGCTGTTTGCCGCTTTGCATGATTGCGCTGGAGCGGCACGAGCGTTTGCGGGAGCACCGCCGACTTGCCTTCACCGACATCCTGACCGGGCTACCAAATCGCGCAAGGTTCAACGTCGCGATGGACGAAATGTCGCCGGGCGACTGGGCGCTTCTGCTTGTCGACGTCGATAATTTGAAGATCGTCAACGACACATTCGGCCATGCGGCGGGCGACGACCTGATTGCATCGGTCGCACGAGGGTTGCTGAGCGTCGTCAGCCCTCGAGCCGTCTATCGTCTGGGGGGCGACGAGTTCGCAATCGTCCTTGATCACGCTTCGGTCACTGAAGCGGAAGAAATCGCCACTGAATTTGCCCGGAAGGTCCATCAGCCGACTATATGCGCCGGTCATACGGTGTTTCCATCTATCACCGTCGGAATCGCGCATTCTGAGCAAAGACATTCGACTGAAGAAATCCGCCATCTCGCCGACCTCGCCCTTTACCATGCAAAGGACACAGTTCGCGGCGGCTTCGTCACCTACGACGCGGCTCTGACTTCGACAATCGCAAAGCGCTACGAAGTTGTGCAGACCGTCGCGGCGGCCTTGAGGGACGAACGAATCGAAGCTTGGTACCAACCGATCGTCCGCATCGATACCGGAGAGATCGTCGGCGTCGAAGCTTTGGCGCGCCTACGTCTGGCGAGCGGCGAAGTGTTGCCGGCCGCCGTTTTCCAGGAAGCAACGAAAGACGCCCATGTGGCGGCATCCCTCACACGCTTGATGATCAACTGCATTTCGATGGACATCGGTCACTGGCTTAGATCGGGCATTCCAATCCAGCATGTGGGCATCAATCTCTCAGCCGCGGATTTTCAATGCGAGGATTTTCCGCAGAGTCTCCAAGCCGCGTTCGAACGAGAGGGAGTTCCGCTCCATCATGCAATTCTTGAGGTGACCGAATCCGTTTATCTCGGCGGACGAGATCAGATCGTTGCCAAGAAGATAGCCGCGATGCGTGCGGCTGGCTTCAAGATTGCGCTGGATGACTTCGGCACTGGCTTTGCCTCGCTCACACACCTGATCACAATCCCGGTCGACGTGATCAAGATCGACAAATCGTTTACCGATCGTTTGGGTGACGATGATGTCGGCATAGCAATTGTCGAAGGCATACTCCACATCGCCAGGCGAATGGGAGTCCCTGTGGTCGCAGAAGGTGTGGAAACCCCAGCGCAGGCCGACATACTCCTGGCCCGTGGCTGCACCCTTGGCCAAGGCTATCTTTATGCCAAGGCGATGCCCGCGTCCGAAATGGCTGTGCTGCTCCGGACCCACGGTCAGAAGACGGACAAGGTCGTCGGTGAAAAGCCACAGGACGGCCTGCGGCACGTTGGCCGGTCGCGTTGACGGGGCGCGTGCGCGGCAAGTCGATCCTGCTCAGACAGAATGGCTGGGTAAGAGGTTTGCGTGCTGCTGACCGAAGGCCGGTGGCACTGTTGCAAAAACCGCGTTGATGTCCGAAAGAGGGCCGCAGATTTTCAGCGAGATTTTTAATGAACGATTTCAAATGGCGTCATTTTGAGGGCGTGATTATCCTTTGGACGGTGCGATGGTATTGCCGCTACGGCATCAGCTACCGTGATCTCGAGGCCGACCGCAAAGAGACGATCAGGCGCAACTTTGAAGATTGCCGCGAGCATCTCCTTAATTGCCTCCGTGGGGCCGGCTGAGGTCGAGATTCTACCAGGCCCTTCCCCCAAAAGTTACCTCGGCAAAGGGCGGACAGGACTGTGAAATTCTTTGTTATTTCCCACCGACTCCGGGCTATCGCAAGATGGGAATTGGCCTGAATTCTTGTAAGAAATTTCACATCCGAGGCCTAAATATCATTACATACTTATCAAGTATGAGCAAACGGCCAGCGATTAGAAATTGTTCTGTTGTTTAGCGCGTCAATAATAACTGAATATATATCGGTTTGGATTATTGCAGTTAAATTTGCTACTTTGTTTGGCAAAATGGTTAAGATCTTAATATGTTGTATTTAGAAGCCCCATGGCCGTCCTGTATGTCGGTTTTAAGTTCTAAGGATTCTACCATGAAGAAAATCTTTGCATTGGCCTTGTTTGTATTAGCGTCTCCTTTCGGGGCGCAGGCTGCGACTTTGACATTTCCCGGTGACAAGCCCGTCGCAAGTATCACCATTCCGGATAGCTGGAAGCCGGAGGAAACCGACGGTGGCGTTCAGGGGACCTCTGACGATTCTGCGGTCTACCTTTCAGTCGAGGTCGCCAACGGCAAATCCATGGAGAAAGTTGTTACCGGTGCAATCGATTTTCTCGCAAAGAACAAAGTAACGATCGACCCATCTACCCAAAAGGAGACACCTG
>NZ_JACIAR010000024.1:0-20994 GCF_014194925.1 Rhizobium sp. BK491
GCGTCGATCTGGTCGTACGCCTTGAACTCGCCGAAGTACTTCGTGATCGCTGCCGTCAAGGACGTCTTGCCGTGGTCAACGTGACCGATCGTACCGATGTTAACGTGCGGCTTATTGCGCTCAAACTTACTCTTTGCCATTTTCGGCTCTCCGTTTTCCTGTCCCCTGAGGGATCAATTCTTGTTATCGGTCAATTGGTATTCCGGTCACTTCTGACCGGAATACTTTGCCTGGATTTCCTGTGCGACGTTCGACGGAACCGGCGCGTAATGATCGAAGGTCATCGTGTACTGTGCACGGCCCTGAGACATCGAGCGCAGGTTATCGACGTACTTGAACATGTTCGCCAGCGGGACATTCGCGTTGATGACAACAGCGATACCGCGGCTTTCCTGGCCCTGGATCTGGCCACGACGCGAGTTCAGGTCGCCGATGACGTCGCCGACGTAATCTTCCGGCGTCACGACTTCGACCTTCATCATCGGCTCGAGGAGCTGGGCACCAGCTTCGCGGGCTGCTTCACGGAAGCAAGCGCGGGAAGCGATTTCGAAGGCCAGAACCGACGAGTCAACATCGTGGAAGGCGCCGTCGATGAGCGTCGCCTTGACACCGAGCATCGGGAAGCCAGCCAGCGGACCAGAAGACAGGACGCTTTCGATACCCTTCTGAACACCCGGGATGTATTCCTTCGGAACAGAACCGCCGACGATCTTGGACTCGAACTTGAAATCGTCGCCGTCCGGGTTCGGTTCGAACACGATCTTGACGCGAGCGAACTGACCGGTACCACCCGACTGCTTCTTGTGAGTGTAGTCCTTTTCCGTCTGGCGTGTGATGGTTTCGCGGTAAGCAACCTGCGGCGCACCGACAGTCGCTTCAACCTTGAATTCACGACGCATGCGGTCGACGATGATGTCGAGGTGAAGTTCACCCATGCCGGCAATGATGGTCTGACCCGATTCCTGGTCCGTCTTCACGCGGAAGGACGGATCTTCAGCAGCCAGACGGTTGAGCGCGAGGCCCATCTTTTCCTGGTCGCCCTTGGTCTTCGGTTCGATCGCGATCTGGATGACCGGCTCGGGGAATTCCATGCGTTCAAGGATAACCGGCTTCAGCGGATCGCAGAGCGTATCGCCAGTCGTGGTTTCCTTGAGGCCGGCCAGAGCAACGATGTCGCCAGCAAAGGCTTCTTCGATGTCTTCACGCGAGTTCGAGTGCATCTGCAGCATACGGCCGACGCGCTCGCGCTTGTCCTTGACCGTGTTGATGACCGATGCGCCTTTTTCGAGCTTGCCGGAGTAGATGCGGGCGAAGGTGAGCGAACCGACGAAGGGGTCGTTCATGATCTTGAATGCCAGCATGGACAACGGCTCGCTGTCGTCGGCGTGACGTTCGATTTCGGCTTCCGTCTTGAAGTCGATGCCCTTGATCGCCGGAATGTCGAGCGGCGACGGCAGGTAATCGACAACGGCGTCGAGCAACGGCTGAACACCCTTGTTCTTGAAGGCGGTGCCACAGAACATCGGATGGAACTTGACGTCGATCGTGCCGCGACGGACGAGCGCGCGGATCTGATCGTTGTCAGGCAGATTGCCTTCGAGGTAGGCTTCTGTCGCGGCTTCGTCGATCTCGACAACGGTCTCGATCAGCTTTTCGCGGTATTCAGCAGCCTTGGCCTTCATGTCTTCCGGGATTTCGACGACGTCCCACTGAGCGCCGAGCGATTCGTCGCGCCAGATGAGAGCATTCATCTCGATCAGGTCGACGACGCCCTTGAATTCGGTTTCAGCACCGATCGGCAGCTGCATGACAACAGCCGTCGCGCCAAGGCGGGTCTTGATCATCTCGACCGAACGATAGAAGTCAGCGCCGGTCTTGTCCATCTTGTTGCAGAAGATCATGCGCGGAACATGATACTTCTCAGCCTGACGCCATACGGTTTCCGTCTGTGGCTCAACGCCGGCATTGGCGTCGAGCAAAGCGATGGCACCGTCGAGAACGCGCAGCGAACGCTCGACTTCGATGGTGAAGTCGACGTGGCCGGGGGTGTCGATGATGTTGAAGCGGCGGGTCTTGCCGTCGCGGCCCTTCCAGAAGGTGGTCGTAGCAGCGGAAGTGATCGTGATGCCACGCTCCTGCTCCTGCTCCATCCAGTCCATGGTGGCTGCGCCGTCGTGCACTTCGCCGATCTTGTGCGACTTGCCGGTGTAGTAAAGAATACGCTCGGTGGTCGTGGTCTTGCCGGCGTCGATATGCGCCATGATACCGAAATTGCGGTAGTCTTCGATTTTATATTCGCGAGCCATAATGGACTGCCTTTCCGAAACCGTTCGGGATTACCAGCGATAATGCGAGAACGCACGGTTGGCATCAGCCATCTTGTGCGTGTCTTCGCGCTTCTTGACGGCAGCGCCGCGGTTGTTGGAGGCATCGAGAAGTTCGCCGCAGAGACGATCGACCATGGTCGTCTCGTTACGCTTGCGAGCAGCGGTGATCAGCCAGCGGATGGCCAGAGCCTGACGGCGCTCAGGACGCACATCGACCGGAACCTGGTACGTAGCACCACCAACGCGGCGCGAGCGGACTTCAACGTGCGGAGCGATGTTATCCAAAGCTTGATGGAACACGCCGAGCGGCTCCTGCTTTGCCTTGCCCTGCACGGCGTCAAACGCGCCATATACGATGTTTTCAGCTACGGACTTCTTGCCATCGAGCATGATGGCATTCATGAACTTGGTTACGACCAGATCGCCGAACTTCGGGTCCGGGTTGATCTCGCGCTTTTCTGCTCTGTGACGTCTGGACATATAACTTCTCGTCTCTCAACTTTTGCGACGCTTCACCACGCGGAGAACCTCGCGCAGCGCCGGATTATCTAAAAATCCGAATTACTTCGGACGCTTTGCACCGTACTTCGAACGGCGCTGCTTGCGGTTCTTGACACCCTGGGTATCGAGAACGCCGCGGATGATGTGGTAGCGAACACCCGGAAGGTCTTTAACGCGGCCGCCACGGATCATGACGACGGAGTGTTCCTGAAGGTTGTGACCTTCACCGGGGATGTAACCAATGACTTCGAAGCCGTTGGTCAGGCGGATCTTTGCGACCTTACGCAGAGCCGAGTTCGGCTTCTTCGGCGTCGTGGTGTAGACGCGGGTGCAAACGCCGCGCTTCTGCGGGTTCTCCTGAAGAGCGGGAACCTTGTTACGCTTTACCTGCGCCTGGCGAGGCTTGCGGATCAGCTGGTTTACGGTAGGCATTCAACCATCCCTTGTAAATCTATCTCGACACCCTTACGGGCATGACTTTCGCCGTCACCGGCACCGACACACGTTCGTCTCAATGCGCAAAACGTGGCCCGATCCGCTCTCGCAGATGGACCACAGAAAAGCAGAGGACACCAAAAGTGGCGTCGTGCGTGCAGCATTCGTGTCTTCAACGTGCGTTTAGAACCTTGTTTGAGGTGAACTCCAGGGCGCGTCGCCCCGAACAGCCATGCCTCACATGGGTTCCGATGGCGGCGGTACTACTGGTTTCCCGCCGGTTCGTCAAGGCCGGTTAAGAAATTATCTTTGTCATAAAGCCCTGAAACCCCGGGCAAACCAGCCATTTGGCGCATTGGATACGGAAATGCCGCCCCTTCCGCAAGATGGACTTTGGTATTTCGACAAAATCCCTATAAGGAATCACGGAAGAATATTTCCATCCGACGGACCCGCGCGGCAAAAAGGAATCGCCGGGTCGATTCGATACTCCCGAAGGAAGATCCATGATTACTGCGCCAGACAACGACAACAATTCAGACGGTCCCATGGTCTTCATCATCATCGGCAAGGGCTACGAGACCGATGGCGGCGAAGGCATCGACTTGCATGTCATGCTGAAAGCGCCTGACGACGATACCGCCGTGCGCGAGGCGCTGAACGCGCTGGCCGAGGAAGGCTTCATCGAGGCCGATCTCGACCAGATCGGGCTCTTGACGGATATACCAGACGAAGAGCCGCATGCCTCCGCCTACCAAGGCGCGCTCGAAGGTGAAGTCGCGATTATCCGCTTTCGCTGATTGGCCGACCGCCAGCGGAGGCGGCCTCCCCTCGCCTCATCGATTTTATCATCGCATAAAAAGAAACCGCCCGGATCGCTCCGGGCGGTTTTGATTTTTCACATTCGCTACCGGTTTATTCGGCCGGGCTGTTCTCGCTGGCGAGATCCTGCAGCATCGGTGTTGCGACGCCGGCATCCGTGCCCTTGCGGCGCTCTTCAAGGATGAGCTCGTCGCGGGCCGTAGCTATACGGCGGATCTGCGTCATGGTACCGCCCGTACCGGCCGGGATGAGGCGGCCGACGATGACGTTTTCCTTCAGGCCCTGCAGACCGTCGGTCTTACCGGCGATTGCAGCTTCGGTGAGCACCTTCGTCGTTTCCTGGAAGGATGCGGCCGAGATGAAGGACGGCGTCTGCAGCGATGCCTTGGTGATCCCAAGCAGAACCGGATCGCCATAAGCAGGCTTCTTGCCTTCTTCGATCAGGCGATCGTTGTTGTCGTCCAGCTCGATACGGTCGACGTTGTCGCCGACGATGTACTGGCTGTCGCCCGCATCGGTGATTTCCACCTTCTGCAGCATCTGACGGACAATCACCTCGATGTGCTTGTCGTTGATGACAACGCCCTGCAAGCGGTAGACTTCCTGGATTTCGTTGACCAGGTAGGAAGCCAGAGCTTCCACGCCCTTGATCGCCAGGATGTCGTGCGGAGCCGGGTTACCGTCGAGGATGTAATCACCCTTTTCGATATAGTCGCCTTCCTGAAGGTGGAAGGGCTTGCCCTTCGGGATCAGGTATTCGACCGGCTCGACACCGTCTTCCGCCGGCTCGATGATGACGCGACGCTTGTTCTTGTAGTCGCGGCCGAGGCGGATCGTACCATCGATCTCTGCGATGATGGCGTGGTCCTTCGGACGACGAGCTTCGAACAGTTCGGCAACGCGCGGCAGACCACCGGTAATGTCCTTGGTCTTAGCGCTTTCCAGCGGCGAACGTGCGAGAACGTCACCCTGCGACACCTTCGTACCCGGCTCGACCGACAGGATCGCGTCGACCGAGAGAAGGAAGCGGGCTTCGCCACCACGCGACAGCTTGGCAATATTGCCGCTGGCGTCCTTGATGACGATCGCCGGCTTCAGATCAGAGCCGCGCGGCGTCGAGCGCCAGTCGATAACCTGACGCTTGGTGATACCGGTGGATTCGTCCGTCGCTTCGAGAACCGAGAGACCGTCGACGACATCTTCGAAGTGAACCGTACCGGCCACTTCCGTCATCATCGGACGGGTATAGGGGTCCCACTCCGCCAGACGCTGACCGCGCTTCACCTTGTCGCCGTCGTCGACATACAGCTTCGAGCCGTAAGCGACGCGCTGCGAGGAGCGTTCGACACCACGTTCGTCCAGGATCTGGACCGTCATGTTGCGGCCCATGGCAACCAGGTTGCCATCGGAGTTGCGCAACATGTTGCGGTTCTTGATCTGAACCGTGCCTTCATACGAAGCTTCCAGGAACGACTGGTCGACCACGGTCGCCGTGCCGCCCAAGTGGAAGGTACGCATGGTCAGCTGGGTGCCCGGCTCACCGATCGACTGAGCGGCGATGACGCCGACAGCTTCACCGATGTTGACAGGCGTACCGCGAGCAAGGTCACGACCGTAGCAGACCGAGCATACGCCCGTCTGGATTTCGCAGGTCAGGGCCGAACGGATGCGGATCGACTGGATACCAGCCTTCTCGATCTCGATGACATCCGGTTCCAGGATCATCTTGCCGGCGTCGACGATGCGCTCACCCGTGACCGGATGATCGATGTCGTCCAGGGCCGTACGGCCGAGGATGCGGGCGCCGAGCGAGGCGACGACCTGACCGGCATCGACGATGGCGGTCATGGTGAGGCCGTTTTCGGTACCGCAATCGACGTGCGTGACGATGCAATCCTGCGCGACGTCGACGAGACGGCGGGTCAGGTAACCGGAGTTCGCGGTCTTCAAGGCGGTGTCGGCCAGACCCTTACGGGCACCGTGCGTCGAGTTGAAGTACTCGTTAACGGTTAGGCCTTCCTTGAAGTTCGAGATGATCGGCGTCTCGATGATTTCGCCCGACGGCTTGGCCATGAGGCCGCGCATGCCGCCCAGCTGGCGCATCTGGTTCGGCGAACCACGGGCACCAGAGTGGCTCATCATGTAGATCGAGTTCATCGGCTTCTGGCGACCGGTCTTCTCGTCGAATTCAACGGCCTTAATGCGGGCCATCATTTCTTCGGCGACCTTCTCCGTGGCCTTACCCCAGGCGTCGACAACCTTGTTGTACTTTTCGCCCTGGGTGATGAGACCGTCGTTGTACTGCTGCTCGTATTCCTTCACGAGCGCTTCGGTATCGCCGACGATCTTAACCTTGGTATCCGGAATGACCATGTCGTCCTTGCCGAACGAAATGCCGGCGCGGCAGGCATGCGAGAAGCCGAGCTGCATGATGCGGTCGCAGAAAATGACCGTGTCCTTCTGGCCGCAATGACGGTAGACCGTGTCGATCATCTTAGAGATGTTCTTCTTGGTCATTTCCTGGTTGCAGATGTCGAAGGTCACCTTGCCATGCTTCGGCAGGAGTTCACCGATCAGCAGACGGCCGGGGGTCGTTTCATAGATCTTCGAATAGGGCTTGCCATCTTCGCCGATCGACTTGAAGCGGCCACGGATCTTCGAGTGCAGCGTCACGACCTTATTTTCAAGCGCGTGATGCAACTCACCGAGATCGGAGAAGGCCATGCCTTCGCCCGGTTCGTTCTGGTTCAGGATCGACAGATAGTACAGGCCGAGAACCATGTCCTGCGAGGGAACGATGATCGGCGCGCCGTTTGCCGGGTGCAGAATGTTGTTGGTCGACATCATCAGCACGCGGGCTTCCAGCTGGGCTTCCAGCGAGAGCGGCACGTGAACGGCCATCTGGTCACCGTCGAAGTCGGCATTGAAGGCCGTGCAGACTAGCGGGTGCAGCTGGATGGCCTTGCCTTCGACCAGCGTGGGTTCGAAGGCCTGGATGCCCAGGCGGTGCAGCGTCGGTGCGCGGTTCAGGAGAACCGGATGCTCGCGGATGACCTCGTCCAGGATATCCCAGACTTCCGGCTTTTCCTTTTCGACCAGCTTCTTGGCCTGCTTGACGGTCGAGGAATAACCCTTCGCGTCGAGGCGGGCATAGATGAACGGCTTGAACAGCTCGAGCGCCATCTTCTTCGGCAGACCGCACTGGTGCAGCTTGAGTTCCGGACCGGTCACGATAACCGAACGGCCGGAATAGTCGACGCGCTTGCCAAGCAGGTTCTGGCGGAAGCGGCCCTGTTTGCCCTTGAGCATGTCGGACAGCGACTTCAACGGGCGCTTGTTGGCGCCGGTAATGACGCGGCCACGACGGCCGTTGTCGAACAGCGCATCGACAGATTCCTGCAGCATGCGCTTTTCGTTGCGGATGATGATGCCCGGAGCGCGCAGTTCGATGAGGCGCTTCAGACGGTTGTTACGGTTGATGACGCGGCGATACAGATCGTTCAGATCCGATGTCGCGAAACGGCCGCCATCCAGCGGAACCAGCGGGCGCAGGTCCGGCGGGATGACCGGGACGACCTTCATGATCATCCATTCCGGACGGTTGCCTGACTCCATGAAGTTCTCGACGATCTTCAGGCGCTTCATGAGTTTCTTCTGCTTGAGATCCGACGTGGTGTCGGCAAGCTCGGAACGCAGGTCGCCGGCGATCTTTTCGAGGTTCATGCTGGCCAGCATCTCGTAGATCGCTTCAGCGCCGATCATGGCGGTGAACTGGTCTTCGCCATACTCGTCGACGGCGAGCATATACTCTTCTTCCGAGAGAAGCTGGTGCTCCTTAAGAGCAGTCAGGCCCGGCTCGGTGACGATGTAGTTTTCGAAGTAGAGCACGCGCTCCACATCCTTCAGCGTCATGTCGAGCAGCGTCGAAATGCGCGAAGGCAGCGACTTCAGGAACCAGATGTGGGCAACGGGAGCGGCGAGCTCGATATGGCCCATGCGCTCACGGCGAACGCGCGACAGCGTGACTTCGACGCCGCACTTTTCGCAGATGATGCCCTTGTACTTCATGCGCTTGTACTTGCCGCACAAGCATTCGTAGTCCTTGATCGGTCCAAAGATTCGTGCGCAGAAAAGACCATCGCGTTCCGGCTTGAACGTACGATAGTTGATCGTTTCCGGCTTCTTGATCTCGCCATAAGACCAGGAAAGAATCTTCTCCGGCGACGCAATCGAAATCCGGATGGAATCGAAATTCTGCGCAGGCACCTGCGGATTGAAAAGATTCATGACCTCTTGGTTCATGCCTATCTCCTTTAGGGGCGAAACGCCCTCGAATTGCGAACAGTGCCGGCAAATCCCGGGAACCGGACTGACGCTTTAAAACCGCCTTGCGGCGCCATGCATCCGAAGGGACGCCAACGGCGCTGCAATATTCCAAGCGGTGCGCGCTGACTGGCAGCGCGCACCCGCAGACTATTACTCGGCTGCGTCCGGAAGCTGGCTTGCCGTCTGCAGATCGTCGACCTTGGAGTTTTCCAGTTCGACGCTGAGGCCCAGCGAGCGCATTTCCTTGACGAGAACGTTGAAGCTTTCCGGAATGCCCGCCTCGAAGGTGTCGTCGCCACGAACGATGGCTTCATAGACCTTGGTGCGGCCGGCCACGTCGTCCGACTTGACCGTGAGCATTTCCTGCAGCGTGTAGGCTGCACCATAAGCTTCGAGCGCCCAGACTTCCATTTCGCCGAAGCGCTGGCCGCCGAACTGCGCCTTACCGCCCAGCGGCTGCTGGGTAACGAGCGAGTACGGACCGATCGAACGGGCATGGATCTTGTCGTCGACAAGGTGGTTCAGCTTCAGCATGTAGATGTAGCCAACCGTGACCTGGCGGTCGAACTGCTCGCCGGTACGACCGTCGTACAGCGTCGACTGACCGGTCTGCTTGAGACCCGCCATTGCCAGCATGTGGTTGACGTCAGCTTCGCCAGCGCCGTCGAAGACCGGGGTCGCGATGGACACGCCACGCTTCCATTGATCGGCCAGACGCAGCACCGACGCATCGTCATACTCGTGAACGTCGTCGCTCTTCGGACCGTCGCCGACGACCAGATCGATCGTCTTGCGCAGAGGCTCGATGTTGCCGCTCGCCTTGTAGGCTTCGATCAGTTCGCCGATCTGACGACCCATGCCGGCGCAAGCCCAGCCAAGGTGCGTTTCGAGAATCTGACCGACGTTCATACGCGAGGGAACGCCCAGCGGGTTCAGCACGATATCAACATGCGTACCGTCTTCCAGGAACGGCATGTCCTCGACCGGAACAATGCGCGAGACCACGCCCTTGTTCCCGTGACGGCCTGCCATCTTGTCGCCCGGCTGGATCTTGCGCTTCACAGCGACGAAGACCTTGACCATCTTCATGACGCCCGGAGGCATTTCGTCGCCGCGCTGGACCTTTTCGACCTTGTCCATGAAGCGCTGTTCGAGGCGCGACTTGGATTCGTCGTACTGGCCACGCAGGGCTTCAAGCTCGCTCTGGACCTTTTCGTCCTCGACGGCAAACATCCACCACTGCGAACGCGGATACTCGGAAACGACGGCGTTCGACAGTTCCGTGCCCTTCTTGAAGCCCTTCGGACCAGCAAGAGCAACCTGACCGCGCAGCATCTCGACCAGACGGCCGTAGACGTTACGGTCGAGGATCGCCTGTTCGTCGTCGCGGTCCTTGGCAAGGCGTTCGATCTCTTCGCGCTCGATCGCCATGGCACGTTCGTCCTTTTCGACGCCGTGACGGTTGAAGACGCGAACTTCGACGACCGTACCGTAGGTGCCGGGCGGCATGCGCATGGAGGTATCGCGAACGTCCGATGCCTTTTCACCGAAAATGGCGCGCAGAAGCTTTTCTTCCGGCGTCATCGGGCTTTCACCCTTCGGCGTGATCTTGCCGACGAGGATATCGCCCGGCTGAACTTCGGCGCCGATGTAAACGATGCCGGCTTCGTCCAGGTTCTTCAGCGCTTCTTCCGAAACGTTCGGAATGTCGCGGGTGATTTCTTCCGGACCGAGCTTGGTGTCGCGCGCCATCACTTCGAATTCTTCGATGTGGATGGAGGTGAACACGTCGTCGGCAACGATACGCTCGGAGAGCAGGATCGAGTCTTCGTAGTTATAGCCGTTCCACGGCATGAACGCGACGAGCACGTTGCGGCCAAGAGCCAGATCGCCGAGGTCGGTCGACGGACCGTCTGCCAGGATGTCGCCCTTGTTGACCACGTCACCGACGGTGACCAGCGGACGCTGGTTGACGCAGGTGTTCTGGTTCGAACGCTGGAACTTCATCAGGCGGTAGATATCGACGCCGGACTTCGACGGATCGAGGTCTTCGGTGGCGCGGATAACGATACGCGTTGCGTCGACCTGGTCGACCACGCCGCCGCGGCGGGCGCCGATGGCAGCACCGGAGTCACGCGCGACGACCGGCTCCATGCCGGTACCGACGAACGGGGCTTCGGCACGCAGAAGCGGCACGGCCTGACGCTGCATGTTCGAGCCCATGAGAGCGCGGTTGGCGTCGTCGTTTTCCAGGAACGGGATCAGAGCGGCAGCAACCGAAACCAGCTGCTTCGGCGAGACGTCCATCAGGTTGATGTTGTCGCGCGGAGCGAGCATGACTTCGCCGGCATGACGGCAAACGACGAATTCCTCGATGAAGGAGCCGTCGGCGTCGAGCTCGGCATTGGCCTGAGCAACGTAGTACTTCGCCTCTTCCATGGCGGAGAGGTAGAGCACGTCGTTGGTCACCTTACCGTCGATGATACGGCGATAAGGGCTTTCGATGAAGCCGTACTTGTTGACGCGGGCAAAGGTCGCCAGCGAGTTGATAAGACCAATGTTCGGACCTTCCGGCGTTTCGATCGGGCAAATACGACCGTAGTGCGTCGGATGAACGTCGCGGACTTCGAAGCCGGCGCGTTCGCGGGTCAGACCGCCCGGGCCGAGAGCCGAAAGACGGCGCTTGTGGGTGATTTCCGAAAGCGGGTTCACCTGGTCCATGAACTGCGACAGCTGCGAGGAGCCGAAGAATTCGCGGACGGCAGCAGCAGCCGGCTTTGCGTTGATCAGATCCTGCGGCATGACCGTGTCGATTTCGATCGAGGACATGCGTTCCTTGATCGCACGCTCCATGCGCAGCAGACCCAGACGATACTGATTTTCCATCAGCTCGCCGACCGAACGGACGCGGCGGTTGCCGAGGTTGTCGATGTCGTCGATCTCGCCCTTGCCGTCACGCAGCTCGACAAGCATCTTGACTACGGCCAGGATGTCGTCCTTGCGCAGGATGCGAACGGTGTCTTCGACATCGAGGTCCAGGCGCATGTTCATCTTCACGCGGCCGACAGCGGAGAGATCGTAACGCTCCGCATCGAAGAACAGCGAGTTGAACATGGCTTCGGCCGATTCCATGGTCGGCGGCTCACCCGGACGCATGACGCGGTAGATGTCAAACAGAGCGTCCTGGCGGTTCTCGTTCTTGTCAGCCGACAGCGTATTACGGATGTAGGCGCCGACATTGATGTGGTCGATGCCGAGGATCGGGATCTCGTCGAAGCCGGCCTTCAGGATAACAGGCAGGGTCTTCTCGTCGATTTCGTCGCCGGCTTCGAGATAGATCTCGCCGGTCTGGAAGTTGACGATGTCTTCTGCCAGGAACAGTCCGTATAGCTCTTCGTCGGTCGCCTTCAGAGCCTTGAGGCCCTTGTCCTGCAACTGACGCAGCAGGCGCGGCGTGAGCTTCTTGCCGCCTTCGACCACGACCTCGCCGGTGTCGGCGTCGATCATGTCTGTAACGGTCTTGGCGCCCTTCAGCGTTTCCGCCTTGAAGGGGATGCGCCAGCCATCGCCGGAGCGCTTATAAAGCGACTTCGTGTAGAACGTCGACAGGATTTCTTCGCCGTCCATGCCGAGTGCCATCAGCAGCGACGTCACCGGAATCTTGCGGCGACGGTCGATACGGGCGTAGACGATGTCCTTGGCGTCGAATTCGATGTCAAGCCAGGAACCGCGATACGGAATGACGCGAGCGGCAAAGAGCAGCTTGCCGGAAGAATGGCTCTTGCCCTTGTCGTGATCGAAGAAGACGCCCGGCGAACGGTGCATCTGCGACACGATCACGCGCTCGGTGCCGTTCACGATGAACGTACCGTTGTTCGTCATGAGCGGCATGTCGCCCATGTAGACGCTCTGTTCCTTGATGTCCTTGATGGACTTCGCGCCCGTATCCTCGTCGATATCGAACACGATCAGACGGAGGGTCACCTTCAGCGGCGCTGCATAGGTCAGGTCGCGCTGGCGGCACTCGTCGACGTCGAACTTCGGCGGCTCGAATTCATAGGAAACGAACTCCAGCATGGAAGCGCCGGAGAAGTCGGTGATCGGGAAAACCGACTTGAAGACGGCCTGAAGACCTTCGTCCGGGCGGCCGCCCTTGGGTTCTTCGACCATGAGAAACTGATCGTAGGACGCCTTTTGAACCTCGATGAGGTTCGGCATCTCTGCGACTTCGGGAATCTTACCAAAAAACTTGCGTACGCGCCTGCGACCGTTGAACGAAAGGGTCTGAGCCATCGTCGCTCCTTTAAAATCCTGCACCCGGGCCTGCAACGGACGGGAATCGCTGGCCAGGCGACCCCATCAATCAATGAGTAGTTCAATCTCGTCTATCTAACCGAAAACCGCTCAGCCGGATTGCGTCGCGGTTCGGTTTGAGACCATCCTCTTGAAGAACCCATTACCCAAAAGCCGTTTTGCCCGCGGCTTTTGGGTAATTCGTTCAGAAAAACGGCAAATGGGAGGTAGCAAAAAGCCACCTCCCAAAGCAGTTTCAAGCTTACTTAACGTCGACCTTAGCGCCGGCGTCTTCGAGCTTCTTCTTGATGTCAGCAGCTTCAGCCTTGGAAACAGCTTCCTTGACAGCCTTCGGAGCGGCTTCAACGAGATCCTTGGCTTCCTTGAGGCCCAGGCCGGTGATGGCGCGGACTTCCTTGATGACGTTGATCTTGTTCGCGCCGGCATCCGTGAGGACGACGTCGAACTCGGTCTTTTCTTCTTCAGCAGCTGCAGCAGCGCCGCCAGCACCACCGGCAACGGCAGCAACAGCTACCGGAGCAGCGGCGGAAACGCCCCACTTTTCTTCGAGAAGCTTGGACAGTTCTGCGGCTTCGAGAACGGTCAGCGAGGAGAGGTCGTCTACGATCTTTGCGAGATCAGCCATTTTTGTAGTTCCTTTTGTTCGGTTCGAACTGGTTGGTTATGAACAGCGAAAAACCGCCTTACGCGGCTTCGTCCTTCTTGGCGTAGGCCGAGAACACGCGAGCAAGCTGACTTGCCGGCGCTGCAACAACACCTGCGATGCGGGTAGCCGGAGTCTGGATCATGCCCAGCAGCTTCGCGCGCAGCTCGTCCAGCGAAGGCAGGGTCGCGAGCGACTTTACACCTTCGGCGTTGAGCGTTGTTGTTCCCATGGCGCCGCCCAAGACAACGATCTTGTCGTTGCCCTTGGCGAAATCCACGACGACCTTCGGAGCGGTAATCGGATCAGTGCTGTATGCGATCAGCGTCTGACCGGTGAAGAGATTGGAAATCCCTTCCGCATCCGTGCCCTGAAGAGCAATTTTGGCCAGGCGGTTCTTCGCGACTTTGACGGTGCCGCCAGCAGCGCGCATCTTGGAACGAAAATCGTTCATCTGAGCGACTGTAGCACCAGCATAGTGGGCCACGACAACCGAACCAGAAGCCTTGAAGACTTCGTTCAGTTCCGTGACGAATTCGCGTTTTTCCGCTCTTTCCACTGCTTTTCTCCAGTTGACAGGACCGGATTAACGGGCCTGCCGGGTTGCCTTTTGCCTCCTGGGATCAATGAGATCCCAAGCGACGCTTGAGGATCCTGTCCCCTCGCGCTCGAGCCTGACGGCTCCAAGGCACAAGGCATCCAAGGCTCGAACCGAGTTCATCGAAGCAAAGCTTCTTCAAAATTCGGGTCTTACCCGTCTCATGCAGGCTTGAGTGATTAAGGGATAACCACCTGCAATCTCGGACAGGAATTCCGGATTTCTCCGGAAATCCCGGCCCCGAAGGACCGGGAATTCTTAAACGCCGGGCACAACGCCCGGCATAATCATTAGGCGCTCGGCGCCGTAACCGTCGACGGCTCGATCTTGACACCCGGACCCATGGTCGAGGAGATCGCTACGCGCTTGACATAGTTGCCCTTGGCACCAGCCGGCTTCGCCTTGATGACCGCATCAGCGAATGCGCGGATGTTTTCTTCCAGAGCCTTGGCGTCGAACGAAGCCTTGCCGATACCGGCATGGACGATGCCAGCCTTCTCGACGCGGAACTCGACAGCGCCGCCCTTGGAAGCTTCGACGGCACCCTTGACGTCCATCGTAACAGTGCCAACCTTCGGGTTCGGCATCATGCCGCGCGGGCCGAGAACCTTACCGAGACGGCCGACGAGCGGCATCATGTCCGGGGTGGCGATGCAGCGATCGAAATCGATCTTGCCGCCCTGAACGATTTCAACCAGGTCTTCAGCACCGACGACGTCTGCGCCAGCAGCCTTGGCTTCATCGGCCTTGGCGCCGCGAGCGAAGACGGCAACGCGAACCGTACGGCCGGTGCCGTTCGGCAGGTTAACAACGCCGCGAACCATCTGGTCGGCGTGACGCGGGTCAACGCCGAGGTTCATCGAGATTTCGACGGTTTCGTCGAACTTGGCGACGGCACGTTCCTTGACCATGTTGATGGCCAGATCCAGAGCATAAAGCTTGGTCGGATCAACGCCTTCACGAATCTTCTGAATACGCTTTGCTACCATGATCTTAGCCCACCACTTCCAGGCCCATCGCGCGGGCAGAGCCCTCGATCATGGCCATTGCGCCTTCGATATCGGCCGCATTCAGATCCTTCATCTTGGCTTCGGCGATCGACTTGATCTGAGCCTTGGTGAGCGAACCAGCCTTGGAACCCTTACCCGGGGTCTTCGAACCGGACTGGATCTTGGCTTCCTTCTTCAGGAAGTAGCTGACCGGCGGCTGCTTCATGATGAAGGTGAAGGACTTGTCCTGGTAGTAGGTGATGACGACCGGGATCGGCATACCCTTTTCCATTTCCTGCGTGGCGGCATTGAACGCCTTGCAGAATTCCATAATGTTAATGCCACGCTGACCAAGCGCAGGACCGATCGGCGGCGACGGATTCGCCGAGCCGGCCTTGACCTGCAGCTTGAGCTGGCCTGCAACTTTCTTAGCCATTTCTCTCTGCCTTTCTATATGACCGGTTGCCCGGCCCACTATGCCGGATCGCTCCGGCGGCTGCGGTTGCGTGGTGCGGATCACCAGGTCCGGCTAAGACCCTACCCTTCCACGCGGATTGCGGCTTGGCCGCGAGACATAAGCAAGCATTTGCTTACATCCAAACTCGAACGAAAGGCTAGCCGCCAGGCCAACCTTTCGTAGAAATCGCAATCAGACCTTCTCGACCTGGCTGTATTCCAGCTCGACCGGCGTAGCACGGCCGAAAATCGACACCTCCACCTTCAGGCGCGAACGCTCTTCGTCCACATCCTGAACCGTGCCGTTGAACGAAGCGAACGGGCCATCGGAGACGCGGACCTGCTCGCCGATCTCGAAGGATACGGAAGCCTTCGGCCGCTCGACGCCTTCCTGGACCTGGCCGAGAATACGCTCGGCTTCATAATCCGGAATCGGAACGGGCTTATTGTCGGAGCCGAGGAAACCAGTGACCTTCGGCGTATTCTTGATCAGGTGGTAAGCTTCATCCGTCAGGTTGGCGCGCACAAGCACGTAACCCGGGAAGAACTTGCGCTCGCTATCGACCTTGCGGCCGCGACGAACTTCAACAACCTTTTCGGTTGGCACAAGGATCTTTTCGAACAGATGCTCGAGACCCTTCTGCCTGGCCTTCTCCTCAATGGATTCAGCCACCTTCTTTTCGAAATTAGAATAAGCGTGGACGATGTACCAACGTGCCGCCATGTTCATCTCCACCCGATATCAGTTGCCGGTATTCAGCACATAGCTGAGAATCCAGCCAATAAGCTGGTCGGCAGCAAAGAAAAACAGCGAGGCGAAAACGACCATGACGAGCACCATCACCGTCGAGATCATCGTCTCGCGACGCGAGGGCCAAGTGATTTTCGACGTCTCGGAGCGCACCTGCCGCAGAAACGCTAGTGGATTCGTTTTGGATGCCATTGACTGCCCACGCAATTACGGCGCGTAAAGCTGAAACTATCAGCCCCACGCACCGCGTGTCTGTTGAACTCTACATAAACACCGATTCCCAATTTAACAAGAGGCAATACGGTGCTTTCTAAAATTTGCCGACAATCCGGCATAACCCTCAACCAGAGAAGCTGCGAAACGACGCGCCAGTCAAATCAAGGAAAATGGCAGGGGCAGCAGGGCTCGAACCTACGACCTGCGGTTTTGGAGACCGCCGCTCTACCAACTGAGCTATACCCCTTCTTCCTTCGAATATTCACTTCAAGCGGTGGACCGCTTGAGCAGTTCGAAGACTTGGCGCTCCCTTTAAGGCGGGATGAAACGATTGGCAAGAGCGTTTTTTGCTTTTTCCCAATCGGACCTGCAACTTCACATGGGACAGCCCCTGCGGACAGACCTGCCGGACAGGCAAAGCCGCCGCGAACGCTACGGAAAGGATGCCCCTCACCCTCACTACTCTCCGGGAGAACCTTTCGGCTTGCGCTTGAGAAATTTCGGCCGGAGGCGGCGCATGAAGTTATCCGCCGAGCGAATCACATTGGTCAGGGAGATCAGCTTGTCTATTTCGGCATCGGCATTGCCGAGCCGCTCCGACAAAACTTCGGCTGCGGCCAAGGCAATTTCGGCCGGAGGCACCTCCGTGAAGCGCTGGGCAAGGCTGATATAGGGGTTCAGCGCGACCCCGCCATGGATGGTGATCTTTCCAAGGCGGGCAAAGAGACGAAGAAAGGTCTGCTCGAAGCTCCAGTCATGGGCGGAAACCACCCTCCACTTCTGACTGCGCCTGGCCGAGAAGCCGGCAAGCACGATCGCGCCGGGCAATTTCAGATCGCTGAGCCAAAGCGCCATGGCAAAGCCGCTCGTCGGCGTCTTGCCTTCCGTATAGAAATCCGAGCAGAAGCCCACGAGGTCGAGGTGGCCGGTCGGCGCGCCCTGGAAGTCGGCGGCCGGATTGAGCTTCTCTTCCAGACCGAGGCGTATGTTCATGATGCCGAGGAAATATTCCTTCGGAAAGAATTTGACCACCTCGCCCACCTCGCCGCGATAGACGATGTTGGCGCCGCGCGGCTGGCCGCGCGAGACTAGCAGCGAGTGTCCATGGAACGGGCGATCCAGAACCTTGTAGACCTTGTTGAAGAAGACGAAGAGCGCCGTCTCAGGAAACTGCGTCTGCAGGCTTGCGATATCAACCGCGTCGCTGTTGGCGACCAGCACGATATGTGAGAAACCCGCCAGCACCCTGCGCCATTCGTCGGTGCCAGTCAGGCCGGCTGCGGAACCCGCAGCCGGAAGGCCCACATCAACGGCACCTGACGCTCTTTGGTCTAATTCCTTCATTTCTGTTGGACGTGCAGCATCCGGTCGCGCATGGCGAACCATTCTTCAGCGTAATCGTCGTTGCGATATTCATCGAAATAGGGGCCGCCATCGGTGAAATGCACCAGCTTGGCATCGTCGCGGTAATCATATTCGTTGACGAGATAGTTCCAGACGACCGGCACCTCGCCGATCTGATCGTCGTTCTCCAGCCACTTGAACTGATGAAGCTGAAGGCCCGTTGCCGTATTGACGAAATCCTTCGACAAAGCCGTGCACTTGGCATTGTTGAACAGGATCATGCTCGACCAGTTCTTCTTTTCATACTTCGTCTGCGTCTGCCCGAGGAATTTGGTCTCGATCTTCGGCTGGTAGTCGTGCTTGACGCACATGGCGGCATAGCGATCGTCACGCAAGGCCCAAAGCTCGGCAATATCGGCGCGCGCGAGCATGTCGCAATCCATGAAGATGCTCCAGCCCTGGTAATCGCTGAGGTAAGGCACGAGGAAGCGCGAGAAGGAAAACTCGGTCGATTGCAGCGGGTTGCGCTCGCGCGTGAAGATGCCCTCGAGATTATTGAGCACGATCGGCGAGAACACCACCGGAATAGACGAGCGTTCGATGATGCTCTGGGTCAGGACGTGGTAGGCCACGACCTCCTTGGAATCGAACCCGACGAAAATACGTGCAACATTATCCTTCATGATACCTCCGAAACGGCTGGTTTGTTTTGAATCAGCCGGCAAATTATCTTTCGCCGTGACGCAAGCAAGGCTCAATTCATCGCATGAAGCCTATCGGCTGCGGGATGAGGGTTCAACACATGTGCCCGAATACGCCGCACGACGCGCTGCAATCTACGGGAGATGCCGCGAACCTGATCCTACTTAAAGAAACAAGGATATTTGTCGAGTGTTTGCGGAAGCATTTTTGGTTATGCTGCGTAACAAATGGAGAGATTTCCGCTTGTCCCTCTCCCGGGCGCGCCAGAGAGCGGCGCCCGGGGTATTTCTTAGGCTTTACGCCTCAGACCTTCACATATTTCCGCCAGTCGTGCTCTTCCTTGAAGCCCAGGACCTCGCGGATCTTGCGATTGGACAGCAAGCCCTCATATTCGCCGATCTCGCGCGTGAACGGGACGTTCGGAAAGTGCTTGGCGGCCAGCTCTCGCGATGGCGTATTGGCCGATACCGTGTCGTTGGCGGCATTGAACACCTGGAAGCCGAGGCCGCTCTTCTCGATGCAGAGATGGACGATCTGGCCGAGATCGCGGGCGTCGATGTAGCTCCAGGCGATGCGCTTGCGGATTTCGCTGTTGGCGAAAAACTCGGGGAACCGCTCATATTCATGCGGCTCGATGACATTGCCGATGCGCAGCGCATAGATGTCGATGCCGAAACGCTCGGCGAAAGCCCGAGCCGTCTTCTCATTCACGACCTTGGACAGACCGTAGGAATCCATCGGATTGACATCATAGTCTTCTTCCAGCGGGAACTGATGGAAGTCGCGATGGCCTTCGGCAAAGCAGACGCCATAGGTCGTCTCGCTGGAGGCGACAATGATCTTCTTGATGCCAAGCTTCGCGGCCGCCTCGATGACATTGTAGGTGCTCATCGTGTTGATGCGGAATGTCTCGTTGTCGGGCTTGATCAGGATTCGGGGAATAGCGGCGAAATGCACCACAGCGTCGAAAGGCTGCACACCCTTGCCTTGATCGAGATCCGGAAAATCGCGATGCATGCTGAGGACATTATAAACTTGTCCCGCATCGGTGACATCGGCCTGCAGATTGGTGACGCCGGGGCTGTTCAGTGGCACGAGATCGATATTGTGGACCTCATAGCCGGCATTGACCAGCCAAGGAACCGTGTGACGTCCAGCCTTGCCGCTGCCGCCCGTGAACAAAATACGTTTCTTCATGAAATCTCCTCCAGATAAAATCGAGCGATACATAGGCCCTTGCTTCCATTTCGCAAGACACGGCTTGGTGAGCTGACGCTTTCCCGTCAAAATAATGGGGACGACTCGGTGAAGCATATGCCGCGTGGCGAAAACGACGAAAGGAGATGAGTGGGATGCGACCGATCACTCTTGTCGAATATGATCCGCAATGGCCCCTTCTCTTCGAAAACAGAAGCAAGGCGATTGGCCTGCTGCTTGGCCATCCCGCCACGTTCCATCATATCGGCAGCACCGCCATTGCCGGACTATGCGCCAAACCGAAGCTCGATATCGATGCGGTCCTTTTCTCGGAAGAGGACAGGCTCGACGCGACGGAGCGCCTGAAGGAGGGCGGATATCGCTTTCACGGTAATCCGCACGACGCCGGCCGCTGGACCTTCACCAAGGATGAGACGCCTTACGGCACACGACTTTATCTTTGCCTGCCCGATAGCGAGGCCCATCGGGAGCGCCTTCTCTTTCGCGACTATCTGCGCGCCCATCCCGAACGTGCGGCGAATTATGCAACCTTGAAACGGCGTCTGGCCGAAAAGGCCAATGGCGATTGGGACCACTATACCGGCGGCAAGAGCGATTTCGTTGCCGATATCGTCCGCCGCGCGAAGCTCGAATTCGGATCGACGAAAAATATCACCGGACGGTGACAATATCCCGGGGCTAATCGAGCAGGTGCCTCACCACTTTATCCACGCTCTGCTTGAGCGAAAGATGGCTGGTGTCGAGAATCTCAAGGCCGGATGCTTGGGCTTCGCGGCGCAGATAGGCCGCCCAGTTCATCATATTCGCATCGGCAAGTTCCGGCTGGCCTCGCTCGACGGACAAACGATGTGTCCTCGTTGCATCATCGCAATCGACCAATATGAGGCGATAGTCATCGATATCGGCGGCGGCCGCTGCCTCCTTGATGAAGGATGGCCGCATCTGCCCCTCGAGAAGAGTCGCCCTACCTTTCCGCACCTGTGGCGCAAGCCGCGCCAGCCATTCCAGGGTCTTATCCCGCTGCCAGCCCTCGGGCGAACCATGATCGCGGATCATGGCGTCAAGCGACGGCACGCCGATACTGTCGAAATGATGGACGGCTGATGTATAGGCATGGTCCTTGGCGATCGCCTGCGCGATCGCGGTCTTTCCCGAGCCCGAAGCACCGGTCAGAATGATCAGGCTCATGCAATACCTCCGAATGCGAAAAGGCCCCGCTGTTTCCAGCGGGGCCTCTTATAAAGGAATAATCCGAAGATTACTCGACGATGGATGCAACGATGCCAGCGCCGACGGTACGGCCGCCTTCGCGGATTGCGAAGCGAAGCTTTTCTTCCATCGCGATCGGAACG
>NZ_JACIAR010000025.1:0-15677 GCF_014194925.1 Rhizobium sp. BK491
TCGAGTTCGACGATGCGTTTGCAGTGCTTCTCGGTATCTTTGCCGCTCAGCAGTTCGCTCAGGGCTTCCGCGGCGCTGACGATTGTACGGGAATGCCGCCCGAACAGATCGAAAAAGCAATCTTCCCGGGGCATCAATTTACGGAACCAGTTCACTCTCGGCGCTCCGAACGTGTGTTGTCATAAATCCGTCATAAATGATGGAGGCCACCATGAAAAGCCGATGTGCCCGCGAAACCACGGTCTTCGACAGTCTCGCAAGAGTTGGGATGCCGATAGAGGTGCTACACCCAGACCTGCACGATGCGTAAGAACCGTAAATCGCCATGCGCTTCTGTCGGCTTCCCCAACAAAACAAGGACAACAGGGAACAATGACCGCCAGGTCCCGTTTGTTTCCTGTCGTCGACATGGAGTCCGCTGATGAGTGCGCGTGCGCAATGGAAAGGATATCTGAGGTTCGGGGAGGTCGGCTGCGCTGTTGCGCTCTATACGGCAGTTTCCACTTCCGATCGGATTTCTTTTCACACGCTGAACCGAGCAACCGGCAATCGCGTCCGACGGGAATTCATAGATGCTGCGAGCGGGAAACCGGTGTCGCGCGAGGATCAGGTCAAAGGCTACGAACTCAACAAGGATGATTACATCGTTCTTGAGCCTGAGGAAATCGCCGCGGCGGTGCCGGAAAGCGACAAGGTCTTACAGATAAAGGCCTTCATGGCATGCGACGACATTGATGACGTCTATTTCGACCGTCCATATTATCTCGCCCCTTCCACTCCTGCGAGCGAAGAGGCATTCGCATTGATCCGCGACGGAATGCGCAAGAAGCAGGTCGCTGCCATTGCCCAAACCGTTCTGTTTCGCCGCCTGCGAACCGTCATGATCCGTGCCCACGGCAAAGGGCTGATCGCGACGGTATTGAATTTCGACTACGAGGTTCGCTCGGCAAAAGAAGCCTTCGAGGATGTGCCCGATATGAAAATCAAGGGCGAAATGCTCGATCTCGCCAAGCACATCATCACCACCAAGAAAGGCAAATTCGACCCGAGCGAATTCGACGACCGCTATGAAGCAGCGCTTGCGGAGCTCGTAAAGGCCAAGATCGAGGGCAAGAAGATCCCGCAACGCAAGCCGGCAAAGGTCGCCAAGGTGACCGATCTCATGGAGGCTCTACGCCAGAGTGCCGGCATGAGTGGCCAAGGTAAGGCAAGCGCAAATGAACCCGCTAGGAAATCGGGCGCGGCCTCCCGCAAGACGGCCAAATCGCGAACGAAGTCTTCTTCGCGGCCGCAACGCAAGGCGAGCTGACGATGGCATTGGAGACCTACAACCGCAAACGCGATTTCAGCAAGACCACCGAGCCGAGAGGGCGAGGCGGCAGAAAAAAGATCGCGGTATCCGGCAACAGCTACGTCATTCAGAAACACGATGCGCGCCGGCTCCACTATGATTTTCGCCTCGAATTGGACGGGGTCTTGAAGAGCTGGGCCGTGACCAAGGGGCCGAGCCTGGTAGCCGGCGAAAAGCGGCTGGCGGTGCAGACCGAAGATCACCCGCTGGAGTATGGTGATTTCGAAGGCACGATCCCCAAGGGCGAATATGGCGGCGGGACCGTCATCGTCTGGGACAAGGGCTCTTGGACGCCGCTTGGCGATCCCCATAAGGGCCTTGCGAAGGGACATCTCGAATTCGAGCTCCACGGAAAGAAACTCGGCGGCCGGTGGCATCTGATCCGCATGGCGGGGAAGCCACGCGAGAAGCGGGAAAACTGGCTGTTGATCAAAGGCGAAGACGAGGCGGCCCGCCCGGAGGGCGCTGCCGATATTCTCGAGGAACGACCGGAATCTGCAAAAACGGGGCGTGTCATAGACGAAGTCGAGAACGAAAAGCCGGGCTGGTCCTCGAAGACCGGGAAGATCCGTCGCAGGGCCAGCCGCAAGAAGCATGATGCCGCCAAGGAGGAAGCCGGCGAAACCGCAACGCAAACGGACGCAACGCCCGTTGATCCCTCGTCTTTGAAGGGTGCCCGCAAGGCTACTCTGCCATCCTTCGTCGAACCCGCTTTGGCGACATTGGTATCCAAGCCACCTTCAGGCTCCCGGTGGCTTCACGAAATCAAATTCGACGGCTATCGGCTCGAGGTCCGCATCGAGGCAGGCCGCATCAAGCTGCTAACGCGCAGCGGCCTCGACTGGAGTCAGAAATTCGGCAAGGAGATTGTCAGCGCCTTCCGGGATCTCCCCCTCGGTACCGCAATCATCGACGGCGAGCTGGTCGTCGAGCCGGCGGCCGGCGCGTCCGATTTCTCTGCTCTGCAGGCGGATCTCAGCGAAGGCCGTAGCGACCGCTTCGTCTTCTATGCTTTCGATCTCCTCTATCTCGACGGCTATGACCTGAAGGCATCGCCCTTGATCGGCCGCAAGGAATTGCTGCGGAAGATCATCCCCTCCGAAACCGGGATCCTTCGCTTCAGCAGTCATTTTGATGAAAATGGCGACCTGCTGTTGTCGCATGCCTGCAGATTGAGCCTGGAAGGGATCGTATCGAAGATTGCCGATGATCCATATCGCCCCGGCCGCGGCAAGACATGGGTGAAATCAAAATGTTCCTCCCGGCAGGAATTCGTGATCGGCGGCTGGGTCCCATCGACAACGTCACGAAAGGCGATCGGCTCGCTGGTGCTCGGCGTCTATGAAGACGGCAAGCTCGAACATGTCGGCCGCGTCGGTACGGGTTACACGCACACTGTCGCCGAGCAGCTCTTCAAAAGGCTAACCCATCTGCAAGTGAAGGAAAATCCTTTCGCAACCAAGCTCACCGCGGAAGAGCATCGCGGTGTCCGCTTCGTGCGGCCCGAACTGGTTGCGGAAGTCGAATTTCGCGCCTGGACGGCAGATGGCCATTTGCGCCACGCCTCCTTCCGCGGATTGCGAGAAGACAAGAATCCGCTCGAGATCGTTCGCGAAACACCGAAATCCACGAGGACGTCTTCGACTGAAAAGCCCGCGCGCAGCAGCGTATCCTTGACCCACGGCGATCGCCTCTATTGGCCTGACGAAGGTGTTACGAAGGCGGGGCTTGCGGATTATTATACCGAGGTCTGGCGCCATATGGGGCCTTTCGTCGTCGGTCGGCCGCTTGCGCTCGTGCGCTGTCCCCACGGCATCGCCGGCCAGCATTTCTTCCAGAAGCATGCCTGGAAGAGCATGAACAGGAACATCGCATTGGCGAAAGATCCGCAAGACGAAGAACCCTATGTCAGCATCGACGACCTGAATGGCCTGATCGGCCTCGTGCAGGCGGCAGTCCTCGAAATCCATCCCTGGGGATCGATGATCGGCAATTGGGAAAAGCCTGACATGATCATCATGGACCTCGATCCAGGTCCGGACGTCGCCTGGAGCAAGGTCATCGCCGCCGCGGAAGAAACGGCTGAGCGGCTGAGGCAGACGGGACTGGTTCCTTTCGTGAAGACTTCGGGCGGAAAAGGGCTGCACATCGTCTGCCCGCTGGTCGCCAAGGCCGAATGGCCTGTCGTCAAGGCCTTTACCAAGGGTATCGCCGACGCCATGGCCGCCGACAGCCCAGATCGCTATGTTTCCACCATCACCAAATCGAAACGCCGCGGCAAGATCCTGATCGATTATCTGAGAAATCAACGCGGCTCGACTGCCGTCGCGCCTTACTCCACCCGTGCACGGCCGGGCGCCGCGGTCTCGATGCCTTTATCCTGGGAGGAGTTGAGCCCTGCAATAGGGCCGGACTATTTCACCGTGCTCAATGTGCCGACGCGGCTTGCCGCGCTCCGTTCGGATCCCTGGGCAGACTTCCGGAAAGCCGCCGAACCCCTGCGCGAGGCGTCCGCGAAGACCAAGCGTAAGTCTTGACGAACAAATTTCTTCCTGACAGCGAAAGCCCGCAGGTGACTAGCGTTTCCTTGCGCCCTCTTCCTGCGAAAGGCTCTTGCGAAGGGCATCCATGATGCTGATGACGTTGCTGGGCGCTGCGGCTTCTTCCACCTTTGCCTTGGCGGGCCGCTTGCGCCCTTTCTTCTTGGCGGCGATGATATCGAGCAGCTTTTCCTGAACTGGGTCCGAAACCATCGCCGGGTCCCATGGTTTCGTTCGTTCATCTATCAGCTCGCCGACCAGCTTCATCAGCTTGCCGTCTACGGGTTCTGATCCGATATTTCCGAAATAGTTCCGTTCATCGCGCACCTCGTCGCCGAAGCGCAAGGTCCAAAGGACGATCCCCTTGTCTCTAGGCTCTAGCATGACGGCACGTTCGCGGCGATACATGACGAGCCGGGATATGCCGACCATTCGGCTCGCGGCCATCGCATCGCGGATCACGCAGTAGGCCTCTTCGCCAACAGCATCGTCCGGCGTTAGATAATGCGGCGTATCGAACCAGATCCATTCGATGCTGTCGCGCGGTACGAACATTTCGATATCGATCGTCCGGGTGCTTTCAAGGCCGACCGCATCGAGTTCCTCATCCTCAAGCATGACATAGTCATTCTCCCCGTGCTCATAGCCTTTCACTTCATCGTCCTCATCCACAGCCTTGCCCGTGACGGAATCGACGTATTGGCTGACGATGCGATTGCCTGTCTTTCTATTGAGCGTGTGAAAACGAACCTTTTCATTATCACTTGTCGCCGGCCTCATGGCGACCGGGCAAGTCACCAACGACAGTTTGAGATAGCCTTTCCAGAAAGAACGCGGAGCCATGTTTTTCTCTCCAATAGGAAGGGAACGATATCCGGCATTTCCTGGTTCCCTGGCATGACGCTATTGCGGCCGAGACTCAATGCATGCCACCGCCGCCGCCCTCCTTGAGATCGACATTGCTGAGAATCAAGGCGAGTGGAATGGCGCAGAGCACGATCAGCATCAGCACATGGAATACATCGATGTAGGCCAGGAAGCTCGCCTGGGTCTGCACCTGCTGGCCGATCCAGGCGGTCGCCTGCGCCTTCGCATCCGCCATGGTCGCTCCCTTCTCGGCAAAATAGCGTGTCATGGTTTGCAGCGTGTCGTGATAGGCGGGTGAAGATGGCGTGATGTGCTCGACGAGCCGGCTCTGATGCCACTGCTCGCGATGAGCAAGCACGTTCGACGCAATGCAGACGCCGATCGAACCGCCAATATTTCGGGCGGCATTGATCATGGCGGATGCCTGATTGGTCTGCTCCGGCCTCAGACCGTAATAGGAAGCCGAGGTGATCGGAATGAAGATCAGCGGTAGACCAAGTCCTATATAGAGGCGCGACCAGACAAAGAAACTGAAGTTCAATCCCGGATAAAGCCTGGTCAATTGCCACATGGATACCGCAATAATCGCCGCGCCGATGGCGATCAGATATTTCGGTTGTATTATGGAATTGACGCGTCCGGCCACGAACATCATGACCATGGTGACAAGTCCGCCCGGTGACAAGGCCAGCCCCGCCCATGTTGCGGTATATCCGTAGTTCTGCTGCACGACTTCGGGAATGAACTGCGTCGTTGCGATCAGGATCGCGCCGACCGCCATCATGACGATGAAGCAGGAGCCGAATTGCCGTGTGCCGAGCAGCCAGCCATCGATGATCGGATTGGCCTTCGTCAGAACCCATGGAATGGCAAGAAGAAACGATAGCAGGCAGATCGTCGCCGTCAGGATGATGAAGTTGGAACCGAACCAATCATCAGTTTGCCCTCGATCGAGCGTAAGCTCCAGCGAACCGAGAAATGTTGCAACCAGCAGAAAACCGACAATGTCGAAGCGCACGCCCTTGCGCCGAAACTCCTCACGCATCTGCTTCGTCTTCGGCGTTTCCTTGAGCAGGGCATAAACGAGGATGAAGGCGAAGACGCCGACGGGACCGTTGATGAGAAAACACCAATGCCAGGAAAGATTATCCGAGAGATAGCCGCCCAGGGTCGGGCCGATAACCGGCGCGACGACCACGGCGACGCCGAAAAGCGCAAAAGCCTGCCCGCGCTTTGCCGGCGGGAAGGCATCCGCCAGGATCGCCTGCGAGGTCGGCACCATGCCGCCGCCGGCAAAGCCCTGGATCATCCGAAAGATCAGCAACGTCTCGAGGTTCCAGGACAACCCGCACAGGATGGAAGCGATGGTGAACGTTGCGAGGCACAAAAGATAAAAACGCCGTCGGCCGAACCGTTCCGCAAAGTAGCTGCTGGCAACGAGCACGATGGCATTCGAGACGAGATACGTCGTCACCACCCACGAGGCTTCATCGGAATTGACGGCAAGGCCGCCGGAAATGTAGCGCAACGCCACGTTGGCGATCGTAGTATCCAGCACCTCCATGAAGGTCGCGAGCGACACGACGATGGCAATGAGCCAAGGGTTCGTGGCACGCTCGGATGAGGCCGCGCCTCCATTTGCCGTTGCTGTGCCGCTCATCTCAGTTCCTCGGCCGGACCGTGACCGTCGGCACGACGGACATGCCGGGGCCGATGGGGAGATCGGCGGGCCATTGGTCAACGACGATCTTCACCGGTACGCGCTGCGTGACCTTCACATAGTTGCCAGTCGCGTTTTCCGCCGGCAGGAGTGAAAAGGCGGTGCCGGAGCCTGGCTGGACGGAGGCCACCTTGCCATGCAGCGTATGATCCGGATAGGCGTCGATCGTCACATCCACCGGCTGATCCGGACGCATGTCGGTCAGCTGCGTTTCCTTGAAATTCGCAGTGATCCAGATTTCATCCGGGACGAAGGTCGCGATCGCCTGGCCGGCATCGATGAACTGGCCCTTTGCGCCGGTGAGACGGACGACGCGGCCGGGCTGCGCAGCGGTTATCGTCGTATAGCTGAGATTTTGCTGGGCTTCTTCGGCCTGCGCTTGCGCCTGCTTGAGGCTTGCCAGCGCGCTCGATTTCTGCGCCTCGGCCACGGCCTTGTTCTTCAAGGCGGAAGTCACGTTTGCCTGCATCTGGGCAAGGCTTGCCTGATCCTGCTGCAAGGTGGACGCCGCCTGCTGTACCGCCTGCACGCTGCCCGATCCGGATTTGACCAGCTGCTGCTGGCGATTGGCCTCCTGCTGCGCATATTGCAGAGCCGCGTTGGCCGAACTCAGCTGCGCCTTTGCCACATCGACGGAGGCGGCAGCCGCCTCGATCTGTGCACTCGCGCTCTCGACAGAAGCTTTAGCGGCCTCTATCTGCGCGTTTGCCTGGTCAAGCGCGATCTGGTAATCCCGCGGCTCGATCCGCAGGATGACATCGCCGGCCTCGACATGCTGGTTGTCGGTCACCGGCACGTCGGAAACGTAGCCGGAGACCTTGGCGGCAACGGAGAAATTACGAGCGCCGACGAAGGCATCGTCCGTCGTCTCGTAGGGATAGAAATACACCTTCCAGGCGAACCATCCGGCGGCAATGAGAACCACCAGAGCTACGGCCGCGAACAGGATCCAGAAGGGATGACGGCGAAGGAAGGAAGGCCGCTTTGCTTCCTGCCGGGCCTCCCTCTGACGTTCGATTTCATCTGAAACCTGCTGTGTCGGCCGGTCGGGCCTGGTTTCCATGGTTGTGGATTGATTGTCAGCCATGACATGACCTTTGCTTTTGTCCTGCTCAATCTGACTTCGGCGGTTCAATGAAGAGGTGGTCAGCCCTATAGAAAGCGCGTGACCTTTTTCAAATCCTGGATGAAGGCGGCCCGGTTTCTTTCTCTCTCGTCAGCCTCCCTGATCCGCAACAACGCCGAGGGATGGATGGTCACGAGAACATTGAGCTTCGTGGCGGAATGCAGGATATGTCCGCGATCACGCATGACCTTCACCTTTGTCCCCAGCAGGGAGGATACGGCGGTTGCGCCGAGGGCGACGACCAGTTTTGGCTGGAGCAGCTCGAGTTCCGCGCCTAACCACCAGGCGCAACGTTGTATCTCTCCGGCATTCGGCCGAGCGTGCAGACGCTTCTTGCCGCGCATCTGATATTTGAAATGCTTGACGGCGTTGGTGACATAGCAACGATCGCGATCCACCCCTGCTTCATCAAGGCATTGATCCAACAGCCGGCCCGCAGGCCCCACGAAAGGCCGAGCAGCCTGATCCTCCTTGTCGCCGGGTTGCTCGCCGACGAGGACGATTTCAGCGGTGCGAGGCCCTTCGCCGAATACAAGATGAGTGGCGTTGCGATAAAGGTCGCAGCGTTGGCATGATTGCGCATCGTCACGCAGCTCGTCGAGTGTCTCTGCGTCTGCATGTTCATACGCTAACGATGGGCCTGCGCCGGCCGAAGCAAATCTCTCGAGCATTGGGGGCTCGCAATGGTTCCAGATTCTTCAACGATCAACTAATCGCTCTTCTGTTTGTTCCATTCGTGTGAGTTTGCCGCTGCAGGGAACCCGCGCAACCGGCATTCGTTAGATCGATAGGAACATGCAAAAGGAGAAATCCTCATGAGCGGTCAAAGCAAACCAGGCCCCTTCGCACTCAGTGCATTCTTCGCTGATGAATATGATGCGGAAGCTGCGGCCCAGGAACTGGTAGATGCCGGCATTCCGAAAGACGCGATCACGATGACGCCCGGTAATCGGCCCGATACAACGCCAATCGATCATATGGGCTTTCTCGACGCGTTGACGGGCATCTTCTTTCATGAAGAACAGCGCACAGCCTATGCGGCGGCGCTGGAACAGGGAGGAACGCTGGTCACGGTCCAGGAGATGGACGAGGCACAGCACAAGATCGCCCTGCCCATCCTAGCGGAGAAAGGCCAGATCGAGATCAACGAACGGGAAAGCGGGCGCTGAGGCGGGTCTCCGCTCTTGGCAATCACATGCAATCAGTTTGGCGGGTGGCCCGGCTTATGCTGATCACTGCGAATCTTCTGCGCATCCGTGAAGCCATGCGCCCATTCATCGCGCCGTTGATCGCCCTGTGCAAACGGATTGTTGTCGCTGCACGCCCCTTTGGCAAAGGCCCTTCTGCCGAGCTCATAGGCCTCGTCTTCGGAGTTCCTATCGTCGCTTCCGGTTTTCATGGCTATACCTGCTCCAACACAAGGCGTGCATCGAGGCAGGCGGTCACGAAAGTAGCTCTTGATGCCTCTGGCGCCCGGATCATCTGATCGTCTCGATCACTGGCTGCAAGACGGACTGGCTTGGTCCAAAGCGTCGTGAATTCCACATCAATGACATCGTACATCCAATCCTCCCCATCTCCTGCCTCTCGTTCTTCTGGATGCCCGCCTCCCGTTGGATCGAACACCGGATATTGGCATTTGCTCCTCAAATCCTCCGATATAAAGCGGCTTTGCAGAGGTCTCCGCCTGGGGTCCGGAACCTCCGTGTTGAGGCAAGATCGGGGAATGATAAGATCGTCAATGAGCCTCTTCGCCGAGGCGCGCCGCCAATTGCTGGCGGGCACGGTTGATCCGGCTTTTCACCGTGCCGATCGCACAACCGAATCTTTCCGCGGCAGCATCGTAGGACCGCCCTTCGATGACAACGTATTGAAGCACCGAGCGATAGTGCTCCGGCAACAGATTGCATGCCTCCTCGAGCTCTTTCGCGCGAACGGTCCATTCCTGTGATGGCTGCGCCACTCCCTCGCCGGAAACGCATTTGTCGGCGCCGGGAGCTTCGCGCCTGTTGATACGGAATTTGGTGCAGAAGGTATTGCGCATGATCGTGAACAACCAGGATTTCAGCCTGGTGCCACGATCGAATTGGTCGAGATTGGCCAGCGCTTTCGTCAAGGTTTCCTGGACCAGATCATCGGCGTCGTTGGCATTTCTGTGAAAGCTACGCGCAAAGGCGCGAAGAGCTGGAATAAGCTCAACGATTTCATCTTGCAGACCGGCCGTTCGGTACATATCGCTCACAAGCCTTCTCCTTGGGAAGCAGCGCATAGCGGTATCCGGCGGCATTGGATCGCAATGCCGGGACTCGGCTGCTGCCGAGGCGCGACGCGCGTCAGCACACCCAGGAGTCGTTAGAACAAAACGACCTGACGAGTTGTGCAGATTTGCTGCTCGCTATGCGCGGTGATGCATATCAGGATGCTTCGGAGCGTTTCCTACTCGGGATGCTCCTGGCATCTTTCAAGGGAACGGTTGCATCCGGAGCTTGTTCCAAGAGAATCCAAATAATTGCAGTCTATCGAATCAGGACGATAGGAACGAAGCGAAATCGCTCTATTCCGGCTATCGCTCGATCGTCCCGTTGCGCCGAATCTTGCGCTGAAGAAGCAGAACGCCGCAGAGCAGCGCTTCCGCAGTGGGAGGACACCCGGGCACATAGATATCGATCGGAATGATCCGATTGCCTCGGGCTGCCTCTCGGTGCCGCACCGATGCGTTCGACATCATAGCGCGGCATCGACATCTGCATCATCTCGATGGCGCAGCAGGCAAGTCCGAATGTCATCCACATCAGGGTGCCACCGCGAGCCCAGGTGGCGAGTTCGTCCGTGCTGGTGACGAGGAAGCCCTCGTCGGCAAGCTCGCTATCGATCGTGCCCAAAAGCGGATCACCGCTTGGAGCCTGGCCGGGCTGCTGGAAGTCGCTGATGACAGGGCGATCTTTAAAGGAAGACATGAGGGGGCCTCTCGTAAAAAGGAACCCCAACTTTCATACGAACGGCTTGTTCCCGACATTCGAGCAGGTAGACCCGATCCACTCCCAACGGACGAAAAATCCAAAAATCCGGAAACAACGGCGCGGGTTCCGAGTTTGAAGGCAGCAAAGCCAAAGGAGGAAATACCAATGTTGACAAGAATGATTGCGGTATGTGCCCTTTCGATCGGCATGGCTACGGCAGTCATGGCGCAGCAATCTGGTTCTGGAGGAACCGGAACAGGTGGCTCAGGTAGCGGTAACGGCGCTAGCACCAACTCGCAGAACGGAGCTGCCACCAGTGGAAATGGAGGTACCGGCAACAATACGACGGGAACCAATGGCACCCCAAATTCCAATGGTCAATCGCAGGATTGCAATGCCATGAAGACCGGCAAGAATACTGCGCAAGGTGCGGATACCCAAAGCAGCGGCCAGTCGAGTGACAGCACATCACGCAGCAATTGCCCGCAGTGACATCAGCTGATGGATGCGACAATGCCATCTGAATTTCACGAACTCCCCTCGTTGCCGGCATCCATAATGTGGATTGCCCGCGACAGGCGGATCATTCGAGGAGCAGAATCATGATGAACAGTGCTCAAGAGCTTGCCGAAGAATATTTAAGGCTTGGGGGCAAAAGACTGCTGGTGATGGACGATAACATCCTGTCGACCAATAGTTGGGAGGCCGATCCCCTCGAAGCGGAAGCCTTCTGGAAAAGGGAAATCGAGAGTCTGCCGCCTAAGCGACGAAGCGAAGTCATGTCATTCCTGCCTTCCATCAACGTCACTTGAGACGACAGGACGTTGGACATCGGCAACGTCCCGCATGAACGCAATCCGATGCAAGCACAATAGATAACATGAAAAGAACTGGAACCATCCGTATCGGTATTTCAGGTTGGACTTACGCTCCCTGGCGCGGTGTTTTCTATCCGAAGAACGTGCCGCAAAAAGGGGAGCTCGCTTACGCGTCCTCGCAATTTCCATCCATCGAAATCAACGGCACTTTCTATGGCCTTCAAACTCCCGAGACTTTTGCCAGGTGGCGGGACGCGACACCGGATGATTTCGTCTTCGCAGTCAAGGGATCCCGCTACATAACCCATCTGCGCAGGCTCCGGGATGTCGAGGTGCCGCTTGCCAACTTCATGGCGTCCGGCGTGCTGCGCCTGGGAAAAAAACTCGGCCCGATCCTCTGGCAATTTCCTCCGCGACTGCGCTTTGATCCGGTCTTATTTTCCTCTTTTATAGAGATGCTGCCGAAAGATACCGATGAAGCTGCTCATCTCGCCAGGCGGCACGACGAGCGGGTGAACGGCCGCGATTGGTTGCGGACGGAAGAAAAAAGACCGCTCCGCCATGCCTTCGAAATCCGCAACGAGAGCTTCGTGAACCCAGACTTTATCGAACTCTTACGGAAGCATAAGATCGGGCTCGTCTGCGCAGATACAGTCGAATGGCCTTTGCTCATGGATGTCACCGCAGACTTCGTCTATTGCCGCCTGCATGGCTCGGAGGAGCTATATGTAAGCGGATATGATGACGAGGCTCTGAAGGTCTGGGCAGTACGGATCGACGATTGGGCGCACGGGCGCGAGCCGACCAAGGCCAACCGCGTCCTGGAACCGCTGAAACAACCACAGCGTGGCCGCGACGTCTATGTCTATTTCGACAATGATGTGAAGGTACGTGCGCCGGCCGACGCACAGCGACTGAACGAGTGCCTTGGACTAACCCCGCAGAAGGAGACTGTAGCCCCTACGAAGCACGTGCGGCGGCATCGGCGGGAAATCCCAAAGTCCCGACCGCAACATCGGTCAGCGTAATCAACTCAGCTCATTCGAGCTGACCCCATGCCGGGTTCCAATTCACGCCTTCCGACAATTCGACGTAAATCGGCCTCATGATTTCGCCGGACATTTTGTTGCGGGCTGCCCGAAAAGCGTCATCGGGCTCCATCTCCTCGCCCGGAAAGATGATATCATCCTCTCCGGGCGGCGTGACCTTACGCAGGAATCCGCGGATCTGATCGCCAGAATGGTAGAACTTGACGACAATAGAACCCTGCACCACCGCGTTCTCGCGATATCGATGATAGATTTCCATCTTACACCTCCTGACCTCGGAGTCTCTTAGGCGGGGCACGCCTTGCCGTTACAAGAGAACCATGCATTTTGTCCGGCAAGCGTCCGGCCGATCGGTGACAATCCAAACTGTCCTCCTCCGCTTTGGTTCCCCATGGGCATAAGCTGCGCGGGCCGAGGCGGCCAAGCGGGCAATTGGGCGCAAAGAAATCGTCAGCGCAATTCAGCGTGAGGCGCGTTCGGTGGTCTGATCACAGGCATTTTTAGGTAGCCGCAGCAGATATGCTTGATCTGACAGCGGTTGCCCGCTAGGTTGCCGCCGCAATCAAACGCAAAGATATGGGGATATCATGCCAACTGGCACGGTTAAGTTTTTCAATACAGACAAGGGCTTCGGCTTCATTACGCCGGAAAGTGGAGGACCTGACGTTTTCGTTCATGTCTCCGCCCTGCAATACGGCAACGTGCTTCGGGAGGGACAGTCCGTTTCCTACGATCTCGGTCAGGACCGGAAGACAGGCAAGACAAAGGCGGAAAACGTCAGACCGCTCTGACGATTATAAATATGTCACTACCCGACATTTCGGGTAGTGCACTCGGCCGCTATGGGGCGCCTGCCGATGTTTCGCCTGAACCATCGTCAGCCGAAACGGCCATTTGCGTCGTCCGATCGTTCCTACATAAATGCGGCCACGGCCATGCCAATCACGGCGACGAACATGATAGCGCAGGCGATCCAGCCAAGCGTTTTCAACCCGCCCCGGATGACAAACTGTTTCATGACGTCGCGATTGGTGGCGATCAGCATCAGGATCACCATAACTGGAACCGCGACGACACCGTTGATGACGGCACTCCAGAACAGGGCCTTCATCGGCGGGATGGGCGTAAAGTTCAACAGCATTCCCACCACCGTCGCCAAGCCCACCGTCGTATAGAAAGCCTTCGCCTCGCTCGGCTCGCGCGACAGCCCGACCTTCCACCGCGCCGCCTCCCCGACAGCATATGCAGCCGACCCTGCGAGAACTGGAACAGCCAGAAGGCCTGTTCCGATAATCCCTGTGGCAAAAATGATCTTGGCAAATTGTCCGGCCAGCGGTTCAATCGCCTTCGCTGCATCGACAGAACTCTCGATGTTTGTCGCACCGGCCTTGTTAAGCGTAGCTGCTGTGGTCGTGATGATCGCGAGCGCGACGATGTTGGATGCGGCCATGCCGATGAGGGTGTCCAGTGTGATGCGAGTGTCCGCCCTTTTCGCTTCCTGAGGGTGTTTCACAAGCGGTTCTTGCCGCGGCTTCTCCTTGAGATCTTCGGCCTCCTGGGACGCCTGCCAGAAAAACAGATAAGGGCTGATCGTCGTTCCGAAAATTGCGACGATCATGGACCAGTAGTTCGGATCGGTCTTGAAGGTCGGCAGCAGCAGTCCGCGGGTGAGGGCCGACCAATCGATATGCACCACGAACAGGGTCGCGATGTAGGATAAAAGTGCCAGGCTCAGCCATTTCAGGACTGCAACGTAACGCTTGTATTTGAGAAGCACCTGCAGAAGAATGCAAACGATGCCGAAGGCAGCGACGTAAATCAGCGAATTGCCGCTCAGCAGCAAATGTGCGGCATCTCCCATCGCACCGAGATCGGCGCCGAGATTGATGACATTGGCGATCAGGAGCGGAAAGGTTATGCTTATCCCCACCCATCTGGGATAACACTTCGCCATGCTGCCCGCCAAACCTCGTCCCGTAGTCCGGCCGATGCGCGCGCTGATCATCTGCACGGCAGCCATCAGCGGATAGGTCAGGAGCAGGGTCCAACTCGCGATATACCCGAATTGCGCTCCGGCCTGCGAATAGGTCGCGATCCCGCTCGGGTCGTCGTCCGAGGCGCCGGTGACCAGGCCCGGCCCCAGGATTTCAAAAATTCTCGGCTTTGACGGCTCGACGACCTCACTTTTGTCATCCATCTGATAGTCGCTCATGACTGCCTCCCAGCAGAAACCGGCACAGCGCATCATCGTGCCGTCCGGTGCGAGTGAACCGCACTTGCAGGCGTTTTGTTCCCGAGAAGCAGATTGCCGGAATGGAACCCACCCAAGCTTAGGGCGTGCCTGGCAAGGAGTAAAAACGCTTTCACTTCAGAGCGATGACACTTATCGTATCGAGCGCGGCGGAATCGCCAGCTGATTAAAGGGATATGACAATGAGCGTGCTTCTTTCTCCCGAACTCACGGTTTGCGGCATTGAGGAGCTGCCCGATCAGCGCGTGCGAAACGTCACCCACGTGCTTTCCCTCCTCGATCCGGAATATCCCGAGCTCGATGTCTTCCACTCCTATGCCGAGCACCATCGCACGACGTTGCGTTTTCACGACATCATAGCGTCAGCGCCGGGTCGCGTGATGCCCCAGCCGGAACATGTCGAAGCGATCCTGAAATTCGGCTCCGAGTTTCAGGCTCGGCAAGACCCTCAGGCGCCGAGCCATCTGCTGGTGCATTGCCATATGGGCGTATCGCGCTCGACCGCAGCCATGCTCTCATTGATGGCGCAATCAAACCCCGAAGAATCGGGGGAGAGCCTCTTTGCTCGCCTGATTGCCATCCGCCCGCAGGCCTGGCCGAACTCTCAAATGATCGGCTTCGCCGACGAGCAACTCGGCAGGAACGGCGACTTGAAGGCGGCACTTGCCCGCCACTATGGCCGGCAGATCAAGGGACGGCCCGACTTTGTCGAATGGATGACCCGCCTCGGACGCCAGGCGGAACTCGATATGGCAATCCCGGCGTAAAGAGTGTGCCTCCGGCCTGAAGAGGGCCGGTCTGCACGATGCAGCGCCTTTCTTCTTTGGCCGTGACAATTCCCTGACGGGAATCAATGTCACTTTGGTGACAATCTATGCCGCGACCGATTTGTCGTAGGCCTAGCATTACAGTTGCACATTTATCCATGGTCTGAATCTATAGGTCTCCATGATTCGGAGGTCATGGATGATTGGTGCATCAATCGAGACGACGCT
>NZ_JACIAR010000026.1:0-15101 GCF_014194925.1 Rhizobium sp. BK491
ACAAGCTTGGCCGCACGCAGCAGGTCACTGCGCCCCGCCGGCTTCGACAAAGCGAGATCGCGGGCCAGGACATCCGGGTTCGAGGCGATGCGGAAATAGCCGGCAATCGCCGCGACCGCCGCAAGGCCGCTGTCTGGGCGTCTTACATCGTCCACTGGTGTGGCCGAGGGTAAAGGCGGCTCAATGGTGACTGTTTGGTCCATCTTGGTTGGGATCTCGCGGACGTTTCCTTGCAATCAATGTGGCGGATGCCAAAGCGTTCGCTCGTCTACTGTTGGCAGTGGTGGATTTGGGCCGTAGCTGAAGGTGTACTTCGTCCTATGATCGGGAAACGGTCCGAACACGATTTCCGTCTGCAGAAATTTTCCGTCTGCTGCGTCGATCAATGCCCTTACATCCATGGTATGATCGGGGATAAAACGCCTATAGGTATAGGCCATAACGGTAGCTGATCCGATGTGGTCGGTTCCGACGAAACGGCAGTCGTAAATGGCAGGTCTGCCATCAACAATCACAGGCACGATCCTGCGCGTGCCGACCTCCCAAGGACCATTACGATTACGTGAGTAGACTTTGCTGCCGGAATACAAAGTGTCGTAGTAGTAAGACCTGCCGCTATCGATGTAGGTAACCGCAGCACTCACTTGCATCTGCTGGGCCTCGTTTTGTTGGTCGATAGCATTTCGGATTGGTTGGCAGGCGTCAGTAGAAGCATGCGCGTTCCCACAGACCAGTGCCGTCAATGCGATCGCGGGCAGGAAAATGCTTGAAATCTTCATCGCGAGCACATGGCGTTTTGCTCTAATAGTCGCATCCTCGCGTTTCACATCAGCACCATCTATTAGAAACCTGACGATTTATGATGCTGCCGATGGGATTCTACCAGGCGGGAACCAGAAATCCGTAACGCTCTCGCAATGCTCGCGGTCAAAACGCGGCTTCGGGTGAACTGAACGTAGTCGTCGTAGGGTATGGCACCCTTGGCGTAGGCGGTGAGGATGCGACGGCAATATTCAAAACGGACGTTGGCCGGCGTCACGTTCATCAGCTTGGAAAGCTTCTCCTGAACCTCCGGCGTAATGCCGGAGTGGCTGCAGTGCTCGATGTTCCAGTTGAGGGCCGCAGGATTGCTCAGCATGTTCTTGTCGTATTCATAACCACCCTTGGTCGTCACAGGGTCAGCGTTTGCCGAAACAGAACAGGCAGCCATAGTAATTGCGGTAAAAATCACACGATAGTTTTTCATTCCGATCTCTTTGGCTTGACGCCGACATGCCGCACCGGCGCTGGATCGGCCTATCGGCATTGATTGCATTCACGGTAGGTTGATCTGGAAACACGCCTGCCGGTTAGGGGCGGCAGGCGTGCTCACATTTGCCGACTATCACGCTGCATTCTGCTTCGGGATCGCCGGCTGATAGGCGAGCGTGGCGTCTCCCACCAGATAATGCGATGTGCCATCGCTCGTCTGGTAGGAGCTCGTGCCAGTGATCGCCGATCCATCCGAGAAGGACTGGCTGCCGTCTGTCGTCGAAAGAAGGTTGATGAGCTTGATCCCAGCTTCCGACATGGTCTGCAGTTCGCCATCGTCGACGACACCATTCTGGTTGGCATCGCGCCAGACGCGGAACTCGCTCCAGCGATCATCGCTGGCATCGAGCACATTGTCGTGGTTGCTATCGAAGGCTAGACGCAGACCGTCGAGGTCGGATACCGAGCCACCATTGGCCGCCACCTGATCGGGCGTTGCCCATTCCGAGAAGGCAAGCTCCTTCGACTGATCGATCTTGCCTTCTGGACCCGCCTGGCCGTCCTCCCCAAGATCGATTGCGAGGAAGCCGTCTTGGGACCCAACCCAGGCAGTACCATCGCGCGCACCGTCACCGTTCCAGTCGAAGGTCACGGACGAGCCGGTGGCGAGCGCATTGGTGTCGAGCGGCCGCAGGTCAATGTGGCCGTCGCCGTTCAGATCGAGAAGGACCGGGCCATGTCCATAATGCTGCGCCGGCCATTGATCGACCATTATATAGGGATTTTGATGTCCGCCGCCTTGGTAGGCATAACGCTGCCAGGCGGTGTTCTTGCCCGAGCTATCATATTGGTAGTTTGTATAACCACCGTCATCATTGTAGGAGGTCGCGCTGTTAATAACACTATTGACGAAGTTTTGTACTAAACTCGTCCAGGGTTGGTTGTTATTCACATCATAGGTCGTGACGGTGTATTTTCCGTTCGTATCCGAATAATTCGTATCCGATATCAATTTTCCGGAGGATGTATAGGCATCAGCGATCTGTGACCAGCTTTGAGTATTGCTTGGATCATAAGCATAGAGAATTTTGCTACCGTCATCATAAATGACGTTCTGATTGGTCATCTGGCCTCCGGTGTTGAACGACTGGTCGATCTCGGACCATGATTGGGCGTTAGTCGGATCCCAGAACCAGATTCCCTTAGTGCCATTATCATAATAGGCGACCTGCGAAACGAGTTGGCCGTTTGTGTTAAAATTTTGATCGAGCCGGTTCCAACTCTGCGCGTTGGTTGGATCATAGGTGATGGTGGTATGTGAGCCATCATCATTATTCTGCTCGGTATAGTCCGCCTGACCAGCGCTATTGAAATGCTGCGCATAACGCCACCAAGATTGCGTGTTGCTAACGTCAAAACTGTATACGCCGCTCGATCCGTCATCCATGTAGTCGTTCTCTTGGAACATCCGACCGGCGGCATCGTAGTATTTTATGATACGCGACCAACTTGCAGCGTTTCCGGCATCATATGTATCGACACTATGGGTTCCATCATCATTATTCTGCCAGATGAGCGTGATCTTCCCTGCGGCGTTATATTCCTGATCGATGTTCGCCCATGGCTGGCTGTTGCTCGGATCGAAGCTATGAACTGTGTGAGATCCATCGTCGATATAAGTGGTTTCCGCCAGGAGTTGGCCTGCGGCGTTGAAGGCGTCGTCCTTCCGAGTCCACGGCTGGGAATTAGTCGCGTCGTAGTCAATGCTGCCTGTGCGGACGCCCCCGGCGTTAAAGAAATCGACATGTTGCTGGGCACCAGTCGGTGTGTAGAAGGTGATCTCCGTTCGGGTGCCGTCGTCGTTGAACTGCTTCTCTAAGGTCTTCTTGCCAGATGCGTCGAAGGATTGCTCGACACGGCTCCAGGGATTGGCATTCAGTGGATCGTAAAGGACGGCCGAGGTCGGAATGCCGGCCTTGTTGGCGTTGATGACACTCAATACCTGCCCACCGGCGGCATTGTAGTTTGTGGTAACCGAGCTGCCGTCGGCGGCGATCACCACCTGCGAGGTTTTCTGACCCTGCCCGTTGCTAGTCACGCGCAGAGTCAGGCTACCCATCGCCGAAACGGTGTCGACGACCGTCTGCGTTACCGCGCTGCTGGCGTTGAGATCGACCTTCGTCAGCGTGATCGAGCCATCATTGTGGATGACGGAAGTTTCTGTGTGATCGATCACGCCGTCGTTGTTGGTATCCTTGCTCAGGACCGTGATCAGGCCATCCGTGCTGGTCGTGATCGTGCCCTTGGCAATCACTGCGCCGCTAGAATTCGTCTCCGTGACGGTGGCCACTGTCGAGCCATCGGCCTGAAGCTGCGACTGCATGACGACCTCAAAGGTGCCATTGCCGTCATAATCATACTTCACCGTTTTCGTGCGGCCATCGGCGGAACTGTCAGTCTCGACCTTGGCGGCGATCGCCTGCTTCCAGTAGACCTTGCCGGCCTGAAGATAATTCGTCTTCTGGGCGGTGGCATTGTTGGTAACGATCGAGATGGCCGCACCAGTGGTGTCGGCGGTGAGCGTCTCGACCTGATCGACGGTGCCGTCACCATCGACATCCTTGGAGGTAGTCCGAACCATGCCGTCCGCAGATTGCTGGGTCGTCGTCTTCGAAGCGAGCTTGCCGCTTGTCAAATCCGTATCGGAGATGACCGTGGTCTTGCTGCCATCGGCATTGTTGGTATTGACCGTGACACGGCGGCGATCGACCGTGCCGTTGCTATCCAGGTCCCAATCGGTGTTGGTCTGGAGGCCATCCGCCGTTGTGATGGTCGTCGAATTATCGGCCTTCACGCCGGCAGACTTATAATCCGTGACAGTTTGCGTCACGACACCGGAGTCTGCCGTGACCGTCTGCTGATGTTGATCGATGACACCATCGCCGTTGGCATCGCGATCGATCTTCACCGTCTTCTTGTCGGCGCTGGTGAGCGTGATCGTCTTGTCGATCAGCTTGCCGGACGCATCCGTGGTCGTGACGGTCTCGCGCTTGGCGCCGTCGCCGAGGATCTCCACCGTATCGCTGATCGTCTGGGTCGCAAGCCCGGTGCGCTGTTCGTTGGTCGAAACGACCAGACCGTCAGCATTCGTCGTCGTCACGAACTTCGAGATCAGCGAACCATCTGCCTTGGTGGTCGACACCGTGCGCGTCCGGGTTCCATCGGTATTGATTACGGTGACATCCGTCGAGGTCTGGGCATAGGTGCCAGCTCCCGTCGGATCCGATTGCGAGGTGATCGACAGGCCGTTGGCGCTGGTGGTGGTCAGATAGCGGCTGGTCAGCGTCGCCCCGGTGAAATAGCTGACGGTCTCAGTACGCGAACCATCGGCATTCAGAACGGTCACGTCGGTGCGGCTCTTGGTGAAGGTACCGGAGCCGGTCTGGTCCCATTTCGTCGTCACCGTCAGCCCATCGGCGGAAGTATCGATCTGGGTTACGGCGCTCAGCACGAGCGAACCGGTAACATTGACGGTATAGGTCTTTTCGACGGTCGTCTTGCTGCCATCAGCATTCAGCGTCGTCAGGTCCGAGACAGTCTTGTTGGCGGCCCCGTTTCCATCGGTGTGGTAGCTGACCAATGTATTGAAGCCGCCGGCACCCGTCGTTACCGTCTTCGAATGCGCCACGGCACCCGCCGACGTCAGGTCGGACGAAGTCTGCGTCACGCTTCCATCGGCATTCTTCGTCGTGACGGACTTTTGATCCACGACGCCGTTCCCGTCGATATCGTAGGTGACCGTGACCGTCTTGCCGTCGCCACTCGTCGTGGTCGTCGTCTTGTTGGAGATCACGCCGCTATTGGTGACGACCTCGGTTGTCGAGCCATCCGCGCCGAGCGTGGTGACATCGGTCGTCGTCCTGACCGCCGAAAGAACGATCGAGGGATTGGCAATCGCCCATGCTTGCGCGCCTGCGGCAGTGTGCGCTTGCCCCTCGGCCGAATCCGCGCATTGCTGGGCAAGTTGCGCACGCGTGGCGCCGGCCGCGATCTGAGACACCCAACCCTCAGCGGCACCTGCTTCAGGTGCCCGCCCCAAGGCGTTTTGATACATCAGGGTCGCGAATTGCAGATCCGTGAGCGTACCGTACTTTTGCGCGAATTCGAGTGAGCCGATGAGCTCAGCCATGATCTGAATGGCCGTCGTGCCCGCTTTGAGCTTTGTTGTATAAGTGGTAAAACCGGCGGCATCCGGATCGCGGCCGAATGCGGCGTGGTAGAGACGGTAGAGCTCGTTACGGATTGTCGCTCCGGTCAGATCGTCAGACACGACGGTTGTCTTGCTCAAGCCGCTGGCGGCGGTCGTAACCGTTGTCAGTTCCACCGGAGCTGCGTTGGTCGAACGCGAGAAAGCTTCGCTGCGGGAGCCATCGGCATTCAAGGTCGTGACATCGCTGAGCGCCTGCTCGAAGGTGCCGTCGCCATCCATGTCGGATTTTGTCGTGACCGACAGACCATTGGCCGCCGTCGTGGTGACTGTGCGGCTGGAAAGCGTCGTCGTGCTGGTCTTATAGGTCTCGACGGTCTTGGTCGTCAGCCCCGTCGCATCGAGGACGCTTGTGGTCTTCACATCGAACTTACCATCACCATCGAGATCGACCTGGCTCGTCACCGTCTTGCCGTCCGACGTCGCGGAGTTGGAGGTCTTCGACAGAAGCGTCCCACTGGCCGTAGCGACGGAATCCACCAGTGAGGTTGAACCGTCGGCATTCAGTGTCTTCGTGGCAGTTTCGGTTCGATCGACCGTGCCGTTGCCGTCATAATCGTAGGAGGTCGTCGTCACCAAGCCATTGGCGCTGGCCATTACCTTCGTCTGGTCGGTGAGAGAGGTCCCGGCATAATCCGATGTCGTGGTCGTCTTCGAACTGTCATTGTTGAGGGCAGTCGCCTTCACCGTCTTGGTGTCAACAATGCCATCGCCGTTGATATCCTTTTGCACGGTGATTGTGAGGCCATTGCCCGAGGTGATGGTCGTCACTTTGTCGAGCAGAGCGCCCGTATTGCTCTTGTCCGTCACCGTTTCGGTGCGGCTGCCATCGGCATTGATGACGGTCTGATCGACGGTGGTCACATCGACCGTGCCATCGCCATTCAGATCATCCGCGGTGGTCGTCCTCAGCTTGTCGGCGCTGACGGTCACTACGGTCTTGCGGTGGAGAGCACCGTCCGCACTGGCCTGTATCGTGGTCGTCGCCTGACTGCCGTCCGCGGCGATGATCTGGGCCGAGGCGGTGTCGATATGACCATCGCCGTCGACATCCTTCGTCACCGACGTCGTCTTGCGATCGGCGCTGACCGTCGTCACCGTCTGGCTCAAGAGGGTTCCGTTGCCGCTTTTCGCCGTGACCGTTTCCGTGCGTGCGCCGGCGTTGAGGGTGATCACATCGGTAACCGTCTGATCGAACGTCCCATCGCCATTGAGATCGGACTGTACCGATTGCGTCAGGCTGTCGGCCGAGGTGGTCGTCACCGTCTGGCCGATCAAGGTGCCATTGCCGCTCTTGGTGGTGACCGTCTCGGTCCTGGCGCCTCCAGTGGCCGCAATAATGGCATCGGTCGTCACGCTCTCATAGTAGCCATCGGCATTGACATCATTGTAGATCGTCTTGGACAACCCATCGGCACTGGTCATCGTCACTACTCTAGAAACTCCCGTGCCATTCGGGTTGGTAGTACTATCAACTTCTGTGATTGTCCCATCGCTAGCGACAACAATTTGCGTAGACTTCTCGACAGCCCCATCGCCATTGGCATCAACGGCGATGTACTTGCTCTTGCCGTCGGCGCCGGTGACGGTGGCGCTCCGCGACAGGAGGACGCCGCTGGCGCTGGTGTCCTGAATCATCTCCGTCCGCGAGCCATCGGCCGCAACAGTCGTCACGTCGGAATGGATGAGATCGGCAACACCGTCGCCGGTCACGTCAGATGAAGTCGTCGTCGACAGGCCGCTTGCGGCCGCGACCGTCGTCACCTTGCTTCTGGCCGAATTATCGCCGTTGGTGATGGTTACCACGGTTGTCACGTCGCCATTGGCGGCAATCGTCGTCTGGGTCAGATCGCGCTCGTCGATCGTGCCGTTGCCGTCGAGATCGCTGGTCACGGTCTTGGTGTGCCGGTCGGCGCTGGTGGCGGTCGTGACGCTCGACAGCAAGGTGCCGTTCGAGCTGTTGTTCGCCACCGTTCGAGTGCGCGAGCCATCGCCGGCAACAACCGTGGCATCGGAAACGACCTCGTCATAGACTCCATCGCCGTTGATATCGGTCTTCGTCGTCTTAGTCAGGCCGTCGGCGCTGGACAGAACCTGCACCTGGCTCAGCACCGCTCCGGAGACACTCAGCACTTTCTTCGTCGTGCTCGTCGAACCATCGGCATTGGTGATGAAGATCTGGCTCTGGTCGGCCTTGCCATCGCCGTCCTGATCAATGGTCGTCGTGATCGTATTGTGGTCGGCGCTGGTGACAGTCGTCGTGCTGTTGAGAACAGAGCCATCGGCGTTGAAATTCGTGACGGCCCGTGTGCGGACGCCGGAAGCGACCGTCGTGACATCCGTCTGCGAGCGGTCATAGGTGCCGTTGCCGTCGTCATCGAATTGGGTCAATACGCTGTTGCCTTCGGCGCTGGTCGTCACCAGATCCTGGAAAGCCAGGCTGCCGTCGGCATTGTAGGCCTGAATCGTATTCGTCTTCGATTGGTCGGCATTGGTGACCACGGTCGAATTGACAATATAGCCGTTGGAATCGCTGGCCAGAACGGCGTCGCCAACCGCACCGGTCGAACCGTCGGACTTCGTATAGGTCGTCGTCCCGGTAATGGCCGAGCCGTCGCTAAAACTCTGGCCACTGCCCTTCGGTGTCAGGTCGATCGAGGTGATCCCGAGCGAATCCAGCGACACCAGTTGGCCATTGACCATGACCTTGAACTTCGACCATTGCGCATCGCCGGCATCGAGCTTGCCGTTACCATTGGTGTCGAAGACGTCCTTAAGCGCCTCGAGGTCGCCTGTCGCCGTGGGGTCCCATTGCGTGAACTCGAACTCCTTCGAGCTACTGATCTTGCCGTCGCCATCGGCGTCGAACACCAGGACGCCCGTGCCGTTGCCTGCCCAAGCCATCCGATGCTGGTAGCCGTCGCCGTTCAAATTCACGAATTGCGATGAAGTTGCGAGCGTGTTGAGGTTCAGGCCATTGCCGGAGATGTCAAGAAGAACGGGACCGATCTCCGAACCATAGTCGCCACCGTTTCTGGTACTATCGCTGGCATCATCAGAGCCTCCCCAGTTGTTATACCCCGAATAGCCCCCAATATGGTCATCCGCAGACTTACCCGCGTGATCTTCTGTCGCGCTGTGCGATGACGAATAGCCTCCGATATTATCATCCGCGGACTTGCCGGCATGATCCTCCGTCGCACTATGGGATGATGAATAGCCTCCTCCAATATTGTCATCCGCGGACTTCCCCGCATGATCTTCTGTCGCACTGTGGGAAGCGCTGCCATAATAACCGCCATTAGGTGAACCATCGTACCCAAGGTCATTAAGAAGTCCCCCGTAATACGGTTCAAAGTTCGCTGTGGGCGCCGTTGGCGCTACCGGAACATCTGGAACATTGGGCATGAAGCCGAAATCCCAGGAGGAACTGTCGACCGGCGTGACCGGAGTTGGAGGAACTGGATCAACAGGGGTATAGGATACAGGACCAACGCTATCCGGCGTTGGTGGGTTCAGCGCGAGATCAAGGTTAAATGGACCGGAGTAAGGCGCAACAGGAGGAGCTACAGCGACAACGGGAGTGGCTTCGTCAACGAGTTGGTCATAAATTTGTATCCTATACGCTTGAGGAGCGAGTAAATTGTTGAATACAGCTGCTATCTGTGGAAGTGGCTTCAATATTCCGGGTATAGCCTTAACTGGCGGCAAACTGCCCTGTACAGCAACATAAAATGCACCGGCAGCCGGTCCAACTTCCTGAGGGTAGCCAACATCTATCGTTACGAATGATGGACCGTAGATACCGCCAATAGGGTAGGATTTAACAGCCTTTTCTCCAGTCACCGGATCTGGCCCATATACATTCAAAGTAGCTGGCGGAGTCCAGTTCGCAAATGCTCCGGGAAGAGAAATAGCGAGAGTAAAAGTGGCGGTTTTAGTTTGCGTGCTAGTGAAGAAGCCCTGAGAAATATAAGACGAGTTTCCAATGTAGTTGGTTTTACTCAGTTCACTTGACCAATCTAGCGAACTGAAAGAGTTGAAATCTGGATTGCTACTCACCAACCCGTTTTGTGATTGTCCCATGTTATTCCTCCGAATCTTTATCTTGGTCTGTTTTCTTGAAATTCATTTTCATTATGCTAATCCTCCCGGAAATGAGCTTGTAAAAAAAAACAATAAATATTATTGCCAAAACAATAGCTTCTAATAAATAAAAAGCTCCGTTGACGTAATCTATAAGCTCCATGTATTTCCCCGCAATCATAGAAGAAGTTTTTTGGAATACATTGCGAACCACTTTTGAATTAATGAGATAATTCTGACGCCGACTCCGGGGTATATTTAGCCACGGTTTTAATATGGCTCTTTAAACCAGCGAAAGCTGCCGAAAACTGGATCCGTAATTGGATACGAAGCCCAGCGTATCAGTATCATTAAAACTGCCCGAAAGATCGGAGCCAGACTTGCTGCCTGCGGAAGGACTCACACCCACATCATCACCCATTTTCATTCTCCCAAATGTTAGTTCCGGTTCTTGTTGCGATTGTAAAAGAATGCGGGGAAAATTCATTCCCCTTCATTACGCAATAGAATATATAAATATAAGAGCAGCCGACGATGTACATCACGATGTTATTGCTAAATGTACAGACAGCTATATAGCAAAATGCGAATAGAAAAGCTAATAACACGAGGCGAATTAGCTTTTCACGCAGAGAAATAACTCGAAGTGACCTATGCTCTTCTACTTCTTTCATCTTCAAGATCTTTCGACATAACCAATTTCCTACCGCCCGGCTTTCCAGTTAGTCATGCCTTCATCATTGCGGTCCACACAGAGCTAACCGTTCAAGCCGTTAACCAGCTGCCGGCCGCGCCCTGCCGCTTTACCCACTCACACCTGCAATCTCATTCAAATTTCTTGCGATCGCGCGACGCCGACATATAGTAGCTATGAACCGCAACATAGACGGCGCCTAATCCCTCCAGATTCTAACGAAATTAGCACATCTGCTCTACGTATACGCGCGTTTTTTTCATTTGCAATAATGGACCCTTGAAGAATGAGCGAAATAAGCGAAAATGATCTCGATATATCCGAAATGCGCTCGGATTATCCAGAAGGCGAACCGGCGCTTGCGGCACGATGCGTCGCGGCGCTGCTGACACGGCACGGCATTCCCAAGTACCGTTTTGCCGTCACCGTCTCCGAAATCCTCGGCCTTTCTTACTCGGCTGGAAACCGTCGCCTGACGACCAATGCCTCCTGGTCGCTTGAGGAATTGAAGCGTGTCGCCGAGCATTTTGGCGAGACGTTGCAGGAACTCGTCACTTCAGAAAATGCAGATGCCCTTGTCGACGCCTCCATCGTCATCAACAACCACATCGTGCCCTGCCGCATCCGCCTGGGTACTATCGTTGGTCAGGTGTCGCCGGGCACGCTGATAGCCGCCGAGATCGATGGATCGTGGCGGGTCATGCCGGCAGACGCCAGATCGATCATACCGGCCCATATCGTTACCCGTCTGCTGATCGAACCGACTGCCTCACGGCGCCGGGTTGCCATTCTGGACGATCACGCCGATACCGCCAAGACAATCGTACAGTATATGGAGACGGCGGGGTTTGATGCCGTCGCCTTCAGCGACCCCCAAGCCCTTTACGATCAGACCGATTTCGACGCTTATGTCTTGGATTGGATCATCGAACGGGATGCGCGGCGCCAGACGGCACTGGAACTGGTCGAGAATATCCGCGCGCGTAACGCGCTTTGCCCGATCATCATCCTGACCGGTCAGATCAGGACCGGGAATGTCGACGAGGAGAACATCGCCGCTGCTTTGGCGCAGTACAATCTGAAGTTTTTCACCAAGCCAGCAAGCATGCCAATCCTCATCGCCGCCTTGAACGCCAGCTTCAAAACTGCATGATCGTCCGCAATTGCTGCTGCCGTATCGGCTTGCTCAGCATGGCATCGAAGAGTGACGGGGTCTGCCTGGAGCCAGCATTGGCGGCTGAGATGGCGACGAGCTTTGGCTTGTAGCCCAAATTCGTTTTCCGGATCTGGGCGGCAAGCTCGGGTCCGGTCATGACCGGCATGTCGAGATCGATGAAGATCACCGAATAGGCATGTGCAGCGGCATAGTTCAGTGCCGCCATGCCGGAGGATGCTACGTCGGTTGCAAAACCAAGCTCTTCGAGCACCGCCGAAAAGCCTTTCAGGAGGTCAGGATGGTCGTCAACGACCAGCACCCGTTTCTGATCGCCATTCGCTCCCTGCGAGTGTCCCTCCGCGTGGACTGCGGGAATTGACAGGTCAAACAGGCTGCCGCCCTCGGGCGGACGGCTGACCGTCATTCGCGCGCCAAGCTGACGCAACAGGGTTTGGACCACCGATAGACCGATGCCGCGGCCGGCGCCAAGGCTCAAAGGACCCTTCGCATCCACGCCGCTCTCAAGCATCCTCGACGGCAGGCCTGGTCCTGTATCGGTCACGCGCAGGGAAAGTTCGCCAGCCTTCTCATCAAATGGCGCAAGATCGACCTGGACAAAACCGGATGTCGTATATTTCACTGCATTCGAAACGAGATTGTGTAACAGCTGCGCAATGCGCTCACTGTCCGCCACCACGAAAATCGGTTCATTCGGACTTATCTGCCGCAGCTGCAAATGCTTTGCCTGCGCCATCTCCCGGTAATTTTCCAGCACCTCGCGGACGAGCTCTCCAGCTTCGAATACGCCGGGCTGCAGTTCTATATATCCCGTTTGCGCTCGAGCCAGCGTCAGCATGTCGCGAAGCTGGACCGCCAGGCTATTTGCCGCCCGGCGAATTCGCGCCGTCAATTCGCTCCGCGCCTTTATATCCTGAGGACGCTCCAGGATATCCAGCGCCGAAACGATGACCTGAAGCGGCGTTCTGAGTTCATGGCTGACCATGGCGAGGAATGAGATCTTGTCTTCGACAGCCGCCTCGGCAGCCGCTATTGCACGTGTCCTTGCGGCAATCGCCAGCCAATAAAAGATTGAAATGATAATGAAGGACAGGATTGCACAAAACAGCAGGCCGGCAATTACCAGGATGATGACATGCCCTGCCTGAATCGTCTGGAAAGCCTTTTCCTTCAACTGGCTGTCCCGATCCATCGCCGCCTTGGAGACTCTGTCCACGACAAAGGCCATTTCCTCCAGCTTCGGCAACAATGCCTGGGCATCGGCTGACGAAATATCGGGCTTGATTGCGGGCAGGACCTCTGTCGCGAATTTTTCCAATGCGGCTCCATCCTCGGAAAAGCCCGGAAGCGTTTTAAAGCTATCGTTCAGCTGCGAGGGTCGCACGATAATATTGATGCCGGAAATCAGGACATCGATGTGAAACGAAAGCGCGTCTGGCTCGACGGCGGATCCATCGGCAATTGCTTTCAGGTCCAATCTGACGTCCTCAAGTTCCCTCAGCACCTGCGCTGTCGGCCAATAAGAAAAGGACGGATTTCTGCTGCTCGCGGAATCCCAGAGATCATAGGCAGCTCGAATGGCAGCCCAGTTGTAGCCGATTACTCCAAGGCATAGGACTACGATTAATGCGGGAATGCTAAACCATGCAACATGGAAAAACTTCATTCCACTTCGATCCCGCAGAGTTGCCACACCAGATATGATGCCGCGGCCGGCGTGTCCAATTGCTCCTTGAAACTGTCACGGGGGAACATGACGAAGACCGGTCCAAAATCTCTGATAGTCAACCGGGTGCCATTCTTGCTCACGGCAAGGATGGTGCCGTACTTCTCCAGATAATCGGCATCCACTTCCACGCTGAAATTATCAAGCGCAATGAGCCGCAGCTTCGTCCCTTTCGCATCAACCTCGCTCAGCACTTTACTGAGTAAGGGCCCCGCAAAATCGCTCTTGGGGGTCCACGCCGTTGACGTTGTCACCGTCGATTGCGGTAGACCGAGGAATTCGCGTTCCGACATCTCATAGGCATTACCCGCGGCGCCCGTTGTCTTTCCAATCTTGCCGGAGATCGTCAGGAAAACGTTCTGCGTGCATCCCTCCGGAATATGCGGACCTGCATTCGCCAATCCGGTACCCAACCAAAGCCCAATTACAATCAATGCGAATGCGCGAAACATCTTCCCAGACCTACCCAACCATTCCTGCAACCCCCACGCAGTCTGGCACAACTCCGGTCAATTTCGAAGGGTACCTCATTGCGATTGCGGCAGAATCTCATAAACACAAGCGCTCGCGAGCACTGTGCTTTTCCCGGCACCAACACCAAAAATTTGCGGGGCGCCCCATGACAGTTGGAGCACCGGCCCATATGCTCTCGCGGATTCTGCATCTTAAAGACGATATTTGCAGTGAGGCGCACTTAACGTGATCTCAGTTTATTGTGTTCTACGGTCGGGCGGCGAGTATAGGGCCGAGCACGTGGTGCGCCTGCAGGCGCAGGTGATGAAACATCTTCCGGGCGCCGATTTTCGCTGTCTCTGCGATATCGAAGTCGGCGGCGTCAAAACAATTCCGCTGGCATATGATTGGCCCGGCTGGTGGTCGAAGATGGAGCTGTTTCGGCAGGAGATATCTGGTGACATTCTCTTCATGGATCTCGACACCTCGATTGTCGGAGATCTTGCCGAGATAGCTTCAATCGGTCGGCTTGCCCTGATGCGCGATATTTATCGCCCGGAAGGTTTGCAGTCATCGATCATGTATCTGCCGGAGGCGGAACGCGTACCGATTTGGACCGAATGGGCCGATCGACCAAAGCATTGGATGGACCTTTATCGACAGGGCGGCGACCAGGCCTTTCTCGAGCGCTTCTGGCTCGATCACGCCGATAGATGGCAGGATGTGCTGCCCGGCCAGATCGTCTCGTGGAAATCGCATGTGCGCAAAGCGCACTACGATGACGAAAGCGGGGATGGCTCAATCCCAACCAACGCGCGCGTGGTGATTTTTCATGGCAAACCCCGCCCCTGGGATATTGGATGGTAGGTGGCTACTACCCGCTGTGGCGGGCCAAGCCCATTTATTGCAAACACAATAAATGCTTTTGAAGGGAATCGAACCGCTGCTTTCGTGTCGCATCCCACATTATCCATGACTTAGGCATCCTATATGGCGATCCTTCGAAGCATACTGCCGATTAAGCCTTCCTGAACCCCCGTTGTGTCATGACCTAGCAAAAGGTGACATACCGCAGCCGATGGCGAGACAGCCCGTATGACCCAGTTTCGTGACCCAGATCTCGCAGATCGCGCCTATATCGGCGCAACCGCTTACCATGCGATCAAACGCTACTTTGCGCATGCTGAAGGCCTGCCTGTGGGTTACGATTTTGAGACGCGTTACCGTGCTTATCTGGGAGAGGCGCTGGAAGCGCCAAACAGAAAAGCCTTTTCGCTTACCACAATGCGTTTCTTCGCTGGCCTGCGAAATGGCCATACCTCCTTTTGGGATGAGGAATTGACGCAGCAGACAGGACGGTTCTGTTGCAAAATTTGAGGTAGTCGCGTCGACCGATTGCCACGGCTGCTCAGAACGCGGCAGCCAGGCTCTCAACCTGATTAGAGATTGA
>NZ_JACIAR010000027.1:0-14122 GCF_014194925.1 Rhizobium sp. BK491
CTTGCCCGGACGAACGGGCTCTACGCCCATCTCTGGCAGTTGCAGACGGGGCTCAATCAGCCATGAACCCTGTCATCCGCCCTCCGAAACGACCGAAGAGACCGCAGCGGCGAAACCGAACCGAAAACGAGTTCCTGCCGGCAGCGCTTGAGATCCTCGAGACACCGGCCTCGCCGATCCGCACCGCCTTCATCTGGTTCATCGCGGTCGTCGTGGTGGCCACGCTTGCCTGGAGCTATCTTGGTACCTTCGACATCGTCTCGACCGCGCAGGGCAAGATCCAGCCGACCGGCCGCGTCAAGGTCATCCAGTCGATCGAGGTCGGCAAGGTCAGGTCCATCCCGGTCGTCAATGGTTCAAAGGTGAAGGCCGGCGACATCGTCGTTCAGCTCGACGATACCGAGCTCAGGTCAGACGAAGAGGCGATTGCGGTCAATCTGCAGGCGCTCCGCGCGGAAGTCGCACGCCGCGAGCTTGCCCTTTCGACTGCGCGGGTGTGGCTCGCCAGCGATTTTTGGAGCGAGGTGCGGGTCATACCGGTCGATCTGTCGTTCGATGCGCAAACGCCCCTCAATGTCCAGACACGCGAGAAAACCATCCTTGCCGCCGACTTGTCATCCCTCAGCGCCAATCTCGACAATCTCACGGCGCAGCGGTCACAGAGCCAGGCGACGATTGAGCGATTGAGCGCGACGATCGATGCGCGCAAAACTTTGATCGCCACCCTGGCGCAGCGGGTCACCATGCGCTCCTCTCTCGTCGACCAGGCGGCCGGCTCCAAATCCAATGTCATCGACGCCCTGCAGTCACAGCAGTCGGAAGAGACGGATCTCGCCGAACAGGTCGGACAGCTTTCCGAGGCGCGGGCAGCGCTTTCTGTTGCCACCAGCGAAGGCCGGAAGGCCATTCAGACGTTCATCGCCGACAATGCGGTCAAGCAGGGTGACGCTTCAAGGCAGGTGGATGAGCTTGAAAAGCAACTCGTCAAGGCAAGCAAGCGCCGGCAGTCGATGACGATCGCAAGCCCGATCGATGGCATCGTAACGGCGTCGGCGCTCACCACCGTCGGACAGGTCGTCAATCCAGGTGCCGAACTGATGCGCATCGTCCCCGCCGATACCGAGCTCGAAATTGAGGCCTTCCTGCCAAACAAGGACATCGGCTTCGTCGCAACAGGACAGGAAGCCGTAATCAAGATCGAGGCCTTCCCGTTTACACGATACGGTGTGTTGCACGGCCACGTCACGTCGGTCGCGACCGACGCGGTACCCGAGCCCGATGCCCAGCAGATGGAGGGCGAACCGGCAAAGCAGCTCCAAAGCCTCATTCCGTTTGGCAACGTGCAGCGCATGCAGAACCTCGTGTTTCCGGTGACGATCAGGCTCGACGTCGACGTCATCAATGTCGATGGCCTGCTTCAGCCCTTGTCGCCTGGCATGGCCGCGACCGTCGAGATCAAAACCGGCAGACGGCGGATCCTCGAATATCTGTTCTCGCCACTTGCGGAAGTCGCTTCCGAGTCCATGCAGGAACGGTAGGCCAACCAAAGGGAAAAACAGACACCATGAAGAAGCATATAGTTTCGGCGGCGATCGCTATGGCGGCTCTTTCAATGCCAGCACAGGCACAATCGACGGCAAGCAAGGGTGGGTATGAATACAGCAAGAACCTGCTGAGCGACCCATCGGCTCTCAATTGGAACATCGAGGCATGCAGCCATAACGGCATTAAGCCTGAAGTGCAGGAGGGGCTTGCCAAGCTCATGGGGGTGCCGCAGGCCAATGTCCGGCTAGAGTTTTGCCGCCGTATCCTGACCGCCTATGCGAGGGGGCGCATCCCCTATGATGATTACCTTCAGTTCATGCAAGGCGGCGGTATGCCCGCGAGTGTTTCTAAGGCTTTGAAGATCGCGGGCTCCGGCCCAAAGAAGCCACAAGGCCACGGGAATACTGAAATCGTTCTTCGGGCCTCAGCAAGAATGGATTCTGGTGAGACATTCATGGGCTCGACCGTTGCATCAAACGCGAAGGGCCGCTTCTCAGTTCAATCGTCTCGAAAGGCCGTGAAATGTTCTGGCGCCTATGATCTCAGCGATCGGCGTTCGACGATCATTCTTCCGGTCACATGCACGGACGGCCGCAACGGCAAAGTCGAGGTGACGCGAGCACCGGACATGATGTCGGCATGGGGAAAGGTAAAGCTTTCCGATGGCAGCGCGGGCCGGCTGACAGTCGGCAAGGACTGAAATAGTCGTAGTGGCTTGTGGGCCGCTGTTCTGCTTGCGATTGGGTTGCAGCTGCCGCTTTGCTCTTAAGGCGATCTTCCTCATATGTGGAACGGCCCGGTTAAATGGCAACGGCGACAACGAAGAGGATGGCATCAAAACAGCGAAGCCGCAGGCTATCGTATAATTGTACTCTTCCTTATGCACCACGACGCTGCGTAGAGGCCCCAGTGGGATATCCCGCATTCTGTGATGGATAGCCTCATGCCGAGCATGATCAATTTTCCGGCGCGGCCCCCTCAAATGCCCCGGATACCTTTAGCCGACTATCCCAATTGTCGGAGAACTGCTTGGCAACCTCCCGGCTATCGGTGAACGTGACATTCTCGGCATTCCGCTTTTGGGCTGCCGCCGTGAAATTATAGGAACCGCCAATCACCAGATGCCCGTCGATGACGATGATCTTGTTGTGAGCAATGGTCGGTTCGAAATCGATCCATACCTGGACGCCGGCCGCTTCAAGCAATGTCGCGCCGGAATATTTCCGCTCATTTACCTTGTCGAGGATGGCCAGAACTTCCACACCGCGCTGCGCCGCTCGCTGCAAGGCGTGGATAATGGGCAACGAGGTGAAACCGTAAGCCTGCACCCGGATGGACGATCGGGCCCGGTCGATCGCATCGACAATGCGCTCTTCACACCGCTCTGGCGGCGTAAAACAAACAGCGAATTTGGCAGTTGTTGGCTGCGTTGCGAATGCGGGATCCAACATTGCGGATAGGGCAAATAAGGTAGCAAGGAATCTCATTTGCCTTGCATAGCATCTCGGGGGGTTGGGCGAACTGCCCGTCTGGCGGCGATCGACAATAATCTTGGCCGGCAGCAGCACAATCGGGATGGGTGTCTCAGTTCGCCCTGCGGGGCCACGAGCTCGCTACACCGTGGAAAGTTAAGCCTTCGAGAATATCTGATAATGCACGTTTGTCGCGTTCGCTAAGTGAGCTACAATCGCGCCATGCGCGTGACTTTCGACACAAACACTCTTGCGGATCTTGTTTCGCCCGATACGTCCCAAAGGCCGGATGGCGGAGTCCACGCATGGAGAGTTCGCGCGGCGATTCAAGCCGGAAATATGCAGGGCGTATTTTGTGAAACCCTTATCACGCTGGAGGGAATCAAAAACGCGGAGCACCGTATTCGGAAGCACAGTGGCCAATGTCACTTATCAACATGAGACGGCACTGGACGGAAACAGACTTACCCGCATCACCATGCGACCTGAACAGGTTGCCCGCAAGCCGCTTGATCACAAGCAGACCGACCGATTTCTGACCGCTTTCGACCTTGGCATGAAGTTACTCGGCGCTCCGAGAATTGGGATGGTCAGCGTTGATGATCCGAAGGGAGAGCGATATCTCGCAGAGCCAGGAGAAAGCGCGCTCAGTCGGCGGCTGGGACGGTACTTCGAGGTTGCAACCGCCATCGAGCACCACGGTGTTGGTTGCGCAGAGGCTATACAGATCGCTCACGAAATTCAGGCGGAACTCGGCGGCAGTAAGTCGTTCATCGCCTACCTTGGAAGCCCCCGAAACCGAAGAGAGCAAAAGAGAATCAATCGAGCGATAGCAGAATGGGCAGATGGCGACAGCATGGCGGCCCACTACGGCTATGCTATCGATCTGTTTTGCAGCGAAGACTTCGGCAAAAGCAGATCACAACCTTCTATTTTTGACGAAAAAAATCGCGCATGGCTGGTCGACACATTCGGAATTCAATTTGTGACGATGGCCCAACTTGCGGGGATGCTGACGACGTGAGCAACTATCGTCTCTATCGTCCGGCGCCGGCACGAATATTCGAGCCTCTATGAAGTAAAAGAAATCGGGATTTAATGATGCCTCAGGATTTGCTGCCCCGACAATTCCAGGCCGACTGCGACCGATTCTACAAACGCGTAATCATGGCGACGTTGAACGAACTCGCTATCAGCAGCGACGTCAGAGGTGGTGAGTTCTTTTCTTTGAATGAGTTTCTGGATAACTGCGAAAAGCAGACGTCCAATTTACTCGCATACGAGGCCAGACGGTCTTTTGCTCTTATTCTGGCCGCCCTGTTTGAACGCCAGCTGAGAACATGGGCACGGCTACATTTTGCCGAGGGGGAAAAGGAGAAAGCCAACACCTCGAACTTTGGTCCGCTGGTCCTTAAAATTGCAGACCAACAAACTCTCGATCTCTCCGCCGCCTCAGTTCACGACACAATCAGTGAGCTTCATTTGCTGGCCAACGCGGTGCGCCACGGCCATGGCCCGGCCGTCATTCAGCTACGCAAGAGTTACCCGCATTTCTGGAGCCATTTAGCCGAAGCAGCGTTGTTGGAATGCGAAACACGGCATCTTTTGAGCGAGTTCATTCAAATTTCCGACGGCGATTTTGTCCGTTATATTCGCGCTTTGACCAGGTTCTGGGGATTGGCCGATCGTGAGGCCGGCGCCACAATAGACGGGCCATATTGAAGGTTGCTATTCCGGGTCTGTCACGGGAAGACGCCCAGCTAGATCATCCCGCTGGTAGCGTCACCGCTTCTTGCTTGGCCCAACTTTTTCAGTCGCCTTCTTATAGCGATCTGTCGCCGTCATTTCCTCGCGCAATGCGTCGTTGCTTGCTGTCATCTGGGCGAAGGTGGCTGAAAAATTGTCTCGAAATTCAATAACGTTACGACTTTGATTCACACGGTACAACAAATCCATCAATCCGATGGCGACGCTGGCGGTCAGCCAAAGGTCAGTTTTCACATGATATTCGTCTTCGATATCGAAAAAAGGAGCGCTGATTTGATCGCCGGCATCGCCGATGCGAAATACGCTGTCCGCACTGATAATGTTTGCGTGTGCCGCTGACGAATTAATCTGGGCTTTTGCATTTTTGATCCACTGGGATTGCTCTTCATAGTTTTTGTCGAGCCACGCGTATCGCTTTTTTGTTAGCTCCTGCGAGGCATCAAGAATACCCTGTTCATCTGTATCGACGAAATGGTGGCGTTCAGGATTTGCAATCGCGAACGCAGCCGACGCCCCGGCTTCCAAGACTATGCGCAGATTCATCATCGCTTGCACTTTGTGCAACCGCAACGCGGAGAACAGCGCCAACATGTGATGTTTTTTCATTTGGGAAAAGAACCGCCCAAACATCATGCGATCGGGATCGATTGCGGTAATACACAGCGTCAAAAATACGGAGACGCCGCGGGCGTGGGTGTAGTGCTTTCCGTAGCGGTGATTTGCGTTGACCACCATCAACCGCTCGCTTTCGACGATTTCCTCGATACTCGATTGTGGAAATCCCATAATCAAATTCCTCCTGGCGCGAGTTGCGAACGTCACCGAGCTAATTAGGATGACTGAAATGCCATGCCCGTGTGGACTCAAGCACCGCTTTTCCTACCCCGTCATAACCGGGGAAAATGGATGCGGCGGAGACTCCGAAGCGATTGCACCGAAGCAAAAGTTCGCCGGCGAACATCGTGGGCAGTGTGACCTTCTTAAGCAGGCTGGAATGTCGACCCAGTTTTGACTCAACTGAAACGTCAGGCGTGAAAGGCTCGCCCCGGTTCCCGGAATTGTCCACCAACAAAAACGAACCCGCTTGGGCGTGGAGGTTCGCAGAAGTGCTTCCCGGAACTACGAGGTGTCTGAGGCCAGAGATCCGAGAAAGTGTATTTAGGTCCAGTGCAAATAGAGCAATCTTCTCCTGGGCACTTACATCATCTCGGTCCCTCTCTGTGACGACAGTGGTAGCAGCGTGATAGCAGGCCACATAGGGGTTGCTTGACCAGTCTAAGAGCCTGGTTGGGACGCCATGATGCTGCGCCATGCCCATCAAAGGAACAACGCGATCCTGTGGCCAGTCACTACTGGTTATGCCATGAATGTTGGTAATGCTATTTTGATCAAAATATGCTCGAAACTCCATAGAGTCGCCAGGTACTGCCAGTCCGGCCGCATCGCAATATTTGACAAACCCGTGCAAGAGCGACCACTCGAAAAAGAATTGTCCAGGGTGGTCGCGTAGCGTCGACATCATTCCTCGTTTGTATTTATCGATCTCCGACTTGCGAAACACTCTGGGAACCAAGTGCCATTCGCTGTTTGCCTGTCCCCGAAATATGAAACGGTCATGCGGTCTACCAAAGCGTGTGCCAATCGGTGACATCGTCTCCCAGAACTCGTCCAGGGTGGCACAATCGATGATGTCAATCGAGTCTGTCATCGTGTTCTTCTCACCCTTTTGTGATGGAGGATTCCCGGCGCCGACGTTTTCAGCCGCCTCTTGATCGATCATAGATTGAAGTTGCAAATAGATCGAGCCGACGAGGGGTCCGATGTCGACCTTATCTACGGGTTCACGTTCTAATCTGTGAATGATCCAGCAATTACTGTGTACACCGGGGTCTCTACACCTAGATCGGCGAAGAGGCGCAAATTGACTGCGACCAGGCGCTGTTCGCCCATAGTGACGCATAGCATTCCGATTATCAGCAGCGGCGGGCTATCCGGTATGGGGGATGGAACGGGGCAATTCCCGATTAGATAGCTGCATAAAGCGGGGTTGCGACCGAGGATCAGATCAGGCAACGCTGGCGAGAATCTATTAAATCCCAGCTCCGCGACCGCGTAACCGTGAGCAATCTTTGCCAGCATACGCAGCCACGCATAGCCGTCCAAATCAATACCCACAACCTGTTGGTCCAGAAGCCTTCGCTTTGTCTGGTCGAGTATGTCTGTGTGTCCAAAGATCTTGTAATCGAACTGCACCACTGTTTCGGGAGATCTCCCCGCCAATATGCCGGGAAGATCGCGCATTCCCGGCAGCACAAGAACATTTGGATGGGCATCCAATGCGACCCGCGTTGGCCCTTGTAAGTCAAGATCGAGCACCAAAGGCACCGTGGCAGGAAGATCATGCGGGTGACGGACTAGCCCACGGGCTCGGCGATGCGGCAGGAGCGTTTTCCGCATGCAGATGTCCTCGAAGATCTGAATTTCCCTCTGACAAGATGTGCAGCTCGCCCGCGGCAGCAGAAGACCGCCACCAAGCCCTGCGGGAAAGATATGCTCTTTCGTGAGCGCGCCGGCGCCGCCGCAATAGATGCACCTCCCTACCGGTGGAAAAACCCGCGCCTTCGCTGCACTGACATCCATGTTGATAGTTCCGTTTGTGCCGGCCGGAGTCCCGGACTTTGTTCAGGAAATCGCTTGTGCAGATCAGACTTTTGTACCAAACCACTCCCATGAATGTAATAACTTATGTGATGCATAAGTTCTATTGCTTGGCTCAATGCGCTGGGAAAGTCACGCATCGGAACGATCTTCAGCGCGTCTATGAGTTGCGCGACTTGCTTCCAGACCCCGTACCACCGGGCGCCTATTTTGCCAATTTTGACGAGACACTCACCAGCTACGCGGTGAAGAAGAAGGTCTTCCTGGAAATCGAGGAAGATCTGCAGGGGCTCGACCATGACGCGTGGGCGTTTCTGAAGAAGGAACTTGCCCCCCTTCTCACCGCTAAAGATCCCGACAGAGGATGGCAGCAGCTCATCGACAAGCTGAATCAGGCGAAGGGCTACAATCACGTAAAGCACCTCGGATGCACTGACGTCCGCTTCATTCCCGAATCGAGGATGAAAGGTCACCGCACTCCTGATATCGAGGCTGTAGACGGGAACCGGGCAATACTGTGCGAAGTCAAGACGATTAATCTTTCAAACAACGAAGTAGTTCGTTTTCGCAGCGGGGGCGTCGGGGCGAGCGCTGACCGGTTAAGTGAGGCCTTCCTTGGCAAGCTGCGTTCGACAGTGGATGGAGCCGAGCAACAGATGCTAGTCTACAATGCCGACAAGCGAACGCGGCGTATCGCATACCTCGTCATCAATTTCGACGACACGCTTCACGAGTATGCTGACCAGTATGCGCCGCAGCTAGAAGAGGTGGCGGCGGGCTACTTGGCCCGGGGCATCGAGGTTGTTTATGATACCGGGGGCGGTTCGGAGCAGCTCCGGCCGTCGTCCCCGCATTTCTAACTAGGACTTTAAACTCGATCCGCCAGCGTATTGAGTAGTCAACGGTGCAGGAGGGCCACGCAGCCGAATAGCCACTTCCGCTCGATCACTGCCGGAGGGCATTCCGAAAGTCGTGGATGGCTATTCTGGTGCGCTGACTGACAAACTACGGAAGCTTGAATGTCGAAGACCCGAAATAATCACTATGTCCCCCAATGGTACCAGGAAGGCTTCTTCGAGCCGGGGCGCGGCACACTCGCGCTTCTCGACCTGTCGCCAGATCGAAGGGCGCTCGATGACGGCCGGGTGATCGTGGAACGTTCGCGATTCAAGTCGCCGACGTCCCGCGCATTCGTGCAAAGGGACCTTTACTCGACGTTTTTCGGAGCAAACGTCAACGACGAGATCGAAAGGCGCCTGTTTGGTGACATCGATACCCGCGGCGCGAAGGCTGTCCGGGCTTTCGTTCAGGTCGACCCGACCGAATGGCAACGCCATTTTCAAACCTTTTTCGAATACCTGGATATTCAGAAGATTAGGACGCCGAAGGGTTTGGACTGGCTGAAATCCTGCTATCCTCGCTTGACGCAGAACGAGCTGATGGCTGAAATGCAGGCCATCCGAATGTTTCACTGCACCATTTGGACAGAGTCAGTCCGAGAGATCGTTTCGGCAGAGGAGTCGGACGTTAAGTTCATTGTTACCGATCATCCCGTGACGATCTTCAATCACGCAATGCCGCCCGAACACCGAGGTTGTGCCCACCCGTCGGAACCCTCGATCACCCTTAAGGGCTCTCAAACTGTCTTTCCTTTGAACCGCGACTTCTGTCTGATCCTCACCAATTTGGAATACGCACAAGATCCGTCTGCGAGGGCCACGGAAAAACGTACGTTTGCGCGTGCATACCGCAGCTCCATGGTTCGCACCGACGCGTTCATCAAGCAACGGCGGCTGTCGCGGGACGAGGTGATCAAAATCAACCGCATCCTGAAGGAGCGCGCGCGCCGATATGTCGCCGCCGGGCGCGAGGAATGGCTGTATCCGGAGAAGGAAGCGCCGGGCTCCTGGGTGGATTTCAGGCACGTACTCATGCCGCCGCCAGAACAGCTTTGGAGGTTTGGCGGGGAAATGTTCGTCAAATACGACAGCGGTCAGGTCCGATACCAGGATGCCTTTGGCCGAACAGAGAAACCTCGCGACTTTCTTCAAAAGAAGGTGCCCGCAAATATTCGCCCCCGTGACGCCTGCGGGTGTGGTTCCGAAATGAAGTTCCGAAACTGCTGCCAAGCCCTTTCACCATCATTGCGCCCGGCCTGGAGCGAACGTGGCATTCGCGAGCGCAACATCATGCTCCTAAACGGAATTGTGAATGTCTTGAACCTCCACGATGGCCGGGATTGGCTTCGGGTCCGCCGCGAGCTGACCGATGAGCAGATCTCAAAAGTGTATAGCCTTTATGAAGGTCTGTGGCCCCTTGAGACCGACATCCTGTCTCTGCTTCCTAAGCCCGATGGTCGCGCACGGTGCGTATACACGGGCAATCTACACCCGAACGCATTCCTGAAACACGGAGTAGGAGTGCCTCTCTATTTCGGCGAAACTCTCGTAGAGCATCCGTTTCTGCACCCGGGAACCGTGAAGCACGACTTCAACCCCGTCGAAAACCCGCATGCGTTTCGGCAGGAATTCTTGAAGTCTGCGTTCCTGTTTCTCAACGTTATGCCGCTGGTGACGAGCGGACTGCTCAATCTCGTTCCAGATCCATGCTGCTTCGATTTCTATCTCCGTGACGAGGTCCATCGATTGGCTGAAAGGCGGGTCAAGGTCCTTCAACTTACGGCCGAAGACCAAGCTGCACTGACTGAGCACGCGCGCCAAGACACACGGAGAAGCATCATGTCCATGACCGAAGACGTCATGATAGCACAGCTCCGACGTCAAAATCCTGCCCTCACGGATGATGATCTGGCCATTCAGCTGCTCATGTTGGAGCGCATGAAAGAGGCTGATCCGCTAGCCGTTCTCCACACCGGTCCCGAGGTCCAGGGAGAGCGAGGCGGACAGTTCAGCGCGATGAAGCTGTCGCCCAACGTCGAGATGGCAATGTATCTTGCTCAGGCAACAGGGGCCTCGATCGTCACCGACAGTCCTCTGAGATGGCGGGAGCTTGCGACGACGATCGTCAAGGAGCTCATGCCCGCCACGTCCGCCCTACCCGGGTTCGCAAGGGCCTGCGAGCGTTCGACGTTCAGATTTCCAACTGATGTCCAACAGGTTCTGCGCCTCGGCGACAGCGGTGCAATGTTCGGCTACCGTTCTTTGATGGCTGACACGTTCAAGTATCTCCAGAATAAGGAACGGGGCCGGCCGAAGCCCAATGTCGAGGCATCACTGGCAGCAAGATTGGGCCGCCTTCAACCGGCGCCTGAACTGTCGCGATCGGACGCGATCGCTCGACCAGTCTCGGTTATGATCCCGATAGGCGGCCTGCAAGACAACACGATCAATCGCCTGCTCCTGAAATCCAGCTCGGAGCGGCATCTAGCGAACGTCCCGATAGCCTTCTACATCCATGACAAATAAGGAGGCACGGATTTTTGCGCGGGTGACCTCTCCCCTTCCTCAACGCTCAGACCCGCCGGTATTCTAGGTTGTTCGACCAAAGCAGTTTCGGAAGTCTGAATTCGAAAGCATGTGCTGTGCCATGGACAAGGGCGAAAGGAAAAGTGAGCCTGACATCTCGAACGATCGGCCTCGGCAAATAATGGCAAGATTAAGACTGTGATTTATGACGTGATGTCAAAGTGGGAGTCACGTCCGACACTGGCCTCATCATCGGCAGTCAGAGCGTGCTCGATGCTCACTCACGTATCGCGTAGCCAGGATATCACCTGGACGCCGCAGTCGGATTCATAAGTCTTCACAGCCGTGCAATAACCGCCTCGCTTTTCAGGATGATCTCGGCCGCTGGTTTGAGCCACGTCACCCCCGACCATTCTGCCAATGTCGCCGTGACGTGCAGACAGGTCACCGCGACGGCAACTGCCAGAACTTTGGAAAGATGCTTTGAAGCACCGTCGAGCGTCGCTTTCGACGTCGAGCTGACGAAATGGAGAACTCCGCCAAATATCGTAATACTTAGGCTTTCAATCGTCGTCAGCAAGGCAAGTCCAACCCGCCGAAGCTCGGCACCTGGGTCGCGAACGAGGCTCGTTAAAAACCGCAGAGAGCGGGGAACCGCTTCATCAACCGTATTTTCTTTTTCGATCTGGTCTGCAAGTTCGTCGACGCTTGAGGCAACGTTGTTCAGATTTCCCACGGCTATTTCGAGATCGGCAGCCTGCGAACTGAACTCCTTCCACTCTGGAAACTGTGCGAGATAGTGACGGACCCCGACGGCGTGCGCCTGCAGGACGGATGCCAGCACAGAGTTAAGTTCCTCCGTAGCACCCGAAGTCGCATTCTCGAAAGAGATATTCAGAAGACCAAGCTGGATAATGTCGCTGTCGATCGGAAGTCTCTCTTGTACAGCTTCAAGGGCGGCTCGCAGGTACGGCTGGGTATTAGACCCTAAGAGATCGTTTATGAGCCTTTCGCCTTGCTGCAACAGGGCAGCACGCGCGCTGGCAATACTCCCTTCGATTTTCACTCTAGCATCGTGGGGAGCAACGACAAGACGTCCGTCCTGAACTCGAAAATTAAACGGACCAGTTTTCTTCGGTGGGATTATCTCGCGAAGATGTTCGATGTTAGCCTGGGCTTCAAGGCGCTCAATCCAGTCGTCGGCCGCGCGCGAGAGGTAAGTTATGAGGTTGCCTACGGCTTCCGATTTTTTTGCCGCATCAGCCTTGAATGCTTGGCTACTGCCACCAATAACTTCGTCATATGTAAAATTGACAAGCTCAATATGACCGTAGTTCGGGCGCCTTTTGATCCATTCCAGATGTTCTCTGAATCCACGAACTTGGGCGTCGGTCTCAAGCGGGCGGAACTCGAAATAGAGTTTTGTTAAAACCGAGAGAGCATCTTCGGCAGGAGAGATTTTATTCTCCTGCGCAAGCAGGCTCATACGCGCCATATCGATCATCCGGAGGACCATGTCGCGTTCGTTGATGTTAATCATGACATGGCTCCAATCGGTTCGCTGAATTCCGGTCAGTAGCACAAAATGACGGCCATCGCCCCAAATGTGATGTGACATTGCATCCGCAAGACACTCGAATCTTGCAGGTTTCCAGGCTGGGCTTATCGTACTGACACTAGTTACACGAGGCCCCTGCATATGAGCACAACCCGCTGCCGCCCGGCGAAATCCTCGGGTATCCGTGTCAACGGATTTTGTTTCTATTTTGTTCTAACTAATCGGAGAGGCAAGCGGAGTCTTGCCCCGTGAGAAGCGGTCGTGCAGGATCCAGGAAAATGGGAGGTATCATGACGCACACAACAAGTCCATCGACCGTCAAAGGTGTGTTCCGACGCTTTACTAATCTCGCCTCGACAATTCATTTATTGCAGACGAATCGGATCACGTTGCTATCTCCGGATTCGTGGGATGACCAGAACGATCGTCACTTCATGGACGTGTACAAGAAGCGCAAAGCACTAAAGACGCTTACAGCGATCTGCCTTTCCCAAGCTCCTGAGACTTATCATCACTGGCGTGTTTTCTCGCCGAACTCTGACGGCGTATGCTTGCTTCTCAACAGAGAGAAGCTGCTCAAGGCTTTTGATGAGAAACCAGGGGTACGACATCGCGCAGTTCTTTACGAGGAAATCAGTCGTCTTCCGAACTTGAATCCGGCGATCGACGAGCTGCCATTCATCAAGCGTTACCCGTACGAGCCCGAAAGCGAGTACCGCATCATCTGTGAAAGCTCGACGCGCAAGGATCTAGCGTCGAACTTCGATCTCCTCCCCGGAACTATAGAGGCGCTCATCTTGAGCCCCTGGATGCCGCAAGCACTCGTGACATCTGTTCGCGGCGCCCTGCGAAAGATCAACACCACCGGCCGTACGTCTATCTACGCCAGTACACTCATTTCGAATTCGGACTGGCAGAAAGTAGCGGATAGAGCCGTCTAGCCCAGATTTTCAGACTTCGACCAGCCGTCCCGTTCCGGACATCTGGCGACTTCCGCCGAAGCGATGCCGAATTCTCTATCAATGGGATCGACGTAAAGTACTGGGGCGGTTTCGATTTCGATCCAGTATTCGTCGTCCGTTATAGGGGGGAACGTAACCGGCGGCCTTGGCGACGGCGAGATCCCTTACCAATTCCAGCATCGCCGCTTAAATTTTCACTTGCAAACGCGGGCGGGCCGAAAGCCTCGACGCAGTGGAGGAATCCACGATCGACACGAGAAAACGGAGTCTCAAAATGCGAATTTATTCGCCCCATTTTTCATGCCTATATGACGAAGAATCGTAACCGGTGTTCTGCCTCCACATTGTCCTCGTCTTTCTAATCTGTGATCGCTCTTCCATGGGCGAGCAACGGGAGTTTCTCCATGGAGACTACATTGGAGGTTCTCACGACCAGGAGGCCTGGACGTGAGGTTCACCGGCGCTGGCCGGATGAAGTCAAGGCGCAGATCGTTTCGGAGAGCCTTCGGCCCGGCGCAATGGTGAGTGAGGTCGCAGATCGACATGGCTTGAAGCCGAACCACCTGTCCACCTGGCGGACGATGGCACGGCGGGGGAAGCTGGTTCTGCCCGCGCCCGAGGACGCGGTCGAGTTCGCAGCGGTAATCGTCGACCCACCTGTTTCGGAACCGCCGATCAAGAAGGCCAGCCGTCCCGAGATCATCGTCGGGTCCGTCACCATTCGTCTGGAAGAAG
>NZ_JACIAR010000028.1:0-13487 GCF_014194925.1 Rhizobium sp. BK491
AGTTGTTGTAGGAAATCGATCATTGCGGCACTGACGTCGGTGGCACGCTCCTGTTGGGTCCAGTGGCCGCAACCGGGCAGTATCAACGGGCGGCGCAGCTTCGGAACAAACTTGGCCTGAAGCGGAATAAATTCACGATTGGCGGCGGCGACGAAATCGCGGTCGCCCGCGACATAGAGAGCAGGAACTGTCACCTTCGCGCCTTGTGTCATCCCTAAAAGCTCCCAACTTCGATCGATGTTGCGGTACCAGCTCAAGGGGCCACGGAAGCCGCTGCAGGTGAATTCTTCGATGTAGACCTCCAACTCGGCAGACGTGATCCAGTTGGGCAAAGGTGGGTTCTCCGGCAGAGCGGCACCGCTTCGTGGGATCATTCCAGGCTTAAGGTCGGCGCTCGCCGGGCTAGCGGCCTGCAACACCTCCCCAGACATCTGGTAGAAGAGGGAGCGCAGCGTCTGCCGCCTATTCTGCTCCATTCCGATTTCGGCTTGAGGAGTAGCTAGATAGAGCTGGTAGTAAACCGCCTTGTCGTTCTGCGGCATGAGCGTTGTCGGCAAAACCGAGGTGCCGAACCCTCGGGGCCTGAAGGGGGCACTGAGGCCAATGACGGCACGGAACTTATCCGGCCGCATCAATGCAGCCTGCCACGCAATGGTCGCTCCGAAATCATGACCGGCGATGACCGCCTGCTCGACACCCAGGGTATCCATCAGGCCCACCATATCGCCGATATAATCAAGGATGGTGTATTTCCCTCCATCCGGCGGGCAGTCGCTGCGACCATAGCCCCGGAGATCCGGCGCAATCGCACGAAACCCGCCTGGGCCAGCATCGTCAGCTGATGCCGCCACGAATACCAGCATTCCGGAAAGCCATGGAGGAGGATCACGAGAGGCCCCGAACCCTGCTCCACAACATGCACTCGTATGCCATTGGCATCGACTACGTGGTGCGTAACTTCCGGCATCTGCGGATCCACCCAGGATGTCGGCTCATCGTCATGCCTGACGAACCCTGCCGCTACGGCCAGAAGCGGTCTAGCAGCCACGGTACTTGCGAACGCTCCTGACCCCAACAGCACCGCGCGTCTCGATAGGCGGGCTTCGTCGTTGTTGGATTTGGGGCCTCCAGCCTCTCGTCCATTGCGGTTTGCCATCCGTGTCACTCCGTTTCGCAAGGAAACAATATGACCCCTTTCCGAGAGCGACTATTCTCGATAATGTTCATGGGCTATGAAGCAGAACTTCACGGTCCGACAAGGCGCCCTGGATGGTGTCGAGGCATTCCTGAGCGTCGCCGAGCATCGCAATTTCCGTCGTGCTGCCGCTGAGCTGGGGGTGACTCCCTCCGCAGTCAGCCAGGCCATCCGGGCTCTCGAAAGCCGGATGGGAGCGCCGCTTTTCATTCGCACCACGCGCAGTGTCGGTCTTACCGAGGCAGGAGAGCGCTTCTTTTCGCGGGCTAAACCGGCCTTCGAAGAACTCGTTGCGGCCAGTCGGGCAGCTTATGACCTGGGACAGCGGCCATCGGGGCTACTCAGATTGGCCGTGCCGCGCGCGGTCGTGCCGATCCTCTTGGAACCTCTCCTTGCGTCATTTTCGCAGGCCTATCCTGAGATCGAGGTTGAGATCGCCGTCAGCGAGGAATTGGTCGATCTCGCCGCGCATGGGTTCGATGCCGGTATTCGCATGGGCCAGTTCATCGCCGCCGACATGGTGGCGGTGCGTATGACGCCGCCTTTCCCGATGGTGGTCGTTGGCAGTCCCTCTTTATTTCTCAGGTCGCATTCAGCCGAACCAGCCGGAAGATTTGCGGGAACATGCGTGCATAAGATGGCGGCGGTCGAACGGCGCGCTCGCGCTTTGGTCCTTCACGACAAACAGTGGTGTCTTGGAGTTGGCGGTCACCGGCCCGCTGATTGCAAATGACTTTCCTACCCTGCTTGGGGCAGCGCTCCAGGGTATGGGCCTCGCGCAGCTTCCACGCCCGATTGTCGCTTCTGCGCTGGAGGCGGGAACGCTCAAAAGTGTCCTGGAACCTTTCGCTGCCATTACACCAGGGGTTTTCCTCTACCTTCCCAATCGTCGGCAGATGCTGCCGAAACTCCGCGCGTTCATCGATCATGTGAAGAGTAGCAATGCTGTTCGCGAGACGGTCGGAATGTCAGCCAATAGCCGCACTCAGCCGGTAGGCGGGATAGGGGAAGGTGCGCCAGCCCGCAGGTCACGAAATGACCGCTAGCTTGTTCGAACGCGCGGGCCGCTCATCTGGCTATAGGTCGCGCCATGGTCGCGACGAAACGCAAAATGGAGCGAAATCTCAACACGATGAATAATCGGCCTTGTCCGGCAAACTGTTTGGCAACCCTACACACGTTCGAGAATAGAGCCTCATCGCACGAAGGCATACGATTCATTCAGTTAGATAAATGCCAGAAAGGGTCGCCGGTTCACCTCCCTTCAAGAGCGTCGAATATAGCGATTGTTGAAGAGCTCTAAAGCGCTACGCCTGAGCTCGGCTCGTCTAGAAAGACGTGTTTTCGGGCTATGTGCCGGCATAGCGCGCGCCAATAAAGGTCATCAGACTGGCCACTGCAAAGACATTGATGTTCATCAGCATTGCGATCTGGCCACCGGTCCATGGAAAGACCGGGTCCTTGAGCCTCCACCAGCATATCGCAAAACAGACAAAGATGCAGCAAACAAGGCCCCGCTGCCACCATTTCTCATCGGGTTGGAACGAGACTAGTGTCAGCGCCATGCAGGGTGCAAGGAATAGAAGTGTGGCAGACGCTCTTCCGAAAACGATGGATTCGAATACGGTATCGATCGTGCCGATCAGCGGCAGCGCCAGCCGGGCACTAAACGGCGATTTTCCAGCGATCAAAGGTACCGCCAGAAAAAAGGGAATGGCGACGAGCGTTATGGCTGATGTTTCAACGCCATCGCCAACCAGCCACCAAACAAACATTGGGTAGAACGGCTTGTTGGCTACGATGACCCAGGCAATGGCAATCGTTGCTCCGGTCCTTGCATCGAGCGCAGGCCGCCTCATCCCGCTGGCCTCAGCAAATAGTGACCTACGCCCCAGACATGACCGTTCTCATGGCCGAAGAGGCCAGCGGTGGCGAGGAAAAAGAGCCGCCAACGGCGCTGCCAGAGTGTGCTGTCCCTCCCATAGACCTTGGCGAAGATCGGCTGGATGCGCTCGATCTCACGGTCGAAATTGGCGAGCCAGTCGAGTGCCGTCCGGCGGTAATGCATGCCCGACCAGCGCCATTCCTTTTCGACTGAAAGCAGATCGGCAAAGCGATACGGCAGATCATGTGCCGGCATAATGCCGCCGGTAAAGAAATGACGGGCAATCCAGTCGGCCGGATCCTGGTGGTTGAAGCGATAGGAGCGGTCCTTGTGGGTGAAGACATGGAGGAAAAGCTTGCCGTGCGGATTGAGCCATTCGCGGACACGCTCCAGCAAGGTGCGCCAGTTGGACATATGCTCGAACATCTCGACCGAGATCACGCGATCAAAGCGTCCATCGGCCGCAAAGTCGTTCATGTCTGCCGTGATGACGGTAAGATTGCCGAGATCGTGCTTCTGCGCCATGGCGAGAATGTATTCGCGCTGTGAGGTGGAGTTCGAAACCGATGTAACCCGCGAATTGGGAAATTGCTTCGCAAGATAAAGGGACAGCGAACCCCAGCCGCAACCAAGTTCCAGGATACTGTTTCCATCCTCGATTTCGGCATGCTCCACAGTTTCGGCAAGTGCATAAGTCTCGGCTTCCGCCAGCGTCGTATGGGGGGCCGGATAAAGGCAGCAAGAGTATTTTCGTTGAGGTCCCAGGGTTAAGCTGAAGAATTCCGCCGGGACTTCATAATGCTGTCGGTTGGCCTCATCGGTGTGCGTCGCTACCGGAAAGCTGCCCATTGCCTCGACGAACGTATTTTCCGCATCTTGCGAGATCAGCGACAGACGGTGTTTGGTGCGTGCACAGAGAAAATCTATCCCAGCCAGCGTCATGCTGTCCGTAAGCGGTGCGCGCTCTGCGGCGTTGATCGCAAATGCCAGCATATTCATCGACTATTCTCCTTGGGAAACGAATTCGGTTTTGCGAGGGCCTGGAAAGAAGGCGTTCACACGCTTCCGCAGTGCGCGAAATTTATCGCCGCGCGAGCGCAGCATATGCTCTTCCAACGGGGGAATTCCGGATACATGCACCAGCAGCCAATACATCAACGCCGGTGCGAGCAGCGATAACAAGCTCGTTGGCGAGCTTGTGACGGCGAATAGCGGCAGGCAGCACCAGAACAGCCATTCGAAAAAATAGTTCGGATGGCGGGAATAACGCCACAACCCCGTCTCGCAGACCTCAGTCTTGGCTTCTGGCCTTCTGCGAAATCGGGAAAGCTGCGCATCTGAAAGCGCCTCTCCAGCGAGGGCTGTGGCGGAAAGCAACACGGCAACGAAATCCGTTACCGCCGGATAGGCCTTGTCATTGATCGCCGCGAGATAGATCGCGAATACAAGGATGAAAGCCGCAAGAGCCTGAACCTGCAGAAAGATAAAGAGCCGCGAGCTGGCACTGGCGCCCCAGTCCTTCATCATTTTGGCATAGCGCGGATCTTCTCCGCCGCCTTTGGTGCGAACTCCAATATGCCAGGCGAGCCGCAGCGCCCAGGCTGCCACGATCATTATCAGCGTCATCCGGCGCGAGAATGAGCCTTCTGCACAGCCGGCGGTGAGGATGCCGCCCAAGCCCACAGCCGCGGACCAAATGGTGTCGATCCACCCGCTCATACCGGTTTTGCGCTGCACGATCCAGGCGGCGGCCATCGCCAGAGATATGCCGACAGCCACGATAGCTAGAAGAAACCAATCCATCCGTTCGCTCGCATTGATGCGCTCTTGTGTCGCTGTGCATTATTTACGGACGGTCGGTTGAACCGGTTTCGTGCTACTCGAAAAAATTCTCTCTTTGTGTGAAACCAGCCGCCGCCGCCCTCCGTATCTGTCTTGAAAGCCAAAAGCTTATTGCGGGAGCCGAGGGGTTTTATGGGTAGCTACGATCGAAACGGCGGCCGCCGTCTGAACATTGCGATAATAGGAAGTGGCATTTCGGGACTGTCGGCAGCTTGGCTTCTCTCAAATCGCCATGACGTGACTGTCTTCGAAGCAAGCGATCGGCTCGGTGGCCATAGTAATACGGTGACATTCGAAAGCGCCGCAGGCGCTGTTTCCGTTGATACAGGCTTCATTGTCTACAACGAGCTCACATATCCTAATTTGACGGCGTTGTTCCGCACGCTCGACGTGCCCACGGCTGCCTCCAATATGTCCTTTGCCGTTTCGATCAACGACGGCGCCTATGAATATTCCGGCGGTAGGGGTCTCGGTCTTTTCGCACAGAAATCAAACATTGTCCGCCCGCGTTTCTGGTCAATGATGCGCGATCTGGTGCGCTTCTATCGCGATGCCCCGCGGGACTTGCCCGACATGGACGGCATCTCCCTCGATGATTATCTCTCATGCAACGGCTATGGTCGCGCCTTTCGCGACGACCATCTCTACCCGATGGCCGCGGCGATCTGGTCTACCCCTGCGATGGAGATCGGCGCTTATCCAGCGGCAAGTTTTGTCCGCTTCTGTAACAATCACGGCTTGCTCAATCTATGGGGTCGGCCGATTTGGCGCACTGTAAGGGGCGGCAGCCGCGAATATGTTGCCCGCATGACCAACAGCTTTTTCGACCGTATCCGGTTGTCGACGCCAGTAAAGTCGATAAGACGCAGATCACAAGGCGTAGAGCTTGAGGCGGCTACTGGCGGCCATCACCTCTTCGACGATGTGGTGATCGCCACCCATGCTGATCAGGCGCTTCGAATGCTTGTGGATGCAAGCACCGAGGAAAGACGTATTCTGGGTGCTTTCCGCTATTCGCGTAACGAAGCTGTCCTGCATAGCGATGTCTCGCTAATGCCGAAACGGCGCGCTGCCTGGTCGAGCTGGAACTATACAGCGGATACGCGCGACGGACCGAGCCAACCCTCCATCACCTATTGGATGAATAAGCTGCAGCCGCTGGGTTCAGCGCCGCCGACCTTTGTCACCCTCAATCCGCGCAGAGCGCCAAAGGAGGAAACCATCATCTGCCGTGAGATATATGAACATCCGGTTTTCGACCTATTGACCGATCGTGCACAGAAGGAAATCTGGTCGCTTCAAGGCATCCGCAATACCTGGTTTTGTGGCGCGCATTTCGGTTCTGGCTTCCACGAGGATGGCATCCAGGCGGGCCTTGCGGTCGCCGAGGATCTCGGTGGCTTGCGGCGGCCTTGGCAGGTCTCGCGGGAAAGTGGTCGTATCGTCCGTCAGCCGATTAGCCAGCCTGTCAAGCCGCTGCCGGGCGTGGAGGTTACCGCATGAGTGCGGAACTTCAATCTGCGCTTTTTTCCGGCCTGGTCACACATGCTCGTGTAAGGCCTAAGCAGCACAAGCTTAGCTATCGGATCTATTCTCTGCTGCTCGATCTCGATGAGCTTGACCAGATCGATCGGCGGTTCCGCCTTCTCTCCATCGATCGTTTCAACCTTTTCTCCTTCTATCGCAAGGATCGAGGCGACCGGTCAGGATCCGATCTGAGGAAACAGGTCGAGAGGAACATGCGAAGCGCCGGTATCGACCCGGATGGAGGTCCAATACGGCTGCTGACAATGCCGCGACTGTTCGGTTGGGCTTTCAATCCGCTGAGCGTGTTCTTCTGTTATTCGAAGGATGTGTCGCTCAAAGCCATCCTCTGGGAAGTGGACAACACGTTCGGTGAGCGTCACGGCTATATGATCCCGGTCGAGGCGAACGATGCGCCGGAAATTATCCAGCAGTGCGACAAGGCTTTCTATGTCTCGCCTTTTATGGACATGGATCTGCGGTATCAGTTTCGCGTGTCGCCGCCCGCCGACGTTCTTTCGATCCGAATCGAGACTTTCGATCGCGATGGGCCGGTATTGACCGCGAGGCATGTGGCGCGTCGTAGCGAGCTTACGGATCGCGCATTGCTTAAGGCGTTTTTCGCGATCCCTTTTCTGACGCTTCGTGTCGTCGGAGGCATTCATTGGGAAGCGATGAAGATCTGGCTGAAAGGTATTGGATTGCGGGTACGTCCCCATCCTCCGGAAAGCTCTGTTTCATTCGGTTGCTCATCTCCCACTGAAGTGAAAATACCCAATTCCAAGGTTGAAATTCATGAGCCATTTTGACGATTTCTCCAGCGCGTCGATGCGTGCGTCCGATAGCATAGGGGGACTCGGCCTCGTCGGGCACCTCCTCATGAGGCTATTGCGCAACGTGCGCTATGGCCATCTGAGGATCACGCTGCCTTCAGGACTGGTGGTCGAAAAATCCGGTGCCGAACCGGGTCCCGAGGCGATCGTCAACATGCGGCGTTGGCGTATGTTACCTCGCCTGATCGTTGCGGGAGATATCGGCTTTGCGGAGAGTTACCTCGATGAGGACTGGACGACTCCCGATCTAACGGCGGTCATCCGCTTCGCGGCAAGAAATACGCAAGCGTTAGCACCCGCTATCCAAGGCAGCGCGATAATGCGGCTGTTCAATCGTGCAAAGCATCTCTTCAATGCCAATACGAAGCATGGCAGCCGTCGCAACATCGAGGCACATTACGATCTCGGCAACGAATTCTACAGACAGTGGCTCGACCCGACGATGCTATATTCCTCGGGAATTTATGATGATTGTACGCACACCCTCGAAGCCGCCCAGCAAAAGAAGCTAGAGCAAGTTCTGAAAAAGCTTGCGCTCGATCACAACCAGAGTGTTTTGGAAATCGGCTGTGGCTGGGGTGCTCTTTCCGTATTCTTGGCAGCGCGTGCCAACGCCAAGGTGACGGGTATCACCTTGTCACCTTCACAGCTCGCCTGGGCAAGACAGGCAGCCGCCAGTGCTGACGTGATAGAGCAGGTGGACCTGCGCCTGCAGGACTACCGTGATCTCGATGGCCAGTTCGATCGCATCGTTTCTATAGAGATGTTCGAAGCAGTAGGCGAGGCCTATTGGCCGGAATATTTCTCGACGTTGAAACGTTGTTTGCGACCAGGTGGAAAGGCTGTGCTGCAGGTGATCTCGATTGAAGAAAAGCGCTTTGATGCCTATCGGCGCGGCTCCGATTTTATCCAGAAGCATGTCTTTCCCGGCGGCTTTCTGCCCTCTGGTTCCGCTTTGGAGGCGGCAGTTGCAAAAGCGGGCTTCAGGCTGGCAGCAAGAGAACATTTCGGCAAATCCTACGCACGAACACTTCTCGAGTGGCGCACCCGTTTTCATGCGCGCTGGCCGACCATTGCGGCCCTAGGCTTTGACGAGCGATTCCGTTGCCTTTGGCACTACTACCTGTGTTATTGCGAAGCCGGCTTTGAGGAGGGGAGCATCGACGTCGGACTTTATACACTTGAGCACGCATGAAGGTCGGCGGTTAAAAGGAGATCCAGGCATGAGAGCGATGATTGGAGCGATTGTTTATCTGGCCGCAGCATCTGCAACTAATGCGCAAGCGGCCGAAATCGAGGGCCTATGGGCTCGGGCAGATGGCAATGCCAAAGTGAGAGTTGCACCCTGCGGATCGGACGTCTGCGCGACCAATACCTGGATCAAGCCGGGAACGCCAAGCGAAAAGGCTGGTGACAAGCTGGTGATGACGATCAAACCCAGTGACGATGGCGTCTATTCCGGTGAGGCTTTCGATCCTCAACGTGATTTGAGCTACCGGATCACAGTGAAAGTGGATGGTGATCGGATGTCCACGAGGGGCTGTGTTATCGCCGGCCTGATTTGCCGGGGTGTCGATTGGACACGCATCCGCTGATCGACCGAAGGAAGGCCGCTATGGAGAATGTGGTGAAAACCTACGTCGTTGCCTATATCGTCACACTGGTTGTGTTCATCGCCATCGATTTTATCTGGCTGAGCAGCATGACCGACCGTCTTTACCGGCCTGTAATGGCAGAGATACTGGCAGCTGACTTCCGGCTCGCGCCTGCCATCGCCTTCTACCTGATTTATGCGTTTGGACTTACGGTTCTCGCTGTTCGCCCCGGTCTGATCGGGGAGTCGATCCAGACTGCGATAGTGTGCGGGGCGATGCTCGGCTTTACGGCTTATGCCACCTATGATCTGACCAATCAGGCGACACTCAAGAACTGGTCGACTGGTCTGACCTTAGCCGATCTTTTTTGGGGTACGGTCCTCTCAGGCTTTGCCGCCGGTTGCGGGCAATGGATAACGGCGCGTCTCCTCGGAACTGTTACACATGGCTGAGGATCAGGGGTGAGTGCTATTCGCGATAGCCTGCACATTCAAAGATTTAACCGCCAAATTTCGAAATTGAGCGCTATCGCGAAAGCAACCCAAACAGCGAGAGGTACAAGACTGTAACTAGCGATTCGGTCGAGAAGGCGAAACTTGAAGATTGTGAGCAGGATTAAAATCCATTGCGGAACGATGTTGATAACGCCAAGCAGCGGGCTATGGAGCGCAAAGAAGGCCCACGACCATGCGGCATTGAACGCCAGTTGCAGATAAAAGCAAATGAGCGCCGCCGACTTTTGCGGTTGGTCTCCTGGAAGTATCCATATGCGCCAGACCGCAAACGACATAGATGCGTAAAGGAAGGTCCAGACCGGCCCAAAGATCCAATTCGGTGGATTGAATGCGGGCTTGGCAAGGCCTGCGTACCAACCCTCAATGTTCGGCAGGGTCGCCCACTGTCCGAGAAGAAGGGTTAAGATAACCGGGATCGCCGCGAGGCCGGCCTTCACCAAAGGCTTTTGTTGGTCCACTGTTTTTCGCGGCATCATGATCTCTCTTCTGGCCCGCTTCCTGCACGGCGTTTGCCAAACCGAAGCCTTTGTTCCTGCTCTTCAAATCTGATACGTGGATTTTTCTGGATCGGATCATGGGATCCAAGCGGCATTGCCCATCGTAGAAAGCGCATGAATGTTTCAGCACCGCCTATCGATAGCCGTGGCAAACAGAACAGCATCATCTCCTTCGAAAGGAGACGAGCGGTGACGACTTTGCACGAGCACGATCCATTGTCGCGCGAAGTGGTCAATCAACTTGTTCTGACGATAGCAACCCGTCAGGATCGTCAGGCCTTTGCCGAGCTCTTCAATTTTGCAGCGCCCCGGATCAAGGCGTTCATGATGCGCTCGGGCTCGACGGCTGAAATTGCCGAAGAAATCGCCCAGGAGGCGATGCTTGTGGTCTGGCGCAAGGCAACTTATTTCGATCCGGCGCGCGCCAGTGCGATGACATGGATTTTCACGATAGCCCGCAACTTGCGGATTGATTTTCAGCGGAAATCAAGGTCGTCAAATCAGCCGTATGGTGACGAAACTGAGGTCATGCAGGCTGCTGAACCCACGCCTGAAGAGATTTTGTTTATCAGAGCGGATGAAGAAAAGGTTCGCGCCGCGCTTCAGGCGCTGAGTTCCGAACAGGAAGAGATCATCAGATTGTCCTTTTTCCGTGATCGTCCTCACTCTGAAATTGCCAGGGAATTGGATTTGCCGCTCGGCACTGTGAAGTCTCGTATCAGGCGTGCGCTTGGAAAACTTAGGGATATGCTGGAAGAAACATTATGACGAACAAGCATCATCCCAGCGATCAGACACTCCTGCGTTTTGCTGCAGGCACGTTGCCGGCCGGTCCTGCGCTCGTCGTTGCCGCCCATTTGAGTGGTTGCCCTTTCTGTCAGAGGCGCGTGGCGATCTTCGAGGCCATTGGGGGTGAGATGCTGGTCCGGACGGACCCCCAGGCGCTTTCTCCCGAGGCTCTTGAACAAACGCTTGCGCGTTTGGACTTGGATCACAGGGCGGGTCGCACCGCGCCGCAGCCCTCACCGGTTTCCATTGATGGCATTATTCTCCCAGGCCCGCTAGCTGGCTGCAAAGTAGGACCTTGGCGTGCCGTGGGTCCAGGCGTCCGGCTTAGCCGTGTCGGCGTGCCCCATGCGCCAGAAGCAAACGTCATTTTGCTGAAGGTTAAAGCGAACAAGCGCATGCCGGCGCATGGGCATACGAACCTGGAGGTGACGCAGGTCCTGAAAGGATCGTTCTCGGATGGCGATAGTCGTTACGAGGCAGGTGACTTCGTAGAGGGTGACGATGAGACGGATCATAGTCCTGTGATCGGTAGCGACGGCGAGTGCATATCCCTGGCGGCTATCGAAGGACGTGTGCGCTTCAAGGGATTTCTTGGCAGATTGCTCGCGCCTATCGTAGGCATCTGATTGCGTTTGAGCGCCAGTGCTGGTGGAGAAGACAAATAGCCCCGGGAACAATACTTCTTGCCGATCATTTCGTTCTGGAGTTCAACGGAGACCGTCATGTGTACTAACAGAAGATCAAAGTCACAAATTGGTTCGCGGCTAAAGCATCGCTCGTGGCTAGAGCGAATTTTTGTAAGTGTCGGATGTGGGATGCAATAGAAAATCTCTGGTCGGAAAGAGTAATCCGGCACAGTTTAGAGGAAAGTCGTCGATCGGACTTAGATGCGATTTAGGACAAGGAGCAAAGGTTTCATTTTGGTATTCGTCGGTTGACGATATGGCATGTCCCTAGATGCGGTGTCTTGGTTCCATGAACCGAAAGATTGCCTGCCGTTGAAATTAATCGGATATCCCCAATTTCGCTCCTCTAGGCACGGGATCGAGTATTATGGACCGAGATCAGGATCAGGAAGAGGCAAGGCGAGCCGGCGAACGGCTTGTAGCAGCTCACTCAAGCGAAGATCCGTTCGCTGCGGCGTTCAAGGCAACGCGCATGCCGATGATTATCACCGACCCAAACCAGCACGACAATCCGATTATATTTTGCAACGGCGCCTTTGAACGTCTAACCGGTTATTCGAACGAAGAATTGATCGGGCGCAATTGTCGAATTCTGCAGGGTGCGGAGACCAATCGAGAGACCGTTGCTGTCGTCCGCGATGCACTTGCCAACGGACGCGGTGTCTCGGTCGACATTTTGAACTATAGGAAGGATGGCAGCGCGTTCTGGAATGCATTGTTCATCAGCCCGGTATGGGATCAGCAAGGTAGAATTATCTATTTCTTCGCTTCGCAACTCGACTTTACGAACATTAGAAGCAGGGAGGCGGACCTAGCGTCCGCTCGTCACCAGGCCGAGGAAGCAGTCAAGGATCGTACGAACGATCTGCACGCAGCGCTGGCGGCTAAGACACTGCTGATTCACGAAGTTGATCATCGTGTCAGAAACAATCTTCTGACCATGGCTTCGATCGTCAAGATGCAATTAAGGTTGACGAAGGACCATGGCCAGCAAAATGCGCTGATGTCCGTGCTCAACCGAATCGAAGCGATAAGCACCGTCCAGCGTAAGCTTTTTACAACCAACGACGTCACTCGCTTTGACCTGGGTGATTTCGCGTATGAGCTCGTTTTGGATCTCCTCGGAGCTATCAAACGTGATGATATACGACTGACACTCGATATTTCGCCGGCTTATGTTCCTGCGCTGAAGGCGTCGCCGCTGTCGCTTATCGTGAACGAGTTGGTCGGCGATGCCCTCAGCCATGGGATCAGGGACAGCGGAGGTGACATTCATGTTGTCGTCAAACACTTCAACGGATGCCTCCTCATCAGGGTGGAGGATATATCGGAGCCGGTTACCCCGGATGAGGTGAGCGCAGAATTGAGTCGGCTGCTTCTGGAGAGGTCGGCGCTTCAGGTAGGCGCGACAATCGAGCGAAAGTGCGAAGGGCGGCACACGACCGTGGACGTCACTTTACGGATCGAAATCTAGGAGGAACTACTGCTTTGAAAGTCATGATCGTTGAAGACGAAATGTTGCTTGCGATGGAGCTCCAATGGGAGATCGAGGCTGCCGGTCATACGGTTGTCGGACAGGCGGCAAGTAGCGCTCAAGCACTGGAAATTTTGGAAACGTCTCCACCGGAATTTGCTTTTGTGGACATCCAGTTGCAGGACGGGCCGAAGGGTATCGATTTTGGGCGAGCGCTTGCTGAAAGGGGTATCCCGTACGTCTTTGTCAGCGGCAATATCAAAAAGCTGCCGCCGGACTTCGCGGGTGCGATAGGCGCTATTGAGAAGCCCTACACAATGAACGGAATTGCGAACGCCCTTGAATATATATCGGCGGTTGTTTCCGGAGACAAGGACCGACTGCCGCCGGCAAGTCTCGTTCTGGCTTGAAGATTGGTGATATCACCTTACAGGGTGGCGTCGCCTTAACGGATTGTGCTGAGCGAAATGATATCCGACCAGCATGACCGAAGAGCCGCTTACCCATTATCGCCGCCATCGCTTTCCAGCCGAAATTATCGCCCATGCAGTCTGGCTGGTTCTGTTGCAAAATTTGAGGTAGTCGCGTCGACCGATTGCCACGGCTGCTCAGAACGCGGCAGCCAGGCTCTCAACCTGATTAGAGATTGACG
>NZ_JACIAR010000029.1:0-13370 GCF_014194925.1 Rhizobium sp. BK491
CAAATGAAAGTCCAGGTTAAAGCGTCGTGGAATTCGACAAACAGGTCCGCTCTATTGCACCACCATTGCAGTTTATAACTAATTGAAAATATTAGTATATTTCGCTCGGAAATAGGTTGATAATATTTAGCTAGCTAACAATCAGGCTCTCGAGATCTCGGGTCGCAAGTTCGGATCCCATCACATCAACAGATCCGAATTTTTGCTGTGGGTTGTTAAAAAAGTTGGATGGCAGCCAAGCTCGAGGCGACTGCTTTGCGCCTTCATTTCTGTCGTCAGCGCGGTCTTGGCGAATGCCGAAAGCAGACCTTCTGCTTTGGTCGGTGCTATGACTGAAATGGGGTGGTTCCTGCCTGATTGCTTCTGAGCAAGACGTTTAGCAAGGGGATGTGCGTCAGTCACTGCAGTTCTACAGCCATTGTGCTGTCCACCCTAGAGGCGGGATTTCCAGAAGCGGACATTTGTCAGTTGGTTTCACTGACCGCTTTGAGCAGTAGGCGAGTGCGGCGTCTTCGACGACATGAATACGGCGGTCGAGCCGTACAGCTCGAGGAAATCTGAGCAACGCTTCCCACCGCACATCATTTCCAACGGTTTTATCACGTCCAAACGCGAGCTGACGATCAGTTACTTGACCGATAACTTGCTGGCAGTGAATTAAAACCTGGGGAACTCACTCTGATGAAAATGTCAAATGAGCAAATGCATTGGATGGTGAAGGTCTTTCAACCTGAGAGAACGGTAGCGTCGCTGCCGGGAGCGGTATCGCTCACTCAGCAAGCCCGAGCCGCTTTGCTGGGGCTCGACCCGGACTACTATTCAACAGAACTTGCCAAGCTCACTGCGGGGGCGAAGACGTCGGCGCGAATGCTCCTGACTGAACCCGACGTCTGCGCAATGATTGACCGGCTCCCCCTGCGCAAAAACGCGCGAGTCTTCGCTTTTGGCGATAGCCGGACATCGGATCCCCAGTCCTGGGCAGTCATCCTGCAAGAGCTGATTCTAGTGCGGCGGCCCAGCGACAACATCTCTGTCGTGGCAAGTGCCGTCAGTGGCGATACGACCACCCACGGGCTGGTCCGGATCAGTGAAGTGCTGGCCGGCAGTCCGGATTGGGTCTTATTTTTCCTCGGATTGAACGACGCAAGGACGCAGGGCACTGAACCCACCAAGACGATCGTTCATCACGAAGAAACTGCTCGAAATCTTATAGAACTCCGCTCTCGCGTCATGAGCGAGACAGAAGCGCGATGCTTGTGGATCACACCGGCCGCGGTAAATGAAAGCCAGGTAGCCAGACATTGGGCGCTGTCTCACTTCGGTGTCCGCTTTCGCAACGAAGATATCGCGCAGGTTGCAAGGGCCATGCGCAGTCTGGGTGATCCGGTCGTCGATTTGTTTCAAGGGCTCGACGCATCGTCGCTGAATGAATTGCTGATGGAGGATGGGCTTCACTTCACGCAGGCGGGACAGCAGAGGGTTGCGCTCGAAATCGTTCGGTCCTGGAGCGAGCTGTGATGAAATACCTTGTCACTGGCGCGACCGGGAATGTCGGTTCTCTGGTCGCAAATCGCCTTCTCGATGCAGGCGAGACGCCCTGCGTGCTCGTCCGCGATGCCAGGAAAGCACGGAAGCTATATGGCGATCACGCAGAGATCCGGGTGGGCGACCTCGCAGGCTCCCGCACCGATCTGACGGACGCATTTGAAGGGTGTGACGCTCTTTTCCTGGTCAACACCGGCCCAGACCTGGGCGAGCGGGACCGCGCCTGTGCGCTGGCGGCGTGCGACGCTGGCATCCAGCATCTCGTCAAACTCTCAACGCTCGACGTCAAAACCGGCGTTGGAACCGGCCGGTGGCACGCGCGCGGAGAGGCCGCTATTCGAAACAGTGGCGTGCCTTACACGTTCATCCAGGCAGCGGCGTTCATGTCGAATGCGTTGAGCTGGGCGGATTCGATCCGCGACGACGGGGTGCTTTCCTCATCGACTGGCGAAGGGAAGATTGCCTTCATACACCCCGACGATATTGCCGAGGTGGTCGTGTCGGCTTTGTCTCATGGGAAAGCCCTGAATGACGCGCTGGTCATTACGGGCCCCGAAGCTCTGAGCTATAGGGAGATGGCTACGGCCATCGGGGCGGCCACGGGCAGCTCCATTCATTATGAAATACTATCGGACGCCGATGCGATGGCGGGCCTGTCGACGTGGGCCGATCGCGCCGACGCCGAGGCGCTGGTCGATATCTGGCGGGCCATTCGAGAGGGTCGGCTCGCCACCGTCAGCGATGGCGTGCAGCAAGTGCTCGGATGCCCACCAAAGAGCTTTGGCGATTGGATAGGCGAAAACATCAGCTATTTTGTCGACAGAACAGGTCGATCCCGATGACCTTTTACCGGCCCAGTTCGGGATGAACGGACAGGTAGGCGAGAGTCGCCTTCATCGCTTCGCCCTTCGCCTCGCGAGACGTGAATGGCGATAATGTTACTCCGTGGACGACGCCTTCGACCAGACTTGGCAGGACGAAGAGGACGCGGTTTATGTTTCCAGAGCCGCACTGGGCGATGGCCCGTTCAAATGCCGCTCGCAGCGCGCGGCGAAAATGCTCTGGGCCCTCATTAACCGATGCGGAAACCAACTGGTGCAATTCCGTCTCGATGGAATGTAGATCAACAAGCTCTTCAACGAGATCGACCACTAATTCGCTGAAAGACGATGACTTGTGGGCTGCAATATTGCGTTCCAGTATGTTTCGAACGTCCCCGACGTGGCGCTCATGCAATGCGCTGAAAACCGACCTCTTGTCCGGGAAATATTGATAGAGTGAGCCAATACTGACCCCTGCGACCTCAGCAATACGGTTCGTCGTGATTGATGCGATCCCGTGCCGCTTCACGACCAGGGGCACTGCAGCAAGGACAGCCTCAACAGTCTGCCGTGAGCGGTGCTGCCTTGGAATGCGCCGGGCCGAAATGTTGGCGTTGCCTATCATCGGGTGAAAATATCAAGTTGGCAGTGGCAGGTAAAGGACGCAATGCAGTGGGGCATTTGACAACTTTCAGGGCTTTGTCGTCGGCCGCTTAAACAAAATTGACATCGAAAATCGAGGACGAATGACCAGCAGCTTCACGGAATGGCCAAGTCCGCTTCAATGTCTGCTATGAGTTCGGAAGCTGCCGCTCATAGATTCATCGATGAATAGCCGCTATTGCAGATTGGATACCGAAACTCGTCAGTCCCCTTCCGGCCCTGAATCAGTCATTCTGCGTAAATAAAGTGGCTGTCCACTACTCAGGAATTTCAAACGGATAGTGTTTGCAACAGCAGGGTCGGTCGTTCAAATCCCTTCAAGAGCATAGACGTGAATTGGACGCTCTACGGCTCTTCAACTGCCAGTTAGTTCACCCGTTTAGATTGTGAAGAGGTGCTAACGAGCCCGCCGAACGTCAGTCTGGGTGAAATCTTCGCCCACATAAAGCAGAGGACAATCGTGCTCTTTGGCGACTTCATACGAAAAGCAATCACCATAGTTCAGTCCAGCCGGGTGAACACCCTTGCCCCATCGGCCGTAGGCATGGGCCACTCGACGGGCGGCGGCAGCTGTTACGGACACGATCTCGAAGCCGAGGCCTGAAATGAGTAGGCCGACTTCTTCGCCGACATTGCGTCGTGAGGCTACGATGAGGGCCTCAGCGACGGTGCCGGCCGAAATCAACAGTCGATCAGCCTCCTCGATCGCCCTCATGCAAGCTTCGCCCTGCGCCTCGTCGAGGACAATTGCCATGAGAGCCGATGTATCAACTGCAATCATGCCGGCATCCCGTCATCGTCATAAAGAAAGTCTTGGCTGCGGGCGGCCGCTGGTCCTTGAAGCGCCTTGGCTATGGCCGATGCCTTGGCTTTCTCCATCAATGCGCGCCGCCCCTTCAGGCCGGGTGAGACTGCAACGGCGACCAGGCGCACGATCTCATGGCCGCGACGGGTTAGGATGACCTCATCTCCTGCTTCGGCTCGCTTCACCAACTCAGTGAGTTGTCCTTTGGCCTCGCTCACAGACACGCGCATCAGTTGGACTCCTTTAAGCTTTCCCATATTCCTCCAAAGAAATGGTCTATGACTTGGTCTAAGTCAAGGCTGCGGGCGCACCCGTGGCGAAGACAGACCGCAGGCGCCCCCAAATCGGACATCCCAATCGGGCAAAAGCCGGTATCTGTTACTTAGGAAATTCAGACAGATGGGGTTTGTACTAATGGGGTGGCCGGTTCGAATTGGTTCAAAGCGATGCAGCGAGGTAGTTCAAATCGTGGCGGTCAATCAGGGCGCGTGTTCGCATCTCTCAGTTTTATTCTTGTCGTGTTGCTATCTTCGGTCACCCTTAAGGAGCGTTGAGGATTGGTCCTCGAGCCAGAGATAGAGCGGTCTCGAGCAGGACCTTTGCGCCTATCTCGATATGCTCTGAGGTGACGAATTCAGCTTCGTTGTGACTGATACCGTCGCGGCATGGAACAAAGATCATCGCTGTCGGTGCAACGCGGCTGACGAAAAGTGCATCGTGGAAGGCGCCGGAAACCAATTTCATGTTGGAAACGCCGAGCCTTTCGCATGCATTGTCGATCACATCGACGATTGTCATGTCGAATTGTCCGGGAGCCAAGTCGAAGCGTTTTTCGATATGCACATCGACCATATGGTGCTTGGCCGACGCGCGGCATTCAGCATCGATCTGGGCTTGTATGGAAGAAAGCGCGTCTTCCCGCGGATGACGAATGTCGACTGTGAACGTGACTTTGCTCGGGATGACGTTGACTGAACTGGGTTCGATGGTCATGCGACCAACCGTCAGCCGCGCCAGCGGATCAGCAGGCATGACGACTTGCTGCAGGTGCGCGATCGCGGTGACCGCTGCCGCCATCGGATCCCTGCGGAATTCCAGTGGTGTCGTACCGGCATGGGCTGCTTCGCCGGTGAAGGATATCTCTAGCCACTTGGTTCCCTGGACGCCGGTGACGATGCCGATCGGCACGCCCATGCGTTCAAGCACAGGGCCTTGCTCGATGTGCACTTCAACTAAGGCGGAAACGGAATGGCCAATCGGCCGCGCCACAGCTTCCGGCAGCGCATTCAATGTTGCTGCCAGTTCATCGCCAAATCTCGCTCCGTCGACGCCACGCATGTCCTGCCAACCCAGTATGTCGCCCGCGCCGACAAAGGCCATTGAACCCATGCAACCGGGAGAAAAGCGGCTGCCTTCCTCATTGGTCCACGACACCACTTCCACGGATCGCTCCGTGGCTAGCGCTGCGTCATCCAGGGCTTCCAGCACTTCGAAGGCAGACAGTGTGCCGAGCGCACCATCGAACCTGCCTCCTGTAGGCTGACTGTCGAGATGGCTGCCGATCAGCACGGGCGGAAGTGAAGGATCGCGTCCCTCGCGCCGGATGAATAGGTTGGCTACCGCATCCTGATAGATGTCAAATCCCCGTGCAGCGGCCAGTTCCGCAAGCAGCCGTCGGGCTGCGCGATCGTCCGCGCTCAGCGCCTGACGGTTCACTCCACCCGCTGCCGTCGCTCCGATGGCTGCAAAATCGGCAATGCGCTGCAGCAGGCGCGGCGCATTGATCTTCGGGCATGCATTCATCGGCGGATGCCTGCCACGAAGTTCGTCACGCGCAGCGGGTCGACCGCATTCCACCAGACGCCGTCATACTTCAGCGAGCTTGCAATGATCACGCCATCGGCTACCGACAGAATGTCGTTACCATTATCCGGCGTCACGCCGCTGCCGACGAGTGTCGGCAGGCCCGCCGCCTGCTTGATCATTCTGATGTAGTCGAGATCGGCTACATGGCCCGTCCTTTGCCCTGTGGCGATAACCACATCTGCGTCGAAGAAAACAAGATCTTTGACCTGTTCTTCGATCGGTCGGTCCGCAACGATGGCATGCGCGCCATGTTTGACATGCGCATCGGCAAAGACGCGGATGCCATGGGCATTGAGCCTTGCGCGATAGCGCATTGCGCGGGCCGCTTCGCCCTCGATAAAGCCTTCATTGGCGACATAGGCGTTTGCCCATTGATTGACGCGAACGAAGCCCGCGCCCGCGGCACTGGCGATTGCAAGCGCCGGAATGGCGGCATTGGCAAGAACATTGATGCCGATCGGACCGCCGAGTTCACGGCGGATGCGATCGGAGATGACGGCCATGTAAGCTGAGGTTTCAGGGCCGATATCATCGGGCTTGGAAAAGGGAATGTCGCCATGGTTCTCGATGATCACGGCGTCGCAGCCGCCCGCAAGGTAGGCGCGGGCATCGTCAAGTCCGCGCTGGTAGACGGTCTCAATCTCGTCGCCCGAATAGCGCGGCGCGCCGGGAAGCGGCGCCAGATGAACGACGCCAATGATCGCCTTTTCGCGCCCGAAAAGATCGATGAGCGCGTTGCCAGCTACCTGCCCGATGGGCTTCATTGTCCCACTCATGTGTTTTCCAGTTCTGATTTCTTGATGATTTCCGAAATTTCCGCCCGTGAGGGGTAGGAGGCGAGCGTCCCAAGGCGACCGACTGATACGCCTGCAGCCGTGGTTGCCACTTTTGCAGCTGCAATCAGGGATCTCCCTTGTGCGAGCAGGCCGACGAGGACGCCCGCAAAGCAGTCACCCGCACCGCTAGTATCAACCACCGCACTCGTGGGCGCTGTGAGGATAACAGGCGCATGATCCGCTCGATCCCATATGAGGCTACCTTGGCTTCCAAGTGTCACGACGGCGCTTCTCGCACCGTTGCCGAAAAGCAGGTCTGCTGCTGCGGTTAGGCTTTCCATGCCTGTCAGCGCAGAAGCTTCGCCTTGGTTGACGATGACAAGATCCACATCGGCAAGATCCTCGACGGTCATGTCCGATAGCGGACTGGCATTGAGCACCGTCGTCAGACCTGACCTTCCGGCAAGTTCCAGACAGGCGGCGGTGGCCTCCCTGGAGAGGTTGCCCTGCATCAGGAGGATGTCGCCCTTGCTCCAGGTCTGCGTCAAAGCCGATTGCCGGATCGGATCGAAAGCTTGCGCACAGGCGACGGCGCTGACGATGGTGTTTTCGCCGCCTTCTTCCAACAGGATCGTCGAACGGTCGGTGGGGAGAGGCAGGCGCATCAGTCGATCGACCTCAAGGTCGCTCTTCAGCATCTCCGTCACGCCACCGGCCATGTCGCCGTCGCCAAGTGCGCTCCAGAAGCACACAACTGCGCCGCTTCGCGCCGCCGCAACGGCTTGATTGGCACCCTTGCCCCCGATGCCTTCAACGATCGAGGTCGCGTTGAGCGTTTCCCCCGGGCGCGGCAGTCGCGGCAGGCGGAAGCTCGTATCGACGCAGACATTGCCGACGACATGGAGGCGCATGGGCGTCAGTCCTTGAACGTTGCCCAGGCCAGCATCTGCTCGAAGAGCGTCTTGTAGCCGTTCCATGCAATGAACTCCGGCGGCAGCCAGTGTGGACCGACATCCGAAGTCCAGACGAGTGTTCTGCCGGCGCCATAGGTGCCCGTTACCAAAAGTGGCTGCGAACCATATTCGCCTGAAACCGTCGCAAGCACGTCAGCTCCTTGCTTCACCTTCACCTCGTTGAAGCCGAGAAGATAGGGCCAATCTTTTCCGAGGCCCTTGAGAACCGGGTGGGTGTCATTGCCCGTCACAACGGGCGAAAACCCCTCGGGAACTTCAACGCGGTCATCGAAGGCAAGGCAGGTTACCGGCAGCACCTCCTCCACCGGCGTTTTATGATAGCGCGCGCCGCCATTGATGCCTTGGAAGCTGTAATAGCCGCCGAACATCAGCAGCGCGCCGCCATTTGTAACGTAATCGCGCAACAGCTTCAGCCGGTTCGGGGTCCTCTTGGAATGAATCCAGGTATCAGGGTGCAATAGCAGCGTGTTTGCGCCGATATCGGACAGAACGATGGCGTCATATTCCGCGAGTGCTTCGGCTGTCAGCGGAAAATCACGTTGCGCCTCATGGGCAGGCATGAAGGTGACGTCAAAGGCGCTGTCCTTCAATGCCTTCAGCAATTCGTCGGCACCGGTGTGATAGGTCACCGTCGGAAACTGATCGAAACCCTTGATATGGGTGGCGGTCGAAACCCATGATTCACCCGCCAGAAGAACCTTTTTCTTGCTCATGTCTGCTCCTTGGATGCACCCGACCTTCAGGCCGAGGCGGAAAATACCGATTGGGGATTGGTGATCAGCATTTGGTCGATTGCCTGCTGATCGACACCGTGGCGCTTCAGTCGCGGCAGGAAATGCTTGAGAATATAGCCATAGCCGAAGCCGCCGTAACGGGTCAGCATGATCTTGAGAAAGACGTCCTGAGACAGAAGCAGCCGATCGGCAAAGCCCAGCTCCACGAGCGCTCTGATCGCCCTTGCGTTCTCCTCGTCCGATGGCGATTGAGCATCCTGATCGGCGTAATAATAATCCATGCCGATCATGTCATATTCCAGGAAAGCACCGCGTTGCGCCAGGCTCTTTTGATATTGAAGATCGTTATGACTGGGGTTCATGTGGCAGAGCACGGTGTGACGAAGATCCGCGCCTTCTTCCTCGACCACATCCAGCACCCGATGGGCAAGGCGCTCCCATCCCGGCAAATGGATCGATAATGGCAGGCCGGTCAACCGCGAGGCTCGCGCCGATGCCCTCAGGGATTTTTGCTCCTGGGCCGTAAAGTCCTTGCTGACGCCGACCTCACCGATGATGCCTGCCATGATGTCTGGCTGGGTTTCGCCACCACCGACGTCGTTGACGATGAAGGCGGTGACCTCGTCCAGATCCATGTCCTTCAGCCACAGGGGATGCGTATGCTCGAGATAGAAGCCGGTTCCCATGATGATCTTAAGGCCGGACATGCGGGCGATACGGCGCAACTGTTCAGGATTGCGCCCTATGCCAAAGTTGGTGGTTTCCACAACGGTATGGCCACCAAGCTTCTGGAAGCGAGAAAGCTCGGCAAGGGCGAGATCCTGATCGTCCAGCGAGACGTTGTCGCGGTTCATATAGGGGTTCATCCGCAACTCGCCAATGATCTCTATTCCAACCGGCTGTTCGGCGATCGCCTTTTCGTCGGGATGGCAAGGGCACCTCCAGGAGCTCGCTCCATCCAGGAAGATATGCTCATGCATGAGCGTCACGCCCATTTCCGTGACCGGGATGGGGCCAAGCACGGTCATTGCGCATCCGGTATGAACGCCAATGGCATGACGCGTTCCAGGCCCCTCGGCAAAGAGATGATCCATCATGCTTAGCGGCCCCTTGCTGCGCCCTTGAAAAGGCGGAAGTTCAACCAGATTGCCACGAGGATGATGACCCCGGTGACGATCGGCGTGAAGAAGGGCGACATGTGCGAGAGGATCAGGCCGTTGGCGATAACGGCAACCGTCAGTGCTCCGAGCACCGTTCCGACCACTGAACCGCGCCCGCCGAACAGGCTCGTACCGCCGAGGACAACTGCGGCAATGACATCGAGCTCGAAGCCTTGCCCGGCATTGGAGGAGCCGGAACCCAGGCGCGCGGCAAGAATGATGCCGGCGATGGAGGCTGCGACACCCGATATCACATAGACGAATAGGGTGACGCGCCGCGTGTTGACTCCGGCGCGGCGCACCGCCTCGGCATTGGCACCAATACCGGTAACGTATCGCCCGAACGGCGTTTCGTTGAAGGCGATATAGGCCGCGATGAGGGCAACGATCGCGATGATCGCGGGGGCAGGAATGCCAACGAACCAGGCTTGGCCGATTGCGGTGAACGGGCTCTGCGGATCGACAGGAATCGAGTAGCCACCGGTGATAAGCAGTGCCAGGCCCCTGATGACCGATAGTCCAGCCAGCGTGACGATGAAGGCGGGGATCCGCTCATAGGCGATGAAATATCCCTGGATTAATCCGGTCGCCGCCCCAAGAAGCATCATCAGAACGACGACAATCGGCCATGCGATTCCAGCCTGAAGGCAGGCGGCCGAAAGCGTTGCGGCAAGAGCCAATATGGATCCGACCGAAAGATCGATACCGCCTGTCGTGATGACGAAAGTCATGGCCGCCGCCACGATCAACAAGGGGGCGGATTGTCTGACCACGTTCAAGAGATTGGGAGTCGTCAGAAAAACGTTTGTAAAGAGGGAGAAGAAAATGCAGACCGCGATGAAAAACAGGGCGATCGAAACGATGCCGCCATTAGCTATCGCCTTGTCATAGAGGCGAGCCTTGCGCAAACGGGATGAGGGGGCGGTTTGGGCGTGAGAGGATGTCATGGTCATACGGAAGCGCCTCGCTCGGTATGTCGACCGGCCGAGCGTGCGGAGAACTTGCGACCGACGATCAGGTTGACGACTTCTTCTATATTCGTTTCAGCGATGAGGCGCTCAGCGACGTTCTGCCCCTCATACATGACCTGGATGCGATCGCAGACGAGGAAAAGATCCTGCAGCCGATGCGTAATCAGAATGACACTGACACCACGGGCGCTAACCGTGCGGATGAGCTCCAGCACCGCCTCGACTTCGGCAACCGCCAGGGCGGCCGTTGGCTCGTCCATGATGAGGACCGATGGATTGAATGATGCCGCACGGCCGATCGCGATGGACTGGCGTTGGCCGCCTGAGAGATTCTCGACCTTCAGATGCGTGTCCGGAATGACGATGCCGAGCCCTTCCAGCATATGGCGCGCCCGTTCATGCATGGTCTTCTTGTCGAGGATTGGGATGCCCGCAAGCTTCCATTTCGGTTCACGCCCAAGGAAGAGATTGCCCGCCACATCGACCGTGTCGCAGAGGGATAGGTCCTGATAGACCATCTCGACGTGCGCGGCGCGTGCGTCAGCGGGCGAGGCAAAGGAAACCGGTTTGCCGTCGATCTCGATCGTTCCCGAATCCGGGATCACCGCGCCTGAAAGAACCTTGCTCAAGGTCGATTTGCCGGCACCGTTGTCACCGACAAGGCCGAGGACCTCGCCCGGCTTCAAGGTCAACGATACATTGTCCAACGACTGCATCGTGCCATAGCGTTTGGAAATGCCGGTCATCCTAACGCGGTAGGTATCAGCGTTTGTCATATCAATGCTGCCTTGCGGAAATGGCCTCAGCCATGATGCCACAACGTCATGGCCGATGCGATCGGCCATGACGTGACGAGATGCGGGAGCTATTTGAACATGCCCCGGAACTTGTCGACATTCTCCTTGGTGACGATGGTCACCGGCACATTGATAATCGGATCGATCTTCTCGCCCTTTTTCACCTTGACGAGCGCTTCGACGGCCGCCTTGCCTTCGCCGGCCGGATCCTGCTGGATAACGGCTGTCACCCAACCCTGATCGATGCCTTCGACCGCCTGCTTGGTCAGATCCCAGCCGAAGACCTTGACGTTACCCGTTTTGCCCTGGCTGGCAACGGCGGCAACGGCGCCAAGGAGTGCGGGCTCACCGGTTGCATACAACGTCGTCATGTCGGGATTGGCGGTAATGAGATTTTCCGCCGCGCTGAGCGCAACATCCTGCACGTTCTGGCCGTCCACGGTATCGAGGAAGTCGACCTTCTGGCCACCAGCCTTTACCGCCGCCTTGAATCCATCGAGACGCTGATTCTGAATGAAGGAGTTCAGTGCGCCGACAACGCCGACTTTGGCGCTGCCGCCCATCTTATCCTTGACGTAGTCGGAATAGAATTTGCCGATCTCCTCGCCCGCCTTGGTATTGTCGACACCCACGAAGGCGATGTTGTCGCCGTTTGGAATCTGGGCATCGATGGCGATGACCGGGATGCCGGCCTTCTTGGCGGCGGTGATTGCCGGCTTCACACCGTTTACGTCGATGGCGACCAAGATGATGCCGTCGACCTTCTGGGTTATGTAGTTCTCGATGGCATCATTCTGCGCGCTGGGCACGTTGTTGGCGTTGAATATGACAAGGTCGGCGCCGGCCTTCTTTGCCGCCTCCTTGGCGCCGTCATTGATCTGGTTGAAGAAGAGAGCCTGCTGGTTGATCGTTACGAGAGCCAGCGTATTCGCCATCGCGGCGCCGGCACTGCAGGCAAATGCTACGGTTGCACAAATCGCGCAACCGAACAGGTATTTCTTGAGATGCATGATCGTTCCCCATGTTTTTGGATTGCATGGGGAGTATTCAAGTAACTTGAATGATTGTCAAGTGACTTGAATTGGCGACTTTGAAGATGATCGCGAGTTCGTTTTCACAGCCAGTGGCGGTGCTAGAAGGTCGCCGGCGTATTCACCCAGAAGATGCTTGCGCGTTCTGATCCCACATTGCGATACCAATGGGGTAGTTCGGAGTTGAAGACGAAGCTGTCGCCGACGGAAAGCCGGAACGTGCGTTCACCGACCATAAGTTCGATCTCGCCGGCAAGAACGTATCCAACCTCCTCGCCGACATGCTGGATCGGCCCGGCACTTTGGCCACCGGCCTCAATGTGGTGGATGTTGCATTGAAGCAGATGACCTTGCGAATAGGGGATAATCCGTTCGAGAGAGATGCCTTCCCCTCTGCGCAATGGGTCGAGTCCAATCAAAGGCCTTGTCCCGGAACGGAAGACAATGCCTTCTTCACCGTCGGCCTCCTCGAACATCCAGCCAATATTCGTACCCAGAACACCGACAAGTCTATGCAACATTGGTAACGAGGGTGATGCCTTGCCGTTCTCAATCTTCGACAGCAGACTTTCAGAGCAATCCGCAGCCAGCGCAAGAGCCTTGAGGGTCAAGCCCCGGGTTTGCCTGGCCAGCCTCAGACGGCCTCCAAGCCGCGCCGGATTGGTCAGTATCTTTTCCTCGTTGTCTTCTCCCGATTTCCCGGGGGATCCAATCATGTTCATGATTCTGGTATCGCTGTTGCAAAGCCAGAGCTTAACGCCAGCCCTCTGCGTCTGTCTAGGGACATGGATAGCGGTACCGTGCGTGCCCAGTTGGCGCTTTCGAGCCATGGCACCTAATTCTTCGCGGAATAACGCACGCTGAGCCCCTCGCGACCACATACGCCTTGAACGCTTAGATTTCCTTGGGAGTTGTTAAAGCAGGCGAGAAAAAATAATTCGTCGCCCTGATGCATATTACATCAGTAGAAAGTAGGGAGCGGAATTCCGCCAGCCTTCCGGTTTGCCTGAGGTTACCTAAAGGCCGGAAGCACACTTCGGGATGGCTCCACGTGCCAGCGCCAACAGCTGTCACCCGGCAGTGCCGGGTGACAGATCCTCTGTCGTGGATGACGGTCGCGGTCTGGTCGATGTCGTCAGGACCTGATGAACGAGAGCAGGTCGGGGTTGAGGACATCCGCGTGCGTGGTCAGCATGCCATGGGGATAGCCGGGGTAGGTTTTAAGCG
>NZ_JACIAR010000030.1:0-12146 GCF_014194925.1 Rhizobium sp. BK491
CGATAACCGCCCATTCCTCGTCGGTCAATTCATGACGGCGCATGGCAATCTCCTTTTCTGGAGATTGAATCACACACCAGCACCAACATGAACCCCGTTATGGGGACACGGCCTAGTTCCTCGTGCTTCACTCCGAGGATCTCACGGAGGAAATCGACTCTTAGCAATCGGCCGTTGACGCTCGCTTCAACCATGGCTGTGCTAGGCGAGTTCATCGTGTCTTTGTCGGGAGTTAGTACCTTTCCGCCAATCGCTTCGGTAAGCTTGCGCGCGGCACTAACACCTCCGTAGTAATCTATGTCTTTACTTGTGAACGGCTTGTACTTTGCAATCTCTGGGCGAATCGTTTCATATAGACCAGCCCACAAGAAGGTAGCCTGCCCTCCAACGATGAATGCCTCATCATCGACGGTCAGGTTGGAGATAATTTTGATGACGTCTTGAGGATCTAGCGATTCATTGTAGGCGGTCATGCAAGTTGCATGCGCACTCTACGACGGCCCAGGCTCATCTGTTCGGGTTTAAACGCCGAAAGAAAGCCATTTCGCTTGTTGAGTTCCGAGGCCTCAACCCTGCCTTCGCGAAGACGTGCAGAATCCAACTCACGATCGCGCTGCTTTTCGCGGCGGCGATCTTCGACGTTGAAATGTTCGAGCGGGCGGTTCATTAGTCTGCTCTCTAGCGATTACACTCAGCATTATATCAATTTGGTCGTTTGTACAACGCAAAGCGTTCAAATTTGGTTCCCGCGTTAACTCGACGGCACGACGACGGGTCGACTAGGATCTTACGTATGTTTGAAATCCGCGCCTTGCGGAAGGACTAAAATCTCTCGCAGTCCACTGCTCGCCTGGTTCCAGATCGGACGCGTCAATTTCCACTGCGGTATCCGAAATGATCGTCACTTTAGCAAGCTCTGCACCTTCAGCTGTCATCAAGCGTCTCGATAAGCGAAATTCGTCGGTTGTGATGTCATACGTTCCCACACGGTAAACGACTACTTTGGGCAATGTTGCCTCCATCATCTCGGCCTGCTGAAGATAGGAAGCCAAAATAGATCATCCAAGTACAAGCGGCGAATTAAGTTGCATGTTTCCAATCACAGAATAATGATAATGCCCTACTCAGGGCAACTATGGATATTATTCACGGATGAGTGGAAATCAGACCAATTCTGAGGCACTGTCTCCGCACGAATATTTTCGCCGTGCCAACGATTTCTATTGTGCGTGCAGGGTGTTACCTGATTTTAATCGCGCCTTCATGCCGATGTGGCCGCAACATACGTTGTTCGGACACGCAATAGAGCTCGTATTGAAAGCCTTTTTGCTCTCCAGGGGCGTCGATGTGAAAGAGCTGAAAAACGGTTATGGCCATCAACTGGAGAAATTGCACGCGCTCGCGGTGGAACTAGCCCTGCCCAGAGATGATAGGATCGTAAGAATGATCGGGTTCCTAGACGAGCCGCATCGCACGGCAAGAGCGCGCTATCCTAACCCGAGGGACCACGAAAAGCCGATCGCTACAGTGGAGCAATTTTATGGCGACTACGAGCGGCTAATCAGTGCAATTACCCAAGCTATGAGCGGAAGCGGGGCGTAAGGGGAACTGCTGGATTTGCTCGGAACGTAAACCTTGTGTGCGGCCCAAGAAGCAGTTTAGCGTTTAACAGGTGAGTAATGATGCGTCAGTCTGCCAACGGCGATCCTAAATTGCATACAGTGTTGATCGGTGATCCCCTTGCGATGTGGGAGAAGCTTTCCTGGGACGTCGATCAGTTCGATGACGTTCAGCGTTCATATCCAACAGAGCGGCAGCCTCTTGCATACGCGGCGTTAAACGCGTGCCTAGCCGCGAGCAGCCTCGCCGATTGGGTGGATAAGTGCTACCGAGTCGGAGCAATTAAGAAGGCCACAACGGCAGACGCGTTCAGAAGGCAGATCTATGCAAACATAGAAAACCAGGAGCTCTGCGAAGCTATCGCCAACACATGCAAGCACGGGGCCTATCGTGCGCCTGGTAAGGTGGAAATGCTTTGGCACGACAGCGACGAAGACGTGCCAGGGGGCTTCCGGCTCTATCATTCATCACCCGGCACCGCCAACACGGTTTTATCCCTTGAACTTTTTCGCGGTCTTCTTGCTGACTGGTGGAGCTTTCTCGTAGCTTTGGGCTTGGCACAGGGACCGCGCCCGACGCCGGAATGGGAGCAGAATAAGCTTCATCGAATTTTTGGCGGCCGGCTATCTGGCTAAATTCAGCGGTCGTTAACCTACGGATTGCCTCTGAGAATTCGCCAAGTGTTAGTCGATCAAGCTTCCGCATGTTAGGCACTTTATGGTCCTTCCCAGCCTTCTGCGTGTAGGTTCTGGGATCACTTTCGGTAGGGCAGGGTGGGCGGCGCTGCAGCCAAATTGTTATCCCGCGGTGATCGTGGAAGCTTTCTGTTCGAAAGGTATCGCGGTCATGACTGGCCTATTGAGATCGCGGCGCGGCTACGTCAGGATCGCTCGATAAGCCGATGCGATAGCGCCGGCCACCTGTGTGGTTCTTGGAGTTTCTTGATGCCGGAAGAAATCGAGGTCGATACCGACAAATTGCGCGAGGCGATCGACGAGGAGATCGAGAAAAAATCCGGCTCATTGTTGCGCTCGATCGCGTTGACGACAGCGTTTTTCGCCGCCCTTGCGGCTCTTGGCTCTCTTCTGGCGGGCGGCACCATCAATGAGGCGCTCGCTCTTAAGACGGAGGCCACGCAAAAGCAGGCGCAAGCCTCCGATCAGTGGGCCTACTATCAGGCGAAAAGCATCAAAGCAGCGATCCTTGAAACGCAGAGACAGCTTCTAGCCTCTGACGGGAAGTCGGCACCCGCCGATCTGGATAGGTCGATCCAAAAATATGCCGACGAGCAGAAGTCGGCCGGCGCTCAAGCCCAGGAACTTGAGAAAGCGCGTGACCAGAAGGATGACGAAGCCAACGCGCTTATCCATCACCACCACTTGTACGCTTACGCCGTTGCCATGCTGCAAATATCGATCGCGCTTGGCGCGGTGGCGGCGTTGACGAGGAAGCGGCTCGTCTGGTGGAGCTCTTCGGTGCTCGGCCTTCTCGGAGGCGTCCTTTGTGTGTGGACGTGGATGATTGGATAGCCGAGCTATGGCGCAGTGTTATGTTCGTCTAGGGAGTATGTAGTGGCTAAGGCTACCCGCGCGCGCTCAAAAAATTTGAGACAGTTCGCTTAACCATAGATTATCTTATTGAATACAAAACATTATTTTGCACGTTGAAGCAAAACAGCGAATTACTTCCGCTGGGCAGACGGATTATATTGCGCCTCTCAATGGTGAGTTTAGCGACGCCGATTTCGGGGCAACGGGCAGGCTTGCCTGCACGACGGTTAAGGTTGGTCCTGCGTTGATTTCCCCTGAAAATGCCGACAGCTCAAGCTACGATTCCCTGCTCCATTTCCTTGAAAACGGCCAGCTTTCAAGGCTTTCCGCCGTAGAAGGCCGGTGACGCTTGTCGCGGGACAGAGGTGAGCGATCGCCAGTCCTTAACCGGAAAGCACGATGGGCGGGCGTCTATTCGGATGCTAAGACATGCTTGCAAAGGAAGACTTTCTCGCGCATTCATTATCTGTACAGCGCCTCCAAAAATGAACCGGATTTAATGCCAAAGGTTGCAAGCACCAGTAAGTCTTCCCGTTCGCAAAGGCTGATCGGATATGCGCGGGTATCGACCGAAGAGCAACTCAACGACGCTCAGGTCGATGAGTTGCGCGCAGCCGGCTGCGATCGCATTTATCAGGAGCATGGATCCGGCCTGTCGCGCGCAAGACCGGTGCTCGCCAGGTTGCTGAAGGATCTCACCGCCGGCGATGTGCTGGTCGTCGTTCGCCTCGATCGACTGGCGCGATCGGTCAGCCATCTCCTTCAGGTGATCGAAGAGCTGGAGAAGCGCGGCGTTCATTTCCGCTCGCTGCGCGATCCGATCGACACGTCCACGCCACAGGGCATGTTTTCATTGCAGGTGCTTGGCGCCGTCGCGCAGCTCGAGCGGGCCCTGATCGCGGAGCGAACCAAAGCCGGCATCAAGGCCGCCAAGGCCAGGGGCAAGCTTCCGGGAAACCCCGGTCTGCGCGAGCGGCGGCCCGAGGCGATCAAGGCGGTATCGCAAGCGCGCGAGAAGCTTTATCTCGACCAACTGATCTCCTCGGCGCAGACATGGCTGCCGACCGTCAAACAGCTCCGGCCACAACATAGTTGGGACAACGTCGTGCGGGTTCTCAACCGACGCGGCCAGGACTGGAGCGTTGAGCGGCTGCGCCGGGCCGTCCACCGCATGGTGCGCGAGAAGCTGGCCGATCCCGATCTGCTGGCCCGGTCGCCACGCCGTCCGCCAGAGGATCATCTCATGAAGCTGGTCGCCGCTATCGCTATCGCCGATCCCGGGTTGTCGCTTCGCGCCATCGCGGCTCAGCTCGATCAAATGGGAGAACGCCCCGCACGTGGTGGTCGGAAATGGCAACCGTCCTCCGTCCGGGCGCTATTGGACGAAGCGCATCGCTTCGGCCTCCTTCGCACCTGAACCGGGTGCTGCGTCCGCTGCGAGCAACTCCAGATATGCTGCGGGGGCAACCGCGGCGCCGGCGCCGGCAAGTGCCGAGATCGCCATGACCTCGGTGCGGGTAAAGGTCTCGGTTGCGAGCAGTTCGGCGGTGAACGCGTGCTGCCGCTCAATTGACGAGGTCACCACACAAAGTGAGGAAGACCCCTCGAAACATGCGTTAATTATTACATAGAGATTCTATAATATACAAATTGCTCGGGTTTAGTGGGGGGTACGTCCTTGCTCGATAGTCCGGAGAAACTGCTGCGCTCCGCAGCGATACTGAATGCCATGGCAAACGCGAAGCGGCTCGAGATCTTGCTATTGCTCTGCCAGGACGAATGGGGCGTCGGAGAGCTTGCCAAAAGAGTTCGGCTCAGCAATTCGGCGCTATCGCAGCATCTTGCCAAGCTCCGCACCGCGCAATTGGTGTCAAAACGGAAACTGCATCACTCAGCCTTCTATTGTTGCATGTCTCACGATGTGCGAGGTATCCTCTCAGCTCTCGACGAACACACCGTCATGGCGCGGCACGCAGCTCAGCGCTCCAGACTCGCGCGGCAAAAACAATCGGTTTTCACGCCGCATGCCAAGCGCGAGGCGGAGTAGCATGTCAGCTTGATCGATCAAAACCAGACGGCTAGAGTATTCATGCCGTTAATCGTAAAATGGGGGGTCCCATGTCGACGGGCAAGGTTAAGTTTTTCAACACAGACAAAGGCTTTGGCTTCATCACGCCAGATGCTGGGGGAGATGACGTCTTCGTCCACGTCAGCGCACTGCAATATGGCGATGTGCTGAAGGAGGGCCAATCCGTTTCCTACGATTTGGGCCAGGACAGAAAGAGCGGCAGATCCAGGGCGGAAAACGTCAGGCCGCTCTGACATCGGGGTGCCGCGGACCCCGATCCGCGGCTGCGATCCGATCGCTTGTCGCACTGATCATCCGGCCAGACGAGCCCGCTGAGCCGAGGCGAAAGAGCTACAGAATGCCTGGATTTGCGGTATCCCACGGATTCCCGAGGACCGACGAAGATCTTCGGTACACCTTAAGGCTGATTGCCATGCAGCGGGGAAAGGATAAACTTCGTGGATCACATTTGGCTTTGGAAGGAGGCCAAGGTTGTGGACGTCTGGGTGGTGCTGGCGAACATCAAACGGTTCCAGGACATGCTGAAGGCTGAAACTGATCCCGAGAGACTATCGACACTCGAAGCGCTTCTGGCCGCAGAGGTCACTAAAATCAAGTCGATTGAGGACGTAGAATTGGCCAAGCAGGCGTGGGAGCAATATCTGAACAATGAAGGGCGAAGCTGAGGACAATTCGCGCTTTTGGGTGTCTGCGGCCCGAAATCCATCACTATCGATACTTGATCCGTATCGCGCTAAGATGCCACACGTCGAAAGCGTATGGCAATTGGAGATTAGATCCCGCCTGCGGCCGGAACCATATCCACTATGATATGACGCACCCGTATCGGATTCCCATTGTCCTGCTGAAGATGCCCATCGTGGATCGAAAGTGCGTGCTGATGAGGGGCTGCGGCTGCGAGAACCGCCGCCGCGCCATATGTATGTTGAAGCCGTTGGTTTACAGCTTCGATAATCTCTTCTGCCGGAATGGCAAGAGCATAGCCGAGCATAAAACCCCAAGCGTGACCCACTGCATATTGTCCGTTTATGAAACGGACAACTCCTTGTGTAACATAGCGTGCGTTGAGCTGACTATAGATGCTGCCGGCCCCCACGCGCTTGCATTCTATGCCAACGTAGTCCTCTTCGTTTCCGAATTGGCGCATGAACTTCAGCGTGATGTCAATTCTACCCGCGATATCTGGCCCTGCCGACGACATGTCGTCAATCTCCACCTCCCCTGATACCTCTAAGTTCGTAAGTCCTAACTCTCGCTTGATGCGCTTCATCGCCTTCCTGACGATGATGGTTATCGGCACTTCGAGAAGACCGGGTGTTAGGTGCTGGCGGGCTTCATGAGCACCCCTGCAAATAAGATTGACCACAGTGTCGATCTCGTCGTCCTCAAGCGAAAAAGATGGAACGCCCGCCGGCGCATCAACCGTGAGCCGCATGCAACGCCTTAAGCCAGTGGTCAGCGAGAATGATGTCTGCGTCGTTGAGACCCGCGGTGCGGCTCCAATACCTTACCTCGGACGGTTTCACCACGAAGAGACTATCGCCCAGGTAAAGCCGAAGGTTGCGGCGTTCGTTAAGATAGGGAGGAATCTCTGTTTTCATCCATCCCTTTAACTGCGTCGCCAGCGCTTGCAAATCGCTATCCTCACCGATCTCGATCGTAGGCTCGCGCGGCGGCGCGCCGGTACCCATCCGAAACCGGACGGCCGTGAGACCACCAGCGCCATCGACCCAATTCGCGCTAATCAGCGGTTTTGAGAAGACAGCCGCTTCCAGATGTCTTGTTCCCCGTGTCCGCAAATAACCATCAACGACACTCGCGACAGCTGACGCGTAAGCATGCAACGGCTCAGGATTGGGCGGCTTCACAAACGCCCTGCGCCGGTTTCGTCCCTCGAAGATTAACATCCGCGCCCGCTCGATGCTCTCCCGCGCAAGAACCAGTTCGAACCGATCGAATTCATAGAGTTCAGCAACCGCTTCGTCGAGCGCCTTCAGGGCCTCTGAAGATGGATCGGCTGCGGCAGTTTGCTCAGCTTCGGCAACACGCCGCAAAGTAGCCGCTTCGACCCTTTGCAGATCTGGCACGCGCAGCGAAAGCAAGTCCTTTGGCTCGACGGTTGATCGCTCCAGACCCCAGGCGCCACCCCCATAGGCAAGCTGAAATGTGGTGATGCATGAATTTAGTATGCCGGAGATAATCGGCGCCAACGTCGGGTCATGGTCAGCTAAGGAGATTCCATAGAAGCTTTCGGTGAAGAGTACGTTCCCATAGGAAAGCGAAGCACTATACCGGCCAGCCTCGACTCCTGCCTTGAAGCTTGCTTTCGGACATACGAGCAACGGCCCACGATAGATTGTTTCGCTGCGGATGCGGTGTAGTGTCGGCTGATCGAATAACGGTAGCGACGTCAAGTCGATCCTAAACGGGGCGTAGTCGTCAGGTGTCAACGTCGGAAGTTTATAAAAATATTCCGGTGGTGGGTTGAGCTTCCCCTCGACCTGGTAACCTTGGCCTCGCCCAACCGTTGAAGCAATGCCGATCTTATCTAGTATTTGTTCAAGCGTTGGAAACTCACGGTCGAGCCGCTCAATCAGCCAACTGTCGCGAACAGTGCCGAAGGTGGCGGCTTTCAGCATGGCAGGCGTTCGAAGGACTCGCTTGAGAGGGACTGTGCGCAGTTCACTCGGACCCACTTGGAAGTGCCCATTGCGAACGAAATCCGGGGTCCACGGAATGGATCCCACAAGGAGTTGGTCGGCAGTCGGCATCAACGAGCACCTAGCGAATAATAGGAGGGCTGGGCCAGTTGCGTCCGGGAAGAGATATTCTTTGCGCAGGGCAGAAAGGTTGACCAAGGCTGCCGGCTTCAGCCGCACCAAAAGCGCGGCGCGAGCTTCGATGGCGTGGTCATCCTTAGAAAAAAACGGAGAAGCCTTCATAACCATGCCAAGGCGGCCCGCTTCGCCAGCAAGATCGGCGGCTACATCCAAAAATGCCCAATCCGGGCTTCGCCGCGGGCGAAGTGCGTGAACGGAGCCCTTCTTTCGGGGCTTTGCTCTCATACTCTTGTCGAACGTCCAGGGAGGGTTTCCAACCACGGCATCGAAGGGCTTTGCAAGCAATACGTTCGGTAATTCGCCCCCAACGGTATCGGCTTCAAACAATGTTGTCCCGATCAGCTTATCGAACTTCAGGTCGCCGATGTCGCTAACCGGTTCTTCGTCAAATTCGAGAGCAGCCAGATACAGACTGAAAGCGGCGATCCCCAGCGCAGATGGGTTAATATCGATGCCAAACAGTTGATGGTACAAAATATCGCGAACGATAGCTCGTGATGCCCTTTCATTGCCGCAGCGGCGCCAAACAAGACGGCGGAACGCCTCGACCAAAAATGCACCCGAACCACAGGTTGGATCAATGATGCGAGCGTTCGCTGGCAAATTTTCGAAGATCGGGTCTAAAGTCAGATGCACGAGTTCGACGGGTGTGTAGTGTAACCCTTGCAAACGCGCCTTCTCTTCGGCGCTCGATCGCGCGAACTGCTGATAGATCGAACTGATTAGGTCGACTGGAATAGCATCGAAACGGAAGCGAAACAGGCGGCCCTGACCGTAACTCTCCGGAACTAGGCTGCGCCCTTCGATAAAATCCCGCATAAGCGACAGATGCGCGTTACCAAGACGCATACGCTCAGCGCCTGGATCGTCCATTGGGAACAGGTCACCGTTAAATGTCTCGCGTAGCCAGTCGAAGAGTTCGAACGCGCTATCAGGTGTCGACATAATTGCCGGAAGATCGGCCGGGAATGAGGCTGGCAGGAATGGCTGAGCAATGCCGCGATCGAGCAAATACCATGTAAAAATGCATCGACCAATGAGGCGTTGAGCCAGATCGCGCGCAGCGGCGATTTCAGCGGCACCATCGAGCCGGGACGCAGAGTGCGCTGGTGGCAGCTCTGTCAATCCCTGTTCGAGAGCGTTTATTTCGCTAAGCAGCTCTCGGTCGACCCGGTACTGCCGGTCAATTTTCTTGCCAATTGCACTTGACCAGAATACGCCGGTTTCAGTGGCAAGTCGACCGCACATGTCATCAAGAGCGCGTAGGCGATCCTCAGCCGCGAGATCGAATCGCTCAAGCGGCGCAGCAGCTGCGCTTCCACCCATTCCGTGTCGCGGCGAAGCATAACAATCATAGAGACGAACTTCGGTCGGAGTGATGATCCAGAGAAGCGGTGCAAGTCCAATATTCCAAGCCGCTTCATGCCAATCCGCGATATCGCTTTCGTTCGGGCTGCTGTCGCCGGCATCTTTGAATATGGCTGTTGCGCTGTTTTGTGCGATGAAAACAGCATCAGCCTCAAGCCCTATCCGTTGATCCTTCATTGCCGCCCGTAAGCGCGCCGCTTCTGGATTATCAGGTGTCACCAAGCCGGGAGCGGCTTGACGCTCCGGCCCCAGGTATCCCGTTGCCTGGAGGGCGCGAATGAATGCGGCGGAACTCATGCGCTTCGTCGCTTCGAAGATGGTTTTGTCAGAGTTGTCCCTGTCAGGATGCTGGCCGTTTTTTCGCGGCGAACCAGTCGAGCTGGGAACAGTTCGAGCTGGCCAGGCGCAGACGAGGACATCCCGAATTCCGCACTCAGAACTCTAAGGTGACTATCCAAATGAAGGATAATACCGTCGTCTTCATTCAAATGACTTGCAGCAACTTCGGTAAGCTGCCACCGATCCGGCCCATAGATGACGATGCAACTGCCCCAAAGCCGGAGGAATGAGGTGCTGCCAAAAGACTTCCGCATTTCGGCGAAAATCTTGCGATGGGCCTGAAGTTCCAAGCAGAATCGGCTTCTAAGAACCGCTGCGATGCGCAGCAGAAGCAATGTCTGCCAGCCATATTGTGCCGGTGACCCTCGACCGCGATGCAGAACGTCGGCCGGGATCAGTGCTCGCCTGCTTGTCCACTCTCGCAGCTGATTGGTGGATAGACCAGTCAACTGCGTGGCAGCGCCGGTAGTCACAAGTCTCACCATATTACTCCACTAGATCGCCATTGCAGCCAAGCCAATAGAATGGGTATCATACCCGAATTGCTCTGGAAAGCGAAAAGAGAACAAAAGAAGGACAAATTTATTCCGTCGTCTTGGAAGGCAACGCGGATCGGGAAGCTTTCTTCTGGTTGGCGACGCGCGATGTCACACGATGACCGCTACCATCATACCGCAAACTACGAAGTACGTTTCAAAGCCGATGGATGCACCTTTACGCAAAGCACAACAGGACGACTGGGACGACATCGACAAGGCCCGACGGAAAATGCGCCGCGCATTAGATGAATTGATAAAGCGAATTCGTGAGGCCTATCTCGAGGTAGATCTGCACCGTACAGATGAAAAGGCATGGGCGGCGTGGAGAGAGTTTCAGTCTGATGAGGACGAGGTTGATCTTGATCTCACCGATTCGGTTGCAAAAGAAGCGAAAGGCATCGTGACCGCGCCCCCGGGCTTCGCCGGTTTGATGAGCCGAAGTCTCTCCGTCCGCAAGCAGGAGGAGTGGAAGTGATTGATGTTCTTCGCCAACCCAATCTATAACTGCCCGCCTTGGGCGTGGCCAAGCGATCCGCTCGACATCCAAACGGGCGGCTAATTCGGGGAAGGACGCGAGCACTCCCTCGATCAGAGCACAATGCCAGCAATAGAAACTCTGCCCGGGATAAGCAGGATCCAGAAATCCGGGTTTTAGTAAGAAGAGTTTGTCGCGTTCCATATCCTTGTTCGTCATCGATGAATGAGCCCTGTCAGCGAAGCGCACCTTGGGCCCTGAAAGGACCAATGCGTCTGAATGATTTTCCACCCCTGCCGCTCTTGCTTGTAGACTTCCGTGCAGTTCCAACGCAACGCTTCTTCCGTCCCGCCCCACGATTTTCTATGTCACGGAAAACAGATGTTTTCGTCACCTGGCTGGACGGCCAGGATGGCCCCGGTACGCGCTTACAATTGATCCGCCTCATCAGCTTCGAGCCCGACATAGCTTAGCAGTTGATCTGGAGGCGCAAATCAGAAGCCAAGGTGACCGATTTTTAAATGTACCCTCAACCCACCGCTTTAAGCCTGACCTTCTAGTCAAGGACGTTTTCGGACAGCGGCATTCCAACACCTAAGCCCTTAAGACGCGATAAGCGCTCCATTCTCACCGATCCAAATGATTCCTGGGATGCTATAGAAGTAGGTCAACAAATCCAAGTCGTTTTCATCGCACGCGTTCTCTGGCCATTGGACGCGAAGGTATGCAACAATTGACTCTGGTGCCTCGTGCCAATGTGCTTCATTGTCTTGAATCGTGAGTTTTGGGTAAGGATTTTGGGGTGACACGTAGCAATCAGCTCCGGGAGCGATAAATTTGATCTTTCCAGTTTGGAGCAGACGTTCGATCAACCAGAAAAATGCCTCTTTGTTCTCATCAAATGATAAAGTTGGGTTCCAGGACTTGATCGCGCTAAACAAGCTCGAGATCCCAAGTCCGAATGCATCGCTGACGATTTCATCAATATGTTCGATTGGTTTCACCACTAGCCTCATGAAAAGCTTTTGCTCGGCGTGATTAAAATTGGAGAGTGACCCTATCGTCGCGCTTGGCACTGATCCAGTGTCTCCGGTGACGACGCTGTAGTTGACTCCGTTTATTACAACCTCCGTGGGCGCATTTCCTTTCCACGATTGGCCACTAACAGACAAAAAGTTGCGTGTTTCGCCGTCAACCATCACAGTAGATACCGCAATGGAAATACCTGCGGTAGAGGTGGCTCGGGAAATCTGGACAGCTAGGATAAGTGGAATTTCTGCCTGAGTTCGGCTTAGATGCCGGGAACAGGAGATACGATGACGAGAC
>NZ_JACIAR010000031.1:0-9466 GCF_014194925.1 Rhizobium sp. BK491
CACGATACGACAGACGTGCGGACAACTACCTTGCCGGCCTCAAACTCGCCGCAACGAGGATATGGATCGCTTCAGCTAATGAGTCCGCGTCCTAGTAGTCTGAAATGAATGCCCTGCCCGGTGGGCCAGGCAGGGCGGCTACGTAGCACTGTCGCGCGAGTCGGGGCCGAACTGGAGTTCAGTAACCTGCGCAAGTTGAAAGTATCATCCTGTAATGGCTTTGTGAATAGGCTGACTAGTCTAAGCACAAGCGCAGTATCACTCATATGGTAGTGGCTGAAGCGTAATATAGAGGCATATTCATACGAGTTTGATGCCCTAGCCGGCTGCCCGCGTCCCATCGCGGAAGGCGGGTCTTGTCGTTGTCGCGTTCAAGATGCCGATCGTCAGGCCGTGATGTTCAATGAGGCGTTGGTGCAGCGATCGCCGTGTAAGCGGATGTCTGTCTTTGATGCCTTTGCTACTCGGTAGCTTGTCTGGGCGGCGGCTTGGCCGTGCAACACCGCAGCTATATAGATAGCAAGGCGAGGTTTTTGACGGGCCAGCAAACCTCCGGATATAGCGCATCACTATATTAGAAGATCAGATTTTAACCAAGATCCGTGACAAGCAACGATAGCCGATCCCCGCTCTCCGAAATGAGCGAGCATCATTCCGGCCGGGGCGTCAGCCTGCATCACAGAAACTATGTCTAAAACGCGAGTGATGACGCCCCGATTGGTCAGATCGTCGATCGTCGCAAGGTCTTCACGCATGACCTGAAGCATTCGGCCGATATCAAGTAGCATATGGACGATATTGCTGTCGCAGTTGCCAGCCTGATCGTACGGAAAATCTAAGAACATCCGTGCCCACCTGTCGATCCAGATGAGACGCTCACCTGCGCCCAGCCCCATAAAAGTTTGTAAGACGTCATCGACTACCAGCATTCCTCGGCCTCCGAGCGTCAGATGCGTTATCTGTTTCCCTCGATCAAATAGCATGATCGGCATTCCTTTCACCAATCAACATCGAAGTTGCTTTCTCGGCACGCACCCTGCTGATCGCTGAAGAATCGAATCGCGAAAGTAGAAATGCCGAACTCCAAAGAATTTGATCATCTCCTGGCGGAGAACTTTGTCAGTTACAGACTTCGGGTTAGCGGCCTGGTCGAGGAACCAAGGGAGTTCTCGCTGGCAGACCTCAAAGCGATGGCGAAGCAGGAGCAAATCACGACACATTTCTGTATTCAAGGCTGGTCGGGGGTCGCCGAGTGGGGTGGCGTTGCCATGCGCGACATCCTCGATCTGGTGAGGCCGACGCCTGAAGCACGTTACGCCGTGTTCTATTCCCTGGCCGATGGGGCCGACGGCGGTCGATATTATGATGTCCATGGCATTAGGAACATGCGCCATGCACTCACGATCCTTGCCTACGAGATGAATGGCGCGCCGCTCAGTGCCCTGCATGGGGCTCCGCTGCGGCTGCGCTGCGAGAACGAGTTGGGATTCAAGATGGTCAAATGGGTTACGGCGATCGAGTTCGTCCACGACTTCTCTGATCTCGGTGCCGGCCAGGGTGGCTACAACGAGGACCATGAATTCTACGGATATCGGATGCCGATTTGATTGCTGCTTGTCATGACCGGCATAGTCGCGTGGCAGCGAAAACCAAACACAAGTCGCAACAATGATCGTTAAGAATAAATCGCCGCACTCAAGCGGCAGGTAGTATTATGATCGTAAATGCCACTCCTGGAAGGTGCGGTGCTGATGTCAAAGGTAGCTGCCAAAGGGCGGTCATCGATGTCGTTTGTGCCCCACTTTCTCTTTCAAATTACTTCGAAAGATCAGCGCTTTGCGCTCCGCCCCGAGCGATCCACTCCCAGCGCCGTTTCGCACTCCAAACGTTGAGGAATCAGCCCCGACTTTCGTCAAAACTCTTCCCAGCTGCTGGCACTCACGCTTGTCTTTGCGCCGAAGGCTACGGCTACAGTGTTGGCCATTTTGCGTGCCGGAGAAATGGTCGGCTTGTGAAGAGCAATGGCGGCAACCGCCAGAGCGGCAGGTTTGCGGCGCGGCGCTTCCGGCGACGTTCTTGAGCCACCGAGCTGGAACTGACTGATCAGCTCTCGCAGCCTGGTTGCCTCGTCAGCGAGCGTCGCGCTTGCCGCGGTTGTTTGCTCAACCATAGCGGCGTTCTGTTGCGTTACCTGGTCCATTTGGTTGACGGCGATGTTGACCTCGGAAAGACCTACGGATTGCTCCTTCGCTGAGGTAGCAATGGCGTCCATATGCTGGTTGACAGTAATAATATAGCCTTCGATGGTCTTCAGCGCCTCGCCGGTCTCGCTCACAAGCTTGACGCCGCTCTGCACTTCCACACTCGAGCTGCGTATGAGATCCTTGATCTCCTTTGCTGCCTGTGCCGAACGTTGGGCAAGCTCACGCACCTCCTGCGCAACAACCGCAAAGCCCTTGCCCGCCTCCCCTGCTCGGGCGGCCTCTACACCAGCATTCAGCGCCAGGAGGTTTGTCTGGAACGCGATCTCGTCAATGACACCGATGATGTTCGCGATCTGGTTGGATGACTGCTCGATCCTCTGCATTGCGTTGACGGCATTTGACACGACAACGCCCGAGTGCGCCGCGCCGGCATTCGCGTGGGCGGCCACAGCTCGGGCCTCATCGGCTCTCTTTGAGGAGTTCGATACATTGACGGTGATTTCATCGAGGGCCGCAGCTGTTTCCTCAAGCGACGCTGCCTGCTGTTCAGTTCGCTTCGATAGATCCTGCGCGCCCTGGCTGATCTCGCTCGTGCCGACGTCGATGGCGCTGGTTGCATCGGCAACCGCTCGCAGCGTTTCAGCAAGCTGGGTCGTGGCGCTGTTGAAATCCACCCGTAGGCTCTCGAGTTCCGCGACGAATGGTTCGGTGATTTGGCCGGTTAGGTCTCCACGAGACAGTTGTTGCAGGCCCTTCCCGAGTTGCGCCGTTGCGTATGCCATAGCTTCGGCCCGCACCCCTTCGAGCTGCGCCACGCGGTCGCGCTCCTGCTCGGAGAGCGCTCGCTGGGCGGCAACTTCTCGTTCCAATCTTTGATTGGCAAGCGCACTTTCGCGGAAGACTTCCAGCGCAGCTGCAATGTTTCCGATTTCGTCGGCACGCGACCGATAGGGGATTTCTCGATCAAGCGCCCCTTGCGCCAGATCCTTCATCGAGCCGGTGATCCGGGTCAGCGGCAGCGAGACAACCCTCACCGCATAGTAGATGCCAAAGCCGCTCAGCCCGAGAATAACGACGATGGTCGCGATGGAGATTTCCATTGCCGATGAGAATGCCTTTGCAGCGCCGTCAACGACTTGATTGGCGGCGTCTAGATTGACGTCCTTGAGTTGCTTGAGCAGCGCGCCGTTTCTGAGGGCTTGATCCCGCATCCCCCCATTGAGGATGGCGGCCGCCTCCTCGTTCTTGTTTTGCCGCGATAGTTCGATCATTGGCGCTGCGAGAGTGTCGTAAGTCGCAACACCCGCATCAATCTGGTCAATCAGCTTCCGTTCGATATCGGACGCGGCGAGAGCACGGTAGGCCGCGATTTGCTGGGCGGCTGTTTGCTTGACGTCATTGATGCGCTGCTCCGCCTTGGCTATGGCCTCTGGCGTCAGCGATAGGATGTGTTGCGCATAGGCCAAGCGTTTGTCGGTGAGCGCGGCCTCCAGGTCGCCGATGGTCCGAACGCTCGGCAGCATACCCCTGCCGAGGGAGATCGTTGATACGTTTGTTTCGTTCAACCCGACCAACGACACAAACGCGTTACCGCAGAAGGCAAGTGCAAGCACGACCAGAAGTGATGTCAGCCCTGTCTTGATAGAGATCTTCATTTACGGCCTCCTCCTCGGCATGGTAAATTTTCAATAAACTAGCCGACAAAGATAGCGAATTGTTTAACCAGCCTACTCCATCATCTACGCTTGGATCACTCTGCCGCGAAATGGCGCCTGCATTGACCTTGGAAGCTCTGCGAGGCCGCCGACGGCGACCTCATTACCTCTATGAATACTCGCTGTTCCTCCAATGTCATTCCGTCGCAGTGGTGCCTCCCGACTGCGCACCTAAGTAAGGACGGCGCTCCAGTTCCGAGGATTTCAGTGCGCTTCTAAGGCGCAGCAGATCCTTGCGGGCAATTAGACCCACAAGCTTTCCGGAAAGACGATCCACGATCGGGATTCGTCCGGTTTCTGCGGCGAGCATGAGATCTGCAACGAATCCAACCGTGTCATCCGGATGGCCAATTGGGCCTGATGCGTCAGAAACCCGGTCTGCCAGAGTTTGATCCGCAAGCTCTTTGTCTCCCTGCCAGCGAAGTACGTCAGCACGCGACACAACGCCCAAAAGCCTGTCATTGTTTTCGACGACAGGATAGAGCCGATGCGTTTTCTCTCTGGAGGAGAAGAAGTCGCAGGCGGCCCCGATCGTCATGGAGCCGGTCAAGGTGTCAACCGGATGGACCATGATATCCGCAGCGCGTGTCAGTTCGAAGGGATCGATGCCGTATTCGCGGGTAATGTGCTGGCCGCGGCGCGCGATCTTCTCGGTAAGGATAGAACGGCGGAGCAGCAGAACGGTGACCGCGTAGGCTGTGACCGTCGCTGCAAGCAGCGGCACAAGGGCGCTGATGTCGCCGGTGATCTCGACCGCGAAGAACGTTCCTGTTAAGGGCGCACGCATCGTACCACCCATCATGGCAGCCATGCCCAGCAAGGCCCAGAAGCCCGGATCTCCGGGAAAGACGAGTCCAATGAGCCAGCCGAGAGCACCACCGAGAATGAGGAGCGGCGCAAGCACGCCACCTGAAGTTCCAGAGGACAGAGCCACCAGCCAGATCCCAGCCTTAACGAGAAGGATCGCAAGGACCGCTTTGGCTACGATATGGCTGCCCAACAGGTCCGAGATGATATCATAGCCGACGCCAAGCGCACGCGGTTCGATCAACCCACCAAGCCCTACTACCAAGCCACCGAGCGCAGGCCACCACATCCAGTGGATCGGCAACCGTTCGAAGGCATCCTCAATTTTGTAAAGTAAGGTCGTCAGCAGGCCGGACTGCAGGCCGGAGATGATGCCCATCGCAACGCAGAGAAACGCGCTCCACCACGGAAGATGGCTCTGGAAATTGATCGGGAAGAGCAGGCCCTGTCCGAACAGAAGCGGTCGCCAGTAGATCGAGACGCAAGCCGCCACCGCGACAGGAATGAAGCTGCGCGGCTTCCATTCGAACAACAACAATTCGACAGCCAGCATCACCGCCGCGATCGGCGATCCGAAAATGGCTGTCATACCGGCCGCAGCACCGGCAACCAGCAGCGTTTTGCGTTCCGCTGCGCTCATGTGGAAACATTGCGCAAATAGTGAGCCGATGGCGCCGCCGGTCATGATGATCGGGCCTTCCGCGCCGAAAGGGCCGCCGGTTCCAATGGAGATGGCCGATGAAAGCGGCTTCAGAAGCGCGACCTTGGGTGACATCCGGCTGCCGCCGATCAGGATGGCTTCGATGGCCTCGGGAATACCGTGCCCGCGGATCTTTTCAGAGCCGAACCGGGCCAACAAGCCGATCACGAGGCCACCGATTACGGGAGCCGCCACCATCCAGGCCGAGCGCGGTGCGTTCGCGAGTGAAGACGCTTGCGTGCTGAAGTGTCCGAACCACACAACGTTTGTCACAAGCGAAATCAAATTGACGAGTAACCAGGCCGCTAACGCGCCGCCGGTGCCGACGACAATCGCCATGCCGATCAATAAAAGCACGCGCTTGTCTGTTGTGAAGTCGCCAGCCTCCCGTCGGGCAAAGCCGCCGGTGAAGTCATGTTGACGATGGTGTGGTCTGCTTTCCGGGCTTTTCAATGCGTTGTCTCCAAATCGCGCTGCTGTCCAGCGGAGGCACATTTTTTCATCGCGGCCCAGATATATCGTGATACGATATAAATCAACATCTTTGTGACTGATGGAGTTGCAGCATGACCACGAAAACAAATGAGGATGCCCTTTCGCCGGGAGATTATGAGGCCCTTGCGAACCTACGCTATGCGCTGCGAAAATTTACGGAGTTCAGCAACGCTGAAGTATCGAACCTCGGCCTGACGCCACAGCAACATCAAGCGCTGCTAGCAATCAAAGAATTGCCGCCCGAAAAGGAGATGACCGTCGGGATGCTCGCCGAACGGCTGCTGATTGCGCCACATTCCGCGACCGAGCTTGTGAACAGGCTCGCCGACGCGGGCTACATTGAGCGTGTATCAAGCAAGGTCGATGGCCGGCGTCAGATCGTGAGATTGATGGAAAAGACTGAGCTCATTCTCGCGAAACTCAGTGGTGCACATCTGCACGAGATCAGGGAAATCGCCCCGGAGCTGATGGAGGCACTGCGTATCCTGTAAGATCGGCGCAAGCTGGAGTAAATCGCCTGGATGGCATAGATGTGGTTGGCTAGAGCGACGCAAATACTGAGATCGTGAAGATGACGAAAGAAACTTTGAGTGGCAGCGATTATGAAGCGCTTGCCAATTTACGCTATACGTTGCGCAGATTTATGGATTTCAGCACATCGGCTGCCCAGGAAGAAGGACTTCCCAGCCAGCAGCACCAGGCCTTGCTCGCGATTAAGGCGCAGCCGGTCAATGATGCTATGACCATCGGATTGCTGGCGAACCGTCTACTGATTGCACCCCACACGGCGACCGAGCTCGTTGGACGATTGAGCGCCGCCGATTTGGTGACACGACACTCGGACCCGCAGGACAAACGACGACAGACATTGACGTTGACCGCGAAGGCAGACGACATCCTGCTGCGGCTCAGCGCTGTGCACCTGAAGGAAATACGGGAAATGGCACCCGAACTCATCATGATCCTGCAACGCCTGCAGGCCAAAATCGCCTGACGACAACGGTTCTATCATGATGTGGAAATATATCGTAATACGATATATTTTCGGCTCGGAAGGGCAGTTTGATGGCAGCGTCGACCGTTGAAATGAAGGCTGATTTAGAGCTGATTGCCAAGCGCTTGTCGCGTGGCGCCAAACCGAAGCACCCACCACAGCGTTCACCGACCGCGGACGAGCTCGCTGAATTCAAAAGAGCACTCTATATGCGCCTACAGCCGGTCCCGTGGGCCTCAAACCTCTCGCTTTGGAATGGCAATATGCGTGGCGCAAAGGCGGCTGACGCCGGAGTGATCGATATCGAAGGTTTCGTCCCGTACTTCCAGGGCGGCATCGACATCCTCCTGTCACTTTCCATTTAGTTTCGAGAATCGGGACTCAAGGCGGGTTCTCTTGACATCAAGCGTCAACGAGACGACGAACCATCGTCAATTCTAATATGTTTCATTACAAATTTTGGGTCCGCACGCTCCGCACTACAGTATTGTCGACCAACTTTAGGTTCCAGGGAGATCGGTGCATGGCCGCTTTCATAGTTCTGGCTACCATTGCGGGCTGGTTTTTTATCTCCCATGTCGCCTGCGAGGCCGCATCGTTGCAGATGCTACCTACCATAGAACAGACGAGCGGACAGAATTGCAGCTGCTGACGCCAACAGTAGACATGCGGAGATTATCAGCGCGACACGCATGCCCGGAATGAAAGTGTCCGGGCGACCGATCAACGAACCGAAAAGCGCCACGCCCAGCACGCTGCCAGTTTGCCGCGTCGCATTGAGAACCCCGGCGGCAATACCCGACCGCGCCTTTTCCACGCTTCCCAAGAGAGTGGATGTAAGGGGCGGCACCAGCAACCCAAGACCAGTTCCAATGACGACCAATTGCGCGCAAGTTGCCCAGTACATCGTACCGTGTTGGATACCAAGCAGTGTCAGGCATGCGAAGCCAGCCGTCGCCGCGCCTACGGCGATTGTCGCGGGGGCGCCGATACCCTCGGATATGCGCGCCGCGCCCAGATTCGCCGGCAAGACCGCACCCATCATGGGTAAGAATGCCAGACCGGTCGCAAAGGGCGACAATCCATTGAGACGCTGAAAATACAGACTGAAGACAAAAATCAGCCCGTAGAACGCGACATTGACGGCCAGGCCAACAAGTGACGTCAAGGCGAACATACGGCGCTTGAACAGCGAAAGCGGCAGCATCGGCTGCGACGCGCGCAATTCCTGCAGGACGAACAGGATAACCAGTACGGCCGTTGAAACGAAGCCCGCGACAACGAAAGGACTGCGCCAACCAATCGAACCTCCTTCAATAAGACCACTCGCAAGACAGCCCAGCGCGGCGATTGCCGCGATCTGGCCAGCCAAGTCGATCTCGCGCTGGGAGGACCGAGCAGTCTCTCTGGCATAGCGCCAGGTCAACCACAGTCCAACGAGGCCGATGGGCAGGTTGACCAGGAAGATCCACCGCCAACCTACGAGCAAGATCAACCCGCCGCCGATGACAGGGCCGGCCGTCAATGCAAGGCTCGCCCCGGCAGCCCAAATACCGACCGCGCGACCGCGTTCTTTTTCATCCGCATAGGCATGGCTCAAAAGCGCGAGCGAATTCGGGACTAAAATGGCCGCACCTAGCCCCTGTACCGCTCTTGCGGCGACTAGGAGTGGCGCCGTCGGAGCGAGCGCGCAAGCTACCGATGCGACGGTGAAGACGGCAAAGCCGGCCATGAAGACTTTTTTCGCTCCGATGCGATCGCCTAAGGCGCCCGCGGTGAGGATGAATGCAGCGAAAACGATTGTGTAGGTGCTGACAACCCATTGCAGTTCGGAGACGCCACCTCCGAGCGATGTTCCGATACTGTTCAAGGCCGTATTGACGATAGTGACGTCAAGCTGAACGACGCCATAGCCAAGACTCATGGCCGCAAGGGTCAGCGACTTCGAAAGTTTCGAGCCGACAGAGGGCATCCGATCCGGTTGCGCCGCGGCGGAGACGTCCGGATGCGACGAAGGCGTGTTTCGCATAGATCACCTCGAAGGGTTGCGACTGGTCCGATTGATCACCGGCTATGCAGCTAACGCTGCATGCTCATCCCCCTGCGATCCGCTACTGGTGGATGAACTTTGCGGGAAGATCGTTGCTGGAGGCTTGTTCGGGTCGATATGATGTCCCCATATCTCAAGTCCCACCCAGATGATTACCGCCAGAATGAACGCTGCAATCAATACGATCAAAACCGGAAAACCACGTACGCCCTGGCGAGCTTCCGGTGGAGAGAGTGGTGTCTTGGTATCCTTTGGAGGTGCCATGGTTGCCTCCATATGTTGCGTGACAATGCCTGCTAACTCGCGCCCGGGAATATAGTTCCTCAACATGAATATTCGCGCGCGAAGATCTATCCGATCCCGTGGGTGATGCGGAACGTTGCTGGCCAAACAGTTAAGCGCAGACAGAGGTGGCTCGGTTTGTTTGAACAGTTTCGGGCGTTTGGTTAAGTGGATTTCCGCCTCGATTATGCCGCCACCATCATCGGTGCCAGCGCGTTG
>NZ_JACIAR010000033.1:0-4209 GCF_014194925.1 Rhizobium sp. BK491
CGGTCAATTCATGACGGCGCATGGCAATCTCCTTTTCTGGAGATTGAATCACACACCAGCACCAACATGAACCCCGTTATGGGGACACGGCCTAGGACGGGCATAAGCCGAAGCTCGCTCCAACGTACGGCGAGGATTTCCCATCATGCCTGGATTTCGCGGCACGCCGGTCAGGTTGCGATGTCTCCCCGAAGTCTCTTCACCTGGTTTCTGTTATGCAAAGGGGGTGTGACGGCTCACATCCCAAACGAAACCAGCCAACTCGCGAGCTATAGCGGTGATGATTTTCGGTTGCGGCTTGCCTGCGGCCGAAAGCCGGCGATACCTTTGACACAGTCGGGCCTGGGCCTTCCAACCGATAGCTTTGATCTCCTCCGGAAGGTCCTCGACCCTCATCCGATACCGGTGCGCCTCGCGAGCAGGCAAACGATAGGACCAGACCGCTTCAACAAGCATGGCGCGCGCCTCGGCATTGCCAGTTTTCGTAATCGCCCCGCGCCGCGTTCGCGATCCGCTCGATGCCTCAGAGGGAACCAGTCCAAGCCACCCCATAAGATGCTTTGGCGTCTGGAACCGAGTAAGGTCACCGATCTCGGTGACAAGCGTCGCTGCGATTACAAGACCGACGCCACGCAAGGCTTGCAGGGACTTCACAAGCGGCGCCATCGACCAGCCTTCCATCGCTTCCTGAAGCATTTGGTCCAAGCGTTCGCACCTGGCCTGTGCCTCTTCAATGCGCCTGACGCCCCTCACCGAACACAAACTGCTGCTGAGGTGAGCCAAAAGACTGTTCTCCCATCCATCGCCAATGCGAGCGAGTCCAATTCGTCTTTCCAGTAAATTTGCCTCCATGCCGCAGCAGGAAACCCAGCAACATCTGCCGGGCTGCCACCAGATCACCTTTCGCTTGTCGGCGGGCTCTGACCAGATCACGCATCGCCTCATGGCTTTCATCTGGAACCCAAATCGCTGTTAGTTCGCCGGCACGCAGCAACCGCGCGAGCGTGACGGCGTCTCGCCTATCGTTCTTGATCCGGTCACCTGGCTTCTTCGGCATCATTGACGGAGCGATCACATCGCAAGAAGCGCCGAGTTGTCGAAGTTGCCGGTAGATCCCGTACCCGCATCCGCCAGCCTCATAGCAAAAGTGGAGTTCGACTTCGGGGAGGTGGAGCCTGTCAAAGAGGCGTCGGATGGATTCGGCTGTATTTGGGATGGTGCCGTAAAAGCGTACCTCGCCGTTGCGGGTCGCATCGGCAATAGCGACCGCGACTGTTTCCTTATGAACGTCGAGGCCAATGAACTTCATCTGCGTCATCGTCACTCTCCTGGTGAACTGCCCCCACTTTCGACCGGACAGTCGGCATAAGCAGAAAGGCTCAAGCACAGACTTGAGGACAGGCTTATGTCTAACGAGTATCGACACGTTGAATTGCTGACGGGTGATGTCCGCCGCAGGCGGTGGACAACCGAGCAAAAGCTGACGATCATTGAGCAGAGTTTCGAACCAGGCGAGACGGTATCTTCCACCGCTCGCCGCCATGGCGTTGCGCCCAATCTGCTTTACCGGTGGCGCAGGCTTCTGAGCGAGGGAGGTACTGCAGCCGTGGATTCTGACGAGCCGGTTGTGGGCAATTCGGAAGTGAAGAAGCTGGAGGATCGCGTCCGCGAGTTGGAGCGCATGCTCGGACGCAAGACCATGGAGGTCGAGATACTCCGCGAAGCACTTTCGAAAGCAGACTCAAAAAAACGGATATCGCGGCCGATCTTGTTGCCGAAGGACGGTTCCCGATGAAAGCCGTCGCAGACACGCTGGGCGTCTCCCGCTCCAACCTCGTCGCGCGTTTGAAAGGCAGATCAAAGCCGCGCGGGTCGTATCGAAAGGCTGAGGATGCGGAGCTTCTGCCCATCATCCGCAGGCTGGTGGACCAGAGGCCGACTTATGGCTATCGGCGGATCGCCGCGCTCCTCAACCGCGAAAGGCGAGCCGCCGATAAGCCTGTCGTCAACGCCAAGCGGGTTCATCGCATCATGGGCAACCACGCGATGTTGCTGGAGAAGCATACGGCCGTTCGCAAGGGGCGAATCCATGACGGCAAGGTCATGGTCATGCGCTCGAACCTGCGCTGGTGCTCGGATGGACTGGAGTTTAACTGCTGGAATGGCGACGTCGTTCGTCTCGCCTTCATCATCGACGCCTTCGACCGCGAGATCATCGCCTGGGCGGCAGTCGCCAATGCAGGCATCTCCGGCTCAGACGTGCGCGACATGATGCTGGAGGCGGTCGAGAAACGCTTCGGCGCAACCCGAGCCCCGCATGCTATCGAGCATCTCTCCGACAATGGTTCGGCCTATACCGCGCGGGACACGCGGCTGTTTGCCCAGGCGCTCAATCTGACGCCCTGCTTCACGCCCGTCGCCAGCCCCCAGTCGAACGGAATGTCAGAGGCATTCGTCAAAACCCTGAAACGGGATTACGTGCGCATATCAGCTCTGCCAGACGCCGAAACGGCGCTCCGGCTCATCGACGGATGGATCGAAGACTACAACGAAATCCACCCCCATTCCGCGCTCAAGATGGCTTCCCCTCGGCAGTTCATCAGGGCTAAATCAAACTAGCCGACATGTCCGGTGAAATGGGGAGCACTCCACCTGGTTGGTGATACGGACAGCGCCTATGCTATCCACCAACCTCCAAAACAGGGAGGGAATGACGATCATTGGGTCTTAGGCGGGAAAGCGATGCTGGCGATCGACATTCGTTCCGTAAACGGTGCGCTAAATTGGATTCCACCCTAAAGCTGCATGTTTCAGCGCAGACCGTAAGTTACGGAAAATCCGCACGAATTCAGTTATCGTACGATTTCGCACTAATCTTGTTCTGGCCCCGAAGTGGGCAAGCAACCGCGGCAGGATGTCTCTATTTGGGCAACTTGTTATTGTGGGGCAATGTTCTTGCGTCCTCCCATAGAGGCTTGGCCGGGGATATTTTGAGTATTCGCTTCGCAAATTTCATTAAAAAGTTGCAAACTTGTCGCTTAAGCATAATTGCGGGGGCCCCATTACTCGTGCTACGGGCAATATAGTCATGGTCGGTTTTAGAAAGCTGGCGTGGCGAGGCGCAATTTGGGGACTTGGTAGTGAACGTTGGGGCGACGTTCGCTGGTAAGGGTTTTCGACTCTTCCGCGATATGAATTTAATCCGCAGGATTGTAGGTCGCCTATGAAGCGCAGGCAGCTTTGGGCGTCTCCGTGTGCGTTCCCTCTTGCTTCTTGTCGGGGCGAGAGCGCGACTGTGCGCTTCAAGGTCATTGCATCGGCGACCGTCGCTACATGTTGACACCAGCTGATTTCTTTGGAGACGGAAGCCGATGACCAATTCGCCGACGGATAAAAATGTAATGCTGGCGTTGGATTGGCATTCTGGAAGTGACAACGTGCAGTTTTCTCACCCCACGTGTCAGTTACCCACTGAAGCTGACGCTGTAAAGCTTGTCGAGATTTCTGATCATATAGGCGAGGCGGCAATCTCGAGGGCGGCTCGAACAGAATTCGAGGATCCCAGATCGTGACTTGGGTCAAGGGCATATCAATCGGCAAATTGCTGATCGGCGCACTGGTTATATTCATGACCTTGAATACGATCGGCTTCTGCTACAGCAAATTCAACTTTAATACGCGCGGAATGCTTATCGATATCGCCATTCGGGACACAATTCTCGAGGATAGGCAATTGGTCCCGAACACCATAAACACCGTTGAGGAATTTCGGGCAGCATATCCGAATTGTTGCGAGACGCACTTGGCAAATGGTGCGCTCGGCTTGATAGCGATGCTATTTTTCGGCGCAGGATCAACAGATGTATATGTGTGGTTTGAAGCCACTAAACAGAGCAAATCATACTCATACAATGCTGTTTACAACATTGACTGCCGCGGAATTAATAGCAAGAGACGTGACGTTGAAACACATAGCAGCAAGCAATAAATTTGGAGATAAACAATGACGAGCCTATTAGCTAGCCAGTTAAGCCTAAACGATATTATAAATTATTATCTGTATGGTAAAGACAGAGCACCGGATTCCTATGAGGATCGGCTTCGTCCCGACGCGGGTTCTGTTGCAAAATTTGAGGTAGTCGCGTCGCCCGATTGCCACGGCTGCTCAGAACGCGGCAGCCAGGCTCTCAACCTGATTAGAGATTGACG
>NZ_JACIAR010000034.1:0-3092 GCF_014194925.1 Rhizobium sp. BK491
GTAAGCGGCGTGCCGGTCGCACCTTGTCAGTGGATTTTAGATTTGATGGCGAGGTGGTAGCGCAGCCTTGAAGGGCACGGGAACTTTGTGCCCTTTGCTGACGTAAGGAAGCGTCATTACGCTTTAGGCCGGTCGGCCTGGAACGAATGATATCGCAATTTTTTTTGCTCTAATGAAGCCGTCCAATCCATAGCAAGGTAGAAGTTCGATCTCGATGTCGAGAGCATCCTCCGGCATCGCATAGTAGCCCGTTCGGCCTCGGTTCGTTGCACGTTGAAGGACGAGGCCTGCGATAACATTCTGACCGCTGAAGCCGTCTAGTTGAAGGTCCATAATTCCTTCAAAGCTGAATGTCACAACAGCGTGCTTATCAAGCACAATATAGCCATTCGGATCGACCCCGTCGGTCATGATCCAGCCGTGTATCTTCAGTTCGCTAGCTCCAATTCGGCTGAGAGACAGACTGATTATCTCGGCATCGTGGAAAGTTGGCACCTCTCCGAACCACGCCAACAACTCATCTCCTCCCGGCACATCTGCGTAGATCATATCTTGCCCCATGCAAAAGTCGGCGGTGTCTCACCATAACAACCTGAAGGAGTTTAGCAACGCGCTCAGACACGCAGCATTATGACCGCAAGGAACCGACTGCGGTTCTTATGCATGCGTTCTTCACCGGATAATTCCACGGTAGAAGTTCCTCGATTCGGAGCTGCCTGTGACCATTGACGATGGCGGTGAGCGTGGCACTCAGGTAGGCAAACGGATCAACAGAATTGAGCTTGCAGGTCTCGATCAGCGAGGCGATGGTCGCCCAATTCTCCGCTCCCGCATCATGCCCAGCAAACAGAGCATTCTTACGATTGAGGGCTATCGGCCTGATGGTTCGTTCGACGGAATTGTTGTCGATCTCGACGCGACCATCGGTCAGGAAGACGCAGAGCCCATCCCAGTATTTGGCGATATAGGCCAGAGCTTCGCCAAGCGGCGATTTGCCAGCGACGCGGGCACGATGATGCGTGAGCCAAGTCCGCATGTCCGCGATCAAAGGTGCTGACCGCGTTTGCCTTCCGGCCAGTCGAGCGTCGGCGTCGAGACCGCGCAGCTCCGCTTCGATACGATAGAGTTCGCCGATCCGCTTCACGCCTTCCTCTGCAATCGGTGTCGAGCCGGTGCGAGTGATCTCGACTAGCTTGCGCCGCGCGTGCACCCAGCAATAGGCTAGCCGGATGTCGGGACCAACACGATCCGCTGCGATCAGCCGGTTATATCCCGCGTAGCCGTCGACCTGAAGGACGCCCGTAAACCCTTGCAATATTCGTTCGGCATGTTGCCCGCCACGCCCTGGAGTGTAGGTAAAGGCTACGCCTGGCGGTGCACCTCCGCCCCACGGTTGGTCATCGCGGGCCAGAGCCCAGAAGTATCCGGTCTTGGCTTTGCGCGAACCGGGATCGAGGACCGGCGCACGCGTCTCGTCCATGAACAGCTTGGTCGAGCGCTTCAAATCTGCGATCAGAGCGTCGAAGACCGGACGAAGTTCGAATGCCGCCCGGCCGACCCAATCGGCGAGCGTCGAACGGTCAAGATCGAGACCCTGGCGGCTCATGATCTGGGCCTGTCGGTAAAGCGGCAGATGGTCAGCGTACTTGGAAACCAGCACATGCGCGATGGTCGCCTCTGTCGGCAATCCGGCCTGGATCAATCGCGCTGGTGCTGGAGTCTGGGCAACGCCGTCGGTACATGCACGGCAGGCATATTTGGGACGACGCGTGGCAATAACGCGGAATTGCGCCGGAATGACATCCAGCCGCTCGGAGACGTCCTCGCCGATGCAATGCAGGCCGCCGCCACAGGCGCAGATCAGGCTTTCCGGCTCGATGATTTCCTCAACACGAGGAAGATGAGCGGGCAGAGAGCCGCGATTGGTGACACGGGGTTTAGGCTGCGGCTTGCCCGAGGGGCTATCGGCTTCATCTTCGGCATGGATAGCAGCAATGGCCGTTTCCAGGTCCTCCAATGCGAGATCGAATTGTTCAGGATCGGCCTTCTCAGATTTGCGGCCGAAGGCTGCCTGCTTGAACGCTGCGACCAGCTTCTCCAGTCGCTCGATCCGGTCATCCTTGCGAACTTCACGCGCTTGCGCCGCGATCAGCATGGCCTTCAGCGCAGCAATATCGTCCGGAAGATCAGTGGCATCCAACATGCCCGAAGTCTATCAAACCCCGTTACGCTTCGCCGGAAGAATCCACCGCCCGAGTCATCGTGCCGCAGCTATTCGATGGCATCCGGCGGTCTCGCCTCCACGGACCGGACCCGACGCCAGTCAAGGCCTGCGAACAACGCTTCGAACTGCGCGTGGCCCAGCGTCATCAGCCCATCCTTGATGCCCGGCCAGGTGAAGGTGTGTTCTTCCAGCCGCTTATAGGCCATCACCAGACCGCTGCCATCCCAGTAAATTAGCTTCAGCCGGTCCGCCTTACGGGATCGGAATACGAAGACCGTCCCTGTAAAAGGGTCCTTGTGCAGCTCGTTCTTGACCAGTGCCGCCAATCCATCGTGGCCCTTGCGGAAATCGACCGGCTTTGTCGCCACCATGATCCGGACGCGGTTCGATGGAAAGATCATGCCGGAACCGCGCAGGCACGCGCGACAGCGGCGATGCGGGCGACAGACGCACCTTCTTCCAGCCGAATGGTGACGGACCCGACGATGATCTCGGGACGGCTGGCCTTCTTGATCGGCGGTTCCGAAACAGGTGGTTCGACGATTACCGTTGCGAACTCCACCGCATCCTCAGGTGCAGGCAGAACCAGCTTGCCTTGCCGCGCCATCGTTCGCCAGGTGGAGAGGTGGTTCGGCTTCAGGCCATGCCGTTCGGCAACTTCGTTCACCATCGCTCCGGGCCGAAGACTCTCCGAAACGATTTGCGCTTTCACCTCGTCCGGCCAGTGCCGGTGAACCTCACGTCCAGACTTCCTGGTCGTGAGAACCTCCAATGTAGTCTCCATGGAGAAACTCCCGTTGCTCGTCCATGGATAGGCGATCACAGATCAGGGCGGCGAGGACAACGTGGGGGTGGAACAGCGGTTACA
>NZ_JACIAR010000035.1:0-2108 GCF_014194925.1 Rhizobium sp. BK491
TTCCGCATCGCCTCGAACCCGGATGTCCTGGCCCGCGATCTCGCTTTGTCGAAGCCGGCGGGGCGCAGTGACCTGCTGCGTGCGGCCAAGCTTGTCGGACTGAAGGCCAAGCATCTGGAGATCCAGTCGGATGCGCGGCTGGCGACCTTGCCGACACCGGCGGTCGCCTGCCTGACCGACGGCCGCTTTGCCGTCTTTGGGGGAGCTGGGGCCGATGGTTCCTGGCGCGTCATCGATCCCACGGATTTCTCCAGCCGCAATCTCGGCGCTCATGAGTTGCTTGCGGAAACGTCGGGGCATTTCATCCTGCTGCAGCGGCGATTGGCAGGTCCCGGGGCCTCGCGCGGCAATTTCGGCTTCCGCTGGTTCCTGCCGTCGATCTGGCGCTATCGCCATGCCTTCGCTCATGTGCTGCTTGCCTCGCTGATCGTCCAGATTTTTGCGCTGGTGACGCCGCTCTTCTTCCAGGTCGTCGTCGACAAGGTGTTGGCCCATCGCAGCTATTCGACGCTGATCGTGCTTGTCATCGGCCTCGCGGCCGTCGGCCTGTTCGATGTGGTCCTGCAGTATCTTCGCACCTATGCGCTGTCGCATACGACCAACCGCATCGATGTCGAGCTCGGACGGCGGCTGTTCCGGCATATGCTGAACCTGCCGCTTTCCTATTTCGAGACGCGGGCGACCGGCCAGACGATTGCCCGCGTGCGCGAGCTGGAGACGATCCGCAATTTTCTGACCGGGCAGGGGCTGTTCTCCGGTCTCGATCTCATCTTCACCATCGTCTTCATCTTCGTGCTGTTTTCCTATTCGTCGAAGCTCGCCTGGATCGTCGTCGCCTCGATCCCCTTCTATCTGGCGATCGGCTTTCTGGTCAGGCCGTTCCTGAAGGAGAAGATCGACGAGAAGTTCGAGCGCGGCGCCTATAGCCAGCAGCTCCTCGTCGAGACAGTCGTCGGCGTCCAGACCTTGAAGGCTTCGGCGGTCGAACCGGTAGTATCAGCGCAATGGGAAGAGCGGCTGGCAGGTTACGTGCAGTCGTCGTTTGGCACCACCATGCTGGCCGCCAAGGGCCAGAATGCCATCCAGTATGTCAACAAGATCACCTCGGCAGCACTGCTGCTCTTCGGCGCCCAGGCGGTCATCAATGGCGAACTGACGGTCGGTGCGCTCGTCGCCTTCAACATGATCGCCGGCCAGGTCTCGCAGCCGATCCTGCGCCTGTCCCAGCTCTGGCAGGATTTCCAACAGGTGCAGGTGTCGGTCGCCCGCCTTGCCGACATCCTCAACGCACCACCGGAGCCACGGCCGGAAGTCTCCGTCAGCCTGCCGAAGCCGAGAGGCGCCATCTCCTTCAGGCAAGTCAACTTCCGCTACACCGCCGATGGCCCGGAGGTGTTGCGGGATATCTCCTTCTCCGTCAGGCCTGGCGAAGTGATCGGCATCGTCGGTCCGTCCGGATCGGGCAAGTCGACGCTGACGAAGCTGGTGCAGCGCTTCTATATCCCAACGCGCGGTCAGGTCTTCGTCGACGGCCAGGATATAGCCCAGGTCGATCCCGCCTGGCTGCGCTCCAATATCGGTGTCGTCCTGCAGGAGAACATGCTGTTCAACCGGACGATCCACGACAATATCTGCCTGGTCAATCCGTCGATGTCGCGGGCGGCCGCCATGCAGATGGCGCGGCTTTCAGGCGCCGACGAGTTCATCGCCAAGCTGCCGAAAGGCTATGATACCCTGATCGAGGAACGCGGCGCCAACCTCTCCGGCGGCCAGAGGCAACGTCTGGCGATCGCCCGGGCGCTTGCCACCAATCCGCCAATGCTGATCCTCGATGAGGCCACCAGCGCGCTCGACTATGAGAGCGAGCGTATCATCCTTGGCAACATGCGCGAGATCGTCAAGGGCAGGACTGTTATCATTATCGCCCATCGCCTGGCGACAGTCCGCCATTGCGACCGCATCATCGGCATGAAGGACGGCCGCATCGTCGAAGAAGGCACGCATGACAGCCTGCTTGCCCGGACGAACGGGCTCTACGCCCATCTCTGGCAGTTGCAGACGGGGCTCAATCAGCCATGAACCCTGTCATCCGCCCTCCGAAACGACCG
>NZ_JACIAR010000036.1:0-2053 GCF_014194925.1 Rhizobium sp. BK491
CAGCCAGCATTTCCGTTTGCGCCTTCCCGATCTTTGCGGCGACCTGTTGGTCTAGAGTCGTCAACACGGCTCGCGGGCGTCGGGCGAGTCTTCTGCCGTAGAGCGTATTGGCGAGGGACGCGGCTGGACAAGTTAGTGATTTTACGACAGAGCCTCCGCGTATCGGATGATACTCTGATTTTGCACGTTTTCGACCAATTCATCCGCACGCAATAAAAGCCGGCGGAGCAAGGGAGAGGGATTTGCCTCGTTGTATCCCAGAGTGAGATCAACCGTCGGCGGCACACCTTCCAGTGCTCTGGCAACGACGTTTGGTGCCAGCATATTCTGCGCATAGAGCGGGACAAGAGTAATTCCCCCCGTGGACGCGACGAGCGACATTGCCGACGATATATTCTCGCCTTCGTATCTTGCCTTGAGCACGATCCCCGCACTCGATGCGTAATCCTCGATCGCAGCTTGCAATACCGGAGATGTTCTCGCCGAACTGACGTAAATTTCGCGGGCGAGATCTTCCGGCCGAATCTTTTTGCGCGATGCCAAGCGATGGCTCGCCGGCAGCACGGCGAGCAGAGGCTCTTTCGCCAACAATTTGAAGGATAGACCCAAACTCTGTTTCTCGGGACGAAGGAAGGCTAGGTCCAACCTCCCGCGCATTAACGCAAGGGCAAGCTCTGGAGAGGATAGGCTGCACAGCGTGACTTCGGTCTCCGGCGCTTCCTCACGGATCATGCGCAATAGGTGAGGCAGCCACGTGACCTCCAGCCCAACTAGAAACCCCATAGCGATTGTGGGCCTTTTCGGCTCTGCCGTCCGTCGGGCGCCTTCGATCGCTGCCTCGACTTGCAGAAGTGCCAACCGAGCGTGATCCAGAAACACCTTACCGGCGGCGGTGAGCGTCACGCCACGCGGCTGCCGCTCCAGCAGTTTTACGCCGATTTCGCTTTCCAGATCGCGAATTTGCCTGCTGAGTGACGGTTGGGAAGTATGTAGCCGTCGCTCGGCTGCGGTCAGTAGGCTTCCCTCCTCGGCAACCGCAATGAAGTAGCGCAAATGCCTCAGTTCCATCCGGTCCTCGCTATACCTTTAAGGCATAGCTCGAACATACAAGGTATTTGTCTTTGATATAAGGGGGGATTTAGTTGACGTCGCAATTTGGGGATATGATCAAACGCGCCTCAACGGAGGCATTTCCCAATCAACTGTGTCCAATCGGAGAAGGAGCGACTCGATGCCTACAATCACTACCGCAGACGGCGTAAACATCTTCTACAAGGACTGGGGCTCAGGCCAGCCGATCGTTTTCAGCCATGGCTGGCCGCTGTCGGCGGACGACTGGGATGCCCAGATGACCTACTTCCTTAGCCACGGCTATCGGGTAATCGCTCACGACCGGCGCGGCCACGGTCGGTCCGACCAGCCCGGCACCGGCAACGACATGGACCATTGGGTTGCAGACCTCGCGACCCTGACCGAGCACCTCGACCTGCGCGATGCGATCCACATCGGCCACTCGACTGGTGGTGGTGAGGTGGCTCGCTATGTTGCTCGCCACCAGGAGCGCGTCGCGAAGGCCGTCCTGGTGGCTTCACTGACACCGAACATGTACCGGAGCGAGGACAACCCGTCCGGTCAGCCGCCAGAATGGTTCGAGGCGATCCGTGCAGGCGTGCTGGGCAACCGAGCTGAGTTCTTCCGTTTCGTTCCTGAGAATCCGTTCTATGGCTACAATCTGGATGGGGCCAAACCTTCGGAGGCAGTGATTGCGAACTGGTGGCGTCAGGGCATGACCGGCGGCGCCCTCGCCCACTACGCGACGGTCGCCTCCTGGCTCGAAGATTACACCGACGACCTCAAGAAGATCTCCGTGCCGGTGCTGGTGATGCATGGCGAGGCAGATCAAGTTGTTCCATTCGCAAGTTCAGTTCCGCGCGCGGTCGACCTGCTCAAGAATGGGTCGCTTAAAACCTACCCCGGCTATCCCCATGGCATGCTGACCACGCACGCGGATGTCCTCAACCCCGACCTGCTCTCGTTCATCAGGTCCTGACGA
>NZ_JACIAR010000037.1:0-2008 GCF_014194925.1 Rhizobium sp. BK491
CGGATCGACGGTATTGAGCTTGCATGTCTCGATCAGCGAGGCGATGATCGCCCAGTTCTCCGCTCCAGCGTCATGTCCGGCGAAGAGCGCGTTCTTCCGATTGAGAGCAATCGGCCTAATGGTTCGCTCGACGCTGTTGTTGTCGATCTCGATGCGACCGTCGGTCAGATAGACGCAAAGGCCATCCCAGTATTTTGCGATATAGGCCAGCGCTTCGCCGAGAGGCGATTTGCCAGCGACACGTGCACGATGCTGAGTGAGCCATGTTCGCATGTCCGCAATTAATGGCGCTGATCGTAGCTGCCGTGCCGTTAAGCGAGCCTCTGCCGGGAGACCACGCAGCTCTGCCTCGATCCGATAGAGTTCGCCGATCCGCCTCACGCCTTCCTCGGCAATCGGTGCGGATCCGTTGCGCGTGATCTCGAGCAGTTTGCGACGTGCATGGGCCCAACAGTAGGCGAGTTTGATGTCGGGACCGATCCGATCCGGCGCGATCAGCCGATTATATCCAGCGTAGCCATCCACCTGGAGAATGCCCGTAACCCCTGCAGTATCCGCTCGGCATGTTGTCCGCTGCGGCCTGGAGCGTAAGTAAAGGCAACACCGGGTGGAGCACCCCCGCTCCAAGGTCGGTCATCACGGGCCAGAGCCCAGAAGTACCCGGTCTTGGTTTTGCGAGAGCCAGGATCGAGGACTGGCGCACGGGTCTCGTCCATGAACAGCTTCGTCGACCGCTTCAGATCGGCAATCAGAGCGTCGAAGACCGGGCGCAGTTCGAATGCTGCTCGGCCGACCCAATCGGCGAGTGTTGAGCGGTCGAGATCGATACCCTGACGGCTCATGATCTGGGCCTGCCGATAAAGCGGTATGTGATCGGCGTATTTGGAGACCAGCACATGGGCGATGGTCGCCTCTGTCGGCAACCCGGCCTGGATCAATCGTGCAGGCGCTGGAGCCTGGGCAACGCCGTCGGTGCAGGAGCGGCAAGCATATTTAGGACGACGAGTAACGATGACACGGAATTGCACCGGGATGACATCCAGCCGCTCGGAGACGTCCTCGCCGATGCAATGCAGGCCGCCGCCGCAGGCGCAGATCAGGCTTTCCGGTTCGATAATTTCCTCGACACGAGGAAGATGAGCGGGCAGAGAGCCACGATTGGCGGCGCGGGGTTTGGGCTGCGGCTTCCCTGAAGGGTTATCGGCTTCATCTTCGGCATGGATGGCCGCAATGGCCGTTTCCAGGTCCTCCAATGCGAGATCGAATTGATCAGGATCGGCCTTCTCGGATTTACGGCCGAATGCTGCTTGCTTGAAAGCTGCAACCAGCTTCTCCAACCGCTCGATCCGGTCATCCTTGCGGACTTCACGCGCTTGCGCCGCGATCAGCATCGCCTTCAGGGCAGCAATGTCGTCTGGGAGATCGGCGGCGTCCAACATAATGAAAGTCTATCAAAACCAACGTCGCTTCGCCGTCGGAATTTACCGCCCGAGTCATCGTGCCGCATCTATTCGATGGCGTCCGGCGGTCTCGCTTCCATGGAACGGACACGACGCCAGTCGAGGCCTGCAAACAACGCCTCGAACTGTGCGTGGCCCAAGGTCATCAGGCCGTCCCTGACGCCCGGCCAGGTGAAGGTGTGCTCCTCCAGCCGCTTGTAGGCCATCACCAGTCCGCTACCATCCCAGTAGATCAGCTTCAGCCGGTCTGCTTTCCGTGACCGGAATACGAAGACCGTCCCTGTAAAAGGGTCCTTGTGCAGTTCGTTCTTGACCAATGCCGCCAGGCCATCGTGGCCCTTGCGGAAATCGACGGGCTTTGTCGCCACCATGATCCGGACGCGGTTCGACGGAAAGATCATGCCGGAACCGCGCAGGCACGCGCGACAGCGGCGATCCGGGCGGCAGACGCGCCTTCTTCCAGACGAATGGTGACGGACCCGACGATGATCTCGGGACGGCTGGCCTTCTTGATCGGCGGTTCCGAAACAGGTGGGTCGACGATTACC
>NZ_JACIAR010000038.1:0-1611 GCF_014194925.1 Rhizobium sp. BK491
AGGGCACAAAGTTCCCGTGCCCTTCAAGGCTGCGCTACCACCTCGCCATCAAATCTAAAATCCACTGACAAGGTGCGACCGGCACGCCGCTTACGCGCTTTTGGCCGCGCCCGCAGCTTAACGGAACGATTTCGAGCCCGCCGGCCCAAAGGATTAACAGTGCACTCTTCACCGCGACCCCGGCGTACGCAATGAAGCCGCCTGTTGAGTTTCAGCAGGAATGGATCCACTTTTTCATTTCGCGTTGGCCCACCAAATCCGACGCAGCGAAGTGTCCGCAAATAATTTTGTTCGGCCTGAGTAGGATCACGGCCAGATAGAAAAATGGGTCAACCTGATCCGATAATTAATACTCGCGCTCGCGAGCCGTTTTCGTACCTCTCGCTCGACCGGCTGTAGAGTGCGCCAAGCAAGGCTGGCTGAAGCAAAAAACGGCGCGAACGAAAAGACATCGCCATAAATTTGGCGTGAAGCTGCCGCCGCGGTCGTCCCCTCTCGGCCCGAAGCGACCTCCACCTGCGGATAAGGGCTAATTCTCCGCCACAATAAACTCAGGGGAAATGTTGCGATAATTGCTATGGGGCTACTTGTCGGGTTTGGCGGGCAAGCGCGTAGACAACCAAGATACTTAGGACGAAGCCAACAAGCGCAAGATAAAGGCTACTGGAAAAGTTGCGGACATCCTCCTCCACTATAGTGGTGTTTCCCGCAACGCGAAAGCGTGCGACGCGGCCACCCGTATCGAGCACCACCTCCGTTTCAACCACTGGCACGCGGTTTCCGAAGGCATCGGCGACGTTGTAGTAGCGCTCGTAGTTCCTATCGAGGGGTGCTTCCAGTTCGGAAACTACCGGTAGGTTCGACGCACCAAGAGATGACGAGACAAGCGGCGGCGCGGTATAGCCGCCAAGCGGCTCAACCATCCAGTACCAGCCCGTCTTCGGTTGCATGAAACGAAGATCGCCGATCTGCGGGCTTCCTACCAACCCACCCCCATCACCTATCGTTACCGAATCGATGACGTTATAGAGCTCGGCTCGTAGCAGATCATGAAAGTCGCGTTCAACGCTTTTACGGTAGATGTTGGAAATGAAGAACCCAATCACCAAAATTGCCACGGCCGACCAAAGCGTGATGAGCAGCAAATCGAGACTGAATAGCGATTTAATTCGGATTGGCTGGAACTTGAGTGTAGTAACCGCGTCCGGGTGTCCTGTGCTTGAAAATAACGTCATGCCGCCAACTTTCCGCAAGGATATCATCTAAAACTAGTTAGCCACATGCACCTGAACGGCCAATGAATGGTGGTAAAGCTAAGCGATGCCGACCCCTTCCGGCCCATACCCGTATGGCTGGTTTGGCCGTTGGGTTCTGCGATAGAAAGATGTCCGCCGATTAGCGGGCTAATGGGCTAGTGCAGCTTTAGCTGCAAGTTCCAGCGGAGTGTCGGCACCGTTCTTGAGTTCCTCGCGCGTCAAAGGAATAAACACGTTGAGAGGTGGCTCGGGAAATCTGCACAGCTAGGATAAGTGGAATTTCTGCCTGAGTTCGGCTTAGATGCCGGGAACAGGAGATACGATGACGAGACGACCGCGCCGGAACCACAGCCCG
>NZ_JACIAR010000039.1:0-1414 GCF_014194925.1 Rhizobium sp. BK491
CATTACAGTTGCATTTTGGTTTTCAGGTGAGCTTGTCGAGCGGCAGCCTGATGGGCGCGTCTCCAGCATGACCATGCGATGATGTAGGCTGGCTTTATGCGGCGCTTGGCAAGCCTGGTGGCGATGCGCCGGATCTCCTGGACGGACCAGCGGATCAGATCTTGATGGTCGGCATCCTCGGTCTTTTTTGGGGCGTCGCGTCGTTGGCGCGGTACCGGATCACCGCCAGCATAGCGAATGCGAGCATGACGAGAGAGACGTGGCGATGCCAGCCATGCCATGATCGGGTCTCATTGTGATCGAGACCGAGCTCGTTCTTGGCGGTCTCGAAGCTGTCTTCGATTGCCCAACGATGACCTTCTACCGTCACCAGCTTTTCCATGGACGTGCCAACCGGGCACCATGTGGAGAAGAAAGCAAGATCGCCATCGGCGATGTTGCGGCGGATCAGCAGCCCGCGTGTCCAGATACCGGGGAATGCCGCGTCGAAAACATCGGCGTCGAGATCGGCGAGTTCAAGATACACCCAATCATGCAACCGTGCGCCTTTGGTGCCGTCGCCTGCCGACAGGCGTCTCCAGGCGTTCTCAGGCAGGGCTTCGGCGATGTCCTTCGCCGTGCCGGCCACAGCAAGCGATTTACCCCAGGAGCTGAAGGGATGGTTGGCGTTCACGCCCAGTACATAGCCCTTGGCGGCTCGCTTGAGTGCCATCTCAATGTCGCCCACCCCATAAACACTGTCGGCCGCCACCCAGGAAAACGGTGCTTGCGAAGCGATCGCTTGCTCGATCATCGTGAGCGCCAATGCCGGCTTGGTCAGAAAGCCGACTTTGTCGGGCACATGGGCTTTGGCCATACGGTCCCGGTCATCTGTCCAGGCTTTCGGCAGATAGAGCACCCGGTCGATGAAGGCATGGCCATGCCGGGAGACATAGGATGCGAACACGCCGATCTGGCAATTGGTGATCTTGCCCGCCGATCCAGTATATTGCCGACCGACCCCGCACGACGCCTTGCCCTGCTTGAGAAAACCAGTTTCATCGATCACCAACACCGCATCATCATCGGCCAGCGTTTCCAGCGCATAGACACGAACGATGTCGCGCAAAGCATCCGCATCCCAGTGTCCCCGGCCCAAAATCGCCTGCTGCCGCCACGGACCGGGGTCGCCAGCCGCTTCCGCGCGCATCCATCCCGTCTTGCGCCGCTCGTCACCCAGCAAGCCGTCCAGAAAAAGGTTTGCCGATGCGGCAACCCGCTCCTGCGTAAACAATCCGCTCATACGACCCTTCACCTCGCGCAGCGAGGATGCCCAAAGCTCCAGCGTCGTCTCGATTGATGCACCAATCATCCATGACCTCCGAATCATGGAGACCTATAGATTCAGACCATGGATAAATGTGCAACTGTAATG
>NZ_JACIAR010000040.1:0-1189 GCF_014194925.1 Rhizobium sp. BK491
CGGCAAAACTGGTGGCTGATGCAATTCCTCTTCTCGATCGCATGAGCGCCAATTCCTCCCGCCTCAGCGCGCTCACCGAAGAGATTGTTGATGTCGAAGAGCGTTCTGATGAACTCCATGAGCAGGGCCTGAAGGATCTCTTTCGCCGCCATGGCGCAACGAACCCGATGGCCTATATCATTGGCAGCGAGATTTATGGCGAGCTGGAGAAGGTTGTCGACCGGTTCGAAGATGTCGCCAATGAAATCAGCGGCATTGTGATCGAGAACGTCTGATGGAGGCCACCCTCGCTTTTCCGCTGCTGGCGGGTCTCATCGCGGTGGCCTTGTTCTTCGACTTTTTGAACGGACTGCACGATGCCGCCAATTCTATTGCGACCATCGTCTCGACCCGGGTCCTGCGGCCGCAATATGCCGTGCTGTGGGCTGCATTCTTCAATTTTATCGCCTTCCTGTTCTTTGGGCTTCACGTTGCCGAAACCCTCGGCACCGGCATCATCGATCCCAATATCGTCACGCCGCAGGTCATCTTCGCCGCCCTGATGGGGGCGATCGTCTGGAACATCGTGACCTGGGTTTTCGGCATTCCATCAAGTTCGTCGCATGCACTGGTCGGTGGCCTCGTCGGCGCCGGCCTAGCTAAAATCGGTATGGGCGCCATTGTTTGGTCGGGCTTGCTGAAGACGGCCGGCGCCATCGTCATGTCTCCTCTACTTGGCTTCGTTCTCGCGCTTTTCCTCGTGCTGTGCGTGACTTGGATATTCATTCGCCAGACGCCCTTCGCCGTCGACAGCACCTTCCGTGTGCTGCAATTTGTCTCCGCTTCTCTCTACTCCCTCGGCCATGGCGGAAACGACGCCCAGAAGACCATGGGCATCATCGCCGTTCTGCTCTATTCGCAAGGTCATACCGGAGCGGAGTTCCACGTGCCCCTGTGGGTGGTGTTATCCTGTCAATCCGCGATGGCGCTCGGGACACTGTTTGGCGGTTGGCGGATCGTGCACACGATGGGCTCGAAGATCACGAGGCTCAATCCAATGCAGGGTTTCTGTGCCGAGACGGGCGGTGCTTTGACACTGTTTGCCGCGACATGGCTCGGCATCCCGGTCTCGACGACCCATACGATCACGGGCGCTATCATCGGTGTCGGCGCCGCGCGGCGGATCTCGGCGGTTCGATGGGGATTGGCG
>NZ_JACIAR010000041.1:0-1056 GCF_014194925.1 Rhizobium sp. BK491
TAGAGCACGTCCATTTTACTCGGGGTCATATCCGCATGCCATGAAGTAGTTGGCGCATTCTTGGGGTTTGAAGAGCGCAACGATCTCGCCGACTGTGTCCCATAGTGCTTCGACGGTGCGCTTTGCTCTGGCTCGCAGGAGCGCTTTGAGCTTGGAGAAGGCCTTCTCGATGGGGTTGAAGTCCGGGCTATAGGGTGGGAGGTAGAGTAGCTGGCAACCGGCCACTTCAATAGCTTGCCGCACGCCTTCGGCTTTATGCGCAGGCAGGTTGTCCATTACAATAATGTCGCCGGGTATCAGTGTTGGTACGAGAACCTGTTCGACATAGGCTCGGAACGCTATTCCATTCATTGCGCCGTCGAGCACCATAGGCGCAGTCATCCCCGACAGCCTCAACGCACCGGTAAAGGTCGTCGTCTTCCAATGGCCGTGCGGGATCGCAGCACGACAACGTTCTCCGCAAAGAGACCGTCCGCGAATCCGGGACATTTTGGTGCTCAAGCCGGTCTCATCGATGAAGACAAGCCGGTTGGGATCGAGATCGAGTTGACCCTCGAACCAGTCCCGACGGCGCCTCAGGAGATCTGGGCGTTCTTGCTCCAGTGCATGTGCGGTCTTTTTTTGAACGTCCAGCCGCGCTTGCGCAGCCAGACATCGAGACCGCTGCGACCGATGGAAACTGTCCTCTCTTCGGCCAACCTCAGAACCATCTCGTTGAGGGTGATGTCTTTTTCCTCTTCGATCATACCCACGATAAAATCCTCGTGGACATCCAGGCGTGAGCCGCCGCGCCGTCCTTGCTTCGCCGGCGTCATTTGGCCCTGCCGCGCGCTGGCAATCCAGGCGATGGCCGTTGACACACCGATCCCAAACCGGGCCGCCGCCGATCGCGCCGACATTCCATCATGTGACGCCGCCAGAACGCGGCTGCGAAGATCATCGCTGAAAGCGCGGGTCATATTGCCTCCGACCAAATCACCAGTCGGACAATGGAATCAGAAATCAACGGACAACGGAATCCTCAATCCGATTCCGCGTTCAATGGACGCGCTCTAG